>JAJEAU010000006.1 GCA_022824185.1 Dehalococcoidia bacterium
CAAGCGCACCCACCCGATCCGGCGCGGTTGCGACGGCGGTGGCTTGGGCGGTGGTTGAGCCCTTTACGGCCCCTTCTCTCAACGTCAAAGCCATCAGCCTTGAAGTTGATTCAAGAAACCGATAATCCCCGACGTTAAAGACGTGGTGATAATCACGATGCCTAGCGATACCCAAATGAAACGAACCGTCATTCGGCCATCAAGGTCCCGTATCTCCTCTCTAAGCTCTGACCGAAGTTCAGCAATATCTTGTTTAGTGGCCATGTTGACGATATCCGCTTTGGTCGCCGTGTCCGCGATGTCAGCCTTCGTAGCCATGTCAGCTATATCGGCCTTGGTAGCCATATCAGAGATGTCTGACTTAGTCGCTAGGTTGGCGATGTCGGCCTTCGTCGCCATGTCCGAAATGTCCGTCTTCGTCGCGACGTTCTCCGCCAGCGCGGTGCTAACCAACGAGACCATCGCTTCAGCCGCGGGTTCCTCAAAACCCGCTTCTTCGAGATCCTTAACTGCTCTGTGTGTATCCAACGCCATCGTTGTCAAGAAATTACCTCTTCATGCTCCAGAGTCTACTCAATCGCTCAGAGCATTTTACAGCACACACGCTCTATCTTCTACATGAAGTGGCGAAACTAAATCAGATCTTTTGTCCGAGTTGACGCTCAAACTAGGGAACGATCTTCATCCATCAGGTCAGCGTTCAACTACGTTCCACCCAATTGATACGGATCTCCTCACTGGTAGCGTGGCAAAGATCGACCAGATTACGGACAAACATCAACAAGTCGCTGGAGCTCGCGGCGACTTCCATTACCATTCCATTCGGCAACACTTTAGGTGATCTAAACGCCCTACCATCTTCGTGAATTGGCTCGAAAGCGATCAAATATGTTGCGCCTGTCGGTCGTGATTTGATCGGGCATTTTTCTCGGGTTAAAAACCCTTCTGTACCCAACCAGCTCGCGATTTCCGCTGCTGCTTGTGCGAAATTCCGCGTTTCGACGACTTCACCGCGTATTCTGACCGCGGTGGCACGTTTGCCGGTCGGCACAAAAGCTCGATTAGCTAGATCGTACCAACCACTTCCACTCAAGCTCAGCGACTTTGTTGAGTCCAAAGTGCGCCGACCAATGCTTTTGCCACGACCGGATTGCCCGATGGCTGCGGTGCTTGAATTCGGATAGGATTTTTGCTGAAGTACAGGCGGCTTAGGTGGTTCAGATTGCCGCCAACCTTGCATCGCATTGCCCTCCAAAACAGGAGTATTCGCGTTTACTGGTTCGGCATCCAAATCTAGGTTAGCGCGCCACATAGACAGCGATTTGAGGGCATTCACGTGCGAAGCTGAACCCGAGATACTCAGTTCCATGATGACACGCTGTTCGATAGTCCCCCTCTCAAATACCGAGAACATGTTCCATTGGTCGCCATTTGTCACGACCATGTAATCGATGCCTTCGGTATTCGCGTAATTCATCACTTGCATCGTGTCGTCGTCAATCAATTGTCTGCCTAACCGTTTAGCTTCAATCACAGCGACCGGTTTCCCATCCACCTTCAAAGCGTAATCGGCGCGTTTTCCACGCACGTCATATTCCAACTCCACCAACGAAGGGTTTGTCACGTCCCAACCCAAAGCCGACAGCAAAGGGTCAATCAAAACTTGCCGCGTACGGGTTTCATTAGCAGCAATCGAATCCCGGAATTCGTTGATATGCTTCTTGATTCCTTCGATGGTTGCTGCTAACTCGTCAAGTGCCATGATTGCTTTAGTCCCGTCGGTTGCCCATTTCGTTTATTGGATTTTACCGAAACCATCATCTTTCTCAATCGACTCCCCCCACCCCCTCCCACTCCCAACACGCAACCCCATGCCCCTCTCCAACCTCCTCAACCCCAGGATCCTCCACCCCGCACAACGCCACCGCATAATCACAACGCGGATGAAAAGCACATCCCGTAGGCAAAAACGTCGGATCGGGCACCTCTCCCGGTATCTGCGTCAGCTTACCAGCCTCCCGAGGAGCATCCAACCGCGGCACCGAACCTAACAACCCCAACGTATACGGATGCCGCGGATTCCCATACAACTCCTCCGACGCCGCCATCTCCCTAATCTTCCCCGCATACATCACGCAGACCCGGTCCGCATATCTCGCAACCACCCCCAAGTTATGCGTGATCATCAACAACGCAGTCCCCAACCGCTCCGTCAGATCCTTCATCAACTCCAAGATCTGAGCTTGTATCGTCACATCCAAAGCCGTCGTAGCCTCATCCGCAATCAACAGCCGCGGATTGCAGCTCAACGCGATGGCGATCATGATCCGTTGCCGTTGCCCCCCGCTCATCGTGTGCGGGTAGTCCTTCATCCGTGACGCAGGATCAGGTATCCCCACCATGTCCAACAGCTCCTGGGCCCTTGACGACGCCTGTTGCCGAGTCATCCCTAGATGCTCCTGCAAAGGCTCCACGATCTGCCGTTCAATCGACAACACCGGATTCAACGACGTCAATGGCTCCTGGAAAATGATCCCGATCTTCCCACCCCTGACATGCCGCATCTCTCTCATGCTCAACCGCAAAAGGTCCTGACCCTCGAACAAAACCTGCCCGTTCACGATCCGCCCCGGTGGATCCGGAACCAACCGCACTATCGAAAGCGCCGCAACGCTTTTCCCGCACCCCGATTCACCCACCAAACCAACCGTCTCCCCCTCATCGATATGAAGATCAACACCATCCACAGCCCGAATCACGCCAAAATCGGTATGAAACTGCGTCTCCAGCCCTCTCACCTCTAAAAGGTGCTGATTCGACGTTGCAGATGACATGCTCACAGATCGATTTGTCTCCAATTTCCCGATTTTCTCGCTCCAAATTGCACAATCAATCTTACCGAAGCATCCGATCTCTCCTCTAACGTTCGATAGGGCAGGGGAGAGGTCAGGATCCATCGCCCAACTAACCAAGCTGAGACGCAAAGCAATTGACCTCGCAACCCATTGGCACGACCATCGACAACCTGCTCCACGCCGGTGTAGCTCAATCGCCAATCACGCCACCTGTAGGCTTCCCGATCTCTGGACCAGAGTTCCCAGACCGAACCGCAGTAAGCATCAACGACGATCTCTACGCGAGATGCATCGTCCTAAAGTCATACGGCGAAACCGCCGCCATCGTTTCCCTTGACGTCTGGACAATCGCCGATTGGCTCAAAACCAAACTCACCCGATCAATCTCCAAAGCCACAGAAATCCCAGCGCAGAACATCATAGTTCTCGCCACTGGAAACGGCACATCTCCCCCTCTCTGGCACGACGAGACCAGTCTACCTACCGAATACAGAAACTACGCCGCCTACCTACCCGACATCGTTGCCGGAACCGCCCTCGAAGCCTCTCTATCCTTGGCTCCCGCCGCCATAGGAACCATCGCGACCAACCTCCCCAACCTGACGACTTTCAACAAACCCAACAAACCCGAACACCTCGAATCAGAAAGAGAATCCCTCCAACTAACCGTCATCCAATCCTCCGACGACCACATCTCCTGCATCCTCTACAACTTCGCCTGCCCCGCTGCGATCATCGGCAACACCCGATCATGGACCGCCGACTTCCCCGGAGTAGCATCATCAGCCCTGGAAAACGCCGGCATTGATAACGCCATCTTCATCCAAGGCGCATCAGCAAATGTCAGACCCTTCGACTGGTGGGACGGCAACCCCGACATTTCCCACGCAGATCGCCTACCCGCCGATGCACAAGCCTTCGGCATTCTCCTCGCAACACAAGTAATCCGTTCGGCCCCCAACGCCATCACCCGACGCAACGCAACCATCAAATCTGCCTCAACCCACAACATCACCGCACTCCGAATCGGCGATACAACTCTCATCTCGCTAAACCATCAACAACCCATCGACTTCGCCGCAAACCTCCGATCCTCGTTGCCTGATACAAAACTCCTGATCAGCACGAACTCAAACAACGACGAACCCGTAACACCCAACCAACGCACTGATGCGCTCGCCGAATCCGCCGACTTGGTGAATCAGGCTCGAATATATCCTTGAATCTAGGTTCAATCCCAGGTCGTCTAATGGTAGGACAGAGGACTTTGAATCCTCTAATCCAGGTTCGAATCCTGGCCTGGGAGCCAGCAAATCCCAACGGGAAACAAAAATCAGGGGCGTGTGCGAAACCTCGCACACGCCCCTTTGTTTAGGCGAATACCTTTAGCCAGGTATCAGTTCATCGACGCCAATCGGGCCCGTTCCGCCTCGCTAGCAGCGATCTCGGCCTCTTCGTCGTAGATCGAAGCCTGCAACGCCTCGTCCGTAGCCATGCTCCACGGAGTCTCAACAACCCAGTGGTTCGGCTCTTTCTCGATCAACGGCGGACGCTCGTTCGCATATCGATGCGTCGCATCGACCTCGACCGGCGTACGAGTCATGAACACGTCGCCCGGCGGCGGATCAATCGGCGATACAACCTCACCCGGCAACAGAATCTCGTCGCGCCGGATGTCCGGGTGCGACGGCAACGCTGCGGAGATCAATGCGTTCGTGTAGAGGTGCATCGGGTTGCTGAAGATAGCCTCGGTGTCACCCATCTCCTGCACGACACCGAGATACATGACCGCCATCTCATGGCACATGTACCGAACAGTCGCAAGGTTGTGAGCAACCAACAGGTAAGCCAGTCCGTGCTCGTCCTGCAAGTCCACGAGTAGGTTCATGATCTGGGCGCGGATCGAAACGTCAAGCGCCGAAACCGGCTCGTCCAAACAAATCAGGTCCGGGTTCAACGCCAACGCACGAGCGATGCCGATGCGCTGTCTTTGGCCACCCGAAAACTCGTGCGGATACAGGTTCATCTGATACGGGTTCAAGCCAACCTCGACCAACAGGTCCCCGACACGGTCACGGATCTGCTGACGCGTCATCGTCGTCGCGATCTCCAGCGGCTCGCCAACGATTGCCTGCACCCTCATCCTAGGGTTCAACGAAGACCAAGGGTCTTGGAAAACCGCCTGCACCGATCGCCGAAACTCTCGACGACCAGCACGGGTCATAGTCGCAACGTCTTCGCCCTGCCAGTAGATGTGACCTTCAGTCGGCTCTTCCAGCCCCAAGATCACCTTCAACGTCGTCGTCTTGCCGCAACCCGACTCTCCGACCAAGCCAAACGTCCTGCCTTGACGCACATCAAAGCTGACATCGTCGATCGCCTTCAACCAGCTCCGAGCGCCAATTCCTAAGAAACGTCCTCCAACGTCAAACCACTTCCGCAGATGCCTGACCTGCAAGATCGTGTCCGAAGGATTCGACGCACCTGGTGCATCCTCAATCACTGTTGGGGTCGCTGTATCTGTTGCCATCTATCGATTACCTCTTGAACCAATTACTGCGATTGCTCGCTCGAACCGTTTAATGCGATTGCTCGCTCGAACCGTCATTCCGGCGCAGGCCGGAATCATCCGTAAGAAACCAAGTGCTTGTACTTGTCAAAGTCCGCTACCGAAGCCCTCGACAACTGCACGAAGTGCCCGGGCGAAACCTCCACCAGATCGGGACGAATCAGCGCATCTGCTTCGTCGTACTCCAACGGCGAACGCGGCGCAAATGCATCGCCTTCCGGCAAGTTGTAGAGCAACGGCGGTTGGCCCTCGATCTGCGGCAATCGACCGGTCTTCTCTTCGAGCTTCGGAACCGAGTTGATCAACGCCTTTGTGTACTCATGTAGAGGGTTGTTGAAGATCGTCCTGACGTCCGCAGACTCAACGATCCTTCCCGCATACATCACCGCAACGCGGTCACACATCTTCGCCACAATCCCAAAGTCGTGCGTGATGAAGATGATCCCCACTCCAGCCTCACGCTGAATCTGACGCAGAAGCCTCAGATACGCCGCCTGAATAGTCACATCCAGCGACGTCGTGGGCTCGTCCGCAATAATCACGTCCGGGCTCGTCGAAATCCCGATAGCGCCAACAACACGTTGCCGCATTCCGCCCGACAACTGGTGCGGATAGTCCTTTGCCCGAGACTCAGGCGCCGGAATTCTAACCTTCCGCAACGCATCCACAATCGAGTCCCACAGATCCTTCCCGCGCAACTTCTGGTGAATCCTGATCGCCTCCCCGACCTGGTTCTCAACCGTGAACACCGGGTTGAGCGCCGTCATCGGGTCCTGCAGGATCATCGAGACCTCACCACCTCGAACCTGTGTCATCTCTCGTTCGGACAACTCAAGCAGGTTCCGCCCGTTCAACACAACCTCTCCACCAACGATGTGACCCGGAGGAGATGGCACCAAGCGCATAATCGATAGCGCCGTAACCGATTTCCCAGATCCTGACTCGCCAACCACGCCCAGCGTCTCACCACGCCTCACGCTGTAAGTCACGCCATCGACCGCCTTGACCGTCCCCCAGCGCGTCGCAAAGTGCGTCTGCAGGTTTTTCACATCCAGAACGATCTCAGACGTAGCAGCCGACGGGCCAAACCCATCGGCATCTACCTCCGCAGCATCCTCCAACATGTGCTCGCGTTCTTCTGCAGCAGCGGTTGTGGTCTGTGCCATATTCGTTACTTCTCCCTAGTTGCGTTTTGGTTCGCCGAATTTGGGAAGTTGCTTTAACTCGTTATTCAGTCAACGCGACCGAAACGCGGAGGTATAAACCGAATCCGCACGGCGCGTGTATGTGCACGATAACAGATAACCAAGCTCGGTGCAAAACCAAGCGTCAGGTTTCGGTACTACGAGACCTACCCCATCCCCAACTCACGACTCAGCGTCGTCAATGACTTGTCGACCGCATCAACGATGAAGTCCACCTCGTCTCGATCCACCACCAACGGCGGGCATAGCGAAATCACGTCACCCGCTCTGAACGACACGATTCCGTTGTCCATCAACAGCCCCGGCAACCTTTGCGCCAATCCCGCACTCGCCGGGAACGCCGTCTTGCTGTCACGATCCTGGACCAACTCAACTGCAGCTAACAGACCCAAACCGCCTCTCACATCACCGACTATCTGATGTTCCCTCAACCGCTGCAACTGATCGAACAGATACTCGCCCATCCGCTTGCTGTTGCCCACCAGATCCTCTTCCTCGAACAAGTCCAGATTCGCCAAAGCCGCAGCCGCACTCACCGGATGACCGCCAAACGTCACCAAGTGCCTGAACGTCGCCTCGGCGCCTCCTAGGAACGCATCCGCAATCTTCTTCGTCGCGATCGTCGCACCTAATGGCGAATAACCACTGGTCAACGACTTCGCAACAGTCGTGATATCCGGCGTCACATCCCAATTCATCGGCGCAAAATACTCACCCGTCCTGCCAAATCCTGTAATCACCTCGTCCGCAATCAACACAACGTCATACTCATCCGCAATCTCCCGCAACCGCTGCCAGTACTCGGCTGGCGGAATGTGTATCCCCGCAGCCGCCGAGATCGGCTCCGCAATCATCGCCGCAACCGAATCCGGCCCATTGTGCTTGATCGCAACCTCAAACTCATTCGCACATCGAATCGCCACATCCACAGGATCACCCCCAAACGGCAACCGATACGAATCCCAGTTAGTCACATGAATCGCACCCGGCATCTCCGGACCGCAAGGATCCGCCGCCGGACTGCGACCCAGACTCACCGCCATCGCCGTCGCTCCGTGATACGAATAACGACGCGAAATCACCTTGAACGCACCAGCCTTGCCCGTCAGTGACTGATACTTCTTCGCCATCTTCACCGCCGTCTCCACAGCCTCCGAACCCCCGGACAAGAAGAACGTCCTCGCGTCCTTGTCGTGATACAGCTCCGCAATCCGCCCCGCCAACTCGATCTGCGACGGAGTGGCAGAGTTAGCCGGCGGAGTCTCGATCTCCATCAACTGCTGGTACATCGCATCCGCAATCGGCCGCCTACCGTAACCCGCTGCCTTGTACCAAAGACCTCCCATCGCATCCAGCACCCGATTCCCCTCGATATCCTCCACCCATGGCCCCTGACCCTTCAGATAAACCTTCAACTGCCCGCGCCAGTCCTCTACCTGCTGAGCATGCATGAAGAGATGATCCCCAGCGATGCTCTGCAACTCCTCGATCCGCTCTCCTGTGATCGGTGCTTCGGTCATCGTTGCCATTGAGGAATTCCTCCAAATTCAACGGGCGCTGTCACACAACCGCCCAATTTAAAACCAATTCTAATCTCGAATGAACCAACAAGAGCGCCCAGTCATTGGCCCTGGCGGTATAATGACGTGTGGCATGTCTTATCCATCCGAGCGGTCCCAATCCGCCGAGTGTTCTTGTATCAGCCCCGTGCAGGGGTTAGATGCACCTTCCACCGCCTGAACCGTTCATTACGGTACTCCGCGGCACGAAGAGCCATGAACCGCCCCTGCTAACCACGCAGGGGTTTTTATTTGCCCCCAGTATCTGCCGAAGCATCTGACCCAATCTAGAACACGAGACATCCCTCACCGGAGAACCCAAATCTTGACCCTCGCCAAACCCGAGTTAGCATCCTTCGAGCCCATCGAAGTCGACTTCTCAGAGCATCGCGTCCTAGATCGCTTCTCCGACGACGAACTCGCGGAAATCAACCAACAACTCGAAACCGCTCACCCGACGGAGATCCTCCGATGGGCCGACGAAGCTTTCGGCGACCGCCTCATCCAGATGTCGTCCTTCGCCATCGACGGCATGGCCATCTTCGACATGTTCTGGAAAATCAACCCGAAAGCACGTCTCGCAACCCTCGACACCATGCGGCTCTTCGAGGAAACCTACGACCTCATGGACCGCATCGCACGACGCTACAACACCGAAGTCGAAGTCCACTATCCCGACATCCGGGAAGTCGGACGCATGATCCGACAGCACGGCATGAACCTCTTCTACAAGGGCGTCGATAACCGCAAACTCTGCTGCGAAATCCGCAAAGTCAACCCCTTGAACAAGGCCCTAAACGAAGCCGACGCATGGATCACCGGCCTCCGACGCGACCAAGGAATGAAGCGCGGCAACATCGAAATCATCCAAAAAGACTTCGCCCACGACGCCTACAAAGTCAACCCGATGGCCAACTGGACCGCCGAGATGATCCGGGAATACGTCATCGAAAACAAAGTCCCCTACAACATCCTCCACGACAAAGGCTTCCCCTCAATCGGCTGCGCCCCCTGCACCAGAGCCGTCCAACCCGGCGAAGACGAACGATCCGGCCGCTGGTGGTGGGAATCAGACCCCGACGCAAAAGAATGCGGCATCCACACCGTCGCACCTGCCGGTTGAAATCCCACCCGGTTCTTTACGACACCAAGGTCACTTCCGCCCAGTAACTCCATTTCGGCGCAGGACGGAATCTCGAGAGCAGGGCATTCCAACCGAATCGGCTCTGTAGACCGTGACCTGCGCGAAGACGACTCATTCGCCGCTCTCGACAAACACGATATGATCGCTATTTCCGCGGATGCAGGGTGATGTAGCTTTCGATATCGATCGCTTCAATCACGTCACCTTCCTCGATCTCCATCACGACGCTCATCCCTTGGATCACTTTGCCGAAGACGGCATGGCACGAAACCCCCGGGCTTTCGCATGATTTCAATTCCCCGTCTACGTACGGGTCGAATTCCGGCGAGGGACGCAGTGTGATGAAGAACTGCGAAGTGTTCGTGTTCAGTCCATCATTCGCCATCGACACGATCCCGGCAACATCGTGTTTCATGTCAGGATGAAACTCGTCGTCGAACGATTCGACAGTCTTACCCTCGGCATTGAAACCAGTCTGGACAAGGGAGCCAGGCACAACGCGGTGCCACTCAGATCCCACGTAAAACTCTGACCACACGAGCCGGAGGAAGTTGTCGACGTACTCTCTGGCAATGTCGTCGAGCAATTCAACGACAAAGCTGCCCTTGTTGGTCGTGATAACCGCTTCATAAGTTACCCGGGAAACCGGTGTCGGCACCACTTCGGTAGTCTCGCAGAACGGGAGATCGACACGCGAAAAGTCCGGGAACGGCGCGCTCTGCCATTCGGCTGGTATGCAACCGGTCAGCAGTTCGTTTTTTCCGATACCCACGGTTTCCAGATTTCGCAGAGCGCCCAGTTCCACTGGAATATCTCCCGATAGATTGTTGTCGGCGATGTTGAAGAAATACAAATCAGTTAGATCGGCGAGCGAAGCCGGTATCGGACCCGTCAACTGGTTGGAACTCAACGAGAGGGCCCTCAGCTTGCTCAAATTGCCGATCTCAGCCGGAATGTGACCGACAAGTTGGTTCTTGCTGGCCGCTAGCGATTCCAATGTCGGTATCTGCCCCAATTGGACTGGGATCGCACCTGTCAATTGGTTGCCTGAGACATCAAAATGTATCAACTTTCTCAACTGCCCCAATTCGGGTGGTATGTGCCCTGACAAACGGTTACTGCCAAGAGAGAGGGCTTGCAGGTCAGACAAACTACCGATTTCAGCGGGTATCGGTCCCGTCAATAAGTTGTTGTGAAGATCCAAGCGCACCAGATTCCTCAGGTTTCTAATCACGGGCGAAATGGAACCCGTCAATTGGTTTCGTCTGAGGTTGAGTCGTTCTAGTTTGGCAAGTCGCCATATGCTGGCCGGGATCTCGCCAGTCAGACTGTTCTGGCCTAACCCGAGCTCGCTGAGATTTCGCAACCCGCCTAACTCAGGCGGAATCTCACCGACCAGCGCATTTCTGCTCAACTCCAACTTGGTCAATCGTGACAAATTGCCGAGATTCGCGGGAATCGTGCCACCCACGGAGTTCATAAAGAGATCGATAACCCGTATATGGCTCAAATCGCCCATTTTGGCAGGAAGCCTGCCGGCCACTGCGTTACGCGCAAGGTTCAGTTCAATTACGCGCCCGTTGGGATCGGTTTTGACGCCGTGCCACCGGTCAATCGGTCTGGTCGTCAACCAACCCGTGTCGTCGCTCCAACTGGCTCCACCGGATGCGTTGTAGAACGCGATCAACGCAGCCTTGTCGGGATCCGGTTCGGGATCCCTCCTGCAATACCGAAGTCCGAGACCTGCCACTACGCCCTCACTCAAAACATCGCTCAAACTCGGTGCGACGCATCCCACGAAGTCGTTGCCACCGAGGCGCAAGCTACGCAAACCGGTCAAGTCTTTCAGCTCAACAGGAATCTCCCCTCGTAAATCGTTATTCAAGAGCACCAAATCGGTTAGAGCGCGAAGGTTGCCCAACTCAGGCGGTATCGCACCGCTTAGGCTGTTTTCACCTAGATCCAACGTCCCGAGCGTGCGCAACTTGCCTAACTCCGGGGGAATGCCGCCCGTCAACTGGTTGTGACCCATCCACAGATCTCTAACATTCGTCAGATCCCCAAGTTCAGGTGGTATTGAGCCGGACAGTTGGTTATTGTCCAGAGAAATTTGACTGGCGGCCTTCAGGCGACCCAACTCGGCAGGAATCCAACCGCTGAGCAGATTTTCCCCAAGACTCAACACCTCGAGATTCATCAAGTCGCCGATCTGCGGAGGTATCGATCCAGTTAGCCGGTTGTCCGACAACCAGAGCCAAACCAATTGAGAAAGGCCACCGAGTTCAGTGGGAATCGCACCTTCGAGTTGGTTCTCAGATAGCGAGAGTTGCCTCAGATGCGACAGATTCCCCAGATCGGATGGGATCGTGCCCCTCAACAGATTAGTGGAAAGGAAAATGCTGCTGAGGCGCATCAACTGGCCGAGTTCGGGCGGCAACACACCCCGAAGATTGTTATCGCTCAAATCTAGGACGGTGACGCGATCGTTTTCATCTGCCCCGATGCCATGCCACTCGCGCAACGGCTTGTCGCTCAGCCAGTTCGTGTTGTCAATCCAGTTGTCACCATCAGTGGCGTCGTAAAGCGCAGTCAATGCGGCTCGATCCGGAAACGGAGTCGGCGTGGCAGTGTGCGTTGCCGTGGGGGTCGGCGTGACTGTTGACGTAGGCGTATACGTCGGAGTCGGAGTAAACGTCGCAGTCGATGTAGGAGTCGATGTCGATGTTTCAGTCGGCGTCGCGGTAAATGTCGCAGTAGGCGTAAACGTTGGGAACGGAGTGTAAGTCGGCAACGGCGTATGCGTTGGCAGAGGCGTAAAAGTCGGTTGAGGAGTATGTGTCAGTTGGGGCGTATGCGTCGGTTGCGGAGTGTTCGTCGGATATGGAGTGTGCGTTGGAATCCGAGTATGAGTCGGCTCAGGAGTTGGAGTCGGGGCCAGGATCATTATGATGACCGGCGTCGCAGTCTTGGTAGGCAACGGAACCCTAGTCGCCGTCGGTGTCGCGGTCGGTCGCGGATCAGGAACCGGCGTCGGCTCGACCTGCTCGCACGCCAACAGCGAGATGGCGACCAACAAACTCAACGCCAAACTCCACACGACGCCCACAATAATGCTGCCCGGCGTTCGGCCGCTCGAGCCACCAAACCTAAGCAACGACACCGTCAGCGCGATCATCCTAAACATGACACCGAACATACAACATCCTCCACGACAAAGGACCCCCTCAATCGGCTGCGCCCCCTGCACCCGAGCCGTCCAGCCCGGCGAAGACGAACGCTCCGGCCGCTGGTGGTGGGAATCAGACCCCGACGCAAAAGAATGCGGCATCCACACCGTCGCACCGAGCGGTTAGGGCACGGAACCTTGAAAAACAAAGGGGCGACCTCAATGGTCGCCCCTTTCCATTTGTTCTGCCGCCCCGAAACGAAGCGGTTCAGTCAATCTTGTTACAGCTAAACCGCTGCGCCGTTTTTGCTCGCCGCAAACTCAACAACCGCCCGCCGAGCATCATCATCCCGCATCTGCACCGGAGGCGACTTCATGAAGTAAGCAGACGCCGGCTCTACCGCACCGCTCAATCCCTTATCCATCGCAATCTTCGCACTCCGAATCGCATCAATCGCAACACCAGCCGAGTTCGGGCTATCTTCTACCTCCAGCTTCAACTCCACGTTCAACGGAACATCGCCCCAAGAAGTACCTTCCAACCGAATGTAAGCCCACTTCCGGTCCTCCAACCACGCAACGTGATCGCTAGGCGAGATGTGAACATCATCCGTCGGCAGATCCTTCTCAAGCTGCGACTGCACCGACTGCGTCTTCGAAATCTTCTTCGACACCAATCGCGTGCGCTCAAGCATGTTGTAAAAATCTGTGTTTCCGCCGAAGTTCAACTGATACGTCTTGTCCAGCCGGACGCCGCGGTCCTCGAACAGCCTCGCCAAAGCGCGATGAATAATCGTCGCACCAACCTGAGACTTGATGTCATCACCGACGATCGGCAAACCCCGATCATCGAACCGCTTCTGCCAGTAAGCCTCACTGGCGATAAACACCGGAATGCAGTTCACAAACGCACAACCCGCCGCAAGCACCTGCTCCACGTACCACTTCGTCGCCTGCTCGGAACCAACCGGAAGGTAGTTGATCACAACATCAACCTCGCGCTCACGCAAAATCCCCACGATGTCGGATGTCGGACCAGCGGCCTTCTCGACAACGTCTTCCAGATACTGCCCGATCCCATCGTGCGTCATCCCACGGTCGACCTTGATCCCTGCACTCGGAACTTCGTGGAACGGCAACGCGTTATTCGTCTTCGCAAAAATCGCCTCATTGATGTCCTTTCCCACCTTCTCCTTATCCACATCAAACGCCGCAACAACGTTCACATCCCCAATCGTGTAACCGCCCAAAACGTTGTGCATCACACCAGGCACCGGCGCCGAACTCTCATCAACCTCGCCATACTTGTGAATACCTTGAATCAAAGAGGAAGAACAGTTCCCCAAACCGATGATTGCAACATTTATCCGACCCACAGGGGTTCTCCTTTCAACAGGCCTAAACGTGACATCAGCAGGAGCCACCGGCTCCACATCACGAGACCCCGATCCTTCAGTTGACGCAACAGCAGAACCAGACCGCGACCCTTCCGAGCCTCGGTCAACAGCCGCACCAGCCAACGGACGATTAGACCCCGGGGCAAGCGCCGACTCCAGCGCATCCTCCGATATGATCCAACTCTTCCCCAACCGGCTTGCAGGGATCAAACCCTCACGCAGCCACTTGTAGACCGTCTTGCTGCTGACATCCAATCGCTCAGCAACATCACGCACTCTCAAGTTGGCCATCTGAGTAGCTCCTTCCCAAAACTTCCATCAAAGTCCCCATCATTCCTGAAAACCCAGAAACCACAGAGCCGCCGCGACGCAATCCCGCGCCCGACACTTCAATGCCAAAGTTCCGCTTACTTCCATCAACTTCTACTATCTTCTAACAAAAACCAACAAAACGCAACACCCAGAACCAAGCAAGGAAAATGACTGCGCCAACCATCATCCTCCCCTTCTCCGAGGGGGAATAAAAGGGGGTGCCAGCGAAGCAAGACCGCGGGGGATGCCCACCGAAGCGGGAATACCTCAAACAACCAACAACCCAAATCGCAAAACCCGCCCCCATCCGCCCCCATCCCATCTGAAGCCTTCCGATTGGTGCCAAAACCGCGTTAGCAGATTCCCGTTTCGATTAGCATCAATGGATATCGAATGAAAGATTAACAATTCCCGAAGACGATTACCCTGCTGACCATCAAGACCGCAATGTCACAGCGTTGGCACCTCCCTATATTTCTCGCGGCACTGCTGGCGGTCGCGGCATGTACTCAAGCACCACCCACACCGACTCCCAACATCGAAGCCACCGTCCAATCCGCAATCGAAAAAGCCCTACCAACCGCAACCGACACTCCCCAGCCCGACTTCCAAGCCACAGTCCACGCCGGAGTCGCCGGAACAATGGAAGTGCTGGCATCCACACCAAGCCCGACTCCCGTTCCGCCACCAACCGCAACTCCAATACCGCCGCCTACACCAACTCAGACACCAATCTCAACCGCCACGCCAACGCCTATCCCGACCGACACACCGACACCGACAAACACACCTACTCCCACATTCACCCCCATTCCGTCTCACACGCCAACAGCAACGAGTACACCCCCTCCAACCGCAACCCACACGCCGATCCCAACGGATACACCGATACCGACAGAAACTCCAACGCCGATCCCGACAGCCACACATACACCTGAACCCACAACAAGCCCAACGCCGTTACCCACACCGATACCAACCCCAATAATCAGCCTCACCCCAATCACCCTACCGACTAACACGCCCACCCCAAACGCGACATCTCAACCTGACACGTCACTCGATCTCGCCGATGTCGTTGAGCAAGCCAGAGCAGGCGTAGTCCGCATCGAAGGCACAACCAGCTCTGGATCAGGCTTCATAGTTGATGAGGACGGCTACATCCTCACCAACGAGCACGTGATCCGAGGGCAGTCCCGCCTAACCGTAGTCTTCGACAACGGCACTCGCCTCACAGCACGCGTCATCTCATCAGACGCATCCCGCGACATCGCCTTGCTAAAAGTCACTGCAACGTCGCCCCTCACCGTCCTACCATTCGCAACCTCCGTGCGGGTGGGTGAAGAGGTTTTTGCACTTGGATATCCGTCGAAGGGTTTTGACAACCTAAACGCAACAGCAGGCATCATATCTTCGTTGGGATTGATCCGCGGCGTTGCATACATCCAGCACGACTCATCAATCAATCCTGGAAACAGTGGTGGTCCCCTGCTTAACACCAATGGCGAAATTGTTGGCATGAACACTTCAGGCTGGAGCGGAGACGAAGCACAAGGCATCTTCTTCGCCATCAAGTTCGATGTTCTCTCAACTCGCCTAACCGCGATGAAATCCGGTCAATCATCGCCACCCACACCTGTCCCATCGCCAGTGGTAGTAGCGACGCAAACGCCAGGGTACATATTCGGGCCAGAGAGCGGATCGATAGAACACGATCCCAACGACGGATTCATTGACGTTCATCGTACCAATGTTTCGTTATCTAACGGCATAATTGAGGCGCGATTCCACAATCCATACTCCACGCAAATCGGCGAGTGGAGTAGCGGCTTCCTGTTCAGATCCGACGGGTCTAACACATTTCATGTCGTTGTGGTGTCAAGCCGTGGCGTGTGGTACCACTACCTGCGAACGGGAGATGTCGATACCGAACAAGAATTGGCTGTAGAGAGTTCCAACCATATTGACACTACAGCACACGGTAGCAATCACATTCGAGTCATTGCAAATGGATCAGAAGGGTGGCTATTCATAAATGGTGCATTCGTAGCGACTTTGAACTTGAACGGCCTGACGAGCGAAGGTCGGATACGCGCTATTGGTTCGTATTTCCAGGGACATGGAATCTCCGGCGAAGCGACGAGATTTCAGGATTTCACGATCCGAAGACTGTCGCGAACTTATGGACCCTCAAGTGGGGAGATCGTACATGATTTCACTGACGGCTCTCGGCTTGAAATGATCAAAGCCGACGCGTGGCTCGCTGACGGCGTATTTGAAGCGACCTTCGTTAATCCGCGCTCAACATCTGTCGGTAACTGGTCTTATGGGATGCTGACCCGCAACAACCTGAGACTTTCACCGCACGTTTTGGTGATTTCTTCTCGAGGGGGGTGGGCGCACTACACCGCAGATTCCGGCTCAAACGGTAGCGAGCTTGTAGCTAGTGAGGTTTTCGGACACATCAATAACGGCAGTGGCGGTCGTAACCATATGAGCATCATTGCGCTCGATCACAAAGGGTGGTTGTTCATCAACGGTATTTTTGCCGCGGTCCTTGACCTGTCCAGTGAGGTGGACAAAGGCGATACCTGGCTGATTGGGAACTTCTACGTTGACACCGGACTGCAGGGCGCAGTCAAACGCTACGAGAATGTCACAATCTGGTCAGCAGATGGCCCATAGCACATCAGCGACGCGGATGTTGTACACTTCTGCCATGAACGTACGCAACGACCTTCTATCGACATCGCCAGTGCTAGATCACTCGCCCCGCCGTCTCAAGTTGCCAGCCGTTCCCGGCTTCCAAACCAAAGCACTTGTAGGGTGGCAACCACTGCCAGACCTCGTCGAGCGATCCAAGAGCAGCGTTGTTCGCATATTGGCGAACCCTGGCGGATCCGGATTTGTGGTGCATCCATTGGGCTACATCATGACCAACGCTCACGTCCTACGTTTAGGCGGTCCGTTGGCGATAACGTTCGAAAACGGCAGTAGTTACACAGCACGGCTTGTTTTCCACGACGCTGTTCGTGACATCGCATTTCTCAAAATCGATTCGTTAATGAAATTCCCAGCACTTGCTTTCGCAACCGAGGCTCGGGATGGCGAAGATGCGTTTGCCCTCGGATATCAATCTGGGTTTATAGAAGCATTATCAACTAAAAAAGGGATCGTGTCCGCTCAGGCACAACGCGGACCAGTCTCTTGGATCCAAACTGATGCCGCAATTAACCCGGGAGACAGCGGCGGTCCGCTATTGAACATGCGCGGCCAAGTCATCGGCATGAGTACTCTTGGTCTTCGCGGTCCGGAAGGTTACTTGGGATTACGCCAAGGAATGAACTATGCAATCAGTTCTGACACATTGTCGTTTCAATTCAACGGGATGATCCTTGATGAAGTCATATCTTCAATCTCACGTTCAAACCTGCCATCATTGAACGCGTTTGGACCTACGAATGGATCACTGCCTTGCAATCCGATTGAAGCTGCCATTTTGAATGCTCTTGCGGATGTCGGTAACTTTGTTGTGGAATCGAGTTTCGTGATGCCGTCCCTTGCTGGAAACAACGGCTGGCGCGCTGGTTTCACCTTCGGCGATCGATACTCGCCTTGGCAGCTACTACCAAGTAGATCACATGCCATACACATTGACGGTTCGGGTAAATGGGTTCACAGCTCGAAATCCGAACGCGAAAGAGAATATACCGTTCTAGCTGCATCTTATTCAACCAGCATCAAAACAGTCCCGGGCGGGATTAATCATCTGAGCATGATGGTCTCTGGGAATATAGGATGGCTGTTCATAAATGGAGAATATACCGACCAATTGGACATCAGCGGTCGCGCAATGCCCGGACAGATCGCCATTTTCGCCACAGCTGACCGCGAGACGCTCCCTACACGGTTCTTCGACTTCCGAGTCCGCCCACTATCAGTGTTTCAGTGAATCTGTTGTAAGCGACGCGTTAGTCAGAACCTCACACACGCCATCAAAGCCCATTATCACAACGGGGCGATCCGTGGCTCAGACAGCCAAACCATCAACTTCTACGCTTAGGCAACGCATCCAACCTAGCGTTGATCGTCTTCCACTTCCATGTGATCGGCTCATCGAGACGCGTCAAACTCTTATAGGTTCTCCCCTGAGGTTTGATCCGGATAACTGGCTTATTGAGGCTACGCGCCATGTCCGTCTCAATTGTCGTTCGATTCCGAGATTCATCCCCTACCGCCCCGAACCATCCCCCACATACCCCAAAGCCGCCCGCACCAAAAACCCCGACCGCGTTTCGCCCTCACGCTTCGCCGCCTCATCCACGATCGCCAACACCCGCTTAGGCAACGTGATATTCACCCGCACCCGCTCTCCCGACAACTTCGAGTTGATGGACGATGGTTGAGAGGATCAGAAGAGTACTTCAAGAAATAAACGCATCGTCAACAAATTACACCACGATGGTCTATCGATTTGATCTCCAATAGTCGGGACACCTCACCCCCCTAGGCGCTGCGGTCCGCTCCGGACCCTGACCATCGCGAATCTGTTCCCAGGCCACCAACAACTCGTCGCGATGCTCCCGCGCCCAAACCAATAACCGCCGTTCATATCTCAACGTCATTCACCCCGATGTTACCGCTACCTCGTTAATGTCTACCTTCAACCTGTAATCAGCGCGCCAAGCGTGGAAATGCGGCGGGCCGTGCTCACCCGGATAAATGAATATCCATCTCCCAACGAAACAGCCCATTTCACGCAGCCCGAAGCACCAGACAACAGGAGAGAATGGGGCGCGGCAACCCAAAACAGCCAACAACTAAACCCGACCCAAAACGTTCCGACACCAACTGTTGCGCAATTCCAGCGCGAATCCCAATCACAACCTCAAACAATCTCAAAAATCCTAAAATTCCACCAAATCCCAGTTCAGACAACAACTTGACAACCACCACAACCGTTCTGCTACACTGAGAATCAGTCAGATCGAGATATGACATGCGTCGTGGCGACGGTCGCGGCAACCCCAGCCCTCGAGGCCATCGGGATCGTGTTGGAAGTCGGTAGAAACCCGCAACGCGGGAGGAGGACCAGCTTCCTTGGCGTCACCCCGCAGCTCCTGACGAGCGAGCTGAAAGGCCTTGCTGAGATGCCTCATCTGTATAGGTGTGGAGGGATCCGACATATGAAGCGTGCCCGGGACTGGTCCACGGTCACGGCCGACGGTTAAATCCGAACGGTCGGGACCGGCAGCCAGCTCCGAAAGCAGCCCCTCGTTCGTAAGACGTTCGGGAAACTTCCGCCATCGCGTAAAAGGTGTTGGTGCGAGGAGCGCCCGATCGCCCCTGCGTCCGAGGAGAGCGGAGCGGATCTGCTT
>JAJEAU010000018.1 GCA_022824185.1 Dehalococcoidia bacterium
TCGATTGGCGACGCAGGACTGATGCGTCGCGCTCCGGGAACTGGGCCTCCCACGCTTCGGCACACGCCCTCGCGGTCTTGCAACGGACTTCCGGTCCGTTGAGGGACGCCACCAGAGGGCATTTAGACGCCGCGACTCGATCCGGCTTTCGGCCGTTTCTTTTATGTCGACTGTTGCCTTCATGTCCTCACGTTTTCTCCCTGTGACCGTTTGGGTCGGGGGTCTGCACACGTCTGCGCAGCACTGTGGTGCGGGCCGCTAAGCCCGCAGAACTTGTTCACTTGTTCTTTTTATATCAAGGGTTGAGTCTGAGTCAAGTTGTTTGTGGGAAATAATTTCTAATAATGGGGAGATGGGGGATGGGGGTGTTTTTTGAACTAGGAAGGGAAGGAAGGGTTAGGAGGGAAGGAAGGGGGTATGTTGGATGTTGAGGTTGGGCTCGGGGAGGGCTGCTGCTCCCATTTTGTCTGAACTGGGATTTTTGGGATTGGGGGGATTTTTGGGATTTTGTTGTTGTGGATAAGGAGGTGTTGCGCTGGGTTGGGGTGATGGATGGAGGAGACCTTCTGTGGCCCCTCCCTTTTGCCCCCGGTTGCCCTCACCCTGGGCCTCTCCCGCCGAGCGGGAGAGGGGACACGGTACTGCGGAATTGGGGTTTTTAGTTGGTGGGTGAGGTTGTAGTTGGTGGGTGTGGGAATGTCGGGGAGTGGTGGTTTTCGTTTTTGGGTTGGTGGTTGTTGGCGGTTTCCCGCCTCGGCGGGCATACCCCGCTGTCCGTTAGTGGCGGTTTTGGGCTCCCGCGCCCCTTTCTCTCCGCTTCGCTGCGTGAAAGGGGCTGTTCGTGGTTCTGCCTAGGCGAGTCCCTCGGCCCTTCCCGCATGCCCTTGAGATCAATGTTTTCATTGGTTTTGGGCACACGCGCCTCTTTCGCTCTGCGAAAGGGACTGTTGGTCTTTGCCTGTCTGGATGTTCGGCTCAGCCCTCTATCGGGGGAGTGGGATTGTTGTGGTCTCGCGTTGCCCTTTACAATCGTTTCCCATCAATCGCATTACAGTTCTTAAAGGCCGTACCGTCATGAAGGTAACCAACGTCGAAACATTTCTCTGGGATCCTGGAGCTGGTAAGAATTTTCTTTTTGTCAAGATTGAGACCGATGAGGGCATCACTGGTTGGGGCGAAGCCTACACTCAGGCGGACCGTGACACGCAGGTCGAGGAGCATGTGAAGCAGTTGGCGAGGTACTTGGAAGGTCGGGACCCGTTTCATATCCGGCACTTTCTTCATGTTGTTCACGAGGATTTCGCGACTAAGCGGGGCGGGATGGATCTGCACTGCGCGGTGAGTGGCATCGAAATTGCGCTTTGGGACATCGTCGGGACGGCAACCAATCGTCCGATTTACGATCTCTTGGGTGGCCCCGTCCGTCCCCGGCTCAAGCTCTATGCCAACGGCTGGTCCGGCGGTGCTTCGACGCCAGAGGAGTATGGCGAGATTGCTGCAACGGTGGTTGCCGAGCGGGGTTTCCAAGCGTTAAAGTTCGACCCATTCCCCGGTCCGTGGACCGAGTATCCGCCACGGGATGCCCTCGAAGAAGCGGTCCGCATCGTAACCGCCGTACGCGAGGCGGTAGGCCCGAGCGTCGAGCTCCTAATCGAAGTCCACCGCCGCCTGGCGCCCATGAACGCCATCCGCGTGGCCCGAGAACTCGAGCCTCTTCGACCTTATTGGTTCGAAGAGCCTTGCCCACCCGACAACATTCCTGCGATCAAAGAGGTCAAAGAAAACACGACCATCCCGGTTGTCACGGGTGAGGCACTCTACACCCGCGCTGGATTCCGTGAAGTCGTCGAAACCCGAGCGGCCGACATAATCAACCCCGACATCTGCAACACCGGAGGTATTTGGGAGTTGACGCAGATAGCGGCGATGGCTGCGCCGTTCTACATTGGGGTCTCCCCGCACGGTTGGAACTCGACTTCGGTGGGTTGCGCCGCGGCTATCCAAGCGTCGGCGGGGATGCCGAACTTCCTGATCTACGAGTACATGGTCGGCGTCGAGGCGGTTTCGCGGGAAGTGACGATCGGGTATCTAGAGCCTGAAGACGGGTATATCGAGTTGCCGACCGGCCCGGGATTGGGCATTGATGTCGATGAGGGGGAGTTGAAGAAACGTCCGGCGGCTACACGGACGCGAGGTAGCGTTAGGACCGTTGAGGATGAGAGGATGTGGCATTGAACCTTGGGGTTTCAACTAACGGTTGAAGGCGGGTTTGACGAAGCAGTTGACCAATCGGACAGCAGCACTCAAAACAAAGACGCCCCGTCTGGGAGACGGGGCGTCTGCATTTGCGAGCGGATGGAACTACCGTTCACCCAACTCTGAGCTGGTCGCTTCTTGGCTTAGAAGTAGAGGCCGGCAGAGCTCGGGATAACCGAATTGCGTCGTTTCCGGTCGACGGGGTAGTGCGGGTTTCGCGCTACTGCGTCTCCCAAAAGCGCAGCGTGTTGCATTTCACGCTCGCCCACAAGCTTCGTCTCGAAGCCTTGGGACAGCCTCACAAAAGCTTGATTCAACGCTAGTCTCACTTGGTCTGCTCCTTTCGCAGAGGTCAATTTCTAGGCGATCACTCGACCACCTGAATCCAATTAAAACATCCGCTGTGTAAAAATGTGACGAAATTCGTCGCATCTTGAAAAGATCTTTTGGGAGGAGGCGAAACCGGATGAAGGGCGGTTTGTGGTGCTATATGCCACTATTGGCGGCATAAACGTCGCGTTGAGGCAAATCGAATCGATGTTTGCGGCGATGTTGGCGGATTACGAAAATCGTAATGACTTTGCCATAATGCGGTATTGAGCGTGTTTGATTGGCCTAACGCGTCGAAATGCTCAAGATTTGTCTGGCGCGATGCGTTGGATCGATGTGGCGGTTTTCTCGATACGATCCCACTGGAACAACTGCGGGATCCCTTGCACGTTTGCCCAAAACTTCTGTTGGTCGTGCCGGTGGGGACTACCCACGTTCCCAGAAACGCCAAGTGGCACGATCCAACGTCCGGCTGGCCAATTTGCTGGATCGTGGAGATAACGGTTAACAGGACCCGATCCGGTTCGGAAGTTGAAGGAAGGTCGCGAACCTGTGGCGAACGGCACGTCGCCATCACCGCCTGAACCGATGGCAGGGGCATCGAGTTCATCTTCCGCTTCCGGGAATACCGCAGACAACGGGTGCACCTGCTTCGTCACATGCACCTCCTCCCAAGTCACGCCATCGACCGCGCCGAATCGTCTTTGGAGTTCGTTGGCCGCGTTAGTCAGCATCTCCGCGAGGAACGCGTTGACCGTCTCATCGTGTGCGAGGAACTGTCGACCGTCTCCATTTGCTATAGCGTTGAAAAACGCGGGTTTCAGCTGGCGCCTTAGGTGATCGATCGCATTGAGATCCGGTTTGGCCGCAAACTCCTTGGGATCAATGCCGTAGTTGCGTTGCATTAAGCCGAGTGCTATTTCGTCATTCAACGCCGAGTAGATGACCGCGGCAACGGAGGCCGCTTCAAGTCTGCCGTCCCACCGGAGTAGTTCGGCCAGCGCCTTCTTTGCCGCGTCGTTTCCGAGAGCATCTTCATCTATCTCTTTCAATCGGCTTAGGAGCTTGGTTCCCGGAATCGTTTGTGTATCTCCGTGGAATGCGGCCATGTCTTCGACGTGCAATTTTTTGTCGTCAGCAATGGCCTGCTCGATGTGGGAGATGATGCGTCGCGCCCGATAGTCTGGTCCGAACGTTGCGGTGAGGAAGTACGGGTAGTCATCGCCGACTACACGCTGGTTGCAGGTCACGACCCAACCGGTTTCCGGATTACGGGATCTTGGGAGTTCATCATCGGGGATGTAGCCGCGCCATTCGTGCTCCCCAGTCCAACCGGCCACTGGCCCCCAACCGTTGACCTCGTTTCGGATCGGAATCCGCCCCTTGAGAGCGTAGCCGAAGTTCCCGTGGATGTCTGCGTATGGGTAGTTGTTGACGCGATCGGTCCAACCCGCAAGAGCCTGTTCGAATTCGTCGGCATTCTTGCATTTCATCGCATCGAGAGTCGCGTCGACCCACGGCGTCGCATCGTTGGAACCTGGATCGGAGAGGGCGATGCCCCATCCGGTTTCGGGGCTGCCGGAGATGATTGGCCCGTGGTGGGTTTTGATCACCTCGATGTCCTGAGGTTCGTCCTGTCTGACGCGAAATGACTGCTGCGATGTTTGGGCGGCGAGCCATTCGCCTTGGTAGAGATACTCCACACCGTCGGCGTTGCGCCTAAGTTGCTCGACGAAGAGGTCCTGTGTGTCCACGCCCCCGTGTGTCATACCCCAGGCGACGTAGCGGTTGTGCGCGAAGTGCATGACTAACGGCATTCCCGGGACGGAATGGCCGAGAACATCGAAATCGGGTGTTTGGATGTGGACCTGGTAGTAGACGTTGGGGATCTCGAGACCGCGGTGTGAATCGCCGCCTACCACCGGGATACCCGAAGCCGTAAGGTCACCTGAGACGGCCCAACCGTTGGATCCGCCGTCGATTTCCCGGAGGGGGGCCGTAGCTTCGACGACTTTTCGAAGTTCCGCGACCGCGTTTTGGGTGGGCCCGTCGTAGACGACGCCAGGGGGGACCGTCATGTACATGCCCTGTTGGTATCCGGGGGAGAGACGCGCCGTCCTTTCGGATCCGATGCGCGCTGCGAGTTCGGCTCTCCAGAGCTTGGCCTGGAACGATCCCTCGGCGCTGTTGCGAACCTTGTAGACAACGATGCAATGCCAGGGTTCCCAAGCTTCCGGGGCGGTTTCCAAAAGTTGGTATTCGTAAGGTAGCGGGTTCTTCGATTCGATGAACGCGTTTACGCCATCGGCGTACGCGTCGAGTGATGTCTTTGCATCCTCTGAGCACAGGTCGTAGTCAGCGCGTGAGATTTCCTCGAAACTGCGCCGTCGCATTAGGGTGTCTTGAGTGATCGAGGATGCACCGAGGTACTCGGCGGCACGACCGAGGCAACGCAGACGGTCGAAGTCCATCTGCCATAGGCGGTCCTGTGCAGTGGCGTAGCCTTGGGCGAAAAAGGCGTCGTAGAGATTGTCGGCGACGATGTGGGGTATGCTCCAGCGATCGCGATAGATGGTTGCGCCGGATTTGATCTTGGCGGATCTGACATCGTTGGTGAGGTCGGGGAGGAAGTCTCGGAGCATATTGGCGGGTCGCTTTGTCTTCAGGTTTCGGGTCACGATTAAGTGGTATGCACAAGTATCGGCGATACTGCTCTCCATGAGGATGATTTTCTATCAGGAATTCCGCTTGGACATTGGACTGAGACTCGCAATTGCGCTCGCCGCAACGTGCGTCGCCCTCGTCGCGTCATGCGGAAACAATCCACCTACTCCAGATCTCAGCGGCCTCGAAAACGAAGTTGAACCTTTCGACATCGAAAACTACTACGAGCTGCGGCCTGAGCCCGTAATCCGACCTATAGATCTTCGCATCGACGACGGTTTCGGCGAACACGAAAAGCTCCCGAAGGATGCGATTTCGCCGATCTACACGCCGAAGTATGTTTCAGTCGATGAAGCGGAGCTGATCGATGAGGAGTTGGTGATGGGCATCGACATAAATGGCGAGGCTCGGGCGATGCCTGTTGCGTTGATGCGGTTCCGTGAGATGGTGAATGACGAGATAGGTGGTGTGCCGATCCTGGCAACTTGGTGACCGCTCTGTTACACCGGTCTCGTGCACGACCGGCGGATCGATGGTGAGGTCTACACGTTCGGGAATGAAGGTGCGCTGTTCAAAGGTGCGATGACTTGGTGGGATTGGGAGACCGGTTCGATTTGGTCGCAGCCTTGGGGTGCAGCGATTTCGGGAGAGCTTGAAGGGACGACATTGGCGTTGTTGCCTGTCGAAGTGTTGCGTTATGGAAACTGGGTAGAGCGTCACCCGGACACTCTGGTGTTAGTCGATGAACGGAATGTATCGATCCGCTTTGGACATCAACCCGCTGCCGAGACATTCGTGTTGGGTGTGGATATCGGCGGTGATGCCGTTGGGTTTTATTTTGGGAGCGTCGCCAAGTCGGGCGTGATCAACCATGGAGTAGGTAACCATGATGTCGTCGTCTGGGCCGAGTGGGATTCCAGGGAAGCCCACATCTACCTTCGAAGTCCGCGGAAACTGCGGGATGGGGCGGAGGAACCTCCCGACATGCTGACATTCTCGCCGTCGTCCGTCGACCGACGGTTAGTGGATGATCAGACCGGGTCGTTGTGGAACGTCGAGACCGGGGTGGCGGTTTCGGGTCCGCTTGCGGGCAATGTTCTGCAGCGAGTCCCGTTCATCAGTTCGTTTGACTGGGCGTGGGCCGACTTCTATCCGGAAACGGAGTTCTTCGGCGACCGAGACGATCGAGGCTACCAACCCTGAACCGCGTCTACCGTCCGTCGCGATTGGGAAGCCCCTTGCCATAGGGGACGAGGAAGGGGCTTCAGGATATTAATTAACCGATTATCCGACCTGTGATGGCGTCGCCCATGTCTGTTGTCCCTACCGCCTCGTTGGGTTGCATGGCGAGATCCGGGGTCTTGACGCCGTCGGCAAGGACCGCTTCCACGGAGTTTTCGATTAAGTCGGCTTCGTCTTCGAGGGCGAACGAGTAGCGAAGCATCATCGCAGTCGAGAGTATCGACGCAACGGGGTTCGCAATGCCTTGGCCTGCGATGTCTGGCGCGGATCCGTGGATGGGTTCGTATAGGGCTCGTTTGCCGGCGCGACGTGGGCGTCGATTGTGGTTGGTCTTGGGGATGGACGACAAGGACGCGGACGGCAACATTCCCATCGAACCGCCGATCACGGCGGCTTCGTCTGAGAGGATATCGCCGAAGGTGTTCTCGGTGACCATCACATCAAATTCGGATGGTCGAGTCACCAACTGCATTGCCGCATTGTCGGCGAGCATGTGGATCAGTTCCACGTCTGGGTATTCGGCCCCGATCTCGGTGACAACTTCGCGCCAAAGTCGGCCTGTTTCCATGACATTCATCTTGTCCAACGAATGCAGCCGTTGTCGCCTTCCGCGAGCTATCTCGAATCCGACACGCGCTACGCGTTCAATCTCACGTTCTCGGTAAGTGAGGGTATCGACTGCAACCCTGCCTCGGCTGTTAGCCCAGCGCTTCTTAGGTTTGCCGAAATACAGACCGCTGGTGAGTTCGCGCACGATCACCATGTCGACGCCAACAAGCCGATCGGGCCGCAATGGGCTGGAATCGATGAGTTCCGGATACACCTTCACGGGTCGAAGGTTCGCGAATAGATCGAGCTCTTTCCTCAGTGCGAGGATACCGTCCTCCGGGCGCGTCTCCGCTTGGGGATCGTCCCATTTTGGTCCACCCACGGCCCCGAATAGAACTGCGTCGGAACCTTTGACGATGTCAAGGGTCTCTTCCGGCAGGGCAGAGCCAGATTCATCGATGGCTCGACCACCGCACACACCGGTGACGAATGCGAAGTTGTGACCGAATCGTCTTCCGATAGCGTCGAGTACTTTCACGGATTCTGCCGTTACTTCCGGTCCGATTCCGTCGCCGCCGAGCACGGCTATTCGAATGTCCATGTTGATTGTCCGTTTCGCGGTTTAGGGTTAGTTGTCGATTGGTTAAGAACGCGCTCGGACGCGATGATGCGCGGTTAGAGAATCCGATTGCGTCTGCGCTATTACCAGCGTGAGGAACGGGTTGTTTCGAATTCATCGATCGCATCGCTGTGTTGCAATGTGATGCCGATGTCGTCGAGACCGTTCAATAGGGAATTACGACGAAATGGGTCGAACTCGAAATCCGCAGAGAATCCCTGCTCGTCTACCACGGTCTGCGACTCAAGATCGACCGTGACTTCGTAGCCGACGCCTTTTAGAGCGTTGCCCATGATGTAGTCGACTTCAGATTGCGACAAGACGACTGGAACCATGCCGTTCTGCATGCAGTTATTGCGGAAAATGTCTGCAAAACTCGGGGCAATGATCGCCCTGAAACCCATTTCGTTGAGGGCCCAAGGCGCGTGTTCGCGGGAGGATCCGGAACCGAAGTTTCGCCCGGCTACCAAAATTGATGCCCCTTTGTATCGGGATTCGTTGAGGATGAAATCGGGGTTCGGAACTCCGTCTTCTAGGTAACGCCAGTCGAAGAAGGCGAAGTCACCGAAGCCGGTTCGCTCAATACGTTTGAGGAACTGTTTCGGGATTATTTGATCGGTGTCGACATTGACACGATTGAGAGGCGCAACTCGCCCTGTGAGTTTCGTGAATTTCTCCATTTCAACCTTTCCACGTGCGCGATCCCGTTTTTAACGACCACGTCTGCCTTTCTTTTCGTCCCTTTCGCGTTGCTTCGATTCCTGTTTCTCCAAGGCTTCTTGCAAAGGATCAACGGGCGGAGGTGGCGTGACGGTAATCAATCCGACCTTTGAAAACCGCATCTCCTGCCAAACGTGCAGTTGCCGCAACATGAGGACAGCGACAACGCCTAACAAAATCAGCAAAACATCGAATAATACTAGCAGGTTGTTGGCATCGATGAGTTCTGGAAGCGTCTGAGCGTTGAGGAAACCGGGCACGGTTATCGATTCGAAAATAAATCCGGCAAAATTGAACACCCACCTAGTGACTGTAATCCCCCAAATCGGGTTAAACGTCCAAGCCGCAACCCACAGAATCCACCACAACCCCACGATGGCACGCGTCTGGCCTCGTTCCTTCCACGCGTTCCCTCCATCCGTTGGTGCATCCGGGTCGCTACCTTTGTAGAGCTCCGTCAAGACTTGACCGGGGCGGAAGAAGTTACAGACGGGAATGAAGTGATGGAGAACTGCCCATTCGGGAGTGTGCTTTTGTTCTTCGGATTTGAGTGCCAACAGGTTGCGGCTGGCTCTATGGATCAACGACAGGTACGGGAAGGCAACGAAGAGAATGCCGAAAACGACCAGGAGCCAGATGAGGCGCGATTGGTCTTGGCTTTCGTGAAAGTCCTCAGCGTATTTCAAGGCTTGATCGCAGCCCGGATACTCCCTAGCACCGGTAGATATGGATTGGACGATCGCTTCGACGTTCGGGCAATCTAGACCAGTTTGATTAGCGAATTCGAGGAGCCCGAACGACGACCAAACCGCAGTGCATACCTCGATTTCCTCGGCTTCGTCGCCAATCGGACTAGTGATTAAGGAACCGTCTTCGCCGACTAGCTCTTCAGCCTCAGGCGTATACCCGCCGGTGTTGGCACAGATCGCGCCGTTGTCTTCGATGAACTGCGAAACGACGACGGGGCTCAACTCGCCGTCGGGACACTCGTCGGTGGAAATCCTGCCGCCAAGATAAGCACACTCGAATCCATCGCCGCCGACTCGTTGGGCGTACAAACCGGCAGGTTCGATCTGTTGCGCGAGATCTGGACTGGGCGGAATCGCTGTGACGCCTTGATCCACCCATTCCTCGTACGTTCGAGAGTTGGAGTAATCCGTAATTGCAAGCCAGGCCAGGACCAGACACCAAATGCCCATCGCAACCGCGGTCCACTTGAGGTTTTGGTCGTTGCTTTCGTAGGTGTAGGCCTCGTACCGTGCTTCGCGGATTTCATCAAGACGCCGACGCCCTGTGATTCGTGACAAGATGCCCGGTTTGGAATCGTCTTGGTCGCGCCGGACGCTTCGTCGTGTCGGGGGCGCGTAGATGCCGCTTGACGATTCTTGCTGGCGACCAGATTGCGAATCCTCGGTGGTCCCAGCCGAATTCTGAGCCTCGTCGCGTAGATCCTGACGTGCGCGTCGTCTCGGTCTCCGGTAGATGCTGTTAGTACGATCCGAAGCTGAATCGGGATTCTCAGCGTCGTCGTCCGGTCCGCGTGAATCCGATTCGTCGGACGGTGTGGTCATGCTCAGTTTCTCAACGCTGGGAACTTCAGTCCCAATCACGCACGTCGACGAAATGACCTTCGATCGCCGCGGCGGCGGCCATCGCGGGACTCACGAGGTGCGTTCGTCCGCCTTTGCCTTGCCGACCTTCGAAGTTTCGGTTCGACGTCGAGGCACAGCGTTCGCCGGGTACCAAGATGTCCGGGTTCATCCCGAGACACATCGAGCAACCAGACTCCCGCCATTCGAACCCCGCATCCTTGAAGATCTCTGATATTCCCTCTTTCTCGGCGGCCCACTTTGTGAGGGTAGAGCCGGGCATAACCTGGGCGCGCACCCCATCGGCGACGCGTCTGCCTTCGACAATCGCAGCCGCGGCACGAAGGTCTTCGAGGCGGGCGTTAGTGCAGGAACCGATGAAAACCCGGTCTAGTCGGATTTCCTGCATGGCCGTGCCGGGATCCAGTGCCATGTATTCCAATGCTCGATAGGCAGATTCCTGCTCCGCCGGATCGTCGAAGTCGTCAGGATCAGGAACCAGATCGGAGACTTTGGCGACTTGCCCGGGGTTGGTACCCCAACTGATGTAGGGCTCTAGCGATTCGCAATCTATCTCTACCAACGTGTCGTACTTGGCGCCTTCGTCAGTTGTGAGTTCGGCCCAATCTTTGCAAACGGCGTCGAATTCGTCATTTTGAGGGACGAATTTGCGGCCTCGCATCCAATCGAAGGTTGTTTGGTCGGGTGCGATCATGCCGGCGCGCGCTCCACCCTCGATGGTCATGTTGCAGATTGTCATCCGTCCTTCCATGTTGAGCGAACGGATGGCCTCGCCGGTGTATTCGATGACGTGCCCGGTGCCTCCGGCGGTGCCCATCTTGCCGATGGTCGCAAGGATCATGTCTTTGGCGGAAACCCCCAAGGGCAATTCACCGTTGAACCTGACTTCCATCGTCTTCGGCCTGCGCTGACGTAGCGTCTGGGTTGCCAAGACATGCTCGACCTCGGAGGTTCCGATCCCGAACGCCAGAGAGCCGAACGCCCCGTGTGTGGAGGTGTGCGAATCACCGCAGACGATTGTCATTCCCGGTTGTGTGTATCCCTGCTCAGGCCCAATGACGTGGACAATGCCTTGGCCGCTGGAATCGACATCGTAAAGAGTCACGCCAAAGTCGGCGCAGTTTTTGCGGAGTGCTTCGACCTGCTGACGTGCGATCGGGTCGCGAATCACCTCTGTGCGTGTTTCGTCGGTTGGGACGTTGTGGTCGACGGTCGAGATGGTCAGATCTGGGCGGCGGACTTTGCGATTGGTGATCCGCAGTCCCTCGAAGGCCTGCGGCGAGGTAACTTCGTGCACCAAGTGCAGGTCGATATAAAGGACCGCTGGTTCACCCTCTGGCTCTGCAACCAGATGTGCGTCCCAGATCTTTTCGAACATCGTCTTCGGCATTTTCACCGCCTATTTGATTAGTTTGCTTTGCCGGGCTCACGGCCTGGCAGAGCGGGCCGTCAACCAACGTTCGCAATCACCTTCCATTCGATTGCGTTTTCCGGTGGGGCACCGTACTTGTTTTCACCTTCGTCGCCTTTGAACAAGGCTGGGGCGATTAACACCAGCACCCATAGCAGTCGTCCCGTGATCTCGACCCATGTCGGAGCCCCGTCCCAGAACACAGGCAGGAGCCAACCGGCCGAGAAAAGAACGATCGGAATCAGCGTCCAGTTGTCGGTTCTACCGATGTCGTGCGTACGGCCAGCGAACGCTCGACCCACTAAGAATAACAACAGAGCCGTGATTCCCAGATCGACCCATGGCCCGGAGAATCCGAGATGATCGAACGCGAATTCGGCCATTATCGAGACGGCGAAGACCAGCAAAATCTCGACGACATAGGTGAGCTGGTTTGTTCGCCTATACCGTTTCTCTCGATCGGTGTTCGCTGATCTGTTGCCCCAAAGGATCATGTGGCTTCGTAAGTTCCCCCGCACGTGTACCTGCTAGGTTACGACAGTCAGTGATTACGCAGGATTTTGTTAGACCGTCGCGGTGAGCGGTTCGCCTTCTAATTCGCTGATCATCAACGCCCGGTTGATCGCGTTGACGTATGCCTTGGCCGATGCAACGACGATGTCGGTGTCCGAACCACGTCCCGAATAGGTGGAGCCGTTGTGTTCGATCCGGATGGTGACTTCGCCGAGCGCGTCGATGCCTTCTGTAACGGAGCTAACGGAGAACTCAGTTAGTTCCACATCGAGGTCGACGATTGAGTCGATGGCTTTGCAGACGGCGTCGACCGGGCCAGTGCCTTCGGCTGAGGCGCTACGATCATCCTCATCGGGCGTGGTCATCGACACGTTTCCGGAAGGCATCTCGTCGTTTCCGCATATGACGTGGACTTTGCCAAGTTTGTACCTGCGGTTCGTGTCCGCGTAGCGATGTTGCTCACGCATCAGGGCTTCAAGATCGGCGTCGGTGACTTCGCGTTTGTTGTCTGCCAAGTCTTTGAACGCGATGAAGACATCGCTGAGTTCTTCGTCGTTGAGCTGGTATCCGAGGTCACGCAATCTTGAACGTAGTCCTGCCCGGCCGGACAGCTTGCCGAGTACGAGTGCTTCACCGCGCCACCCGACGTCTTCTGGACTCATGATCTCGAAAGTCGTGCGTTCCTTCAGGTAGCCATCTTGGTGGATTCCGGATGAGTGGCGGAATGCGTTCTGGCCGACGATGGCTTTGTTGTACTGGACAGGGAAGCCGAAGATGCTGCTGATCATTCGGCTGGTTGCGTTGATTTCGCGGACGTTGACGCCGGTTTGTACGCCATAGTGGTCGGGTCGAGTGACGACGGCCATGATGACCTCTTCCAAAGCGGCGTTTCCAGCGCGCTCGCCAAGTCCGTTGACGCAGCCCTCGATCTGACGCGCTCCGTTTTCGATGGCGGCCAACGAGTTTGCCACGGACAGGCCGAGGTCGTTGTGACAGTGGACGCTGACGACGGCTTGATCGATGTTGGAGACGTTGTCGAAGACGCCTTTAATCAGCTCGCCGAACTCGGCGGGGTTTGAGTATCCGACTGTGTCGGGCACGTTGACGGTCGTGGCGCCTGCTCTGATGGCGGCTTCAAGCATTGCGTAGAGGTACTCTGGCGCGGTGCGTGTGGCATCCATGGGGGAGAATTCGACATCGTCGACGTATCCCTTGGCCTTCTCAACGGCGTCAACAGCCATGTTCATGATCGTCTCTCGATCGCGTCGCATCTGGTGCATGAGATGGACATCGGACGAAGAGATGAAGGTGTGGATGCGGGGTTTGGCAGCGCCTTCGAGGGCGCGAGCGGCGGCTTCGATGTCTGTCTCAACCGCTCGGGCGAGGGAGCAGATGACGGGGCCTTCGACTTCATGCGAGATGCGTCGAACGGCCTCGAAATCGCCGGGGGAGCTGCCTGCAAAACCTGCTTCGATGACGTCGACGTTCAATCGCCCCAATTGGTGCGCGATGCGCACCTTTTCGCCAACGGTTAGGCCTGCGCCGGCCGATTGCTCTCCGTCGCGCAGGGTGGTATCGAAGATGATTACTTGGTCTGCTTTTTTCGCTGTGTGAGTTGTCATGTTTTCGCTCCTAAGCTTTGGAGCATCCGAAACGGCTATTGCCGCGTTCGGGTATAGATCACGTCGTGGACTCTAACCACGGCATCATTGCGCGGAGCTCCTTGCCAACTTCCTCAACTGGGTGGGCTAGGTTTTCGTCGCGCATTCGCTTGAATCGGTGCAATCCCTCATCGTTCTCGGCGATCCACTCGCGAGCGAATCGTCCGGACTGGATGTCATCAAGAACGCGGCGCATGTTCTCCTTTACGGAGTCGTCAATGATTTCCGGGCCACGGCTGTAATCGCCGTACTCGGCGGTATCGCTGACGGAGTAGCGCATGTACTCGAGGCCGCCTTGGTAGATGAGGTCCACGATGAGTTTGAGTTCGTGGAGAACCTCGAAGTATGCCGATTCGGGTTGGTATCCCGCTTCGGTGAGGACTTCATATCCAGTTTTGATGAGCTGCGTCACCCCGCCGCAGAGGACCGCTTGTTCGCCGAAGAGGTCGGTCTCCGTTTCTTCCTTGAAGGTGGTCTCCAAGATGCCGGCGCGTCCACCGCCTACACCTTTGCCATAGGCGAGGGCGTTTTCTCTAGCTTGGCCCGATGCGTCTTGGTCGACCGCGATCAAGCAAGGGACACCGAGACCGCGTTCGAAGACTGCTCTGACCCGGTGGCCTGGAGCCTTCGGTGCGATCATCACGACGTCAACGTTTTCCGGCGGCTTGATTTGTCCGTAGAAGATCGTGAAGCCGTGGGCGAATAGCAAGGTTTTGCCGTCGCCCAAGTTGGGCTCGACGTCTGCTTTGTAGACGCCGCCTTGTATGGTGTCTGGCAAGCAGAACGAGATCAAATCGGCGCGCTTGGCCGCCTCATCGTTACTCAACACCTCTAGGCCGTCAGCTTCGGCTTTCTCTCGGCTGCTGCTACCTTCGTATAGGCCGACGACGACGTTGAATCCGTTGTCTTTCAGGTTCAGCGCGTGAGCGTGGCCCTGCGATCCATAGCCAATGACAGCGATGGTTTTGTCGCGCAGCGGAGAGTCGTCGATGTCCGCATCGTAGTAAAGCTTCGGCATTTGGTTGATTGGCCTTCCTAGGTGTTAGGTTTTTGGGGTTTTTGAGGATGCCCAGTCGGGTATCCCTTACACGCTTCCGGAAACGCCCGGGGTGACGTGGTACTCGTGAGGCAGTCCATTTGCCCATTTGCGGGAGGACTGGAACTGACCGTCTTCTTCGCCCTCGAAAAGGGTACCGCGGAGGACCGCCACGCGGCCCGTCCGCATCACCTCTTTGATGCCGAATCGGTCTAACAATGTGATCATCGAGTCGATCTTTTCGCGCCCGCCGGTCAATTCGAGCGTGACGCTGTCGACGCCGATGTCGATGACATTTGCGCGGAAGACGCGACTGAGTTCGAGGACTTCGACGCGGGTGTCGGTGGAGGTCCCCACTTTGACGAGCGCGAGTTCTCTCCAGATGTGGTTTTTGTTTGTGATGTCGGTTGCGTCGATAACGTTGACGAGACGCTCAAGCTGGGCGGCGCATTGATTTACGACACCCGGGGGACCTTCGAGGACGAACGTGAGCCTCGACAGACCAGCTTGTTCAGATCGACCCACTGCGAGGCTTGCGATGTTGAGGCCGCGGCGACGGCATAGGCCGGCGATGCGTGCGAGGACGCCAGGACGGTCCTCAACCAACGCGGTAACCGTGCGAGCTTCGAATTTAGATTCGGTGGTCATCCTAAACTCTCGTATCTTCCATCAGGTCTTGAATGCTTCCGCCTGCCGGGATCATGGGGTAGACGTGTTCAACCTTCTCGATCACAAAATCGACGATTACTGGGCCGGGGTGGGCATTGGCCTCTTCGATGGCCGATTCGACGTCGTCGATCTCTTCTACGCGCATTCCCTTCATACCGAAGGCTTCGGCCAACTTCACGAAGTCCGGGTTGGCTGTGTAGGCATCGGCCTGGGTGTCGCCCATGTAGAAGAGCTCTTGCCACTGGGTGATCATGCCCAAATGGTTGTTGTTCAAGATCGCGTATTTGACTGGCAGTCGGTTTTCGACCGCCGTGGCGAGCTCCATCATGGTCATCTGAAAACCGCCGTCGCCACAGATCGACCAAACAAGCGCTTCGGGCATCGCCATCTGCGCGCCAATTGCTGAAGGCACTTCGTAACCCATGGTTCCGAGGCCGCCGGAGCATAGCCACGAATTGGGTTGGGTGAACTTGTAGTGTTGGGCTGCCCACATCTGGTGCTGGCCCACGCCCGTGCAGATGATGGCATTGCCCTTGGTGATATTAGACAGGCCACGTACGACGTGCTGGCCGGAGAGGTTGCCAGTTTCCGGGATGTGCAAAGAGGGGTGATCTGTTTTCAACTGCTCGACGTGGCGGATCCATTCGGGTCGAGACTTGCGTTCAGCTTTGGGGATCATCTGGCCCAAGACGTGTTTCAGGTTGCCGACGACAGCAGCGTCGACCTGGACAGACTTGTTGATCTCGGCGGGATCGATGTCGATATGAATCTTCTTGGACCGCGTCGCAAATTCGTTGACGTTGCCAACGATGCGGTCGTCAAAGCGACTACCGGCGGAGATGATCAGGTCGGAATCGTCTAAAGCCAAACTAGCGTAAGCCTCGCCGTGCATACCGGGGAATCCGACGTGCAATGGGTGGTTTTCAGGAAAGCCTGAGATGCCGAGCAAAGTGGTTACCACAGGGATCTGGGCTTTCTCGGCGAGTTCCTTCAACTTGTCGAAAGCGCGCGAGATGATGACGCCGTGGCCTGCGAGAAAGACGGGTCGTTCGGCTTCGTTGATGAGCTTGACAGCGGCATCGATCTGGTCTTCGGGGGCGGTTGTCGGGATTCGGTACCCGGGGAGCTTGATTTGTCGGTCGCGCTCGTAGTCGTATGTACCTTCCTCCTGCATCACGTCTTTCGGGATGTCGATCAGGACGGGGCCGGGACGGCCGGTACGTGCAATGTGGAATGCCTCGTGGACTGTGGGTCCGACGTCTTCGACGCGGGTGACCAGGTAGTTGTGTTTGGTTACGGGAAGGGTTGCGCCCGTGATGTCGGTCTCTTGGAATGCGTCGGAACCGATTGCGGCGCGCCCGACCTGTCCGGTGATGGCAACGATTGGGACGGAGTCCATCATGGCGGTCGCGAGGCCGGTGATCAGGTTGGTAGCACCGGGTCCCGACGTCGCGAAGGCGACGCCGACTCTGCCGGAGGCGCGCGCATAACCGTCAGCGGCGTGGGCGGCACCTTGCTCGTGACGTACCAGGACGTGGCGGAGCTGAGGATACCGGCTCAGGACCCCGTAAAGCGGCAGAATCGCGCCACCGGGGAGGCCGAATACGATGTCGACGCCCTCGTTTAGGAGAGCTTCGCACGCTATGTCGCCACCTGTCAGTGTCTTGCCCATGTTGATGTTCGTTTCCTGTCCCAAATAAAAAATCTCGTCCTCATTGTCTGGAAGGACGAGATTTGGATCCCGCGGTACCACCTTGATTGATCGAGCTCTAGACTATGCGTCTGATTATCGACCCGCTTGATTTACGGCCTTTAACGTGGCCACCCGTGCTACCCTAATGATCCCAGTTTCCGTTGGGTGGAACTGGGAGGTTGGGGTTGCAAGCTCCCGGGCGAGTTCTCGCGGACGTTGCGTATCCTTTTCAGCCGGAGGGGATACTCTCTACTGCTAACGGAGCCGCGTTACTACTCCCGTTCTTAGCATAAGGAATTCGGATTTAGGTCTAAATTATGCCATACGCGACGAAATTCGCAAAACGGCGCCGACCAAGACTGGACGCAATATGTTGATTCGGACAGTTTCTCGTAGCGAGGTTGGTGATCTGCACTCGATCTTGCGGTCGGTTGGACCGCATGGGCATCGCGAGTGGGCAGTCGAGAGCAAATCCTCGTTACTTGCGACTCTTGACAACCCACGATTGGATCCGGATCTGGGAGGTTGGTCGGTTGGATTCGAGAACGGTCTTGCGATTGGATATTCGCTTGTGGAATCCGAGCTGAATATCGGCCGCATGATCGTCGGACTGGCGGTGCTCCCGGGGCGGGAAGATGCGTTGAGCGACCTGCTGGAGGAAGGGGTGAAGCGTGCGATTAAGGTTGCAGAGACTGAGCGATTTGAGATTCACGTGGCGGTTAGGGATACGGAGGAGAGATCAGTTGTTGATGCGCTCGAGGCGAAGGGATTCGAGGTGGTTCGAACGGTTCTCAAGATGCGCGTCGATGTTGCAGATGTCGAGTTAAATGAGGGAGAGGTTCCGACCGGTTCGATGATCCGGGACGCAAACATGGCGGACTCTGGCGAGGCATTCGTAGTGACCAACCTTCACAACGCCTGCTTTACAGGAAGTTGGGGGTTTTCACCGAATACTGTCGACGAGATCATCGGTCGGACTGCTGCGGACGCGGCGCGGAACGGTTTTTCGCCGATTGTCGTGTTGGAGGATGAGACTGAAGGTGTCGTGTCTGCGTATAACTGGATCACATTGAACGAGGGTGACGGGCGAGTTGAAATGGTGGGCGTCCACCCTTCAATGCGTGGAAGACGATTGGGGTGGGCGATATTCAACGCAGGGGTTGAGCGGTTGATCGAACATGGTGCAACGACGTTGAGTTTGGACGTGGATTCGCAGAATCCGCCAGCTCGCCGGATTTATGAATCCGCCGGTTACCGAACCTATTCCGAGGTCAACTACTTCGGGCTTGAGATGGTGAAGGACTAAGCCCGCGATCCGAGCGCCCGGTCCAAATTAAACGCCGCCGAGATCAGCGCTAGGTGGGTGAAGGCTTGGGGGAAGTTGCCCAAATGTTCACCCTTGGGTCCGATTTCTTCTGAATAAAGGCCCAAGTGATTCGCGTATCCCAGCATGTGCTCGAACATCATCCGAGCCTCATCGAGAAGCGAAGGATCTGATCGACCGGCGCGAGTCAGGGCTTCGACGAGCCAGAAGGTGCACATGTTGAAGGTTCCTTCTTCACCTTCGAGCCCGTCTGCGGTTTCGTTCAGGTTGTATCGATAGACAAGATTTGAGTAAACGAGCCCACCGTTGGCTGGTGATCTTCGTATGGCATTGAGGGTTTTGAGCATGCGGGGGTCAGAAGGCGACATGAAGAAGACCATCGGCATTATCAGGTTCGACGCATCGAGTGCGTCCCTGCCGTAGGCTTGCGTGAAAGCTTGGACTTCTTCGCTCCAACCGTGTTCAATGATCTCCTCGTAGATCTCGTCTCGCACCCTTGTCCATCGTTCGGTGTCGCTCGGGAAGGATCTCTTGGCGGCCAGCCTGATGGCCCGGTCGATTGCCACCCAACACATCAATTTGGAGTAGACGAAATGCGCGCGTCCGCCGCGCACTTCCCAGATTCCTTCATCTGGGCGGTGCCAGTTGTCGCACACCCAGTTGATGATGTTGCGGAGATGGGACCAGAAGTCATACGAGATTGGCGTCTGGTACTTGTTCGAAAGGTAAACGGCGTCCATGAGTTCGCCATAGATGTCAAGTTGAAGCTGGTCCGCAGCTCCGTTGCCGACGCGAACAGGCTTCGAGTCCATGTAACCCGATAGGTGCTCGAGAGTGTGCTCCTCGAGTTCATGACTACCGTCGATGCCGTACATGATCTTCAGTGGCCCGTTATCCGCGCTATCGACGCAGCGATCCTGCAACCATTCCATGAATCGACCAGCCTCTTCTGTCAGACCGATTCTCAACAATCCGTAGACGCTGAACGCGGCGTCTCGGATCCAGGTGTAGCGATAGTCCCAATTCCTTACTCCGCCAAGGTCTTCAGGAAGGCTCGTGGTGGGTGCGGCGACAAATGCGCCAGTTGGTTCGTAGGTCAAGAGCTTTAGGACGAGGGCGGAGCGGTGAACCATTTCGCGCCAACGGCCCGTGTAGGTGCACTTGTTGATCCACCGTCGCCAATAATCCACGGTGTCATCGAAGAGCAGTTCAATGCGTGTTGGGTCGAATCGGTCGGGGCGCTCGACGTGTTCGACAGCGTCGATCACCATGTACTCTGTGTGACCTTCGCGAATTTCGAAATCGACTATGACTCGGTTTTCGACGATTTTGGGCGGCACGGTGCTCCAATAGTCGAGCGCTAAGTCTGGGGAGATGAACCGGACGCTCTCGTCGACATAAACCGCATCGTGATCGTCCCTGCCGTAGTTGAAGCTCGGAGCACATTCGACTTGCATGTGCAGATTGCCACGAACACCAGTTACTCGTCGGATCAATACGTGATCGGTTTCCCCTGCGAACCGGGTCCGGACCGGCATGAAGTCGACGACTTGGGCGACGCCTTCTTCGGAGGTGAAGTGAGTGACCAAGACATTGGTTTCTGGCAAGTAGTACTGCGTAGAGCGCACGTCGTCGATAGTCGGATGAATTGAAAAGTGACCACCCTTTTCGTCGTCGAGAATCGACGCAAAGATTGAGGGCGAATCAAATCGCGGAGCGCAGAACCAGTCGATCGTACCGTCTACGCCCACAAGCGCGGCCGTGTACAGGTCACCAATAATGCCGTGATCTTCGATTCGACAATACACAGTTGCAGCTCCGACCCTGACGGGTTGCTCGGTAATGAAATGGAATTATCGCAGAACAGAAGGGATGCTTCTAGTCAACTTGATTCGATTGTAGATTTTCAGCAACGATTCGGCGGTGTTGTCCCAAGATAACGATTCTGCTCTTTTGCGTGCCGACTCGGATAGCGCGTTCCGCAAGTCGGCGTTTTCCATTACTCGAATGATCTTCTCGGCGTAGAGATGCGGATCCCGTTCTTGGACCAGGAATCCTGTCTCGCCGTCGACCACGATCGACCGTAGACCGTCGACATCTGCAACAATTGCAGGGGTGCCGCATGAAGCGGCCTCAAGCACCGCGAGTCCGAATGTTTCGTGGAACGACGGAGCGACGATGCAAGCCGCGGAAGAGTAGATCTCTGGGAGTTCCGATTGCTCCACGACTCCGGGCAACTTCACACGATTTGACAGCCTTAACTTAGAGATGCGACTGAGGACCCGGCGGATCTCGTCCGAGGAGCCGCCACCGACGATCTGCAATTCGGCGTCGGGTTGACTTACCGAGACGATCGCAAAGGCGTCCAATAGTAGGTCCACGCCTTTCAACGCATCCAATCTGCCTACGTAAAGGACGCGAGATGGAGCTTTCGTCTGGTTCTTCGCCGTCGATGGCAGGTCAAACATCTGGTTATCGACGCCGGGTGGCACGATGGCGATCTTGTCTTTGGCAAGACCAAATTCGGTCGCGATGTGGTCTGCTTCGCCTTCCGTCCAGACCACGACCGTATCGGCGTCGTTTGCGATCTGGGCTTCGCTGATGAATCTGATTTCGGGTTCGCTTTGCTCAGGCCAGACTTTCTTCTTGATGCTGGCGAGAGTGTGGAAACTCGTAACGTGGGGTTTGTCCCAGACGCGTGCAAGTTCTGTGCCAACGATCCCGGACAGCCAATAGTGTGAAGCGATTACATCGTGATCCAGGTTGCGTCGCTCGGCATATGCGATCACGGAAGAGACGAACTCGGGCAAGATGTCGGGGAGTTCATCTTTATGTAACGACGGCTGACCCGCGGGGATGTGGACGAGCTCGTAGGATCGTTGGCACGCCGAGTTTGCCATTGAGGCGTGTGCGCGGGCATACACACGAACTGTGTGTCCTCGTTTCGCTAAGCGATCCGAGACTTCGTCGACATAGACGTTCATCCCACCTGCATCAGTTCCACCGGGCTGAATGCACGGGCATCCGTGGACGCTTATGGTTGCGATGCGCATATAGATTTCTATCTTCTGGCGATCGGCGCATCTATCGTCGGAATCAGACGACTATGGCTTTTTGTCGAGGCGTGCAGTGAAAATGTGTCGGTCGTACGCGCCAAGGTGGTATTTGTATCGTTCGTCGCCGCGCATGAAGTCGTAGATTTCGATGCCTTCTTCGATCGATTTGAGGATGTTAATGGCGTGGTTGAGGAGCCCAACCGCGAGCCAGGATCTCTCAGGATCGTAACCGCTGTTATAGAGGTACTTGGTTGAACCGACTTTGAATGCCAACGACGTAGCAACCTTTTCTCCATTCAAGGTCAAGAAGTAGAGCCGGGTGATGTCCATTTCTGCCAGCTTGACAGCGGCTTCACGGAAAAACGCTTCTCGCTCTACAGTCATGAAGTCCATCTTGTCGATCGAGCTGCCGCGGTGGAGATCGATGAAATCGACCATGTTGTGTTCGATCTCGTCAGGCGATTTGAACTCGACCTGTTCAACATTCCCGGCATTGTGGAGGCGTCTCAATTTGCGCCGCAGTTCGTGCCTGTGCTTTTTGGAAAGGGACGAATAGTACTCGTCGACGGTGGCCGGGAGTTTCACACGCGGGGCGACGCCCTCGTCCCAGGTGTGGACTTGCCAGCCGATATCACCGGCTACTTCCTCGACAGCGTGGATAGTGTGTGAATCTTCGGGCAGCGATTCCAAGACCAATGCGTTTATATCTGGATCGTCGTATAGCGATTGGAGGAGATCTCGGACGTCTTCTGCGAGGAGTTCTTCGACGTGTTTGAACCCCAGATAGTCAACAAGATCGGTGCCGCCAAGGAAAGTGCAGACACCTTCATCGTTGTTCGAGTCGAGTCGCAAAGGAGCGATGATCGCGGTCGTGCCATCGGGTCGTACAACGGTCCGTAGCATCAGCTTTGAGTCGCCGCCAAAGTGGTCCCACCAGATGCGATTCCATTCGAGGGAATCGAACGCTGAGCTTGCGGGCATCGACTCGAATATGCGTCGCCAATCTTCTGCCAAATCGCCGAACGTTGGCGAGGCGATTCTTGGGGTTGTCGCAGAAGTCATGTAGATTGCCTCATTCCCGTCACTTTGACAGGAGGGCGGCTACTTGGTCGACATCGGGTTCGACGTATTCGAGCTCGACCAAGGCGTGGTTTTCGACGGTAGTCGGATCTTTCAATCCCATCCCCGTCAATATACACACGACCTTCATTTCCTCAAACTGTTGCCCTTGCGCCGCCAGTTTGATGAGGCCGGCCACCGAGGCGGCTGAAGCGGGTTCGCAGAAAATGCCTTCGTCTCGAGCCAGTCGGATGTATGCCTCGATTATCTCAGCGTCGGTCACGGCGTCGATGTCGCCTTCCGACTCGTCTCGTGCGGCAACCGCCTTGTCCCAACTAGCAGGGTTTCCGATGCGTATTGCGCTGGCGATCGTCTGGGGTTCGTGGATCGGTTCGCCTTTCACGATCGGTGCCGCGCCGGCGGCTTGGAATCCCATCATGCGCGGAAGCTTGCTGATTTGCTCGTCGATCCGATACTCGTTGAATCCTTTCCAGTATGCGGAGATGTTGCCGGCGTTGCCCACTGGTATGCAGATCATGTCTGGTGCATCGCCCAAAGCATCTGAGATCTCAAACGATGCCGTTTTTTGGCCTTCGAGACGATACGGGTTCAATGAGTTTACGAGTTCGATTGAGAGTTCGGTCGATAGATCACGGACCATCTTCAATGCGTCGTCGAAGTTGCCATCAACGGCCAAGATTCTGGCGCCGTACGCCATCGCTTGGGCCAGTTTCCCCAAAGCGATCTCACCAGACGGGACGACGACGAATGCTTGGAGGTTGTATCGGGCACTGTACGCCGCGGCGGATGCGCTCGTGTTCCCGGTGGAGGCGCAGATCACCCGTTTGCGGCCGCCTTCGAGCGCTTTGGCGATGGCCATGACCATGCCGCGATCCTTGAACGAACCTGTTGGATTGCAACCCTCGAGCTTGAAGTAGAGGTTGTCACAACCGACCGAGGGGCCGATGTTGGTTGACTTGACCAGAGGCGTGCTGCCCTCGCCCATCGAGATCATCGGCGTGCGCGCGTTGACCGGAAGGAACTCCTTGTATCTCTCGATTACGCCGATGGTGCCGTTCAAAGGTCCCTCACAATTCGCGGGTCGTGATCGCCCGCAGACCATCTCCGGCCACTAAACAGTGTCGTAATCTTCGACGCGGATCAGGTTCTCTAACGATGCAACAACATCCAATTGTCGCAGACGCGCGGCAGTTTCTTGCATGTTGGCCTCGCGTGCGGGGTGAGTCATGATCACGAGGTCGGCCAAACCCCGTTCGTCGTCGGCATCGAATTGGAGGACCGACGCGATGCTGATGTGCCCTTCGCCAAAGACGTTCGCGATCTTCGCCAAAACGCCGAACCTGTCGATGGCCGCAAGTCGCACGTAGTAACAAACCTCCAAGTCGTCCATACCGACCACGGGAGGTCCGTTTGTTGCAGACGGGCTGCCAGTTTGGGACTTTCCGCCGCCGCCATTCCCTAACATCCCATGAGCTATTCGCAACACATCCCCCATCACCGCACTTGCCGTCGGTCCCGCTCCAGCTCCTCTGCCCTGTAGCCACAGTGGCCCCAGAAGATCGCCGTTGAGTTCAACTGCGTTCAATACACCGTTGACTTTGGCCATCGGTACATCGTTTGGAACGAGCGCGGGGTGCACACGGCACCGGATGCCGTCCGAACCACTGCGCGCAATGGCGAGCAACTTGATCGTGTACCCCAATGCGCCGGCATACCTGAGGTCTTTGGCCCCGATGTTGCGGATACCCTCGCGATGGATCGTGTCTGGGAGAGCCGATGCCCCAAACGCCAAACGAGCAAGAATCGAAAGTTTGTACATGGCGTCGTGCGCATCGACGTCGGCCGTAGGATCGGCTTCGGCGAATCCGAGTTCCTGCGCCTCTTCGAGAGCGTCTTCGAACGAACTTCCAGCCTCATCCATCGAGGAGAGAATGTAGTTTGTCGTGCCGTTGATGATTGCTCGGATACTCTCGATCCGGTTTGCGCTGAGGCTGTCTTGGATGACTGCCAATACCGGTATTCCGCCACCGACGCTTGCTTCGTAAGAGAGTGTGACGCCGTTGTCAGCAGCGAGGCCGACCAACTCGTCGCCGTGTTTTGCGAGCGCCTCTTTGTTTGCGGTGACTACGTGTTTGCCCGAGCGCATGGCAGCGGCCATGTAGGAACGGGCAGGCTCTTCTCCGCCCATGACCTCCACGATGAGGTCGTTGCGGTCGTCGCTCAACACCTGCTCGGGGTCAGTGGTCAGCAGACCAGATGGGACTCCCTCTCGACTGCGATTGATGTCGCGGACTAAAACTCCGTTCAATGTGAGATTCGATGCCGCACCATCGGTGGCATCAAGAATCACACGTGCGACTTGTGAGCCGACGACTCCGGCACCCAGCAGCCCGACTCCCGTCTTCTGATCAACAGGCATGGATTACTGACCGAGTGCCTGGTTGAGGTCTTCTAGCGATGAGAACTGCGATTCGGGCGTCGCAGTCGCGACGATGGCAGCCAAACGGACTTGTCGATTGATCCAGTCGTAGACCTCGCTGTTCAACGAAATAGCCGTCTTGAAATCGCCCCGGTGTTCGTTGATGTACCGATCTACTTCGAGGTTCGCCAAGGCGTCGAAGTGTTCATTTGAGATCTCACGTGCATCAGTGAAATCAGACACGATGTGTGCCGTCCAAAGTTGCGTGCCCTCGTCATAACGACCGCCGCTCAAAGTCCTCAAAGGCAAAACTCGGTCTCCCTTTGAACCATCCTCATTGGCTTTATGAGCAAAAAGGATCGAGTCCAAGTCCGATCGTACGCCTTCGGGCAGCCAACCGATATATCCGCGATCCCGCAAGACATTGGGGTCTTCAGACAAGTCGACCGTGATGTCATAAACAGCCCGGCCCGACGCGAGGTCACGTTCGATTCGATTGATGGTTGCTTGACTGACGTCTTGCAACACGATTTGATAAACCTCAGCATGAGGTTGGATCCGCGGCATGTTTTCGCCCAAAGCGTCCCGCAATCGCTCCTTGAACATGCCTTTACGGATGAAATCACGGTAAACGGCCTCGTCTAAGCCGATTCGGTTGAGGAACTGCTTTTTGGTTTCTTCGACGTTGGATCGATGCTCACGCATAGAGGCGTCCGAAGTAGTTTCCGCTACGAAACCAAGCAGCGATTCGAGCTGCGCGTCAACTTCGTGTTGTTCGACCGTGATGCCGAACCTAGGTGCCAAGTGGTAGGCGAGTTCGTTTGACTGGAGTGTCTGCATCGCCTCGAACGCGGAGGTGCCGAGTTCGAACGGGACGCCAAGGTCTTCGCTGAGCCGTTGGAAGAATCGGATGTAGTTGACGATGTCGCCGCGGGTGTAAATCGAGTCTTCGACTTGGACAGCGATCTCGGTTGGTGGTTCGACGTACTGTCGGTAGAAGCCGTAGCCAGGGATGGCTAAGACGATGAGGACGAAAATCAACGCACCGATGATGAACGGTCGGTTCCGCAACGCGGCACGTTCCCGTCGCCGCATCATCTCGAATCGCGAGATTCCCCTGCGGTTCGTGATGCTACGCTGCCCGGCGCGATACGTGCCAAGCGGAGCGTGAGAGAATGTGCTGCGTTCCTGTTCGTTGGCCATCGCTACAGAGTAAAGAAAGTCGGCATCGACCGATCAATCGTTATTTTACGCTCTGCGACAAACGGCGACCGATCACGCGATGGTGCCCAAAACGCCGTTGCAGTTATTCGTCGTCGCCAGAATCTGCGGCGGTATCCTGCTCAACTGCGCCGTTGTTAGCGGCGACGTCTGTTTGAGGAACGGTTTGGGCTTGCTGATCGGATGCTTGCGGCGCCTGCGCGTTAGTGTCGGCTTGCGGTTCGTCTCCTTCAGCGTCAGTGTCTGGTCGACGCTGAGTTTCGGTCTGGACCGAGCCAGTGACGTAAGTGTGATTAGGGGCCATCGGTATCAACGCGAGATGTTGCGCTCTCTTGATGGCGCGGGCCAATCTTCGTTGATTCTTAGCGGTTACGCCGATTCGTTGTCCCGACACGATCTTGCCGCGCTCATTGACGAAACGTCGCATCAGCTGCACGTCTTTGTAATCGATCTCTTCAGCTTTGAGGACGTTTCGGCCGCGTCGTCGGCGATTGAAACTGGGTGCGCCGCCACCGCGGCGACCGCCAGTCGGTCGTGCTCTCGAACCTGTTGTCATTTCTGCTCCGTGCTGTTCTTCGCGAAATCGCGTCGTCTTTTCAATTGTCATTCACGCAAACGACGGATGTTCGGCTCACCAAGGCAAGTCTTCTAGGTCGTCGCCGTCGCTGGCTGGTTCAAAATCGGGTGCGGGAGCGTAGCCTCCGGCAGATGGAGACGCGGCTTGTTGAGCCCCGCCACCGCTTTGTGGTTGTTCCCCACCAGGTGGTGGCGGGTAAGAACCGTATCCGCCTTCTTCGCCTTCTTCTCGCCTTGAAAGGTTGATCACGCGGAATGCGTTCACTTCCAAGCTGGTCCGAGTTACCCCTGCTTGGTTTGTCCACTCGCGTGACGACAGTCTTCCTTCGACGAAGACTCTGGAACCACGCCGTACGCTGTTAGCAACGCTCTCGGCTTGTTGGCCCCACGAGGCAACGTTGAACCACTCGGTCTCTTCTTGCCATTCGCCGTTGACTTGGTAACTGCGGTTGACGGCCAAGCTGAAGTTTGCGACTTGGCGACCCGTCGCGGTGAAACGCAACTCGGCGTCACGTCCGGCGTTGCCTATTAGGAGTATCAGGTTGAGACTCATTGCGAATTACCAAGGCAAGTTTTCTAGTTCGTCGGTTTGGCTTGCAGAATCGGGCGCGGAATACTGCGAGGGCGTTGTTGCCTCGCTGACGGATTGTGTCGCCCCGTCGTCGCGTTGCGTGAAGGATTCGCGTTCGCCTTCGGCGTTGCTCTGCCTCGGCGATAGGGGTACAACTCGGCGGGCGTTGACGTCGAGACTGATGCGCGTCTCGCCGCTAGCCGATGTATATTCTCGGGTCGAAAGGCGACCGTCGACGAATACCCGTGTTCCGCGTTTGACGCGGTCAGAAACCCATTCGGCTTGTCGTTCCCACGCTGCTACGTTGAACCACTCTGTCTCTTCCCGGACTTCGTCGCGGGCTTGGTAACGCCGATTGACTGCCAGACTGAAGTTGGCGACCGCTGCTCCGTTCGCTGTGTATCGCAACTCGGCGTCGCGGCCTACGTTTCCGATGAGGAGTATTTGATTCAGTGACATTCGAGTTTTCACCTTCCATAGTTACTGTTACCTTTGTCGTCCAAAAATTAACGACACATTAGTAACAGGTTATGGCAAGGTGTTCACTTCCTCACGATCAAGTGGCGAATAATCTGACGGTCTGCGTTGCAGGCTTGATCAAGTTCAGGAGAGCGAACGGGATCTAGCTTCAACTGGGCTTCGATGTAGTAGCCTTCTGTGTGCTTTTCGATGGGGTAGGCCAAGTTTCTTTTGCCCCAAGGGTTCACATCACCGACTTCACCGCCAAGAGAATCCACAAGCGCGCGAACCCGATCCACCGACGCATTGCCCTCGGTTTCACCGGCGCCTCCGCCTAGTACCCACACAATTTCGTAGTCTCTCAATTCCATCCCACTTGGTGTCTTGTGAACGTGTTTCGATCCGCACGAGACGCGCAGATTCATCGAACCCCGATTATACATTCGAGGCTTCGGCCCGACCGCGAATTCCGCTTTGATCGTGACAGAAACCGCTAGGAATCGATGCCCGGCACCGGGAACGATGTGGCGAAATCCTTGACGCGTTTTGCCAGATTTCTTTGTTCGGTGGATTCGTCGTCAACCCTCAACGATGCGACGATCATTTCGGCTACGGTTTCCATGTCGCTGGTGCCCATGCCGCGTGATGTGATGGACGGGACGCCGATACGGACGCCGCTTGTCACGCGTGGCGGGTTGGGGTCGAATGGGACCATGTTTTTGTTCGCAACGATGCCTACGCTGCGCAACCTGATTTCAGCCTCGGCACCGGAGACGTTCATGGCGCGTAGATCTACAAGCATGAGATGGTTGTCAGTTCCGCCGGAAACGATCCGCATTCCCGAAGCAGCCATTGCTTCCGCTAACGCTGATGCGTTGTCCACGATGTTCTTGGCGTATTGCTTGAAGTCGTTGGACAGGGCTTCTTTGAACGCCACGGCTTTTGCCGCGATGGTGTGTTCCATGGGGCCGCCTTGCATTCTTGGAAAGACCGCCGAGTCGTATTTGCGCGCCCAATCCTTAGAGGTGATGGCCATCGCACCTCGTGGGCCTCGGAGGGTTTTGTGGGTCGTGGTGGTTACGATCTCCGCGTGCTGGACTGGAGAAGGGTGTTCGCCACCCGCGACGAGGCCGGCGATATGAGCCATGTCAGCGAGGTGGATTGCGCCAACGTTCTCGGCAATCTTGCCGAAGCGTTCGAAATCGATGGTTCTCGAATAGGCGGAGTAGCCGGAGACTATGATCTTGGGTTGGAGTTCTTGGGCCATCCGCTCGACAGCGTCGTAGTCGATTAACTCGGACTCTTCGTCGAGTTGGTAATGGACGAAATCGTAGATGCGGCCGGAGAAGTTGACTGGGGACCCGTGGGTCAGATGACCGCCGTGATCTAAGGACATGCCCATTACGCGGTCGCCCGGCTCTAACGCGGCGAAGTAGGCGGCCATGTTCGCCTGCGATCCGCTGTGAGGTTGAACGTTGACGTGTTCCGCGCCTTCGAAGAGTTGTTTGGCGCGTTCGATCGCTAGGGATTCAGCGGCGTCGACGTTTTCGGTGCCGGCGTAGTAGCGGCGTCCGGGGTAGCCTTCGGCGTATTTGTTCGTGAGGACTGATCCTGTAGCTTCGAGGACGGCGCGACTGGCGTAGTTTTCCGAGGCGATGAGGACGATCTCTTCGCGGAGTCGACGCTCCTCTGCTGCGATGATTTTCGCGATTTCGGGGTCTCTGGATTGGAGGTTCAATGCGTTGGCTCGCTGATTTTGACGGGGCGTTGAATCGAGTCTATTAATGGGACGATGATTCGAGTTGCGTGGATATCATGGAGCAGATGCATGTCGGTATGGCATGCCGGTCGATTTGGTTCATTGGAAGGGCCAGGCAGTGGCACTAGAGCATTTCACCGAGATACCGGAACGCGCGATGGTGGTCTGCGCGCATCCCGATGACGCAGAGATCGGGGCCGGAGGGACGACGGCGCATTGGTCTCGCAATGGATGTGAAATTTCGTACGTGGTCTGCACCACGGGTAGCAGCGGAAGCAACGATGAATCGATGACCTCAGACAGGATCGTGGATATCCGTCGTAAGGAGCAAGAGGATGCGGCTGCGGTGATCGGAGTTTCCAACTTGGTTATGCTGCCCTATCCGGATGGGATGCTTGAGGCGAACCGCGAGTTTCTTGGTGACATCGTGAAGGCGATCAGGACGCATCAGCCTGACGTGATCTTCACGCATGATCCGTTCCGGTTTGACGGCTTCAACCACCGGGATCACAGAAACACCGGAATCACGGTGCAGGATGCGGTCTACCCGTATGCGAGGGATCACCTGCATTTCCCGGAGCAACTCATCAATGGGCTCGAACCGTACATCGTCGGCGACGTTTTCTTTTGGCACGCGGATGAACCGAATGTTGTGGTTGACATCACCGATACGATCGATATTCGGATTGATGCGTTGAGCAAACACAGCAGTCAGGTCCCTGGGTTGTCCCGGCAATCTGGGTCGGACCGCGGGATCAGGGATCGTTCAAGGTCGGTAGCGGAGGGGTTTCCGTTCGAGTACGGCGAGGCGTTTCGTCGGATTTCTGCTCGACCGAGGCGGAGGTAGGTCTAGGCGACGCCGATGCCTCGGAGGAGACGGAGGACGAGTTCGGGTACGGGTTTCATCAGCTCGAATACGAACCACGCTAGGAGTGCGCCGAGAATGCCGATGACTGCACCGCCGATTACGTCGGTCGGGTAGAAGGTGCCGACGTAGACCCGGAGGATGGAGTAGACGGTGGCAAGGGCCATGAGCCACCAGCCTAGGCGTTTGTTGGCTAGCATGACGGCCATCGCGATGGCGAATACGACGGCCATCGGATTTGCAGGGAATGATGGGTCTGTGGATCTGTAGAAGAGAAGGGTCATGGAATCGGCGAGTTGGTCGAAGGGACGGGGGCGATCGTAGGCAGAGTCGATGATGTCGACGGCGAGGTTTGCGAAGCCGATTGCGGTGGCTGCGATGAGGGTGGCGCGTTGGTATAGGCGACGCTCGGAAATGTCTTTGCCGATGAACCAGATGGCGAAGATGATGGTGGAGAACGCGAGCGGCATCAGGTAGTCTGACGCGAGGATTTTGGCAACGTGGTCGAATAGGGCCGACTTGCCGACGAACCCGTTGATGAAGAGCATCAGTTCTTTGTCGAAAGGATTAATTGCGGAACGTCCTTTCGAGGATTGCGGGGATGCTCCAGCGATGTGTGGTTTGAGTCATGCGTTCGAGGTCTAGAGGTAAGCCACGGCGCAGGTTGGTTAGTGAGGTGGTGAATGTCGTCAGTGGATCGGTGTGTTTTAGTGCATCTAGGCCATCGGTGCTGGTGTGGGCGGTTTTGTGGGTGGTTCGGGGGCCAAGGTAGCGGTGTCGAATACCGGCGATTGCGGCGGCGATGATTGTGGCTAGGACGGCGGAGAAGACGAAGTAGATGGCGTAGGCGGTGCCGGCCATTCCGCCATGGATGTCGTTGACGTTGCGGGCGCCGGAGATTTCCTCGATGGAGGCGGTGCCCCAGGCGCGGTTTTCGGAGGTGCCGTCGATTACGGTCCCAGCTGCCCAGGGGCCTTCGAGGTAGAGGGGTGAGAGGATGTAGTAGGCGAGGCCGAGGGTGATTAGGAGGATGCCGAGGATGCGGGTGGTTTGTTTGTGGGGGATTAGCCAGAGGCCGCGGATTTCGCTGATGGAGGTGGCGAGTTGGAGTGATCCGAGGCTGACTAGGAAGGCTAGGACGACGTAGTCGCGGACCATTACCGCGGCGGCGGATTCGATTTGGTCGCTCATCCCTCACCCTGACCCTCTCCCCGAGGGAGAGGGAAGGATTAGCCGCCGCCGGGGGTTACCCCTGTGCACCAGTCCATGTAGTCGGAGTTGTTTCCGGTGACACAGTCGAAGTAGATTTCTCGGAGCTGCTCGGTTAACGGTCCGGTGTCGCCGTCGCCGATGTCGCGGTTGTCTATTCTTCCGACGGGTGTGAGGTGGGCCGCGGTTCCTGTCAGGAACACCTCGTCGGCGAGGTAGAGTTCGCTTCGGTTGATGCGACGCTGGATGACGTCGATTCCGAGTTCTTTTTTGGCGAGGTCGATGACGGAGTCACGGGTGATGCCGAGGAGGGCGTTGGCGGTTTCGAAGGGGGTGTGGATCTCGCCGTCGCGGATCATGAAGAGGTTTTCGCCGCTGCCTTCGGAGACTGAGCCGTCGTGGTTGAGGAGGATTGCTTCGTCGAAGCCGGCCATTACGGCTTCTGTTTTGGCGAGGATGGAGGTTGTGTAGAGGCCTGTGATCTTGACGCCGGTGGGCATCATGGAGTCGTCGGGGCGACGCCATGATGAGGTTTGGCACTTTATTGCTCCATCGGCTTCGATGTATGCGCCGAAGGGGAGGATCATGAGGGCGAAGTCGCTCTCGAGTTCGTGGAGCTTTAGGTTGGCGACTGCTTCTTGAGACTTGTAGGCGAGGGGTCGGATGTAGACGTCTTCGGCGAAGCCGTTTCGTTCTAGGAGGTCGACGGTGATTTGACAGAGGTCGTCGGCGTCGTAGGGGAGGTCCATTCGGAGGATGTTGCATCCGCGGATGAGGCGCTCGTAGTGTTCGCGGAGGCGGAAGATGTAGACCTTGCCGTGTTTTTCGTTCCAGTTGCCTCGGATGCCTTCGAAGGCTGCGGTTCCGTAGTGGAGTGCGTGGGTGTCGACTCGTACGTTGGCTTCTTCTAGTGGGACTTGTTGTCCTTTGAAGAAGGCCCAAGTTGTCGACGCCATTTCGGTATCTCCTGTGGTTGATCGGGTGGGTGTGTTTGTAGCCCGTTGCAATTATATTAGGGGCGGTCCCCCTCTTCGCCGGCGCCCGCGCGCGTAGGGGAAAGGGTAGTATCTGTTTTGACGCGTTTAAAAGGCCACTTGGGGTGGTTCGGGGGTTTTGGGTATGTTTTTCGGTTATTTGGGCATGTGGTTGGTTTTCGGGCCTTGCCCATCATTGAGCTCGGAGGTCAGCGCTGACTTCCGAGCTCCTTCCCTCTCCATCGCCTCTTGAGTGGTGGACGCGCTTGCCCTGCCCCGCTGGATTCCGGCCTTCGCCGGAATGACAAGGATGGGGCATGCGCGTCCTCTCTTGTCAAGAGGTCGACCCCGGAGAGGGGTCAGTTGCTGCGCAGAGCGGTGTGCGAGACCGCTAGCTCCCGATACCAGCCGCGGCACGCGTCGCCAGACCGCGTGCATGGAGTTCGGCACGGCGATGGGCATCGCCGTTCGGAATACGCCGGTTTCCTTCGATTCACCCTCGCGGGATCCTCTCGCTCTGTAGCCTCCCTCTTGTGATGGGCAAGAGTAGACGTCCGGTGGCTCCACGTGCGGTCTCCCGGCCCTTGGCAGCATCCTCTGCTCGACGGCGGTTGAA
>JAJEAU010000019.1 GCA_022824185.1 Dehalococcoidia bacterium
TCTTTAACGTCGGGGATTATCGGTTTCTTGAATCAACTTCAAGGCTGATGGCTTTGACGTTGAGAGAAGGGGCCGTAAAGGGCTCAACCACCGCCCAAGCCACCGCCGTCGCAACCGCGCCGGATCGGGTGGGTGCGCTTGCTTCGGTTGGGGAGTTGGCTGTGGCGAATTTGGCGGCGGGGAGTTTGTTGTCGGTGCAGGATTTGCATGTGCATTTTCCGATTAACCGGGGGTTCATTGTGCAGCGGACGGTGGGGCATATTCGGGCGGTGAATGGGGTTAGTTTTCATGTGAATCCAGGTGAAACGCTCGGGATCGTGGGCGAGAGCGGTTCGGGTAAGACGACGGTGGCTCGGGCGGTGATTCAGTTGGAACGGCCGACGTCGGGGGGTGTCTTTTTTCAGGGAGAGCAGTTGGTGGATGCGCCAGGAGATGTGCTACGTGGGGCGAGGCGGAATATGAGCATGGTGTTTCAGGATCCTTATGGGTCGTTGAATCCGAGGATGCGGGCGGGGAATATCGTCGGCGAACCGCTGAAAGCGCATCGGGTGTTTGAGACGGATGAGGAGTATCGGGAACGGGTTGGTGAGTTGTTCCAGATGGTGGGGTTGCATCCGGGAGTGGCGAGCAGGTATCCGCATCAGTTTTCGGGGGGGCAGCGTCAGAGGATCGCGATTGCCAGGGCACTTGCGGCCAATCCGCAGTTGGTGTTGCTGGATGAGCCGGTGTCGGCGCTGGACGTGTCGATACAGGCGCAGGTGATCAACCTGTTGGAGGATCTGCAGGACGAACACGATCTGGCTTACTTATTCGTTGCGCATGACTTGTCGGTGGTGAGGCACACGGCGCATCGGACGGCAGTGATGTATCTGGGGAAGATCGTGGAGATGGCGGATGGGGATGAGATATATGAGAACCCGTTGCATCCGTATACGCAGGCGTTGCTTTCTGCGGCGCCGATGCCGGACCCGGTGTTGGAGAGGAAACGGGAGCGGATCGTGTTGACAGGGGATATTCCGAGTCCGGCGAATCCGCCGTCGGGTTGTGTGTTTAGGACGCGATGTCCGATTGCGATATCTGACTGCGCCGAGATCGTGCCCCGGATGCGGAGCACTGGTTCTTTGACGAAGCGGCATGAAGTGGCGTGTATTCGCGCTGAGTTTTGATCCGCGTCGATAACAGAGCGGTTCCGCGATCGACGGGTTGAAATGTTGGGTGCGGTGTCCAAACTAGAGGGGAAATAGATTAAAATCGGATGCCATTAAACAGATGAATCCGAAAAACGGAGGATTGAAATGGCAGTTGCGACGAAATCCGTCGTAGACGAGTTCCAAGAGCAAGGATTCGTAAAGGTCAAGGGCGTGCTTGACCCGAAGACCGTGCTTGACCCGATCATCGAGGAGTATGAAGGCGTCCTCGATAACTTGGCGCGGGACCTATACGAGGCTGGCGAGATCGCGTCGGAGTATGAGGAGTTGCCCTTCGATGCGCGGATCCTGAAGATCTATCAAGAGACGGGTCGGCAGCACGCGCAGTATTTCGACTTTTCTTTGCCGTTCCAAGACGTCAAGGAAGACACTCCCTGCTGGTTCGGGCCGGCGGTGTTCAATGCGTTTGTCAACGAGAGCTTGTTGGACGTCCTTGAGCAGTTGATCGGGCCGGAGATTTCTTCGAACCCTGTGCAACACGTGCGGATCAAGCCGCCAGAGAAGTATCTGCCCAAGGACAACAACGGGCAACCGCTTATCGGCGCGACGTTGTGGCATCAGGATCACGGGGTTGTTGTGCCAGAGGCCGACGACACCAACATGATCACGGTCTGGTTTTCACTGACGGACACGCCTGTCGAGTCGGGACCGTTGAATGTGGTGCCCGGGACGCACCGTGGCGATTTGTTGACGCACTGCAACAGCTATGCGTTCAACACGACGATGGTCGCAGGCCGGCAGATCCCTGAGAAGCTGTTCCCGTATCTGCAGGCGCAACCGTTGCCGACGGAGCGTGGGGATGTGATCTTCATGCACAAGCGGACGGTGCACGGTTCGCTCTCTAATCTGAGCGATAACATGCGCTGGTCGTTCGATCTTCGCTACCACAACACCGGAGCGCACTCTGGCCGCGTGGCATTTCCGGAGTTCGTCGCTCGCAGCAGGTCGAATCCTGAATCTGAGTTGCGTGATCCCGTGAAGTGGCACGACATGTGGATGGATTGCCGCAAGCGGATGTCGAAGATCAACCAAGGCGGTCAGCACGACATAGCGTTCGGCCGTTGGGAAGACGGTCACCCTGACTGCGAGAACTAGGCGACCAACGCCTTACGTCGCTAGGTTCGATACCAAAAGCGCAATGTTGCAAAGCCCCTTCACCGTGCAATAGAAGGGGCTTAGTGACCCTCGTACTCCAAAGTGCGAGGCTGTGTTAGGAACAGGTAGTTCTCGCTAGTGCGCGAAACGACGGATGCATTCGTCACAATCCGTCATTTGTTCTCGGCATCGCCTTTCTTGTGGCGGTATTTCTCTTTCACCGGTCGCAGCATAAAGTTCGCGAACAACGCAACCACCAACAGAGCTACCATCACGTACATAGCGGCATTGTAGACACTTGGCGTAGGGTCGACAGTACCCGGTGGTGCTATCTCCATGAGCTTTGCGATGGTCACGGTCTTGGCTTTAGCTAGCTGCTTAAGTTCGGAGATCGGCGCACCGAATGTAGATGCGAAATCGACTGGGTTCACTTTGTAGGCCAGGTTATTGATGGCATTGTTTATCGACACGTCACGAAGGTAAGTCACCACGAATGGTCCAATGATTCCGGCGACGCTCCACGCGGTGAGGAGGCGGCCGTGTATTGCCCCGACGTGCATCGTCCCGAAGAAGTCGGACAGATATGCAGGAATAGTTGCGAATCCGCCACCGTACATCGTGAAGATAAGCATCGTTGCGGCATAAAACATGATTAGCCATGCCACAGCCGGGTTGACGCTCACTTGATTCGCCGCGAAAGGAATCGACATATAAAGGATCGCACCCAATCCGAAGAAGCAGAAGTAGGTCGCTCTCCTACCGATGTAGTCAGAACCCGATGCCCATAAGAACCGTCCGATCATGTTGAATACGCTGATCATCAGTACATAAGTCGCTGCGAAAGCGGGGGTGACGATGGACTGCAAGCTTGACCCGAAGATGTCGGTCATTATCGTCTTCGCTAAGCCGATTAGACCGATACCAGCGGCGACATTGAAGCAGAGGATTACCCATAGCAGATAAAATTGCGGAGTTTTCAGCGCCTGATCCACGAGAACATCTGGACCTGGATCTCTAGTCGATGCGTTTGCATCGCCGATTTTGTTCTCGTTGTATCCACTCGGCCGCCAGCCTTCCGCTGGAACTCTGAACGAGAGCGACGCAACGATCATTATCAGGAAGTAGACGATCCCCAAGACTAAGAAGGTTTCAGCTACCCCCGTTCCACCAGTTCCGACGACATAAACGCCTTCGTTTTCCGGGACAATCATGTTGAAGGTATCTTGTGGTCCTACAACTACGACCTCGAGCATTTGACCGGCTACCTCGGCGAATCTGCGCCCGCGTTCGGTGATCAGCGTTAAGACCTCAACAGTTCCCAGATACTGCGGAGACTCGTAGAAGAACCTGATCAGATGCTCCTTCAAAGGTGCGCCGATGATCGCACCGCCGCCGAAGCCCATTATTGCCATGCCAGTCGCCATCCCCCGACGGTCTGGGAACCAGCGGATCAGCGTGGATACCGGGGATACGTAGCCCAGACCGAGTCCGCAACCGCCCATCACTCCATAGCCCAAGTAAACCAGCCAAAGCTGGTGAAAATAAATCCCGTCCCCACCGACAACACAACCGCCACCCCAAAAGCACGCCGCGCCGATCCCGACGAAGCGCGGGCCGACATCCTCAAGCCACTTGCCCCCGACGGCAGCGGAGAGTCCTAGGAACACGATCGCGACCGAAAAAACCCAAACCACCGAATTTGTGTTCCAGTCGTCGGCCGCGCTCGTGACCACACCGAGTTCCTTTACCAGAGCGGGATTGAAGATGCTCCAAGAATAGACCGAACCAATGCAGAGGTGGATCGCCACCGAGACCGCGGGCATTTTCCAGCGGTTGAAATCAGGTGCAGCCACTATGCGATCCTTCATCAGGAACGCAATCGGTAACGATGATCGATGATTCAATTAAAACCTGTCGTGCGTAACCGGAACTAGAAGCCCATTAGATCGGGCGTGAGCACAACTCCTAACCGATTGTACTAGGTGAGGAAATAGACATTTCGTCCGATGCGACGTCCGTGTCGTTGGTAGAGACAAAGAGGCTTTCGACGGTGCTTGGCTTAAATTACTCAGTCTCCTGCATTGCTGGCCCCGGCCAACTGGGTCGCCATCTCGTCTGATGTTTTGGGTTGGACCAGCAACGTGGATTCTTGCCATATTGCATCGGGGAAAGTGAAATCTAGACCGTAAATTGGCGAGCTTGCTCTTACGCTATACCTATCGCAACTGTTGCGATTTCTCGGGTTGAATGCCCAATGCAACTCGTATTCCGAAATCTGGTAGGTGTTGGGATTGATGGAGATGCTGATTTGAAGGTCTAAGCCCCGGCTCCATGATGGGTTGGGTTGGTTTAATTCGATTTCGATCTCGACGTTGTTCGAGGTCCGAGAGTAGACTGAGTAATCAGAAGATCCGGCATAGATGTTGATTGCGGCGAGCATCTGTAGCGGCGAAGAAAAGCCGCCGCGGAAGGTTGTGGAATCGGAGACTCGCTGGCTTCCGACGTCTTGCCATGTTCGGCCTCGGCGTAACCACCACTCGCTTTCAGACCAGTCTGTAGGATTGCCGACGTAGTAGTAGCGATCCGTCCCGTCGTTGAAGTGTCGCCACAGGGAAGAATATGGTCGGAAGTTGGCAAGTTCCAATTGGGCTGGTCCGAAGTCGTGAGTGCCCCGACATCCGGGCCACTCGCCGATGACACGGAAACTGACAGATTCTGCGTCCATCAGCGTTGCGTGGGCGCGGCGGAGCAAAGCTGGGGCGGATAGCTCAACTGGTTTAGGCGGGTCGTTGAGTTCATCGGTGAAGATGATCAGATCTTGGACCTCGTTGAAGGTCATCCCGGGTTGGACTAGCGGGTGCCCGATGAGGGTGAAAAGGCCGAGGTCCATTCCGTCGACGGTGGTGTAGTCGAGCGCTTCGTAGCTCATGACACTGGTGCGGTCATGGTGACGGTGCTCGATGTTGGTAAGAGCGTGCAGTAGTTCGTGAAGGGTTGTGGCTCGGATGGTGTGGTCTCGTCGTTTTTCGTCTTCGATGCCGTTGAGCCAAATGACGATGTTGCTGGATGTGATTTTGCCGTGGTCATCGAATTGCGTTTGGGCGCAGCCGCCGAAGTCGGTGCAATCCAATCCGATCACCTCTGCATTGTCCCTTGCAACGCCAGTGTGGACGATGAGTTGGGCATCATCTTTGTTCTCGACGGTTTCGAAGTCGACGTTTAGGAGTGGTCGTACGTCATCTAGGACTTCGTTCATGATGTCGAGATGCAAATCGTTGCCGTCGGCCCAAAGTTGGATTGGCTCGCCGACAGGCCATTTGATGATGAAGTCACGGTCCCATCCAGCGCAACCGATTCCTTCGTCGCTTGCGTAATCGTCGATTTCGTTCTCAGGGTCGATGTTCGAGGTGTCGGTGAAGCAGTCCCAGACTTCGCGATCCACGCCAGCGATGCGTTCAGGGACGATTACGGTGGCGGATTTGGTTTGCTCGCCCCCGTAGTCGAACATGATCGTTGTTTCGCCTGGCGGCAAGCGGAGGACCTGGTTCGCGACTGTGGGGTGAGTGTCGGTTACGAAGTCTCCTGATGCATCTTCGGAGCATCCTTCGATTGCCGATTCGTCTCGGGTGCAGTTGATGGTGACGTTGTAGGGCTCATCGGTGCCGTTGTTTGCGAGCGTCAGGTTGAGTTCGACGTTTGCGGTACCATCGCTCCAGTAACTCGTCACCGTTGGTTGAGAGATGCGGACGAGGGTCCACGTGAGTTCTGGTGCCGTCGGCGCGGTGATGGTGAAGTCGATGGCGTTGGCGTCGCCCCAACGGAAGGTGTCTTCATCTTCGACCGCGAAGATACGGGTAGCTGTGTCTCCGATTGGCAACCAAAGGCGGAGTTCGGTTTCTGACTTTTCGCCTGCGGGAATCGGGTCGGATTGCTGTGATGTTGCGCAGTCTGTAGTTCTCTCGTCTTTACATTCGATGCCGATGTAGAAGGTGTTGGAATCGTCTACGCCGACATTTTCGACTTCGACGAGGATCGCCATCAGAGCTGACCCGTCGCCGTCCCACCCGAGGCTTTCGGTGGACAGGACCGTGACTTGGAGATCGACGAACTCGATGTCGAGGTCCCGTTGTGTTGAGTTGTTTTGGGCGTCGATCTCTATGGTCGATGTGGTCGTTTCGAATGTGAACGTGTAGGAACCCGCTTGGATTTCGAGCGACATCGTGATCGTGGTTTCCCCTTGGGGAGCGAGGGAGGGGATGTCGCCGTCGTAGGTTTGAGATCCAGAGGTAGCGTCGGTTTCGCCTTGCCAGGAAGCGGACAGTGTCAGATCTTCTGCCGTCAAGTCGCCGGAGTTGGTGATGCGGATATCGAATTCGACTTGGCTTCCGGTTAGGGTGCGGTGTTCCAGAACTTTGACGTTGATGTCTGAGCCGGGCACCGTAACTGATTGGGTAGTTTCCACGTCTCCCAAGATGACTCGGATGGTGTGATCACCGGGTTTCAGATCGAAATTGAACGTGAAGGAGGCTGAGTCGCCTGCGGTGAGAGCGGTGACTATGTATGCCAGTTGGCGGTCGTCGTTGTTGATCTGGTAGTCGATCCGCTGGACGCCGGAGAAATCGGCGTCGCCGGTGTTGGCCACGGTTGCTGTGGCTCGATATGTGACGGCGTTTGAGTCCTCGCTGGTTTTACTGACGGACAGCGATTGGATCGTCAAGTTGGCGGTCGGAGCTTGGGCGGCGACGGTTGAGTTGATGCCCAACACGAGCGCGATGGCGGCGGTGATGAAGACCGCAACCATCCAGAACTTGTTTCTCAGGCTGTTAGGCAGAATGCCTCGGGTTCTGGTCGACTGCATCGCTCAGTTGCTGCTTCTCTGTTTTACCGCCTCGTACAACGCAATGGCGGCGCTGACGGATGCATTCAGGGATGCCAACTGGCCGTGCATGGGGATCGAGATCGCACCGCTGCAACGTTGGCGAACGAGGCGTGACACCCCTTTTTCTTCGGAGCCGATCACCAAGGCCGTGGGGATGGTCAAGTTTGATTGCGTGTAATCGTTTTCGGCCTCAGCAGTCAATGCCAGCGTCTGGATGCCGATTTGGTTGAGGTATTCGATGGTGCGAGGGATGTTCACGACGCGTGCTACGGGGAGGTGCATGAGAGCACCGGCGGAGGCTCGGATGGCTCCCGGGCTGATGCCGGCGGCACGGCGTTCAGGGATGATCATCCCGTGACCGCCTGAGGCGTCCATCGTGCGGGCAATCGCGCCGAGATTGTGGGGATCTACGATGCCGTCTAGCACTGCGATCAGGGCGGATTGGGAACGACGATCGGCTTCTAGGATTATGTCTTCGATTTCGACGTACCTGGTGTCAGGCAAGACGGCGACCACGCCCTGGCTCTTTTTGGTGCGGGACTGACGGTCCAAATCGCGTCGCTGGAGATGTTCGATGTCGATATCCGCGGACTCGGCTAGGGAGATGATTTCATTCATCTGAGGGCCGAGTTCGATGCCGTTGGCGATTAGTAGTCTCTGCACATTTTGATTTGCGCGGAGTGCCTCCAACACGGCGCGTCGTCCTTCGACCGTATTGGCGTGGATGTTGCGTGCTCTGCCGTATCGACTCACGAGAGGTGCTAGGTTTGCGTTCGGGGGGAGTTTTGAACTGGAGTGACTTACAATCGCTTGATGAGCGGGTCAATGACAGAAGCAAAACTCCAATCAAGGAGATCCGCTATGGGACAAACAGATTCTATTTCTACCAACGCGAGCCCCGCGTCGTTGATGAATCTCATCAGGACCCGAAGGAGCATCCGTGAGTTCGAGGATCGACCAGTTCCGCGGGAGATGATTGATCAGATCGTAGAGGCAGCGACGTGGGCTCCCAATCACCGGCACACCGAACCGTGGCGCTTCATCGTCTTGGAGAAGGATGGCGACGCGCGCTCGAAGGTTGCCGATCTAATCTACGAGTGGACTTGGAACTACGTCAAAAACCCTAATCCAGAGCGCCGAAGAAAGAGTTCTGCCGAAGCCAGGGGCGAGGTATTGGCTACGCCGGTGTTGATGCTCGTTTATTCTGTGCCGGGGATGAATGACGAGGTGACGCACGAGAACTATGCTGCGACGTGCTGCGCGGCACAGAATATGCAGTTGATGGCGCACGCGTTGGGTTTAACGGTAGGTTGGTCAACTGGTCGATTGTGCAAATGCGAAGAGGTGCACGCGGCCGTTGGGGCGGAAGAGGATTGGACGATTGTGGGGGCATTTTTCATTGGATTCCCGGCGTCAAGTGCAAGCGCTGAGAGGATACCGGTCGACGAAGTGTGCACTTATTTGAACTGAATCGAAGAACACAGTAAACGCATCTGAAAGGAAGCACACTTGATGGCAGGAAACGATCTGTTTCTGAACTACGTTAACGGGCAATGGGCGACGGCGTCGACTGGGCAGGTTTCCCAGAGCACGAACCCCGCCAACTTGGACGACGTGATTGGTGATTTCCAAGCATCCAGCGCTATGGACGTCGAAAACGCGGTGGGCATTGCGCACGAAGCTGGACGGACTTGGGGATCGATGTCGGCGCTGGCGCGTGGCGGCTACCTCTTGGCCGCAGCAGACCATTTGAATGCCAATGCCGAACGATATGCTCAGGCGATCACTCGAGAGAGCGGCAAAGCGATTTTGGAGGCGCGGGGCGAAGTCGGGCGAGCGGTTGCTTTGTTGCAGTATTTCGGTGTCGAAGGATCTAATCCGGTGGGCGATGTCGTGCCGTCGGTCGATCCGAACATCCTTCTCTACACAAAGAGGGTTCCGATCGGAGTGGTTTCGTTGATCACGCCTTGGAACTTCCCGCTGGCGATTCCGATATGGAAGATGGCACCTGCCTTGGTGTATGGGAACACGATCGTGCTCAAGCCTGCATCCGCGACGCCGCACCTCGGCGTGCTGATTGCTGAGATGTGGGAAGCGGTCGGATTGCCGCCTGGGGTGTTCAACTTGGTGACTGGATCGGGTGGCGCCGTGGGTGATGCGTTGGTGAGTTCGGATGGCGTGGCGGCGGTTTCATTCACAGGCTCGACCCCTATCGGCATGGGGATCGCCGCATCAGCGGCGAGCAGAGGCGTGAAGTTCCAGCTCGAGATGGGCGGTAAGAACCCGGTGATTGTGATGCCGGACGCCGATCTTGAGCAGGCTGCGCAGGTAACGGTTGACGGCGCGATGAAGTACTCCGGTCAGAAATGCACGGCGACTTCTCGGGCGATCGTGATCGGTAATGTGCTCGAGGACTTCACCGACCTTGTGGTCGAGAAGACTGCGGCACTCGCGGTGGGTCCCGGAGCAGAAGAGGAATCGGTTGTCGTGCCGGTGATTGATGAAGCTTCACGGCAGAACATCGTGAAATCGGTAGAGCGCGGCGTACGCGACGGCGGAAATGTGCTCACTGGCGGAGGCGTTCCTTCGGGTCGGTCGTACGACAACGGGACCTACGTGCAACCAACCGTGTTATCAAAGGTTTCGCCCACCGATTTTGTTGCGTGTGAGGAAATCTTTGGTCCCGTGTTGGGGATTATTCCCGCGGCGGATATCGATGATGCGATCGGAATTGCGAACGATGTGCAGTACGGTCTCAGCGCCGGCATATTCACGCGGAACTTGAATGCGGCGATGCAGTTCGCGGATCGGATAGAGGCGGGGATCGTGAAAGTGAACGGTGAAACTGCTGGTGTCGAACCCCAGGTCCCATTCGGAGGAATGAAAGCGTCGAGCAGCGGTTCCCGTGAACAGGGCAAGGCGGCGATCGAGTTCTTCACCGAGACGAAGACGATCTATGTGAACCAAAGCGCTAGCTGATTCATCGGCTCGACGTTGACGGATCCCGTCATGAACTTGGTGGAATCGTCGAGCGATTCCGTCGTGGCTGTTGCTTTGAAACATAACCTTCGTTAAGATTCGCTGATAAAGTTCACGATATTCAGACGAGAGTGGAAGCCAAGAGGAAAAAAGATGGTACTTGCGCAAACCCATACCGACTTGGATTTGGTCGCTCACCTTCTGCGCCGCGCCGGGTTTGGTGCCGATCAGGCCGAGATCGAACGCTACGCTGAGAAGTCGTACGACGAGATTGTTGACGATCTCGTCCACCCTGAGCGTTTCCCACAAGTTGAGGATGACGTTTTGGGGCGTTTCTACCCCCATCTCGCAGCGAACAAGGACAACGGCGCTGTGTGGAATGGCAGGTGGATGTTCAGGATGGTTAACACTGAACGTCCATTGGAAGAGAAGATGACGCTGTTTTGGCATGGGATATTGGCGACCGGGTGGACGAAGAGCGAACACACGCCGAGCATGGTGAATCACATGCAGATGCTCCGCGACAACTGCTTGGCCAACTTCCGCACGATTCTGTTGGAGCTGTCGAAAGATCCGGCGATGATCTTCTGGCTTGACAATAATGAGAACCACGGCGTCTCGATCAACGAGAACTATGGACGTGAGATTCTCGAGTTGTTCTCGATGGGCATCGGCAACTACACCGAGGACGACATCAAAAATGCTGCCAGGGCATTCACTGGTTGGACGTTCACGCAACCGTTGCCGCTTTATCCATTTGGCCACTTCGAAGCGGAGTTCGTATACCGCGAGGAAGACCACGATGCTGGCGAGAAGGAGTTTCTGGGGCACAAGGGCAACTTCAATGGCGAGGACATAATCGATATCATCGCCAGGCAAGAGGCGACGGCTAGGTTCATAGCACGGCACCTTTACACGTTCTTCGTTGCGGATGAGCCGCAGGTTCCGGCATGGAGCATCCAAGAGCCAAACGATCCCGAAGCGATCCAGATTATGGTCGATGCGTGGATGGAATCTGATGCCGATATCCGCCATGTAGTGAGCACAATGCTGAAGTCTGACTTCTTCAAGAACGCTCGGATGAAGCGAGTGAAGTCACCGACCAACTTCGTTTCGAACGTCGTCAAGATTTCTGGCGATTACCGAGAGGTCGATGTTGGCTTGGAGTCTTTCCAAGGGACGCTCGTCGCGATGGGTCAGACCCTCATGGATCCGCCATCCGTCGAAGGCTGGCACACCGGTAAAGAATGGATCGACGGAGGCACTCTCACTGAGCGTGTCAACTTCGCGATCGATACTCTTAACGACGCCTCGAAACCAGGCGTGCGCAACATCATCGAAGCCGTCCGCGATTTGGACGAACCGCGGACCGGTGAAAAAGTCGTGGAAGTCGTGCTGCAGCACCTCTGCCGGTTGGTCGTGGACGAGGCGTCGTTCGATGCGCTCGTCGAACACGCTTACGAAGGCGGGGACATCGACTTTGAGAATGAAGAGGAGAGCGAAGAACGCATCCTGAGATTGATCACCCTCGCGGTTTCGACACGCGAGTTCCAGTTTGAATAGAAAGCAACGCGGGCTCAACCGAGTCAGAGCGACGAGCGAATCGGAGCAACTGAAATGGCAATGAACGGCAACGGAAACGGTACGAACGGGAAGCACAAGGATCCCGTGCTAGTCGTGATCCAGCTGTCCGGCGGCAACGACTTCATGAATACGGTTATCCCGTATACCGAAGGGGTTTACTACGATGTCCGACCCCTCGTCGGAATGCCGGAAGACAAGGTGATACCGATCACCGAGAAACTAGCTTTCCATCCCAATGCCGGGGCTCTCAAGGAAATATGGGACGAAGGCAAGGTAGCGATCATTCAGGGCATCGGTTACGAGAACTCGAGCCGGTCGCATTTCCGCGCGATGGACATCTGGCACACGTGCGAGCCGGACACCATCGCCACCGAAGGCTGGTTGGCCAAGGTCATCCGCGAGATGGATCCTGACGGCGAAAACCCCGTGACCGCGGTGAATTTCGGTCGTGGATTGCCGCGTGCGTTGGCTGCCCCTAACGTCACAGCAACATCGATTGGCGACCTCGACAACTACGGTCTGATGTCGAGTATCGAGGTCACGGATGAACGTGACGAAAATCTCGAGATCTTTAAGAGGATGTACACGCCTGCCGTGGGCTCTGGGCTCGTGATGGACTATCTCGGTCAAACGGGTCGCGACGTGCTCAAAGGCGCGGACATGCTCTCAGTTGCTCCGCAGATGTACAAGTCGAACGTCGAGTACGCCGACAACCCGATCGCACAGGCGCTTCGAGATGTGGTTCGGGTCCATACAGCGAACCTCGGCACCCGCATTTTCTACACGAATCACTTGGGCTACGACCACCACGCTCAGGAAGTCCCGGCTCACAACAAGCTGATCGGCGAATTGTCGGAAGCGATACGAGACTTCATGCAGGATCTGCGCGATCACGATGCTGCGGACGAGGTTACGATCTTGGTCTTCACCGAGTTTGGTCGGCGCATCAAGGACAACGGTTCGGGGACCGACCATGGTTCCGGCGGCGGCGCGTTCCTGATCGGTGAGCATGTCAAGGGTGGGCTCTATTCCGAGTACCCGCCGCTCGACAGGCCGAGTTGGTTGAACGACGAAGACCTGCGGCACACCTACGACTTCCGCGGGATGTATGGCACGATCTTGGAGCAATGGTTCGGTCTAGATCCTGTGCCGATTGTTGGTGGGAGTTTCGAACAGCTCCAACCGTATGAGAAGACGTTGGTCTGATCAACAGACTAAGCAGCAGAGAAAATCCGGGAGGGTTGAACCGTGAGTGAAAACGGTAATGGCTCGATGAACGGGACCAACGGCAGGCCGTATGCATTGTTGCGTGCCGGTTTCCCCTACTACACGACGCTGGGAATGCGCAGGGTAACCACGTATCCGATGGACTTGGTGATAGGGGACGAAGATCGGCTGTACGTCCTAAACCGGTCAGACGGTCAGGGCGGGCAGATTCGGCGAATCAACTGGGACGATGACGATTTGGACATCTTTGGTTCCGGTTTCGTATGGCCGGTCCAGATGATCCGCGACGCAGACGAGAATTGTTACGTCTCGGACGAGGGCAACCACACGATTACGGTGTGGCGGCCTTCTGATGGTGAGAAGCTAGACACTTGGGGGGCGCATGGCAGCGAGCCCGGGCAGCTGAATCGTCCATCAGGGATTGCGTGGGACAACGACGGCGACATGCTCGTCGTAGACACGATGAATCACCGCGTTCAGAAGTTCACGGCGTCTGGCGAGCACGTCAGCGGATTTGGGTTTGGGGAGTTTGGGACTGGGGATGGGCAGTTCAACATGCCTTGGGGTGTGGGCGTCGACCCATTTGATGGATCGATCTACGTATCCGACTGGCGAAACGACCGCCTTCAGAAGTTTGATTCAGACGGAAATCACATTTGGACCGTCGGATCGAGCGGCGACGACATTGGTCAGTTCAATCGGCCCGCAGGTGTGACGGTTGACCGCCATGGCGATGTTTACGTCGCCGACCGAGGCAACCATCGCGTTGTGCAGTATGACTTCACAGGGCGGTACGTCGACCGGTTTATCGGCGACAGTGTGTTGTCAAAGAGCGGGAGGATCTACATCCTCTCAAGCACTACGGTGTTGCGCAACCGCGAGTCTGCTGAGTTAGAGGTAACCCGCAGGCTTCGCGGCCCCGCGATGTTGCGCTTCCACAACGACCCGAAACGTGGCGACCTGATGTACGTCGCTGATTTTGGATGCCACCGAGTTCAGGTTTATCGAAAAGAGTCGTACGAGCTGACGCCGGAGCAAATCGCGCCGATACCGACGGCGCCGACTCTTTACACGGTGTAACCAGACGTCGAGACGCCTGACTGAAATGGATAGGACTGGCTATTCCAGCCCCATCTTCTCTTCGATGCCAGCGAGGATTTCGCGAGCGATTTCGAGTGCACGTTCCGAGTCCAGTGCTTCGTAGGCTTCGCATGGTGCACCTCCGGGAAGACCCTGAGGGTAACGGGCGCCTGCGTAGTGATGGTCCAGCAGGCCAGCGACCGACTTGACGAATTCGAAGCTCTGGTCAAAGGCCTTGGCGTCCTCGCAGAGGTCTGCTAGAGAGTGCCCCCAGACGTGTTCGGCGCCGTGGTGATAGATAAATCCCACGACGGCTTTTTCTGACGCCTGATGGCATAGGAAACAGGCAAGGTCGTGTCTACCGGCCTGGGCATTCGCCTCTGCCGCATCTAAGTCGTGTCTGGCCTGCGTGAGCCAGCTGCGCGGGAGGCGTTCAAGTGATGAGTAATCGGTCATTTTGATCCTGACGATTGGGGGTTAGGCGAAGCGATCCGCGTCGCTCAATGAAGCTGGTCGCCATACTGCGATGCGCGGATCAGGACAGGGTCAACTTCGGCGAATTCGGCGAATTCCGTTTCGGTATAGACGTGGAATGTTGTGCCAACTGCCGGTCGGAGGTGAGAGACCCAGAAGTCTGGCCTTCGGTGATAGGGCTCATCGGTGTCTTGGACGACGACAAGTTCGAGGATCGTGTCAGGTTTCGCGGGTTTACCACTTACGAGATCCCCGATGAGGATCAGTCGAGTCATCCCGAGTTGGGGCATTTCTTCGGCGAAGCGTTGCAACTCGGCTTCGAGCATCTGCCTTCGCTGTCGGCCGAAGCCGAACATCATTGGGGACATAGGAGTTCAGCGGTGCGATGACTAAGTGCGACTAAGGCTATCAGCCAGATGGACATAAACAAAAAAGTAGGCGGGTGGCACCACCGGGACAGGTTCAAAAACCTATCCGAGTGATGCCACCCGCCGGGAGGTGCCTCGACCTAGATCGGAGAGCACCCCTCATTCTCAATTCCGTAGCACAAAGAGCGAACTTCGTGCATGGAACGTCTTTGGGGGATCTCGCCTAAGTCGAGACACCTCTCATACGGCTATATGCCATTACCTAGACGTCCCTCCTTTCGTTTAGTGTCCGGCTCGTGGACCAATTCCCACCGCCACGGTAAGCCGTAAGGTCAGGCTCACCGGCACGCTAATTATACGGGACGGTCAGCGGATTGCAAGCAATCGTCGCGGTCCGCCAGTCGCCCTTGACTGCGCCGTTTTGCGGCGTCGGATTTCCGGCAGGCTATCCGATTTCCTTGGCGAGCGCTTCGGCGTCCGCGTTTGAGAGAATCCGGAATACCTTGTTGCCGGCGGGAGACGTTCCCTGTACAGCCTTACGACCGTTCTTCAGAGTCACGATCTCAGGGTTCTGAACCGGCACGTTGGCTTTTTCCTTCACCGAGTACGCAGTGATTTCCATTTCCTACCTCGTTTCCTAATAGCAACGATGTCTCTGAGTTGAGTTCAACTCAGCTATGCGGGTAGATTATAGAAATCGGCCCGAAAAGTTGGGAAACACCCAGCGCAGTCATCAAGGGAATTGGCGTCAGTTTGGGCGTTTCAAGCTGTGTTGGGTTGGTCGGAGGTTAGGTTTGCGAACGACTTCTTGATTCGGTCGGCTGCTTCGTCGAGCGCAGACTCAGCAGCGTTTATGTGTCCGGGTTGGCAGTTGAAACCATGCAGAACTCCCTCATACCGGGTCAATCTGGTATCTACTCCCGCGTTTTGGAGGTCTGCGGCGTAATCTTCGGCTTCATCGCGTAGAACATCACATTCGGCGACTATGACCGTCGCGTCAGGGAGACCGCTTAAGTCGTCTGCCCTGATCGGAGACGCGTATGGGTGGGCACCGTCCCCGTTTGGACCGAGATAATTATCCCAAAACCACTCCATTCCCAACTTAGTCAAACCATAGCCGTCTGCGAACTCTTGGTACGATTCACGTTCGAAGTTGTGGTCGATTACGGGACAGAACAGGACTTGGTGAGCGATCTTGGGTGTTCCTCTGTCCCGTGCCATCTGAGAGACGGCGGCGGAGAGGTTGCCGCCAGCAGAGGTTCCTGCCACGGCCATGATGGAGGGATCGCCTCCGAATTCCTGCGCGTTGTCCAAGGCCCACAATGATGCGGCATAGCAATCGTCGGCCGCCCCGGGGAAACGCGTCTCGGGTGCCAGACGGTATTGGACCGAAATCGCGATCGCGCCGACGCGATTTGCCAAACCGCGGGAGGTTGGTCCTTCCAGCTCGAAACTGCGAATTGTCCAACCTCCGCCGTGGAAGACCATCACCACCGGGTAGGGTGGCTCCCCGCTGTCGGGGATGTAGATCCGGAGCGGGACATCTCCGCCTGGTCCTTGGAACTTCCGGCGGATTACTTTTCGGACGGGTTCAATCGCCGGTGGCATGACTTTGCCGCGCCGATCGGACGCAGCACGCAGTTCTTCGGGTGAGCATTCGCCGAACGCTGGCATTTCCAGCGTGGCAGATTTTTCCATGAAGTCGACGGTGTCGGGGGTTAGGCGCGGATCATTCATGCTGTCTCCTCAAGGCTTGGTTGATATCCCTGTCGAGGCATTAATCAATACCAGTTGTGTTTGTCGACCACGTTGCGGAGCGGTTCCCCGGCCGCGAAGCGGCGCATATTGTCTGACACGACCTCGTATCGCCTTTCGCCGAGGTGCCGTCCTTCGTCGGCTGCGATGTGAGGTGTGAGGATTGTGTTTGGTGCGTCCCAGAGCGGGTGATCTGCGGGCAACGGTTCGATCTCGTAGACGTCGAGTCCTGCCCCACCGATGTCACCGTTCCGCAGAGCATCGTTCAGATCATCCAGCTTGGTCGTCAAACCTCTGCCGATGTTGATGAAGATCGCGGTGTCTTTCATCAACGCGAACTTGCTGGCGTCAAACATCCCTTCGGTCTGTGGGGTGTGAGGGATCGTCAAAACGACGAAATCACCCATAGACAGGACTTCGTCAAGTTCGCTTGGGTCGCGCATGTCGTCGACGTAATCTCGTGCGCCGGGAGATTCCCATCGGGCGTCAACTCCGACTACGTTGCAACCGAGAGCTTTGCAAAGTCTCGCCGTTTCAGTGCCGATACCTCCCACGCCGACGATTACGACTGTGGATTCGGGAAGGAAGATGTTGTTGTACTGGTCGCCAAGGAGTTTCTGCCAGTTGCGGTCTCTCTGATGATCGCGATATAGGTTGAGATGCTTCACGAACGAGAGCATCATAGCGACGATGTGGACAGATATGTGATCGTTGTAGATCTCTCGAAAGTTCGTGACTTGGACAGGGTGAGCAATCAACTCATCGAAGTAGTACCCGGCTGGGGGAGCGGCGGCAGGTGCCTGCAGCCATCGGAGATTTGGTGCGGCGGCGACCAACCTGGGATTCATGGTTCCGAACGCGGCGTCGGCGTCGGCTAGTTCAGCCGCCGCGGCGTCCTCGTCCGACGGGGCGACTAGGTTTGCGTCGGGGACTGAGTCCTGCAGTCTGGCCACGAAATCGAGGTTGTGCTGGGAATTCGGGGGTAGGAATACCATCTTGAACGACATCTGCGCGCTTCACCTCTACGATTTAAGGGTCGTCGATGCTCCCGGCGGTTATCCCAACTCAGGGTTGCGGGAGCGGATTTCACTTACGCAATGATATAGAGCGACGAAAAGACGATTGCGATAACCTTTTACGCAAGACCGACACGGTTCTTGGCAGTATTGCCAGCGGTGAAGTTGGTCGGTTCTATCGGTTACGAGTGGATTAGGAACGATCCGTTGCAGATACGTGACTTCGAAATCAACGCTGACCCGGCGTCATTCGATTCTCCCCACTGCATTGTGACGTTGCGGCCTTGGGTGAACGTGGGCAACGTGGGAAGGATCGTTGTAAATCGACTGGGTCGAATCTACGACGCGAAGAAGATTGGTCAACTTGCGCACCCTGGAAAGTTCTACGACCACACTCGTTACCGTCCGAGGATACGGATGAGGCGCGGAGAACGGACCTTCCGGATTCCCAACACCGAAGTCACTGCGGCAAGGGTGCCGGGTGGCCAAGATCTGATTTTCATCAAAATGCTTGAGCCCCACGCCTGGGCAGAAGATTTCAATGAGTCGATCTTGGAGCTGGTGCAGGCATTCAATGTCGAACGGTATGTTCTGGTCGGGTCGATGTACGATTCCGTGCCTCACACGAGGCCCTTGAAGGTGACAGGATCGGCTCGAGGTTGGAATCCACCTAGCCAGTTCAAACATGGGGTCCGACTCGGCCGAAGTCGCTACGAAGGTCCGACGTCGATGGTCTCGCAACTGACCGAGTTGGCAAGGACGCAACTGGGGCTCCAAACTCTGTCGATGATCGTTCACCTTCCGCTTTACTTGAAGCTCGACAACGACTACGTGGGGGCCTCGCGAGTGTTGTCAGTGTTGTCGGAGGTTTACGACGTTCCTACGGATCGCATGCCCGAGATCCGGATGGGCGAGACACAGTATTCCCAGGTTCAGATTTCGAGTTCAGATAACCCCCGTCTGGCGCAATTGGTCGCCAAGCTGGAGTTGGAATACGATGCGGAAGAGGCAGAACCGGTCGAGGAGGATGAGATCGAACTCTCGCCCGAATTAGAGGAGTTTTTGCAGGACCTATCCCGCGGTTGGGACGAGGAAGAAGGGCGAAGGTAAAGCGGGGCGCCGATCGGATTCACCGATTGACGCCACGATGCTTTTCGGGCTGGTTAAAGTTCCCGCACTTCGACGCCGGCCAGATGTTCGACGTATCGAAGGATGCCGGAGTGGTCGTTCCTGCCGTCGCCCCCGACTACGAGTGAGGTCAATACCTGTTGAAGGTTCGAGGTGACCTGCAACGGAACGTTGAGCGCACGTGCGGTCTCCATGGCATTGTTGATGTCTTTGTAGTGAAGCTCGATCCGGAATCCGGGATCGAAGTTCCGGCTGATCATCATTGGTGCCTTGGCGTTCATGACGTTCGAACCTGCGAGGCCGCCTTGGATGGCTTCGAATACCGTTTGCGGGTTCACGCCAGCTGCCGTTGCCAAGACCAATGCTTCAGCCAAGGCGTGGATGTTGGCGCCGACACAGATTTGGTTTGCGAGTTTTGTCACGTTGCCAGCACCGTGATCACCGCACAGAACCGCCGACTTGCCGAGGACGTCGAATAGTGGCTTGGCTCGCTCGAAGTCTGCTGCGTTACCGCCAACCATGATCGCGAGGTCACCAGAGATGGCGAACGGTTCGCCGCCCGAGACTGGTGCGTCCAAGAAGTTGACGTTGCTCGCCGACAACCCTGCGCCGAGTTCCTGTGAGACGCCTGGTGCAATCGACGACATGTCGACAACGAGGTCGCCTTCAGAGGCACCTTCGACCACTCCATCGTCGCCCAATATGGCTTGTTTTGCCTGGGGGCCATCCTGAACCATCGTGATGATCAGATCGGTTTTTTCCGCAACATCGGCGCAAGAGCTGCCAGCGGTCGCTCCCGCCTCGACCATTTCCTCGATCGGGTCAGGGAAGACGTCGTAAACGGTCACGTCGTATCCCGCGTTTATCAGGTTCTTGGCCATGGGTTTACCCATGATCCCAAGACCTATGAATCCGATCTTTTCTGCCATGTCGCTTCTCCTGTGAAAGTCGGCGTAAGTGTTCGTCGCCCGATATCTGCGTTTCGGCCGATTCATGCGTCGTACCAGCCTAAGATGGTAAAACCACGTCGGATTGCAGCGCGCCTCTAGTCGTCATCCTTCCAGAACCGCTCTTCCTCGAAGTGATAGTCGGTGTCGACGTAACGGGCTTTGACGTCTTCGATCATCCCAGGGTGACCACAGGCGTAGATCACGGTTTCCGAGGGATCTAGGTTGCGTTCGTTGACGAAGCCTTCGACCAACGTGTTAATTCGACCCTTGGGACCTGACCAGTCGTTGTTCCGATCCTCTTCTGGCCTGCTGACCGAGGGATAGAACTCGATGTTCTCGTGTGCCTGGGCAAGGTGCATAAGTTCATCGTCGTACCCGAACTCGTCCAGATAGCTGGCGCCTTCAAGGACGAAGAACCTGTAGTCTTTCCTCGCTATCGGGGAGTCTGCATTCCATTCGGGATCGTTCAGGAATTTCCTGAGGATGGAGACGTATGGTGCGACGCCAGTGACGGTTCCGACCATCACGTGGTTCTTGAACTCTGGCTTGAAGACGAAAATGCCCTTGGCTCGTGGCCGCAAAGTGAGTTCCGTGCCGACCGACAGGTCGAAGAGAACCGGCGTCAGGTTACCGTCGGGCGGAGGCACCAACTCGACGAACAACTCAATCTCTGGTTCGTCGGGTGACGAAACGATCGAATATGGTCGCTCAATGCCTTCTGCACCGATCGTGCAGTATTGGCCGGGTTTGAACGAGAATGGCTGCGCGGGTTTCAACCAGATCTTCCATAGATCCTCGGTCAAATCTTCCCTCCGAGTGATCTCGCACGTCGTAAACCTGCCCCTAATCGTGGGTTTGTCAGTCGCGTTCTGCTGTGTCATGTCTGCTTTCGGGTCAAAAGTATTGCGTGAAACAGGTTACAACAATGTTTAGTTGCGACTTGCTTTGGGAAGCCTCGACTGGCTGGTGATACCATGATTTCACGATTTCGCCGATGATCAAACAGTCTACGAGTTCACCGCGAAATCACTCGTTACCAGTCGTAACTGATCAGGGAGACCGAAATGGCAGGACCGACTCCTGGAGTTGCATACAGCATCACTATTCGAGCCGAATACCCGAACCGTCCGGGCATGTTGGGATTGATCACGTCGGCCATCGGCAGATGTGGTGGCGACGCTGCCGCTATCGACGTCGTATCCGCCAACGGTGGGAGGATGATCCGGGACTTCACGATCAATACCTCAGGCGAAGGTCATTCGCAAAATGTCATAGACACCATCGAAGAGATCGAAGACGTGACCGTCAACAGCGTCTCCGATGCAACATTCCTGATGCACGTCGGCGGGAAGATCGAGATGCGGTCGACTGTTCCAGTGTCCACTCGCGACGACATGTCGAAGGCGTATACGCCGGGCGTCGGACGCGTCTGCATGGCCATCCACGAAGATCCCGACGCGGTGTGGGCTTTGACGGGCAAGGGGCGGACAGTCGCGGTTGTCACGGATGGCTCTGCGGTGCTTGGTCTTGGCGACATCGGCGCTGCTGCTGCCCTACCGGTCATGGAGGGGAAAGCGTTGTTGTTCAAAGAGTTTGGACGCGTGGACGCGTGGCCGATCTGCGTCGATACGAAAGATCCCGATGAGATCGTCAGAATCGTGACCGCTATAGCGCCCGGTTTCGGAGGCATCAATCTTGAAGACATCAGCGCCCCGCGGTGTTTTCAGATTGAAGATCAACTGAAAGAACGTCTCGACATTCCCATCTTTCATGACGATCAACACGGTACCGCTGTAGTTGTGCTCGCGGGATTGATCAACGCATTGAAGTTAGTGGGGAAGACACCCGAATCGCTGAAAACTGTGGTTTTGGGGGCTGGTGCCTCAGGAACTGCGTGCACCAAGATCCTGCTGTCGTATGGGGTCAAAGACATCGTCGGTTTCGACCGGACTGGCGCATTGTCTCGAGACCGCGATTACGAGGGCAATGTGATGAAGCAGTGGTTCGCGGACAACACCAACCCGCGCAACGTCAACGGCACCTTGACCGAGTGCATTAAGGGAGCTGATTTCATCCTCGGATTAGCCGGACCGGATCTGTTGACGCGCGAGCAGGTGGCGACTGCGGCCGACAACGCGATTGTGTTTGCCCTTTCGAACCCGAACCCTGAGATTTGGCCCGAGAACATCCCCGACAACGTCGCCATCATGGCCACCGGGCGAACTGACTATCCCAACCAGATCAATAACTCCCTCTGCTTCCCCGGATTGTTCCGCGGCGTGCTTGATGTTCGAGCATCCGACATCACTGAGGAGATGAAGATCGCCGGCGCTCAGGCGATAGCAGAAGTAATTCCTGACGAACATTTGGGCCCGGATTTCATCATCCCGAGCGTGTTTGACAGGAACGTAGCCCGCAACGTTGCGCAACGGGTGGCAATTGCAGCGCAAGACAGCGGGGTCGCACGACGACGACGCAGGCAGACGGACGAGGTCTACGCAACGATGCGATCGCGTTAGTGTTGAATTGAGACGCTACCAACTAGATCTCGAGACATGAATTACGACGCGATTGTGATTGGCGGGGGCATCAGTGGATGTGCTACCGCTTACTTTCTTTCCGCCGCAGGGCACAGCGTAGCACTTGTCGAAAAAGATTCGCCCGCAGCGCATGCTTCAGGATTTGCGTTTGGGTCTTTGCATACGCGATTTCAACCTCCAGCTTCGAGTCCGTTGATCGAGCAAGCAAGAGCTGATGGCATCGATATTCATCACGAGCTGGCGAAATCGCTACCGGAAGAATCTGGAATCGACTATCACTTCCACGAAAAAGCGGGTTTGGTGCTTGCCTTCGACGAATCAGAGGTGGCACAGATTAAACCGTCTGGCGTCGCCGCGTTCAAAAGAGATCAGTGGCCTGAAGATCGTCCCGATGTCAGATGGCTCGCGTACGGCGAGTTGAGCCACATCGAGGCTCGGATTTCAACTGACGTGATCGGTGCCCTTTATCTCGGCGGTATGACTGAGATCGCACCAGACGAGTTCACACAAGCACTGTGGGTTGCCGCGGAACGAAACGGCGCAGTCATGGTGAACGCTGAGGTCGAGGAAGTCATTGTCGTGGGCGGCGCAGTGACCGGTGTCGCAACCAACGAAGGTGAAATCTCGTCCTCTTCGGTGGTTCTTGCTGCCGGTCCGTGGAGCGCATCGATTTTGAAGCGTGGCGACTCGACTTCTCACTTGAAACTGCCTGTATCGCCTTTGAAAGGCGAGATTCTGCGTTACGACTTGGGGGATGAGCCTCCGATGCCGGTTTCCCTGTGGTGGGGAACGGATTACGCGTCATCCAAACCGACCGGGTTCCTGCACGCTGGGACGACTCACACCGCTTCAGGATTCGACGAGGAGCCATCGAATGCGGGACGCGAGAAGATCCGTCGTTCTGCGGAACGAGCACTACCGTTTTTGGCGAACATGGAGATAGCAACGCAAACTGCGTGTTTGAGACCAACTACCCCGGACGGATTGCCAATAGTTGGCGAAATTCCCGGCGCTCGCGGTTTGGTTGCAGCCACAGGGGCGGGGCCGATTGGAATCGAGTTGGGGCCTTTGATTGGGAAATTGGCTTCTGGATTCGCTACTGGTCAAAGCGAAAACGGATTGAAATATCGCGGATTCAGTCCGGCGCGATTCGCGTGATAGCATCGATTCTTAAAGCGAAGAACCAAAACATTACGGAGTGCCAATCCGCAAATCTCGGTAGGTACAACTACGGCCTTTAATTCAGTCCCGAGTGGCTGACAAGGTGCGAAATACTCGAAACTGGTGTGTTCATCGATGTCCGTGAACGGACACGACGGAACCTGCAGACTTGAAGCGCCCTCGTCGGTCCATGACGAGGGCGTTTTATTTCGGCCCATGCCTCACCCAGCGAATGGCCGGTCTTGATGAGCACTGAAGAATCGAATTTCGAGCGTGACCTGATGTCTGGCGCTGAGATGCGTCGGGCACTCGCTCGTATGGCTCACGAGATAATCGAGCGGAACCACGGCGCCCACAATCTCGTTATCACTGGTATCCCGACACGGGGGAAACACCTAGCCGAACGCCTCGCGGATCTGATCGAGAGGTTCGAATCGGTACGGCCCGTCACGGCTTCGCTCAACCCATCGGATTTCCGCGATGATTCGTCCGTTCGGCACGCCAATGGTTCGAGCGGTGTGGCTCGTTCGAATGGTATGCCCGAAATTGACGTGACGGGTTTGCGCGTCGTTGTGGCAGATGACGTGTTCCACACCGGACGGACAGCCCGGGCCGCCCTCGATGCGCTGATGCAGTCTGGCAGGCCAGCGTATGTCCACCTGGCAGTTCTGATAAACCGCGGTCACCGCGAATTGCCAATCAACCCTGATTTCGTCGGACGCCATGTACCGACATCCCGAGCGGAACGCGTTCACGTCCTTCTGAAAGAGGTTGACGGAGAGGACCGCGTAGCGTTAACCCGATCGAGTGTGGCAACCCAAAGTCTGGGCGTCGCCAAGTGATCACAACATTGCGAGACAAGGTCGAACCGGAAACGTCGATGTTGGTTGGCTCGTCGAAGCACCTGTTGGACGTTGATTCGTTATCCTCCGATCAAATCCGAGATCTCGTCGAAAACGCGCGGGAGTTCCGCACTCTCCGCGCTGCCACGCAGTTCAAATCCGACATCTTGCGTGGGATTTCGATCTACACCTTGTTCTTTGAAGACAGCACGCGTACACGCGTCTCGTTCGAGCACGCCGGTAAAGCGCTCGGGGCTGACGTAATCAATATCTCCGCTTCGACCAGTAGCGTCAACAAAGGCGAATCTTTGTTGAACACGTCGGTCACGCTTGACTCGATGGGAGTCGATGCTCTGGTTATCAGGCACCCGCATTCTGGTGCGCCGCACTTTGTGGCCCAACACGTCAACGCCACCGTCATCAACGCTGGTGACGGCGCTCACGCCCACCCGACACAAGCGCTCTTGGACGTGATGACCCTTGAGGAAGCGATTGGTAATCTCCACGGAGCGAAACTCGCCTTGATCGGAGACATTCGGTACTCCAGAGTTGCGCGTTCAGACATCATTGCGTTCCGAAAGATGGGTGTTGAGATTGCGATTGCGGCGCCGGCAACGCTCCTGCCAAATGATTGGACGCATGGCGTCAACTCACTTGGGGTTGCGAATTCTGATGTAACAGTCCACGGATCAGTGGAAGATGCAGTACGAGATGCCGATGCGATCATGTGTCTCCGCCTGCAGCTGGAGCGCCAGAGTGCTGGCCTCCTGCCGGATGTCAACGAATACTCACGGGTTTGGGGCATGAATAGTCAGCGCTTGGCGCTCGCCAAACCCGACGCTCCCGTAATGCACCCCGGCCCGATGAACGAGGGACTGGAGATCTCCACCGATATTGCCCATGGCGGTAGGAGCGTGATCACAGATCAAGTCCAAAATGGCGTCGCCATGCGGATGGCGGTCCTGGAACATTTTTGCGCCACACTCGGATGACTAACGTGCAAAAGCAAACGAATCCAATGGTCATCCGTAATGGTCGAGTCGTCGATTCTTCGCAGGGGTTTGACGCGACAGCCGATGTAGTCGTGATAGGCAATGCCGTTGTTTCGATCGAATCTCCTGGCACGACCACCCTTTCCGACGGTTGGACAGAGTTCGATGCTGGTGGCAAGATAGTCGCTCCCGGCTTCGTCGACCTTCACACCCATCTCCGCACGCCAGGCCAGGAGTGGAAAGAAGAGCCTAAAACCGCATCAGATGCGGCTGTCCGTGGCGGTTTCACGACGATCTGCGCCATGCCCAACACGTATCCTGCTCAAGACAATGCCTCGGTAGTTAATGCGTTGATGCAACTTTGCGAAGCCGAGTCCAGTGTTCGAGTTCGCCCGATAGGAGCAATCACTAAATCTCGCGAAGGTCAGGAACTCGCCCCTATGCGCGAACTTGCCGATGCGGGTGTCGTCGGTTTTTCAGACGATGGGGATCCAGTGATGTCGCCCCATCTCATGCGCCAAGCTTTGGCTTACTCCGCCGATCTTGGACTGCCGACAATAAACCACGCTGAAGATCGCGGTTTGGTGTCGGAGTGGGACATGAACGAAGGTGCGGTTGCCACCCGACTTGGACTTCGCGGTTTACCGAACAGCGCCGAATCGGTGATGATTGCTCGGGACGTGATTCTTGCCAAGATCACCAATGGTCGGCTTCACGTACCGCACGTCTCGACCGCGGAATCCGTCGAGATAATCCGACGCGCCAAGTCCGAAGGGGTGAACGTAACGGCTGAGGTTACCCCCCATCACCTCGCCATAACTGAGGAGTGGGTGTACGGTGAATTCGGCGAGGTCCCTGCAGTCCTGAACGAGCATGCGTATGACACCAATGCCAAGATGGCTCCCCCGCTTCGGACTGAAACCGACCAGCAAGCGTTGATAGACGGATTGACCGATGGGACAATCGATACGATCGCAACAGATCACGCGCCGCACGCCGACACGGACAAAGTCTGCACGTTCACTGAGGCAGCCAACGGAATTATCGGATTGGAAACCGCGCTTTCGCTGTGCGTAGGAGTTGCAAATGTCGACATAGCCAGAGTGATCGACGGTTTGACTGTTGGCCCAAGCTCGATCCTCAACGATGCGTCCGTTGGAACACTTCGACCTGGAACACCCGCAGATATCACCATCATCGATCCAGATCGCGAGTGGCAGGTTTCTTCACACAAGCTGGGGTCGAAAAGCCACAACACACCTCTTCTCAACTACACCGTGAAACCGAAGGTGATCGCCACATTCGTTGGTGGAGTTCAAGTTTGGGCAGCCGACAAGAATGGGATGGCATATGTCTAACGAAGTTCGCGGTCCGGCATTGCTCGCGCTTTCGGATGGTTCCGTATTCCGAGGTAAACGACTTGGTGCGGAAACCGATACGGTCGGATTGGTCGTCTTCAATACGTCGATGACTGGTTACGAAGAGATGCTCACAGATCCTTCGTATGGAGGTCAGATTCTCGTCCCAACCTATCCGCTGATCGGCAACTATGGCATCAACCTCAGAGACGCTGAATCTCGTCAGATTCAGGTGAAAGGGTTTGTGGTTCGGTCGGATTGTGACGAGCCTTCTCATCCACTGTCGGAGATGACGGTCCACCAATATCTGTCGCAGAACGGCATTCCGGGGATATCGGGCGTTGACACGCGGGCCATTACGAAGCGTATACGCTCGACAGGCGTGATGATGGGAGCGATCGTCCAAGGTGAAGACGTCGAAAATGCAGATGCAGCGCTCCAAAGTGCTGAGTGGTACGGCGATCAAAACTGGGTCGATGCCGTCGCGACTAAAGAAGAGTTCGAATGGCATGGTGACGGAACCTCGGGAACGCGGCCTGCAGAAGAGTTGATCGTCCGGTCCAACCGCGCAGGAGTAGATTACCCCCTAGACGCTGTCGAGCGCCCACTCCGTATCGCTGTCGTCGACTTCGGCGTGAAATGGAACATCTTGCGGAGCATGATGGCGCGAAAGTGCCAAGTCAAGGTGTTTCCTGCAGATGCTACCGCTGCCGAGGTGAAGGCATACCAACCAGATGGCGTAGTCCTGTCGCCAGGACCAGGAGACCCGGCGGTCTTGGACAACCAGGTAGACACCGTGATCGAGCTTTCGGATCTCGAAGGTGACGGAACCAATGCGATACCAACGCTGGGCATCTGCCTTGGTCACCAAATTGTCGCTCGCGCTCTAGGGGCAGATACCTTCATGCTCCATTTCGGACACAGAGGCGGGAACCAACCAGTCCAAGATCTCAGAACTGGCCGAGTCTACGTGACCGCACACAACCATGGTTACGCGGTAGATCCTGACAAACTGCCGAAACGACCGGGCGTCCGGGTTACGCACGTCAACTTGAACGACAACACCGTCGAAGGTCTTGTTGACGAAGATCACGGAATAATGACGATCCAATTCCACTCCGAGGCTTCACCTGGACCGCATGACAGTGAGTCGATATTCGACCAGTTCGTCGCTGCGGTTAAGAAACACTCCAAAACCAAGTAGCGATTCCAAATGCCACGTCACGAAAATCTGAAGAAGGTCTTAGTAATCGGATCTGGACCGATCGTTATCGGTCAAGCTGCCGAATTTGACTATGCTGGGACACAGGCGTGTAAATCGCTTCGGGAAGAGGGCGTGGAGGTCGTGCTTGTCAATTCCAATCCCGCGACAATCATGACGGACGAAGACGTTGCCGATCGCGTCTATATCGAACCGCTTACAGTCCCGGTAGTGACGCGCATCATAGAGCGCGAAAAGCCAGACGGCATCTTGGGTACTTTGGGCGGTCAAACGGGCCTCAACCTAACAGTTGAACTCGAGGAAGCGGGAGCCTTGGACGACGTCGTCGTGATGGGCACCAAGACAGCCAGTATCCGCAAAGCTGAGGATCGAGAACTCTTCGCTTCTTTCATGGAGGAGATCGGCGAACCGATTTCTTACGGCATCGCCGTAACCAACTTTTCGGACGCCCGCGAAGCGGCTGAAGAGATTGGCTACCCGGTCGTCATTCGTCCCGCGTACACGCTCGGCGGCACCGGTGGGGGCGTGGCCGACGACGTAGAAGAACTGGAAGAGATCGTCGCATCTGGTTTAGCGGCTTCGTTGGTCGGGCAGGTCTTGATCGAGAAATCGCTTCTCGGGTGGAAAGAGGTCGAATATGAGGTGATGCGCGACAGCGCTGGCAACGTGATCACAGTCTGCAATATGGAGAATTTTGACCCGATGGGCGTCCACACGGGCGATTCCATAGTCGTCGCACCTAGTCAGACGCTCACCGACAAGGATTATCAGCGGCTTCGCACCGCGGCGTTGCACATCATCGATGGGCTTGAGATTGAAGGTGGATGCAACGTGCAGTTTGCCTATCGCCCAGGCAGGGAAATGGGCGACAAGCTGGGCGAAGGGTCGAGATATGACGACGATGGGCCGATGTACTACGTCATCGAAGTCAACCCTAGAGTGTCTCGATCGTCCGCCCTTGCGAGTAAAGCTACCGGGTACCCGATCGCCCGTGTAGCGGCTAAAGTGGCGCTCGGCCTCCATCTTGACGAAATCAACAATGTCGTCACTGGAAAGACCCGCGCCGCGTTCGAGCCCGCGCTTGACTACTGCGTCGCCAAGATTCCTCGATGGCCTTTCGACAAGTTCGGCTCGGGCGATCGTTCGCTTGGAACCCAGATGAAAGCCACAGGCGAGGTGATGGCCATCGACCGCAGTTTCGAAGCCGCTCTGATGAAGGCCGTGCGGTCTCTTGAAGACGGCAAACGCTCTCTTCGGTGGGAAGACCCAGACTGGCGCACAAACGGTCTATCGGATGAAGATCTTTCGGGCGACGATCTGAGACTGTGGAAACTCGCATTCAAGCTACGTACTGGTTCGACGCCGGAAGATTTGACGCTGACTACCGGCGTTGACCTATGGTTCACTCGCGCCCTTGCCCGAATCGTGGAGATGGAACGCAGGTTGAGTAGCTCGGGCAGTCTTACCGCTGATCTGCTTCTTGAGGCCAAACGTCTTGGCATCAGCGATGATGACATCGCCGAATTTTCCGACTTGGGACTTGGCGAACGCGTTCGCGAATTGCGCAAATCCCTGGGTATCGCTCCGGTCTACAAAATGGTCGATACTTGTGCCGGCGAATTTGAAGCGTCGACCCCGTACTTTTACAGCACGTACGAAGACGAAAACGAAGCGGCACCTATCGGCGTTGACTCTGCTGTCGTCATTGGATCGGGACCCATCAGAATTGGGCAGGGAATTGAGTTCGATTACTGTTCAGTCCACGCAGCGTGGGCTTTGCAGGCCGAAGGCATCCGTGCGGTGATGATCAACTCCAACCCGGAGACCGTGTCCACGGATTTTGACACGTCCGATCGCCTTTACTTTGAACCGCTAGACGAAGAAGCCGTACGGGACATCATAGACAACGAGATGGGGAACGGTGCGACGCCGTCGAACGGCGTGGTCCCTCCAAACATTGTGGTGCAGTTCGGTGGTCAGACGGCGATAAACCTCTCACAGAACCTCAACGCCGCCGGGATTCAGGATTTGGTTCTGGGCTCAGCTCCTGAAGTAATCGACAACGCTACGGATCGTGGTCGATTTGAAGAACTTGCCGCAAGGAATGGTCTGCCATTGCCGCCCGGCGGAACGGCCACCAATACGAACTCGGCGCTCGCTCTCGCAGGCAATCTTGGATATCCGGTGCTAGTGCGTCCCAGTTACGTCCTCGGTGGTCGCGCCATGGAGATCGTCGATAACCCGCAGGAACTCGAACGTTATTTCGAACGTGCACAGCAGGCTGCACCAGGGCAGACGATCCTGGTGGATCGATATTTCCAGGGGATCGAGGTCGAAGTCGACGCCGTGTGCGATGGGCAAGATGTTCTTGTGCCGGGCGTTATGCAGCACATCGAACGTGCGGGTGTCCATTCGGGCGATTCGTTTGCTGTATATCCGGCGATATGGCTCACGGGTGAAGAAGTCGAGACGATCGTCGACTACACACGACGAATCGGGCGGATGCTGAACGTTTGCGGTTTGATGAACATCCAGTTTGTGATCACCGGAGGCGGGACATATCGCAGCAGTTCCGTTGATCCAGGTCGCTCGGATGCCGATGCCGAAAACAGCGAAACTTACGTCATCGAGGTCAATCCCCGTTCATCTCGGACAATTCCGTTCATTTCCAAAGTGACCGGCATACCGATGATCCGCATCGCGACGCAAGTGATGCTCGGCAAAAAACTCCGTGACATGGAGTGGGGCACTGGGCTGATGCCGCGGAAGAACCTAGTTGCAGTTAAAGCTCCCGTCTTTTCGATGAACAAACTGACGAGCGTAGACACTTTCCTCGGGCCGGAGATGAAATCCACAGGCGAAGTGATGGGAATCGACCTGTCGTATGTCCCTGCAGTTACCAAGGCCCTGATAGCGTCATCGCATTCGATCAACCGTGGAGACAGCGTTCTTCTAAGCGTGGCCGACTCTGCGAAGTCCGACGCCGAACGTCTAATCCGGACCCTCGGTGACAACGGTCACGCCATTTATGCAACTTCTGGCACCGCCAGTTTCGTGCGTTCCCTCGGATACGAGGCCATCGAAATCGAGCGCTTATTGTCGTCAGGCGGGCCGAATGTTGTCACAGTGATCAATGACGGCACCGTGCAGGCAGTCATCAACGTTCCGACCGGCGGGAGGGCCGCGGAGCAAGATGGTTTTTATATTCGACGGGCCGCTGTCGAGCGTCGTATCCCTTGTTTCACGTCGATCGATACAGCTCGTTGTGCCGTTGAAGCAGCGTACGCACCAGAAACTGCGGACGACAATGGTGGTGCCTTCAACGTGATGACTTTGACCGAATACGTCAACGCGTAATCGGATCGTCGGGGTTCATCCGGGGGTCTCGCCGATCCAAACTTCTCCGCCTTCGAAGTACTCCTTCTTCCAAATCGGGACGATCTCTTTCAACCGGTCGATGAAGTACAAGGCCGCCTCGAACGCTGGGCGTCGGTGAGCCGCGCTGACGGCCAAGACCATGCTTGTTTCGCCGATGTCGACTCTTCCGGTTCGGTGACAGACGGCCACATCGCCGATCTGCCATTTTTCAGTCATCTCGCCGATGATCGTCAACATCATGTCTTCCGCCATCGGCGAGTACGCTTCGTACTCCAAGTACAAGACCGATCTGCCATCATTGTGGTCTCGAGTGATGCCGTGGAAAACCACCACCGCGCCGTCGCTGTCGGAGCCGACCAATTCAACTACACGGTCTGCCTCGATGTCTGAGTCTGTTAGCCAGACGCGAGATGGCTTGTCGGCATCGCAATCGCAGCCGCCACTGACCGGCGGGATAACCGCGATCTCGTCGCCATCCATCATCGGTTCGGATCCATCGACGTAGTTCCCGTTCCGTGCCAACATCACGTTCGAGGGCAAATTGCCGCTTCGTCCCACGGTAGTCAACGCAAGCTCAATCGCTTCACCGATTGACGAACCTTGCTTCAATTCGACGTCGACTCGACCCGTACCCGCACGCTCACGCGCCCCTGCGAAAAACAAGATGGTGGCTCTAACAGACATCGCGTCGAAACCCTCTAGGCCGTGCAACCACGATTAAATCGGTTTCCAAGTTGGCTTCCCGTCTTCATCGATGACCTGTCCGATGCTCGTGCCAGTGGGTAGGTGCCCGGAAACTACGATCCAACCTTCAGACATGGCTCGCCATAGCAACCACCGTCGCGCCGCAGTCGAAAGGTCTTGGCGCCAGTCGAACACAGGGCACCAGTGCTGCTCTCGTATCTGAGCGACGTTGTGGAACAGATCCCCTGTCAATACGGCTGTCTGCCCGCCGGATTGAATCAATACGCACTGATGCCCCGGAGTATGGCCGTTCGTCGGCAGAAGAGAAACACCGTCCATCATCTGGTGATTTCCAACCACTAGGTTCAATTGCCCGGTATTTTCTAGTGGTGCAACCAGTGCATCAAATTCGTCGTTCTGGTTGGCAGGGTTGCTATAGAAGTTCCAGTCGTTCCTGGCGATGTGATATTTCGCATTAGGGAAGGTTGGCCTTGCGCCATCCTCGTCGGACCGGACGTTCCAACCGATATGGTCCCAGTGGCAATGCGTGGTTACGACGTTGTCGATGTTGGCAGCGGAAACACCAAACGTCTCGAGATTTTTCAGTAGATCGCCTTCTGGTGGGCCGTGCTCGTACGGTCCTGGTCCTGCGCCAGTGTCCACCAGAATGTTCTCGCCGGTGCCATCGACGCGTCGAATCAGATGGCCACGCCATTGAGCCTCCCAATATCCTTCAGGAGCCAACGCGTAGTCGCGATGAGGATCCCATTCCTCTGTGCTCACATCGACGAACACGTCTGCGGGATTTCGTCGGTAACCGATGTGGTCGTCGACAACAGAAATCTCGTAATCGCCGACAACGATCTGAGTGGAACTCATTACCCTTTCCGTCTCAACAATCGGACTTCACCGCTGATCTGCCTGACTACGGAGCCGTGACCTCGATGTAAATCGCGGATTCGTCTCCGTCCACCAACACGCTGCTCAACTCGCCTTCTTGCGAATAGACGACGTCGCCTTGACCGGCATTGACTGCATCGCCGTCCAACATGAATGTCACCGATCCGCGGAGAACCACCCACCAAGCCTCGACGTCACCGGCAAGTGTGGCCATTGGTCCGCCCGGCGTCACGTGGAACATGTCGACGCGATTCCGTTGATCCAAGATCACTGTCTCCTGCCAGTCAGCGTCGACGCCATGGCGTTCAATCATGTAATCCAGAGGCGTGAAGATGCGGTTGGGTGGCTCCCAATGATCCTCTAAGGGAATCGTCCGGGCTGGCTCTAACCCTTTGAGATCGTGGTTCGAACCGGGCTTACCGGTGACCATGCGCATGCACATCTCGCCTTTCCAAGCCCGGGGGTCGTGGCGATAACCAGAAGGCGCAACTATGATGTCGCCAAAATGCGCTTTGAACGGTTCATACTCGCCGACTCGATATCGCATCTCGCCCCCGAACGCCACCCACCACTCGTTGAAGTCGTCGTGAAGATGTGGGTCCCCGGGCGATCCGCCGGGCGAAGAAATGACTGCCATCCGGTTACGAGAGTCCATTACCAGCACCCGAGATTTTGTGACAGCAGCATACCCGCCACCCGAGCGTGCGATTTCGTCGAGGACCGGCCCTTCAACATCAGGCGCATCAGGGCGTAGAGATTCGACGATCTCTTCGTATGTCACGTGGCGAGCGTTGGTTTCCGACATTTCAAATCCCGTTGGATTGGTTGCATTCGAGTTCAGACCTCAATGCGAAATCTGCACTCGTAGCAGTTTAACAATCAAGGCCTCTTCCACAATCCTCCGCTCGAATGGTGCCGAGAGTGGGATTCGAACCCACACGCCGTTTTACGGGCCGCGGGGTTTAAGCCCGCTGCGTCTACCGTTCCGCCATCTCGGCAAGTAATCCCAACCCAGGATCCGACGCTTAAGATTCTAAACAAGGTGGAATCCCAAGCTGGCCGCAGATGGCTTCCATCCCCACTTTCAACCGGCGCAGGACGCGCAAAGGAGCATCAGGTTGGCACCAGATTCTAAAGGTACCGTCGGCATCATCGGCGGCACCGGCCTATATGACTTGAAGGGATTTGAAAATGCCCAATGGGTAGAGGTCCAATCCCCGTTCGGCCAACCCTCGGATGACATCTTGATCGGCACATTTGATAGCCATCGAGTAGCTTTTTTGCCTCGACATGGACGAGGGCATCGCGTATCCCCGCAACACCTGAATTACCGCGCCAACATCGACGCCTTGAAGAGGGTCGGAGTTGATCGCGTTCTCTCCTTCAGTGCCGTTGGATCCCTGAAACGAGAGTTGGCCCCCGGAATGTTCGTCATCGTCGATCAGTACGTCGACAAGACAAGCGGGCGCGAAAGCTCGTTTTTCGGGAATGGTTTCGTCGCCCATGTCAGCATGGCGGATCCGGTCTGTAGCACGATGTGTGACGCGATCGAAGATGCCGCGCAATCCGCTGAGATCGATATCGTTCGTGGGGGCACGTACGTCGTTATGAACGGGCTCCAGTTCTCCACACGCGCAGAATCGTTCGTTCATCGTGCTTGGGACTGTGACCTAGTAGGAATGACCAACATGCCCGAAGCCAAATTGGCCCGAGAAGCAGAAATCGCATACGCGACGGTCGCAATGGTTACCGATTACGACTGCTGGGTCGAGGAACACGGAAACGTCACGACTTCGATGGTCCTCGAATTCCTCAACCGGAACGCCGAGAACGCACGGAAACTCGTAGCAGCCGCGATCCCGATCATCGGCGCTCTCGAAGCGCCATTCCCCTCGGGTGTCCACACCGCATTGGAACACTCAATCGCAACCTCACCCGAATACCGCGATCCGGCAATGGTGGCGAAGCTCGATGCCGTCGCTGGGCGCGTGTTGAAGAACGAAGGATGGGCTGGTTAGAGCTGGCGTAACCGAGGATCCAATCGGTCGCGAATCCAGTCCCCGAGGAAGTTCATCGCGAACACCACGGCGAAGATCGCCAATCCAGGAAACAACGCCATCCAGTAGGACGTGTCGATGTAATCTCTGCCCTCCGCAACCATCGAGCCCCAAGCTGGTCGTGGTTTCGGAATTCCCACTCCCAAGAAGCTCAACGTAGCTTCGGTCAAGATCAACTGGCCGATATTCAAACTGGCGATGACTAACACGGTATTCACAACGCCGGGCAACACGTGCTTCGAAATGATCCGCTTTGCAGATGCTCCCGCCACCACAGCCAAAGCCACGTAATCGGACGCCTTTAACCTCAGCGTCTCTGCCCTCACTTGTCTGGCAAACCCGCTCCAACTGAACAGAATCAGCAGCGAAATGATCAACATCATGCTCGACCCAAACACAACCACAGTCGCCAAAGCCACCAAGATGAATGGAACGCCCAGTGTCAGATCTACCATCCTCATCAATATCTCGTCGTAGATTCCCCCGAAATAACCCGCGATCAATCCTAGGACGGTGCCACCTACGGCGCCCGTAATTAAAACCACAGAAGCGATTAGCATTGAGTAACGAGCCCCCCAAATGATGCGGCTCAGCATGTCCCGTCCCAACGGGTCAGTGCCCAACGGGTACTCCAACTTTGGCTCCTTGCCGCTGATGGGCGATGACTCCTGCCAAATTGGCGGACGATCTTGATCTCTCAGCTTTCCAACCAAGGGGTCATGTTGCGCCAACCACGGTGCAAACACGGCAGATATCACCAACAATGCGACGATGAAAGCCGGAAGAACCGGGTATCTGCGAAAGATCCGCCATGCCAACATCAGCGGATTGATCCGTTCCCTAACAACGCGCGGTGCCCTAACGGTTTCGGATGATGATTCGGTCGTGGTCGCCACGTCAATTCTGCCTGATGCGAGGGTCTAACACGCCGTAAAGGATGTCGACCAAAAGATTCATTCCTAGGTATCCCGCGGTTGCAAACATCACGATAGCACTGATCACCGGAAAGTCGGTTCCGAACACGGACTGAACTGCCAATCTGCCCAATCCTGGCCAACCAAACACGGTTTCAGTGACGACGGCGCCCGTGAGCAGTGCAGTCAAGAACACTCCTGCGAATGTGAGCGGGACTATGATGGCGTTCCTGAACGCATGCTTAACGATGACAGCGGTTTGAGAAGCGCCTTTGGCCCGCGCAAGCTTCACGAATTCGCTGTCTAGGATTTCCAACATTGCGGACCGCGTCAGCCTCAACAGCGCAGCAGCCGCGTACCAACCCAAAGTGATCGAAGGCAGGACCAAACTACGCAGATCGCCCTTCTCTCCTGGCGGGAACCAACCCAGATAAACGGCGAATACGAGGATCAACATGATTCCGAGCCAAAAACCAGGCATCGCTTGTCCAAGCAGGGCGAACCCTCTTGCGAACAGATCCAACAACGTCCCACGATAAATCGCGGAGAAAATCCCCAATGGGATTCCCATCAACATTGCGAAGACATAAGCTCCGACTGCCAATTGCAGGGTGTTCGGAATTTTCCGCAGAACTACCGTGGTTGCCGGTATCTGCTCTTTAACCGAGATGTCGAAATCCAGCAGGATCGCCCCCGACAACCAACGGAGGTACTGCTCGTAATAAGGCTTGTCCAGCCCGAAATCCCGACCCCATTGCTCCCACTGCTCATCGGTCGTGTACTCGCTCAAAAACAAGTGACGCGGGTCGCCACTCATGCGGGATAACGCGAACACTAGGATGCTGGCTAGCAGCAACACCACCACTGCTGCCACCAATCTGCGCAGGATAAGCCTTTTCACATCACTTACTCAACTGGTTTCGATAGAAACGACAACGCGAGACGATCGTGCCCAGATTTTACGTGGCACAACCGTCTCGCGTACTAGCCGACGCGAATTCGCCCGATGCCCGTTGCGTTATGGGACGCTCATGACAACCGTTTCAGGTGCCACGAATTCTGGCCCCGTGTTCATGTACGGGCTGTACTCGACGATTTCGGGCCTAATCACCACTGAAGTTGGCAGTGTGCTTACCGATGCCACCAAGTTCCAGTTGTTCACGTACGACCACCACTCAATCGTGTTCTGGACGCGTTGTTCAAACGTGGTTGAGGCAAGGTCAAGGTTTCGGACCGATATCGCCGTTATTTCGTCAGGCAACTCGATACCGTAGTTGAACCCGCCAGAGGGCCGGTACACCGATCCGAAGAAAGCATCCGGTACTGCATTGGTTCCAGCTTGGATCATCCAAGGTATCTGTTTTTGCCTGTTCACCAACCGAGGTCGCGCAGCGCCATAGTCAGTCGCGTCAACAGTGACTTCGCATCCTAGCTCACGCCAAAACTGCGCGACGGCACCACCGACTTCTGCATCCCACTCCTTGCCGGGTGCCACGTGGTACTTGAATGGGAAGCAGTTCGGGTATCCGGCTTCGCTCAGGAGAGTGCTGGCCTGGTCTGGGTCGTACGGAACGTCGAAATCGTCGATCCAATGTGGGTCACCCGGGAATGCGTTGATGGCATTAGTCAATGGGCGACCAACTCCGGATTGGATCTCGTCGACGATGGTCTGCCTGTCGATGCCCAATCATAGAGCGCGCCGAACCTTGTTCGCACGCTCCATCGATGCATCGTCGTCGGGATCACCAATCCAAGGATGTTCATCATCCGGCAGAAAACCATCGCGAGTCCGGTAGATGTTCTCACCGTTTTGGTCCGTTTGGGCCCAGTAGTTCCCGGCGAACATGATTACCTGGTTGATCGGAGGCCCTACGACTTGTGGACGCGCACCTTCAATGTTGTTGGTGGTGTTCTTGATCAGCTTCAGCGGCACTCTCGCCACGTGAATTAGCCCAGTCTGCAACGCAGCGATCCGTGCCAGAGGTTCAGGCATCAGGATCACCTCGTAGGAGGCAACACTGGGCTGTTGTCGATAGTGACCTTCGACCGGTTCTGCTCGGACGTTACTGTCAGTCACCCACTCGGTGATTCGGAACGTCCCCGTTCCTACTGGTGTGAGGTTGGCGGCATCTTCGCCCATCTCGTCATACAGGCGCTTAGACACAATGACCGGAGAACCCAAAGTCGTGTTCGAGATGATGTGATACCAACGTGGGTCGAGCATGTTGTCTCGGATATTCATCCGAACGGTGCTGTCGTCGATCGCCTCAAAACCAGTCACGAACCTTTGGACGCCCTGTGCCCGTTGGTTGATGCTTCCGTCACGCAAAGCGTCGTCGAAGCTCCACTGAACGTCATGCGCCGAGACTTCGCCCCAGTCATTTCCATTCCAGTCTGTATGGAACTTGACGCCGTCGCGCACCTTAAACGTGACGGCGCTGGTATCGTCCGCGACCTCCCAAGATTCGACAATGCCTTCGTTGTAGGTCGCCGCGTCAAGATTCAATTTCGGGGGTGCCGAATGTTGCGCCCACATCAACGGCTCGAAGAAGCCCCAGAAAATGAGCAGCTGCATGTTGCCAGTACCCTGTTTGCTGGGCAGGAACACCGGCGGATCCACAAGGATTTCACCTAGACGCAGGTTGCCGTTGAACGCTTTCGGCTCCATCATCATCGCCGGTTCGGGCGTTGCTGTCACAACGACCTGAACTTCCTTCTCAACCTCCTTGATGACCTCTACCTCTTTCTCGACCTCAACCGCGACTTCTTTCTCGACGACGACGGTCTGAACCACGGTCTCGCCAGGCACCTGAACCTCGCGCTCAACCACGACGGTCTGGATCACGGTCTGGCCTTCGACCTGCACCTCCTTCTCTACAACCACCGTTTGAATGACCGTTTCCTGCACCGATTTTTCGACTACTACGGTCTGGATAACTGTTTCAGTTTCGCCACAGGCGATGGCAGCTACCATCGTTCCGGCCACGACCGACAATCCAAGCGCGACCCAAGACCGGCGCGCCGAAATGGCTTTCCGCAACATTTTCAGCATTGAAGTTCCTCCCATGTTGACGTTGATTCGTTACGAGTAACGGCTTCATTTACGAATTGAGCACAAATCAATGCTCGCAATGAACCTTTTGCGCTGTCCGCAAACTTACACCCGTAACGACATTGTGTCAACCGCCAGAAAGAACCAATTCGGGAAAATTCATTGACTCTTTTCGATCGCATTGCTAGCGACGTCAACTCGACAAAAGGCAGTCACCTCATTGAACCGTTCACAACGTTGGACTACGGCCCGCGTTCTCGAACTGACCGGCAAAGCCACCATCGTCAAGGCCACCATCGTCAAGGGCGGAAGAAGCGGCAGCTACGAAACCGCTCTCGAACTCGCTCAACACGGGGCGAACACTACCACGGATCTGACAAAGACCACGAGCGATGCAGATTCGCGGTCATCGTCTCGTCATCGTCCGATCCCCACGACGAAGAATCGTCGTGGCGTCATTGGGAATGTTCCGACGAGTTGACGGGTGCCAAATTCGACTAGTGAACGTCGGGAAAGAGATTGGAGGCGACGGGCGGATTCGAACCGCCGAATAGAGGTTTTGCAAACCCCCGCCTTAGACCACTTGGCTACGTCGCCCCTGAGAATCTGATTCTATCGCCAAGAAAACCGTCATCGGCGGACGCCGTTCTTGTCTGGTGCCGAGAGTGGGACTCGAACCCACACGCCCTTTCGAGCACTACGCCCTCAACGTAGCCTGTCTACCAATTTCAGCATCCCGGCACTTCCAGTTTTCTGGCTCACTCATCCTCGAATCAGAGGAGTTGTGGCAGGAGCGGCAGGATTCGAACCCGCGACCTTTGGTTTTGGAGACCAACGCTCTAGCCAACTGAGCTACGCTCCTATGCCATAGATTCGATTTTACACGGACACCACTTCATAACCGAGATTTCTCGTCTCATTGGTCCGCTTGCTCACCTGTCGCGTTCGGTCGGATCGGAAGGGGCACAGAATCTAACAGCCGACGCCACGTCTTTGGTGGCGTCGGCTGCTCGATCACGAGATCCGCCGCGTGGTTCGTTGACGTCAATTATTGGCGTCAACGGGACGGTCGTTACGCTACTGTCGCGGCGCCAGACTCGCCTGTGCTGACTCGGGTGGCGTCATCGATGTTGGAGACGAAGATCTTGCCGTCGCCGATTGCACCTTCGTCGCCCGTCCGAGCCGAGCCGATGATGGCGTCGACCACCGCATCCTTCATCCCTTCAGGGATCACCGTCATAATCATTGTCTTTGGCAAGGCAACGCGGTGAGACAGGTGGCCGCCTCGGCCGGTGAAGACTTCAACACCCTCTTGTTGTCCCTTACCGGTGATGTTCCAGTAGGAGTAGCCCTTCACACCGGCGGCGGTCAGAGCTTCGAGCACTGTGGACGTCCGTTCGGGGCGAACCACTGCTTCGATTTTGATCATTGGTCTTTCCTTTCGTGGTTCTGTGGCGAGGGAGTACCAAACATGCTACTCCCTCGCGCACTATTGGTTCGTGATCCGATTAGTCGGCACCGTCAGCTACGTAGCCGCGTTCACCATGCTCGGCGATGTCGATACCGATGTCCTCTTCCTGCTCGGACACTCGCAGACCGAGGCCTGGGATCTTGTCCAGAACGAACAGGATGATGAATGACACGATACCTGAGTAGAGCAACGTGACAACGACTGCGATCAGGTTCGCCACGAAGTGACCGGCGTTGCCGTTGACCAAACCGCCAGCGGTGTCTGTTAGCGCACCCCAAGCGAAGATGCCAGTCGCCAACGCGCCCCAGATACCGCCGAGCCCGTGGACCGCGAAGACCTCAAGCGAGTCGTCGATCCCGAGTTTGTGGACGATTTCGTAGTGCACTGCGTAGTGGCAAATGATGCCGGCGCCCGCACCGATTGCAAGCGCACCGGCTCCACCAACCCAGCCTGCTGCCGGGGTAACTGCGACCAATCCTGCAACCACACCGGTTGCGACACCGACTGCGCTGATACGACCAGTGTGCACGTAGGAGAGGATCGCCCATACGACTGCTGCTACCGCCGCTGCCGTGTTGGTGTTCACAAATGCGACCACGGCTACGCCGTCGGCAGCCAACTGTGAGCCAGCGTTGAAGCCGAACCAACCGATCCAGAGGATAGCCGCGCCGAGCACGACGAACGGAACGCTGTGGGGTTCGAGGCCTGGATTTCTGCGCTTGCCCACCAAGTAAGCAGCCGCTACCGCCGCGATACCTGCGTTGATGTGAACGACCGTTCCGCCAGCGAAGTCAAGCGCTCCGCCTTCGAGACCGCCGATCCAACCGCCGCCCCATACCCAGTGGCAGACGGGTGCGTAGACTAGCGTGACCCACAACACTAGGAAGACCAGGTACGTCGTGAACTTGAATCGCTCAACGAATGCGCCTGTGATAAGAGCCGGGGTTATGATCGCAAACGTCATCTGGAACGCGGCAAACAGGAGATCGGGGATGCCGTCTCCGTCTGTGTAACTGACACCGCTCAGGCCGATGAATTCCAACCCACCGATGATGCCATTGCCAGTGTCGTTGAATGCGAGGCTGTATCCCCACAGCACCCAGACGATGCTCGCCACTCCCATGGCGATGAAGGAGTACATGAGAGTGCTGACGACGTTGCGTCCGCGCACCAAGCCTCCGTAGAAGAATGCCAAGCCCGGCGTCATGAACAGCACCAACAGTGTTGCCGTCAGCATCCAGGCTATAGAGCCAGTATCCATATTCGTATCCCTCCGGATGGATATTTCTGCAATGATTTGAAACTACGGGGCTGATGTTTCGTGGATGTTAAGCAAGTGTTTCGCCGACGTTAATCTGCGAAACAGTTTCGACTGCCCCTTCCCGGCTTGAAGTTCGCGCCGTTAAAATTCAATGTGCAAAATCTATCGTCCACCTTTGGTGACGCCTACTCCCGCAAAGGACCTAACGCGAAGATGCCGATTATCGACTCCCACTGCCACTCTTGGAACTACTGGCCCTATCTGCCGGAGGTGCCGGATCCGGATCACCATGGCTCGGTGGAAACGCTCCTTGATCAGATGGATGTAAATGGCGTCGACCGCGCCACCATCGTTTGCGCTCAGATCCACCGGAACCGGGATAACAACGATTACGTGGCGGGCGCGGTCCGCAGGCACCCGGACCGTCTTGATCAGTTTGCCGATGTCGACTCTTTTTGGTCCGATACCTACCACACCCCGGGTGCTGCTAAGCGTCTCGAACAAGCAGCGGAAAAGTGGCCGATGAAGGCGTTCACTCAGTATGTGGCGAGCGAGGATGATGGTCGATGGTTCAACACTCAAGAAGGTAAAGACTTTTTCTCTGTGGCTCGCGATGTTGGTCTGATCGCATCTCTTGCGATTGCCCCGCATCACCAAAACGAGGTCCGAAAAGTTGCGGAGGCGTTTCCCGAAGTGCCGATCCTTTGCCACCATATGTCCGCGCTTCGTTCATACGGTGAGGATGCTTGGGCAACTGTCAAGAACGTCACCGAATCGGCCGAGTTGCCGAATATACATCTGAAACTTTCGGGGTTTCATTACCTGTGTCAACCTGACCGGGTCTGGGACTTTCCGTACCACGATACGCATTGGGTTTATGAGGCGTGTTACGAAGCCTTCGGGACTCGGCTTTGCTGGGGTTCTGACTTCCCTGTCGTGAAGAAGGCGATGACTCATCTTCAGTCGCTTGAAGCATTCCGATCTCATCTCACTTTCATTTCTGATGAAGACCGCGAAGCGATACAGGGCGGGACGCTCGAGATGCTGCTTGCCAATGCGCGTGCCTGAAGTTCATTTGAGAACTAGCAATTCCGCTAAATTCCAAGCTCTGATTCAAATCCTCTAGCCATCGATGGCACTGAGGTGCAGTCATTCCTTATGGTTTGATACAACGCGTCAATTTTCCTTTGATACATTGTATCATCTACTTCATGTTGCCACATATAGCTTCGTGAGATCAATATGGAAACCCCTAGAAACGAAAAGCTGAGCCATAATCGTCGCGGCAATATCATCTTCGGACTGACCGGCATCTTGACGCTTACCGCAGTGCTGTCCTTAGCAGTATTGATGGTTTCACATGAGTCTCTGGATCATGCCGAAGCACAAGGAGCAATCCAACGCACTCCTACCCCAACGCCGGAGGAAGAGGATGAGGATGAGTTACCACCCATCACCTGCACAGATGATACTCCCCAAGCGGAAACTCTAATAGCCTTCTTCAATGCCATGGACGGAAATAACTGGACAAACCGTACCAACTGGAATACCTTCTCGCCGATCAGCACTTGGTTCGGTCTAGAGTTCGAAGACAACGGTTGTGTTGCGGAGATGAATCTGGAATCGAACGGGCTCTCCGGTACGTTGCCAGACATGACTGGTTTGGCGGGTTTGGAAGACCTGAATTTGAGCAACAACCAGATCACCGGCGAGCTCAACCCTGAGCATCTGCCCGAAAGATTGCACGTCCTCAACTTAAGTAACAACCAGATCAGCGGTGCAATCCCGGAGATGGGCGATCGGCACCTAGAGGTTTTGGACCTGAGCCATAACCAGATGAGCGGCCAGATCCACGTTGATCATCTGACATCCGAGATGATTACATTGCGGCTCAACAACAACATGTTCAGCGGTCAATTTCCAGACCTCTTCCAATTGCACAAAAAACCTCAAGAAGAAATATTGACGGGAAACACTGGAAACACGGGTTTGTCTGATTTCTCAAGCAACTCAGACTCTACCAATACACGCCCAGGCACTCAGCGTCATCCTGGAGCGGAGGGTCTCCGATTCTTGGAGATTGTTGATCTTTCGAACAACAGGCTCAACGGCGAACTGCCCGACTTGAGCGCAGGATTGATCACACCTGTAGAAGCCTTCGCGAACGAGTTCGCACGTGTACCCAACTTTCTGCGAGAGTTCGTGGTCTATCCCGGCAATCCCGGCCTCAGAGGTGTGGTGATATCCCATAGACTGCCGCTGAACACGCTCAAAAAACTCGTCATCGGAGATACGATGGACATTCCGGATGAGGATCCTCGGGACCCGGGCCGCCTTTGCATCAGCTTCAATGATTTGCCTCTCAGACTGTGGTTGATCAGTGGAGATATCACCTTCCAAGGTGCCTACTGCGGCGGCTCCGAGGCGCGTGAGGGTGGTATTGTGATTACCGAACCTACCCCCGTTGACAGTTCAACCATCCGTGTCGGGCGCATCGAACCCCGCATCAGCAACATCAGAACGCGCTCTGGCGACAGCATAATCCTCGATGTCAACATCTACGGTCGGCAAGGATTGCAGGATCAGAGCCTGGCAGATCTAGTGGATTTCGAATGGAAAGAGGGAGACCGGACGCTGGAAGGTACTGGATCCAGCATCGCCTACCCCATACCTTCGCAACCAGGAACTTACACAATTACCGCCTCGCTAATACCCGGGGCAGAGTGCCATGTTTCGCTCGACGACCATGATGAGGATGAGCATGATGAGGACGAGCACGAGCACGATGAGGACGAGTACGGCCATGATGAGGATGAGCATGATGAGAACGAACACTGCACGGCATCGTTCGTAGTGCAGGTACTTCGCTCATCGACTGCGCCAGATTCGACACCGGAACCAATCGATCCCATCGGCGATATCCCAACCATTCTCGTCGACTCTGATGGAAGTCAGTACGAGGTTTTTACTCCCTCCGAAGGTGGTCAATTCGCAGATGATGTCGTAACACTCACTGGCAGTTCAGGCGCCGTGCCGAATGGGGATGTCGTCGGTCTTCGGGTCGACACTGCAGGCACGGCGCAGAACGCTGGGATGACGCATCACCGTTACACGCTCGCAGGAGCAGCTTACGCCGTCTCTGCAGTAGACGCGAGCGGCGCGGCAATTTCGGATTACCGACTCGCGTCAGCGCTTGAATTTTGCGCTCCATTGCCAGACAAGTTGCTCGGAAACATCTCAGACATTGCGACACTAACGCACAATCCCGACGATACCCTGACAGTGCTTTCCACGTCGATCCGCATCAGCGGAGATACCCTACTCGGTTGTGCAAACCTTAGTACCGTGCCGGCGACGATCGCATTCGGCACCTCTGGTGCTCCTTCGCCGATACCCTCTGCAACTCCGGAGCCAACTCCCGTACCGCCCGACACTGGGGGCAAGAGCCCATCATCAAACGCATCGCTCTACTTGTTGATGCTCATCGGATTGGCCGCGTTAGCAATCGGAACATATGCCATGCATCGCAAGAGCAGCTCAGTCTGAATTGGTGAAATCTTCCTCACCTTTGATGGGAGAGGATCGAGGTGAGGGTGACGGGGTGGTGCGGGGCCCTCCCCTCCGTGTCATCACTCTTTTTGCAACGGCAGCAGTATGTGCGACGGATGCTCGAGGCTGTGGTAAATCGTCTGGTGAGCGATTTCGTAGCGTTGTTCTATGCCCAACGGTCCGCCGGTATTGAGATTAACATCGAAACGTGGCCAATTGCTGCTGCTGATGTCTAGGCGGATGCGGTGGCCTTTTCGGAAGATGTTGGATGTTGGGTATAGGTGGAAGGTGAATTTGTAGGGGGTTCCGGGTTCCATCATTTCTGGGTTTTCCCAACTGTTGCGGTACCGGGCACGGATTATGGAGTCGGTGATGTTCATTGCGAAGCCGTCTGGGTAGTCGGAGGATGGCGGGTAGAGGTCGATCAGTTTGGCGGTGAAGTCGGTGTCTACGGCGGATGATGATGCCCATAGGCGCATCACGATGTCGCCCGTGATCTCGATGTCTTCTTCAAGTTCGGGGGTTTGGAAGGTTAGGATGTCCTGCCTGGAGTTCAAGGGCTGGGTTCCGACGCATCCGATGAAGTCGGGTCTTTCGCGCTGATCGAAAGCGCCTGGCAAGATGATGGAGTCTGCTGCCGAGATTCCGCCGCCCATTGTGGGGACGGGATTCTTGGGGTCGAAGGTGTAACCTGTCGATTCGGATTCGCTGTCGTCGGGTGCGACTTCTGAAAGTCCACCACCAGCCCTCAGATAAAACGCGGTCTCCTTTGTGTCGGCCAACGGCCAGTCTGGTTCGGAGCGCCAATATCCACCGTGGTCGAGACGCCGGTCGTAGTCGTGCTTATTCATGCGTTGGCTGCCGGTGCCCATCGTGAAGATTCGGACTGGCGACCAGTCTGCGAATTCTGTCCTCAAACCCTTCATGTAGTGATCGAACCATGCGAGGCGCAGATCGTTCATGTTGACGTGCGCCTCGGTCCCGAAATCGACATCGCCGGAGTGCGTGACCTCGAATGCGCCATGCGTCCAAGGTCCCATCAACAAGACTTGCTGGGACTCCTTGATCGCGCTCAGCTCGACGTAGCTTTTGGGCGTGTTTCGCGCATACGAGTCGTACCATCCGCCTAGATAGAGGGTCGGGATGTCGGCGTGTTCTTCGTAGTATTCGTCGATTGCGTATCCACGCTGCTTCCAATAGTCGTCGTATTCGCCGTGGGTCAAGATGTCGATTGCCCAGCGTTCGTACGATGGCAGTCGGCGGAGGACCGTTGCGCCTTCCTTGAGCGGTAGATTTCTGACGATGTCGGGCATGTCGTCGATGAAGGCCTTTTTGATTTCCGCTTGCAGTCCTGGGTCTGCGATTGCCTCTTTGCTGGTCATCGCCATTCGGAATGCGTAGACCATGAAGCGCTGCTCGAGTGCACCGTTTTGCCGCATTGATCCGTGGTAGTAGTTGGATGCTCCTACGGCGACCACCATCGTTGAGAGATGGCTCGGGTTCATCGTCGCCAACGCCGATTGATCGCTGCCCGCGTAGGATCCGCCCATTGTGCCGACTTTCCCGTTGGACCACTCTTGGACCCCAAGCCACTGGACGGTGTCGAAGCCGTCAGGTGCTTCTTTTGCGAATGCGTACCACTCCCCTTCCGATGCGAAACGACCTCGAACGTCTTGGTAGACAGTCACGTATCCACGTCGTGCGAAGTATTTTCCGTTCGTGACGTTACGCGCGGTTGTTTTGTCGTACGGCGTGCGCTCTAGGATTACTGGGAAGTTGCCCGGGGCGATCTCCTTGCCGTCGTTGGACGGGAGGTAGATGTCGGATGCTAGTTGGATGCCGTCGCGCATGGTCGTCATGACGTTTTTGCGGATCGTGACGTCGTAGCCGATGTTGGATCCTTCGTATCGGGTGTTCACTGTTGTATCTCCTGATGTGGACATTGGCTGCGAATGCTTGTTCGGGGCCGCGCCTGACGTTCGTCGTTGGTTACGCTATACCAAAATCGCTTGTTGCGTCCGATATGCGTGATTGATGCCAGAACTCATCCAGATAGTTGTTACGGCGGTCATTTTGGCCGTCGCTGGCTTCATCATCGGCGCGGTGGGATTTGGGTTTGGGTTGACGACGTCACCCACGTTGCTGCTGTTCCTTGATCCGCAGACCGTCGTTGTGGTGGTGAACGTCGTAGCTATCATCGCGTTTGCTCTGGTGCTGGTTGAGACGCGGGAACATGCTAAGTTCCGAGAGCAGACGCCATTGGCGATCGCCGGGGCCGTCGGGACGCCTATCGGGGTTTTTGCTTTGAGCGAGCTTGATTCTTCGGTTTTGCGCATCGCTATCGGGGTTTTGGTGCTTGCGCTGACCGCTTCGGTGGTTTTCAGGTCCGAGTGGCGGGTGCCCTACCCGAAGATCACGGGTCCGGTCCTAGGTCTGGTGTCGGCGGCGATGACTACTGGTTTGACGATTGGCGGTCCGATACTTGTCCTGTTTTTTCTCGGGCTGGGGATGAAACGGCAGGAGGTTCGGGCGTCGATGGCGTATTTCTTCACCGTCATGTACATCGCCGCTGCCATTGGGTACGCTACGCAGGGTCTTTTCACGGTGGAGAGATTGGTCTTGATCGCTGCGGCCGCGCCGGGTGTTGCGATTGCGTTTTGGGTGGCGACGCGGTTGACGGGGCGGATGAATGAGACGATATTTCGGCTGGCTGTTGTGGTTATTATTGCGGTTTCTAGCATTGTCGTTTTGGCTCGCGAGATAGCACAAGTTCTGGGTTAATCTGCGGTGGAGAACGGTATGCGCAGATCGATTGTCCGCTCTGCTTTTTCGTACCATCCCTGCGGGGCGTAGTCGTTCATGTGCATGTAGCAGCGGATATTCGCTTTCGATGATCCTTCCTCGAAACTGAACAACCTGCTCATTGCGATGTTTTTGTGGCCGTGGTAGCGGGATAGGGCGGCGACGTTTACGAAGTTGACGCCCCATTTTTGCTCGATGTGGGAGCGGCCGCCGTAGGTGTCGTCGGGATTGGTGTGGGTGTGTCCGCCGATCCAGATGTCGATGGCGGGTCGATTGGTTTTGGGGTTGGCGTCTAGGTAGGATTCGAATAGTCCGGCATCGGGGATGCCTCCGACGAAGTAGAGATAGGATGCCCCGATGGGTGCCCCATCCGCGAAGCGTCCGTGGTAGCCACCATCGACGCCTTCCCACGGTCCGGATGCGACGGTGGTTTCCTTGAGCATGTGATGGTGGGCTGTGATGATGATCTTGTGTTGGTTGGCTTCGACGTTTTCGACCCACCAGTCGAACGTCTCGCGGGTGACGGCTCCTGCGGGATAGCCTCCGTAGTCGCCACGGCCAACCGGCGGGCCACTATCGTTTCGGTCTCCCATGACTAGGAAGAGGATGTTGCCGACTTCGAAGGAGTATCGCTCCCAAGTGCCGGTTACGGGATAGGGTCGGCGATCTGCGTGGACGCCGGAAAACTCCGAGCTTTGGCCCAGCGGGTCTATCCACTTGCGGAACCACCATTGGGTTTCTTCTTCTGCACCGCTTGCGTCGTGGTTGCCGACTAGGTTGTAGACATCTTCTCGTCGGTGTTTGGTCATCACGCTGTATTGGCTGACGACCTCCTTGCCCTCGTCGTCGTCGGGGGGCGTTTGGGAGCCTGACATGTCGCCTACATCGAGCATGATGTCCCAGTCGAACGGCGGGGCACCTTCTTCGCCGCCGTTTTCCGATTGCAGTATTGCCTCCGCCAAACTGCGACGGTTTCCGCGTTCCAGGTCAGTCCCGACGTGGGCATCGCCGACGGCCCATAGGTTGAATGTCCGACGCTTCATGGCTTCCCCCCTTTTGAACTCGAAACTACGTCACCTTAGCTTATCGCCGTCGCCTCAGGGACATTGATCGCCGCCAACTCGTCGGTTAGAATCGGGAGTTGGGTATCATGCCCAGTCTTGCTTCGTTCCCGAGTAGCTCAGCGGTAGAGCAGCTGACTGTTAATCAGCGGGTCACAGGTTCGAATCCTGTCTCGGGAGCCACAAACTTGTTGTTTGCCGTTTGATTTTTGTTGCGTCTGACGATTGTTGCCTGCGGTTGCCCGTTTATACGACTTTTCCTAGGCGGAATCCCAGAAACACGGCGGTTAACGCAGCAGCATTGCTGATCAGCATGTTGGCGGCGAACATGCCCCAACTACCTCCGCGCAGGAACATTGCCTCGTCGAATGCGAATGTCGAAAACGTCGTGTAGGAGCCCAAAAATCCTGTAAACACCAATAGTCTCATGCCTTCTGGGATCCAATCTTGGTCTTCTGCGTACGACCAGAAAACGCCGAATAGGAACGATCCCAGAACGTTTACGGCGAACACGCCCCAGGGAAACACCGATCCCGCAATGCGCTCGAATAACAGGACCGTGCCGTACCGCGCTAATGCACCTGCGGCACCGCCGACGGCAACTCCAAGCAGCTTTTCCATGCGTTAAACGATAACGCCCTCGGACTATTCGATGCGTCCGATCTGAATCAGAGTTGCAACTGATTTGCGGGTCAGTCAGCCCGGCGGGCCATGATGCCTAACCAGATCCTCGGGACGCTCTCGATCTCCATCTCCTTGAAGACCTGCTTCAATGACTTTTGAAGTGCATCCCGTCCTTTGCCCAACGGGACTCCGGGCATGATGCCCTCGATCCAGTCACGGAATCCGGAGATGTGGTGGAATCCGTCTTCGGGCACCGGCGCAACTACGCTCTCCTTGATTACCACCTCGAAGCCGGCTTCTTTCAAAAGCTCCTCGTACTCTTCGGGCGTGAGTTGGCGGCGCGCGTCAGTCTTGCTGGCGTTCTTGTCTGGGAACAACCCGTGGTCGCTCCGCAAAGTGCGCAAAGAGCGCATCATCCAGCGTCGGTAGAAATCCAAAGATTCCGGCGGGTGCGAGCCCTCGAAGAATGAGGTGTTGAAGGCGAGGATTCCGCCTGGCTTTAGGCGGTCCCGGATCTGTTGGAGCAGCTTCTGCTTGTCGTTGACATAGTGGATCGAGTTGCAGTAGATTACGGCATCAACCTGTTCGTTCACCGAAGCTGTGAGGTCCTGAACCTCCGCGTGCACGAAACGGATTGCGGCTTCCTTCCTGCCTCCCAGCTCGTCGACTGCGGCACGTAATGCGGATGCTGAGTGGTCGACGGCGTAGATCACCGTCTCTTTGGTTCCGGTCAAGCGCTCGAGAATCAGCTTGGTGATACCGCCGGTGCCGCAACCCAAGTCGATAATCTTATGGTGATTGAAGACCCCAGACATGTCGACGAGCCGCGAATTCACGCGTCGGTAAAACGGCAATGACGAGAACTCGGTAAACGAGTAGTCGTCAGATGGATGGGAAGATTCAGGATTCGGCATCGGAACCTCGGTAACAATCGTGGACAAATAGATGAGGCGAGCCTAACTCAGCAACCTCAAATTTTAGCAGGAAAGTCAACTCTGTGTTCAGATTCGCAACGACACTTGTTTTCCTCTATCTAACTTGCTTTCTAACATTCGCATGTAACACCAACAACAACCCGCCTCTCATACATGCCGCGGCATCGTTAGTCGACGTTCTGACCGAAATCCAAAGGGAATATGAAACCGTCAGCCCTAACCGCGTCCGCTTCAATTTTGCGGGTTCCAACCTCATCGCCAATCAGATCATCAACGGCGCACCAGCCAACGCGGTCATATTGGCAGGCAAAACCCCCATCGACAAACTCGTGCAAGCGGACAAAACCGACCCATTGCAAATCCGACAGATCCTGACGAACTCTCTTGTAGCCGTGAGATCCACGACCTTGATCGCTGACCATACGGATGTTTACCAGCTCGTCGACGCAGGCAAGATCGCGATGCCCGATCCTGCCACCGCACCGGCAGGCGAGTACTTCCAGGCGGCCCTGGCAGAACTCGGGCTTCTTGAAGCGCTCGAAGCTCAGATCGTCCCGACCCTTGATGTGCGTGCTGCCTTGGCCGCGGCGGAGTCAGGCAACGCAGCATACGCTCTCGTATACCGGACCGATGCCATGACCAGTTCCGATGTCGAGATCGCCTTCACGATCCCGACCGGCTCCGACGAAACCAGACCCGTGTATTTTACAGCTTTGATAGCTGACGACTCAGCGTCCGCCGAGTTTTTGGAGTTTCTCCGAACGCCTGTCGCGAGGGCGATCTTCGCCAAGCACGGTTTCGCCTACTGAGTCGCGCCGATGCTCGAAGCAACTCTTTTATCCCTGCAAACGGCACTCATCGCAACAATCGCGATGGCTGTGCCCGCGTTTCTGATCGCCACTTACCTGGTTCGAAACAATGGTCGTGTCGCCTTTATCGTCGACCTTGCCATCTCGATGCCGTTGGCACTTCCGCCCGTAGCGGTGGGTTTCGTTCTGCTTTGGTTCTTTGGGGCGACTGGCCCGTTGGGCTCATTCAACCCGGGTATTGCGTTTACTTGGCCGGCGATGTCGATAGCTGCCGGTGTCGTGTCGCTGCCGCTGGTCGTGCGGGCCTTTACGGCTGGCCTCGCCGAGGTTGATCCTCGCCTAGTTTTCGCGGCTCGCAACTTAGGTGCGTCGCAACTCCGCGCCACGTGGGACGTCACATTGCCATTGGCCCGGAACGGCATCGCAGCCGGCCTCCTGCTCGGTTTCGTGAGATCTTTTGCCGAGTTTGGCGCGACTATCGTCTTTGCCGGCAACATCCCGGGATCGACACAAGGTCTGCCAAGCGCCATGTTCTCACGCATATCCGCCGGCGATTTCTCGGAAGCATGGACGTTGGCAGCCGTATCCATCGTCATCGGCGGCATCGCCTTAGCCATCCACAACAAACTCGTCTCGGAACAGCGGACCCGGCTAGCCGCAAGGAGCGCGTCTGATGGCTAGTTCGGTGGTTCCTTTCCTTGAGTTCGATATCCAACTTCATCAAGGAGAATTCACTCTGGATGTCGCCGCTCAGTTTGAAGGCGGCATTACAGCGGTATTTGGCCCGTCGGGAGCGGGGAAGTCGACGTTGCTTGGGTGTCTGGCAGGGATGATCACGCCTGACAGCGGCCACATCAGGCTCGATGGCGAAACGATCTTCTGTTCTGCCGATCGTGTCCGACAACCTCTGCAATCTCTTGGGATCGCGATGGTCTTCCAAGATGGCATGCTCTTCCCCCATAAGACCGTCGGCGAAAACATCGACTACGGCTACAATCTGACGCACCCTGATAGCCGACGTATCGATCCTCAAGAACTCTGCGAATTCCTTCAGATTGGAAATCTGGTCGATCGCTATCCTGTGTCCCTTTCAGGTGGGGAGCGCCAACGGGTGGCCCTCGCCAGAAGCGTCGCCACATCGCCGCGACTCCTCCTGCTGGACGAACCAGTTGCATCGCTTGACATCAGGTTGCGAAATCAGGTCGTGTCGTACTTGAAACAGATCCACGATCGATACGGCATCCCCATGATCTACGTGTCTCATTCCATTTCCGACGTCATGGCCTTGGCACCAAATGCACTCGTGTTGGAACGAGGGAGCGTCAAGTCATTTTGTCCGGTGATCGATCTCGTTGCAGACATTGCGTCCTCTACGCGGGTCGGACGGGACGACATCGACAACCTGTACGTCGGCACTGTGACTCCGACGGGTGCGATTCGCATCGGCGATGTCGAGGTCGTGGCGCAACCAGACGGCTACGGCCCGGGTCAGCAAGTGACCGTGTCGATTTCGGCGTCGGACATCATGTTGGCTCTTGAACAGCCTCGATCTATCAGCGCGAGGAATGTTCTGGCTGGCGTGATCCAGCGCGTCGAGGTTGGGGATTACGCGGCGTTCGCATTCGTAGATACGGGAACCGAGTTTGTGGTCGAACTTACTTCGGAAGCGGTCGAATCCCTTGACCTTCGCCCTGGGAAAGATGTGTTTGTGCTGTTCAAGACGAGCAGCATCACGATCACGGCTGGGTGATGCCTAGTCCGACAGGGCAATCGTTCGCCAACACGCAGCGATCGCACAGCGGTTTTTTCTTGCAGAAACGAGCAACGTGGTGATCGATCAGAGCGTGGTACTCGTTGAAGAGGTAAGTGTCGTGCGGCAGCATCTCGTGGAATAGCTGCTGATAGGCCGAGTAGCTGTTTCCCCGAATTTCCCAACCCAATCTCCCCAGGAGGCGCTTGGTATATGTGTCGATTACGAAGGAAGGCTTGTGCGCTCCGTAGAGGATGATGTCATCAGCGGTCTCCTCGCCGATGCCCCAGACGGAGAGTAGTTGTTCGCGCATCTCGTCGATTGGGAGGGCGAAGAGACGGTCGAGATCGCCGTCGTAGCGAGAGATGATGAACTCGGCGAACTCCTTCAGTTTGCGGGTTTTGGCTTTGTAGTAGCCCGAGGGTCGGATGATCTCGTGCATCTCTTCGTCGGGGGTTTCGAGGATCGATGGGAAAGACCAGACGTCTGTGTCTCGCATGTTTACGAGTGCGCGTTCGACGTTTCCCCAAGAGATGTTCTGGACCAGTATTGCGCCGACAACCAGTTCGAACGAACCTCCGTGAACCGTTGGCCACCAGTTGCGCGGTCCGTAGGCATCGAATAGTGCGGTGAAGAGCCACTCGATGTCTTGGCGGCGGGGTGCGATGGGATGAGGCGCGGGCGGTTCTGATCGGGTGTGACTGAATTCGTAGATAATTTGGTTTGGCGAATGCATCAAGTTAGTTGGGAGATGAGATGACGACTGTTGCCGTGCAATCAATGGCTGATCGGTTGGGTTTCGCGCGCTCGAGCTCCGGTAGCTGCGTGTGTGTCGGATTGGATCCCGATCTGTCCAAGATGCCCGTCAATGACGTGTTTGAGTTCAACAGGGCGATAATCGACGCTACTCAAGACCTCGTGGCTGCGTTCAAACCTCAATTCGCATTCTACGAAGCGATGGGTCGCGCGGGCTTCGATGCGCTTGAGAAGACGATAAGGCATATCCGGGATGTGGCTCCTCATGCGTTCGTGGTGGCTGATGCGAAACGAGGGGATATTGGGAACACCGCCGAGGCGTATGCGAAGGCGATGTTTGAGTTTTGGGGAGCTGATGCCGTCACCGTGTACGCGTATCAAGGGTCGGATTCGGTGTTGCCGTTCTTGGAATACGGGGATCACGGCGTGTTCGTAGTTTGCCGGACTTCGAACCCTAGTTCGGTGGAGGTGCAAGACATCGTGGATGAGCGAACTGGGGATATGGTGTACGAGGCTCTGGCCAAACGAATGATTGGCCTATCTGACAGTGGCAATGTTGGATTGGTAGTCGGGGCCACGTTTCCCAGAGAATTAGCGTCGTTGAGAACTCTGTTTCCCGAATCTCCATTCCTGATACCGGGTGTTGGAGCCCAAGGAGGCGATGCTGCGGAGACGGCTCGGTTAGGCGCTGAGAACATTCTCATCAACTCGTCTCGCGGGATCATCTATGCGTCCCAATCAGCGTCCGATTTCGACGAAGCGGCCCGACGGGCGGTAGAGGATTTGCGGGGTGAGATCGCACTCGGCAGAAGATGATTTTGGTGACTGAATCCGTTCGAAAAGACCGATTGGTTGTGCCTTTTGCAGTTGGGGACACGGTCGTATTGAGGAAACCGCATCCGTGCGGCTCGAGGGCGTGGGAGGTGCATCGGATAGGCGCGGACATCGGGCTGACGTGTTCAGGTTGCGGACGTCGTGTGATGCTTGACCGATTCTTGGTGCAACGCCGGATGAAGTCCAGGGTGCCTGCGGAGAGGGAAATTAGCGGAGGCTAGTAAGCGGTATCGCGGGGTTGTCGGATTCGCGAGAGGTTGTTAAAGTATGAGGTGAGGTGCTCTGGGTATCGGTGTGGGAATACGCGCCGTCGGTCAGGGCATCCCGACTGGTAACCGCTGCTAAGTCAAGGAGATGACGCCCATGCTGGAGGTGGAGATTCACCAGATTACGATGGGGCGGGACGGCGGTTCAGAGCGTTGCATGATCCTTCGACCAAAGGACAGCGAGGATCAACGGGTTTGCCCGATCATCATTGGTGCTAATGAGGCGGCGGCGATTGTGGCGCCATCCAGCGAAGCCATGCCGAGCAGGCCGATGAGCCATGATCTGTTGCTCAACGCCATCAACGAGTTGGGCGGCACGGTGCAGTACGTTTACATCCGCGGTTTGAACAAATCGACGTTTTTCGCGGATGTCAGCATCAGGTTGGGCGAAGATGTGATCGTGTTGGATGCCAGGCCGTCGGATTCGATAGCGCTGGCGGTCAGGGCACGGGTGCCGATTTACATGGCTGAGGAAGTTATGGACAAGGTGGACAGCGATATTCAAGGTCGGCGGACGACGGAGGAGCAGGCTCGGCACGCAGCAAGGGAGAAGCGGTACGAGGAGGCTGCGACGCCGGTCACGCCGGAGCAGCGCGAGAAGCTGAGCGCGTTCTCCGAGTTCATGGAATCGCTGAGCATGGATGACGACGGAGACGACGGCGCTAAAGCGTAATCGCTACTTGCCTTCCTGAATGAAGTCGGCGACGTGTTCGCCGATGATCATGGATGTGACGTTGGTGTTGGCTCGGATGCAGTCGGGCATGTTGGACGCGTCGGCAACCTTGAGGTTTGCGATTCCTTTGACGTTGCCGTACTGATCCAAGACAGCCATCTCATCGGAGTCTGGGCCCATTTTGCAGGTCCCAGAGGCGTGGTGGCTTGTGCCGACGCGTTCCATGATGTACCGGGTGAGTTGCTCGTCGTCGGTTAATTCGCCGGGTGTGGGGGCGATCAACTCGTCGATGATTTCGTCGTATGGTGACTGTTCGCCGATCTGTACGCAGAGGCGGACGGCTTCTCTCATGCGTTCTTTGTCGAAGTCGGTTCCGAGGAGGTTGTAGTCGAGGTAAGGCTGAACGTGAGGGTCGGTCGATTGAAGCTTGACTTCGCCTGCGGCCTCGGCGAGGTAGAGGGCTGAGATCATGGATATTCCCATCGGTTGAGAATCGGAAATCAGGTAGACGCCCTCTTGGGTGGCGCATGAGAGCGGATGGATGAACATGTCGTTCCGCCATTTCGAGCCCTTGCACGTGAATTTCAGGTTAACTTGGATCTTTGGTGACAGCGGGTCTTGGCGGAAATCGGGTTTGGTGCGCCAGGTTGTGGAAACCTGCGGGTGATCTCGGAGATTCTGGCCGACGCCGGGGGCATCGAGGATTACAGGGATGCCCATCTCTTGGATGTGGTCGGCAGGGCCGACGCCGGAGAGCATGAGGATATGGGGCGAGCATAATGCTCCGGCGGAGAGCACTGTCTGATTGGCGTAGACGTTGAAGACTTCGCCGCCGGATTCCACGGCAGCGCCGATGACTTTGTTGCCATCGAAAAGGAGACGATGGACTAGGCAGTCTGCACGGATGGTGAGGTTTAGGCGGTGGCGGGACTGAGAGAGGTAGCCGATGTTGGTGCTCCACCGGACGCCGTTCGGGTTGTTGAAAGGAGGGGGACCAACGCCGGTGCTGTCTGGGTCGTTGGCATCCTCGAAGTATGGGTGTCCGAGGGACTGGCAGGCGTCGACGAAGGCTTGTTGATCGTCGAGCATCTCTTCGGGCTTCCATCGGCGACACATGATCGGGCCTTCGGTGCCGTGATAGTCGTCGGAGAAGTCGAGGTCCGTTTCGATGCGCCGAAAGTACGGCATTAGTTTTTCGAAGGACCATTCGTCGTTGCCCCAGGATGCCCAATCGTCGTAGTCTTCGGGCATTCCGCGGAGGAAAATCTGAGCGTTGACTGCGCTTGAGCCGCCAACTAGTTTGCCTCGGGGGACGATCATGTCGAGGAATAGGTCGTTGGATTTTGCGGTGAAGTTCCAGTTGTGGTTGCTGTCTTTCCCGAAGGCACGAGCCCAGATGTTTCGGTCGAAGCCATATCCCAATTTGATCTCCATCGGGAGGTCGTCGATTTTGGGGTAGTCGGGGCCAGCTTCGAGGAGGAGGACTGAGTTGTTGGGATCTTCGGAGAGGCGAGAAGCGACGATAGCGCCGGCGGAACCGGCACCGATGACGATGAAGTCGTAGTTCATTGGTTTGTCGGTTTGAGTTGGAGGGTAAGTTTCGCTGGGATTAAGTTATCGCGTGTTGGCGTTGAGTGCACGGTTGTCGTTGCTATCATTTGCATCGTCTAACCCGCTGTCGCCGTGACCCCGTTAACGCATTGCAGTCCGAAACTCCTATAGATCCGATCAGGTTTGAAGTGATCCGGAACGCTCTCGTCGAAGCGACAGAGGAGATGGCTTCGGCGTTGCGGCGAAGCGCCTATTCGACGAACATCAAGACTAGGCACGATTTTTCGTGCGCGATCTTCGATCTGCAGATGCGGACGGTTGCGCAGTCGTTCAGCCAACCGAACCATCTGGGTTCGTTGGTCGAGACGATTCCCAGGGCGCTGAGAAGTTACGGGATCGAGAATCTGGGCGAGGGCGATGGGATCTTGGTGAATCTCCCTTATACCGGCGGCGTGCACTTGAATGACATAACGCTGATATCGCCGGTGTATTACAAGGGCGATCCGGTGGGATACGTTGCGAGCTTGGCGCATCATGTGGACGTCGGCGGAGGAGCTCCAGCCAGTATCGGGGCGTTCCGTGAGATTTTTCAGGAGGGGATTGTCATTCCACCGGTGAAGCTGGTGAGTGGAGGCGAGATCAATCGGGATGTGTTTGATCTGGTGTTGGCGCAGGTGAGGGCGAAGCGTGAGACGGCGGGGGATTTTCGGGCTCAGATCGCGTCGAACAATACAGGTAAACGCCGATTGACTGCATTGCTGGACCGGATGGGTTTGGAGACCGTGGTTCGTTACACGGATGAGTTGATCGAGTACACGGATCGAAGGACGAAAGCTGAGCTGGCTAAGTTGCCGCTGGGTGTTTTTGCGGATGAAGGGGTAATGGACAGTGACGGGTATTCGGATGAACCGGTCAGGTTGAAGGTTGAGGTGACGATCGACGAAGAAGGTGCTTTCTTCGATTTCTCTGGGAGTGATGAGCAGCGCCATGCGCCCGTGAACTCGACTTATGCTCAGACGCATTCCGGTGTGGCGTTTGTGTTGAAGTGTTTGATTGATCCTGATGTGCCGGTGAATGCGGGGTTCTATCGGAATGTGCGGATGCTCGCTCCGGAAGGGACGGTAGTGAATTGCACGGCGCCGTTTCCAGTGGTTGGTGGTTGGGAGACGCAACTGCGGTTGACGGAGGTGATCTTCAAGGCTCTGGCTCAGGCCATACCGGATCGGGTGCCGGCTGGGACAGAAGGCATGATCTGTCATTCCGGATTCGGCGGTTTCGATCCCTATCGGGGGGAGACTTACTGTTTCTTGGAGACGATTGCCGGTGGTTTTGGCGGTCGGGCAACGAAGGACGGGCCAGATGCGGTGCAGCCGCATGGCAAGAACACGGCGAATGCTCCGATTGAGGAGACGGAGTTGAACTATCCGGTTCGGATCACACGGTATGAGTTGGTCGAGGATTCGGAGGGACCGGGGAAGCATCGCGGCGGGTTGGGACTTCGACGGGACTACCTGTTTCCGGACCATGAGGCATCGTTCACGATCTTGGCCGACCGCGAGCGCTGGGGGCCGCACGGATTATTCGGCGGATTGCCGGGCGAACGGGCGCACTATGTGTTGAACCCTGACGGTGAGGCTCGGGAGTTGGGTTCCAAGGTTACGGTGCAACTCGAAGAAGGCGATGTCGTGAGTTACCGGACTTGTGGCGGTGGCGGGTACGGTCCGCCTGGGAAGCGTGATCCGCAGGATGTTCTTAGGGACGTTCGGGATGGACGGGTCAGCTTGGAACGGGCGCGGGACATTTACGGTGTCGTTGTCGATGTTGCGAGATGGTCTGTGGATTGGGAGGAGACGGAGAGGGTTCGAAGCGGATCGACTGAGCGGGGGCAGTGATGCTGGGTGATCAGTACCGATTGGGAGTAGATGTTGGTGGGACGTTTACCGACGCGATTCTTTTGAATGAGGCGACTGGTGAAGTGCTGACGGGGAAGGTGCCTACTACGCCGAGCGATCCGTCGAATGGGTTCTTGAATGTCGTAAACCGGATGCTGGACGAAGGCGCGAAGGCTGAGGGTGTGAGGTACGTTGTGCACGGGACTACGGTGGCCACGAACGCAATCATTGAGGGGAATTTGGCGCGGACGGCGTTTGTGACTACGGACGGGTTTCGTGACCTGTTGGAGATTCAGACGGGCATACGCCCTCGGCTTTATGATCTGCAGTTCGAGAAGGTTAAACCATTGGTCCCGAGGTATTTGAGTTTCGGAGTTCCGGAGCGGTTGGATTTTAGGGGCGAGGTGTTGGTGGAGTTGGATGAAGAAGCGGTGAGGAAGGTTGCCGAAGTGTTGCGTGGTGAGGGTGTCGAGTCTGTCGCGGTTTGTTTGCTGCATTCGTATCTCAACCCGGCGCACGAGGAGAGAATCGGCGAGATTTTGACGGAGGAGCTGCCAACGGTTTTGATTTCGTTGTCTTCGGATGTTGCGCCGGAGTTTCGAGAGTATTTCCGGGCGAGCACGACGGTGATCAATGCGGCGATACGGCCGGTGGTTTCGGAGTACCTTGGGAAGATAACGGAGCGCGTGCGCGGGTCTGGGGTGAGTGGCGAGTTGCTGGTGATGCAGAGCAGCGGAGGCGTTTTGACGTTTGAAGCGGCGATGGATAGGCCGGTTTTCATGGTGGAGTCGGGTCCGGCGGCGGGAGTGATCGCAGCTAGCGAGTTGGGAAAATCGTTGGGATATGAGGATGTGATTTCGTTCGATATGGGCGGGACTACGGCGAAGGTTGGGTTGGTCGAGGATGGGACGCCGCGGGTTACGAAGGACTATCAGGTTGGTGGGACGGCTTCGACGACGGAGCATGGATCGAGGGGATCGGGATATCCGATACGGACGCCGGTGATTGATCTCGTGGAGATCGGCGCTGGTGGCGGTTCGATCGCTTGGATCGATTCGGGTGGGATACTGCGGGTCGGTCCGCAGAGCGCAGGGGCGGATCCAGGTCCGGTGTGCTACGGGCGCGGGGGCGAGGAGCCAACGATTACGGACGCGAATCTGGTTTTGGGCCGGATATCGGCGGAGTATTTTTTAGGCGGGGAGATCGGGCTGGATGCGGTTGCTGCTCAAGGCGCGATCGAGGAGCGGTGCGCAAGGCCATTAGGGATGTCCGTTGAGGAGGTCGCGTTGGGGATTGTGGAGATTGCGAACAATGCGATGGTAGGGGCTTTGAGGCGTGTGTCTGTTCAGCGGGGTTATGATCCGAGAGAGTTTCTGCTGGTGGCGTTTGGCGGCGCGGGACCGGTCCATGCGAATAGATTGGCGGCAGAGCTGGGGATGGCTCGGGTGTTGGTGCCGGTAAGCCCCGGGACGACGTCGGCGATGGGGTTGTTGGTGACGGATATCAAGCATGATTATTCAGTAGCGTTCATCAGGCGGATCGATGAGGTGGACTTGACGTCGGTGGAGGAGCAGTTTGCAGGTATGGATTCGGAAGGTCGCCAAGCGTTGGCTCGGGAGGGCGTCGGGAGTGGAGAGATGCGGTTTGTGCGGCAGGCGGACGTTCGTTATGTGGGGCAGAGTTACGAGTTAACGATTTCGTTGCCGGATGGATTGATGGGTGTGGCGGAGATTGCCGATGTGTTGGATCGGTTCCATGCGGAGCATGAGCGTGCGTACGGCTTTATGGCGGAGGATGAACCGGCGGAGTTTGTGGCGTTGAGGCTCAGTGCGATTGGTGAGATTTCGAAGTCGCGGGTTCGGGAGATCGGAAAGGGCGTCGGTGGGTCGGAGAGAGCCGTTAAGGGGAGGAGGGAGGTTTATTTTGCGGAGCGTGGCGGCTTTGTGGATTGTCGGGTTTATGACCGGTATGAGCTGAGGTCTGAAGATGTGGTCGACGGTCCGGCGATTTTGGAGGAAGTTGACTCTACAGTGGTGGTTCATCCGGGATGGGGAGGAGAGGTTGATGGGTTTGGGAATGTTTGGTTGGGTTTGGGTTGAGCTCTCGACGGGGGCGCATGGTGGCTTTTATTCGGTTAGGCGCGCGTTGAAGTAAAGGATTTGGTGGTAGACGGGATGTATCCGTCGACAATTAACGTTTTTGTTCTTGGACGATTGAGGTAGTGCATCATCTCGAAGCGGTGATGAGGTTTCAGTAGGTTGTCTGCAAAATTCCGAAGATCGAGCCAGTAGTAGCGTCGCCATCCCTTTGCCCTCATGCCGTAGAAGAGATTGAAACCGTCGATGTAAATTGCTACTCTTTCTTTGGGCGCTGTGACTCCAAAGCGACTGCAAACGCGTACCGAGATTGCGTGGTCACGCAACATGTTGCGATATCACGGAAGGTGGCGACAATCCGGGCCAAGCCCCGGGTGATCGCATTGCCGGGCCGACGTCCCCTCGCGGGGACGTCTTTTTTGTCTGAATTGGTTAGTGCTCGCTAACCGTGTGATCCGCGATCCAGTCGAAGTTGATGTCTTCGCCTAGGCCGGGGTTTGTTGGCATTTGGATCATGCCGTCGGTGCCCATCGGGTCAATGATTGAGTTTAGGTATTCGGGTGGCTGGTCGTAGTCGACGAAGGGGTGGAGGAGGCCGCGTTCGTACCAGCGTCCGTTGAAGAACCCGCCTAGGACTGCCAAGTTGCCTGGACCGCCTCCGTGGATTTCGCAGTCCATGTTTAGGGATTCGGCGAGGTGGCAGATCTTCATTGATGGGCCGATTCCACCGACGTCCATGACACCGGTTCGGAGGATGTCTGCGGCTCCGTGGATGGCCCACTCGGCGCGGGAGTGGAACTTGCCCTCGACAAATTCGGGTCCGAGGATCGGGATGTCGAGATTTTCGGCGAGCCAGACGTATGAGGACATGGAGTGCTCGTCCATCATCTCCTCGTACCAGTAGTAGTTGAAAGCCTGGATGCCTTTGCCGAGTTCAAGGGCCTCGGTGCGGGAGTACCAGTGGTTGGCGTCGAGCATGAGCGGGACGTCGGGGCCGACCGCTTCACGAACTGCGGCGCAGGCGGCGATGTCCATCTTGACGGATGGTGCCCATGAGACTGGTGGCATCCATGTGTGGAGCTTGATGGCGGTGTATCCGCGGTTGATGAGCCACTCGGCAAAGCGACCGTAATCTTCGGGCGTTGCGAGGCCGTTTTCCATCTCGTCGCCGCACATGGTTGAGCCGTAAGCGGGGACTTTGTCTCTCATGCCGCCTAGGATCTTCCAGACTGGCATTTCGATTTTCCGCCCGAACCAGTCCCAGAGAGCGAGCTCGGCGATGGCTAGGGGTCGGTCGGAGAATGCGCCGCCAGAGCCGCGCTGCCAGCGTGCCATTGCCTGCCAGAGACGCTCGCGGTCAGTGGCGTCTTGTCCGATAAGGACTTTTTTGATGAAGTTTTCTAGGATCGCTGGTCGGAGGGCGTCGGGTGAGCCGAAACAGTAGCCGCTGATGCCGTCTTCAGTTGTGATTTTCAGAAGGGCCGACTGAGCTTCGTGAGGATCGCCGGGATGGGCGTGACCGTCGGTGTCGTGGACGGTGTTGGAGGTATATGTGAAGGTTGTTATTTTGATGTCGGTGATGATCATGGGATGTTCCTCGGGCCCTCACCCTAAACCCTCGCCCACTTGGCGGGAGAGGGGATACTGTTGGCTTTCTAACGATGTTATTGGTTTTGAACCGTGATTCTTGGGATTATTTCGATTCGTCGCCAAAGCAGGCCATTGACTCGCGACCAAGATGTGAGGGGATTACACTTGTGGCTTCCCACCTCCTAGCCTCTATGACTTCGATTCTTGCACTGTCACGAGCCGAGGTTGTTCTTATTTTTCCAGCCGCTTCGGCCGCCAAATCGTAAAATCCATCCTCGATAGCACACCTGACAACAAACGCTAGACTCGCCGCTGCGCAGAATCCCAGGCAGTGGAGGATGCTGCTCTGATAGCAGTCCAATAGTCTCTCGCTAGTACAGCGTCTTGGGCGACGATAAACAATGCCGTGTTTTGCGAAGACCTAATGTCGACCAACAGCGCTTCTTCCAATTGCCTGCCTAGTGGCGGCACGGGTGTTGGAGTCGCGGTTGCACTCGAAGCTTGATCCTTAGATGCCGGTAGCTCCGGGACAACTGACTGATCAGGGGATCTCCCGATTCCCAAGGGTTCCCACAAATGAAAATCGAACCGGCTTATGGTAACGAAATCCGCAATTGCGCCGAAAATCAGCAGTCCGATAAAGACGATTGTTCCCAGTTGTTTCCGTCTGATCATAGTGTCAATTATGGTCAGGAGCCACGTGGATCAACGTTGTGTAACACAGAGCTTCAGTAAGAATCATGGAGATTGGATGCCACGTTGAGAATTGAGTTCTTTGTTTGCGATTTCGCGGAGTTCGTAGAGACAGTTCAGCGCCTCGATAGGCGTTATGTTGTCGGTGTCGATTTCAGTTATTGAGCGGAGGAATTCGGTGTTGTTGGTTGATTCGTTCCATGTCGGGCCTCCGTGTGTCCTGATGATACGCCTGAGTCTGACTCGCTGAACCGTATATACGCATAGATGTTGGATTTATGATTGGGTTGTGTGGTCTTCCCAGAATACAAAGGATACGAACATGCAAGCTATGAAACTCATACTTACAATCGTTGCAGTGGGCATCATTGCGATGTTAGTTACTTTCGCCTGCACAACCGAGACGCCCACGCCAGTCGTTCAAACCGTCGAGGTGAAGTCGTGAAACCCATCGGGACAATCACCGTCGTTACTGCGGCAATCATCGCCGTGGTCATGCTTTCGGTGTTCGGCAACGAACGGACGCAAGTGTGTTCGTGCTGGGAGGCACCGCCTGCAATCGCCTTTGAAGGTGCGACGATGGTGTTTTACGGCGAGGTCGTCGAAAAACGAGAGGTGGCGTCTGACTGGGTGGAGTGGTCGGAGCATCACTATGTGATCGAATTCAAGGTGCGCCAAGTATGGAAAGGCCTGGTCACGGAAACCATCTACATCAATACATTGCCGGACAGCGCGGGTTGCGGCGGTTATCCGTGGTTCGAAGTCGGCGAGGAATACTTCGTATACGTGTCTAATTACGACCACGAATACATGCCGTTGGTTGAACTCTGCGACCGTATCGTCAACTCGGATCGGGCGGACGAGGATTTCGAAGCGTTGGGCGACGGTTTGATACCCCGGCCCGGCACCTCGGCGCCGACACCCACACCTGCCCCCGTCTGGCAAACGGTGTCGGGAAACTGCAACGCATCGACGCAAGCGCCGTTCGAAGCATCATACCTGTTGCTGGTTGCGGGCATCATTGCTATTGCGTCCCGTAAGTGAAGGTCGGTGTGTGCGGGTGATGATTCTTGATTTTTTGGGAATGGGTAACCGGCGACGTATGGTGTCAAATCGCGTTCGCCGCGATGATCATTGGTTGCGGATACGTTTGCTATTGGTTCATGGGCAAACGATAACGCGTAGCATCGTACATAAGTTCCGAAAAGATTTGCAATGCCTTGAACATCCCTCTGATCATAGCTCTTTTTTGGCAGATTCTTTGAGTTCATAAAGGCGATTTAGCGCTTCTATGGGGGTTAGGTTGTCGGTGTCTAGTTCGGCGATTGAGTGTAGGAGTTCGGAGTTTTGGGTTGGAGGTGCGAATAGGTCTAGTTGGTGGTGGTCAGGGCGGGATGTTGTTGGGGCGTTAGTCGAGTGGTTTTCTAGTTCGGTTAGGAGTTCTCGGGCGCGTTCGACTACTGTTGCAGGCATACCGGCTAGTTGGGCGACGTGGATGCCGTAGGAGCGGTCGGCGCCGCCTTCCACTATTCGGTAGAGGAACTGGATGGAATCGCCTTCTTCGGCTACGGCTACTCGGAGGTTGTGGGCTCGAGGGAGGGTGTCGCCGAGGGCGGTCATCTCGTGGTAGTGGGTTGCGAAGAGGGTCTTGCAACCGAGGGCGGGACTGTTATGGATGAATTCCGCTACGGCTCGGGCGATGGCTAGACCGTCGTAGGTCGAGGTGCCGCGTCCGATTTCGTCGAGGATGGCCAGGGAGCGTGGCGTGGCTTGGTTCAGGATGGATGCGGTTTCGACCATTTCCACCATGAAGGTGGAAAGTCCGCCTGAGATGTCGTCGGAGATGCCGATGCGGGTGAAGATGCGGTCTACGATGCCGATGCGTGCGAATTTTGCGGGGACGAAACTGCCTATCTGAGCGAGTATGACGAGGATGGCGGCCTGTCGGATGTAGGTGGATTTGCCGGACATGTTGGGTCCGGTGATGATGAGGAGCTGGTTTTCGGAGTTCGACGCGTTGAGGTCGTTAGGGACGAAGCGTCCAAATCCGAGGACGTCTTCGACCACGGGGTGACGGCCGTCTTCGATCTGGAGGAGGTCGCCGTTGTCTAAGAATGGGAGGGTCCAGTCGTTTTCGGCGGCGGTCCGGGCCAGAGCGAGGCAGACGTCGATTCTGGCGATCGTCGAGGCGGTACGCAATATAGCTGCGGCGTGTTCGGCGATTTGCTGGCAGACGCGGCGGTAGATGGACTGCTCGAGTTCGTTGATTTGGTCGGCGGCACGGAGGACCTGGTTTTCGAGGTCTTTCAGCTCGGGGGTTATGTAGCGTTCGGCGTTGACCAGGGTCTGCTTGCGCTCGAATTCTTCCGGGACTTTCGACAAGTGAGAGCGGGAGACTTCGATGTAGTAGCCGAAGACGCGATTGTGGTTTACGCGAAGGTTAGGGATGTCGTATTGTTCGCGAGCTTTGGCTTCGACGGCGGCGATGCTGGTTCGGGCTCGCGATGCGGTTGTGCGGAGTTCGTCGAGGTCGTGGTCGAAATCAGGTTTGATCATACCGCCGTCGGAGGCGCGGTGAGGCGGGTCTTCGACGATGGCTCGGTCGATGAGGTCTCGGACTTCCTGATGGTTGTTGATGCCTTCGAAGAGGAGGGATAGCGGGAGGTTGGTGTCGGAATCGGTGATCGCACCGCGGATCGAGGGGGCTTTGTCGAGGCCGCGGAAGAGTGAGCGGAGTTCTCTAGGTGAGGTTTGGCCGAGGGTGAGGCGGTTGACCAATCGGGCGAGGTCGGGAACGTCGGCGAGGGCGTCGTGCAGGGCAGCTCTGGCGGTTGAGTGTCCGAATAGGGAGTTGACGGCAAGTTGTCGGGTATTGAGATCGTTGAGGTCGGTAAGTGGGGATGAGAGCCAATCGCGGAAGAGACGTGCACCCATAGGAGTGCGTGTTGAATCGAGGGTGTTAAGTAAGGTAGGGCCGCCTTCGACAGTAGGGGTAAGGATTTCGAGGTCTCGGAGCGCGGCCGCGGGGACGTGCATGTAGCGGTCGGGGCGATGTCGGCGGAGCGTTGTGATTGTGGGTAGGCGACCGATTTGAGTTTGGGCCAGGAAGTCGATGGCGGCGGCGGCGGCGATGGTTGCGAGGGGTTGGTTTTCGAGTTCGAAGGGCGATAGGGTTTCGGTTTTGAAGTGGGATTTGAGGGTGTCGGCCGCGAGTTCCGGATCCAGGACGGTTTCGTCGAGCGACCGGATGACGGTGTCGGATAAGCCGGATGTCGGTCTGCCTCCACCCGTTGAGGCGGAAGAATTGGCGGTGATGTCGTCTAGGAGGATTCGGGCATCGGTGTCGACGAGGATTTCGGCGGGTTCGAGGCGCTCTAGGTGGTCGATGATGTTCGCCGATGGGATTTCCATGGCGGCGAATTCGCCGGTGGATGCTTCGAGCCATGCGAGGCCGGCTTGGTGTCCTTCAACGACGCAGGCGGCTAGGTAGTTGTTTTTCGACTGTTCGAGGAGGGATTGGTCGAGGGCGGTACCGGGGGTTACGATGCGGACTACTGCCCTATCGACGATACCTTCTGAGTTTGGTTCGGTCGTGGTTTGTTCGGCGATGGCGATTTTGAGACCGGATGCGACTAGGCGCGGGAGGTGGGTGTCGAGGGCGTGGTGAGGGATGCCAGCGAGGGCGGATTTTTGTCCGCCACCAACGTCTCGGGAGGTTAGGGCTACGTCGAGGAGTTTGGAAAGTGTGTGGGCATCTTCATCGAAGCATTCGTAGAAGTCGCCCATGCGGAAGAGGAGCAGGGAATCGGCGTGTTTGGCTTTGAATTGGAGGTATTGTCGCCTTCCGGGGGAGAGTTTGCGTCGGGTTGCGCGGCGGTTGGCGGGGCGCGCGGAGTCGGTTGCGGGTTGGTCGGCGGTGGTGGTCATGGGCTCTGCACGCGATTTTAGACGCGTACTGAGCTAACCGAGTCAGATGTTGGCAGGAATAATGGCAAATCGCCCCTCGGTGGGGAACCGAGGGGCGTTTTGGTTTACCGATATTTCGGTTTCTCGGCTATTCCACAGGTTCCAGGTTGAGGAAGATGTGGAGGCCGGTGCGGTGCCAGAATCCCTCGTGGATGTACTGGTTGTCGTTGTGAGGCCAGGATGCCTCTTCCCAGTAGGTTGTGTTCATCGGCAACGTGATGATTGTCGATGTGAGCGGGATGTCGGGCAGCTCGGGGAGCCAGATTTCCATCGCCTTGCGGTAGAGCGGCAATACCCCGGGGCTGTCTTCGGGGAGAGCGGTCATTTGCTCGACGTAGGAGTCGAACTCTTCGTTGCACCATCGGTAGAAGCCGGGGTATGCAATGAAGCCGGTTTCGCCTTCGGTCACGAGTTCGCAGCGGTAGCCCTTGAGTACGGGTTCGGGGTCGACCATCGAGCCGTGGCCCCAGATGAATCCATCGGCGTGACCTTGGAAGATCTGGTCGATGAAGTCGGTCGGAGTCGAGAAGCTGGCGTCGAAACCTCCGCGTCGGAGGTTCTGCGTGACGACCGGCGCGGCCGGTGTTGTGGACGGGTGCTGCGGGAAGGTTACGATGTGTATCTTCACGCGTTCGCCGTCTTTGACCCAGAAGCCTTCGCCGTCTCGGGTGTAGCCTTCGCCCTCCATTAGAGCGGCCGATTTGTCGGGGTTGAACTCGCTTGTGTCGTAGGTTTCGAGCAAGTCGGCGACTTCATCGTGGTACTTCTGCATCGGCGCGTAGTAGGGCCATGGCAGCTGCTGCACGATCTGTCCGCCACCGAAACCGAACTCGATGACTTCGTCACGGTTGATGGAGTAGGAGATCGCCCATCGGACGTTCTTGTTGTCGAACGGCGGGCGCTTGGTGTTTAGTCCAAGTCCTACGGGCCACCAGTCCTCGTATCCGAACGGTGCCTCGCCGTAGTAGTGCGTGGTCATGTTCGGGTTTTGGGCTACGACGGCCTTGTAGTTAGGCACCGTCAGCGAGAAGGCCATGTCGATCTCGTTGGTGATGAGAAGTTGGGCCATGGTGATCTCGTTCATGCCGGGGAGGAAGATCAGTCGCTCAACTTCGGGGAGGTCTTGGAAGCCGATCTTGGCGGCCCACCAGTCGTCTCGGCGGTCCCAAATCTTCTTCTCAACGTCGGTGTGGACTAGTCGGTACGGTCCTGTGACTACGGGCCATCCCTTTGCGGGGTCGTAGTGGGAGAACATTGCGATTTCGTCGTCCGGAACGTTTTCGAAGATGTGCTTCGGGATCCACGGGACGCCGATGTCGGCGCGGAAGATCAGCAGGTCCCAGACGTATCGAGGTGAGGGTCCGGTGAACGAGATGTGGACTGTGAGGTCGTCGATCGCGGTGGCCTCGTCGGTCCACTGGTTCACGGCTCCGTGTCGGTCTGACAGCGGGTTAGTGTTGGCCATGTTTAGCGTGTAGGCGACATCGTGGGCGGTGAATGGTGTTCCATCACTCCACTCGACGCCGTCGCGGATGTTGACCGTTACGCCGGTGTAGCCGTCGTCGTACTCGTAGCTCGTGGCCATCCAAGGGATGAGTTCGCCGGTGAGCATGTTGAAGTAGAAGAGTCCTTCGCTTGCCGCTTGGTATAGGCCGCTACGCGAGAGGCCTGGTGCGTGGGCGTTGAACTGTTCGATGTCGGTGAATGCACCGGGGTGCTCGCCGCCGAGACCGGCCATGATGAGGGTCCGGTTACGCGGGACGTCTTGGTAGCCGAGCGGAACGGGGGTCGGGGTTACTTCGACCTCGACGGCGACCTCTTTCTCGACGACCTTTTCGACCGCGACCTCTTTGACGACCTCGACTTCCTTCTCGACCTCGACTTCCTTGACGACTTCGACCTCTTTGACGACTTCGACAGGGACCTCTCGGGTGACTTCGACGATGGTCTCGCTGCCGCAGGCGAGTGCGAAAGTCATGGTCGACAGCATCATCGCTAACACGATTAGCGGTAGGATGCGTTTGGTTTTAGGCATTTGGTGTTCCTCCTATTGTGGTTACATTTGCCTGTGATTTGGGTTGTGCGAAAGCGAGAGTGGATTTGGTTCCGGTCAAGGCGCGTCTACGTGGGATGCTTGTGCATCGCGGATGTTGAAGAATGAGGCGATGTTCTGGTCAGACACGGCACCAGAGTGTTCGTGGAGGAAGCATTTGGCGATTCGGGTTTGGTCTAGGGCGTAGGATTCCGGGACGTCTCGGATGCAACTTTCGATGGCGTCGGGGCACCGGTTTACGAAGGGGCACATCGTTTGGGTGACGTCGATGCCGGTGAATGGGGGATCGTTGGCACCGCGCATGTCGATCCAGCGGCGGTTTGGATCTGGCATCGGGATGGATTGGACGAGGAGGCGCGTGTAAGGGTGTTGAGGGTCGTTGATTACGTGTTCGACATCGCCGGCTTCAACGACATGACCCCTGTACATGATGAGAATGTTGTCGGCGACTTGGTAGGCGGTCGTGAGGTCGTGGGTGATGTAGAGGATGGCGATGCCGAGTTCGTGGTTGAGGGTCCGGATGGTTTCGAGGATCGTGGCTCGAAGGGATGCGTCGACCATGGAGACGGGTTCGTCGGCGATGATGATTTGCGGTTTTAGGAGGAGAGACCGTGCGACCATCACTCGTTGGCGCTGCCCGCCGCTGAGCTGGTGGGGGTAGCGTCCGAGGGTTTCGGAGGGCCGAAGTCCGACACCGGAGATTGCTTCTTCGATGAGGTGGCGGGCCTCGTCGCGGGACTGAGCGAGGTTGAATCTTGCGATGGCGACGGTGAAGATGTGGTCGACTTTGTAGAAGGGGTTGTAGACCGAGAATGGGTCTTGGAAGATGGCTTGGACTTGGCGTCGGTATTGTTTTCGTTCGCCGGAGTTCATGCGGTTGACGTCGTTGCCCATGTAAAGGACTTGTCCCAACGTTGGTCGTTGGAATCCGAGCATTATGCGTCCGAGGGTAGTTTTGCCGCTGCCGCTTTCCCCTGCTACGGCGGTGATGAGGGCAGGTTTTTTGTCGAGGGTGAATGAGACGTCGTTGACGGCGTAGTTGTGTTCGCGGTTCCAAATCGGGCCGCTCGAGAATATCTGGGTGACGTTTCGCAGCTCGAGCAGAGACGCCGTAGATGCGCCGTTGTTGGAGGTCGCTGATGTCATTCCAGCAGTCGCGGTCATGCTGCCACCACCTCTGAGTGCAAGTGGCAGGAGACTAGGTCAGGATCGCCGAGGAGTTGGGGGATTTCTTCTCCGCAGATGGGCATCGCTTCGGGGCATCGGGGCATGAACGGGCATCCGGGCGGTACGGCGAGCAAGGAGGGCGGAAGGCCTGGAATGCCTTGGAGTTTTCGTTTGCCAGCGGTGTCGGGCAGGCTTGAGATGAGAAGGCGTGTGTAGGGGTGGCGCGGGTTGGCGAAGATTTGTTGGACGGTTGCGAGTTCGACAAGTTTGCCGGCGTACATCACGCCGATCCGGTCGGCGAACTGCGCCATCAGTCCCATGTCGTGGCCGACGAGGATGACAGCGGCGCCGATCTCAGCCCGTACGTCTTCGAGGGTTTCCATGACCTGCCGTTGGACTACGACGTCGAGGGCGCTGGTCGGCTCATCGGCGAGGATAAGGCGCGGTTTATGGGATATCGCCATTGCGATGGTGACGCGTTGCTTCATGCCGCCGCTGAGTTCGTGAGGGAAGAGGTTGAGGACGTTGCTGTTTAGTCCGACCTGCGCCATTAGAGTGTTGAGGCGTTCTTGCAGGCGTTCGCGGGATTCGTTGACGCCGTGGTCGCGGAGACCGTCGACCATCTGGCTTCGGATTCGCCGGACGGGGTTGAGAGCGTTCATCGCGGCTTGGGGAACCATGGCGACATCGTTGCCGCGGACGGCTCGCATTTCAGGTTCTGTCAGGCTTATGAGGTCGCGTCCGTCAAGTGTCACCGTTCCGCCGGCGATTTCACCTGGCGGTTTGATCATTCGCATGATGGCAAGCGCGGTGGTTGTCTTCCCGGATCCGGATTCGCCTACCAATCCGAGTTTTTCGCCTTCTTCGATATCGAGGTCGACGCCGTCAACGGCGCGCACCGTTCCGGCGCGGATGTTGAAGTAGACGCGCAGGTCTCGGATGGAAAGGACTGGTTCAGACATCACAGACTCTGTCTCAGTCGGGGATTGGCCCACTTGTCAAGACCGGCGGCGATGAGATAGAGGGTGATGAAGATCCATGCGACGAGGATGATCGGCGGGACGTACCACCACCACCAGTTGCTAATGGTTGCGCCGTAGTAAAGCGACCAGTAGATTGTCATGCCCAATGTGGGTTCGTGTTGCGGTCCGAGTCCGAGGGCTTCAAGTCCTACGGCGGCAAGGATGCCGCTTGCCATTGCGCCTACGAAACTGGCGGCGAGGAACGGGAGCAGGTTGGGCATCAGTTCGCGGAAGATGATCTCGAGATCGCCCATCCCATTGAGCCGCGCCACCTCGACGTAGTTGCTCTCTCTCATGCTTAGGACTTGGGCGCGGATGACGCGCGTGGGCCACATCCACGATAAAGATGCGACTATGAAACCCATTGCGTTGACGGAGAGTCCAGAGGATTCTTTGATTGTCGAGGCCACGACTACGAGAACCGCCAAACTCGGGATGGTTATGAAAACATCGGAGATGATTCGTATGAACGCGTCGATGACTCCTCGCATGTAACCACCTAAGAAACCGAGGATGATCCCGATGCCGAGTCCGAAGATGCCGGCGTATAGTCCGATGCGGAGAGTCAACGGTGCGCCGTGGATCATGAGGGGCAAGACTTGGCGACCGTTGAAGTCAGTTCCTAGCCAGTATTTGGATTGCGGCGGAGCGGTTTGAGGTCCTGAGATCGGGTCGGCGAGTTTGGGGTCTACAATCTGACCGCCGATGAGCCACAGCGCTAGCAGGGCGATGAGCATGAAGAGTCCGATGGATAACATCCGCTCGTGGAGCAGATAGTATCCGATCTGTGAGATCGCGCTGAAAGAACTGTCGGAGCTCGAATCGGCTTCAGCTTGGATAGCGGCAGACGATTGGGTAGTTTCAGTGCTTGGATCTAGCATCTTGTGTGCCTAGTCGTCGTTCGTCAATGCCAATTACGCGCCGCGCCGGACGCGAGGATCGATGAACGGGTACGCGATGTCGAGGATGAAAGTCGAAGCAGCCACCATGACGATGAGGACTAAAACGACTCCGTAGATTACGAAGTAGTCGAAACCCGCAATCGCGTTGTAGAGGAGAGTGCCCATGCCGGGGTATCGGTAGATGACCTCGACGAGGATGACTCCAGAAAAGATGAGGCTCATGGCAAGTGCGAGGGAGGTCAGCTGAGGTAGCGTAGCGTTTCGCATACCGTAAAGCCCGAAGACGCGACCGGGCCTCAGACCACGCATTTGGGCTAGAGTGACGTAGTCCTCGCCTGCGGTGGTGACCATCATTCCGCGCATTCCCAACGCCCAGAATCCGATTTGAGAGAGGATGATCGAGAGTGCTGGCAGTATCGAGTGTTTGATGGTGTCCAAGACGCGTTCGATATCCCATCCGTCGTAAACGGCTGTGACGCTGGTCGCACCCGCTAGCGGCAACAGGGGCCACCAATCGGGTTGCCATTGATGGCGCACCGCGAATACGAACATCAGCAACAAGGCCAACATGAAGTAAGGGATCGGGGACAAAGTGAGGAAAACGGGCAATGCGCCTTTGAGCCATCGAGGTGCGCCCGGCCAAGCCAATGTAGCACCCGACAACGAACCCAACGCGAAAGCCACCAAGACCGAGATGCCGACGAGGCCGAGTGTGTAAGGCATGCGCTGTTTGATCATGTCCCAAACCCGCGTCGGATAGTTGATTAGAGAGACGTTGAGGTCGCCGCGCAGCACGCTTGAGAGGTAGCGGACGTACTGGAGGTAGAGGGGTTGGTCGAGTCCGTATTCCCGCTCGTATGCTTCAACGACCTTCTCCATGCCAGTGGCGAGGTTGCCGGTGGCGGCCATCATGACGAGTCGCTCACGGACGGGGTTTCGGTCGCTCGCGATCCGAGGCAGGAAGAAAATGACCGTCGTGGCGAGCCACACGACGAGCAAGAACATGCCGAGTCGTGCTGCCAGATAGGAGATGCTCAAGGCTTATACCCCGTCATCGGTTGCCACAGATATAGTTCCGGATTATTACGAAATCGAGCGCGCTCGTCCGTCGATGCAACGGATTGCACGCCATGCGGCGGAATTATACAGCGGAATCAGGCGCGCGGCGCGGCCTATTGGTAGCGAACGACTGCTGTGTCGCCTGCTAGCCAGCGGAAGTCGGTGAATTCGCTGCCGATGGGGGCTTCGAAGACTATGTGGCCGCGGAGTTCTTCGCCTTGGTTGAGGGTGAAGCCGCCCCACATGAGTCGGAAGTCGGGGTTTAGGTAGCGGTCGTTGGTGGTGGTCTCGACGACGTATGAGCGGTCGATGACGTTGACGGGTTTGAGGGCGATGCTGCCTTTGATGCGGAGCTCGGCGGCTTCGCGGTCTATAACCATCCTCACAGCTCCCGATGTCTGGTTGGTTAGGACGGTTTCGACGATGACTATTTCGGTGCCCTGCCCTTCCGGCTTGATCGCCCACTGATTGACGGTTCCGGCACTGGATGGGGCTTCGTAAACGACGTATGGCTGGTGGTTCGGGAGTTCGGCGCGGATCCAGAGGGTGCGGCCGGCTACGTAGAGGTCAGGTCCACCTTCGAATGGATTCGCCCACAGAAGCACCTCGACGACGGCGAGGGATACGAGGGAGATCACCGTCAGCGCGATCAGGACGACGGGGACGGCTTGCTTCGGCACGCTGATCTGGCGACGTGCGAGGACGGCGCCGGAGGAGTCGACGTCGATGTATTCGGAGCCGGAGGAGCCGCGGAACGATGCGGATGGCGTGTAGTCGATGAATACGCGGGAGATGCCTTCGCCCATGGATTCGACGCCGTTGACCTCCCATTGGAGATCGGTGTCGCGGAGCTTGGGGCCGTAGTCGTATTTGTTCTCTTCGGCGTATCGAAGAGCCGCCTCGACCTCGGTCGGGAAAGATTCGCGGGCTTCATCGCCTTCGATGAAGTTCTCGCGGGCCGACACGTCGACCGACTCATCGGTCGCTGTGATTTCTTCGTCCCGGTCTTCGGGTCGGTCGGTGTTGGCCATGGTTTTGAGAGTGTCGGAGGGTTGTTGGTATAGGTATCAAATATAAACGCGCGCCGCGATGTTGTGGATCACTGGGCGAATCACCGTGCGGCCATTGAGGGCATGCCTCGGAGTTGGGTTACGACTTCGGCGAGGGCGTTGACGGTGTAGTCGACGTCGTCTTGGGTGGAGTCTTTGCCGAACGAGAAGCGGAGGCTTCCTTGGGCGAGTTCGCGTGACATTCCCATCGCTAGAAGGACGTGGGAGGGTTCGACTGTGGCACTGCTGCAGGCACTGCCGCTTGAGGCGCAGATCCCTTTGAAGTCGAGGCCCAGGAGCATGGGCTCGCCTTCGAGGCCGGGGATGGAGATGTGTGCGATGTGGGGGAGGCTGTTTTCGGGGTGATTGTTGATCGTTACGCCGTCGACGCGTTCGGTTACCGCCGCGAGGAAGCGGTCGCGGATGGCTCGGGTGTGTTCGCAGAATTGGAGACGTTCGTTTTCGGCGAGGATCAGGGCGGCGTCCATGCCAACGATGCCGGGGACGTTTTCGGTGCCGGAACGTCGCTGTCGCTCCTGTCCGCCGCCAGCGATCAAGGGGTCGATTTTGACGCCGCGACGTGCGAAAAGGACGCCAACGCCTTTTGGTCCGTGGATCTTGTGGGCGGAGAGGGATAGGAAATCGACACCGAGGGATTTGACATCCAACGGGAGTTTGCCGGATGCTTGGACGGCGTCGGTGTGGACAATGACCGTCGTGCCTCGCTCCGCCGCGTGTTTTTTGGCGATGCGGGAGATTTCTGGGATGTCGTTGATAGCGCCAACTTCGTTGTTGGCGTACATGATGCTGATGATGGCGTTTCGGTTGCCGAGGTTGGATGCGACGTCTTGGGGATTTACTATTCCGTATCGGTCGACGGGGACGCTGATCACGTGGTGACCATCGCGCTCGATTTGCTCTGCGGCATGGATGACGGCGTGGTGTTCGACGTCGGAGACGATGATGTCGGCGGGTTCGTTGAACGTTGAGGCGACGCCTTTGATTGCCATGTTGTCGGCTTCGGTGCCGCCGCCGGTGAAGACGATCTCGCTGGTGCGGCAGTTGAGGACTGCGGCTACTTGTGCTCTTGCTTCGTCGATTGCGTTGCGGGATTCTCCGGCGATGGCGTAGAGGCTGGAAGGGTTGCCGAATGCGTGGCTGAAGTACGGCAACATCGCATCGAGCACCTCGGGACGGACGGGGGTGGTCGCGGCGTGATCGAGGTAGATTACGGGAGAATCGCTATCGAGATGGTTGAGTTCGGTGGCCATGCTGTGGGCGAATAGCGGCTGGTGGCGTCGATTTTGTTCAAAGCGTCGCTGATCGAAGCAGCGGGGAGTCGGAATGGGTGGTTACGTGTTGTTAAACTTTAATGCTTGATTGCCATCGAAACTGAACCGCCGATGGTGGCGTATATTGTCAGACGACGATTTAAGCTAACGGCGGTGCGAAAAGGATCATGATCCAGCTTGAGCATATGTCGAAGTACTACGGGCCCTACCCGGCAGTGCTCGACGTTTCATTTGAGGTGCTGAAGGGCGAGATTGTGGGTTTCTTGGGTCCGAACGGTGCGGGCAAGACGACGACGATGCGGGTGTTGACGGGCTTCACGCCGCCGACTCATGGCGATGCAGTGGTAGCGGGATACAACGTTGTGTCGCACTCGTTGGACGCGCGGCGGCATATCGGGTATTTGCCGGAGACGGTTCCGCTCTATTACGACATGACCGTCACTGATTTCCTGTCGTACATGGGCATGTTGCGGGGAATGAATCGCGAGTGGATCAACGAGCGCGTGCCGAGGGTGATCGACACCGTTCGGTTGAACGACTATCGGAACACGCTTGTGGGCAAGCTGTCGAAGGGATACCGGCAACGGACTGGGATCGCCCAGGCGATTCTCCATGAGCCCGATGTTCTCATCCTCGATGAACCGACGATTGGGATCGACCCGATTCAGGTGGTTGAGACCCGTGAGTTGATCAGCGAGTTGGGCGAGGATCACACGCTTCTTTTGAGTTCGCACATCTTACCGGAAGTGAGCATGATCTGTCGGCGGGTGCTCGTGATTCACGATGGTCGGATTGTTGCAGATGACCGACCGGATAATCTGTCTGAACGATTGCAGCACTCGGAGCGAATCGAGTTGACGGTCCGGGGCGCGGAGCCGCGTGCGGTTATCGGCGAGATGCGCGAGTTACCGATGGTAGTGGATGCTCGACGTGACAACCGCGCCGAGAGCATGGCACGGGCTGAGCGGGATGGGACGGTTCCGTTGATCGTGGATGCACGTCCGAATGTGCAGGCAACCGAAGTGATCGCCAACAAGGTGATTGAACATGGCTGGGGTCTTGTGAATCTGACACCATTGCCCCTTACGTTGGAGGAGATCTTCTTGGAGTTGACGACCGAAGAGGATCTGGGCTGAAACTGTGCGTTACATCTGGCTAATCGCTAATAAAGAAGTCCGCACGTATTTCGCCTCACCGATGGCGTACGTCGTGACGGCGGCATTCCTGGCCATTACCGGGTTTTTCTTTGTCGCGTCGGTTTCGGACGCTTTTTCCGAGGCTTCGATCCGCGGGTTCCTTGCCGGTGCTGTATTTTTCATGATCTTCATGTCGCCGGCGATCACCATGCGTCTGTTGGCAGAAGAGCAAAAGGTGGGGACGTTGGAGCTGTTGTTGACTTCGCCGGTGCGTGAGGTGGAGATCGTGTTAGGTAAGTTCCTGGCAGCATTCATCACGGTGTTGGCGATGATCTTGCTTTCGGCGTATTTCGTGATCATCCTGTTCGTCTATGGCATCCCGGACGTTGGGCCGATCTTGACCGGGTATTTGGGATTGGTCTTGTATGCCGCGGCAACGTTGGCGATCGGGTTGTTTGCTTCGGCGCTTAGCCCGAACCAGATAGTGGGATTGGTTGTCGGTGCTGGATTGTTGACGGGTTTGACGATCATCGACTTTGTGTCGGAGCGGGTAACCGGTGTTACGTCCGAGATTCTGGATGCCCTTCAGCTCGGCGCTTCGTTCTCGGTGTTTGATTTGGACAGCTTTGGTGTAGCCGAGGCTGGGCATTTTGCCGATTTCGCCCGTGGCATCCTTTCGGTCGGCGATGTTGTGTATTACCTCTCGATCACGGCCGTTTTCTTGATGCTGACGGTGATTGCGTTGGAAACTCGTCGATGGCGCTGATCGTCGATGGCGCCAAGGCGTTGTGAGATGAACCGAATGGCAGAAAACGTATCTCGATGACCACTCAAGACAGCTCACGGCCAGAGATTCCGGAGACTCGCCCGACGATGGAGGAGCTCGTGGACGAGACTCCGCTTCGCGAGCGCTTCATGGCGAGCGCGCGATCAATTCGGCAGGCCCTTGCTTTGGCGGGGACACTCATACTGGTCCTGGGTGTGCTGATTTGGATTTTCTTGCGAGACCTCGAGACCTATTCGTACATCGTGATGGGAATCGGGTTGCTGGTGCTGGTGGTCGATGCGGCGATTTCGTTCGACGCGGTAAGGTATGCGGTGTTTGGGAGACGCGGTCGATATGGCCTGAATACGGCGATAGTCTTGATTGCGTTTGTGGCTATCGCGGTGGTGTTGAACTTCGTGATCTATTGGGCGGTAGGCAGGCCTGATCCTCCCGGATTCCTGCGTGTGGATACGACGAGCACGAAGCAGTTCATTGTCTCCGATCAGACGTTGAACACGTTGAAGAATCTGCGCGAGCCGATCGATGTGATCGCTTTCTTCCGCCGGAACACTCCGCAGCGTCAAGCAGCGTGGCGTGCTACCGAGGATCTGTTGAGTGAATTCAGGCGGCGGTCGACGGTTCAGGAGTTGAATTTCAGGTTGGTCGATCCGGAACTTGAGCCCAACGTCGCGACGGAGTACGGCATCACACAGTTCCCGTCGTTGGCGATCGAGGCGACCGAGAGTCGGCGCATCGAAGTGATTCCGGGATTGAACCCCAACCAAGGTCCGAACGTGTTTTCTGAGCAGGACATCATTACCGGCCTATTGGTGGTCAATCAGATCAAGCAGAAGACCGTAATTTTCATCAGCGGCCATGCGGTGCGCGACTTGCTCGACGACACGCGGGGTGGGGATGGGTTCTCTCTGGCGGCGAGCGCGCTGGTTCGTGAGAATTACGCAATCGCGAACGAAACGTTGCAGGAGTTGGGTCAGAGGCTACAGACCAACAATCCTGAACTGTTCCCGGCCGCGATCATCTTTGCCGGGCCGACGAACGATATGACGGAGAGCGAAGAAGGAATCTTGCTCGAATACAGCCGTCGCGGCGGCAACCTACTGCTCCTTTTGGAACCTGAGAGCGCACCAGATTCGTTCAAAGGATTCTTGACGCGTTATGGCGTTGGCGTCGGCGAAGGGACGGTGGTCGACACCGCGAGTTACGTCGCACCGAACCCATCGTTCCTGCAAGTCAAGAACACGAATGGCCAGTTGCCGGAGCATCCGCTGACGGAAGACTTTGACGTGCTCTACATGCCGGGTGCAACGTCGTTCTCATACAGCATCGATCCGGAGACGATTCCGCTTACCGACGAGGGTATCCCTTACGTCCGGCAAGAGTTGGTTGCGATCAGCACGCTCAACAGCTGGGCCGAGACTGACATCGAGAATATCGAGTTTCAGGTGGAAGAGGACCAAGGCGGCCCGCATCCAATAGCGGTTGCTGTAGAGGCGGTTTCGGAGATAGGTGGCAGCCCCCGACGTGATGGCGACGAGTTGCTTGCAACGCAAATGGTGCTGGTGGGTGACACCGATTTCGCTAGTAATGCGTATTTCGGTTCAGCGAGGAACGGTGATTTGTTCGTGAATGCCGTGAACTACCTCGCCGATGACTACGAGCTGATAACGCTACGACCTAAGACCGTTGCCTTCCGCGAGTTGGTGCTGACCGAATCCGAGCGGAACTTCGTCCGCTGGAGCGGTTGGCTGTTGATGCCGATACTCGTGGCACTGGCCGGGATCTGGGCCTGGTGGAGAAGACGCTGATCTATGAGCCTGAGAGTCTCACTGGTTCTCGTAATCGCCGCTTGTTGGATTGCGATCGGGGCGTCGATCGTTGTCAAACAGCTTGGTCAGACTGAACGCGCAGAACAGCCGCCGTTCTTCTTCACGCTTTCGCCCGACGACTTGCGCAACATCACGATTACTGGCGGTGAAAACTCTACGTCTTGGCATTACCGCGAAGACGTAAGACGCTGGTATTTCGATGACCACAAAGACGTCCCGACGGCGCTTTTCCGTTGGGGTGGTATCACGCAACTTCTCGGCGGACCAAGGTCGCAGCGGGAACTCAAGAAAACGATAGACAACCCTGAACTGTACGGTTTGGATGATCCGTCGCTGACGATAACGGTGCAGCTACGTGACGGTCGCGAGTTGACGGTTGAGATGGGCAATCTCACGCCGGATGGCGGCGCCAACTACGCGCGGCAGTCTGGATACGAAGAGCTTTACACGGTTGACTACACCTGGGGCGAAGTGATGCTTCGCCTTGTGAACGAACCGCCGTACCCTGAGTGGTTCTATACGATGAACCCCGACGAAGCGACGGAGGTGTTGCTTTTCGAGGGCAACGAGGTGACTTCGGGCTACGGTCTCGACGACGACGTCAACGAGTGGTTCGTTTGTGACCTGCCGGCGGGTGATCCGCCTTGTGCTGGCACTGTGCAGGCGGATGTCGACGTTCTCACGGACTACCTGAATCACTTCGGCAATCCGGTGATTGACGGTGCTGAGGAATTGAATGTGACCGATCCCGCAGCATACGAGCCATACGGCGTCGGTCGGGACGCGCCCTATGTTCACATTCGTCGGGAAGTCGAAGTCAGAGAGTTGCTGACCGAGGTCTACCGGACTTCAATGATCATCGGCGATGTGACCCCCGATGGCAATTACCGGTACGCGGTCGCCAACGAGACTCAGGACATCATCCGGGTGGACAAGGAATGGGCGGACAAAATGCTGACGTGGTTCGAGCTTAACCGGCAGTAGTTGCGCTCGAGGTTTCGTGGCCTCGAAATGAGATCGGTTGGGTGGTGTCGCTTTACGGTTTCAACGCGAACGCACGCGTTGGCGACGCATCGCAAATGTGACGGTTCCGGAAACGATCAACGTTATACCGATCATTAACGCCCACACCAATGGCGGCGTAGAAGCGGGTGACACTCCACCCGTTGCGGGCAGTACGGCGGTGTCTTCGTCTTCTTCCGGCAATGCGGGCGGTACGCCGGGGATTGCCGCCGCTACGTTAACGGGTAGCGTGCTCGTGTATCCACAGACGGCAAGGGCGGGTGCGACTCGAACATCGGATGTCATGGCGGTCAACGAGACTCCGTCGTCGCTGACGGCAACCATTTGAACCTCGGCGATATTCCCTAGGAGCATCTCTGGGAGGGGGACGCAAATGGTCGCGACGTCGTTGAGCTTGTAGGACGTTGCGGAGGATTGGCCGGAGTCGATGACCGCGACCGAGTAAATGGCACCGCTTAGGGTGAAACGATGACCCGACATGCCTGCGTTTGAGGCGGCGCCGTTTTCGTACATGCGAACGCCGATGTATTCTCCGTTAGGCACTACTCCGGCTTCGGCGTTGATCGAGAACCTTTCGCCATCGAACGAACCGCCGCCCTCAGGGGTGAACACCTCGTAGTTGTTGCCATCGGAGTCGGTCAGGACGGTCGGGATGGGACCGGGCGGGTTCACTGCGGCACTGGCGCTGGAACCATCGCCGGCGCCGATTCGAACCGTTATCGAGAATGAAGTGGAACACGTTCCTCGACAGTTGTCACTGGTGGACACGGACACGGTGTAGTTGCCCGGTCGATCGGGCGTCGTGTAGCGGACCGTTGTGTTGCCTTCCTCGTTACGTGGAAGTTCCCCGTCGGTTGCAGACCAGTTGAAGACCACGTCGGAACCTAAGCTCTGGTCGCGTACGTTTTGGAGGCCAATGACGTTGATCGAGAGGGAGATCGTGATGCCGGGGTCGACGTTGAGATTCCTGACCGAAGGCGTGATCTCTTTGATCAGGCCGGTCGGTTCCGGTGTGGGTGTTGGATTTCCTTGGGCGCGCACTTGATTCTCGCCAGACAGCACTGCGGCGGCAAGGAAGATGGTGGCATAGATTGCCGCCACAATCATGACGGTTGCGAAAGATCTGCGAATCGCCGACTTCGTTGGGATGTGTGGACGTAGCGTCATGTTGGTGTTCCCTTTCGTCTCCACGATAGACGTCGCGGAACCTCAAACTCCAAAATGGGCGCGTACATTGGCCCAGATGCCTAGAAGTCTACCAGTCTGGCACGAGGCGAGAGGCGGTGTTACTCCAGCACTAAATAGTCTATTTCCACGCCAATTTGGGCAATTGGCGGAATCTCATCTCGAGAGGTAACGGCGATGCACCCTGTTAGGTCGTCAACCGCTTGTAGAGCATCAGCAGCCGTTGAGGCAGGAGGCTCACGTCGGGGAGGACTTCGTAGTTGAAGTCGTCCATCATGACTTTCAGGTAGTCGTGGCCCTGCTTGTCGACGGTCAGGCAGAACGGGACGATACCCTCTCGACGGGCTTCCATCAACGCCATGCGGGTGTCGTGGACGGCGTATTCCTTCTCAACACCTTCACGACTGTAGCCGCGGTCTTGCGGGCGACCGTCAGAGATCAGGAAAAGGAAGCGGGAGCGTGAATCTTGATTCGCCAATTTCTGCGTTGCGTGTCGGATCGACGGGCCCATGCGTGTGGCGTGGAGGGGGGCTATGCGATCGATGCGGCGCGGAATCTCTTCGGTGAATTTCTCGTCGAGGTCTTTGATGACGTAGAACTCGACGTTCTCGCGTCCGTAGCCCGAGAAGCCGTAAATGCCGTAGTCGTCACCCAAGGTTTCAAGTGCGTTGATCAGAAGGACCACGCCCTCTTTCTCGACATCGACAATGCGTTTGTAGGACTTGCGAAGGCCTTCGGTTCGGCGGGAGCGGAGCCAAACCATGTATTCGACCGGATCGTCCGGCGCGCCCCAGTCGTCGTTCGGGCGCTTGGCTTCTTCGATGGCCTCGGCTGTAGAGGCAGACATGTCGAGAAGGAACGCCACCGCAACGGACCGTTCGGTTTTGTTTCGACGCCAATAGATTTTTTCGTCGGGAGTAGAACCGACGCGGAGGTCGATGACTGCTTCCAGCATCGGGTCGAAATCGAGTTCTTCACCGTCTTCTAGCCGCTTCTGCTTGCGATACATCTCCGGCATCACGAGCTCGAACTGCTTCTTGATCGTCGTCAAGAGTGATGCGCGTTCGATGAGCGTGTCCCGGTAGAAACTGACGTCGCCGCTGCTCATCTCCTTCTCGTGCACCATGCACCATCGAGGGCGATATTCGTTGGCGCGGAAGTCCCACTCGTCGTAGACGTACTGATCGGGAGCAGACGGCGTTAGGGGGCCGCCTTCCTCGTCGACGTGCTGCATCGGTCCCGACGGCTGGCTCTGCGCTTGCGGGTCGCGGCGTTGCATCTCTTTGAGGAGGTTTTCGAGCATCTCGGCGAGTTCTGGCGACATTTCTTCGCCGTCTTGGCCTTCTTGGATGTCGATGTCCGCCGAGTTCTTCATCATCTCCTGAAGCTGCTCTTGAGTCAGCGGTGTCATCTCGCCAGTTTCGTCTTCGCCGAACTCACCGCCCTCCATCATCTGCATCTGCGCTTGCGACAAGAGTTGGGAAAGCTCTGGTTTGAACTCGCCTCGGTAGTCGACCTCTTGGGGCGAGGAGTAGTCTTGGTCGTCGCCCTCTTCAATGTCCTCGGGTTCTTCGGCGTTTTCGTCTTCGCCGACGCCTTCGCCGGGTTGCATCGACTCAATGAACGCTTGGATCATTCCCTGGAGATCCTGCTCATCCTCACCGTCGCCGTCCTGCTCGTCGTCTTCCTCGTCATCATCGAGGTCTTCGAACTCGTCTTCGTTGAGTTCCTCGTTGCGGACCTCGGTCAGCCAAGCGCAGGCGCGAATGGTCGCTTCGGCGGCGTCTTCGACTAGTGCGTAATCTCGCTGCATCAGACGGATCAATCGCCTTAGTTTTCGGGCGACCTCCATGTGACGTTTGGGGGCGACGAGGTCGGTCGATTGACCTAGGCTGATGCGGATCATGAATTCGACCAATGCTTCCCGGGCGGGGAGTTCCGTCATGTCCGGGCGAGAGCCTAGGGCGTCATCCTGAACCGACTTGAAGCTGACCGCGAGACCTCGGTAGGCGTCCATGACATTCGAGTCGACGCGTGTGCTTTCGAAGATAGTGAAGACGTCGTTGCCGAGCTTTCGATCGGGGAAGAGATCGAAGAATCGGCTCATGGGGATCGATGCGTGACCGTCTGGTTCCGGATTTTCGACGGCACCGTTGGTTGATGCCGCGGTCTCCGGTTCCGGTTTCTCTTCAATCTCGCTTGGGATGGCTTCGAGTGCCGATCCGTTTGACGTGGCGAGCTGTGATCGAAGGTCTGTGAACATCGTCGAAGGCCGTTCAAAGCTGAAGCGGAAAGAGCCGAATTCGATGTGCCCGGTCTGATGCGTCGAAATCACCTTGTAGAAAGCGAAGTTTCGATCTTTGCTCGGGTGACGGTTGATGACTTTCGGCAGATAGATCGTCGTTCCTTCGGTTGTGGGCAACTCCCCTTGGAACCAGCCGATGTTTTTGTCCACCAACTGCTGCGCCGCCTGGACCTCGATTTCTTGACCAGCCAACATGCGGCAGTACATTCGGATGATCTCACGAACGCGATCGAGTTCGACGCTTGATGACAGTGCGTCAAGGACCTCGTGAGAGTAGCTGGATTCGTTCTTGAAGTAGGCTTCCGATGCGCCTTCGTTTTCGGCCATCAGCTGCATACCGCGGCTGTGCCATTCGACCATTTGCGGAAAGGTCACGCGTTCGAGGACGCGCGGGCCGGTGGTCAGAAATGCGGAAGACGCCTCCGCCGATCCTTCGGCAGCGATGCGATGGGTCAAGTCGATCAATGTGTCGCGCCATTCGTGACCGACTCCGCCGATCGCCCTGGCACCGTCGCGCATCACCTTAGCGGGGTCGATCCCTTCCTGGGTAGACAAGCGATTCACAAGCGAGATGAAGCTCGAACGCTGCTCGCGCGGCATCTCGACGAGGGAAAATTGAGCTGCCTCGAACATGGGTTGAACGTGCCGCCAAGAGTTTTTGGCGACGGTGTTCGACAGGCCGATGAACGCGCCTGCATCCCTGCCAAGTTTCGGAAACAGCTCCCCGCCTTTTTCTAGAGCGTCGCCCGACATGTCGTAAGAGCGATGCGACACTTCTTCCAGGAACTCTGAGAACCGGCGCAACTCGTCGAACGAGAGCGATTCGAGCAGATCCGGGGTTGCTTCGAACAACTTGCAGGCGAGTGCCGACGACTTCCAAGTGCCGCGATAGAGTGCTCGGCACGATTGCGCCCAGTCGCTGATGTAACGCGGTCGCAATCTTTGGATTGCCGCCGGGCTAGCTCGGAAATAAGCTACGGCGAGACTGGGGGATGCAGTGCACAGTTGATCGCCGATCTTCACCCAACTGATGAACTGCCCTGCCGGCAACTGGCGCTGCACCATTGGCGAGGCATTGAACAGTTCCGCCCCGGCTTCCCAAGACCTGACGGTGCGTTTCGAGATCAAAAGGCCGAGTTGCGCCCAGTCGTCGAGTTTGTCGTCCGCCAACCTGCCGGTTAGCGCGTCCCTAGCGCGGTCGAAATTCGCTTGCACAGGCGACGGGAAGCTTTCCAGTTCCGCGCGCACGTTCATCATGGTCTGTTCGCTATTTTTGGGCGTGTTCATCTCAGTATCGAGTTCGTTGATTGGTCATTGGGCTGAGAAGGTTTTGAGATCTACAGCCAACCTGCCGATGTTATCAGCGCCCACAGCGCCAACGCCCCTATACCCACAAGTGCTTCAACCCAACGATCCGTCCGCCGACCCACCCTTCGTTTCAATATGACCATGACGACGACAGCTAAAACCAATGCCGCCACGATGTCGAGACGACCCGAAAACCGAAAGTCTGCGAAGGTGTCGAGACCCAAAACCAAGATGAGATTCGCAGCCGCTCCAAGAACGGCGGCACCAGCGCCGATCGCGACACTCGCTCCGAAACTCGCTTTCGGATGATCCCATTCGTCGCGTTCGTCGACGTGTCTATCTGACCAGCGGTGGTTCATTTCGTTTGAGCAGATTCGGGCGGAGCAAGGAGGGAGACTGTGTTATGAATTATTCTCGCCGTCGCCCCCCAGATAATCTTGCCTTCGTGTTCGATGGCGTCCCAATCGCGGGTGATGTCGCTGCGCATCAAGGTTATCTGGCGTCGCGCAGAAGCATTGGCCAATCGGCTAATCGGGATGTACGCGATGTCATCTACTTCTTCCGCGGCGAGCACTAAGCGTGCATTGTCGCACAACCGCCCTGCGAACGGTGAGACTTCAAACCCTGTTCCCGTTATTACCTTAGGGAGCGGCCCCCAAGTCTCGATCAGGGAGTCTGGAACTCCGATCTCCTCATGCGTTTCGCGCAGCGCGGTCGCGAGCAGAGAATCGTCGATAGGCTCGGCGACGCCTCCTGGAAACGCCCATTCGGTTCGATGGTTGCCTCTGTGAGCGGCACGACGGATCAACAGCATAGTAGCCTCGCCTCGACGCACGGAAAACAGAACTGTGACGGCTGCTTGTTTGCTTGGCGTTCCCGGATCCAACCCTTCGGGCGGTGCCGTTTCACCCGGAATGTCGTTAATCTCAGGCCGAGTCAGTCTGCGTTTGGCATGTGCCATGAACTCGGATGCCGGTGCAGTGATCACGGAAATATCGAGGAAACTACCTCGTCAATGCTGCGTTGCACCTGCGCGTCATCCGTGATGCCCCAAGTCACAGCGACTTGGCACGCTCGACGTGGGCTGATGCCTTCGTTGATCAACTTGGCAGCATAGATGAGGACACGGGTGCTCGCGCCTTCTTCCAACCCATGCTCGCGCAAGTTGCGGATTTTACCGCCGAGGGCAGCAAGAAGCCCGGCGTTCTCTTCGTCGCAATCGGCTTCGTGGGCGATGATCGTCGCCTCGTGTTCCTCGTCCGGGAAATCGAACTCAAGGGCGACGAAACGCTGTCTAGTGCTGTGTTTTAGGTCTTTGACGGCGTTCTGATAGCCGGGGTTGTATGACACGACGAGCAAGAAGCCTTCCGCGGCGTCGATAACCAGTCCAAGTTTGTCGATAGTCAGAGTGCGTCGGTGGTCGGTGAGGGGGTGAATGATGACGGTGGTGTCTTTTCGGGCTTCGACCACCTCGTCCAAGTAACAGATGCCGCCTGACTTCACGGCGCGTGTAAGCGGGCCATCCTGCCAGCGAGTGCCGTCCCGGTCGAGAAGGTACCGACCGATGAGATCGGAAGCCGTCAAGTCTTCGTGACACGCTACGGTCACCAATGGCAGCGAGACGGGATGACCGTTGCTGCTGGCATCGACCTTGGGGCTTGGCTTGGCGACTGTCAACTGTTCGCCCAATCGCCAAGACATGTGCTCGACAAATCGCGTCTTGCCGGTACCGGTCGGGCCTTTGAGCAACACAGGCACACGTTGGTGATACGCGGCCTCGAAAATCTCGATTTCGTCCGCCAAGGGCAGGTAGTAAGGCTCGTCGCTGAGGACGTATTCCTCGATGATCGTTTGGTTGTACATTTGCTCAGTCGCCATTTGGAATCCAATCGGTGTTACTGGGTTGCGATCATTTCCCACAACTTGGTGACACGCCTTTCTAGCTGGGCCAAATCACCGTCGTTACAGATAGTTTCGTCCGCTCGTCTGATCCTGATATCGGGATTAATTTGGGCGTTGATGCGTCGCTGCGCTTCGTGTTCCGGCATGCCCGTAGATTTCGAGATGCGCGCCAACCTTTGATGATACGACGATTCGACAGTCCACACGTTATCTGCCAGGTCTTCCCATCCCGCTTCAAACAGCACCGCGGCTTCGAGCACCGTCAGTCCGACGCCGTTCGCAGCGTTGTCGGCCAACATGTCGGTGATCATGTCGCGGATCCGCACCCAGACGATTGATTCGAGTTTTCGCCGTTTCTTTGGATCTGAAAACACGATACCGCCCAACGCCTTCCGATCAATCTCGCCATCTTCCGCTACGACCCCATTCCCAAACGCCTCGACCACCTCTGCAAAGCCCGGTGTGCCTTTGGCATATGCCATATGGCCAAGGAGATCCGCCTTGATCGTTTCAGCCCCTAACCGTTCCAAGATGTTGACGGTTTCCGTTTTGCCAGCCCCGATACCCCCTGTTACAGCTATGGTGATCATCGACGGTTCCTGCAGAGATCGAAAGCAACGGCTTTGCGAACTCCGCAAGTAGAATATTTTACCACTTCGTAAACCGCTGATTACGGAAGAGTCTGCTACGAAATCCGACCCTGTCGCCAATAATCGAACGATTCATTTGCCTTCCGACACGCGCCAAGACAACCGGGATGCTTCAACCGTTTTGAGGTCGCTTCCCAGCGTCGATGCGCTCCTCTCCGATCCCGCCTTGGCGAAGTTCGTAGAGCGATATCCACGGCGATTCATCGTCGAAGAGACTCGGCGAAAATTATCCGAAGTTCGGTCAGCAGTTCTTAACGCTCGCAACGGAGCCGAACCCGTATCGGCTGACGTGCTGGTTCGAGAGATTATCCAAGACACCGAAGCTCGATGGGGTCCATCGCCGACCCGCGTGATTAACGCCACCGGTGTGATCATCCACACAAACCTTGGGAGAGCACCGCTGGGGCGTTTGGCAGCCCAAGCAGCGCGAGACGCCGCACTTGGGTACTCAGACCTCGAATACGACCTCGTTGCTGCGGGTCGCGGTTCTCGCCATGCGCATATCACCGATCTTCTGAAAACTGTCTCGGGTGCCAGCGCAGGAATCGCAGTCAACAACAATGCGGCAGCGGCACTCCTTGCGTTGAGCAGTCTCGCTGGAGACGGCGGCGATGTGATCGTGTCGCGCAGCGAAGCCGTCGAGATCGGTGGCGGCTTCCGTGTACCGGATGTCATGGCGCAATCGGGTGCCAATCTCGTCGATGTCGGGACAACCAACCGCACGTACGCAGGCGATTACGAAAACGCGATCGGTCCCAACGCCTCTGCCATCCTCAAGGTCCACCGTTCAAACTTCGCCATCTCCGGGTTCGTCCACGAGGATCCATTATCAGACATCGTCGATGTCGCCCACAGACACGACATCCCCCTGATCCACGACCTCGGTTCCGGTAGTTTGATTGACACTGCACAGTTCGGAGTGAACCATGAGCCGACGGTGCAGGAATCGGTCGAATCGGGAGCCGATCTCACCCTTTTTTCGGGTGACAAGCTTTTGGGCGGGCCACAAGCAGGGATCATCGTTGGCAATACCGAACTAGTAGAACGGGTTGCGCGTCACCCGTTGGCTCGCGCTGTCCGCATCGACAAGATGACGCTCGCGGCGCTGAACGCTACGCTTCGTTCTTACGTCCGCGGGTCGGCACTCGAGGAGCTTCCAATCTGGCGCATGATGTCGGTGACCTTGGAAGCGTTAGACGAAGTTGTGCAAGATTGGTCGAAACAGATCAAGTCGGAAGTGGTTGAAGGAAGGACCGCCATCGGAGGTGGTAGCGCGCCCGGTCAGACATTGCCCACCAAAAGGTTGATGGTCACAATCGATGGTTCCGCCGGTGCCATTGCGGAGTCGCTGCGCCAACACGAACCGCCCATCATTGGTCGAATCGAAGACGACCGTGTTTTCCTCGACGCACGCACGGTGCTTCCTGAAGAACGACGGGATGTCGCCGACGCGCTCCAAACCGTCGCTAAAACAGTTAGCTGAATTACGAGATTCGGCAACATCGCGAAGGAAATCGCGGTGCACGGCGAAAGTCGTTTAACTTTCAGTCATGACGTTGTTCGACGAAAGAAGGCAAGCGATCCTCGATCGCCAAGCTCCTCTGGCCACTCGCATGAGGCCGAGAGCGCTGGAAGAATTCGTGGGGCAAGAGAAGCTGGTCGGACGAGGTCGAGTCGTTCGACGAATGATCGAAACCGATCATCTCCACTCGATGATTCTCTGGGGACCACCGGGCAGCGGCAAAACAACTCTGGCCCAGTTGATATCGCGCGTCACGAGTAGCCATTTCGTCGAGCTGTCGGCTGTCACGTCCGGTGTCCGTGACATCAGACGAGAGGCGGAGGAAGCCAGGCACCGCATCGGCTCTACGAGCACCCGAACCATACTCTTTGTCGATGAAATCCATCGTTTCTCTAAGTCCCAGCAAGATGCGTTGCTGCCTCACGTCGAAGCCGGCACCTTCATCCTCATCGGCGCAACGACCGAAAACCCGTCCTTCGAGGTGATAGCGCCGCTGCTCTCCCGCACTCGGGTTTACACGATGGAGCCGCTCACCGATGACGACATGAATCGCATCATCGAGGGCGCGTTGAGCGATCTGGAACGTGGCCTCGCATCGGCGAACCCTGTTCTTGACGATGACGCTCGTTCGTTTTTGTTAACCACAGCGAACGGCGACGCACGGTCGGTGCTCAACGCCCTAGAGGTCGCCGTGGAAGGGGCGACGATCGATAACGGTTATAGGACCATCACAGTCGAACTCGTGGAACAGGCCATCGAGAAACGGGCCCGTTACGATCGTCTCGGGGACATGCACTATGACACGATCTCAGCGTTCATCAAGAGCGTCCGCGCGTCTGATCCCGACGCTGCGATCTACTACCTCGCGAGGATGATCGATGCTGGCGAAGATCCGCTCTTCATTGCACGCCGACTGGTCATCCTCGCGGCTGAAGACATCGGTCTGGCGAACCCGAACGGTCTCGCGGTCGCGGTCGCTGCGCAACAGGCTGTCAGTTTCGTTGGGATGCCTGAAGGACGAATTCCACTCGCCGAAGCGACTATCTTTTTGGCCTCAGCGCCGAAATCGAATTCGGCCTACATGGCCATCGACAAGGCCTTAGCCCTAGTTCGTCAGACTAAAGACGAACCCGTCCCGATGCATCTCCGGAACGCACCAACCCGGTTGATGGAAGATCTGGGATACGGAAAGAACTACCAATATCCCCACAGCGAACCCGGCAATTTCGTGCGGGTTGAGAATCTGCCGGACGGGGTTCGTGGAAGCCGCTTCTACGAACCGGGGAATTTAGGGGCGGAACGTCAGATTGGCGAACGGTTGCAGATCTGGTGGGGAGAGCGGTACGGGATCGAACCCGAAAATCGCTAGTCCCCGGACTGACCTTCCGGTTTCACTCCGCTCGTCTAGGCGGCCGCAACCGCTGCCCTGAAGTGCTCTTGGATCGCGACTAGGGTGTAGTCGATATCCTCCGACGAAATCCCGTAGTGTGTCACCATCCTCATCACGGGATCGCCTGCGTTCACCAATATCCCGCGTTCCTTGAGATTCGCTGCGATCGACTGACCGCTTCCGGGTGGGATGTTGAAGTAAACGATGTTGGAGTGGATGTTATCGGGGTCGACGCTGATGCCGTCGATTTCCGCCAAGCCATCAGCTAGCTTCTTGGCGTTCTCGTGGTCTTCTGCAAGGCGATCAATCATGTTGTCCAACGCGTATGTTCCCGCTGCGGCGATCACACCGACTTGCCTCATACCGGCGCCCAACATCTTCCGGTAGCGCCTAGCGTTATCGATGAAATCCTCGCTGCCGACCACCACGCTTCCAACCGGGCAGGACAATCCTTTAGACAAGCAGAACGTGGCTGAATCTGCCGGTTCGCACAATTCGGCAACATCTACTCCCAAACTCACAGCCGCGTTAAAGATTCTTGCGCCGTCGATGTGAACAGCCATCCCACCTTCTCGCGCCGCGTCCGCCATCGCTTGCGTCTGTTCTGCCGTCAATGGTTGTCCGCTGGCCTGGTTGTGGGTGTTCTCGATGCAGAGCAGCTTCGTTGGCGGCTTGTGGTAGTCGGTGGGGTTCGTGGCAGCTCGGATGTCGTCTGGTTCCAGAAAACCGAAGCGATCCGTTTTAATCGGGTACAGGAACAGAGAACCTAGCACGCTCGCGCCGCCTGCTTCGTTCGTGAAAATGTGAGACCTGTCGCCCACGACGACTTGCTCTCCTCTGTCGCAGTGCGCCAGCATCGAAACCAAGTTGCCTTGCGTTCCTGATGTCACGAACAACCCGGCCTCTTTGCCGAGCATCGCCGCCGATTTTTCTTCGAGTTCGTTGACCGAAGGGTCGTCTCCATAGACGTCGTCGCCCAACTCGGCCTCGTAAATGGCGCGTCGCATCTCCGGCGATGGCAAAGATACTGTGTCGCTACGCAGGTCTACTCGAACTTCCATGATCAGGCCACTCCAGCCGTGGGTTCTTGAATTCGGTCGATTACCAAGATGAATCTTATGCGCGTAGCGTCACCAAAGCGAGAAATATACTCAAAAACAGACCGGAACCCGATCACATTACTCTCGAGAGCTGCCGCCCGTGTCGATCTCAGAACCCGAGAGTGGACACCTGACCCAACCTCCCCAATCGTTTGACGATGCAAAAATGAACGGCGTCGCCATCAGAGCATGGGATTTCTGGATTCGTAAGAGCTGGATGCTGTGGGTTCTCGCCGCCGTCATCCTTGTCTTTGATCAGTCCACCAAGGCCGTCATCGTCGGATGGCTCGATTGGGGCGAGTCTTGGCCCGCGGAAGGGTTCCTGCGCTTCACCCATGCCCGCAACACAGGAACCGCCTTCAGTCTCTTCCAAGGCCACAGCAACATCTTGAGCTTTGTGGCGATCATCGCAGTTGCCGTATTGCTTTGGGTCTACGCCACCACCGGCGCCAAGTCATTCGTGCTCCGCATTGCGTTGGGGCTGCAACTCGGAGGTGCTCTGGGTAATCTCTTGGATCGGTTGCAGCAGGGCTACGTGACCGATTTCCTAGACGTCGGTTGGTGGCCGATTTTCAACGTCGCTGATTCGGCGATATCGGTCGGCATGGTTCTCATGGTTTTCTACTTCGTCACCGCGAAGGAAGAAGTGCCTGCCGCAGAGGCGACGTCCGCAGTTACGCAGGGAGACCATAGCGGTGGCTGCTCACGATGTGCAGAAGCTATGAGGCATGGGACTTTGAATCGGACGAGTGACGTTGTCCCCAAAACTGACAATTGAACTCGGAGGGGACTTCCTACCTATCCGGTTGGACCTCTTCATTCGTCACGAAATCCCAGATCTCTCGCGCACCGAAGTTCAGCGCCTGATTCGCGAAGGGGCTGCCACAGTCAACGGTCAAATCGTCAACGCTCCGGCGACGCGCGTTGATGTTGGTGATGTCGTCGAGTTCGATTCCCCCGGGCCACCCAACCCCGACGCGCCGCCTTTGGCGCAAAACTTGGATTTCCGCGTTGTCCACGATGACGATCACGTCATCGTCGTCGACAAACCCGCCGGTATGGCTGTTCACGCAGGCGCCGGCAGGACGGACGGAACGCTCGTCAACGGCCTGCTCGCCAGGTACCCCGAACTCAGCGACTTGGAGCCATCCGACCGCCCCGGCATCGTTCATCGCTTGGACGCGGACACTTCTGGATTGATGGTCGTCGGCCGCACTTCGGAGTCTGTTGAGGCTCTCTCGGGTGCCATCCGAAAACGAGATGTGGATAGGCGCTACGTCGCATTGGTTGTCGGGAAGTTCCCTGTCAGACCGGGCGTAATCGATCGGCCCATAGGGCGACACCCCACTGTCCGAACTCGGCAGGCCGTCGTAGCTGACGGCAGACCGGCCAGGACGCGTTTCGCCTTCAAGTCGGGTCACCACGCCTATGGAAGAAATTTCTCCATGGTCAACATCAAACTGGAAACCGGTCGTACTCACCAAGTCCGCGTCCACATGCAAGAGATCGGCTTCCCGGTAGTCGGCGATCCGGTGTATGGCATCGTCATTCCAGAGTTGTCACTCAACCGTCAGTTTCTCCACGCGAATTCGTTGGCCTTCCGACATCCGATCACTGGGGAGGAGCACAGATTTTTCTCACCCATGCCATCCGATCTCAGTAGTGCCTTGGCAAAGATCGGGCCTCCGTCGACCACGGGATACGGCAACTCGGGATATGCGGCTACTTGATCGGCTAATCTTGAAAACATGACCACCGAAACACCTGCCCGCGTCCGTTTCGCGCCTAGCCCCACCGGCGTGATGCACATCGGCGGCCTCCGCACCGCCCTTTACGACTGGTTTCTCGCCCGAAAAACCGGCGGCCAGTTCATCCTCCGAATCGAGGACACCGACCGAAACCGATACGACCCCGACGCCGAATGGCACATCAAAGAATCGCTCAAATGGCTAGGTCTCGACCTCGATGAAGGTCCCGAGATTGGCGGCCCATATGCCCCGTATACGCAATCCGAGCGGCTGCAACTCTATCAAGACGCCGCCGAAAGGCTGATCGCGTCGGGAGACGCGTATTACGACGACACAACGCCTGAAGAACTCGCCGCCCTCCGACAACGTCAGCAAGCGGCGGGACAACCTCCTGGATACGACAATCGAGGACGCTATCGGACCGCCGAGCAGATCCAAGAATCGCGTGACAAAGGGCTCGAGGTCGTCGTTCGATTCAAGGTTCCGGACCATGGCGAACTACAGGTCGAGGACGAAGTCCGAGGCCGTCTGAAGTTCGATCTGTCGCTGCTTCAAGACTTCGTGATCCTGAAATCAGACGGATTCCCCACCTATCATCTGGCGCACGTCGTAGACGACTACGAGATGGGCATCACGCACGTCATCCGTGGCGAGGAGTGGATCCCGAGCTGCCCGCGTCACGTCTTGATCCAACGGGCACTTGGTATTTCCACGCCCAAATACGTCCACGTCCCGCTGATCACAGCGCAAGATGGAGCCAAACTCAGTAAGCGACACGGTGCTCAGTCGGCCCTTGAATATCGCGACGCGGGCTACACCCCCGACGCAGTGCTCAACTACCTCGCACTACTCGGCTGGTCGCCCGGCGACGACACCGAGGTGATGTCCCGCAGCGAAATCGCATCGCGGTTCGAGATCGAACGAATCCTCTCCCACCCCGCCAAGTTCAGCGCTCAGAAACTCGAGTGGATGAACCAGCAACACATCATGAAGGCAGACGAGGACGAACTCGCCGAGATGATGATGCCCTACCTCGAACGACCCGAAGAGGAAGGCGGTTTGCTCGAAGAGATCGATCGGCCCATCGACCGTTCAATAGTCAGAGCTATGGTTCCGGTCCTTCGGGAACGCATCAAAGTCCTCCCCGACGTCATCGAACTCATCGACTTCCTATTCGTCGACGAAGTCCAACCCAATCCCGAAGAGATGATCGGGCGCCGGATGGACGAGGAGATGGTCTTCACATCCCTCAACGCCAGCATCCAAGCCCTAGAATCTCTCGAAACCTTCGATGGCGAAGCGATCGAACAAGCCCTGCGGGGACTGACGCAATCGACTGGCCTCAAAGCCGGCCAACTCTTCACGCCCATCCGCGTGGCCGTAACAGCCAAACGCATCGCACCCCCACTCTTCGAATCGATAGAAGTACTTGGTCGGGAGCGCACCATCGAAAGATTGCAACGCGGTTTGGCGATCTTTTCGAACTACGCCGGAAATCGTGACGACTAAACCGCAAGTGATACCATCGTTAGCGTAAGCGAAAGTCGATTCAGAAGATTCGAATCGGGCACCACAACAGGAGAACTGAGTTCAGTTGGTAGAGGTAAAAAACCGAGAAGGTGAAAGCTTCGAGGCCATGCTCCGACGCTTCACGCGAAGCGTCCAGCACGAAGGCATCATTTCCGAAGCACGACGGCGAAAGGCATTCGAGCCGCCGTCAGTGACGCGCAAAAAGCAACACGCATCAAAGCTCCGCAAGAGCCGGAAGTCCACCGAGAAAAACGCCTAAGTTGGCAACACTGAGAGATCCCTACCCCTTGATGCCCAAGCGGGATTTTATGGGGGTCTAGAACCCATCGTCTCGTTAATGTCTGGTTTCAAAGGGTTTAGCGCGTAATGAAATTCGGCATCGTCGTATTCCCGGGCTCGTGGTCCGAACGCGACATGCACTACGCAGTCTCTGACGTTCTCGGTTACCAAGCTGAATACATCTGGCACCGAGAGTCCTCATTCGACGGCTTCGACGCCATTCTCCTACCCGGCGGCTTCTCGTACGGCGACCACCTACGATGCGGAGCCATAGCCGCCCATTCGCCCGTCATGGGCGCGATCAAAGAGTTTGCCAACGACGGCGGGTTCGTCTTCGGCAGCTGTAACGGATTTCAAATCCTCTGCGAGTCTGGACTGCTCCCCGGCGCATTGATCCGTAACGATCACCTTTCTTTCCGCTGTTCGCCCGGGACTCTCCGCGTCGAGACGTCATCGACACCGTTCACGTCGCAATTCTCCGATGGCGATGTCGTTGCGATGCCGATTTCTCACGGTGAAGGCAACTACCAAGCAGACGAAGAAACTATCGACATGCTGGAATCTGATGGTCGAGTAATCTTCCGTTACGTCGACGATCAAAACCGTGCCACCGTCGAAGCGAACCCCAACGGAACACTCAACAACATCGCAGGTATCGCCAACGAACATGGCAACGTCCTCGGGATGATGCCCCACCCGGAACGCGCCTGTGAACCACTTCTCGGCAGCAGCGACGGCAACCCTCTCTGGCAGTCCATCGCCGCAACCGTCGACGGCGGTAGGTCCTAACTACGGTGCCGCCAATCTCCCAAGAACTACTTGACGAGGTCGCACTCTCCCGCGCCGAATACGAAGCCATCATCGACCGCCTCGGTCGTGAACCCAACCCCCTCGAAATCGGACTCTTTGGGGCCTTGTGGAGTGAGCACTGCGGTTACAAACACACCAAAGCCCTCCTTCGAACCCTCCCCAACACTTCCGACCGACTCCTCGTTGCACCTGGTGCTGAAAACGCAGGGGTAGTCGACATAGGCGACGGATACGCGGTCGCTTTCAAGATCGAATCCCATAACCATCCCTCGGCCGTTGAACCCTACGAAGGCGCCGCAACCGGCATCGGCGGAATCGTCCGAGACATCCTCGCCATGGGCGCCCGACCCATGGCCCTCATGAACTCCCTGCGTTTCGGTCCACCCAACGACGATCGCCAGCGATATCTCCTCAACGGCGTAGTTTCTGGCATCTCCGGCTACGGAAACTGCATCGGCGTCCCCAACGTCGGCGGCGAGATCGTATTCGACGACTCATACGCCGGAAACCCGCTCGTAAACGCCATGTGCGTCGGCATCATCAAAGACGCCAAGATCATGAGCGCGAGTGCGGATGCTCCCGGCGATCTCATTATCCTCGTTGGGGCAAAAACTGGGCGCGACGGTATCCACGGCGCATCCGGCCTCGCATCCCGCACCTTCGAGGAGCAAGCAGAACTCCGATCAACCGTCCAAGTCGGCAACCCTTTCCTAGAAAAAGTCCTCATCGAAGCGTGTCTCGAAGCCATCGAACTCCCCGGCGTGGTCGGAATGCAAGACTGCGGAGCCGCAGGCATCACGAGCGCCGCCGTTGAGATGGCCGAACGCTCCGAACTCGGCATCAACATAGACGTGGCCAAGGTCCACCGACGCGAGACCGAGATGTCTCCCTACGAAGTCATGCTCTCCGAATCCCAAGAGCGCATGATCCTAGCCGTCAAACCAGGTCACGAACCACGACTTTTCGACCTTTTCGAAAAGTGGGACCTCGACGCAGAGATCATCGGAACATTTGAAACCGGCAACCGAGTAGTCATCTCCGACGCCTCGGAACGCATCTCCTCAACCCCCGTCGAAACCCTCACCGACGCACCCGAATACCAGTTCAACTCGCCAAAACCCAACTGGCTATCTGAACTCCAAAGCCGCGACCTGTCCAATCTCCCCGATTTAGACATCACACCCAACGATGCCTTGTTGAAACTCTTGGCATCCCCCAACATCGCCTCAAAGCACACCGTCTGGCGACAATACGACCACCAAGTCCAAAACAACACCGTCATCGCCCCCGGCGGAGACGCCGCCCTCCTACGCATCCAAGGCACCAACCGCGCCCTAGCCGTCACCACCGACGGCAACGGCCGTCTCGTCTATCTCAACCCACGAGTTGGAGCAGCGATAGCAGTCGCCGAAGCCTGCCGGAACCTCTCCTGCGTAGGCGCCGAACCCGTGGCCCTCACCGACGGCCTGAACTTCGGCAACCCCGAAACGCCCGACATCCAATACCAGCTTCAAGAAGCAATCGCCGGCATGTCTGAGGCTGCCCGAGCCTTCAACATTCCCGTCGTCAGCGGCAACGCCAGTCTCTACAACGAATCACCTGACACCGCAATCCAACCAACCCCCATCATCGGAGCCCTAGGCGTCCTCGAAAACGCCCAGCGCCACGCCACATCCCCGTTGAAAGACGAAGAAGACGCCATAATCCTCATCGGCTCCCATACGCCATGGGCCGACGCCGAAACCCTAGCCGGCAGCGAAGCCATGTCCGTACTGCACAACACAACCGCGGGCAACCCAACCCTAGACCTAGAGCTAGAAACCAAAGTCCAAACGCTGACCCGATCACTCATCACTCAAGGCATCGCCAAATCCGCCCACGACATCTCGCAGGGCGGGTTAGCCGTAGCCATCGCCGAATCCGCCATCCAAGGCAACATCGGCGCAACCATCCAACACGAAACCCCCAACGCCGATTGGCTCCCAAACCTCTTCGGCGAACCGCAGTCGCGAATCATCGTGACGTGCGATCACTCCGATACCGAAACCATCCTTCAAACCGCCCAACAAGCCAACACCCCTGCTACACAAATCGGCACTGTAGGCGGTGACCAGATCCGTATCAACAACCTCATCAACCTCCCTTTCCAATCCGTCGCCGACACCTGGCTGAGTGCATTCGAACAAGCTATAGCCGGATAACGCGTTGAGGATACGGTTACGGTCATCTGCTAGGCGTAAAATTGAACCTATAGCCCGTCTAGCTACGAACAATCCTTCCCATGCCCTCCTACAACGTCTGGACAGTCGGTTGCCAGATGAACATGTCCGACTCCGAACGCTTGGGCGCGGGCATGACCACCCTAGGCCTCGACAAAACCGAAGCACCCGAAGACGCCGACGTCGTCGTCCTCAACACCTGCGTTGTCAGACAATCCGCAGAAGACACCGCGACCGGCATGTTGGGCAAGCTCAAAAAGGTCAAGGACGAAAACCCTGACCGCATGATCGTAGTCATGGGATGCATGGTCGGACCAAACGACACCGATCTCAGGCGACGCTTCCCGCAAGTAGACATCTGGGCGCGCCCGCAAGATTTCAACCCCATCCTCGAAACCGTCGCCTTCCGCCACGGCATCGAAAACGCCGACCTCGACGGCTGCTTGGCGAACTTAGTACCAACCGATCCCAAAGTCGCCACCTTCGTCCCCATTACCCACGGCTGCGACAAGTTCTGCACCTTCTGCATCATCCCATACCGCCGAGGACGTGAAACAAGCCGCGTCTTGCCTGAACTCGTCGACGAAGCCAAAATGCTCGTTCAACGCGGCGTCAAAGAGATCACCCTCCTAGGCCAAAACGTCGACTCTTACGGCCACGACCTCGACGACCGAAAAGACCTCGCCGACCTCCTGGAAGCAATCCAAGAAGTCGACGGCATCGAGCGCATCCGTTTCCTAACGTCGCACCCCAACGACATGTCCACGCGGATCATCCAATCCATAGCCGATCTACCCAAAGTCTGCGAAACCGTAAACCTGCCCTTCCAAGCGGGCGACGACACCGTCTTGGCAAACATGCGACGCGGCTACACTCGCTCCCAGTTCCTCGACAAAATCGAAGAAATCCGCGTCATCCTCGGCGACGACGTGACCCTAACCACCGATGTAATCGTCGGCTTCCCCGGCGAAGACGAAGTCCAATTCGACAACACCATCGACATCGTCGAACGGGTCCGCTTCGACAAGGTCCACTCCGCCGCCTACAGCGAACGACCCGGAACCGTCGCCTCTCGAAAACTCCCCGACACCGTTTCCCAGGCGGAGAAAAAGCGACGACACAACCACCTCGACGCTGTACAATGTGCTATCCAAACAGAGAAGCACAAAACCTTGCTGGGAACCGAGACCGACATCCTTTTGGAAGGCCGAAAGAGAGGCCGGTTGTTCGGAAGAAACCGAAACGACAAAATCGTATACATCGACGACGCTCACGATAACTGCGCCGTCCGCGTCGGTGAAACCATCACCGTCAACGTGACCGAAGCGTCCCCATGGTCGCTCGTCGGTCAGCCGGTAGCCAACTAGTCGGCACCTACTCCGAGGAGGCAGCATGATCTCCCTAAACACAGCACCCAAAACCATCATACCCATCACCGAACTCGAACAATCCGCCTTCTGCCAAACGGAAGGCAACCTCAGAACTAAAACCCTTGAGGAAGAGTTCCAGTCCGGCGTCCGCTGGCAGAAAGTCCCCATCCGATACCTCAAGATGTCGCCGGAACAGGTAGAAGCCGGCATCAAATACGCCCGAAAAGAGATCGGCACCAAAGCCGTCGTCCTTGGTCACCACTACCAACGCGAAGACGTCATCCAATACGCCGATTTTCGAGGCGACTCATATCTACTGTCGAAGCAAGCCGCGGCAACCGATGAGGCAAAGTGGATCATCTTCTGCGGCGTTCACTTCATGGCCGAAACCGCGGATCTCCTCTCCGACGACGACCAACACGTTGTCCTCCCCAACATGGCCGCTGGTTGCTCCATGGCAGACATGGCAGCCACCGATGATGTGGAAGACGCTTGGGACGATCTCATGGATGTCTTCGGCGACACCTCCGACGGCCCAAATAATGGCAAGTCGGAGATCATCCCCATCACATACATGAACTCCACCGCCTCGATCAAAGCCCTCTGCGGTCGCAACGGCGGATTAGTCTGCACCTCTTCCAACGCCGACGCCGCATACGACTGGGCGCTTGAACGTGGCAAACGCATCTTCTTCCTTCCCGACCAGCACCTCGGGCGAAACACCGGACTAGCCAAAGGCATCCCAGCCGAGGACATGGTCGTCTGGAACCCGTTCAAGCCGATGGGCGGACTCACCGAACAGCAGATTCACGACTCCAAGGTCGTCCTCTGGCAGGGCCACTGTTCCGTCCACACCCGCTTCACCGTCAAGCAGATCGAGGATGCCCGACGCGAAGACCCCGACGTCAATGTAGTAGTTCATCCAGAGTGCGTCCGCGAAGTCGTCGATGCCGCCGACCTAAACGGCTCAACCGAGTTCATCCGCAAGACCGTCGAAGGCGCACCTGCTGGCACCTCCTGGGGCATCGGCACCGAGATCAATATGGTCAACCGGCTCCGAGATGAAAATCCCGACAAGCGCATCTTCTGCCTCGACCCCGTCGTCTGCCCTTGCGCCACCATGTACCGCATCCATCCCGCATACGTCCTCTGGGTCCTCGAAGGCATCATGGCAGGCGTAGGCATCAACGTCGTCCAAGTCGATGCCGAAACCAAGAAACACGCTCTAGTAGCCCTAGAGCGAATGCTGGAAGTCGGCGGATAACCCCCACGTCATTCCCGCGAAGGCCGGGAATCCAAGGGTCGACGAGCGGTGAGGGGCATCCGATGACCACCAACCCAGTAATCAAACTGGAAAACCTAACCAAGCACTACGGCGACATCATCGGCATTCAAGACCTCACCCTCGAAGTCCCCGAAGGTGAGATCTTCGGACTCCTAGGCCCGAACGGAGCCGGCAAAACCACAACCATCCGCCTGATCCTCGACTTCATCCGCCCTACCTCCGGTAAAGCCACCATCTTCGGTTTGTCTCCCCGTTCCGATGGCACCGACATCCGCCGTCGTGTCGGATACCTACCCGGCGATTTCGTCACCTACGACCACATGACAGGCGCAACGGTGACTGAGTACTTCACGAACCTCCGAGGTTCCCACCCCTCAAAACTAAACGCACTCTGCGAACGATACCAACTCGACCTATCCCGCAAGATCGTGCAGCTCTCTAAGGGAAACAAACAGAAGATCGGACTCGTCCAAGCATTCATGAACGATCCTGATCTGCTCATCCTAGATGAGCCGACCGCCGGGCTCGACCCGCTTCTCCAGCACGAGTTTCAGCAGATGATCCACGAGGAGAAGGAGCAAGGGAAGACGATCTTCATGTCTTCGCACTTAATGTCAGAGGTCGAAGCAACCTGCGATCGAGTCGGCATCATTCGAGAAGGCGAGTTAGTGACGATTGACACCGTCTCCCGCCTTACCGAACTGTCGCTCTGGACCGCCAAAATCACCTTCACTCATCCCGTCCCTCCCGACACCTTCAACAACCTCCCCGGCATAACCATCACCGACCAAACCGACGACCGTACCTTCAACCTCTCCATCAGCGGCGAAGGCTCCATGGACGCAGTAATCAAAACCGCCGCCAACCACAAAGTCGAAACCTTCGAAAGCCAACACGCCTCCCTAGAAGACGCCTTCCTAAAGTACTACTCCACAGATTGACCGTCTACTTGGGGACGCGAGCTGAGAAGCGGGAGACGGAATAAATCTATTCACCTCATCGACCTATCCGGAATTAGATCAAAACTAGATCATTGCATTAGGACTAAGATCGCATTGGCTAGCGATATGCATCCCAATCGTTCTTTGGCATGTATTTCAAGTCATCAAAAAATCCAAGTAATTCTCGGCTATTGTCTTCTTCTTCACCGCCGAATTTCAATGCCTGCAACAACTGTTCGCATGCATTTTGCATCGCTATGTTGATTTCTCTGGACTTATAGGTTCCTGTTTCGCTCTCGCCGATCAGCTCTCTTCGAAGCCAAACATTGTAGGTCATCGATTCCCAATCCGGGAAAACTAACGCATGAAAATGTGCGCTAAAATTCTCGTATTTGGGAGGCATAATCATCAATGAATTTTTTGGTACAACCACCATTTTGCGATCGCCGATTTCCCAAGCGATCTCCGCGCGCCTAATGCCCACTGGGAATTTCAAGTTCCGATACGGGTAAAGTCTGATTTCAGTATCAATTATCTCTTGAATTTCGTCCCAAATCGTTTCCTTCATGTTAGGCTCCTTTATATTCGAGATCGGTCAGCATACTCATCATCCGCGTTTCGGTTGGCCCAACCGAAACACCCTTCATTCTAGTCAATCTCCGATCCAGCCTTTTTCGCAAAAGAGCCCCGCTCGTCTGACCAAATTGGTTTCTTCGCCCGTAATCTCAACCTGTAATGGAATCTCCTCACCATCTTCGATCATCCCTCGCAGGTGCATACTAACCGCCTCGCGAATCCGCACTAACACCTCCTCACGCGTAGACTCCACGGCGAAACAACCCGGCAACTCCACGATATGCGCCCCAAACGAAGTCGGTCCTTCCTCGATCTGAACGTGATAGGTCACGCTTTTCGGCATTTCCATCATCGAAGTCCTAGTGGCCACTAACCCAGATTATCCGCAAAAGCACTCGAAGGGGGAAGGAAATTCCCCTCTCTCGCTTGGCGGGAGAGGGTCAGGGTGAGGGTGACCGGGGCGGACAAAGGGGCACGGCACGGCATTCCACCACCAACCCAAACCTCAACTAGTCCCTCCACCACAACCCATCATTCAAATCCTTCCTCATCTTTTGCATCCTAGTTCATAATCATCACCATGATGTACTCCAACATCCTCCTAAAAACCCTCCGCGACGGCCAACGCTCCACCTTCTTCTTCTCCGCTGGACAACTCGCCATCGGCCTCCTCCTAGCCCTCCTCTTCCCCGATGTCGCATCCAGCTTCGCCGGAATGATCGAAGACCTCCCCGAGTTCTTCCAGGCGTTCATCGGCAGCGCCGCTGAGTTCGCCACTCCTGAGGGCTTCCTCACCGCCGACCCTTACAGCGCCATCGCTCTCGTCATCATGTTCGCTTTCTCAATCAACCGAGGCATGGGCGCGATTGCAGCCGAGGAGCGCAACCACACTCTTGATCAGCTTCTAGGCAACCCGATCTCTCGGACTGACGTTTACCTCCAGAAGAGCTTGGCGCTGATAGTCGACTGCATCTTACCCGTCGCCGCCGTCGCCGTGGGCATTCTCATCGGCGCTCTCATCATGGACTACTCGGTATCGATTTCCGGACTTTTACAGATGTCGCTGAGCCTTCTGCTCATCTCGTATGCCACTGGCTTCCTGGCCCTCGGCATCGGCGCTGCTACTGGGAGCAAGACGCTTGCTATGGGTATCCCTGCCGCCGTCGCCGTCATCGGATACCTGATCCACATCCTTGTTCCCCTTGTCGACACCCTTGACGACCTCAAATACATCTCGATCCTCCACTACTACATCGGCGACAAGCCCTTCATCAACGGGTTAACCCCTTGGCACTCTGGGGTACTGCTGGCAATCGCGGCCATCTCGTTCATCTTCGGACTATACCGCTTCAACAACCGGGACCTAGCCTGAAAGGCGAAGGATCAACACCGCATGTGCCGACTTTCTTCTGAACTCCTCATCACCGCCGGCGGCAGCGGCATCATCGCAACCATCACGACCTTTGCCAAGGTCCATTGGGACATCATCAAAGACCGCAAGGCGCATAAGGCGGCAAAGGAGCGGAACCGCGAACTAAATCCCTAGTTGGGACGCCGACCACTCGCCGCAAAACGACCAGTCGAAAATCCCACAATCGCACCTATCGCCAACTTGACCATCCAATCGGCAGTAGTCCGGACCTGCGCGTGGGTACTGTTCAATTCTCCCGTACCTTGAACATCTGCAAGCCACAACAGCAAACCTAAACCCACTGCCGCAACCCATAGCATCAACATCACCGCCCAAAAAGTCGAACCCCTTCCACCCTATGCCCCCACCAATCAAAGCCCTCCTCTTCGATCTCGACAACACGCTGATCGACCGCGAAGCGGCCTTCACCCGATTCGCCACCTGTTTCTACGAGGACAATCTGAGCGCTCTGAAATCGACAACGCGGGAGGAAGCCGTTGCCAAGATGGTGGCATGGGATCAAGACGGTTACTCCGACCGCGGTGCGATGTTCGCAAAGTGGGCACAAGAGTGGCCTGAAGCCAGACTCGACCCGGAAAAGCTGCTCACGTGGTACCGCACCGAAATGAAAAACCACGTGCAGCGGGACAATGATGTCAACGCACTGCTCGCAGACCTGAACTCGCATCGAATACCGTGGGGGATCGTCACTAACGGAAACACCACCTCACAACACGTCGCCTGTCGAGCGGCCGGCCTCGATCAACTCGCACCCTTCGTCATCGTTTCCCAACAAGCCGGATACCGCAAACCCGACCCCAGGATCTTTCGTGACGCCATCGACCAGACCGGCATTGAGTCTCCGGAAAACGTGATGTTCGTCGGTGATAATCCACGTGCCGACATCGATGGTGCCAAACAATTCGGGATGAAAACCGCGTGGGTGCGTCGCGGGCGCCAATTCCCTGACGATCTTCAACCCCCAGACCTCGAAATCGATCACGTCGCCGAACTGCGCGACATCGTCAACCTCTTCGTATGAACGCCTCTCGGGACCGAGTCCATCTTAATCACCCTCCCAAACCATCGTTCAACGTGGAAATCCGGGTCGCAACAGGTAGCGATCTGGAATCACTTGCCGACCCATTCGCACCGGACCTCAGCAAATCCCAACTCGAGGCGCGGTTGGAAGAAAGCCGCTCTGGCGTCCGCACCATGCTCGTAGCCATGACAGAAGGCCGCGCAGTAGGCGTCGTCAGCATCGGAGGAGCGCGTTTTCAGCGGCGAGGATCGCTGCGTCTTTTCGCCCTCGACGTCGGCCCGGCCTACCAGCGTAATGGCGTCGGCACCGCCCTCATAAACGCGGTCGAAAACATCGCCCCCACCAGAAATCTCCAAACCGTCAATCTAGAAGTAGCCACCGACAACACAGACGCGATCCGCCTATACCGCAGACTTGGCTACCGGCAGCACGGCAAAACCGTAATGGACCGATGGCGACGAATCCTCGACGACGGGACAACCGATATGATCCAATCCCCGGCGTTCGTAATGGTCAAACAGCTAGACTGCCCATCCTGTTATCGAACACAAAAGGCGCCTTCTCTCACTCCTCAAGCCCTACTCGTCAAACCCCCACAACCGGATTGACCAAAACCCCGATCCCATCAATTGAGATGCTCACGACATCCCCCTCGGCCAGTGTGAACTCAGGCGGCGGTATCGTGCCGGTGCCGGTGCAGACCGTGGTGCCGTTCGGAACCCGATTGTGCCGTTGCAACCAGTCCGCAAGATAGACACAATCCCGTTTCATCGATGCAGTGTTTGCCGATCCCTCAAACGCCACCTCTCCGTCACGCTCAATCCGCAAACCCACTTCCAACGCCTGAGCATCACCGACAACGTCCGGCGTCACAAAACTCGGCCCTATCGAACACGACCGGTCGTAGACCTTCGCCTGCGGCAAATACAGAGGATTTGCCCCCTCGATCGATCGGCTGCTCATATCATTTCCGATGGTGTAACCCACAATCTCGCCCTCGAACAACACGAACGCAAGCTCCGGCTCGGGCACATCCCATTCAGAATCTCCCCTAATGCCGAGCGCATCCCCCGGTGCCACCAACCGCTCTGCCGTCGCCTTGAAAAACGCCTCCGGACGGTCAGCGTTGTAGACCTGCGCGTAAACATCCGGCGACCCGCTCTCTGCCTGTCGCTCCCTCATGCTATCCATGTATGTGACCCCGAATGCCCAAACCTCCGGCGCAAACACTGGCGGCAACAGAACATCGCCCGAACTCAGTTCCCCTACTCCGATCTCCTCTCCCCCGCCGCACGACAAGATCCTGCCAGCAACATCATCGATCCCAACACCGCCGAGATGCGCCGCCGACAACAACGTCAACGTCGTATCCGCCTCGTCCGTGATCGACGTCAAGTCTGTAACCACGCCCTCACTCGCCTCAACACCAACGTGCACCTCGACCCCGTCCAGGAACTGGTAGTAACGCATCGCATCGCCTTTCTCTCAGCAACTCGGTCGGCATCCAATGCCGACTTCAATCTACAGGAACGAGAATAAAATCTTTCCGTGCCGCACAATCGTATTCAGATACAGCGACCAATTGATTCCTCGCCGCATACACCTATGCCCACGAACGGCACCATAAGAACTCGAGCAGCAACGCTCCCGTTAGCCATCGTCGCAATAACCGCGCTCGTACTCATACTCCTTCAATCCACCACCGTCGCCGCCCAAGATCCCAGACCGACCAACGACGAAATCGTCACCCATAGCGTAACCCTCGGCGACAAGATCACCGTCTTTATCGATACGGAAATTGACGCCGAAATCTCCGAGACCCGACTATGGCGACGCGCCCACGGCGGCGATAACGTAGCCGTCTACTCATACGTGGAGTTCGACCAATCCGACCGCCTGACCGCCACCGCTGAGATCGACGTCAAAGCCCCTTCCTACTTCCCACCCGGAACAAGGTTCGACATCCGCTTCGAGTTTGTCTCGATCGATAACGAGGTTTTCACCTCCGACACCTACCACGTCGAACACCTCGGAACCTCGAAAGATTGGCGCCGTATCGCCGATCCCTACCTCGAGATCATCTACTACGGCGTCAGCGATCGGGCCATTCAAAACCTTCACAACCAAGTTTCGCCACGCCTACCCGAAATCAACGACGCCCTGGGAGTGACCGACAGCCCACAATACCGCGCCGTGATCTTCCCCAACGCTCGGGAACTCACACGTTACGGTCCTCGAATCTCCCAAGCCGCAACCGATGGCATCTACTTCGGCGGTTACGCATACGACGAATACGACCTCACAATCATGGCCTCACCTTCCGCCGAGGTGCTGGTCCACGAACTAACCCACCTGATCTTCGACCGGAAACTGACCTCCCCCTACGCGACTGCCGTGCCCGGATGGCTCAACGAAGGCAACTCCAGCTTCTGGGAGACCGGGACCCGAGACAAGGCTAATCGTCAGTTCAACTCCTACGTTAGACGTGGCGACGTGACGGAGTTTTCCAAGATGCACAACGTGCCTGGCATCCGCGCCGACATCCACCGTTTCTACATCCAGTCGGCAGACTTCGTCGGATACCTCCACGAAAACTACGGGCGCGACTCGGTCGGCAAACTCCTCGTCGAACTCAACGACGGCCGATCGGTCGACCAAGCGATGCAAGCCGTCTTCGGCGGTAACCTCACCGAGATCGAAAACCGCTGGCGAGCCGAATGGCGTCTCCCGCCTGTCGGCACGCCCATCGAATCCACATTCTCCATCGAACCCAACCGCGAGGTGCTGCCAACCATCCCGGGGCTGCCCACCATCGAGACCGGCACTCTGACCCAACAACCGGCCAAGACCGATCCATTCGAAAACGAACCGCTGCCCCTGCCAACGATCGATCATGCACCGATGGAAGAACCACAACCCGAAGTCGCCGTCGTCGAACCGCAACCCGAGGTTAACGCTCCCGAACCGCAACCAACAGTCGCATCTGAACCGACGCTGCATCCATTCCTCACTCCCGAACCCGGCTTTGGCAACTACCTCACCGGCACATCCGAAGACGACTGGCCAACCGTCAAACCCAGCGCCATCATCGTCTTCTTCGTGCTCATCGCCGGCTTCATGGCTCTCATGTGGCGACGCATGAGAACCTAGGCGAATTGTCCTCGCGGTAACATCAAGCCAAGATGCCCGCCGCGAATCCAACCACCGCTCTGATCTACTCGGACGAGCAGTCGCAACACGTGCTAAGCCCGACGCACCCCATGCGTCCCATCCGGCTACACCACATGCACGAACTAATGCGGGCCGCCAAACTCCTCGACGCCGACGCAATCCTCTCCCAATCGCCCCGCGAAGCCACGGAAGATGAGATCGCAACCTCACATGACGCAGACTACATCGAGATAGTGAAAGCCATCGACGCTGGTGCCATCGTCATCGGTATGGACCGCTATGGCTTCGGCCCCGGCGACAACCCTCCCCGGCACGGTGTATACCGTCATGCAGCACTGGCCGCCGGCGGCGCCGTGTTAGCTACTGAACTCGTCCTAAACGGTACCGTCAAGAACGCATTCTCTCCAGCCGGAGGTATGCACCACCACGCGATGCACAACCGCGCCTCTGGCTTCGGAATCTTCAACGACGCAGTCATCGCCATCAACCACCTCATCGATCAGGGACTCCGCACCTTGTACGTCGACATCGATGTTCACCACGGCGACGGCGTTCAGGCCGGACTATACGACACCGACCGTGCCATGACCGTCTCCATCCACGAGTCGGGGCAGTGGCTCTTCCCTGGCACCGGCAGTCCCAACGAGACCGGCATTGGCGACGGCGAAGGCTACAGCGTGAACATCCCCCTGGCCCCATACACCGACGACACCCTCTGGCACAAAGCCTTCGATGCCATCATCCCCGACCTCGCCCGCGCCTTCGCACCCGATATCCTCTTCACCCAACTCGGCATCGACACCCATCGCAACGATCCTCTAGCCCACCTATCCCTAACGACCCAAGGCCACAACTTGGCAGTCAAGAAGTTCGCCCGCCTCGCCGACGAACTCGACATCCCATGGATTGCCGTCGGAGGCGGCGGATACGACATGGCCGCAGTGGCCCGCGCATGGACCATGGACCTCGCAACCATGGCCAAACAGTCCCTCCCCGAGCGGATCCCTTCAACCTACACCTCCCTCACCAACCTACCCACATTCAACGACCTCGGCGATTACCGCATCGACGCCGACACCCGCAAAGACATCATCCGCCACAATCGGCAAGGCATCGACGCCGTACGCAATCAGATCTTCCCCAAGTTTGGACTCTGATTGAACCGCAAAGCTGATCCTCGGCACCGCTAGTATGAGTCAATACAAGCGAACCTGTCTAACGCACGATGTATTAGTACCCCCATAATAAGGGAGCTAAATCTACAGATCTCTTACCTAGTCGTGCCAATGGGATTCGTCAGCTTCCGCTAAAAAGGTTTGCGGGTTTTCCGATTTCAGTTCATGCAAGGATGAAAACTCTGTCCTGAGCGGGATTTGACTCATTAAGTCGTTCGAATGTGTCGCTCTGTGTTTATATTCGCCAGCGACACTTCGAAACCGGTAAGAGTTCAACAGGACCGTCTGGTCGGGTGTGAGGGGGAAGTGGTTTGCGACCATCGAAAACGTCATCGCATAGGCGATGACCAAGTTGAAGTCGTCGTGCAATCGGACTCCGGGAAGCGAACCTGCGCGTATGCGTTCTCTGATTTGATGCGCGTCCTCGCCGACAATGGTTGCAATTTCGCTGCTCAACAGCCCATGGCGCGGCGACCGCCCATCGCTCCTGTTCTGCGGGGCTAACCAACCACAGGACTTTACAGTCTCACTGGCGTAACGCATGGAAGTTCCTTGCTGCTCGGTTTGCATTTCGTACTCCGCCATCTTTCGTTCGCGTGGGGCCAACCCAGATACCTAAACCTCCCGATATCGCCCTTCGACTGTGTCGTCTCCAGGAGGCGGAGCATCGGGACCGGGGCCACCCGGAGGCATGTCCGGCCCGGCACCCGCATCGGCGGCAGCACCAGCATGTATATGCTGACCCGCAGCCATCATCGCCTGCTGAAGAGCATCTGACGCCGTCTTGATCCGTTCCGTTTCGGCATTCTCCTCGGCAATGACAGTCCGGACTTCGGACGCCTTCGCCTGAATATCTGACTTCACATCGTCCGGCAGGCGCTCACCGTGCTCCTCGATCAGCTTGTCCGCCTGATAGGCCGTAGACTCTGCGAAGTTTCGAGAGTCCACCGCGTCTCGGCGAGCCTGGTCGGTATCGGCGTTTTCCTCAGCCTCTTGGACCTTGGCCTTGATCTCGTCGTCCGACATCCCAGACCGGCCCGTCACCGTGATGTGCTGCTCGCGCTGCGTCGCCTGATCCTTTGCCGTGACAGTGATGATCCCGTTCGCATCGATGTCGAACGAGACCTCAATCTGAGGCATGCCCCGCGGCGCGGGAGCGATCCCATCAAGGGAGAAACGACCTACCGACGTATTGTCAGCTGCCATGGGTCGCTCGCCTTGCAAGACGTGGATCTCGACAGACGACTGCCCGTCCGCCGCCGTGGTGAAAGTGTCCGACTTCGAAGTCGGGATCGTGGTGTTGCGAGGAATCAACTCGGTGCGAACGCCGCCCAGCGTCTCGATGCCCCAAGTCAAAGGCGTGACGTCAAGCAGCAAGATGTCGGAAACATCGCCCTGCAAGACACCCGCTTGAAGCGCAGCACCGAGGGCAACGACCTCATCCGGGTTGATCGACCGGTTCGGCTCCTTGCCAAAGATCTCCTTCACACGATTGCTGACCGCGGGCATCCGCGTCATGCCACCGACCAGGATCACCTCGTCGATGTCGCCTGGCGACACCTCGGCATCGCGCATCGCCGCCTCGCATGGAGCGACCGTCTTCTCGATCAAATCAGCCGTCAGCGACTCCAGCTTGGCGCGCGTCAGCGTCTCAACCAAGTGCTTCGGACCGCTTTGGTCGGCCGAGATGAACGGTAGGTTGATCTCGGCACTCGTCACCGACGAAAGCTCGATCTTCGCATCTTCCGCGGCCAGTCTCAATCGCTGCGCCGCCGAAGCATCGTTGCTCGGATCCATGAACTCCTTCGATTTGAACTCGTCCACGAGATACTCGACCAGACTCAAGTCGAAGTCGTCGCCACCCAAGTGAGTGTCGCCGTTGGTGCTCTTAACCTCGAACACGCCATCGCCGACATGCAGGATCGTGATGTCGAATGTGCCACCGCCGAGGTCATATACCGCGATTGTGCGATCGCCCTTCTTCTCCAAACCGTACGCCAAAGCCGCAGCCGTAGGTTCGTTGACGACTCGCAAGACTTCGAGACCTGCGATCGTCCCTGCCGCGCGCGTCGCCTCGCGTTGCGCGTCGTTGAAATAAGCGGGGACAGTAATCACTGCCTGCGTGACCGGCTCGCCGAGTCGCTCCTCGGCATCCTTCTTCAATCTCGCCAGCAACATCGACGAAATCTCGGCGGGCGGCCTGACTTTGCCGTCGAACATGATCCCCGCATCGCCGTTGTCCATTGCCGACAACTTGAACGGCACACGCTTCTGATCCGCTTGCACCGCCTCGTCGTCGTATCGTCGTCCGACGAATCGCTTCGCGGAATAGACGGTGTTCTCGGGGTTCGTCACCGCCTGTCGGCGTGCCAACATCCCGATCAACCGTTCGCCGGACCTCGTATTCATCGCCACAACCGACGGCGTAATGCGCTGACCTTCCGAGTTCTCGATGATCTCGGGCTCGCCTGCACTCATGTATGCCATTGCCGAGTTGGTCGTCCCCAAGTCAATGCCGATAGCTCTTGCCATTTCTCTTTTTTGCCTTTCTAATCGCCAATTCGCATCGGCGGTCGTTAGTTATTTCTATTCGTCAGATCTCGCGGTTCACGCATCGCCATCTGATCTGCCGACCAGAACCTTGGCAACGCGCACAACCTTCGATGTCTTCATGTCCTCGTATCCAGATTCCACAACCTGGATCACCTTGCCGTCCATGTCCTCAGGTGCTGGCATCGTGGCCAAAGCCTCGTGCCGCGACGGATCCATCTCCTCGCCGAGCGACTCGAACCGACGATATCCAGCAGTGACCAGACAACTGTCAACCTTTTCTGCCATAGCCTTGAAGCCGTCGAACCACTTGGAGTCCATCTCCTGTTCCTCTGCCACCTCAAGAGCGTTGGCGAAATCGTCCGCGACGGACATGATCCGACTGGCAACCTCGACCCGCGCCTTCTCCGCCGCCTGCTCCTCCTTCTCGACCGCTAACTTTCGATTCCGCTGTGCATCGCTGTGCGACCTAAGGATCTCGGATTGAAGCCGACTCAGTTGAGTCTCATATTCGTCGATTTTGTTACGATATTCGTCGTTTTTGCTGGCAATATGTTCATGATCCGTGCTCAACTCCGTCAATTGAGACTCCAACTCGTTGCACCGCTCCTCCCAACGACGTAGGGTTTTGGCAGAACGAACGTTACGAATAACGGAGCGTGACGGACCGCGCCGAAGCGGCCCCCATCCAGACGGCATTCCTGGGCCCGGAAACCTCATCATTCCACCCCCAGATAGGCAAGTATCACCTTGATCTCATCGGCCACTGCCTTCGCCGATGTCGACTCCGTTAAATCTTCGCTCTGCTCAAGCACGTCGAGCATTCCCCTCATGTGCTGAACCAACTCCAGGACGAGTCCGACGCCATTCAGATTCAATCCCAGATCTTCCGACAACCGCCGCACGATCTGCAGTCTCTCAAGGTCCTCTTCCGAATAAAGTCGACGACTCCCTTGGGTTCGTGATGGACTTACCAGCCCTTCTCGGTCATACTTCCTCAATGTCTGCGGATGCATTTCCGCCAGCTTCGCTGCGATGCTGATGATGTACAGCGCGTCGCCACGCCCACCAATCCGAACTCGCACACGCCGACGCCGGCGGCTACGCTCCGCCTCTTCGGCGCGACGCGCCCTCTCGCGCCGGGCGCGCTCGGCCGAGATCTCGTTGAAAAGACGAAGAAATTCATCGGCATTCGGGATCGATGATCCTGCATCCGTCCTTTGGTACTCTTCGTATCTCTGTGTCACACTAGCTCCAGGGGGTGAATTACAGGGAAGCAGAATTTCAGCAACCCACTCTCACTTGATTAGTATTGTAGTTCATGGTAACATACCTGACACGCAACGCATCAAGTTTGAGTGAGGACCACCACATTTTACGAAATCCACTACAAAACGAGGTGGTTGAGTGGACCGACAAAAAGAAAATTACGATTTCCGCCAAAAAACACTTGACATATCGGCTCGGCATGATATAAAACTTTTTCATTCGGCGAATTCAACCACCCGGGGCAAAACCCCACGATGCGGTAAAGAAACCGAACCAATCGGAAAACGCAACAATGCAAACATCAAGGATCCACCGAGAGAGACAGACAGCAACCGGCATGACGATCATCTACGAAAAACGTTGTCCACACTGCCAAGGCGACATCATGTTCGCCAACAGACTCGACGGCCCGAGCCTCAAATGTCTGCAGTGCACAAGAAACATCGATCGGCATCAGGCTCGAGAATTGCTCTCGCAAAGGGTCGAGCAACCGGCAGCCTGACGACCGGGGCCATAAGCGACGGAGAGAAACACGAAAGCAACTCCCAACTAAAGCCTCGGTCCAGAATCGGGGCTTTTTGTCAACCAAAACAGCCCCGTTCCAATCTCGATAACAACACCATTTGACGGAGACCAACAACATGAAACAGACAGCAATCTTCCCCCGCCGATGCCCCTCCTGCCAGGGAGACCTCCAGTTCGGCCACGGACTGGACGGCGTCACGCTGAAGTGCATCCAGTGCACCCGGACCATCACGCCCGCGCAGGCACGACAGATCCTAGCTGACCTCCAGCAGGAACGCGCTGCCGCAGTAGCGAAGGCCGCTTAAGACAAGACCGCGAAACGCTGAGCAACCCGGAGCTCAGCGCATAGCGCAACGGCTCGGCAGCTATCAGCCGCCGAGCCGTTTTTCTTTGTTCGCGTCCCAGCGAAACACCATCCCACCACGCTTGATCACCCGACCAATCGACGGAACGACCTACGAAGTCGAACCGTTTTCATCAACCAGCATCATAGGACCAAACATCTGACTCCACATCCACAACCTCAGCCTCCGGCGCGGCACTCTCGATAAACTCCAAAGCGCGCTCCAACAATCGCTCCGCCGTCCGATAATCGCCGCTTACAACTGACATCCCGATCGTCGCCGACTGCCAAGAATCGTTAGCATCGACCTCCGCCGCTGAAACCGACATCCGGTTACGCAACTTCGACACCACGGAGTGCACCACGCGCCGCTTATCCTTCAACGACGCAGAGGCGTGGATGTGCAATCTAGCCTTTGCCGCGGCGACGTGCATCCTATTTGAAGCCCGAAACTACGATATTCGTCGCGCGAATCACAGGGAGAGCGTATCAAAAAGCCAAGTACGGTTCGCTCTCCACCGTCACATATTCACACGGAGGAAACTTCTCCAGCGCATCCACGTCGATCTCCGTACCCCAACCCGGCCCCTCCGGCACCGTCGCCCGACCATCCGAGATCGGGATCATCTCCGTCAACACCGCCTCGTACGCCTTCAGGAAACTCACGAAAATCTCCTGCATGAACGCATTGGGTATCGCCATGTCCAAATGCAGGCTAGCCACCGTTGACAACGGCCCGTTCGAGTTGTGAGGCGCAACCGATACGTAGTGCATCTCCGCCGCAGAAGCGATCTTCCGCAACTCCGTGATCCCGCCAGCATGGCAGATATCCGGTTGAATCACACTCGCCGCATGGGACTCGAGCAACGGCCTGAAATCCCACCGGTTATACATCTGCTCGCCCGTCGAAATAGGGATATTGATGTCCCGGGCCAACGCAGCCAACGCGTCAACGTTGTCCCAAAGTATCGGTTCCTCCAACCAAGCCACGTTGTACTTCTCGATCATCGGGGCAATCCGACGTGCGCTCCAGATATCCAACCTCCCCCGAACATCAACCGCAACTTCAACCGATCCGCCCACGGATTCCCTGACCGCCTTCACCATTTCCACTCCCCGTTCCATCCTCTCCGGATCAATCACCTGCGGCCCGGCAAACGGATAGAACTTCATCGCCCTCCAACCGTCAGCCACAAGCTCCGCAGACCGACGAGCAAAATCGTCAACCGTCAAAGCGCCCGAACCCAACCCATCGTCTTCCGTCGGATCGAACCAACCGTTCGCGTACGCCCGGATGTCATCCCGAACCTTCCCGCCGATCAGTTCATAAACCGGAATCCCCAACGCCTTTGCCTTCAAATCATTCAACGCCAGATCGATACCGCTGATCGCACTCATCGAAACCGCGCCGCCGGTCCAAGTTACGCGCCGATACAACGACGTCCAGATATGCTCGATCTGAAACGGATCCTTCCCCTCGAGATACTTTGCAAACTCCCCGATCTCCGCCGCAACCCCGGCGTCCTTGTACTGCGTGCTCGCTTCGCCCCAGCCGTAATCACCCGTATCCGTAGTAATCCTCACGAACATCCAGTTCGTCCCAGCCGTCTTGTGCACCGGCGTGCTCATCCGAAACACATCTACATCAGTGATCTTCATCGTTGCAATACAGCCCTTTGCTCAAGTCTTTGGCATCCAGATCAAACGCCAACGCTTAATCCTAATCGTCCATGGCAGACATCACTGTCCAACCCCGCCGAAACAACCTGAATCCGAAGACGGTCGTGGAAAACGCACCGCGAAGCAAAGCTCGCAGACCAGACTACCTCTGGCCCCGTCGCCGCCTCTGCGAGAACCGCAACCTCATCTGCGCACGCCTCAACGAAGCCAGCGCACGTTCCATATCCAGATCATCGCCGTGCTGGTCGATCCGTTCCTGAGCCCGTTGAACCGCTATAGCCGCCCGTTCTTCATCGATCTCATCCTCGCGCTCCGCTGCATCCGCCAACACCGTAATTCTGTCGGCCAGAACCTCCAAGAAACCACCAGTCACGATGATCGCCTGCTCCTCTTCACCGCTCTCGCCGAACCGCATCTCGCCCGGCACCAACGTCGTCATCAACGCCGCGTGAGAAGGCAGCACCGTCAACTCGCCATCCGCACCTGGAGCAGTCACGTAATCAACACCGCCCGAATAAGTCTCCCTTTCGGCGGTAACAATGCTGAGGTGCATCCGAGCCATGACTGCTCTCTAAATCCTTTGTGTCTCGCTACGTTGTATTGTCGATCTTTAAGCCGCGACCGTTTCCTGCATCGAACGGCCCTTCTCGACCGCCGCCTCGATCGTCCCAACCATGTAGAAGGCCTGCTCCGGCAAGTCGTCATGCTTGCCGTCGAGAATCTCCAAGAAGCCCTTAACCGTCTCCTCGCGGCTCACGTAAACGCCGGGCAATCCGGTGAAAACCTCGCCCACGAAGAACGGCTGCGTCAAGAACCGTTGGATCTTCCGTGCTCGGCCCACCGTAAGCTGGTCGTCATCCGACAGCTCCTCGATACCCAAGATCGCGATCACATCCTGCAGGTCCTTGTATCGCTGCAACACACGCTTCACGCCGAACGCCGCATCGTAGTGATCCTGACCCACAATCGCAGGTTCCAAAATCCTCGAGTTCGAAGCCAACGGGTCAACCGCCGGGAACAGCGCCTGCGCCGCAAGTGAGCGCTCAAGCGATACGTTCGCATCCAAGTGACCGAACGTCGTAACAATACCAGGGTCAGTGTAGTCGTCCGCCGGAACATAAACCGCCTGGAACGATGTGATCGATCCCGACTGCGTAGACGTGATCCGCTCCATCAAGTCGCCAAGCTCTGTCGACAGCGTCGGCTGATAACCAACGGCAGACGGCATTCGACCCAAGAGCGCCGACACTTCCATACCCGCCAAGATGTAGCGGTAGACGTTATCGACGAACAGCAACACATCCTGCCCACGCGCATCACGGAAATACTCCGCCATCGTCAAACCCGTCAACGCGATGCGTGCTCGCGTCCCGGGAGGCTCGTTCATCTGACCAAACACCAGCGCCGTCGAGCCGACAACACCAGACTCATGCATCTCATGCCACAGGTCGTTGCCCTCACGCGAACGCTCCCCCACGCCGGCAAACACCGACACACCTGAGTGCTCCTGAGCGATGTTTCGGATCAGCTCCGTAATAATGACCGTCTTCCCGACACCGGCGCCTCCGTACGCGCCGACTTTTCCACCACGCGGGAACGGAGTGATCAGGTCCAGAACCTTGATCCCAGTCTCCAAAATCTCCGTCGTGCCCGACTGCTCCGCAAACGTAGGTGGCTGACGGTGAATTGGCAATCGTTCCGCATCCGCCGGCACTTGCTCCCCGCCGTCTATCGCCTCGCCCAGCACGTTGAAGATCCGACCCAGCGAGTTCTCGCCCACCGGAACCGCCACCGGCTGACCAGTGTCGATCGCCTCAACACCTCGTGCAAGACCATCGGTTGTACCGAGCGCAAGACATCGCACCCAGTTGTTCCCGACGTGCTGCTCGACCTCGAGCACCAAACGCTCGCCATCGTTGTCTACTTCCAGACCGTTGTAAATCTCCGGAAGATCATCCGGCGGAAACTCCACGTCGACGACCGTGCCGATGACCTGGACTACCTTGCCTTTGCTACCTTGTGCCATTTGCGAGAGGCTCCTATTTCGTTGCCGTTCTGATTGGTTCGTTTCTTAGTTTCGATTTTTGCTTTCGCTCGTCGGGCGAGGATTTCTTCTTTCCCTCTCCCAGAGGGTTTCTTCTTTCCCCTCTCCCACTGGGAGAGGGTCAGGGTGAGGGCATTACCCCTGAACACCGGCAACACCACCGACGATGTCTAGCAACTCGCCGGTAATCGATTCCTGCCGTGCCTTGTTCAGGTCCAGCGTCAACTCCTCGATCAACTCATTCGCGTTATCCGTAGCATTCTGCATCGCGATCATCCGCGCCGAATGCTCACTCGCCTGCGCCTCCAAAATCGTGTGATAGACCTGCGTCTCGACATACCGCGGCGCGATGTTCGCCAACACCTCCGCTGGCGAAGGCTCGTAGATGTAATCCAGATACATCACCGGACCATCATCAGATTCCGCAGGCGTTTCTATCGGCAGAAGCTGCACATTCACCGGCCTCTGCACCGACGTATTGACAAATTGCGCGTAGACCAGCTTCACCGTATCCACTTCACCAGACCGGTACCGATCAATCACAAACGATGAGATATCCAACGTGTCCGCCAGCGATGGGCGATCCCCAACCGAGAAGCTAGCCACAAGATTCTGCCCCGTCCGAGCCGCAAATCTCTCACCCTTCCGACCAATGCCGACCGTGTCGATCGGTACACCAACTTCGGTATACTCCCTAGCCGCCAATCGCAGGATGTTCCCCACCAACGCTCCGGCCAGTCCGCGATCGGGCGTCACCAAAACCAGCAACTCCCGATTATTCGGACGCCTCAACAACAGCGGATCGAGCGTCTCCTCTTCCGCCTCCAACCGCATCACCAAATGCGACAACACTTCCCGCATCTGGTCCGCATACGGCCTACCGTTCCGTACCATCTGCTGAGCACGCTGCATCCGCGACGCCGCGATCAACTGCATCGCGCTCGTGATCTTCGCAGTGTTGCTGACCGATCTGATCCGGTCTCGTATGTCCTTCAGGCTAGGCATCTTTTACGCCATCAGTCCCTTAAAGCTAACCTCTAACTTCAACTAGGCCGCCACAAGATCCGCGGTCTGCTTGAATGCCGCTACAGCATCCATCAGCTTCTCGCCATTCTCATCGCTCAACTCGCCCGTCTCGTTGATCTCGGCCAAAAGCTCTGGCAGGTTTGCAGCGAGGTACTCGTACCACTGCGCCTCAAACTCCCGCACACGATCCACATCCACATCATCGAGCGCGCCTTCATTCGCCACGTGGAACAACGCAACTTGGTTCTCGTACGTTATCGGAGCGTTCTCATCCTGCTTCAGCAACTCACGGAACCGCTCACCACGCGCCAACTGACGCCTCGTAACCGGATCCAAGTCCTCAGCACCGAACTGAGCAAACGTCGCCAGCGCATCGAACTGCGCCATCTCCGTCTTCAAGCTACCCGCAACGTCCTTCATCCCGCGCCGCTGCGCCGATGATCCCACACGAGTAACCGAGATACCCGAGTTCACCGCCGGACGAATACCAGCGTTGAAAAGGTCCGGCTCAAGGAACAACTGACCATCCGTAATCGAAATCACGTTAGTCGGAATGTAGGCAGAAACGTCACCAGCCAGCGTCTCGATAATCGGCAACGCCGTAATCGATCCACCGCCGAACTCCGGCGCCATCCTAGCGGCACGCTCCAACAATCGGGAGTGCAGATAGAAAACGTCACCGGGGTATGCCTCACGACCAGGCGGTCGCCTCAGCAACAGCGACATCTGACGATACGCCCAAGCGTGCTTCGAAAGGTCATCGTAGACGATCAAAACGTCCTTGCCCTTCGACATGAAATACTCCGCCATCGTGCATCCCGCATACGGAGCGAGGAACTGTGTCGGAGCCGGATCAGAAGCGTTCGCCGCCACGATGATCGTATTGTCCAACGCACCCTGATCCGCAAACCGCTGCACGATCCCCGCAACCTTCGACGCCTTCTGACCAATCGCAACATATACACCGATCATGTCGGAGTCTCGTTGGTTGATGATCGCATCCACACACAGCGACGTCTTCCCTGTCGACCTGTCCCCGATAACCAGTTCACGCTGCCCACGACCGACCGGCACCATCGCATCCACAACCTTCACCCCGAACTGCACCGGCTGATTCACCGGCTGCCGAGTAATCACACCAGGTGCAATCTTCTCAACCGGAAGAGTCTCAGACGTGTTCGGCGGTGCCTGACCATCCAACGCTCGACCCAACGGGTCCACCACTCGGCCGAGTAACTCATCACCAACCGGCACCTCAAGAATGCGCCCCGTCGACCTCACCTCATCTCCCTCACGAACCTGAAGATAATCACCCATGATCACCGCACCGACCGACTCCTCCTCGAGGTTCAGCGCCAGACCCAGAATATCGCCCGGGAACTGCAAAATCTCATTCAGTCTGACACCCGCCAGACCATGGATCCGCGCGATCCCATCTCCCGCCTCCACAACGGTTCCAACGTCTACCATCGTGAGCTCGCCGCCGAACTCCTCGATCTGACGCTTGATTACGGATGCAATATCCTGCCCTGCTGTGGTCATCTACTTATCTCTCCTTGCCATCTCTGGGTTCTTCGCACACCCACGGTCATGCCGGTCTGACCCACCGTCATTCCGGCGAAGGCCGGAATCCACAGGGGCAGTGCGCGTATTGTCTTTGCCAATAATCATGCCGACAACGGCCTCTGCGACAGCGACTCCCTCATCGACCGCAACCGTGTCCGCGTGCTTCCATCAAATAAACGATCCCCAACTCGCGCAACCACACCACCGATGATCTCCGGATCGACACTCTCCGTAACCTCGATCCGCTCATGCCCCGTCATCTCCCGCAGACTCTCCACGATTCGCCCACGCCTCGCGTCGTCCAGCGGCACCGCCGTCGTTATCTCGGCGCGCCCGATCCCCAAGTGTTCATCCAGCAACTCCTGGAACACATCGCAAACGCCGCCGAATCGCTCAACATCACCATTCGCCACAATCAGCGAAACCAAGTTCCGCACCAACGGATCAACTCCGCTGATCAACGTCCCGACACCATCCAACTTCACCGTCTCGGGCACCGACGGCGCAGCCATGAACGCCTGAACGTCCGACTCCGTGAACACCTCACGAGCCGTCGCCAGATCGCGCTCCCAGACCTCAAGCGCATCGCGCTCAATCGCAATCGCGAATGCCGCCTGAGCGTATCTTCTGACCGATGTCGATGCCATCTACTTACGCTTAACTAACTCTTCACTCGGAATCAGTTGTTCCGAGCGTCAAGACCTTCTTCCAACACGCGGTCGATCAGCTCACGATGAGCACTCTCGTCAAGCGACTGCTCGACGATCCGCTCCGCCGCCAAGATCGCAATCCCGGCAAACTCGCTCCTGACCTCTTCAACCGCCGCAGATCGCTCTCGACGAATCTCCTCACGCGCCCGGTCAAGCATCTCCTCGACCTGCGCACGAGTCCGCTCCGCCTCCTGCTCCCGCAATCGACCAGCAGCATCTCGCGCCTCCGCGATAAGCTCCTGTCCTTCACGACGAGCATTCGCAAGCTCCTGCTCCACGCGCTCCGCAGACGATGCCGCCTCCGCACGCGCATTCTCAGCAGCCTCCAAGCTGTCACGGATCCGATCCGCGCGCTGATCCAACATACGGATTATCGGCCCGTATAGGAACATCCGCAGGAAGACCGCGATGACCGTAAACCCGACCAAGAAGGTCAATAGCCGGGGTAGGTCTATTCCCAATGCATCCATGAGAATCTCCGGTTCGTTACTTCATCACTCTGTTCGACGCACCAACACACCGGCGGAAGAGATCATTCAAGCCTGCTCGCGCAGCCGATCCTAACGCCGATGCGCCGACGAGTTGTCGATTAAACGAACAGCGTGATGATCGCCACGACCAAGGCGTAAATCGCGATCGCTTCCGTAAACGCAATCGCAAGAATCATGTTCTGGCGAATCGCGTCGGCAGCCTCAGGGTTTCGACCCAGAGCTTCCATCGCCTTGCCGGCCAACATGCCGATGCCCAGTCCCGGACCCAGGGCTCCCGCCCCGATCGCAAGGCCAGCTCCGATTGGCACCCATTCACTTTCCATCGTTTTAGACCTCCTGGTCTCCGTTGGTTCTCTCCGCAGCACCTATCCATTCAGGCACCGACGGTACTTCACACGCATCTGACCTGGCGTCCAATTCGCCAAACGTCAAACGCAGCATGCCAAATTTAGTCGCCCCACTGTCGCCATCCCAACGACCCGAGGCGTCATCCCGACGTTCCACCACGTCATTCCCGCGTTCCCCCTCGTCATTCCGGCGAAGGCCGGAACCCACAAGCGCCGATGCTTCCGAACGAACATGCACGATCCTCATAGCCCTAGTGCCCCTCCCCTTCGTGATGGTCGCCTTCCGGATGATGGTGCGGCATGATCGCAAACGCACCGAACATCAATGTCAACACAGAGAAGATGATCGCCTGGATAAACCCGACGAACAGCTCCAGACCGATAAACGGAATCATCCCGATCAGCGGGAACAGGAATCCCATCGCAATCAGCAATATCTCACCGGCAAACATATTCCCGAACAACCGGAACGTGAAGCTGATCACCTTGATGAACTCGCCGACAAGCTCGAGTATCCCGACAAAAAGATCGATCGGATTCCGCTTGAACGGATTCCCCACGAACTTGTCCCAATACCCCCAGACTCCCAGCGTCTTGATACCCCAGAACTGCACACTCACCATCGCGAATATCGCAATCGCCAGCGTCATATTCAAATCCGTGCTCGAACCCCTCAGATAAGGCACCAGCAACCCCACACGCTTCCCTTCCATTCCCGCATACTCACCAGGATTCGCGCTGTAGAACTCCGTGCTCGGAGTTACACCCGGAGCCACACTGCCATCCACCCGTTGCGCGATCTTCACCACATCCGCCGCCGTCGGATGCACCGGATCCTCGACGTCATACGCCACGATATCGATCAACGACAGCTTGTAGTCCTCACCTCTGCCCAGCGGCAATATCCTCACGCCGCCACCGTCAAACACCACAAACCGCTCTTCCCCATACGTCTCCATCGTCTTACCTAGATACTTCTGCAGATCCTTGTCATCCGCATGGCTCTCGATGAAATGACCCAGCCCTTCCCCGTTCTTCCCAACGTCGTGATGCAACCCGTCCAGCAACGCCTCCGCGTGGTTCTCCTCCAGCTTCTTCTCAAACTTGTGGAAGAAAAACTCCTGCGTCGTCTCCACCCGACCGATAGTCCCGACCACCGGCACCACTCCAAGCCAGTTCGAAAACAGCACCACCAAGAAGATCGCCGTCGCTACAGGCAGAAATATGCGGCCAGCCTTCCCCGACGTCGACTCCGCAAGCCCAATGAAGAACTCGTACATCACCTCCATCAACGACTGCCATCTGCCCGGCACTTCCGACAGCTTCCGAGTCGCCAACCACGTCAACACCACCAGCACCAGCAACGCAGCGAAGAACATCACCGCCGTGTTCGTCAGCTGGTAATCGCCGATATACGTCACCAACTCGGCTGGAATCAGGATCAGAGGAACCGCACCACCGATGAATCCACCACCGAACGCGGCACCAAGGGCACCGCCCGCTACTGAGATGAGCGCCACAGCGAGCAGGAAGACCGCTATGGCTATGCCTTTAGGGGATGAGAGCAAACTCTCCCCCGGAAATTCCGACCATCTGACCGTTTGGTTCTATCGACATCTCTTGTCTATTGTAGGAAGGCCCGACCGCCAGGCGATCAGCGGATCCCCGAAACCTATTCCCGACGCTTGCTCTCGTCCTGCGCCCTCCCAAGATCAGTCAGCATCCGCATCATTCCGACCAGCGCGACAGCGATCCCCAAAAGGATCCCGACAATCAGCAACAGTGGCCTGCTGCCAACCATCCCATCCAACCACCAACCGAGCAACGCCCCGCCAGCGATACTCACGCCGACGAACCACCCGATCATGGTCAACCGCGCCAAAGTCGGGATGACACCAGCAACCTTCTTAGCAGACCGCTCATCAGGCATCAAAATCCCGCCTTCACTCCCGTCAATTATATGTAGAAATCTCCCTTCATCGGCAAGGACCAATCGTCTAAGTCCCCTTTCGATGGCGAAAGGGGACGCGCATGAGCGAAGCGAGAGCGCAGGGGCATGCGGGCGGGGCCAGGGGCCAACAGCCCCTTTCACGCAGCCCAAAGCACCAGACAACGGGAGAGAAAGGGGCGCGGGAGCCCAAAACACCGACAAATACAGCGGGGTTTGCCCGCCGAGGCGGGTCCCCATCAACAATCATCAACCCAAAACGAAAACCACCACTCCCCTATCGCCACGAGACGTTATCTCCGCAGCACTTCCGGCAAACGTAAAGCAAAATCAGTCGGCGCCCCGACTGATTGCGAATGAGGTCTCGTCAACCGAACGTATTCAATACGTGCCGCGCACGAGCCTCCAACGTCGGTTCATGAACATAAATGTCATCAACCGATTGCAATCGCGCCCGCCGACGCAACCGTTTGCCGTCAACCATGGACAACAAGTCAATTGCGAATGGCCGATCTCGCAACCTCAGGTGACATACCAGCTTTCTGCTTGAACCGTCGATCAAGATCGAACTGTAGCTTTCGCGATCCACCAAGTGCAGACGCCCAACTTCAATCACGTCGTGCAACAGCGCCTTGATGATTAGGAATGCCTTAACTTCTGTGCTCGTTACTCCGTTCTCCTTCTCTGCTTCACTTGCGGTGGCTTTGGGCTTTCCTACGTCGCCTCCGAACGCAGCCGTGAGCCTCGCCCGTAGATTCACCTCCACGAACGATTTCAATGCGTTTTCGGTGTACTCCCTAAACGTCTCCACGGCCCGTTGGGTTTTAGGTCCTTCATAAACATCGGACATTAGGAACCTGACGAACTCATCAGACGGATTGTGAAACTCTCGATCGATGACCTTTTGCAGCGCTTCGACATACTTCAGGCCATCAGCCGAATCTCTAATCGCCTCTGCATCAAACTCCGTGCGGACGAATCGTCCTACTTGCTCAACTACCTCCGGTTTCACTTCGTTTAGGTCGAGCACGAGAAATGGCTTCGTGTCCATCAAATTCGGTTTGTCGATGTCGGTGTAAAACAAATATCTCAAGCCATCTGTGTAAATCCCGAAACGTGCAGTGTCCAAAGCTGCGAAATAACGGAACAAATGCGATGGTTCGGTTTTGTCTAAAGGAGTTCCCGTGACTTTGGCTTCTATCAAAATCATCGGTTCGCCATCGTGCATCAAAGCGTAGTCGACCTTCTCTCCCTGCTTGATTCCGATATCGGCTGTAAATTCGGGTTGAACCTGCGTTAGGTCTGTAGTGTCATAATCCAACACCTCACGTATGAATGGATTAATCATCGCGAGTTTCGTAGCCTCTTCGCTCTGCACATACGGAACTTGCTCAAGCACGCGCTTCGCGACGTTGTTCACTGCTTCCCCAATTTCCATTTAATTGACCTCCTCTGTCAATGCTCTACGCGTTCTTCGCGTTGAACCGCCTCTTAGAGACATCTCTTTGCAACACGCCGACTTCCCGAGTTCAGCAATCTGTGCCCCTGCAACTTCAAACCAATGCAAAGGGTATAACGACATGTCGTCAAATCAAGCATCGGTACTGAACCTGATCGTACTAGGCCTTGATCGCGGCTGTCGCAAGAACCGCGACACATTTCGAAGGCCTTACTCATCCCCTGACTCATGCCCTGATCCCTCAATCCGTCATCAACCCCGGAGACGCGCAGATACCCACCCACTAATACCGTTGATGAGCGTGACCGGAGATCCCTGTAGCGAGAGTAATTGGTCGTCGCAAAAGTCGCTAGGCCTCAACCAAGATCGCGAACATGCGTCGTCCCCTCCGGTCGACGCTTCCGAGTCTACGCGTTTAACTTCAAACTCACCCTAACCCCCCATTTACCAATAAACGCGACAAAACCCGTAGGGGCCGTCAGTGAACAGGCCGGGGAGGAGCGGGGGCCCCAATCCAATCACCACTCATCGACATTCCCACACCCACCAATTACAACCTCCATCTAACATGCACGTATCCCCTCTCCCGCTCGGCGGGAGAGGGTTAGGGTGAGGGTGACCGGGGGCAAATGGGAGGGGCCACAGAACGACTCCTCCATCCATCACCCCAACCCAGCGCAACACCTTCTTTTCCACAACAAAATCCCAAAAATCCCAGTTCAGACAAAAGGGGCCAGCAGGACTCCCCCAGCACAACCTCAACATCCAACACACCCCCTTCCTTCCCTCCTAACCCTTCCTTCCCTTCCTAGTTCAAAAAAACCCCCACCTTCCCAATATTTAGAAATTATTTTCCACAAATAACTTGACATAGACGCATCGCCTGATATAAAAAGAACAAGCGAACAAGTTCTGCGGGCTTAGCGGCCCGCAACACAGTGCTGCGCAGACGTGTGCAGACCCCCGACCCGAACGGTCACAGGGAGAAAACGTGAGGACATGAAGGCAACAGTCGACATAAAAGAAACGGCCACAAGCCGTATCGAGTCGCGGCGTCTAAATGCCCTCTGGTGGCGTCCCTCAACGGACCGGAAGTCCGTTGCAAGACCGCGAGGGCGTGTGCCGAAGCGTGGGAGGCCCAGTTCCCGGAGCGCGACGCATCAGTCCTGCGTCGCCAATCGA
>JAJEAU010000014.1 GCA_022824185.1 Dehalococcoidia bacterium
GAAGCGGCAAGGTCGAAAGTCCGAAGCGGACAAGCCGGATAGGCCGATCCCTTCGAACCGTCCGACCGATAAGACCGGAAGGGCCAAGCAAGGCGATCGCGGCAGGGAGAGACCCGAGCGAGGCCCCCGGCAAAATCAGAAATCCGAAAAATTTCGGAAAAACAAAAAGGGGCCAAAACCCCCGATTAAACGCGTCCGCAACAATCCCCCTCTCCAGTTCCAAGGAAAAGCGCCAAGATGAGGGGCCGGGATGAACGATAAAATCACCCCTAACCATGGCCATCCGAGAAATCCGCAAATTTCCCGACCCCATCCTGCGCCGAAAATGCCGCGTTGTCCGCCGCATCGACGACGACATCCGCAAACTCGCAACCGACATGGTCGAAACCTTGATCGACGCCGAGGGCGTCGGCCTCGCCGCAAACCAAGTCGGCATCCTCAAACGCGTCATCGCCCTTCACCTACCCGAAGAAGACCCATACTGGCTGGTAAACCCACAGATCATCAAATCCGAAGGCAACCGCGAAGTCGATGAAGGGTGCCTATCCCTCCCCGGCTACGTCGGCATCGTTAACCGCTCAATCTCAATCACCGCAAGAGCCCTCGACCAAAACGGCTCCAAATGGCGAGTCACCGCCGAAGAACTCCTCGCCCAAGCCCTCGAACACGAAATCGACCACCTGAACGGCATCATGTTCATGGATCACCTCCTTGAGCACGAACGCCTAAGAGAAGTCGGCGAAGAACCCGAACCCGGCGAAACCCACCTCCACGACGTCAACTACAACATTCAGGCACACCACCACGACGCCGACCCAAACCCCGATCTCCTAATAGCGAAGGCCAGACTCAGCGAAGTAACTCCCGAACACTCAATCTCAGAACTCGCCTACGATCTCCAAGACCGTCTCCGCACCGATCACGAAGATCACTGAATCAATCGCGCACCAGCGCAGAGGATCGGAATGGAACAGCCAAACGCGGTGCTATACTTTCATGTTTGAGACTTCGATTCACGAGTTGTATCGAAGTCATTTTTGTGATTGAGACCCTGATCTAACTCAGCGGCACACCAAACAGACCAGATTCCCAGTGGACAGCGAACCGCAAGACGACCGCCAAGCGATGGGCTACCAGCGGGCGCAACGAGACGTGCGCTGTTTCGGTTAATTTCTCGTGATTCGTGATCTAAGAGGTCTCATCTTCGTCGCGGCGCTAGTCGTCATCGCCGCCGTCGTTATCTCCATCCCGCGCATCAACTTCGACGTCTTCAACTTCGAATTCGACCGCGGCAACGACGACTCTTTCCTAGGTCTCAACCTTGGCCTCGACCTCCAAGGCGGCACGCACCTCGTCTACGACATCGTCCCGCCGGAAGGCGACAGCCCTACCGCAGAAGACGTCGAAGCGATCCGCACAATCATCGAACGACGTGTCAACGCGTTCGGTGTGAGCGAACCCACCGTCCAAGTCCTCGGCAACCCGCCCGACCGCATTCTTATCCAACTCCCTGGCCAAAGCGAATCCTCACTCAACCTCGCCTTAGACGAAGCCGATACCACCATCGAGGACATCGAGAACTTCTTCTCCACCGACCTCGGCAAACAAGACGTCGAAATCTTCGAAAACGAAGACGGCTCAATGATCGTCACCTTCGATGACTTCGACGGCAACGAGGCCGAATCTTGGCGCAACCAGTTCCAGGAAAAATACCCCACGACAATCCGAGCAACCTTCGAATACGAAATCATCGTCCCGGAAGTCGACGAATCTGAAGAATCCGAAACAGAGGCGATGGAAGAAGACGCGGTAGCCGAAACCGAAGCCGCGGATGCCGAGGGCGACGACGGCGAGGAAGTCACGGAACTCCCCGACCCGGAACGGATCGCACCATCAACCGAAGACGTCCAATCCGCATTCGAAGCCGCCGGGCTCGACGTAACGGTCAGCGATGGAACCGATACCCTCCTGTTTACCACCGACGCAGGCGGCAATTTCGCTCAAGTCGACGCCGTCTACTTCGAAGCCGAATACACCGATCAGTTCCAGGAACGCACATTCGACGACGACGGCAACATCCTCCCATCGGATATCGAGAGGCTGACTCGCGAACTCGCAGACGTCGGCCACTTCGCATCGATCCGCACCCCCGGCAGAATCGCTCAATGGACGGTCTCCGGCGGGGTCCAAGAAGCCAAAGCCCTCATCGGATCTACCGCTCAACTCGAATTCCGAGAACGCCAATGCGGACCCCTCGTTCCTCCTGCCGAGACACCAGTCGAGGAGTGGCCGCCCGACGGACTATCCGAGACGGAATGGCTCTTGCTCCGATGCGCCTCGCCTCTCTACTTCACCGAACAGGCAACCAACATCTCCGCCGATGATCTCGACGACGCCTTCCCGTCCATCGAGGGAACGCCCCCCGAACCGGTCGTAACCATCGTATTCAACGAATCTGGCACCGACGCATTCTTTGACGTAACCGGCCGCGTCGCCCGTAACCGCGACATCCTCGCGATCTACCTCGACGGTGTCGAGCTGATCGCGCCGACCGTCAACACCCCCGGCGGACAGGGCATCGCCAACGGCAGGGCCATCATCTCCGGCGGTGACTTCACCACCGAGCGTGTCCGCACTCTTGCCATCCAGCTCCGTTCGGGTGCACTCCCCGCAAACCTCGAACTCTCCGAAGAGCGAAGCGTCGACGCTATCCTAGGTGCCGACTCGCTCCAACGCAGCCTCGTCGCCGGCGGCATCGGCCTCATCCTCCTCATCGTGTTCATGATCTCCTACTACAAGATCCCCGGCATCGTCGCCAGCATCTCCCTCGCGGCGTACACCGTCATGCTCCTCGCCATCTTCAAACTCGTCCCGGTCACCATGACCCTCTCCGGCGCTGCTGCGGTGATCCTCTCACTCGGTTTCGCAGTCGACGCCAACGTCCTCATCGCCGAGAGAGCCAAAGAGGAGCTAAGAGCAGGACGAGACCTCTTGTCCGCCCTCAACACCGGTTTCGACCGCGCATGGCCTTCGATCCGAGACGGCAACTTCTCGACGATCATCACCGCCGTCGTGCTCTTCTGGTTCGGCGACCGCTTCAGCACCAGCATCATGCAAGGATTTGCCCTCACCCTCGGAATCGGCGTCCTCCTCAGCATGTTCACGGCGTTCTTCTCCAGCCGTCTACTTCTGAGGCTCATCGCACGAACCGGCATCGGCAACGCACGCAACGTATTCGTTCCCGTGGCGGATCCCGGAACCAACTCATAACCCGCCCCGACATACACAACCCAATACGCCAGCTGATACGCAACAACACTCGCACCCAAACCAAGACATGGACTTCGTAGCACTCCGAAAGATATTCCTGCCGATCTCGGCGATCATCGCCGTGATTTCGGTCGTGCTGCTCTTCGTCCCCGGACTGAACCTCGGCATCGACTTCGTGTCGGGCACTAGCACCACCTACGACTTCCAAGACGCCGATCCCGGCACCGAAGCCATCAACGACGCCTTAGTCGCGGCGGGTCACCCGGAAGCCATCGTCCAAAACCTCGGAGACGGACAGTACTTCGTTCGCACAAACGACTTGGGCAACGAAGGCAAAAACGTCATTGATGCCGAACTGACATCATTGACCGGCGAGGAGCCCACGACGCTCGAAACCGTTACGGTCGGTTCCTCGGTCGCCGACGACACCGTCCGCAACGCCATCACCGCAGTCGTGGTCGCAGCAGTATTCGTGATGTTCTACATCATGTACGCCTTCCGCACTGTCCCCGGCTCATACCGCTACGCCATCTCCGCCGTCATCGCCCTCGTCCACGACGTCCTGATCGTCCTTGGTGTCTTCGCAATCCTTGGCGTCCTAATCAACGTCCAAGTAAACGCCATCTTCATCGTCGGAGTCCTCACCGTTATCGGCTACTCCGTCAACGACACCATCGTAATCTTCGACCGCGTCCGGGAAAACGTGACCCTCGTGCCGTCCCGAGATTTCCGCCTGACCGTTAACGCATCCATCCGCGAGTCGATCATCCGATCCCTAGGCACCAGCATCACGACCGCCACGGTCATCATGGCAATGCTCCTCTTTGGCGGGCAAAGCCTCCGCGACTTCCTCATCGTCCTTCTCCTCGGCGTCATCATCGGAACCTACTCCTCGATCTTCGTCGCCGCCCAAGTCTTGGTCTCATGGGACGAAGGCGCAATGCGTCGTTTCACACGCTTCATCCCCAGGCTCCGACGTCGCACAAGCTAAAGTCTGCGCCGAGCTGCGACGGGAATCTCGCGGTTTACACTTGGGTTTACTAGATGCTCCATAGCAGAGCGCGCGGCTGACCCAAACGGACGGAAATGACATGCATATCGGTGCCCACGTAAAGACTTCGGGTGGTGTGGACAAAGCGGTGGATCGGGGCCTCGAGATCGGTGCTGAGTGCATCCAAATCTTCGCCGCATCCCCTCGCATGTGGCGCGTACCAACCATCAAAGACAAGCCTTTGCAGGCCTATCACGAGAAGATGGCAGAATCTGGCCTTGGCCCTACGATAGTCCACGCCAAATACCTAACCGCCCTCGGTTCGCCTAACCCAGAGCTAGTCGAGAAAAGCCGCAAATCCCTGTCTGAAGAGTTGGCTCAGACCGAACGCCTAGGCGCACTCGGTCTCGTGTTCCACCCCGCAAGTCACCGCGGCGCAGGATTGGAAACAGTTTTCGACCAATTCGTCGAGGGCGTCCACGAAGTCCTCGACAATGCGCCAGGCGATGCCTTGCTAATGCTCGAAACTTCTGCCGGTTCCGGGGATCACATCGGCTCCAAGTTCGCAGAGCTAGGAAGCCTCATCAAAGCCATCGACCACCCGCGCGTCGCCACCTGCTTCGACACCCAACACGTCTGGGCAGCCGGTTACGACATCGTCAGCGAAGACGGCCTCAACGAAACCATGGAAGAGTTCGACGCCGAGATCGGCCTCGAAAATCTCCGCAGCGTCCACGCTAACGACTCGATGCGAGACCGCGGCTCCTCCGTCGACCGACACGACAACATCGGCGAAGGTTTGATCGGCAAAGAAGGTTTCCTCAACATCCTCGGCCATCCGGCATTCGCCGACGTACCCTTCTATCTCGAAGTCCCAGGATTCGAAAAAGACGGACCCGACAAACCCAACGTCGACCTCCTCAAGTCCATTCGTGACGAAGCATCAGCTTGAACCGCCAATCACTGCCGCATTCTCAGAGATGGCATTCCGAGTTTCACCCGAAGAGTTCGACGGCATGGTCCTTGGTGCCATCGAGCAGCTACCGCCCGAGATCTATCAGCGCGTGCAAATCGAAAACATCGACATCGTAGTCGAACCCGAACCTACGCCCGACCAACGCTTCGATCTAAGCCTCAGTCCACATGAAACCCTTTTCGGACTTTCCGAGGGTGTTTCCCTGCGCGACGGAGGTTCACACAACGCAACGATGCCGTCCAAAATCACGATCTTCCAACACCCAATCGAAGATCAAGTCGATTGTCATGAAGATCTCGAGTTCGAGGTCCGCAAAACCGTCTGGCATGAAGTCGGACACTTCCTAGGGTTTAACGAACGCGAAGTCCACAGAATGGGTCTGGGTTAGGCCGCAGATCAGACTCGTTCCGAGGCGAACAGTCCATCCCGGAGAGAAATCGTTCGGTCGTCGAACGAGATGGTCGCCGAGCGAAACGCTCGCAACACGGCGATGAACCTCAACATCCGAGAGTCTGCCTCGTGCAGCTCCGGACGGTAAGCTGGCGTACCCCAAAATGTGTGCTGAGCCCCTCTCAATATCGTTCGCTCCAAATCCGAAATCGCCCAACCAAAAGTCTCCTTCGAGCGATCGTTCAGCGGAGCATCATCGCGATCAGCAAACCAGATCGATAGAACCAACTCACCATCAGAAGTGTGCTCGACGTCAGTTACGAGGAACGGCCCCTGCTGATTGGAGAACAGTGTTTCGACCGGCTCTCCAGCAGCCGCTGTCTCCCGAAGCGCGGCCTGCAACGATCTGAACAGCGAAGACAGGGCGGAAACCTTGAACGGAGGTTGATGGAGCGTCAACGTGAGTTTTTCGTCGGTCGGCATCACCTTAACTTCCTCATGTCACCAACGCGCATCGTCACGTTGTCGCGATCGAGCTGCTCCAGCAGCGCGAGAGAGTACTTCCTGCTAGTGCCCAAGAGTTCTCGCACGTCATTGATCGACACTTCTTCATTCACTTGGCAGTAACCAATCACCGCCTCCCGCATCTCATCAAAGACTTCGGCAGCAAACACGACATCAGGCCCAGCGCTGACGATCGTCCCTTGATCGGCTAAAGCACCGAGAAGCTCCGGTTCAATCTTGTTCCACGCCGGCGGGGCGAAGCGATGCTCTCTCAGAACCGACAAATACCGGTCGACTTCCCGTCTCTGTTCAGGCGAGAAGCTGACTCCGTGATCCTTAAGACTCAACGTCGTTCCATCTTGCTTGATGGAGCCACCACTCGCGAAGCGTTGTGCAACGGCGTCGAAACTCGCAGCCGAAACCTTCAAACGATTGCGGAGTTCCTGTCGCGGCATACCCCTGCGCAACGGGAATCGCCGATGGTAATCTCCCAGCGCTTTGAGTGTTTGACCCAACAGCGCTTCGAAACGATCAGCAGTAATATGCAAAGCCGCTGCGCCGTCAGTCAAACGGATCACCCGACCCTGTTCCGCGAGTTCGGCGATATCGCGTTCGACATCCTCGCGGAGTAGATGAGCCGAATCAGCAATTTGATTGATGCTGGCAACACCGAGGAGGTTCAAGGTGTGCATCACGACATCCTCCGACCTGCCCTCGGCAAGAACCTCGAGATGCTCAACAACCGCCGGATCGCTCCGCCTGTGCCGCGGGGCATCGACTACCAAGGCCACGCCGCCACCGAGCGTGTCGTTACTATCGCGCAGCACGAAATGATCGCCCGCCATGATGGGGCGTGGATTGCCGATCTTGATCTGCGCCCAACCACTCTCACCGGCCTGGAGACGATCCCCGTCGAGCAACCGCACCGTCGCAGGCTCCTCCCAAGTACCTCCGTAAAGCGTGACGTGGTGATTATGCTTGATCGGCCGTTTCACATCTGCGATCGCCCTCAAAGAAGCGTCAAATACCGACGTTGTCCCGAACTGACCGCGTTTAACCAGAGCCTCGCCACGTTCAATCTCGGTATGGGAAACTCCGCTCAGGCTGACGGCGACACGGCTGCCCGGAAGGGCGGTGTCAATCTCTGATTTGTGGCTCTGCAATCCCCGGACGCGAGCGGTTTCGTTTGACGGGAGCAGAGCGACTTCATCTCCGATCTTCAATTGCCCTCCGTCGAGCGTTCCAGTTACCACCGCACCGAAACCAGCCACGCTAAACGATCGATCAATGAACAACCTCGGCCGCTCGTTGCCCGACCGTGGTGATCTGCCGTGAGCGAACTCCGCGATCATCGCCTTCAGATCGTCCATGTTGTCACCGGTTTCCGCTGATACCGGAAGCATGGGCGAACCTTCCATCGAAGTGCCCTCGAGAATCTCAGAGATCTCGATTTCAACCAACTCGACGAGATCCGGGTCCGCGATGTCGGATTTGGTGATGACCACGATCCCGTCTCGTACCTGTAGCAGGTCAAGGATGGCCAGGTGCTCGAGGGTCTGCGGCATCGGGCCCTCGTCTCCTGCAACCACGAGGAGTGCCAAATCGAATCCGCCTGCCCCCATCAACATAGTTTTGACGAACCGCTCGTGACCCGGCACATCAACGATGCTGACCTCACTGCCATCCCCCAAATCGAGCCACGCGAAACCGAGTTCTATCGTCATCCCTCGAGCCTTTTCCGCGCTCAATCGATCCGGGTCGATGCCCGTGAGCTTTTCGATCAGGGTGGACTTGCCGTGGTCTACGTGACCAGCGGTGCCGACTACAAACATGCTGAGCGCCAGGAATTTCCGGTAGATTGCCGATATCTATGGATTATCGCCGGAATCTGGGAAACGTTCAGCCGTTGCGCAACTCCAACCGAGCGATTAAGAACAACGGGAAATGCCACCAAAACTCGCCTGACATCTTCGAAGACGATTGCTCTTGGGCCTTCGGAGGAAATCTGGGCTCCTCCAATCCCGTAAGCACAAAGCCTTGCTCAAAGAACACTCGGAGCAGTTCGCCTGTGGGACGATGAAAATACCTGTGAGCTCGCGGTTGTCCGTTAATGCCAACGCCCAGATACGGGGTCGCCTCGGTGTAAGAAGGCACCGAGATCCTGTAGTTTTCGATAACCCCATTCTCCGTGAACTCACGCTCCATCGAGTTGCGCGTCCCGTTGGAGTTGAACGCGGGGTGCGTGACGCTGAATACGAACCTGCCGTTCGGTTTGAGAAGTCTGGGAAGCGTTTCCACTAAAGGAGTGATCACCGCCATATCCATCAACCCCATCGTGCACACGGCGGCGTCAAACGGCGCGTCGGGGATCGACCTCAAGGCCGAGCGATCGGCGGCGTTAACGACATAGAAATCGATCCGGTCTTCGTAGCCATTAGCGCGTTCCTTGGCACGCCGAATGAAGTTACGTGAATGATCAAACGCGACGACCCGTGCTCCTTGATCGGCCATCCGTCGAGTGAATCGCCCAGCACCGCACGCGATGTCTAAAACCTTGTCGCCCGGTTTGATGTCTAAGAGTTTTTCCTGGGTCGGCTCGATCAGGAAATCCTGCGCCTCATTGCCATCGCCGATGCGATCGTCCCACCACTCGGAGATCTCGTCCCATATCTCCACGGCTTCGTCGAGATACTCGGGAAAATCGATGGGAATCGTTTCTGACATCAATCCCTCAACCTTCCTGTTCGGTAAGTATGAACTGTTCGAAGACCGTGTTTCCCAAGAGTTTGCCCCGATCTGTCAGCCTGATCCGATCTCCGGCATGTTCCACAAGTCCAGATCGTTCGAGCCATCGGATTTCCGAACCGTAGACAGATTCGAGTGATCGTCCGAAACGATCCCGAAACTCTGTAGCCGACACTCCCTCAGCGAGCCTCATGCCAAGCATCATGGTTTCCGACATCGCCATGTCGCTCGACGTGATCTCGGTGAAATCGACGGCGATGGAACCCTCGGCAACCGTGTTTATGTACCGACGCGGAGACTTCATGTTGGCAAAACGACAGTTAGACATCGACGAGTGCGCACCGGGCCCCAAGCCGAGATACGGCTTATTGAGCCAGTATGCGAGATTGTGCTCCGAACGATGCCCCGGTTTGGCCCAATTTGAGATCTCGTAGTGTTCATAACCAGCATCGTCGAGCGTTTCGATTGCGAGTTCGTACATGTCGGCAGCCAAGTCGTCGCCGGGCGTAGGCAACGTGCCGCGGTTTACGTCGCGATGCAACGGAGTGCCCGGTTCGATCTGCAGGCCATACAGGGAAAGATGTTCAGTCTCGAGGTCGACGGCGCGGCGAAGTGTAGTTTCCCACATCGACGACGATTGGTTAGGCAACCCATACATGAGATCGATGTTGATGTCACCGAAACCAGCATCGCGGGCCGTCGCAACGGCGTCGGAAGCGTCATCCGCCGAGTGTCGTCGAGACAACGCCCCGAGTAACGGGTCGTGAAAAGATTGGACACCGATGCTGATCCGGTTGAAACCCGCATCGATCCACGACGCGGACTTAACCGCATCAACGTCGTCAGGATTGGCTTCCAGCGTGATCTCCGCGTTTGGAGCAACGTAGGCCGAAGCGTCTATGGCCTCCATCACACGGGCTATCGACTCCGCTCGCAGGTAGGAGGGCGTGCCCCCGCCAAAAAAGATCGAGGTAATCTCGGGCCCATCGAGACGCGCTGTCCAAAGATCGATCTCAGCCACAAGCGCATCGACGAAACTCGGCATCAAATTCTCGATGCCTTCGTATGTGTTGAAGTCGCAGTAGTTGCACTTCGAAAGGCAAAAAGGGATGTGGACGTAGAGCGCGATGGGGGAATCCAACGCGCCGTCAGGAACTGCTAATGCCGACTGGGTTTGGGAAGCGATCGCCATGACCCAATGCTAAGCGCCTCCCCCAAGGACGATAACTAAAAGACGAAAACTAAGGACGAAGGCTACCCGGGTGTCCAGAGGCCCCCGGAGGATGACTGCCCCTCCGCAGCCTCGCCACTGGCTTGTCGTTGAGCCTGTTCCATCATCTCGCGCCGGGCTTCCTCCATCTTGGCTCGGAGCCAACGCTCGAGTTGGTCTAGTTCCGGCGGCGACACGATGAATCGTTCGATGCGGTCTGGAATCGGAATTTGCGGCGATACTGCGAGAACCACGGCCACGTCGTCATCTTGGATAGCGTCGTTCAGACGTTTCTGCAGGTGATCATCTCGCACCCCGGCCGCTTCAACCTGACCGGCTTGGACGACCTCACGGACCTTGTCGGACATCAGGCTTTGCGATGCGCACTGACCCCAATCAATCAACTCGGCGAGGAGTTCCGCATTTTCGAACTCTTCGACTGTCGCACCGTTCGCTACCAATCCTCGGACGAACGACGCGCCTTGGGCGTTCATCTGTTGAAGTTGAACGATCGCGTCTTCGCCACGGCCGGTAACGGTCTCGACAAATACCCTCTTGACGGGACCGGACGTCATCGCATGGCGTTCGACCTGTGCCTTTACGGCAGACCAGTAGTTGTCGAGCACGGCATCGTAGCCTTCGAGACCGGGAAAGGTCTGTACGAGCCGGATGATGAAGAGTGATCTTGCCATTGTTATTGCCTTGAGTGTTTGCCGTGAATGATTGCCATGGGCTGTGGTTTTAGGTGGCCTCTCGGATCGTGATTCGCCAGTTCAAACGGAGAAGAGGAAGTTGGCCATATCACCGTCGGCGAAGGCGTAGTTCTTGCCTTCCTGACGCAGCACTCCTAGTTTGCGAGCCTCTTGCATATTGCCGCATCGCACGAAATCGTCGTAAGCCACGACCTCGGCGCGGATGAAGCCACGCTCCATGTCGGAGTGAACAACGCCCGCCGCTTGCGGGGCCAACGCTCCTGAAGGGAAATGCCACGCGCGGACCTCTCGATCTGATGCAGTGTAAAAGGTCTGCGTATTGAGACACTTCAAACACGCGTCCATCAGAAGTTCGCTGTCGTCGCGCTGGATATCGAGATCCGCTCGGAGTTCCGCCGCTTCCTCGTCATCCATGCTTCGCAACTCTTCCTCGATCGAACCGCAGATCGGCACCAACTGCGTTTGAGCGTCGATCACCGCATCCCCAAGTTTGTCCACCGCCGCACTGCGCAACTCGTCTGGATCGACGCTTATCTCATCCTCGCCCACATTGACGGCAACCACGACAGGCAATGCGCTCAGAGCAAAGGTGTTGGTCAGAGCCCGGGAAAGATTCTCGTCAAGTGCGAGAGACCTGATCGGTGATCCGTCTTCCAATAGCTTCTGCACATCTTTGATGGCAGCGACATTTGCGACCGCCTGTGTTCGCTCGGAGGATTTCAAGGCCTTCATGCCGGATTCGATCCGCTCGACACGCCGATCCAGCAACTCGATATCCGCGAAGAGGATGTCGAACATCATCTTTTCAACGTCTCGAAGCCAGTTCACAGATCCATCCGGATGAGGCGTCGCCGGATCTTCGAATTTCCTCACCACAACGAGCAAAGCCTTGGCCTTTTGCAGCGAGTTGACTGATTCCCTAGAGAGAACGGCACCGGTAGCGTAATCCACCGGCATATCCCAAAACGTCATCTCGGCTCGCACCTTGCGACGGGCTTTGAATGCCGTATCGAGAAAATCCAGTCGAACGTCGGGTTTCGCACCCACGCCGATATTGACCGATTTGGAAGAGCCGAATTGACCCTTGTCGGCGGTGCCTCGAGTCAGAGCGTTAAAGATCGTCGTTTTTCCGGCCGAGGCTAGGCCGATGATGGCTGTGGACATTCAGTGTTGAACGGAATTCTGGGCGTAAGGGGCAAGATTCGATTATAGAAATCCAAGATATTCCTAGCATCCAGCCGCGCCGTTTTCGCAAAGTGTCCATCCGTCAGCGGTAACGTGGATTATTCTGGATTCGACATGATCCGACTGATCCACGGCGACGACGAGTTCACCATCGCCAATTCCTTGGAAACGCATCTCGCAGCGCTTGGTCCACCCGACCTTCGCGCGCCCAACGTCACGCTCTTCGAAGCGCCCAATGTGAAAATGGGCGAGGTGTTCGCGGCGGCCAAGATCTCGCCGTTCATGACAGATCGCAGGGCGGTCGTCGTCAAGGGCATGTTGAAACCCATCGCCACGAGAGGCGAACGGGTACGCAAGGACTGGGAATCGTTTGGCGAAAGAGTGGCGACGGAAGCCAATCAGATCACGAACGACTTGATCTTCGTCGAAAACGTCCCGCTCCGATTGACATCTGGCCCTTTGAAGGCCTTGGCGTCGTTGGCCGAAGTCGAGGAGCACAAAGTCCCCGACCGACGTCAAAAGGGAGAGTGGGTCAGGAAACGTTTCGAATTCCACGGCGTGAATATTTCCGGCGCCGCGTTGGGTCGATTCGCCGAAGTCGGTGGCGATGATGTTCGAAGAATCGACAGCGAAATCCAGAAACTCGCAATCTACGCCGATGGTCGAACACTACAACCGCGAGACATCGATCTGATGGTTGCCGATACCAGCCAAGATCGTATCTTCAACGTGATGGACGCCATAATCGAAGGCCAGACCCGCCAAGCATTGAGCGGCGTCCAGAATCTAATCGCAAACGGCGAATCGATCGAAGGCATCTTCGCGCTGTTGACCAGACAGGTTCGAATCCTCATAGTCGCCGCGCACCTACTGGAAAACGGTCAAAGCCAAACGCAAGTAGGGCAGAGGTTGCGCATCAATCTCGAGTGGTTGATCCGCAAGACCTGCACCCAAGCATCGAGAGTCGGCTCCCTCCGTTTGCGAGTGATGCATCTTCACATGCTCGAGGTCGACATGAGCATCAAAACCGGGCGTGCAGATCGCCGGTTAGCGGTCGAGATGCTTGTCTCAGGTTTGGTTAGTGGCAGATGACACCGGATCGATCAAGTCGATCCGAATTGACTGAAACTGCGAGACTAGTCGATGCGTATCCTTGATTCAGTGATGAATTTGAAAAAGCGCGCCACAGCGATCTTCACGTTGATGCTCGCCCTGTCTCTCCTTGTGGCAGGGGCGATTTCGGCATGCCAACAATCCGAACCGACACCAACGCCAACCGCGGTTCCGCCGACTCCCACAGAAGTCGTCATGCTGCAACCGTTCAGCACGCCAACCACCGCGCCCGAACCAACCCCGACTTCCACATTGACGCCCACGGCAACAGTTTCACCCACGCCAGCCGCACGCGAAACCGTAAGCATGTACGCATCCGCCCACCGAACCCTCGATCGCGGCGAATTCAAGGACGCGGCAAGGCGGTTCTCCACCATCGTAGAGATCGAACCCGAGTTCGCGCGTGCTTGGGCCGGACGTGGCCAGGCTCTGATGATGCAAGGCGAACATGAAGATGCGCTGATCGATTACGACAGAGCAATCTCCCTAAGGCCAAGGGTTGGGTCGATATATGGCGAACGAGCCATGGTTCGAGTGTCGATGGGCGATTTCGATGGTGCGAAACGCGACGCTTTACGCGGACTCGAACTCGACGATGAACTCGTCAACGCCCACCTAGTCTTGGGACGTGTCCGCGCCGCCGAGAACAACTACGAAGGCGCGTCCGAGCACTTCCGAACCGCGATCGGCCTCGCGCCTGATCAGGCCGGAGTCTATTGGTGGCGAGGCAGTTATCACCGCGACATCCTGCGTGACGGCGCCGCAGCATACTCGGACTACACTTACGCAATCCAGCTCAACCCTGGACAAGCCTCGTTTTTCTTGGATCGAGGAATCCTGTTGGCGAGAGTGGGGAACTGGGCGGAGGCGAAATTCGATTTCGAAGAGGCAATCTCCCTTTCGCAAGATCCCAAATTGCCAAACACCATCGCGAGAGCAGAAGAATGGCTAGAGCTGATTGAGGAGCGCGCCCCGGGCGTTGAGCCAGTCGAGCCGCCACCAGCTCCTCCGCCAGTCCCGTAATCCCACTCCCTGTCCACTCGCTGCCCAACCCTGCCCCAAACCTGCCATTACTCGAGTCGGCAGATGTAAATCATCTCCTCGCAATCATCGTCGAACGGCGTACCGTCGAAGTCGCCGAAGAACTCGACCAATTCCAGACCTGCTTGATCAAGCATCTCCAACACATCGTCGTGATGCAGGTACCGGAACACCACGTTCAACTCTTCGCGATCGATCAGGTCGCCATGGCGGTCAAACGATTCGATGGTTTGAACGCAATGGTTGGTCTGCGTTTCGGTGTCGAAATCATTGTCGCCCGAAAGAACGTGTCTGACCTCCCGATCCTCATCCACCACCACACCCAGTAAGAATCGTTCACCGGAATCGTCGTTGATTAGATCGTCGCTCGGGTTGAAGAGATTGAAGATCAAAACCGCATCGGGTGCCATGTGCATCGCGCATCGCTTCAGCGCAGCGACCTGTCGACTCGCGTCGGTGATCAGGGCGAGTGTGTGCGCCGGGATGATCACTAGATCGAAATCTCGTTTTTGCAGTTCAAACTCACTGATGTCCGACTCGACGAGTTCCAGATTGCCCGCCATCGAGACGTCGCCGATCTTCTGACGCAAGCATTCCAGCATCGGCCGACTCAAATCAACACCTGTCACGTCACGGCCCATCATGGCGGCAGGTATGGCGATCCGACCTGTCCCGACGCCTAGCTCCAACACTGAACCCCCATCTCGCCCGATGGCGTTCAGATAAAACTCCAACTCACCCTCAGGCGCTGCCTCGTAGAAGATGTCGTAGCGAGCGGCCCACCGAGTGTAGTCCATCGTAAAGCTAGCGGCATCCACGAGAGGTTAGGTATCCTTGGTAGTTGCGTCCGAACTGGGAAACTCCCAACTTCGATGACGCAATTCGGCAACAAACCTCTAGTTAAACATGGGTTGAACGAGATTGCCCCCAAAACTTGCATCCCGACAGGACCGACTAGGCACCGAGACTGCCTTCTTGACGCTGGCACGCGCCCGAGAGCTTGAGGCACAAGGACGACACATCGTCCACCTCGAAATCGGAGAGCCCGACTTCGATACTCCGTTACACATCAAAGACGCGGCAAAGGCCGCCCTCGATAACGGATACACGCACTACGGACCTTCGCCCGGCGAAATGCCAGCCCGCGAAGCCATCGCCGCACATCAGACAGAACGCCAAGGTTACGACATCGCCTCCGACCGCATCATCGTCACTCCCGGTGGGAAACCGGTGATGTTCTTCTCCATACTGGCGCTGATTGAGGAGGGTGACGAGGTCATATACCCGAATCCCGGGTTCCCGATATACGAGTCGATGATCAACTACGCTGGCGGTACCGCGGTACCTATACCGCTCGAGGAGCGCTTCGACTTCTCCTTGGACGTCGACCGGCTGGAGTCGCTAGTAACCGAAAACACGAAACTGCTCATCGTCAACTCACCGAACAACCCGTGTGGGAGCGTCATTTCCGACGGCGATTTGGAGCGGATAGCGAAGATCGCGGTCGAAAACGATCTCGTCGTCATGTCCGACGAAATCTACAAGGACATGTACTACGAAGGCTCGCATACCTCGATCACCAAATTCGACGACATGGTCGACCGCACGATAATCCTCGACGGTTTTTCCAAGAGTTACGCGATGACTGGATGGCGCCTAGGTTACGGCGTATTCCCAGAATTCATGATGGATGCAGTCACGAAGCTGATGACCAACAGCGTGTCATGCACTTCGGTCGCAGTCCAGATGGCCGGCATCGCAGCGTTGCAAGGCCCACAAGACTCGGTCGCCGAGATGATGGACGAGTTCCGAATCCGCCGAGATCTGGTCGTGGACGGCCTCAACAACCTGCCCGGCATCACATGCCGGACACCAGGCGGCGCTTTCTATGCCTTCCCCAACATCAGCGATACGGGCATGGACAGCCGAACCTTCGCGGATCGAGCTATGGATGAAGCCGGCGTGGCGTTGCTCTCGGGCACGGCATTCGGGGAGTACGGCGACGGGTATATTCGCATCTCGTTCGCGAACTCTCAGGACAACCTCCGACTCGCCATCGACCGACTAGGCGAGATGCTGTCGTAGATCGTTGTTCAGCTTTCCTCTGCGCCTCGCGGCGGAGGATTCACAATTCGAACACCGCACGCTTTCATCAAGTCTCGAGTGTTAGCTCTGGCTATTGCCCGCAATACGTGCGTAGTGTTACGTCTAATCTGCTTTTGAACGGCTGAAACAACCTCCTGCGAATCGCCGTCCAGCAATCCCCAGAACGGCGGCAATTCAGCTCGCGTGATCAAACCTTTTGGCGCCATCACATAGTGGAAGTCCGCACATGCCAGAAAAGCAGGATCGTGGAACTTCTTGGAGAACCTGACGAGCGTTCGCTCTCGTGCCGCAAGTCGATCGGAGATTGCTTGGCGATCCTTCACCGCCGATTTGTACGCCGGGTCGTCTCGCCAATCTGAGCCGTCGGGCGCGGCATCCACCGCATGTCCTCGCGTCTGATCGAGGACGGTGGCGCTCAAATTCGCAGCTTCTTGGAGCGCGGCAAGTTGATCTAAAGCCTTCTGGTGGTCTTCCTCCGTCTTGTCATCGCGACGCAGATCGGCTCGCGAAGACTTCACTTCGACGACGTATACGAGGTTGTCCTTACCCACGCCGACTAGATCCACGATGCGACCAAACGGTCCCTCAAGCCTGACTTCCATACCGATGGCCCGGCAGTCGGCAACCGAATAGAGCCATCGCCAAGCTGCCCACTTCAACTCGTAGGTCAGATCAGTTTCGGTGCGCGACTTCAAAGCGCGAGAAGGAGAATCATCTTCGCGTTCGTCGTTGTCGCTCTGTTCTGTTCGTGTTTGAGGTCGCTTCATTTCGAACGTATTCAGCATTCGCCGAAAAATTGGCTCATGGGTTGCATTGCGATAGTAACGTTGTGCTATGATGGTAATTGAACAGAAATGCTATCCGGGTTCGCGACGGTAGACACAACAGGAGGTCGATATGACGATCATACGAAATGGACGCAATCCCAAAACGGCCAAAGAGTTCGTCATCGTAGGCGTTGGAGGTGCTGGATCCAATTCGGCGACCGAGATGGCGAAAGTTCTTGGTAATCCTGATGACGTCATTGCCGTCGATCGCGAGGCGGTAGAAATGAGAACGGTCAGCACAGGACGGCGCATCTCGATCGGCTATCCGATTTTCGCACGCGACGCGGATGACGGGGACGGCGATGAGTTCGTTGACACCAATGACCTCTTCCGTCTGAAGACAGTCATCGGAAAACCACCGATAATCTTCGTGCTTGCAGGTCTCGGAGGTGACACGACGTTGGAGCTGATGCCGTCAGTTATCCGTACTGCCACGTCTACCGGCGCGTCGGTTTTGGTGGTCGTGACGATGCCCTTCTCATTCGAAGGCAGGACGCGGGCGCAGACCGCCAGCGACGCCTTGGAGCGCATCAAGGCGACTGGCTGTTCATTGGCGCTGATCGATGGCGACAACGTGTTGACGAACACATCCCTCGCCGGCGACCTAGCCGAAGAACTGTCGGCCGCACAGGCACGGGTGGTGATGAATGTCCTTTCAGCTTCGAGCGCGGCTTCTATGGGCAGCCTCAACACCGCACCTGAACTGTTGGACGCCTTAAACGGTGTCGGCCCGACGTTTATCTCTTACGCGTCTACGGAAAACATCAACGCTTTTCGAAAAGCGGCACGCGAAGCAATCAATGCTCCGATTACGAGCGGCCTCAAATTAGAAGATGCAGATCACGTGAGCATCATCCTTGCCGGACCACGTGACACCTCCATCAAGGCGTTGAACGCAACCGTCAGCCTAATCCAAGCAGAAGTGTCTGACAACGCAATTCTGTCGACATCGTTCGTGGCAAACCCCGATTCCGGCAATTCAAGCCGACTGAGGGTCAGCATACTGGGCGGGAAGCGGCGAGAATGCGTCGAAGGACAAAAGGAGGTCAATAACACCGACCAAACGATCAAAAACTCAATCCAATCGACGGAAGGCGTCACCGCTGGATCTGTCGAAAACGAGGTGAACGACCTATTCGGCGCACCCGATTGGTTGGTTGACACCCAAGATCGTCATGAACGAACGCCCGTGCTGCTGTAAACAGCTAGTCCGGGAGCCAACTTCAATTGGCCATGTTGTGCGCTCACATTCGGCAATATGGTGAGCCACCAATGGACCGGCGGGAAGGGCATCGGCACCATCAATGATTGCGTTCGCGTTTCGGGTTGAATGCTTCCTTACCCGATCAACGCAGCGATCAAGTCGATAATCGCCCTGCCCGCCGAGTTTTCGTCAAGCGCCGACTTTCCCAGGTCCCGCGGGATCGTCGACAGTCAGGTTCTGCATGATTCGGTCGGTGAACTTCAGTTCGGAGTCGTCCTCGGGTTCGTAACCAAGAACGCGCCGCGCAGATTCGAGCGACCAAAACGCTCTCGTATTGTTGCTGATGCCGTAGACCACCTGCCAAGGAACCCCGTGCTCGTTTTCGATGTTCGGCGTTTCGATGGCTTTGATGAAGAGTTGGCGGAGATCACGTTCGCTGAAGTGAGCACCGAGGCCGCGTTTATAGGTCGATTGACCAGTGCCTCCGTGAAGCGGATCAGGATTTGCCAGCAACGCGTCGGCGTCAGTTTCACGAGGATTGCCGATACGAACCTGCACGATCTCCAACTTTCTCCCGAACGCCCCGCAAGCATATGGGTGAGCTAACAGCTCATAGGCGGCTTTCGCCCAACCATAGAAATTGTCGGATAGCGGCATCTCCTCGGGAAACACCATCTCCTTGGTTCGGTTGTGGATCAATGCATGCTCGTACCAGTCGGCGGCGTGGTTCGAACTCGCAACGACTACTCTTTTCACGCCGGCATCGTATGCGGCACGATAGACGTTGTTGGCCATCTGGACGTTTTCGAGTTCCGTGGCGAAACGGTCGATCTGGGGTACGGCATCCCCATAAACCCCACCCGGGCTCGACCGCTTGTAGGCGAGATGGATGACCGCGTCTTGGCCCTCGAAATGGCTTTGGTACCCGGACTGGTCAGGGTCGATTAGATCAACTACCTGGACACCGTCAACGGGATTGCCTTGTGCGTCGTTCGAGACTGCGTCGATGAGCGTCAGGTCATATCGATCGCGGTAGGTCTTGAGCATTTGCGAGGCGATATATCCGCTCGCACCAGTCAACAGAACCTTTACTTTGTCGGACATTGTTTTTCTCTTTCTGCGCGTCAGTGTCGGCGGACACCAAGTCAACTAGTCGGCAGATTGTTCAACTCGGTGCGTGGGGTGTTCGCCCGTCGTCAAGGTTACTGCGTAGGTGCCGACCATCTGGTCATGCAAGGCGCGGTTGTCGTTCCTGAGAATGAACAGATAACCGACGTAGAAGATCGCGGTCGAGACGATTGTGGCGAGCGCTCGACCGAACGCTAACGGGATCCCCGGAATATCGCCGTTGGCATCGAGCACGTAGATATTCAACAAACGCTTACCAATTGTGGTCCCAAACATCCCTACGAGCAACCCGTTGTAAACAGTGGTCACCACGAAGGCCAACAGTAAACCCGAAAAAATCTCGGCGACGGACTCCTCTTCCAGTTCAGTTTGGGTGCTGCCGGATAGTGACGGACCGCCGTTGGTGCCCAACACCGGTGTCGCAGTGGGCAGAACTTCTTGAGATGCCGCATCAAGCTCTGAGGTTATCGCTTCGACGTCGATGTATGGACGCCCAAGGACGAACGGAAAGAGGAGACTCAGGATTACGATCGTGACGGCGTTGTCAATCAGATAGGCGATTACTCGACGCCCAAATCCGGCAGGGGGGCCAAAACGGGCTACGGTTTCGGGATGACCGCGATCAGTTTCAGCTTCGAACTCGGTGTAGAACGGCGGATGTTGATACTCCCTGTCCTCTCGCGGTTCAGGTTCGTCGTCAGCAACTTCCCGCCACGCTGGTTCGTCTGAACTTGGCGCTTCGGAAGCTGCGTCGACCCATGCCGGTTCGTCGTCTACCTTGGCTTCTGCGGAGAACTCACCGTCACTGACTGGTTCGATCGGTAGTCGGGGGCGACCGAGGATGACGTTGCGAAGATCGTCAGGATGCGGAGGGTTTACGCCCATTTCCTCTGCATTTGAGGCAGACGCGCCTTCTGTTGATTCACTCATAAGGTCAATTATGCGAAACAGCCGATCGGTATGCGCGACAATTGCAGCAGTGACCGACGCATAAATGCCGCGACTGGAGATTCCGATGGCCGCATCACAGAACACCGCAACGTCCTACGCAGGGAAGGTGCGGGCACCGGAGTTCCCAGGTGGTCTTGAGTGGATCAACTCATCGCAACCAATCAAACTCGAGGATCTGCGCGGCAAGATCGTCGTTCTCGACTTCTGGACCTACTGTTGAATTAACTGCATGCATATACTTCCGCAGTTGCGGAAGCTGGAGATGAAATATGCCGACACGTTGTTCGTGATCGGCGTCCATTCTGCGAAGTTCGATACCGAAAGGGCTACCGAGAACGTCCGAGCGGCAGTCAATCGGTACAACGTGCATCACCCCGTTGTGAACGACGTAGATCTCCGAGTCATGTCGGCTTTCGCAGCGCGGGCTTGGCCGACGTTGATGTTCATCGATCCGGAAGGCAAAGTCATCGGCAAACACGAGGGCGAGTTTCCGCTTGAAGCGATGGATCGAGTTCTCGCCGCAATGATCGAGGAGTTCGATCAGGCCGGTGTCATCAACCGGGAACCTGTGCCATTCGAATACGGGTCGGAGGCCGAAAGCCATGGGACGCTGTCGTTCCCGGGCAAGATTCTGGCACCTGACGAGGGGAACCTTTACATCGCCGACTCGAACCACCATCGGATTGTCGTCGCGTCTGAGAGTGGGGATATTATCGACACCATCGGCAACGGTGAAAGTCCTTTGGCCGTCGATTCTTTTGACCTGCCGCCGGGAATCCTAAACCCGATAGGCAGCGAGTGGGGTTACGCCGAACCGCTGTTCGACAACCCTCAAGGCATGGCTCTCGTTGGCGACACGCTGTACGTGGCGGATGCTGGCACTCACACCGTCCATCGCGTCGACCTGACGAATCGAAAAGTGTCGGTCGTCGCAGGGACGGGTGAGCAATCCCTGATCCGGCACACCGGAGGTGACGCTACCTCATATCCGTTGAACTCTCCTTACGATTTGGAGTGGGCGGACGATGTCGTATACATCGCGATGGCCGGAACTCACCAACTTTGGCAGTTGAACACAGTCGAAAACACAACCGAGCCGTTCGCTGGGACGGGAGCCGAAAACATCGTCGATGGACTGAGGAACGAAGCGTTACTTGCGCAACCATCCGGATTGGCGCTAGACGGGAACAATCTCTTCTTCGCAGATTCCGAGACCAGCGCAATCCGAGTCGCCAAGATCGGTGAGGGCGGACGAGTCATCACGTTGACCGGGACCGGGCTGTTTGCCTTCGGTGACGAAGATGGGATCGGCAAGAAGTCAGTGTTGCAACACCCACAAGACGTTGCGTCTGCACCCGGAGCGATCTACATTGCGGATACGTACAACCACAAGATCAAAAGGATGGATCTGTCGACATTGCGGGTGACGACGGTCGCTGGTGATGGCGGGCAGGGATTGGTCGATGGCGATGCGTTGAGCGCGCGATTCGACGAGCCCGCGGGGATCGCATACCGAGACGGGATCGTCTACGTAGCTGACACCAACAACCATCGGATCCGCAAATTCGTCGTCGAATCGGGAGAGGTATCGACGATCGAGTTGTCTCAGGATTGAGAAGGAGACATCGTGCCAAATCGATTATCGGCGGAGACGTCTCCATACTTGCTCCAACACAAAGACAACCCGGTTGATTGGTATCCGTGGGGAGACGAGGCGTTCGCTGCGGCGAGGGAACTTGATCGTCCGGTTTTTCTCAGCATCGGATACTCGTCGTGTCATTGGTGCCACGTGATGGAACGCGAGTCGTTCGAGGACGAAGGCATCGCCGGGTTGATGAACGACCTTTTCGTGAATATCAAGGTCGATCGAGAAGAACGCCCGGATGTCGATTCGATCTATATGTCTGCCGTTCAATCGATGACTGGGCACGGCGGGTGGCCGATGTCGGTGTTTTTGTCGCCCGACGGCAAACCCTTCTACGGGGGTACCTACTTCCCGAACGATGACCGCGGCGGCATGCCGGCTTTTCCGAGAGTTTTGGCAGCGGTTGCGGAGGCGTATCAAGATCGGCGCGACGAGATCGACCAGAACTCGTCAAGAATCGTGAATGCGATTTCGTCGCAATCGCAGCCGCGGTTTAGCGTCGAACCGATCGCTTCGGCGATGTTTGACTCGGCTTATCGGCACTTGGCGCCAGAGTTCGACTGGCAACACGGCGGGATCGGGATGCAACCCAAGTTCCCGCAGCCGATGCTGTACGAGTTTTTACTCACAAACTCGGCGATGCAAGGGAACAACGCGGCCCAAGGCATCGTGGAGTTGACGCTGACGAATATGGCGCGGGGCGGGATCTATGACCAAATCGGCGGAGGGTTCCATCGCTACTCAGTGGACAACGTCTGGTTGGTACCGCATTTCGAGAAGATGTTGTACGACAACGGGCAGTTGGCAAGTCTCTATCTTCACGCCTGGCAGATTACGGGTAATCCTTCGTACGCGAGGGTAGTCGAGGAGACTCTGAACTATCTCGATCGTGAGATGCGCCACCGGGAAACCGGTGCATTCTTCTCGGCGACAGATGCTGATTCTGAGGGCGAGGAAGGCAAATTCTTCGTTTGGGACACGCAGGAAATGGCAGCGGTGTTGGGTCCAGATTTGGCGCACGTGGCGATGGTCTACTGGGATGCGACGCGGTTCGGCAATTTCGAGGGTCAAAACATCCTCTATATGCACAGGACCGATGAGTCGGTTGCAGATGAGTTGGGATTGACGGTCGAGGAACTCGAGTCGAAGATCGGTGAAGCGAAAAAACTGCTCTATGCCGCGCGACTGCATCGGATACCCCCGATGACGGACGACAAGGTCATCACGTCGTGGAACGCGTTGGCGATGCGAGCGTTTGCGGAAGGCGGGGCAACGATGGATCGCGAGGATTGGATCGTTGTCGCGATTCGGAACGCGGAGTTCATTCGAGATCGATTGGTGCGGGAAGATGGTCGGTTGATGCGAAGTTGCAAAGCGGATTCCGATAAGCCTGCAAGCATTCTGGGTTTTTTGGAGGACTATGCGTATCTCGCGGACGCGCTCACGCACCTGTATGAAGCGACGTTCGACCTGAGGTGGTTGGAGTGGGCAGAGCAGTTATGCGATGGGATGATCGAGCTGTTTTGGGATCCGACCGACTCGGTTTTCTACGACACCGGAGCGGATCAGGAAGAGTTGATCGTTCGGCCCCGTGACATTTTCGACAACGCGCAACCCAGCGGCGGTTCCGCGGCGTCGATGGCATTGTTGCGGTGTGCCGAATTCACGGGCAATGTCGATTTGGAGAGGGTGGGTTCGGCGAACTTGCGGTCGGTGAGGGATCTGATGGAGCGCGCACCGTCTGCGTTCCCGTGGTGGCTTCAGGCAGCGGAGTTCTACGCGAATCCGGTCAAGCAAGTGGTGATCGTCGGCGAACGCGGTCATCCCCAGACAGAAGCAATGCTCAACGAGGCGAGGCGCGGTTTCAACCCAGATCGAATCGTTGCGGTGATGTCGCCAAATGAGACCAACGATGTTTCGATGCCGTTGTTTGATTCGAGGCGGATGATCGACGGGCAACCGACCGCGTATGTGTGTCGGGACTATACGTGTGATCTGCCAGTGAACGAAGTTGCAGCTTTGGCGAAACAGTTGAACGGCGGCAACTGATAGAATGCGATTGACGCCCAAACAGTCTGAACGAACCTAGCCGCAGTATCAGCGGCCGATTCCGACGCGTCTTTTGCGGAATCGAAAACGAACGACGAGCCCCGATGCCCCTATACGAGTACAAGTGCGATAACGGTCACGTGTTTGACGAGATGCAGAGCTTCTCAGCCGAACCTGTCGCGACATGCGACGACTGTGGAACGTCTGCGAAGCGGCAACTCTCGGTGCCAATGGTGCTTTACAAGGGTTCGGGTTTTTACACGACTGACTACGGCAGGAATGGTTCGTCCTCGAGATCCAATTCGGGATCTAATGGCGAAAGCTCGGAGGCGAAGTCTAAGAAGAAGGAGACTGCGAAGAGCAGTTCATCTTCGTCAGATTCGTCCGACTAATCTAATCGGCGACCGTTGAGATTCGTGATCCAACGCTCGACCGGGGCCAAGGTAACGGTCGATGGTGAAGTTACCGGCAAGATCGACACAGGTCTGGTGATCCTGGTCGGGGTCACGCATGACGATGAACAGGCGGACATCGACTACCTCGTCAACAAGACGGTGAACCTGCGGATATTCAAGGCGGTTGAAGGTGAGTCGGGGTTTGATCGTTCGCTGAGTGATGTGGAAGGTTCCGTGCTGTTGATCAGCCAGTTTACATTGTTTGCGGATACGAGAAAGGGACGCCGGCCAGGGTTTACCGCTTCGGCACCGGGGGATGTGGCAGAGCCGATGTACGAGCGCGTTGCGCGATCGTTTAGAGATGAGGGGATTGATGTTCAGCTAGGGGTGTTCGGGGCGATGATGGATGTTGAGTTGGTGAACGAGGGTCCCGCGACGTTTATTTTGGATTCGATGGATCGGCACCGGGGGCGTCGTAGGGGGTGAGCATTCTCTGATAGGGAGAGTGTTACGATTCAGGTAATGATTGCGATTATTGCGGTGAGTAGATGATCAAACCAGTAAAAGTTAAGGCGTTGGAGGGATACCGGATCTGGGTGAGTTTCGAGGACGGGGTCGCCGGTGAGTTCGATCTCGCCGAGTTTGCGAAGCGGGGAAATCTTTTCGCGAAATGGGAAGACCGCGTTTTTTTCGAGGATGTGAAACTTGATCCAGGATGGCGCTCTATCTTCTGGGGCGATGGCGATGAGTTGGAACTGTGTAGCGATATGATCTACATGGAACTGACGGGCAAATCAGTTGATGAATTGATGCCAGCCGTCGACTCGGAGCAGGTTCATACCTGAGGTTTATCGTTCTAGCAGGTTTTCAATTCGGATCAGAAACGATCATTTGCCGCCGCATATTCATGTCCGGTTCTCGTCTGGTGCGGACGCTACAGTTGACATCCGCGACTGTGGATCAGATCAACTGAACTAAAGAGGCAAGAAGAACGGGAAATCCGACAGTTTGTTTTTCGGCATCAAGAGGAATTGATGGCGGCGTGGGAGCGAGTTTGGGAAGGATTGCCAGTTGAGCGTATAGTGCCTCGATCATGATCGATTGGCGCTCGCTCGTGCCGTAGGGATTGATCGTCTCTACTGGACGGTGAAGTCTAGGGAGATGTCTAGGCCTGGGACGGAGTGGGTTAGTTGGCCGACGGAGATGATGTCTACGCCGGTTTGGGCGATTTGGTGGACGGTGTCGAGGTTGATGCCGCCGGATGCTTCGAGGAGGGCGGTGCCGGTTCGTTGCTGGACGGCTTGGCGCATGTCGTCGGGCGTCATGTTGTCGAGCATCACGATGTCGGCGCCGGCGTTCATGGCGTCGATGGCGTCGGCGATGTTCTCGACTTCGATTTCGATCTTGATGGAGAAGGGTGCGTTGGCGCGGGCGTGACGGACGATGTCGCCGATTGTCTTGCCCTGTTGCTGCATGGTGGCGATGTGGTTGTCTTTGATGAGGATGCAGTCGGCAAGGGACATGCGATGGTTGCCGCCTCCGCCGGTTAGGACGCTGTACTTGTCGAGGATGCGGAGGCCGGGGGCGGTCTTGCGGGTGTCGACGATGGTGGCGTTTGTGCCTTTGGTTTCCTCGACGTATTTTGCGGTGAGGGTTGCGATGCCGCTCATTCGTTGGAGGAGGTTGAGGGCGGTGCGTTCGGCGCTGAGGATTGCGGCGGCGCTGCCGTCGATGGTTGCGATGTTGCTGCCGGGCTCGACGGGGTCGCCGTCGGTGAGGTGAGGAGTGAAGGCGGCGTTGGGGTCAAGGGCACGGAAGGATTCTTCGGCGACTTGGATGCCGGCGATGATGCCGGGTTGTTTGGCGACGAGTTGGGCGGTGGCCTGGACTTGGGAGTCGCCGATGGTTGCCAAGGTCGTGGCGTCGTTGAACGCGGCGTCCTCTTCGAGGGCGTTGGCGACGACGCGTCGGACGTGATGGCGTTGGAGGGGCATTTCGCCCTGGCCTCGGGACGGTGTTATTCGGTTAGGAAGTCTTCGAGGACTTCTTCGGGGAAGTCGGCGTTGGTGAAGACTTTGGAGACGTCGTCGAGTTCTTCGAGTTCTTCGAGGAGGCGGAGAGTCTGAGTGGCTTGCGACTTCTCGAGCAGGACCAAGTTGTTGGGGATCATGGCGAGTTCGGCGGACTCGATGCGTACGTGGTCGATGGCTTCGAGTTCGGTTTTGGCTCGTGCGAACTCGCTGAACGGGAAGGTGATGCTGACGAGTACGTCTTCGATGTCGACGTCTTCGGCGCCGATGTCCATTGCTTCGAGAGCGATTTCTTCGGGGTCAGCGCCTTCGACTTCGAGAGTGACGAGGCCTTTTTGCTCGAAGTTCCAGGAGACTGCGCCGTTGGCTGCGAGGTTTCCGCCGCCGCGTGTGATTTTGGAGCGGATACCCGATGTGGCGCGGTTTTTGTTGTCGGTGAGGGTTTGGATGATGAAGCCGGTCCCGCCGGGTCCGTATGCTTCGTAAGTGAGTTCTTCGAGGGCAGCGCCGTCGGCACCGATGCCAGCGCCTTTAGCGATGGCGCGTTCGATGTTGTCCTTCGGCATGTTCTGAGCCTTGGCGTTGTCGACGGCAAGTCTCAGGCGGAAGTTCATCACGGGGTCTGGCGAGCCTTCCCGAGCGGCGACGGAGATTTCGCGCGAGAGTTTGGTGAAGAGCTGGCCGCGTTTGGCATCGGCGGCGCCCTTTTTGTGCTTGATGGTGCTCCACTTAGAATGGCCTGACAATTTCGTCCTCCTTTCCTATGAAGCGGTAATGGTTGGGATGAAGTTTAGTCGACGTCGATGGTTGCCCGCATGTTGGACTTTGTTGCGGCGACGCGCAGCAGGGATTGCATGGCGTGGACGACGCGGCCTCGGCGTCCGATGACTTTGCCTTTGTCATCGTCGGCGACCTTGAGGTTTATGTTGAGGCGTCCGTCGTTCCAGTTTGATGTGACCTGGACGGCGTCGGAGTCGTCGACGAGGACGCGTGCGATGTATCCGATCATGTCGCGCATCTCGGTTTCGCCTTCGACATCACCGACATCTTCGTAGGGATCGGCTTCATCTTCGACGGGTAGTTCGTCGAAGTCTTCGGGAGCATCTGGATCCTCGAGGGAAGTTTCGGCGGCTTCCGGAGTCATCTGCTCCGGTTCGTCGTTGTCGGGGTCGTTGTCGGGAAGATTTTGGTCTTCACGCATTGACTTTCACCTTTTCGAGGATTCCCTTTGACTTGAGCATTCTCTCGACGGATTCGGATGGCTGAGCGCCTTTTCGTATCCAATCGAGGACTTTTTCTTCGTCGAAGTCGATCTGCGGCGGGTCGGGGAATGGGTCGTAGAAGCCGACTTGGTCGATGTATCTTCCGGAGACGGCGTTACGTTGGTCGGCGACGACGATTCGGTAGTATGGTCGGCCTCGCGAGCCGATTCTCTTTAGTCTGATTCGAACCATGGTTCTTTCGGTTGGTGAAGTTTGGCTTGTGTGCTAGGTTTTGATTTTACCTTTTGGCGGGGGTGAGAACTGGGATTTTAGGGATTGGGTAGATTTTTGGGATTTTTGCTCGCCTGCGTGTGCGCGCGTGCGAGCTTGTTTTTTTGGGCTTTCGGGCTTTTGGGGGCGTGTTTGTTTGGCCACTTTGGGGTGGCTGGTTTTTTCGGTCCTCCTCCTGCGCCCCTTTTTTGGTGGGGCGCAGGATTGTCCTCACCTTTTGGTGTGACTTGGAGGTTGGGCCATGGCGCCGTTAGTTGGCCAGGCCCTGAGCTCGGAGGTCGGTACCGACTTCCGGGCTCCTTCCCTCTCCTTCGCCTCTTCGGATTGAAGAGGTCGACCCCGGAGAGGGGTCAAATGCTGCGCAGAGCGGTGTGCAAGACCGCTAGCAACCATTTCCAGTCGCGGCACGCGTTGCCAGACCGCGTGCTTGGATTTCGGCGCGGTGCTTGGGGACACCGTTCGGAGTTCGCCGTTTTCCTTCGATTCACCCTCGCGGGCTCCTCTCGCGCTGTAGCCTCGCTCTTGTGATGGGCAAGAGTAGACGTCCGTCGGCTCCACGTGCGGTCTCCCGGCCCTTGGC
>JAJEAU010000013.1 GCA_022824185.1 Dehalococcoidia bacterium
CCCCGGCCCGAGCGAAGGCAGCTCGGGCGGAGATCTGGAACATAGGGAAGGGCTCAAAGCCCGTGACCAGATACACGACGCATGTCGACCGTGAAACGAAGGCGCAGGATGCGCAAGACCTGCACCTTCGGGAAGCGGCAAGGTCGAAAGTCCGAAGCGGACAAGCCGGACAGGCTGATCCATTCGAACCGTCCGACCGATAAGACCGGAAGGGTCAAGCGAGGCGATCGCGGCAGGGAGAGACCCGAGCGAGGCCCCCGGCAAAATCAGAAATCCGAAAAATTTCGGAAAAACAAAAAGGGGTCAAAACCCCCGGTTAAACGCGTCTACCGATTTCCCCCTCTCCCCTCCGCGGGAGAGGGCCGGGGTGAGGGGGCCGGAGAGGTGCACCGCCCTCCCCTAACGATTAAACTTTGATGATCCCGTCACCCTCCCTCCCGGTCGACTTTCAATGCCAATCCCTAGCGTCAACCGCCTCGCACGCCGCGCGAGGGTCGGGGCACGACGACGCAACCACTTCTACGGCTGGAACGTCGTCGGAGCAATGTTCTTCGGCATGTTCCTCGTCCTCGGCACCCGCAACGGCTTCGGCGTCTTCGTCGAAACATGGGAGCGAGAGTGGAACGTCACAACCGGCGAAATATCAGTCGCAGCCGCAATCGGCTGGATCGTAAACGGCTTCTCCCAACCAATCCTCGGCAAACTCGTCGACAAACACGGCGGCAAAATCGTCGTCGTCGTTAGCTTCGTCGTAATGGGCATCTCCTACCTGCTCCTCGCATTCATCGACAGCGTCCTCATGCTCGCAGTCCTCTTCGGTGGCGTCGTCTCATTCTTCGCCGGCGGCGTATCCCCCGGAACATCCGGAGCCGTCATCACCAGATGGTTCCAGCGCAAACGAGGCATGGCCATGAGCGTCGTCGCAGCCGGAGGATCCCTCGGCGGACTCGTCATGGTCCCCTTCCTCGCACAACTCATGCTCGCCACAAGCTGGCAGACAACATGGTTCATCTCCGGCATCCTAGTCCTCGTTCTCGGACTTCCAGTCTCGATCCTCGTGATCCGCAACAGCCCAGAGGACATGGGAGTACTGCCCGACGGCGAGGCCAGAGCCCGTGACGAACAAGCCTCGGCAGACCAAAGACTCCGCTCCCAATCCATGATGCGCGGAGGCCCACTAGGCTCCGAGAGTTGGACCCAAGCCTTCAAATCGTGGCCCATGTGGCAACTCTCCATCGGCTACTTCGTATGCGGCATCACCACCGCAAGCATCTCGACCCACTTCGTCCGATGGGCCATCAGCGAAGACATCTCACAAGCCAACGCAGCCTGGGCATTCGGCATCCTGATGGGCATCAACGCCGGCGGAGTCATCCTCATCGGCCTCATGTCCGACGTCTTCCAACGACACTACCTCCTAGCCATGGTCTACCTCGTCCGCGGCGTCGCCTTCGTAACCCTGATCATCTTCCCCGGCGCCCTCGCAATGTGGGCCTTCGCAGTCATCGGCGGAGCATCATGGCTCGCCACCGTGCCACTCACAACAGGACTGACCGCCGACGTCTACGGCGTCCGAAACGTCGGAATGCTCGGCGGACTCATCAACTTCTCCCACCAGATGGGTGGCGGCGCAGCCGTCCTACTCTTCGGCCTAACATTCGACAAACTAGGAACTTACGACCCCGCCTTCGCCGCCGGAGCCATATGCCTCGCCGTAGCCGGCATCGTCATCCTCACGATCAAAGAAACCAAATACTCGGTCCGCTACACGCCGACAACGCCGGCGGTAGGAACTTCGGTCAGCTAATCGACGAGACTTCGACGATCATCAGTGTTCGCACCCATCAAACAGATCGGCCCCGCATCCTCGATCCACGCCCATCACACCGAGTCGGTCGACCCGACCCTTGCCGGCTGGATCAACGATCTACTGCACGAACTGCTAGGTTGGGGACCGTGGACATTCGTCGCCGTCTTTGGCCTCGCAATCGTCGCGATACCGATCTGGTTGATCTACACGACCCTGAGAAATGGAACCGTCGTAGACGAAATTGAAGGCGACGAGGAGTAGAGGTCTGGAACGCGATTGGTACCCCGTACGGGATTCGAACCCGTGATCTCCGGCTTGAAAGGCCGACGTGCTAGGCCGCTGCACCAACGGGGCGGGAAACGATCGCGAAATGCGATCTGCACAACCAATCAAGAATAACATCGAGGCCCCCAATTATCCCCGTGTTAAGTTTGGATAGTCCATTCGACAACATGGAAACGGCAGATCGGCACATACTCGGAAGGACCGCATGAAGTTGCGGTTGGAGTGGCTTGCCGGGATTTTGGCGGCGATCATCGTCGTCCTCGTAGCGGTGCTGGTGGTGCTCTGGCTTACGATCAGCGGCGACGACCAAGATCCGAGCCCGATCACCCAGCCTACCCTCGCACCAACCGAACCGCCGATCATTCCCACGGTCTTCACTCCCACCGCCACATTCACCGCGTCACCAACGGCCGAACCCGAACCAACCGCGACGACGCAGCCAACTTCGACGCCGATCCCGACTGCCACTCTGGCACCCACGGCCTCGCCGACTCCCACTCCAGAACCGACCAGCACGCCGGAACCCATCCCGACACCGACGCCCATCCCCACGCCCCAACCCACCGAAACTCCCGTACCATCGCCATCGCCCGATCCCAAATCCACGCCAGTCGTGAAAGATGCTTGCCTCGAAAACGCATCCCTGGCGAAAGATTGCGAAACCCTCCTAACCCTGCGAGACGAACTCGCTGGAGACGCCGCGTTGAACTGGTCCGACGATCGTCCGATCAGCGCGTGGGAAGGCGTCGAACTGTCAGACGACGGCGACCTCATCGCGTCGCTGACCCTCGACGGTCGTCAACTATCCGGACGCATCCCAGCATCGCTCGCCAACCTAATCGGCTTGGAGGTTCTGTCCATCGAAAACAACGCTCTGGGCGGCGAACTGCCCGCCGAACTCGGCGACATGGATCGTCTCGAGGTATTGAGGCTCGACGGCAACCGCCTGACCGGCGAAATCCCGCAAGAGTATGGGAAGTTGCCCGGCCTTCACACCATGCTGATCAGCGGAAACGATCTCGCAGGCTGCATCGCCGCCCGACTACGAAAGATCGCGATCAACGACTTCGAACAGTCTGGCCTCGACTTCTGCGAAGAGGAAGACGACAACTCTCCCGAGCTCTGTTCGTTCGGTATCGCGATCCCAGATCCAGAAGCTGATCGCGCCCTAATCTCAGACTGCGCCGCATTGCTGGCAATGCGAGACGAGCTGGGCGGCACACTTCGGTTGAACTGGTCGGCATTCCGACCGATGGACGAGTGGGAAGGAATCACAATCTCCAGCGAGCCACGTCGTGTCGCTTCCTTGGACCTAACACAGACGGATTTGGACGGCGTAATACCAGTCTCCATCGGCGAGTTGGAGCATCTGGCAGAACTTTCACTGCCCGAAAACAACCTCACCGGCGGTTTGCCGAGCGAATTGAGCGACCTCCAAAACTTGAGGATTCTGAATCTAGCAGGCAACGAATTGACGGGTGAGGTACCGTTGGAAATCGGTCTGCTGACCGAACTCGAACAGATCCACCTGCAAGAAAACCAGCTCTCAGGCGAACTGCCGACAACAATCGGCGATTTGATTTCGATCCGAACATTGCGGTTGAGCAACAACCAACTCTCCGGCATGATCCCAAGCACGCTCGGGCTGAACTCCACTTTGGAACGATTGCATCTGGACGGAAACCAATTCGTCGGAGAGCTACCACCGAACTTCGGAGATCTGACAAACCTCCAAGTGTTGGACCTCAGGGCAAACAACCTCTCGGGCACAATCCCAACTGAGTTCGGCAACTTGGCAAACTTGACCGTCGCCTATCTATCTGGCAACGCATTCGTTGGATGCTTGCCGATAGGCTTCGAGACCGTCGAAACCAACGATTACGAAGAGCTCAAGTTGGAGGTGTGTGGCCCAGCACCTGTAGTCGGCGAAGGCCCATGCACGAACGGGATCGCTATCCCCGCAGAGATCTACACCCCTGAACTCGCAGACGACTGCGCGCTACTCCTCGAATTGATCGATCCCCTCGAAGCAGAGGACATTCTGGACCGGCCGGTCGATTACTCAATCGAAAACTGGTCGGGTGTCACCATCGGAGGTTCACCAACTCGCGTAACGGGCTTGGAACTCAGCGAGCGTGGATTCCAATACGAAATCCCGATCGAGATGGGCAGGCTAACGGGCTTGACGATCCTTCGCCTCGATGGGAACGAGTTTGAAGGCGTGATACCGGTCGAGTTGGCATTCCTGTCCAGTCTCGAAGAATTGCAACTGCAAAAGAACTCATTGACCGGCGACGTCCCGCCGCAGTTTGGCAACATGCGCGATCTAAAGGTCCTGGACCTCAGCGAAAACGAGCTTACGGGCACGATCCCGCCTGACTTGGGCGGCATGATCAGCCTAGAGACGCTGATCCTAGCCGAGAACGAGTTGTCTGGAGAAATCCCCGACACGATCGGCATGTTGGAAAGCTTGACGACGCTGAATTTGATGAGAAACACACTGACGGGAAACATCCCCGCAACGTTAGGCGAACTGTCCAACTTAGAGCGATTGATCCTCTCGCGCAACCGACTCGAAGGCGAAATCCCTGAAGAAATCGGCAACCTGACAACGCTGAACGAAATCGATCTCAGCACCAATCAGATCGGAGGTCGAATACCTTCGGAGTTGGGCGATCTCGTAAACCTTGAAGAGTTGCGATTCAACCACAACCTGCTCATAGGCGAACTGCCCGACACGCTGCGAAACCTTCCCAATCTGCGAATCTTCAACGTCGAATTCAATGACCTCGGCGGCCTGCAACCGATACCAAGCTGGCTCGGCGAAATCACATCGCTGACCTCATTGGTGTTGAACAACAATCTATTTGCCGGTTCGATACCACCGGAATTGGGCAACCTGACCGAACTGTCGGAGCTCTTCCTGAACTTCAACTTCCTGAGAGGCTGCGTGCCACAGCTGCCCAAGCCATTGTTCCACACCGACCTTCCGAAATTGGAACTGCCGGATTGCGAAGGCGTCGAGAACTGAGGTCTTGATCACTCCATAGGATGATCTTCGGCGCGGTCCTGCGGGTTGTAGCCGATGGTTCGTCGACCATGTTCGATGTCCCAGAAGCGCCACCGGTTGTTTGAAACGCCGTAGAAGATCTCGAAACCCAAATCGGCCGTCAGACAACGATCTACAAGATGCGCCAAGTCCCCATGTGAAAGCCAAGTGGCATAGGCGCGGATATTCGTGGGACGGTTTTGAGGGACTACGCTGCCGATGCGCAGACACGCCACCTCGAGACCGAAATGCTCGTGGTAGTAACGTCCCGTCGCTTCGCCGAACACCTTGCTCACGCCATAGTCGCTGTCGGGCCTGATCGGAACATGATGATCTACTTGCGGGATGTTCGCCGGATCGTCGTCGATGAGCGAATAATCACCTCGCCCGATGCTCTTGTATGGCTCGTCGAGTTCGAAGTTCCCAACAGCGTGATTCGAACTGGCGAATACAAGCCGCTTGAGCCCGTGTTGCCTCGCCGCCTCATAGACATTGTGGGTAGACGCGATATTGTTGCGCAAAACATCGGGCCAAGGAGTTTCGACAGGCGCATTAGCGGCAAGGTGGACGACGGCATCCTGGCCCTCGAACGCGGGAGCCATCGCATCGTAATCAAAGCAATCGGCGAGCGTGAAATCCGCAACCGAATCGTCTTCGATCGGTCGAGCATCGATCCCAGAAATCGTGTAACGACCGGTGTCCCCTAGGCGAACTCGTAGCAAGGTGCCGATTAATCCGGTCGCGCCTGTGATGAGAATCTTCATGTCGATCAGGGTTCCCCCATTAGCTAATGGTCTGTTCCGAAGTTCGGCAACGTTATCATGTTAAGTCGCGCATGCGACACTGGCTACGGGGTTAGGGTTTCGACTAATTTGGCAGTTAAAGGCAAGGTATGGAGTCGTTGATTGAGGCAGCGCGAACCGTTGGCATCGAAATTGATGCCACTCAGGTTGAGCGGTTCGAGCGATATCGTCAACTGCTGATCGAGTGGAGTAGCCGGATGAATCTCACTGCGGTCAAGGACCCCGATGAGATCGTCGAAGAGCTGTTCATCCGGTCGTTGAGAATCGCCGTCCCTGCCGGCGGTAGTGTCTCCACCGCGGGTTGGTTCGATGGACGTCGGCTCATAGACATCGGTTCAGGTGCAGGGATACCCGGTCTGGTTCTGAAATTGGCACTGCCCGGGGTCGAAGTCACGCTGTTGGAGTCGACTAGGAAGAAGTGCGATTTCATCCGGCACGTCACGGCGGACCTCGATCTGGATGGCGTGACGGTTCTGAACGCCCGGGCCGAGGAAGCAGGACGCCTTAAAAGTCACCGTGAGCAGTACGATCTAGCCACAGCACGCGGAGTGGCCAAACTGCCTGTCTTGGCGGAGTACTGCCTGCCGTTCCTGAGTCTTGGCGGTGTCGCTGTTTTGCCGAAAGGCCCGGATCAAGAGGCGATCAAGTCGGAGACAGACGGCGCGGCGCACGCGGCAGAAGTCATGGGAGCTGCCCCAGCGATCATTCAGCCCGTAGCACATCCGGGAAGGTCAGCCACCGACCACATCGTCTACTGGTTGAAGGTGCAACCGACGCCCGACCGGTACCCTCGACGCCCCGGCATCCCCACTAAGCGACCGATATTCGGCGAGACCACGAGAGCCTAGGTTTTCACTTGCGGTTCATGAGGGGCAACTCGAACTCGCGCAGCGATGGTCAAGGATTGGGCGTCGCCGACGTCGTGCGGAGGGTGTTTTCGTTCCAGACGATTCTGAGTGCGGCATTTGGGTTGGCGATCATCGGATTTCTCCTATGGCGTGTCCTCGATTTCGAATGGAACGAATTCGTCGAGCACGTCAAGGGGATCAATTGGTGGTTGTTCGTGCTGGCCGGAGTGCTCTACTACGTGAGTTTCTGGTTCCGGGGATGGCGATGGAAGTTGATTTACAGCTCCTTGGCGAAACGTTCGGAAAACCCGGAATTGGACCCTTCCGAAGCGCCGCCCATCGCAACGATGTCGACATTGATCCTGACGGGTTGGTTCGTCAACTCGGTGATGTTCTTCCGCATCGGCGATGCCTACCGTGGCTGGGCGCTTGCCGACCGCACATCTAGCGATACGCCCTCGGCCCTCGGCACGGTCTTCGCTGAGCGTGTGCAGGACATGGCGGTCGTGTTGGTGCTTGTGGTGATTTCTGCCGTCTGGGCGTTGTTGGTGGACGGGTTCGCAGCATCGGGCGGGATCGTGGATGTGGCGGTTATCGTGGTTGCCGTCGCTTCGGTGCTGGTGCTCATGTTGTTGCTGGTTCTATATGTGATGGGCAAAGCGGGAGAGAGCCTGGCTCGTTGGCTGCCAACTCGGTTCCAGACGCACTATCTGAAATTCCAGCACGGGACGCTCAACAGCTTCCGAGGCAGGGACTTGCCCGTGCAGATCTTGCTGGGTGTATTGGGTTGGTTGATGGAGGTGTTGCGCTTTTACTTTGTGGCGCAGGCGATGGGTTTGGATATGGCAATGAGCATCGCCATGTTCGCCGCACTCGCCAACGCCATCATGACCACGATCCCGGTGCCAGGCGGACTGGGATTCGTGGAGACCACGCTGGTTGCGGTGCTCCTCTTGGTGGGATTGAGCGATACTGACGCATTCACGCTGACTCTGCTCGACCGGTCGATTTCGTGGCTGAGCATCGTAGGTATCGGCGGCGTTGTTTTTCTTGTGATGACGGTAAGGCGAACCGCCGCAAACAACCGAGCAATCGCCGTTGAGAAGAAAAATCCAGGAGGCGGTTGAACTGAGTCCGAAAGATGGCGCCCCTGACAGGACTCGAACCTGTGGCACACGGTTTAGGAAACCGTTGCTCTATCCTCTGAGCTACAGGGGCAAATGACGAAGCGAAGCTACTAGAATCATTGTAAACAGGCGCAATCAAGCACCTGCCAATCCCAATCATCCCCCAACCATCAATGGCGGTAGAAACACGATCCAACATCTTCCGGGTTTTTCCGGCAAACGTGTTGAACCGTAGGCATATTCTGGGTGAGCCGGGTTCGCATCAGGTGGCAGTCATCGATGTCGGGTCGAACTCCACGCGTATGGAGGTCCTGCAACTCACGACCGACTATGACCTGCGTGTCATGTCGGAAGTCAAGGCATTGCTGCGCCTGGCCAGCCGAAAGTCGAAAAACGGACGGATGTCTAGGTCGGCGGTGTCCGATCTGTGTCGATTGATCTCGGATTTCGCAACAGTTGCCAGAGCTTCGGATGTCGACGACATCAGGGCTGTGGCGACATCGGCGATGCGGGACGCGACTAACGTCGATGAGATTGTGAGGGAGGTCAAAGATCAAACAGGGATCGACTTGGAGGTCATCACCGGCGAACGAGAGGCGGAGTACGGGTTTTTGGGCGCTGTGTTCTCTTTGCCTGCCTCAAATGGTTTGTTGTTTGATATCGGAGGCGGGAGTGTGGAGTTTTCGTTCTTCGAGGGACGTTCGCTAAAACAGGTCTTCACACTGGATCTCGGGGCGTTGCGGATGAGCAACATGTTCTTGGGCTCCAATGAACCGGGGCACGAGGCGTTTCTGGCCTTGAGGCGCCATGTCAAACGATCGCTGAAGGCTTCAGGGATGCCAGGCATGAGCGAGAACGGCGTGTTGATTGGTGCCGGCGGGACGATCCGCAACCTGACCAAGATCGACCGTGCAACGAAAGATCATTCTTTTGGCAGGTTGCACGGTTCGATTGTCCGATATGGATCGCTTAAGAAAATCGTCAACGGTCTGCGTGGATTGGATCCGGCAAGCTTGGTTCACATGCCGGGACTGAACCCCGAAAGGACTGACAGCATCCTTGGCGGAGCGATCGTCGCGTCCGAAATCGCCAAGCATTTCGACAAGAAGCCCATCGTTGTGTCCGGCAGAGGCATACGCGAGGGCATGGCGATGTCGGGGTTGATCAAGGAGTTGCCGTCGATTGACGAAGTCCGGAGGCGTTCGGTCTATGCATTGGGTGCGCGGTTCGATACGTGGGACAAGTTGAGGGCGGATCGCCGGGCTGCAATTGCGCTCAAGATGTCGGATCTGCTTTCAGATCGCCTGGATGACGAGATTAAAGCGCTGATTCCCCATATCGCTCGTCTGATCGATACTGGCCGCAGCGTGAACTACTACGACAGATACGTCCACGCCTCAAGCATCATCGAATTGGGTGAGTTAGGTGGGTTCTCACACCGCGATATCGGTCTGATGGCGGCGACATTGCGATTCGGTAACAGCAACTCAGCGTCGATGTCGAGTTATCGCCCAGAGTTGAAGAAGTCCGATCGGCCGGTCGTCAGGCGGGCAGCGAGCGTGCTGAGGATCTCTGACGAGATGGAACGTAGGTTAGGTGCCGAGCGTTACTCGCGGATCGAGATGAATATCGTCGACGACAGTCTAGAGGTTAGGGCACCGGAATTGAACGCATGGGATCCGACGCGGTTCGCATCGCGGTTCAAGAGGGTTTTCCGGTTGGGATTTAAGGTTGTCCAGTGAACCACTTGCGAGGGCTCGGCGATTGGACAATCACTACGGGGCAAGTCACGAAGCCGGACCATTGCACTCAATCCAAATGCTGATCGAAATACCTCGCTAACTCGTCGCGTTCGAATGTGGGCATGGGTTGGCTTGGTGAATCTGGATCCCATTTAATGGTTACAGCGCCACTTCCGCCTTCGTCTGACGGCGGGTCGACGGTACCGATGACTTGGGCATCGATATTCGACTCATGAAGAGCCTCGACTGTTGCATCTTGCCTTTCCGGACTCACGGTCGCCAAGAGTGCTCCTGACGAAATCAATCCCCACGGGTCGATATTGAGGGCGTCGCAGATTGTTTGGCTCGGCGGCAGGATGTTGACGGTGGTAGCGTCGATGGTGATGTCGACCTTCGACGCGAACGCCAGTTCTTGAAGTGCCGTCGCCAACCCGCCTTCAGTCGGATCGTGCATCGCTGTTACGCCGCCGCACTCAACCACAATCTGGGCATCTTTGAAGACTGAGATCCCGGGATGGAAAAAGAGGTTGGTCGCATCGTCGATGTCAGAACTTTGGACACCGGCACTGACGAGGGCGTCACGGCACTCTTTCGCGAGAATCGCGGTTCCTTCGATGGCGATGCCTTTCGTCAATATGACTGCATCACCGGGACGAGCGCCGGAGGCAGAGACCGTCCGGCTGGTCGGAGCTTCTCCGAGCATGAAACCGCAGATTACGGGTTGCGTGACTGCGGGTGTGACTTCGGTGTGGCCGCCAGCGAGCTGGACGTCGAGTTCGAACGCTGCCTCGCCGAGTTGAGCGAAGATGTCGCAGACCTCCGTCTCAGTTGAGCCTGGCGGCATCATGAGGGTGGCGAAGAACCACTTCGGGGTGCCACCGGCGACCGCGATGTCGTTGGCGTTTACGTTTACGGCATACCACCCGATTCGGTCGGTGGTGAAGGTGATAGGATCGGTCTTTGCAAGGATGGTGTTTTCGCCGTAAAGGATGTGCGCGGCGTCCTCGCCTAACCCGGGGCCGATGATGAGGCGACCGTCAGCATCGGATCTGGGTAAACCTTCGATGAGGCTTTGCAGGAGTTTTCCGGGTAACTTACCCGTTTTGAGGACACGGCGTTCGTTTGACACTGAACCACCCGAAAGAGTTCGCGATGTTGCGTTGAAAACTAGATGTTACCGTTTTCGAACCATTACTGATCGGGCGCGAAGGTGGGTAGCGCCGGTATCGGCTCAGCAGCGAAATACGGTGATACGGCGTCAAGAAGTGCTTTCGGCAACGCCCCTTGTGTCCCGCCCCAGAGGTCTTGTTGACCACCTACGCGGTACCAATCGTCGCGGCAGAAGAATCTGACGGTTTCGACACCTCTCAAGATGTAAAAATCTAGCCTGAACGCAGTTTCACAATACTCGGTGTTACCGATCGGCACTGGAGTATTGAGAGCGTCGATGAGGATTTGGACCAATGCGAGATTGTCGATGTCCTGAACCGGTTCCTCTTCATCGCCTGGGGAGCCGCGATACAGAACTGCTCGGCGCGCTTCGTGCAATCGGAGATCGTGGACCAGGTTGACGGTCGGTTGAACCCGGTTTTCGACGTCGGTGCAGTTGGCGATGACGTCGTCGGAAAGGTGGGCGTTGCCTTCGAGATCAGCGCTCGCGATGTGGAACGTGTAGACCTTGTCGTCGTTCCCGAGTTCGAGGATCCACCCCTCTACTGATTTGGCCTCGTTGTTGCCGTCGACGTATCCGCATCCCAACGTGGCATCCGGCCAGACATGCTCCGTGACGCTCAGGATCTTCAAATCTCCCTGATCGATCCCTTGGTCGATTAGTTGTCCCCTTGCGTAGATCTCTAGCCGTGTAGGAACCATCGGAGCAGGTGTGGGCGTGACCGTCGGCGTTGCGGTGGGCGCGGGTGTGGGAGGGATGGTTGGTGTCGCGGTCGGTTGGGGTGTTTTGGTGGCCGTCGGCACGGGCTCGGGTGTCGGTGGTACGGGAGTTGGCGTATCGACTGGAGCCGTAGTCGGTTCGGATGTAGGGTCGATATCCGCGACCGGGGTGTCGGTCGCTTCGGGAGAGGGACTTGCTGAGGTTGCGACGACTTCTGGCGTCGGCGTATCTGGCACGGCGGTTGGCGTAGCGGTATCAGCGACCTCAACCACTGGTGGCTCGGTCGGTTCTGGTGTCGCAGTGTCGGTCGGGGGGATCGACGTTGCGGTGGGTTCAGGCGGTCGAGTGGGCCTCGGTGTGGGTTGGACGCCGGCTTCTGGTTCGCGACTGTTCGCCCATAATGCGGCGGCGACGATGGCGATCACAATGATGCCGATCGCGGCGACGATCACGATGGTCTGCCTTACCCGCGGTCCGTAGCCCGAAACGCGGAGACCGGAGTTGTTTTGATCGTCGGGTTGTGCCATAGAAAATGCTGTGTCGCTTTTGGACCGAAGTCGGAACCACCACAACTTTCTACGCTAAATGATGGGAGACGGACGTTTCGAGAGGGGTCGGCGCGAGGAGAAATGAAGTTTCAGCAGAATTTGGCGAAAAAGTTGCGAATGCTGACTTAGAGAGTAATAATTAGATTTGGCGATTCGAGCGGGGAATCAAGCCAACGAGCCAAGTCGAACAAACCATCTGGGTTTTAACAATGATAAGCCTGCGGGCATCCCGCTCCATCGAAGCTAGCCGCATGTTGTCGATGCCGAAGAACCATGCGCTGCGAATGATCGCCATGAGTTTGACGCTGATCGCGTTCAGTGCGTCCTTCGTCGCCTGCGGTTCGTCTGATGAGGCAACTCCAGCGAACGGTGAGGTGGAGAAGCCAGCGTCCGAACCCAACACATTGACCGTTTATTCAGGTCGCAGCGAGTCGCTAGTGGATCCGATTCTCAAGGAGTTCGAACTCCTCACCGGCATCCCGGTCGAGATCCGCTATGCGAGTACCGGCGAGATGGCGGCGACGCTACTCGAAGAAGGCGACAGATCACCAGCGGACGTTTTCTTCGCCCAAGAACCAGGTGGTTTGGGAGCGGTGAAGTCGATGTTCATAACATTGCCCGATGACATCTACGAAAGCTCGCCGACTTGGGCAAGCGACCCCGACAAAAAGTGGGTCGGAATCTCAGGTCGAGCGCGTGTCATCGTCTATAGCACCGAAAACATCTCCGAAGACGAACTCCCCGAGTCGATCTGGGACTTTACCGATCCCAAATGGAAGGGTCGAATCGGATTTCCTCCGACGAACGCGTCTTTCCACGTGATGGTGACGGCGATGCGACTGGACTGGGGTGAAGAGAAGACTCGGGAATGGCTCGAAGGGATCATGGCTAACGAGCCGATCTTCTACGCCAAGAACACTCCTACGGTCGCCGCGGCCGGCGCGGGCGAGGTGGACGTCGGATTTGTGAACCACTACTACCTTCACCGCTTCTTGGCGGAAGAAGGCGAAGGGTTTGCAGCTCGGAACTACTACACCACGGCGGGCGATGCCGGGTCGTTGGTGATGGCAGCCGGTGCGGGCATTCTTGCATCGACCGACGCTCAACCAGAGGCGGAACGACTGCTCAGGTTCCTTCTCGGCGTTACTGCCCAACAGTACTTCGCAACCAATACCCACGAATACCCGTTCAATTCAGCAGTGCAACAGTCGGAACACCTGCCAGATTTAGGCGATATCGGAGAACGATTCGATATCGATCTGGGTCTGTTGGATGATCTGGCCGGCACGCAACGACTACTACAGGAGGTTGGTGCTCTTCCGTGACCCGCTCTACTGCGGAAGCAGCAATACGACCTGCTCAGAGACCCCGCCGTGTTGCCGTGCGTTACGGCACACGCGGGGCTCCGATCTGGGTAGTCATCGCGGCTGGCTGTGTCGTTGCGGCCGCGATGCTGCCCGTTTTTTACCTATTCGTCCGCGGCATCGAAGGCGGCGATGCCACCCTGGATTTCCTGACCCGCTCTAATTCGATCAAGGTGATCTGGCGGACGATTTCGATAATCGTCGTCGTGACGATTTGCTCGCTGATTGTGGCGGTGCCAGCAGCATGGCTCACGATGAGGACGGATATGCCGTTTCGACGTGTTCTAGCCGTGGCGTTGGCCCTGCCGTTGGTAGTTCCTAGTTTCGTGATGGCTACGACCCTCATCGAGGCCCTCGGACCAAAAGGGACGTTGCAAGGGTTCCTCGAGCCGCTAGGCGTCGAACGCTTGCCGTCGATTTACGGACTCCCAGGTGCGACCTTGGTGCTGGTGTTGATGACCTATCCGTATGTCTATTTGACCGTCCGTGCGGCGATTGCGGGATTGAATCCTGAGTTGGTGGAAGCGGCTCGGAGCATGGGTTACCCGCTGCTGGGCGCGTTCCGCAGAATCACGTTGCCGTTGCTGATGCCTGCGATAGGATCAGGTGCGATTCTCGCCGCGCTGTACACGCTCAGCGACTACGGCGGCGTGGCTCTGATGAGACACAACACGCTGACGGTGTCGATCATGACCAACTATCAGACATCGATCGACCGGACGGCGGGAGCGGCGATGTCGATGCTCCTTGTGGTCCTCGCGGTCGGTCTGTTGATTATCGAGAGGGCGATACGTGGACGGCGGAGATACGACGACGCGTCGGGAAGCGTAGGCAGGACTAGCCGGGTAGTTCAACTCGGTATCTGGACAGGGCCGGCACTGGTGTTCACCTTGCTGCCGATTATTGCTGGTGTGCTGGTGCCGATAGCTGTGTTGCTCGAGTGGTTCATACGGGGGACGATCAACGGGCTTGAAGGTTCGGCGGTGTTGATACCGTTGTGGAACTCGTTGCAGGCATCGGGGTTGGCGGCAGTCGCGACGATAGTGTTGGCGTTTCCGGTGGCATTAGTGACGGTTCGTTATCGGACGTGGCTGAGCAGCTTTTTCGGGAAGGCGGTCTATATCGGCTTTGGGTTGCCGGGAGTCGTCGTTGCGTTGTCGCTCGTCTTCTTCGCGGTGAACTTCGCCTTGTTCGCGTATCAGACGATGTTGCTCCTAGTATTTGCATACGCGGTGTTGTTCTTACCGGTGGCACTCGGCTCGTTGAGGTCGGGGTTGTTGCAGATAAATCCGAGCCTCGAGGAGGCCGCGCAGTCGCTCGGCGTCACGCAGTTTCAAGCCTTCGTCCGTGTAACCGTACCGATATTGATGCCGAGCATCTTCGCAAGCGCAGCGATGGTTTTCCTGTTGACAATGAAGGAGTTGCCGGCGACGTTGATCCTCGGACCGACCGGATTCGAGACTCTCGCCACTTCGATCTGGTCTGCATCATCGGAAGCGTTCTTCACCAGGACAGCCGCTTCGTCCTTGATCCTTGTGACCGCGGCGGGGATTCCGACTGCGTGGCTGGTGTTGCGAGAACACTCACACTCGCGGTGAACGTTGATCGGGCATCGGGCGGACATCGGGCGAGCATCCAACCGGGCGCGAAGTGCGGTAATAGCATATTTGCCTAATGAGACTCCCTCGCAGACAGAAGTTCGACGAACGCGACTTGATCCGAGCTAGCATGAACCGCCCGAGCGGGATAGGAGCGATTCAGCTTGAGCAGGTGCAGACGCGGTATCACCCCGACGAACCGCCGGTGCTCAACGGCTTCGATTTGCAGGTCGAAGACGGCGAGATCGTTTGCCTGCTAGGGCCGAGTGGCGTCGGCAAAACTACCGCATTACGAGTCATCGCAGGATTTGAACGTGTGATTAACGGCTATGTGCGTTTGGGGGGGCGTTTAGTGGGTTCGCCGTTCATCCATGTGCCCCCGCACGAACGTGCATTGGGTTTGGTTTTCCAGTCTTATGCTCTGTTCCCGCATTTGACGGTTGCGCAAAACGTTCAGTTCGGCATCAGAGACGCGTCGGACGAGGCGAAACGAACGAGGACTTTCGAGATTCTCGAGATGTGCGGGATATCGGAGTATGCCGACCGCGGGGTTCACGAGTTGTCGGGAGGTCAGCAGCAGCGCGTAGCGCTGGCACGGGCGATCGCGCCGGATTCGGTCGCCGTTCTGCTTGATGAACCGTTCAGCAATCTCGACCCGAGTTTGGTCGTGCAGTTGAGGCATCAGGTCAGAGAGATTATCCACGAAGCCGGCAAGACCGCTATCTTGGTGACGCATGACCGTGAAACAGCGTTTTTGACTTCTGATCGAGTGGCGGTGATGCGCTCAGGTCGAGTTGCGCAGATCGGGACGGCTGAAGAGGTGTATGCCAGTCCGGTGTCCCCTCATGTGGCGCGGACTATTGGGAGTTCGTCGTTCATTCGGGGGACGTATCGATCCGGTCGCGTTTTTACCGAGGCTGGCGAGTTTCCTGCGGTTGCGGCGAATGGGTACGAGTTTGCGGATGGCGAGGAAGTATCGGCGTTGATGCGCGCTTCCGAGTTGAGGTTGCGGCGCCATGACACTCGGGGCGAGGAAGAGGACGGATGGACGCTAGAGCCTTTCGCTCCGTGTGGCGCCGACTGTCGTTGTGTCGCTCGCGTGGCGTCGAGGGAATTTCACGGTGAGTTTACCGACTTCAGCGTTCGCCTCCCATCGGGCGACACATTCGAGGTTCGAAATCGCACGTACGCCGCGGTGCTTCCCGACGGGGCGCCGGTTACGGTCACGGCGGTGCGCGGCGCGAAGGTCATCGTATACCCGGTGGATATGCGCTGATCCCCTGCAGTGAGATCCGGGGCCGCAACGCCGTGGCGTCGTTTCATATGGCGTGCGAATTCTGTCGTGTGGTCATTCGGACGCGCCAATTCGAACGATGTATCAATAAGAGTGGTATAAACGTGTTAACGGGCAACCCGAAATTGTCAATGAGCGGAGCTAGGTATGGTGAATAGAAGGTACTTTCCGATTGCAGTTGTGGCGGTGTTGGCAGTTGTGGCGGTAGCAGGATTTGGTTGCGATACCGATGGAGGCGGCGACGACGAACCGTTTCGCATTGGTGTGATGGAATCGCTTACCGGACCCGGCGAAACCTACGGCACGGTTTCAAACCAAGCCAAACAGCTGGCTGTCGACGAGATTAATGCCGCGGGCGGCATCGACGGACGCATGATCGAGTTGATCGTCGAAGACTCGAAGTGCGGAGCGCAAGACGCCATCACCGCCTACAACAAGCTCACCGACGTCGACGGTGTCAAGATAATCCTCGGCACATCGTGCTCAGGCGCAATGTTAGGTGCGGCGCCGTTGGCGGAAGAAGACGGCGTGATCTTGTTCTCAGGCTTGGCCACAAACCCCGACATCGCCACCGCCGGCGACTACATCTTCCGAACCTCCATGAGCGACGCTCAGTTGGGAGTAGACACCGGAAACCTATTGTGGGCCGACGGCATTCGCAATTTGGCCACGATCACTGAATCCACCGACTACGCAGAAGGCGTGCGGCGAACCTCAGTGGCCCAATTCGAGCAACGCGGCGGATCTATCGTCGCCGAAGAGCGATACGCCTCAGACGTGACCGACTTCCGGACTCAGCTGACCAAGCTCATCAACGCAAACCCTGACGCGATTCACCTGGCGGCTCAATCAGAGTTCGCCGGCGGAACCATCGTCAAGCAGTTGCGAGAACTCGGTTACGACGGTCCGATCTACACCGAAGTCGTCCCCATCGGCGCAACGGCGCTAGAGATCGCAGGCGATGCCGCCACTGGTGTCAAAGCCGTGACCGCCGACCTCGACCCGGCTAACAACAAAGCCAAGGAAGTCCTTCAGAGCTTCAGGGAGAAGTACGACTACGTAACCCTCGCCTGGTACCTCGGCTCCGCTTACGACGACGTCTACATTACTGCCGAATGCTTGAAGCAAACCGGTGACGATCAGGACGCAGACGGATTCCGAGACTGCTTGTACGACATCACATGGAGCGGCGCAATCGGAAACAATTACAGCTTCGACGAACAAGGCGAAGTCGTAGGGCTTTCAAATGTGGTCGTCGAGGTCTTGCCGACCGGTGAGCGAACTGAGGACAACCAAGGTTACAGCGTCTTGGGACCAGCGCCGTTAGAGTAGCGGGTTAGCAAGGCGAACTTGTCAGCATTTGATGGACCCGCAAATCGGTATTGTTGGCGGGTCTGTCAATAGATTGGTGCGCCGTAATTCGCCTATGTTGGATGTTGTATCAATAAAGCAAAGGCAACGTCTGACATGCCTCGAATAATTCAACCTAGGGGAATACGGACAACGATGACTCGTCGATGGATTATCTTGATCTCGGCGGCGTTCGCATTCGCGGCTTTCGCGTGTGGCGGCGGCGATTCCTCCGAAGACGAAGTCTACCGTGTGGGCGTGTTGGAATCGCTGACCGGATTGGGTGAGACGTATGGGACGGTGGCGAACAACTCGAAGCAGATGGCGGCAGACGAGATCAACGAGGCTGGAGGTATCGACGGCAAGAGACTCGAACTCGTGGTTGAGGATTCGAAGTGCAACGCCCAGGACGCTATTACGGCTTACAACAAGCTGACAGACGTCGAAAACCTCAAGATCATTCTCGGACCCTCGTGCAGCGCCGCGTTGCTCGGCGTCGCACCAATCGCGCAGCAAGATGGCAACATCCTCTTCTCGGGATTGGCGGTACATCCCGACATCTCCCAAGCCGGAGACTACATCTTCCGAAATGCCATCAACGGCGAGAAGAACGGCACCGGGCTCGGCAACCTCTTGTGGGACGATGGAATAAAGACCGTTGCATCGCTGAGCGAATCGACCGACTACGCCGAGGGCGCACGACTAACAACCGCGGAGCAGTTCCAGAAACGCGGCGGGCAGGTTGTGGCGGAGGAACGCTACCCTTCAGACACCACGGATTTCAGAGCATCGCTCACCAAATTGATCAACGCCGCACCCGACGCGATCTTTGTAGCCTCGCAAGCAGAATTCTCCGGCGGAACGGCCATTAAACAACTTCGCGAACTAGGATACGAAGGCCCCATTTATGGCGAAATCGTGTCTGTAGGCTGGACCGCTCTCGAAATCGCTGGCGACGCGGCCACCGGCGTCAAAGCGGTCGTCGCGGTACTCGAACCCGGCAATGCCAAGGGGCAGGACGTCATTTCCAAATTCAAAGAACGATATGACTACATCACGCTCGCCTGGTACGTCGCATCGACATACGACGACATCTACATCACTGCCGAGTGTCTCAAGCAAACTGGCGATGACCAAGACGCCGATGGATTCAAAGACTGTCTGAACAACATCACTTGGAGCGGTGCAATCGGAGACAACTACAGCTTCGATGAGCAGGGCGATGTTACCGACGTCGCACCCTTCATTGTCGAAGTCTTACCGACCGACGAGCGGACCGCAGACAACCAAGGTTACAGAGTACTGGCCCCCGCCAAGAGCGAGTAGTCTGACCTTGCACAACCGGATCGACTTTAGTGACCGACGCACGTAGCTATATTTCCAACCGGGGCAACGTCCTCGCGATCGTGCTCGTCACCCTCGTGGTGGCGTACATCGGCTGGAAGATCACGGAATCGCCCGATCAGGCGCTGCAGTTCGCGTTTAATGGGATGTCGGTGGGCGCGGTCTACGCGCTCGTGGCGTTGGGTTTCACGATCGTTTACAGCACCGTGTGGTTTTTCGACATGTATTACGGTGCGGCGGCCGCGCTCGGTGCCTACGGGGTCTTTTATCTGCGGTCGTCTGAAACGCTCGGCGGGCTCTACGAAGTCAACAATCCGGTTGTGAACGGCGTCTTCTCGCTGATTGTGGTTGGTGTTGCGTTTTGGGCTTTGCACACCGCGCTCTACTACCGATTGAGGACGCGGTTCAGCGACCGGGCGTTGCGGATCGGATTTGGCGTGTCGGCGCTCATTGCTGGCGCTTATGTCGATGTTGTTCTGACGCGGCCGGAGGAGCTTCATGTCACGCTGATCCCGGCAGTATTAGCCGTGACGGCGACTGTCGTATTTTTGGCTGGACGATATGCGTATGCGAACTTGATTAGTTCCCGTGAACCGATGGTTTTCAATGTGATTCTGGTGGTGATCGGGGTCGCGCTGGGCGCATTTTCGGCCTTTTTGATCGCCGACTCGCCGGGTTCGAAGCTGTATCTGAGCTGGGCGGTTTCTTGCTTCTTGGCGGGAACCGTTTCTTTGGCGCTCTATCGTGGGCTTTACGTCTTCATGCGGGAACGGGCGAGGTCACCGCTGGTGATGCTTGTTGCGACGTTGGGTATCTTGCTTGCTTTCAGCGCATTGATCGTGATCGTGTTCGAGCCGACGCCGCGGCCTTTGCCAGAACCATTTGGCGGCTCAGCACATGAGATCGCCGGTGCCAACATCAAAACGCTCAACCTATTCACGATTGGAGTCGCCGTCGCGGGTTTCCTCGGACTTCTGTGGCTGCTGAAGAAGACGACATTCGGAAGAACTGTTCGGGCGATAGGTGATGACGAAGAGGTGGCTAAGGTTGTGGGCATCAACACGACGGTGATCATCGCCACGGTTTTCTTCATCGGCGCGGTTTTCGCGGCGTTGGGCGGGTTGCTCAGCGGACACGATACGGCGATTCAGCCTCGGATGGGTTTGCTGCTGCTTTTGAAGGGCTGGATAGCGTCGGTCGTTGGCGGGATCGGCAATCTGCAAGGGGCGATACTGGGCGGATTTCTGTTAGGTATGCTCGAGCAGTTTGGAATATGGGATCTGGCGGGCGAGTGGCGAGACGTGGTTTCGTTCGTGGTATTGATATTGTTCCTGTCGTTCTGGCCGGCCGGTATCTTGCCTAGGAAGTAGGCGTATTTCGATGAACGGCAATGCGACGACAGCAAGCCCTTCGCTTTTTGAGCGAGGCATGTTGATGCTCAGGGAGAAGGGCGACCTCGAGCTCTATGCCAATGTGTTCGTGATCGGATGGGCGGTGATATTCACGCTGTGGCAAGGCGTCGGTTTTGCGGTTACGCTCGGGACGGTTTTCTGCATCTGGGCGATATTGTCGGTGAGCCTGAATCTGGTCGTGGGGTATACCGGTCTGTTGTCTGTTGGACATATCGGATTCTTCGGTATCGGGGCATACGGGATGGCGATCTTGACGTCGGACACCTCGTATGAGCTATTGCGTACTGAATCGATACCGCAGTTCGGGTTGCCGTTTTTCGCTGCACTGCCGATCTGCGTGCTGGCGGCGGGGGTTGCGGCGGTGGTCGTGGGAGTAGTGTTCAACCGGTTCAGGGACGATATCTACGTTCTCGTGTCGTTTGGGTTCGCCATCATCGCGTTCAATGTGTTTCTTAGTTGGCGGGCGTTGACCCGTGGTGCCTATGGCATCCCCGACGTGCAGAGGCCGCAGATCGGAAGCTGGGTGGCAGATGGCGAAATCGAGTTCTTGGCATTGTGCGTGGTCTTCCTGCTGATCGTGGTTGGTATCTCGTGGTTCCTGGTGTCATCATCGTTCGGACGTGTGTTGAAGGCGATACGGGAGGATGAACAGGTGGCGCAGGTCTTCGGATACCAGACAACGTATTACAAACTGGCGATCTGGGTGATATCGGCAATGATGGCGGGCCTTGCCGGAGGGTTGTTGGGTAGTTTCACGACCTTTGTTGATCCCAACTCGTTCATATTGCTCGAGTCGATGCTTCTGGTTTCGATCGTGATACTGGGCGGACTGGCATCGATTCGGGGTTCGCTGTTGGGTGCGTTGGCATTCGTCCTGCTCGAAGAGGGGATGAGGTTCATCACTTACCTGCCTTCGGAGTTCATCGGACAGGTTCGGCAGGTGGTCCTGGGAGTGATGCTCGTGTTGCTGATGCTGTTCAGGCCTCAGGGGTTGGCAGGGAGGTACAAGTTATGACAAGTCGCAACGTCGCACACGACGAGTACTACGGCATCCAAACCATCGGCGTAACCAAAGCGTTCGACGGTGTGAAAGCCCTCGATGATGTGACCTTCACGATACCGATATTCGGGATGACGAGTATCGTCGGTCCGAACGGGTCTGGAAAATCCACCCTCGTCAACCTCCTCACCGGAGTTCTCCCGTTCGACGAAGGGATCGTCAAGATCGAGACGAACTCGTTTTCCGTGATCCACGCGCACGAAACCCCGGATCATGGGATCACTCGAACCTTCCAAGAGGTGCGACTATTCGACCAGATGACAGTTTGGGACAACATGATGGTCGTGTTGACCAATCGGAAGCTCTTTCCTTCGATGATCGAACGCTCGAAGTCGGAGCATCGCGACAAGGCAGAAGAGATATTGAAGCAAGTGGGGATGTGGGAGAAACGCGAGTCCATGGCTGGAGAACTTTCGTACGGCCAGCGCAAACTCTTGGAAATCGGCCGCGCCATGGCGCTGGATGTTCAGGTCTACATCCTCGACGAACCCTTCGCCGGACTCTTTCCGCAGATGCTCGAACGCGTGAAAGACCTCCTCAGAGATATCAGATCGAACGGCCGAACCGTCGTGTTCATCTCTCACAACATGGATATCGTGCGCGAACTCTCCGACCACATCATCGTCCTCGAAAGCGGCAAGTTCCTGCTGGCCGGAGAAGTCGAAGACATCCTGAACCGACCCGAAGTTATCCGAGCGTATCTCGGAGCCTGATTATCTCAGCTGCAGATCAAAACTGATGGTTGCAACAGATCAAGATATTGCCAATCGCGATGGCAGCGATGCGCCTGCCAGCGAAGCTCTTTTGGATCTCGTCGACATCTCGGTGCATTACGGCGCTGTGATCGGATTGGACAAAGTGTCTCTAGCGGTAAACCAAGGCGAGTTGGTGGCTGTGATGGGGCCGAACGGGGCTGGCAAATCGACGGTGTTGAAGGCGATCATGGGGTTGGCACCGGTGGTTGGAGGCACCGTGTATCTGAGGGGCGAACCACTTGACGTTGCGACTCACGAGATCGTCAAACAGGGCATCTCGTTCGTTCCTCAAGGGAGGCGCGTGTTCACGCATCTGACCATCGAGGAGAATCTCCGATTGGGATGCCTGCATGTGGGCGATCGTGACGAACAAGAACGACGCTTGGAGTCGACGCTTGACCTCTTCCCTATTCTTCGGGATAAGCGTCGTGACTACGCGAGTGCGATGTCGGGTGGGCAACAACAGATGCTCGCGATCGGTCGGGGGTTGATGGCCGGGCCCGACGTTCTGTTGCTCGATGAGCCGACTTTGGGTCTAGCGCCGATCATCGTGACGGAGGTGTTCGAGAAGATTTCGGAGATTAGTCAGGTTCTTCGAACGACGATCCTCGTGGTTGAACACAACATCCAGAGCATCCTCGATATTGCGAGTCGGGCTTACATCTTGAACAATGGGAGATTGGCACACGACGGTTCGCCCGAATCTGTCCGTGAGACCGACATCTTGACCGATGTGTTTTTGGGCAAGGTTGGGGACGAGGAAGCTTAATCTCGGAGTGGTATCGCCTGTCGGCGTACCATGACGACATGGATCCGGCAACCGACTTCTCCACCGTTCAGTTCACAGCAGAACTGCACCGCGCCGCTCGACTGATCGCAGATTCCGACTACGTTGTCGCCATGACCGGGGCAGGGATGTCGGTTGAAAGCGGGATACCTCCGTTTCGTGGCACTAACGGACTTTGGACGAAGTACGGGACCCCGTCGATGGATGGATATCGCCAGTTCAGGGCCGATCCCGCGGGGTATTGGGATCGGCAGATCAACGAACAGATCGACGAGCACATCCTAGAGTTGCGGGAGTCGCTAAGAAACGCGCGTCCTCATGCTGGACATTTCGCCATGGTGAAGTTGGTGGAACGTGGATTCATTAAATCCGTGATCACTCAGAATATCGACGGTTTGGATGTTCGAGCAGGGATGGGCGATTCGCTGATCGAGATACACGGAAACCGCTCGAGGCTGCGCTGCATCGGCTGCTCGAAACGCACCGATCTCAACGATTTTGTGCCGCTGTTCGTGCCTGATCCTTGCGACGAATGCGGTCAACCCGTCAAGTTCGACGCAGTCATGTTCGGCGAACCTATCGTGCCTGAGGTGATGGCCGCCGCCAGAGAGGAGATCGACCGCGCTGACTGCGTGGTTGCGATCGGGACATCTGCGACAGTGCGACCTGCCAGCGGTCTGCTCTGGGTGGCACGACATCGATCGAAGGGGGATCTGAAGAATGGTAGGACGCAGCGCGAAGACGCCAAGCTGATAGAGATCAACCCCAATCCGACGAAGCTGTCGTCCATCTGTGACGTCGTGGTGCGCACGACGGCCAAGGCGGGTGTGACGGCGCTGCTCGATGCGGTTGAGCAGATGCGTGCGGCTAGACGAGATGGGCGTCGGCCTTCCGTATCAACATCATCCCGTCTCGAACCGTCAGCATGACGTTGACAACTCGATCATCGTTTTGAACGGTTTCGTTCAGTGACTTGATCGATCTGGTTGCGTCTTCTTCCATTTCGCCTTCGGCATCGTCCGGACCCAATACGCGTCCGGCCCACAGGACGTTGTCGACCACGATCAGCCCGCGCGGCGCCAACAGTTCCAGCGCCTTCTCGTAGTAAAACGCATAGTTCTTCTTGTCGGCGTCGATGAAGACCAAGTCGAAGGGTGGATCGAGGTTCTCCAACGTCTCCGTCGCTGGGGCGAGTCTGAGGTCGATCTTTTTCCCGGCGGGATGTCTGGCCCAATGCTTGCGAGCGATTGCGGTGAAGTCCTCGCTGACGTCGCAGGTGATCAACTCGCCGTCTTCCGGTAGCGCCGAGGCCATCATCAACGCGCTGTACCCCACGAAAGTGCCGACCTCCAATACGCGTTTCGCACCGCTGATGGTGACCAACGTATTCAAGAAGTAGCCCACGGATCGTCCCGACATCATTCCCGCGGCGCCTGTGGCTTCAACGTCGACCGCGATGTCGTCGAACACGCTGTCGGGGACGGTCGTGTGGGCGGTGGCGTATTCGTCAATTCCTGCCGGGAAGTCGAGCATGTTTTGTTGATCCCTTTCGAAGTTCTGGTTGTCGGCTACTCAGGTTAACGCGCCGATGACGACGCCAGACACGGTGATCAACACCGCAGCGTGGCCAGCTTGGATCCAAGCGAGGCGGTTTTTGTTGGCGAACATGTAGTGCGGGGCAATCGTCATACCGGCGATGCCGATACCCAACATCAATCCGACGACTAAACCGTTCACGATCCCACCGCCGACGTTTGACAACACCAAAGCGATCGTGACGTTGGCGATGATGGCCAACACGAAGGTGATGATGTAGATGACCGGCGAACCGGTTCCTTCCAGGTCGGCTTCAGTCAAGCCTTCGCCCTCCATCCAAGCGTTGCCGAATACCTGCGGCATGTACCAGATGAATGAAACGACCATGTACGCCACAGCGCCGATGGCGATGCCGATCCACTGTTGTCCCGAAATCGCAAACTCAAAATCCATTTTGGACCTCCTTGATAGCGTCTGCCCGTTCGTGAGAGACACGCGAATTTTAGCCTAACGCCGTTTCACGAATCGACGGGTAACGCTTGTGGACATTTGCGTTTGTCGCGGGCGCGCATTCGAGAACGTTCCTATAAACTGATTTCATCCGTTGAAATGACGTGAGTTACGAAATTCTCGGATTTCGATGGCGAATTTTACGAAAAAGCGCTATCGCTTCGAATGACGACTCGCGGAAGGAGGAATGAGATGCGAAACATGTTCCGGCATAATGCCCGAACTCTGCTGCTGATTTTCGGGAGTACCCTTCTCATCCCCCTTGCGGCTTTCGCCGCGATGGCCTGTACCGACGATTCAGGACCCGCGGCGGAAGGAACTGTAACGATAGCGTTGGCCGAGATTCCGCCGTTGATCCAAGAACCTCGGCGCGATATTCGAGCCACTGGTGGGATCGGCAAGGATCTTTCCATCTTCGAGACGATCGTGCGTGCGCCGCACGTATCGCCGCCGACGCCACCGCCGCAGGATCACACCGCATACTCCCCGTCCGATCTCGGGCTTGCGGAGTCTTGGGAAGTCGCTTCGGACTTCAACAGCATCACCTTCACAATCCGGGAGGACATCCCCTGGCACAACAATGGAGGTGACTGGGGCGATTTGACGGCTGAGGACGTTGCTTGGACGTTCAATTCGGCGTTCGCGGCCGACTCGGTCAACAACGGAGCTGAAGAGATCGGGCCTGAGATGAAGGTCGGGTTCGACGTGATCGACGAACGGACGGTTCGACAGAACATCGAACCGGGCGGTTTCGATCCTACCTGGGCATGGTTGCAAGGCAACGCTGGCTTCAACGGAATTGTCGTAGTCAGCAAGAAAGCCTTCGACGAGTTGGGTGCCGAAGGATTCGGCACAACGGCAGTGGGAACCGGCAAATACCAAGTTGCCGAATGGGTGGCCGATGACCAAGTCGTCCTCGAATCTGTCAGAGACCACTGGACAGGGATTGATCCTTCGGTGGGAACTGTGAAACTGGTCAACATGCCGGAGGCGGCGTCCCGCGAAGCGGCGCTGCGTGCCGGTGAGATCGACATCGGCGAACTCAGCCCACAGGTCATCAACCAAGTCGTCAGCGAAATTGGCGGTTCGGTCCAAGAGATCGGGATTGCACGACCACAAGGTTTCCAGATGGCTGGTAACTACTGGTCGACGAACTGTTCCGACTGTGAAGGCGGAGTGATGCCACGACCCGGTTGGGACGAAGGCATTTCGGAAGGCTTCCCTTGGATCGGTGATCCAAATGACCCGCAGTCGATGGAGAACGCGCGAAAGGTTCGATGGGCGATGGCAATGGCCGTCAACCGAGAGTCGATCATTGACAACGTTCTCGACGGACTCGGTCGCGTGATCTACGCGTGGCAGAACATTCTCCCGGATGACCCATCGCACAAGTCCGAGTGGGTGATTCCTTACGATGTCGCGATGGCGCAACAGTACATGGCGGAAGCCGGAGTTGGCGATGGTTTCGAGATGGAGATCTGGGTACCGAGTACGTTCTCTCCGGGAACGATTGCAGCGGCTGAAGCGGTAGCTGAGATGTGGCGCAGCGACCTTGGTATCGACGTGACGATCGACCGAACCGAGTATCCGGCTCGCCGACCACAGACCGTCGACAAGACGATCAACGTCCCGTTCACGCACGGCATCAACTGGATACCGGGTGCGACGTCGGCGCGGTATATCTGTGCCGCCGCTGGACACATCGTCGGCTTCACGATGGAGCAGGAGTACTGCGACATCGGGCTCTCGAATGCCACGGAGCGGTCATTGGATCAGCGCATAGCGAACAACATCGCGGTGCAGGACTATCTGTCTCACCAGATGCTGTTCTTGCCGATGTTCCAGCACAGCGCGAACCTGTTCGCGGTTACGGGAAGGGTGGCCGAATGGGATCCGTACAACTCTCAAGACGTGCTGCCTAACCGGCCTGAGTCGCTGGTCCTATCGGACTCTGAATGAGCAACACTTCGGCCTGCCGCCGAATGAAATCGCCGTATTCTCCCGGCGCGAGGAGAGCTTGGCGAAGATAAAGGCGGCAGGTCGAGTGCTTCTTGGTAGCGTAGACTGGGCACACCACATCGGGTCGACCGCGGTGGGTTCAGTTTGATTGGACACGTCCGGTGGTTAGGTTTCTAGCACGAAGAGCCATTTACATGGTCGCTGTGATGATCGGGATTTCGATCATCGTTTTTGGTCTCTCGAGGCTCACGGGCGATCCTCGGCTGTTGTACATGACGCCCGGGACGAGGTGGTCGCAGGAGGTTTGGGACGCCCGAGGACGTGAGCTTGGTCTGGACAAGCCGATGGTGGTGCAGTACCTGGTCTGGGCGGGGAACGCTGTGCAAGGCGACTTTGGGGATTCGCTGTGGCACAAGCGGAACTCGCTGCGCATCATCATCGAGAAGGTGCCGGCAACGCTTCAGCTTTCGGGGATTTCCTACTTGCTTGCGGTGGTGCTCGGTGTGACACTCGGCACGATCTCCGCGGTGACTCGGGGATCATTCCTCGATATCGGTGTGCGGTCGTTCGCGTTGGTTGGTCAAGCGGCACCGCCGTTCTGGCTGGCACTGATTCTGATCTTCATATTTGCGGTTCACCTGGACTGGTTGCCGACATCTAGGCGCGGGGATTGGACGAATTTCGTTCTGCCGGCGACGACGTTGGCGTGGCTGGGTTCGGCTGGTCTTGCGCGACTGACTCGGTCGTCTTTGCTCGAGGTTTTGGACAGCGAATACATCAAGTTGGCGCGCGCCAAGGGTGTTTCGACGAGCAAGGTGATCATCAAGCATGCTCTGAAGAATGCGCTTATCGCCCCGCTGACGGTTGCGGCGATACTGCTCGCCAGTTTCTTGACGGGGACGGTGGTCGTGGAAACGGTGTTTGCATGGCCGGGGCTGGGGCGGCTTGCGGTTGATGCGACGAAGAAAAACGACTTTCCGCTGGTTACGGGGATAACGGTGATATTTGCTGCGATGTTCCTCGTTTCGAGCCTGTTGGCCGATCTGTTGTACGCGTATATCGACCCTAGGATTCGCATCTATGATTCGTGATACGCCATTACCCAACGACGTTTCTGAGCGGTCGAAGGTACGGATACCGGTAGTTGGGACTCTGTACCGGTGGGTGCGACGTTATCCTGTGTTGCCGGTGATGATTGCGATCGTGCTGGCGATCATGGCGATATTTGCGCCTTGGATTGCACCGAACCATCCGTTGGAGAGTGAGCTAGATTATCTCGCTGCGCCGCCGGTTTGGGTGGAAGGCGGGTCTTGGGACTATGTTCTCGGGGCGGATAAGATCGGGCGCGATTTGCTCAGTCGGATCATCCACGGGTCGCGGATTTCGCTGTCGGTGGCGTTCATCGTGATCATCTGCGGCAGCGTGATTGGGAGTGGGATCGGGATCGCTTCGGGAATGGCCGGTGGTGTTTGGGACGAGGTTGCGATGAGGATTGTGGACCTTGTGTATGCGACGCCGTTTCTGTTGATCGCACTGGTGGCGGCTGTGGTGTTTGGTGCCAGCTTGCAGCTCGTGTTGATTTTGTTGACGATCTTCTCGTGGCCGATATTTGCCAGGCAGACGCGAGGGTTGACGCTGCAGTTGAAGAACATGGACTACGTGGCAAGCGCGCGGGTTACCGGCGGTTCGGAGTATCGGATCGCGTTCAGGCACATCCTGCCCGGTGTGGTGAACACGGTGGTGGTGATCGCGACGTTGCAGATCGGTTCGCTGATCTTGACCGAGTCGGTGCTGTCTTACCTAGGAGTCGGCATTCCGGCTCCGCAGCCAGCTTGGGGGAGCATGGTGGCGGATGGTCGGGAGTTCATCACGACGGCATGGTGGGTGCCCGTGATGCCTGGCGGCGCGATCTTCTTGACAGTGTTCGCGTTCAACTTCATCGGCGACTGGCTGCGGGACTATCTGGATCCGCGGTTGCGGCAGATTGATTGATTACTTCCATACGGCAAAGCTGTTTTACCAACTTCACCGACCGAGCTTGCCTCACCCCTGACGGTTGATCGGCCTCATTCGGGTGCTTGTTCGCTGACTTGCTGCGGTCCGGGCGGTCTGCCGTCTGAAGATTGAACTGCTGGTGGTGCAGGAGGTAACCTTCTGCCTCGAGTATCGAGTGCGACCTGCACCCGAGATTGGCGAGTGTCATTAGATTCGGTCATTGGATTTCTCCTACTTCAGAGTTTATGTCATACACGGAGACTGCCAACCATCCTCGTTCCATTCGTTCCTTGGAAACCTGCAACTGATCGGTGAAGAAGCCAGTAACTTTAACAGAATCGAACTCGTCCGCCACGATGAATTCGAAACTCTCCGATTCTGTTTCTCCCGGTTCGATGACAAATTCGTCGTGCCCCCAACTCCGTTTGAATTCCATGATGGTTGGAAACTGGAGGTATTTTTCCGTATCTGAGAATTCAGTAAATGTCGAAAACAACTTTTCGACATCCGCGTCGCTAAAAGGCGAAATCTGTTGGATTCGAAACAACGCGTTTCGGATGTGAACCACAACCTTGGAGGAGTTGATCAATCTGGCATCCACGGAAATGTGCACGTATCGTTCGCCGATCCGCCGATGCGAAATCTCTTGTTTGATTGTGAGATGAGGTTGAAAGTCTCGGAAAATCTCGAATTTGTAAATCGCATAGAAGCCACCGACGGCGATTGCCGTTACTGTCACGATTCCTTGGACGGATATTACGGCATCCGCCCAACCTGAGCCTGTAACCCATGCGGTTGTAGCCGCCGCGACGGCGACAAGAAGCAGCGTCGCGAAAACCAGATAGGCAAGCAAACGTTTCCGCCCTAGTTTCGTCATACCGCGAATGGTAAATCCTTCCATCTCGTTGGCCAACACTGTTTTGAAGAGGAACCAGCTACTGATCCCAACCAGTAAACTATGCGCATCAGGTTTGCTGAGCAGGAAAGATCGAGGTCGTAGCCACCATGAAAATCACCGACGTTAAGACGCACGTTGTCAAGTTGCAGGAGGGGTTGGCTTGGGTGCTGGTGAGTGTTGAGACGGATGAGGGTGTGACTGGATGGGGGGAGTGCACGGACTATATTGCGAATCCGCAGTTGGTCCGGGGAATTGAGGCCGTGAAACCGTTTGTGATTGGGGTCGATGCATCGCATATCGAGGAGATCTGGCAGCGGATATTCCATCTGTATTCGGATCTGAACGGTCGCGGGTTCGTGTCTCACCTGATCAGCGCGATCGATATTGCGCTTTGGGACATCAAGGGGAAGGTCTTGGATCGGCCGATCTATGATCTGCTGGGTGGTCCGGTTCGCGAGTCGGTGCCGGTTTACACGCATGTGAGCGATACGTCGCATGGGGATACCTTCGAGGATCACCTGGCAGGGATGATGGAGGATGCGAGGCTGACGAAGGCGGCTGGGTACCAGGCGATCAAGACGGACCCGTTTCCGTCACGTCGGGAGTATGGTCGGTTCCGTGGGGCTTCGATGGTCGAGCGGCTGGATCCGTCGGCGATTGATCAGGCCGTTCGGTGGATGGAGGGGCTGCGTGAGGCAGTTGGGGATGACTATGAGTTGATGGTGGATGCCCACGCTCGGTTCGATGTTGCATCGGCGATCGAGGCATGTCGGGCGCTTGAGCACATCAACCTTGTCTGGCTGGAGGAGCCGATCCACGTTGAGAACCATAATGCGCTGAAGCACGTGCGGGAGAACGTGAATGTGCCGTTGTGCATAGGAGAACGGCATTTCACGAGGTGGGACTACTGGCAGATCATCAATGACCGGTTGGTCGACTACATCATGCCGGACATCGCTTGGTGCGGGGGTATCAGCGAGATCAGACGGATCGGTGCAATGGCGGAGGTTGGATATATCCGGATCAGTCCGCATGATGCGCTTGGACCGATAGCGATTGCGGCGAGTTTCCAGGTTTGCATGACGATGCCGAACCTCTATCGGGAGGAGTGTGTGCATCACTGGTTCCCGTCGTTCGAGAAGTTGATCGAGCCGATGTTAGATATTCGGGATGGGCATATTCACCCGAATGGTCGGCCTGGGCTCGGGATCGAGCCGAACCTCGATGCAATTGAGGAGTACAGGGTTGACGTTGATTCACCGGAGGCGTTAAGGACGGACTGGTTCGGATCGTTTGGCGATGATGAAGATTAGGCGGTATGACCGCGCCTACCTTGAGCGCGGTCAATTAGCAGCCGCGCCGTAAACTCACGCCTTCGACATCCGAACACTCACGCTTTCGTCGGAAACCCGTCCGCAACAACGCCGAACAAGCCGCGGCGCCCCGACTGCGTGACGGTCCCACGCGGTAAGAGGATGAAATTGGTGGTTTGCGGGATCGGTTTCGTTGTTAAACTTGCGTGTCATTATGTCTGCTAGTGGCACTGCCTCGGTCGAGGCGCCTGTTGTCGAGGAAGAAGAGGCGCGGGACGAGCGGTCTTTGGGGCTGATGTATGGGCTTTCGGCGGGGCATGGCATCAAGCATTTCGGTCAGGGAGCGTTGCTTTTGATGATGCCCTCGATCCGGGCGACGTTCGGGCTGGGGGATGTGGCGTACGGGACGATATTTGCGATCAGCTCGATAGCTTCGGGGGTGGCGAATGTGCCGGCAGGAGTGCTGTCGGACATGTATCGGAAGCGCATCGCATGGTTGCTGGCAATCAGCATGTTGATGGTTGGCGCGGGCTACTTTCTGATCGGGATAAGTCCGTGGGTGTGGTTGATAGGTCTGGCGGTCGCGATTATCGGGTTCGGTACAAGCATGTGGCACGCGCCTGCGTTCGGGACTCTTGCGGCGCGTTACCCTAGGCGTCGGGGCGTGGCGATGGCGGCGCATCTGACGGGTGCGCAGATTGGGAATACGACCAGCCCGGTGATAATCGGGTTCCTGCTAGGCGGAGCGATCGGGAGCTTCGAGTTTTCGGGGTTCGACTGGAGATGGATCGGGATCGGCGTTTCAGTGCCGATGTTCTTGACAGCGATCTTGGTGATGTGGCGGTTCAAGACAGCCGGGTCGGAGGCGACGAGGAACCTCGACTTCGAGGAATATATGCAATCGGCTTGGCGTTTGGTGACAAATATCCGAGTATTAGGTTTGGTATTTCTTGGAGCATTCAGATCTGCAATACATATGTCGTTTCAAGCATTCATTGTTCTGTATATGAAGGAAAGCTTGGAGCTTTCGGATTTCACAATCGGCTGGCACGTATCGTTATTGACGCTGGCGGGAATAGTGTCGACGCCTGCAATGGGGTGGTTGTCAGATCGCGTGGGTAGGAAGCCTGTTATATTTGCTGCGATGGCATCAATGGCGGCGATGGTATTTGCATTCCTGTGGATCGATCGCGGACTCGGTTTTACTGTGTTGATGGCGTCGCTGGGGCTGTTTTTCTTCTCGGTGATGCCGATTGTGACGGCGGCGACGATGGATCAGGTCGAGCGAGGGTCGGAGGGATCGGCGACGGCGTTGATCTTCGCGGGCGGATCGGTTGTCGGCTCGCTTTCCCCGATCGTTGCGGGGAAGATCTACGAGACAAACGGTTTCGAAGGGATCATTTGGTTCTGCGGGACGATCGCGGTGTTGGGCGCAGCGTTGGCACTGGTTTTGCCGATGAAGAAGGTGACATCAGCCCTGCAAGGTTAGTTATGATGTGCTATTTTGACGGGTGATGGGTAGATTGTTGAGCGTTCAAGGAGGGTTTGGTGACAACTCGCCAGGAGCGATTGAGCAGACTCGAGGGTGCCTACGAGCAGGTGGACAAGCGGTTGGCCGATTTGAAGGACTCGGTCAATTCTCTACGCGATGAGATGAATTCGCGATTGGATGGGGTGGATCGTCGGTTTGATGCGTTGGGCTCGAAATTTGAGGCTAAGCTGAGTGTGCTGATCGGCGCGACTGGCTGCAGAGAGTTAGCGATCGTTCTCGCGCTTTTAGGGATCGCTTTCGCCGGTTAACGGGCGAGGATTTTGGGTTGGATGAGGGCGACAAGGGTTCCGCTGCCCTGTGCAGGCGGGGCAATTCCAGTGTCGATGCGGGCTACGGCCCCGGTTTTGAGGGACGTTGCGCCGAGGCGATTAGCTCCGATGAGATATGCGGGTAGGAATGAGAACGTCGGGTCGTGGCCGACAATGATGTAGTTGCCGGAGACGGGAAGGGATCGGAGAAGATCGAGCGACTCTTCGGGTCCAAAATGTGCGGAGAGGCGTTCGTCGATTTCGGGAGCGTCCCATCCGGCTTCGTTGCATACGATCTCGGCGGTTTGGATGGCGCGGGTGTATGGACTGGAGATTACGCGGGCGTTTTTGGGTGCGAGGGCCTTGATTGCAGGCGTTGATTTGACGAGGCGTTTCTTCCCGGCTTCGGTGAGGGGGCGTTGGCTGTCGTCGGGCCAGCGTCGGTGGTCGGCATCGAAGGCTTTTCCGTGTCTGAGAATTAGCAGCTTCATCGCATGTGTACCTAAAGATTTTGCTGGTTTTGCTTTGTTATGTTAACGGCAAAACCAGCCTGTGAATTGGGCTGGGAGATAGCGACGCGACGCAGAATCCCCTTCCACTCGAGTTCGAATCATCGATGCCATATGGCCACATACACCGCGTTAATGATGGTGGTTTCGGCGCGAATATCAGTCAGTTAGTCAGAATAGTCGCGGCGGTGTTGTTGGTGTCGGGGTTGGCGGCGCTTAGCTTCGTTGTGGCATCGGTGCAGTCGGGAGAGCGGGTTTTAGGTCAGGGTAGCGGGACAGCGTGTGACAACCCGGACAGAGAGCCGTTGGAACCTCGCAACGTCGAGCTTTGGGACCACGAAGGCGGGATCTTGGTTACGTGGGATGTGTGTCCAAGCCACCGATATGACATTCGGTATCGAGAAAGGTCGCAGTCGCCGGCGAACCCATTCCAATGGCCGAATACCAAAAACGCCGGAAACAGTGGGTATTTCGACATCACGGGACTAGACAACAACGAGCGGCATGTGGTTCAGATCCGCCCGGTGCACGTTCGAGACAATGTGTTTGACGAAGGGAGTTGGAGCGACGATTACTTTGGAACGCCGCGACGGTGCGGTGATCTGCCCGAGACGCCGAACGACATCCGTGTGTTGGGCGGTGATTCACGTCTGTTGGTGTCGTGGTCGTCATGTGACGGGATGCGGAACCAGATTCGTTGGCGAGAAATCGTGGATGGTCGAGCTCGCGATTGGGTGGATTACGAGTCGGTCGGGACGAGCGAATCATTTGCGATTGAAGGTCTGACGAATGGCTCGGAATATGACGTTCAGCTGAGGTCGGTGTTTAGGAATCCGGCGCCAGTGATCAAGCCCAATCGGGAGCCGTATATGAGCGAGTGGAGCGTTCCCGTGAATGGGCGACCCACGTCCAAGTGTCCAGCGGGCAAGCCGGTTGTTCCGCAGGATTTCGTGGTTGTGCCAGGCAATCAACGGTTGCATGTGAGTTGGCGGCCATGTCCGAGTCATGAGTATCAGGTGGCGTACGCGAGTCGGGATAACCTTCCTTCCGACTGGGCGACTGGCGGAATCTGGCGAAACGTGGACGCAGGGAACCACGAGATCCGAAGTTTGACCAATGGCACGAGATATGAGGTACGTGTCAGGAGTCGGTTGGATGGGGATCTGAGCGGTATTACGGGCGGATATGTTGCTGCGCCGGAGGATCCGATCGATCCCAACCGTGCGCCTAGATTCACTGATGTTCCGAGCCGGATATCTGTCGTTGAGAACCAGAACTACGACAACCCGATCGCGACGATCGAGGCGGCCGATCCAGATCGCAATGATGAGTTGCGATACGAGATTGTGGCGCCAATCCCGAAACCGGACATCTTCCCGTTTGCCATTAATGTGCGCGATGGAGAGATCTATCTGTTTGGCAAGTTGGACTTTGAGACTCAAGAGGATTACACGCTGACGGTTCGGGTAACGGACCTCGCAGGCGAGGAGGATGAGGCGGAGATTCGCGTGAGCGTGATCGATCTTGCAGGTCCGCCAGAGCCGATATTCAGTCGAGTTTGCTCGACGGCATCGGGGACGACGGTGACTTGGAACCGGAACAACGCGAAGTATGACTACGAACTTCAGCGGCGATCTGCGGATGCTGGGTCGGTTGGTGCGCGGTGGATCGATGAGCCGATAGACGGGACGATCAACTTGCCGAACAACACGGCTTGGGTCTTCCAAGTGCGTGCGATCGACAAGGTGACGAGGGAACAGAGCAAGTGGTCTTCGCAAGAGGCCGTGTTCGCCGGGGGCGGCGAGACCAACAACGCGCCGAAGTTCCGATCGGAGATGTTCGAGTTTGAGGTGCTTGAGGAACAGGAAGGTGGCGTGCATGTGGGATGGGTGTTGGCGGACGACGAAGACAGGTTCTCGTCGTTGCGTTACAGGGTCGACGAGACCACGCCCGAGAATGCGCCGTTTGATGTTCATCCATTCACAGGTGCGTTGACGACAACGGGCCGGTTGGATTTCGAGACATTGGAGACGTACGCGCTGGTGCTTGAGGCATCAGATCTTTGCGGGTCGAGAGACTACACCGATGTCGTTGTGACGGTTTTGGATGACCCGAATATCGATGCCATTCCGCTGGTGCCAAACGCGCCTGCGATTATTGCCCGCCATGAGCAGGTCGTTGTGTTGTGGCCGACCAACTACGAGGACAGGTACGACCTCGATTGGCGGAGGATCAACGACCAGTATCTGTCCCGTCCGAAAGACACGAATGCTTCGATGCCTCGGGTCGTGGACCTGCCTGAAGGTGATGGCGCGTATGCCTTCAGATTGCGTCGCGTCAATCAGTTAGGCGATGTCGGCGATTGGTCTGAGGAAACCGTCGTGGATCCGAACGTTGCTGCACCTAGCGTCGATCCGGTTGACACCCCGCGGCAAGGCCAGACAATCGGCGGCGTCAGCACCTTCTTGGATGGGATCACTTTGCGACCGGGTCAGTCCACGCGGTTGGGAATCAACCTATACGGGATCGACGGTCAGTTGAACAACTCGTTGTTCGACGTAGACGATGTGCACGTGAGGTGGCGCATCAATGACGGCGACATCTCGGACGAGAACGGGCGAGTGGTTACGTATTCCGCGCCAAAGGATGCGGGGGTTTACGACATTTCGATTGTGGTCAGGGAGCAAGTACCCGGTGGATTGGTCCAGCTCAATACCGAGATGGCTGTGCATGTCATCGGAGACAACCAGTTCGTCAATCCATACCGATCGCCCGAGGAAATACCCGAGGAGGTTGAGTTGGGTGGCGTGAATTATGGGGTGATCTCGTACTTCCAGCCTATCGAGTATCGTCCGCCGCAATCCCCCAAGGCTTTGTTCAAGGCCAGGGAAAAGTCGATACCCAGTTTCGAGTGGGTGGGTGTGCATATCACTCCGGGCGATGCCGCTTCGTTGGTCGAGTGGCAGGTGCCGGGATACGTGGCGATAGGAGACATCTTTACCGCGGACTTCGTGTCGAGCAACGGCTCTCCGATCATCAACCTGTCGTTTACCAACAGCGCGGCGATCTGTCTGCCGGTGCCGAACGATTGGACGGACGCATTAGAAGCGATCAACGTGATGAGGATTTCGCCGTCGAACGTGCAGACGATTCTCGACTTGCCGGTCCGGTTCCAGCCAAACCCAGATTTCAACGATCCGGCTTCGGTCTGCGGTCACTCTGAACTGTTCGATGGTCAGATCTTCTTGGTGATCGCCGAAGAGGATGTTCCTGAGCCGACAGCAACTCCGATGCCGACAGAGACGCCCATCCCACCGACCGCGACTCCGGTCCCGCCGACTGCGACATTGACGCCTACCGAGACGCCAGAGGCGACAGAGACGCCGACGGCAACTCCCGACCCAGAGACAGTGGTTGTCGTAAGCACCGCAACGCCGATGCCAACCGCGACACCAACTCCGACGCCGACGCCGGTACCCGCAACGGCCACATTTACTCCTACCTCGACGCCGATGCCGACAAATACTCCAATGCCGACATCGACACCGGAACCGACGGCGACGTTTATACCAGTTCCGACCGAGCCGCCAGTCCCGACGGCGACACCGACGAGCATGCCGACGTCGATCGCGTTGCCAGCCGACACTCCGACAGCTACGCCTGAACCGACGAACACAACCGTTCCGACATCGGCACCGACTAACACGCCGGTACCGCCCGTCGTTGTAGAGCGTGAAGCCGAACCCACGGCGACGCCTGAGCCGGTAGTCGAGCCCGAGGAGGACGAGGGCGACGGCATCAACGTGGCGATCCTGATCGCAGTGGTTGTAGTTCTGTTGCTTGGCGCTGTTGGCGTGGCCTACTTGCTGGCTTCGCAGATGCGGGAGGAACGAGACGCGCGAAGAGAACGAGAACGGCCACAGCGCGTTGCAGAAGACTCTGGAGAGTCGGCGGTCGAAGAAGCTCCAGCGGCCAATGAAGGTCCGGCGGAAGGTGCCGACCCACCGGATGTCGAGACTCCGAATGAAGCGAACGACGCAGAGGATGATCTCCGCTTCGACCGATAGGGCGTTCTGGAATTGCCGAATATGGCGCGTGGTAAACCGCTGATTGTTGCGTTTCCACTTTGCTATGTTTACGCCATCGAGTCGACTTCCCTGGCGGAATGCTGTTTGAAGCCCGATGAAATACGCGTTGCTTAGTAGGAATTTGAGTGCATCCGCACGCCCTCCGATAAATCGCTTAACGGCGATTTCGATGTTCGCTTTCCTATTGTTCGCCGCCGCCAACGCGGTCGCACTATTGGCTTCGAGCGATTCGGGCCGGGTTATGGCGGAACATTCGGAGACGCCCGCGCACCTAGCGGTTGTCCCGGGCAACGGGCGGCTGTTCGTGTCGTGGCGTCCGGACCCGGAGCACACCTATCATTTGGAGTGGCGCGCGGCAGGGAACAGCGGCACACGATGGAATCTGGTGCAGGACCCGGGAGATTACCGGTATGAGATCACCGGTCTGGCCAACGGCACCGACTACGAGGTGCGGATGCGAGGAATGGCGCCTCACAGTTCTACGGCGTCGGCGAATATTTGGAGCGCATGGACGGAGATCGAATCTGCCGAGCCGCGTGCACTGGCGGGTTCAAGCAACGATACACCAACGTGGCGAACCACCGTCAACTCGTTGACACTCCAAGAGAACCGGGTGTATCTCGGTGCGATCGCCAGGTTTGAAGCGATCGCCGGTGATACGAACGATGTGGTGAACTACGAGCTGTTGAATCCGGTACGCGGGCCGTTTGCGATCAATGCGGAGAACGGCGAGGTTTATGTCTATGAACTGCTCGATTTCGAGACGGTCGAGGAGTACACGATCAATGTGGGTGCGACCGATTTGGGCGGAGCTTCGATCAGGCATGTCCTAAAGATTGAAGTAGAGGACATTGAAGGTCCGGCGATCCCGAATGTCACGCAGGTCTGCGGTGGCAACGGTCTAGCGTTATTGGTTTGGGATCAGGTCAACACGTCGACGTACGACATTCAGTGGGCGCGCTACGAAAACGGCGTCTTCAACTACAGTTCGGCATCGTCGCGGAACGTTGTTGACATAGATGCTGACCGTTGGCTCGTTGAAGGGTTAGCGAACGGGGCTGAGTGGGTGTTCCACGTTCGAGCGGTGGACAAGGCGACTCGTGAACAGTCGAAATGGTCTGCGGATTTCGTCGTAGTTCCATCGGTCGACGAGACGCGTGCGAACAATCCTCCAGCATTCCGCCAGGAATCCTACGAGTTTGATGTCAGAGAGGAACAGGCAGCGGGATTGAGCGTGGCAACGTTGAACGCGACCGACCCTGACCCATACTCGCAGCTCCGCTATTTCATCGGGGAGACAGACCCTCCTAACGCTCCATTTGCAATCAACGAGTTCACCGGTGAGATCACTACGACCGAGCAGCTCGATTATGAATCGGTCGCGTCGTGGACGCTCGACGTCTCCGCGCGGGATCTATGCGGGCTGAGGACTGAAACCGAAGTGATCGTGGCGGTCACGAACGCAATCGAGGTCGATGTTCCTGCAACCAAACCGATGGCTCCGGCAGTGGCGACAGGCCATCAACAGATCGTCGTCCTATGGGACAACTTCACTGACTTCAAGTTCGATCTGGACTGGCGGCGAGAGGATGAGAGATACGGCCTGATAGCCAAGGACGAGAACGCTTCGTCGCCGCGTGTGGTTGAGGTGGATGATCTTGACGTGCGGTACGCGTTCAGGATCCGCGGACGCAATTTGCTTGGCCAGACCGGTCCGTGGTCCGAAGAAACGTTTGCAACACCGTTGGATGAGGCTCCGACGATATTGCCTATCGTCAATCCGCGCGAGGGCGCAGTTTTGGGTGATGTTGTCCCCTATCATGACGCCATCAATTTGCGGAAGGGACAGGATGTTTTCGTCGGCGTCAATATGTTCACCATAGACGGCACGCTGGACAACTCCTTGGCCGATCGCGAAGACGTGTCCATCCACTGGACCGCTTCGATCGGCGACATCGAAGACTCCGATGGTCGGTCGACGCTGTACACCGCTCCGCATCGCGTGGGCGATTTTGCGGTGCGAGTTTCGATCACGCAGGCGATACCGGGTGGCGCAGTTGAGGTGAGGAAACGGATACCTGTGCGTGTGTTGGGTGAAGCCGATGAGATTACAACGCTGGCTGACAACATGGTGGCGCCCGAAACGTTGACCTACCGCGGCGACAACTATGCTGTAGCCACTTACCGACGCGGAGGTTTGTACGAGGTCGATGGGACGACGGGCGCATCGTTCTCCGTACCCCCGTTGTCGATACCCGCACGGGACTGGATCGGCGTGAGATTGTTCGAAGGTTCTGAAGCGACCGCGGTGCAAGCCGACGTGCGGCGTTTCGACACGATCGGGAACTGGTACCAAGTCCTTTACATCTACTCGAACGAGTTGCCAATCGAGGATCTGGCGTTCACGCCACACGCCGAGATATGTCTCCCGGTACCTGCGACGGTTCCGCCTGCGCTGCTCGACGATGTCGAGATCATGCTGCTGCCAGATGACGGCGTGCAACAACTTTTGAACTCGCCAACACGGCATAGCGCGAATATCGAGACGGGATCGATAGGCCAGGTCTGTGCCCGCGCATCAACTTTCGATGGTTTGATCTTCTTGGTGCTGCCGGAATCTCTGCAACCGACCGCTACCCCGATCCCGCCAACCGAAACACCCGAACCTACGCCTACTCCGGTGACACCGACGGCGACGCCCGAGCCTACCTCAACCCCGCTGCCTCCGCCCTCGCCGACTCCGGTGGTTTTGCCGCCGACGGCTACTCCAGTGCCGACCGAAACGCCGGTTCCGACTGCGACGCCTACTCCGCAACCGACGGATACGCCCACGGCGGTCCCGACCGATACGCCTACCCCTGCCCCAACGGCAACAAATACGGCTACTCCGGTTCCGACCGACACACCGACGCCTACCGCGACGGCGACTTACACTCCAGAGCCGACAAGCACATCGACGCCAACGGCCACGCCAGAACCGACCAGCACGTTTACGCCGGTTCCGACTGACACGCCCGCGCCGACCGCAGTGCCGACTGACACTCCAATCCCAGAGCCGACGGCTACTCCGGTACCGCCGATCGAGGAAGAACTAGACACAGGTGCGAATGCTTGGATCTGGGCGATCATCGTGATGGCCATCGTGGCGATCGTGATCGGTGGTGGTGCGGTGTTCTACCGGTCAAGAATCAGTGCGCCTCGCCCGGTCGCGGACCCTGAGGCCGCAGTTGTCGAAGCGTTAGACCTTGACGAAGATTCATCCGACGATGATGACGATGATCCACCATCGCGGTCGGACGACGATTACGAAGTGTTGCGCTACGATATGCCGACGGGCAGATGAGTTAAACGCTCGAAGCGCTGAGTGGCGCGCACAGTCAAGGGTGAAGGTTCGACTGAGCGAGAGTGGATGGTCGGGGAGCCGGGATTTGAACCCGGGACCTCTTCGTCCCGAACGAAGCGCGCTACCAAGCTGCGCCACTCCCCGACGTTAACCTCGATTATACGCTGGACGCCTCAATCGACTACCAGAGTGTTGCCCCCGATTAGCGTCGACGGATCGCCGTAAATCGCGTCTACGAAGGATCGCCGAAGCGCGAGAACGAGAGGACCGACGCGCCGATCAGACTCACGTCGTCGCCGAGTTCGGTGACGGATACCGGAATGCCTCGGGTTCGATAGCGGGGAAGGCCGTAGGTTCGGACCGCGTCGATGACTTCGTCCCAGCGACTCTGCAGGCTGTGGACTACGCCGCCTCCGACAATGATGCCGTCGGGATCGAGAACTGCGAGGATGCTGGCCAATCCCCGACCAACGTTTTCGATTACCTGCCGGATCACCTGCTCGGCGACGGGGTCGCCTCGTTCCGCGGCTTGAAACGCGATACGGGCATCGATGTCATCGATCTGGCCGCCAGCGAGTTCGACGAGTTTCGTGGCATTTGCGGGATCGTCAGTTGCCGCTTGGCGCGCCATCCGACCTATGTTGGGTCCTGAGGCGTTGCCCTCGAAACATCCATGGCAACCGACACCGCAACTGAGGGCATCAGCATCCGTGCGGACGGTGATGTGCCCGAGTTCACCTGCCTGCCCAGTCGAGCCAGTGACCATTTGACCGTTGGCGACGATGCCGCCTCCGATGCCGGTGCTGATGGTGACATAGACAAGGTTCTGGGAGCCTTTGAATGGACCGAAACGAGTCTCCGCGAGGGCGGCCAACGTGGCGTCGTGTCCGATAGCGACTGGAAGACCCGTGAGCCGTTCCAAGTCAGGTTTCATCGTTTTGCCGTGCCAACCTGTGAGGTTAGGCGGGTGGTCGTAAGTGCCCGGTTCAGGGTTGATGGGGCCGGCAGTCGAGACGGCGAGTCCGACAACACCATCGGCGTCGGAAGTGACTTCGTGGACCTGGTCCGATAAACGAGCGGCGGCGTCTTCGATACCGCGTTCGGGGAGAGTCTGCCCTACCGATTCGTTTAAGATGTTGCCGTCGCGGTCAACGAGAGCGGCACGGATCTGAGTCCCGCCAATGTCTCCGGCGGCGGTGAGTTCGGAGGCGCTGTCCTTTTTGATCATAGAGAGATGTTAAACCCATACAAGCGGAGAGATTTTGGTTAACCTGCCAACCATGAATGCGGAAGAGCTTCGGTCACGTGCCTTGGACCAAATGCTGAGCAACGTCCGGTCCGGCGTGGATCCTTACTATGGTCAGCGGTTCACGTATGTGAAGCCGTCGGCTGGGCGATACGAATGGCAGTGGTTCTGGGATTCGTGCTTTCATGCGATCGCCCTCGCGACGTTGGATGTGGAGTTGGCCAAGGCCGAGTTGATCACGCTGTTGATACCTCAACGTTCTGATGGTTTCGTAGGGCACATCACCTATTGGGGACGTTGGGGCGCGTTGGCGAGTGCCGCAGCCGGTCAGAGCAGTTTCGGTGACTGGCGAAGGCGCAACACAGGGATGATCCAACCGCCGGTGTTGGCCCATGCGCTGTTGCGGATTGTCGAGGAATCCGGAGACTTGGAGTTCGCCCGTGAGACTCTGCCTCGGGTTCGACGGTTTTATGAATGGTTGAGCAGCGAGCGAGATCCGGATGGAGACGGATTGATCGGGGTTGTCTCGCCTTACGAGTGTGGGTTGGACAACTCGCCGGCGTACGATGCGGAACTCGGCTTGGAGATGCCGGGTCGACGTCAACTGCTATGGAAGAATTGGTTGCTGGATTGGCACAACGCGATCTTCGGCAAGGGACACGATTACCTGCTACTGCGGGAACGGAACCGATTCGTGTTAATCGAGCCGTTTATGAACGCGGTATACGCGGATGCCTGGGATGCGATCAGGATGATGCACGAGTTGCTAGACCAAGGCGACCAGGCGGTTTCAGCACGCGAGATGCGCGACCGCACGACACGGGCTTTGAACGAGGAGTGTTGGGACGAGAAGTTGGGTCGATGGATCTATCTGAGAGGCAGGGACAGGATTCGTGAGGATACGCTGGCCGTCGGATCGATATTCCCGTTGATCATCGGAGGACAGGACCCCGAAAAGGTCGCCGAGGTGGTTGAACGGCACCTGACGAATGAGGAAGAGTTTTGGACGGATTATCCGGTGCCGAGCGTGGCGATTTCAGAGCCGACGTTTGACGCCGAGGGCGAGTCGACGATCTGGCGCGGACCAGTGTGTCTCAATCTGAACTGGTTGCTGGCGAGAGGGCTGCGTCGGCACGGATTCGACGAATTCGCTCAGGTGATCGAGACGAAATCGGTCGAGATGGCGAGTCGCGACTTCAGAGAGTTTTATTCGCCGTTGACCGGTCGCGGTCTGAGGGGCACCGATTTCGGTTGGGCGACCGTGGCGGTGGATATGTTGGACGACGCAGGGTAGTCAGCCGCGAACGGCAGCCTGGGCTTCGGCGTTACCACCGACGATGACGCCGGTGGACATGAAGATCGACCGCTCGGCGATGTTGGTTGCCCGGTCAGCGACGCGTTCCAGGTTGTGAGCAACCCATAGCAGATAGGTCGCCCTCGTCGCCCGGGAACGGTCGTCTTCCACGAGGCTCAGGACTTCGGACTGAAACTGGTGATAGAGGCGGTCGACTTCGTCATCGTCGTTTTCGATCTCGATGGCGATACGGGAGGATTCTTCACGGTCGGAGGTCGTCATGGCATCAATGCTGCGTTTCATCATCGATACGGCGAGCTCGGCCATCCTCGTAATGTCATCGATCTCTTGGAGAGCGGATTCGTGCCCCATGTTGATCGTGACTTTGGCGATACCTTCGGCATAGTCACCCATCCGCTCAAGCTCGTTTGCGATGAACATCATGCCAACGATTTTCCTGAGATCAGTGGCGAGCGGCGCTTGGCGACGGATCTGCTCGACGCAATCGTTTTGGACCTTGGTTTCCAATTCGTCGATGCGATCGTCCTCTTCGATGATCTCCCGCGACAGATCTAGGTCGCTGTACCGGAGGGCGCGAACCGATTTGTGGATCGCCGTTTCGACGAGCCCGCCAAGTAAGACGATTTCGGCTTCGAGTTGTCCGAGACTGTAGTCGAGTTGTTCGTTGGGCACGCTTTGCAAGCCTCTCTTTTCTATCCGATCCGGCCAGTCACGTATGCTTCGGTGCGAGGATCGACAGGATTGCCGAAAACTTGTTCGTTAGTCCCGTATTCGATAAGGTGTCCGACGCGGTCTTCGCCGACCATCATGACGGCCGAGTAATCTGAGACCCGGGTTGCCTGCTGCATGTTGTGGGTGACGATGATTATCGTGACTTCCTGCGAGAGCTCCCGGATCAGATCTTCGATGGCTTGCGTCGAGATCGGGTCAAGCGCAGAAGCGGGTTCATCCATCAGCACGACATCCGGGTCGACGGCGAGTGCGCGTGCGATGCAGAGCCGTTGTTGCTGTCCGCCGGATATGGCGAGGCCGCTTTCGTTAAGTCGATCCTTAACTTCGTCCCACAGAGCGGCTCGACGGAGCGATTCTTCCACAACTTTGTCGAGATCATCGGTTAACCCATTGACCCTTGGGCCGAACGCCACGTTGTCGTAGATGCTCTTCGGGAACGGGTTGGGCCGTTGGAAGACCATGCCGATGCGAAAACGGATATCGGTGGCGTCGACCTCGTCGTCGTAGACGTTGAGGCCTTGGTACTTGATGTTGCCCGTGACGCTGGTGCCCGGAATCAGGTCGTTCATCCGATTGAAACACCGCAACACTGTGCTTTTGCCGCAACCCGACGGTCCGATCAGGGACACGATCGCGTTTCGGGGGATCTGGACGGAAACGTCTTCCACAGCCAGCGTGGGGCCGTAGTGGACGGTCATGTTTTCGGCTTCGAGAACGAGTTCCTCGTTGTCGAAGGTGATGATCGATTCTTGCATGGCGTGAAATGCTATTTCTCTTATGTAAAGCGTGATTTGCATCGGTGCGCGTTGTGCGCTGCCGAACAACCAGAACTTCTTAGGCTAAACCCACCTCGTACAACCGCTCATATCTGGTTGGCCGATTGTAGTGGAGATGGCTACGCATCAAAACGATCCTGTTCACCGGCACCTCGACCTCCGGTCTGCCATCCCCGGAGGCCCTCGCCTCCAGCCACCGTTCGCCGATCGCGGCCAAAACGCGCTTCTGCGTCCCGCTTCTGACCCGACCCACCGTCACATGAGGCGCAAACGCCCTGCGTTCTTCGGCGAACCCTAACTTGACCATTGCACCTTCCAGCCGCGTCGCCAGACTAGACATCCGGCGTAGGTCACCGTCTAATCCTGTCCACAACACCCTCGGCGTTCGATCCCCCGGAAAGCACCCGTTCGAACCTAACGTCAGCTGCAACCTAGACGACCCCGCGGCGACATCGTCCAGTTCCTCACGCAAATGCCGCACGTCGTCCTGATGCACATCGCCCAAGAACTTCAATGTGATGTGCATGTTGTCCGGCGCCGTCCATCGGACTGCGTCGAAGGCCACTGCTCCTCGAGACGGTCGACGCCTCTGTATTCCCCCGTACGACACCGCTCGCATCGACTTCGCCATCCCATCCAATACCCGCACTGCGCGCCTTGGCAACTGGACTGCCACAAACAATCGCCACCAGTTCAAGGCCTCAGCGGCCTCCGCCTCTTCGTCGACGCCCCCAGGCAGCAACACGGGATCGACCTCGATCCGCGTCGCACCTCGGCTCCGCGGCGGCGGACGATCGCTATTGTCATACCTTCGCTGCATCCAGTAATCATAGCCAATCGAGGCAGACGGACTCTTGGCGTTTAACATTTCATCATGTTCAACACATCTCCCGACCTCTGGTGGTCACCCACATCCCTCGAATTCCAAGAGATCCACGCCCGCGGCGGCACCGACTGGGCAACGATCAACCTCGTCGACGCAGACGGCGTCGCCGGTCAGGGAGAGATCACCTCCACCCAACTCTCCGGCAGCGTCGCCGCCATCACCGCACGTCTGGCCAACCGCCTCCGCGGCCAACGCATCGCATCCGACGACCACGCCGTGCAGATCCTAGGGGTCACGGCTGAAGCCTGCGAACAAGACCAAAAACTGGCTACAGCAGTCTCCGCACTCCGATGCGCAGTCGCTGACGCTCTGGCACGGCGCGCCCAACTCCCGCTAGCCCAATACATTCGACTGACCCACGACCACGAAGGGGCACTTCCGGACCGAGTCCAGTTATACGGAAATATCAACCGGTCGCTACTCCCCGACGACCGAGGTCCGGTCGACCGCGGCCCCGACGACTTCGCCGAGATGGCGATGGAAGCCGTCAAAAACGGATTCACGACAATCAAATGCGCACCCTTCGACGAGTGCAGAGCGCCATTCGAATCCACAGGACTGCCGCACTGCGCCGAAGCTGGACTCGAACGCGTTCAGACGATCCGAGAAAACGTCGGCCCCGACATCACCATCTTCGTCGACTGCCACTCCCGCTTCGACCTCGACTCCGCACTCGCCCTCGAACCTGAGCTAGCAGCGGCGGGAGGTCAGTGGTACGAAGAGCCGGTCGACCCCGTCGAACACTCCGACGACCTTCGCATCATTCACGGAAACGCCAACCTCCCCATCGCCGGCGGGGAACACGCATACGGTGTCAACCTCTTCAAACGACTCGTCGAAGAAGACATCCTCGACATCGTCATGCCCGACGTCAAATTCTGCGGCGGACCCGTCGAGGCCTACCGCATCGGCGTCGAACTCGAACCTGCATGGCCCGGCTCAGTCTCCATGCACTGCCCGTCCGGACCTCTCTCCCTCCTCGCATCCGCACACGCCACCATCGCCTTCGAAAACGTGCTGCCTCTCGAGCACGCCGTCTACGAAGTCGACTGGCGACACGAGCTTTTAGAGCCATACGAGCGCGTTGAGAACGGACATTTGATCATCCCGGAAGGTCCCGGCCTAGGCGCCCGAGTAGACCCCGCGGCGGTTGCATTCCGCGGCAAATCCTGGACCGAGTAGGCGGGGAGATCGATGGCTGCCGACACGCTGGCCTCCGACATCCTCCCTCCTCGCACCGTCTCCAGCCGAGGCATGATGGGCATGTTGAAACGGCTAGAGACCGACTCCCCGGGCGACTACATCTTCAAACTCCTCCCACCCAATTCCCCCTCCTTCAGGAGGGGGCTAGGGGGAGGACACGACTGGTCCTGGCTCCCTGATTCCGCTTCAAACTCACCTACAGGACTGGCATTTTTATACACAAAAGCCGAATCCTCCGATTGGACACCACGCCTGGCCGTTGCCCCACCGTTCCCCATCGAATCCGAGACGGAAACGACCGACCGCGACACGTTGATCAAGTCCATCAACCCGCCCCTGCACGTCGCCATCATGCTCATCCGATACGGCTACGTCGCCATCGCCGTCGCCCATGACGAAACGTTGATGCTCACCAAGACCGAGACGCGCTGGGTGCCCAACAAGCACCGAGCCGGGGGTCAATCGGCAAACCGCTTCAAACGCTCACGCGAGAAGTGGGCACGCGAATTCTTCGACAAATCCGCAACGCTCGCCCACGACCGCTTCTCCACCTACCCCCATCGCATCGACCACCTGATCTTCGGCGGCGATCGTCACGTCATAAACCAGTTCCTGCAACGCGCCAGATTTCCCGACAATCTTTCAGACCGAATCCTCGAACGGCGCGTGAACACGCTCCGCCCTAACCGCAACGCACTTAAGGACGCAGTGCGGCAGGCATGGTCGAGTACTGTCTACGAGTTGGCAGAGGGATCAGTGTGAGCACTACAACAGTCTCGCACGGTCCCTAACTCTGACCGCGTAACCCACACCGGCGACAAAAACCGCAGCGCCGATCATCACTAGGACCAGCAACACATTGGCAGTTGGCGCGAACCCACCAGTGGCCGGCAGAGAACCATCAGCCGCGCAGAACCGCAAACCGACGAGTGGCAAATCATGATCGGCCGCGTTCCTCAGGGGCCTTGGGATGCACCTTTCAAACTGATTGCCCGCAAGACGCAAATTCTCCAACGCAGCCAAGTCGCCCAACTCCAGCGGTATCTCCCCGGTCAACTCGTTGTTTCCGAGCCACAGAATCTCCAAGTTTTCGAGACTGCTGATCTCCACGGGTATTTCGCCGGTCAAACGGTTGTTATCGAGGACGAGCACCATCAGGTTCCCAAGATTCCCGAGTTCAGTCGGCATCTTACCGACCAACTCGTTGCTACTAAGGTCCAGTTCCACCAACTTCGTCAGATTGCCAAGTTCGGTAGGTATTAAACCGCTAAATCCGTTGCCGCCGAGGGCCAACCCTTCCAATTCGGAAAGGCCGCCGAAAGCAACGGGTATTGACCCACTCAATTCGTTGTCGCCGAGATCCAGGATCCGCAAGTTCTCGAGGTTGTCAAAATCCGCTGGTATCGGCCCCGACAGTCCGTTGGTGTTCAGACGCATCTCTTCAAGATTCGGGAGGTAAATCAATTCGACCGGTATCGGACCGGTCAATGCGTTGTCCGACAAATCCATCTCCGTCAGATTGACGAGATCCGCGAGTTCCGCAGGTATCGTTCCCATCAATTCGTTGCCCGAGAGATCCAACCGCGTCAGCTTGAATAATTCGCCAAGTTCCGACGGCACCGAACCGCTCAACTTGTTACCCGTCAGGCGCATTTCTCGCAGGTTGGAAAGTTGACCGAGTTCGGGAGGTATCGAACCGCTAAAACCGTTGCCGCCCAGGTAGAGCTCCTCCAGGTTTCCCAGCGAACCGATTTCGGGCGGTATCGAGCCGATCAGTTCGTTATCACTTAAATCAAGCGACGCCAAAGCCTCGAGTCTCTCCATCCCCGGGGCAATTCTCCGCCGAGCCGGTTGTCCAAGAGGTGGAGCGTCCTCAGATCGGCCAGACGCGTCAGTTGCACGGGTATCGAGCCGATCAAATCGTTATCGGCGAGTCGCAACACTCCCAAACTGGACAACCTGCCCAACTCGCTAGGAATCGACCCTGACAGGCTCCTCCCGGATAGATCCAACGACACGACGCGATTAGGCATGCCGCCAACATCGACGCCATCCCACATCGCGACGGGAAGATCAGCCGACCAGTTCAATTCCGCACTCCCCGCCAGCTTGTCCTGCCCGTCCAACAATGTTCGGCAGTCCAACAACAAACCCCGATTATCGGCCGCCTCAGTCACCGCACCTTGAAACGCGCAGGGATCAGAGTCAACCGGATCAGCGCAGCGCGGCAGATTCAACGCGCCCGAATTGACCAAGCGATCTTCCCGTATTTCGAACGGAACGCACCCGACCAATTCATTCCGCTGCAACTCCAGATGTTCCAGGTTTGGCAAGTCGCCAAGTTCCCGCGGTATTGAACCAATCAGGCGATTGTCGGATAAATCCAACCATTTCAACTTAAGGGCGTTGCCAAGCTCCGGTGGTATCTCGCCGGTCAAATCATTCTCGGTCAATAACAAAGCTTCCAAGTTGATCAGATTGCCAATCTCCCACGGGATTTCACCAGTCAATCCGTTATTGCTGAGTTCCAGCCGGTTCAGATTCTTCAGATCGCCAATTTCAGGAGGTATTGGACCACCAAGAAGGTTGTCCCTCAATTTAAGATCCCTTAAATTCGTTAAATCGCCCAACGCCGCAGGTATCGTCCCGCTCAACCGGTTGTAGTCGAGGGAAAGCCTTGTCAGCTTCGTTAAACGTCCCAACTCTGGCGGTATCGGCCCTCTAAGCTGGTTGCCGTAGAGCCTTAATGTCTGCAGGTTGCTCAGATTGCCGAATTCTGTCGGTATCTGCCCTGTCAATTCGGCCGAACTTAGGGATAGAGCTACCAGATTGATCAGGTTTCCCAGCTCAGGCGGGATCGGTCCGCTCAACGGATTGCTGGCGGAGTACAGTTCTTCCAGATTGGTCAGGTTTCCCAATTCCGGCGGGATGGGTCCGCTCAGCATGTTCCCGGTGAGGAACAGCACTCTCAGATTTGTCAGATTGCCAAGTTCCGGCGGGATTGATCCGCTCAACGAGTTGCTGTCGACCGAGAAATGTTCGAGATTCTTCAGATTGCCAAGTTCGGGTGGGATCGACCCATTCAACTGGTTGTTAAAGAGGCGAAGCTGTTTCAGTTGCGACAACCGACCGAGTTCCGGCGGTATCGGCCCCCTCAAATTGAGTTGTGACAGCTCCAACAGTTCGAGTTCGGACACGCCTCCTAACTCCGGGGGAATCGAACCTCGCAAATCCCTCTTGTTAAGACGCAATTCGACGACCCTTCTGGAATCCGATCCGATCCTGATTCCCTCCCACCTGCCGATCGGCCTATCCGCCGACCAGTTCAACACTCCAGATCCAGCCAACTTATCCCGACTGGCCAACAACGCCTCGCAATCCGCCAACAACCCACGATTGCGAGCGGCACTGGTCACCGCCCCATCCCTCGCGCAATCCCCCGTATGCGCCGCCACAGAACCCGAAACCGTAGGAACAACCAACGCCACCAGCACCAAAACCAGCACTGGCCGCCAAAGCCCGGGCATCTTCTCAATTCGCACAATCATCGATTATCCAACATTCTCATGCGAGACTTACTTCTAATCACAGCACCCGCACCAGCAGCGAGAATCGCCGCACCGATGATGATTAGGATGAGCAACGCCATGGCAGGCGCAACGCGCCCACCAGTCGCGGGCAACGACCCAAAAGACGTCGCCCGTCACTACCCAAACCACGCATGCATCGCCGCGCCAACAACCCAATCCCAAGAATGCACGCCGACGAGGTGCTGGTGACCGAACCGCTCGTGAGGCGTCTAATCGACGATCAGTTTCCGCAGTGGCGACACCTCCGCATCACGCCGGTTCCATACTCCGGCACCGACAACGCCATCTTCAAACTCGGCGAAGACATGGTCATCCGATTACCGCGCATTCATTGGGCCGCCGCTCAAGTCCAAAAGGAACACACTTGGCTGCCCGTGCTCGCTCCGCATCTGCCCTTGCGAGTGCCAAAACCACTGTGCATGGGCGACCCTGACTTCGGCTACCCGTGGCAATGGGCCGTCCACGAGTGGCTGGATGGTCAAAATGCGATCGAAGCCCCGGTCAAACGCCTCGACAAGGCTGCGCTGGACCTCGCCGCATTCATATCGTCGCTTCACCGCCTCGACCTCGATCCGCAACTACCCGCCCCCTCAGGCAACCGGGGCTGCCCGTTGGCTGACCGAGACACCGAGGTCATCGCCGCCATCGAATCCCTCGAAGGCGAGGTGGACATCCCGAAAGTCGTCGAGTCATGGCGATCGTCCCTCGATGCACCGCCCTACCAAGGCAAGCCTGTCCTGATTCACGCCGACCTCTCCCCAGGCAACCTCCTTGTGAAGGATGGCAACCTCGCCGCAGTCATCGACTTCGGCATGTTTACCACCGGAGACCCCGCCTGCGACCTGATGGTCGCCTGGAACTACCACAACGCCGAAACTCGACCCATCCTACGCGAGGCTTTATCCGTCGACGACGCCACCTGGGCAAGAGGCAGGGGTTGGGCATTGTCCGTAGCCCTTATCGCCCTGCCGTATTACCTCAACACCAACCCTCAAATCGTCGCCACATCCCGTCGCACCATCCACGAGGTCCTCCAAGACCACGAACCCAACAACCAAAACCTCCTCTCTTAAACTCCTTCCATTTCCCTCATCTCCTAGTTCACACCCCCGACTCATCCATAAAATCATTACCAATCCTTCGCATCCTAGTTCGAGGCAGCCATGAAAATCACCGCCATCAACTCCCACATCGGATACGGACCCCGCTACCCGTGGGTCTTCCTGACCATCGAAACCGACGAGGGCCTCACCGGACTCGGACAGGCCCAAGGCGGCATCGCGGCCCACATGATCCACGCCGCCATCCCCCACCTCGGCGACCTGCTCATCGGCGAAGACTCCTCGCGCATCGACTACATCTGGACGCGCCTATTCTCCGATCTCAACAGCACCGGAAACCGAGGTTTCGGCTCGGCGCTGATCTCGGCGGTGGACATCGCCCTCTGGGACCTCAAGGGCAAGCGACTCGGACTCCCCGTATACGAACTCCTCGGCGGCAAGTTCCGAGACAATCTGCGTCTCTACTCCAACGGCTGGTTCAACCGTGGACCTACCCCGGAGGGATACGCACAGGCAGCGTTCGAAACGATCGCCGAGGGTCACACGGCCCTCAAGATGGACCCGTTCTTCGAGTTCGACGACGTCGCACCGCTCCAGCACGGGCACAACATCTCGCCGACGGGATTGCGGAAGGGCGTCGAAATCACCCGCGCCGTCCGCAACGCCGTCGGACCCGACATCGAGATTCTCATCGACCTCCACGGACGCTACGACGTCGCCGCCGCGGTCCGAGTGGGCAAAGCCCTCGGAGAGTTCGACATCGGCTGGCTAGAGGAGCCCGTCCCGCCGGAGAACCACGACGCGTTGGCACTCGTCAAACCCCAAATCCCCATGCCCATCTGCGTCGGCGAGCGACTCGTCACCCGCTGGGACTTCCGACCCATCCTAGACCGCCAGCTCGCCAACTACATCATGCCCGACATCGTCCGCTGCGGCGGCATCTCCGAGATGCGCAAGATCGCCACAATGGCCGAGGCATACTACATCCCAGTCTCCCCCCACGACGCCACAGGCCCCATAACAATGGCCGCCGGCGCCCAAGTCATGATGTCCACCCCCAACTTCTACCGCCTAGAAATCGCCTACTCCGAACTCCCCTACTACAACGCCGCCCTAACCCCACCCCTAGACGTCCGAAACGGCTTCTACCACGTATCAGACGCCCCGGGGATAGGGCATGAGTTGAATCCCGATTACGTGGCGGCGGGTCCCGACAAATCCCTAATCAACTAACGTCATCCCCGCTCCTCTCCCGTCATTCCCGCGTAGGCGGGAATCCAGAGGGGACGGGAAGCCGCAGTGTCCCTTCTCCCTCGATGGGAGAGGGCTAAGGTGAGGGTTACCACCCCTTTCACAAAGCGAAAAGGGCGCGAGCGAGCGTAGGGATGTGAGCCGGGGATTCCCGCTGAGGCGAGTTGACCCATGACGCAAAAACCCGATGTTGATTCGCTTAAATTTCACTGAGGCGTTTGGTCAAGATTGCATAAAACTCAAGAGTCTGATGAGTGGTGCACCGTTTCGCCACGCTGCGCAACGCACCTCCAATCGCTTCGTTGGAGTATTTATGGTGCTCTAAGTAATCGACCATCTTACTGAATTCGACGGCCGAGACAGGACTAGGCGAATCTGTCCCAACTTCGCGTTCATTGAATGGCAAATCTCCGAAATCAGGAAGTAGGTCCCTTTCCATCTTCGGAGCAGCCGGCGTTTGGGCAACGATATCAGCAGTGTTGTTTTTGCCTTCCGGGTTCGTTTCCGACGCCAAACGTTCGGACAATATGATTTCCGGCAAGGTTTCACGACGTTTTATCAAAAGAGTTTGACCAAATCCAGTTCTGACCCACTGCCACATGAACCCCGAATTCCCAGCTTTCATCGGTTCGCTTTCAAGTTGGACCGGCCCTAACCCCGTCACGTGATATTCACCAGATTTCGAAGTTCTCAAGCAATCTGCTTGCGTTTTGGGCGCCACCCAATGCAAAAGATCAGGATAGGAAAAACTACGCGGCCTTCGTCCCCTCGAAATCTCGTGCATTCGATCGGCCTCTTCTCGGAAAAGTGGAGCATCCATGACACTCGTTGGAGGGTCGTTTTCTGCATTTGCCCCAATCAAAGCACCAGCCATCGTCGCAATCGTATCGGTATCGGTCCCCAAAGCATTCGCAGCCAACCCCAAAGCTATTGCTGGCCGTGATTCGCACCAAGTCAACCCTACGGCCGCCAACGACGTCAGCATTCCACTCCCTCGGAGATCAGGTTCGCGCAGTCGCAATTGATCTACTATCGCTTCGTACCCCGTTTCGCCTTGCAGATGACTTATCCGACCAACGGCGTTGAGAGCGTTTTTGCATTCGGCAATAGCCCGGTTCCATTCGTCTGCAAATGGTCCTGCTTCTCGCTCGAAATTCGCCAACCAAATCCGACCTAAGGCGTCGTATTTCAATTTTTGCAACACGTAGGTTGCAACTTGATCAATCGATGCTACTATCTCTTCGGGACGTGGCGGAGCACCCTCCGACATCGCATGCCCGAGAGTTAACGCATGCAGTACGGCGCCCAAAATCCCATTGGGATGCGAATGTGTGCAAATGGCATTCACACTCACATCCCAAAGGTACGAAGTTGGGTCACTTGGGTCTTTGGCAGACCAAACATGCGGTTGGATGCGCATTGCCGCACCGTTACCGCCGGATCGCGTCCATCCCTTAAACCTGTTTGCGTACCACTGCACGTTGCGACGCGACAAATTCTTGGCTGCTGCGCTTGTAGACTTCCCTCCCCCAAGCGCGTAACTCAGCCACACGGGTAGTTCGACCTTTGCAAATGCTTCAACATCAAAGCCGTCTTGTCGTATCGCTCGACAAGTTGCCAGCCTCAATTGGGAATCGTCGGAATAGCACCCCTTTCTGATCCTCGCGTTTACACCGGAACGGCCGCCTATCCTTCTAGTCCATTCGATTGGTTGCACCAGAGGATTCTCACGTGTCCGTCGTGCAAGTCCCCTTTCGTCTGTTAGTTCGCTTATCCAACCGAGCGCGTCACCGTACGCCGCCCATAATGCCGATCGGCGAACACGTACGATATCCGAATTCGTTCCGAATTTGGACAACCCCATTTGATATGTCTCATATGGTTTCGAGGAATGATCCACAACGTCCCTCATTGAAACACCTCCGGTGCGTGTTGTACTTGAACGTCCAAACTAAAACTGCTTATTATCCCGTGGATGTCGTCCAATGATTCTTCGATCTGGACATCGATTCTTTGCAAATGATCGCATGACAACTCGCCCGGATACAGGACCTCCGCTTGGCGATCGGTAGTCCAACTCGCTGACTTGCCTTCCCGATCGTGTTGCTTAGAGTACTTACCAAACACTGTCTCGGCGAACATGTTGTTGAAACCACCGAGTCCGGGTGCGCGCGTACATCTTGGGTATATGTTGTTCGTAGTTGTAAACACGACGCCTGGGTGGGCGAGAATGCGAGGATTGAAGGAAAACACCACCCAAGGGTTTCCCTCGGTTGCATGCCAACTGGTTGACGTAGCAAACATCCAATCGTTGATCCTTTCAACTGAAAGATTAACGTAATCGAGCCATTCGGGGTCTTTACGGAGGCGCACGTTGGGATTGAACACGAACTCCAAATGCTTGTCCTCATCCAACCTCGAACGACTTTTCACACATCCGGAAGCGAGAATCCCAACGGCACCCCGAAGAGTCGTGAAATGAACTACTTGAGTGATTCCGCGCCTATCCGCGGCGCGCCGGATTTCGTTGTGGTTCTCAGTCTGCTCCATCACTTATGCCTATCTCTGTTGATGATGTCCACGGTCGCACTTGGGAATAGTTGCTATACACGTATTAGATCAAAGCAGGCGGGATCCACAAAATCCAATACTTTCGACTTGTCTTCTGGTTTGTAACCGAGTGTCACCGTCTTCCGGGCACGCCCGATTCCCATAGCAACCAATCGACGTAAAGAATCTAGTGTCCCGTCCCCTTCATCCGACCCGTGCGGAGTAACTTCACTGTTGAGTCCTGGCATCAACACATGGTCAAATTCGAGCCCTTTCGCAGAATGGATCGTCGACAATGCCACTTGCTCAGATCCTCTGGGCCACTCTCGTGTTTGCGTTATTTCGCAATAGGAAGTGGACCTCTGCGCCAATGCCCTTTTTAGGTAGTCAAACCAACCGCGACCGCGCATCTGAAGGAAAGCGACCGTGTCACCATCAGCTAGGCATGGTTCTATTTTATCCAACATCCATTCCATTTGGTTCCTATACACTCCCTCCAGCACTTGCGGGGTTGTCCCTTCAACGACGCAAATCTCAGGATCGGGAACCACACGGTCCGGATCGTCGGGTAACCCTTGTAATAGCGACCTCGCCAAGCGCGCAATCTTGGCTGTATTTCGGTAGTTGCGCGTCAGCGAGTACACCATCCTTGGCTGAATTTGAATTCCCGTCTCGGACCAGTTGAAAACTTGCGGGTAGATTCGTTGCGCAGTATCCACGATGAACGTTGTTGAATGATCTTCGTCCAAATGCGCTAGTATTGCTCTGATTTGGTTCGCCGAAAAATCTTGGCACTCATCCGCGATCACAACGTCATATCGTTGATTAGGTACTTGGCTTGCACATAATGCCACATCATTCCAGTCCAATTCTCCATTCCTTCTTTTTTGCGTTTCGAAAGGTTCGATCACGTTGTTCAGCAACGTTTGGCGAAGCTCTTTCGTCACGGCTGGGGACCTACCACGCCCGACCCGAATAATGTTCAAGTACGCGTCCCTTTTATCTCGTTCAAATTTCCCAACAATGTAGCGAATTTCATCCACGAGGTAGTCGAGGTTTTCAGGGCACACCGACGCGTTAGTCAATAACTGGCACAATCGGGAGCGCTCATGGTCGCTACGGAGTACTTCGGGCCTGCCGACCAGATCCCAAGCCCAATGACCAAACGTATCAACGGTGAGGTCAACATCGGCCGTCGGCCTACCCTGTTCTTCCGCCAGTTCCCGGATGTAACCTCGCAACGTGCGATTGAATGTCAATACCAGTATCCGGACAGGTCGGTCAATGCCAAGCCGCGACTTGCGGCTGATACGAGCTCCTCTCAATTGCGACAACCTTAGCAAAGCGGTCGTGGTTTTTCCGCTTCCGGCAGCACCCTTAATTAACCTGAATCCGGGTTGCGAGTCGTCCAGGATCGTCAGTTGCTCAGGAGTAGGTGTGTGGCTACGAAGTGGAAGCATCGGAGACGTCGTTAGGTCCAGTCAATAGATTCTAGATAAATGGCCAACCCAACACCTTCCATACCCGCATATCGATCACTCCCATAGCCCCAACAAATCCAAAAATCTCTGTTCACGCACCCCCCAAAAACTCCCCAAACCGCGCTGCCAACCTCACCTCATCCGGACGATCCACCCGCCGCGACGGCACCCAAATCCGCTGACCCTCCAGCCCCTGCAACCCATGCCGCAGCATCGGACCATCCACCTCCTCCAAAATATCCCGACGCACATGGATCACATAACTCGGATGCACCCCCAGCAGCAACTGGTCAAACGCCGCATGGTGCAACCGACACAACGACATCCCATTACTCACCACCGGCTCCCCGTGCAATGCGCTGTCCGGCGTGATGTGCGCCGCATCCAGCAACTCCCGATGCTGCAAGCTACAAAACGCGCACTGACCCCGATACGCCCGCAAAACCCGCTCCCGAAACGCTCCCTGATGTATCCGACGCTGCACCTCTGTCGCCACATACTGCCTCTTCAACTCCCCGAACGGCTCTCCCTCGTCCTGTAGACCAAACGCCGGATCAACGAACCCCGCCTCTTCGCAAGACACCGAAAACTCAAGCGACCCCATCCAGTCGCCAACGATGTAAGCAGGCCAGATCGCCATGTATCGCCCGGGCACCAACCCGTGGAAGTACACCAGAGGCAGTCCTAGTTCCATCACCTTCCTCAATCCCACGTTGTCGCGGTGATACGGATCCGTGCCTCGATACTTGTAGCGAAGCATCTTGTCATCACCCATCCGATCATCGTACGGACTATTCGGAGACGTAGTGATCGACAACGGCAGACCCAAAATCCGAGGCTTGAAAATCCCCTGCTGACTAACCAACTTCACCCGCTCCCCCAGATACGGAAACCCCTCCAACAACACACGCCGGTCAACCACACCATCCTCACCCGAAACCCGCGACCCCAGCCAACCAAACGCAGCCGCCCTAACACCCTGCTCAAGCTCCAAGTCATAATCCAAAACCATCCAGCGAATTATACGCCCCAAAATCCAAAACCAATTCCAAAAGCAATCAACGACCAAATCCCCCGCATAAACTCAATAGTCCCCATCCAAACAACAACCAAAACAACCTCTCCACCCAGACGACCTCCTACACCGCTAGGTCGGAGAAACGCCGGGAAAAGGAGGCCATCCCCCATTAAAATCAACACCCAATACTAGCCCCCCCGGAGCAACCCCAATGAAAATCACCGACCTAAAATGCGCCATAATTGGCGACAACCCAATCGTCCGAATCACCACCGACGAAGGGATCGATGGATACGGGCAGGCCGAGTGGACCAAACCCTACTTGAAGCCGTTCGTTCACTTCTACAAGGATCTCGTTCTCGATCAGGATCCCACCGACGTCGAGCGCGTGATGACCCGCATTCGACGCCTCGGGAGCTTCAAGCCCTGGGGCGCCGCGGTGAGCGCTATCGAGGTGGCGCTGTGGGACATCGCAGGCAAAGCGGCAGGCGTGCCGGTTTACAAACTGCTGGGCGGCAAGGTCAGGGACAAGGTCCGCGTCTACAACGGCGGACGTCGTGTCCCGCTGAAGGGCAATGAGCCCGAGCACTACGCCGAAAACATGGCGATCATGAAGGAGTTCCCCGAGAACTTCTCGATAATCAAGCAAGGGATCGCCTTTCACTCCGGGATGGGTAGAGAGATCCCCGACTATTTCTATGGTGAGATGCCCGCAGGGAACACCCGAGGCGCGTTCGGCGGTCCGATGACGGAACGCGGACTAAGCCACACGATCAAGTGCGTTGAAGCCATGAAGGACGTCCTCGGCGATGAGGTCGGACTGGCCCTCGACTGCGGCCCGGGCATGACGGTCCCCGACACGCTGCGTCTGGCCAAAGCTCTCGAGCCGCTCAACATCATGTGGCTCGAAGACACGATTACGGGCGACTACACGCCCTACGTCCTCCCCGAGAACTTCCGAGAGGTGACAACGCAGACGTCGACACCGATCCACACAGGCGAGCAGATCTACCTCCGTCAGAACTTCAAGGATCTGATCGAGACGAAAGCAGTGAACGTCATCGGACCCGACCCGCTCGACGTCGGTGGCATCGCAGAGATGAAATGGATCGCCGAATACGCCGACCTCCACGGCATCCTGATGGCTCCCCACGGAGTAGCAGATGGCCTGATCGGACTCGCCGCGCACGTTCACATGGCCGCCACCCTGCCCCGCAACTACATCGCCCTCGAGTACCCAGCAGGTAAACCCGATTGGTGGTACGGGTTGATCGACGGCCTACCCAACCCGATCGTCGAAAACAGTCACATCAAAGTCTGGGACACCCCCGGCCTAGGCATCAGCTTCAACATCCCCGAAGCCAAAAAGCACCTGGAGGACGAAGACAAGGGGTTCTTCGACTAAGCCATAACAGGCAAATCGGAGATATCACACCCTAGCGTCGTGCACATCCAAATCCCCGTCCCAACGCAGCAACCTGCCGTCCGCGGTGACCAAGGTCCCACCAAGAGTCATCGCCGTGGCGACTATTATCCGATCTGCTGGATCGTTGGGCAACCCTTCGATTTCGGTTGACAGAATTCCAATTTCCCCTGTCAATGGGACTTCCTCAACACCCTGCGATAACGCAGTTTGGCGCCAAAACCGCGCTGAAACCGCCATGCGCAGGCGACCTTTTCCTAAGAGCATCCCAATCTCCCAGAACGAAAAAGAAGACACGAACAGACTCCCTTCCCACTGCGCCTGATCAATCTCTCGTCGAGCCGTTGAACCGAGGCTATCGTCGCCTTCCACGAACCAAATCAACGCGTTGGTGTCAAGGACAGTGACCATTACTTCATCGCGTCCCACTCAACGTCTATCGGGGAAGTGATGTCTCCCATATACGTGATCATTCCGCGCATAGAACCGAAACTCGATTTCCGCAGTTCACGGGGTTGAGTCAGCTCAGCAACCGGTTTCCCGCGCTTGGTGATCACAACGCGCTCTCCCGTCTCCGCCACCTCGTCCATGATCTTCAAACACTTCGCTTTGAATTCAGATGCCGTGAAGGTTCGCACCTCATTGCCGATTATGGCTTCCTGATGATCCTCGACGCTGGTCATCGTGCCCTCCTTGTATGACTATGGTCATGACTATAGTCATATAGGCTATCACCCGACCGCGTTTTGAACCGAAGCTACCCCATCCCCCGCCAGTAACGACGGCCTTCCCACCGCACCATCGTCCCCCAACCGGGCGGACTCAGATGGCTGCCCAACACGATCGTACCCTCCCGTTCGGCGCGGTCTAAGACCTCGTGCCGCACCTTCATCGCCTCCGCCGGATCGGTATCCAGGGCGAAGGAGAGATCGGTTTCGGTCGCGTGCATCGGATTGATGAGGATGTCGCCGACGAATATCGCCCGCTGTCTGCCGGAAGAAAGTAGGAGCGCCATGTGGCCGGGGGTGTGACCAGGGGTCGGGAATGCCGTGACTCCGGGCGCAAGCTCAGTCTCGCCGTCCATCAGGTCGAGGACTCCGATTTCTTCGAGAGGTATTACGCTCCGCTCGATCGGTTCCATGCCAAACTCGCTGTCTTCGTCGGGGACGGTGAAGTGATCCCAGTCGGCGCGGTGGACGGTGTAGCGAGCGTTCGGAAAGGTGGGCACGTCGGAGGTGTCGGGATCGATGTTCCAGCCGACGTGGTCGGCGTGAAGGTGGGACATAAAGACGGTGTCGATGTCTTCAGTGGCGATGCCCTTTCTGGCCATGTCGTCCATCAGTTCGGCGGACGTTTCGGAGCCGAGCATCTTGCCATGAGGACCGAATCCGGTGTCAGCTATCACGTTTTTGCTGCCGGAACCGATGACGAACACGCCGAGGTTCATCAGGAAGTGCTGGCCGGAGAAGCATTCGGGAAATATGTCGTAGAAGTGAGACCAGTGCTCGATTTGGGTTTCTGGGAACATCAGCCGAGGGTCGAATTCGACCACGCCGTCGCTCAACGATGCGACTCGAATGTCGCCAATCTCGAGTTGCCCCTCTGCCATCGGTTACGCTCCTTTCCAGTAACGTCTGCCTTGCCAACGAATCAATGTGCCCCAGCCCGGGGGACTGAGGTGGCTGCCCAGCACCGTCATGTTCTCTCGCTCGGCCATATCCAAAAGACGATGTCGAGTTGCCTTGCCTTGTTCCTTGTCGGTGTCTGGCCAATAGGTGAGGTCCGGATCGGTCACGTGCATGGGCGAACCCAGAACGTCGCCGATCAACAATGCGCGCTCGCGGCCCGATGAGATCAACAGGCTCATGTGGCCGGGAGTGTGTCCCGGCGTGTGGATCGCGGTGATCCCAGGTGCAAGTTCGGTTTCACCCTCCATCAGATCCAACACCCCCGCTTCCTCCAGCGGGATTACGCTGCGTTTGACGGCCTCGCCTCGGAAGTCTGCCAAAATCTCCGGGGTCGTGAAGTGCTCCCAGTCGGCACGGTGGACCGTGTAGCGTGCGTTTTCGAAGGTTGGTTTGGTCAGCTCTTCAGGGCGAGTGTTCCAACCGACATGGTCGCCGTGGAGGTGAGTTAGGAAGACGGTGTCGACCTCATCTGTCGCGATTCCCTTTCGTTGGAAATCGTTCAGCAAATCGGCTGGGGTGTCGGAGCCGAGCATCTTGCCGTGAGGACCGAAGCCAGTGTCGGCGACCAGGGTCTTGCCCGCCGATCGCATGAGGAATACTCCCAGATTGAGCAGGAAATATGGCTTGGCGAAATACTCGGGGAATATGTCGTAATACTGTTCCCAGTGTTCCAGCGGGGTATCCGGAAACGTAATCGTTTGGTCGAACACCAACCTCCCATCACTCAACGAAGTGATGGCGACATCACCGACATTTAAGACGTCTTTATGCATCGGCTAGAGTTTAACGCCGATTTGGGGGTTGCAGACGGAGTATTTCGCCCTTAGGGCTATTGGCCCGAGAAGCAGTCTGCAGAACCCGCGACAGCGGTATCGAAGGCAGGCATTACCGCCGGTGCGCCGCCGGCGTAGAGCGATGCGTCGACTTTGTCCAAGATGCACATGGCGGCGGTGTCGCCAATGTCGGCACCATCGGGGATACCCTCGACGTCGATGCCGCATGACTGCGCGCCAAACAGCAACGTCAAGAAATCACCGGCCTTGATTTGATTGCGAACGCCGAACTCGGCGAAGGCTCGTGCCGAAGTCTGGGACGGGTCATCTGAATTGTCGAGCTCTCCGAGGAGACAGGAGAGATCGGATAAACCGATGTGCCCGACACTTTCAGGCAGGTCGAGATAGTCGGTGACCACGCCGCAGTCGTTGAATACGTCGGTAACTTCGATGTGGTCTTCGTTGCTGGGTACCCAGATGCGATCCAAGAAGACTTCCCCGAAGCGCACGGGGCCAAGGGCATCGGCAACGCACCGAGCTTCGTCTTCCATCATGATCGTGCCGTCTGCGATCGGGTAACCGGCGTCACCCTGTCGACACTTGATGTCGGCGATAAGGAATGGAGTGAAGTTCGTGAAGAACTCCTCCATAGCCTCTCGTTCAGCGGTGTTGGGTTGCCGGACGGGTTCGAAATATGCTTCGGCACCGAGTTCGTCGACCATGCATTCCTGTACGTCGATGAAGGTCTTGCCGGAACCGACCTCGGCGCGGTTCGGCTGGTCGGCGAACAATCGCTCTTCGAAATCCTGTCGCTCTTCGGCGTTCAGGCAGAAGTGCGATGAAATCCATTCTTCCGAAACTCGCGCTTCGTCAAATACGCCGAACAGCGGTTTGATCGTCGGGTTCGCTAACGTATCACCGATACATCCCAGAGTCTCATCGGACAGGTTTGTGCCGACGATGGCGATGCGTCCGGCGGCGATGTTGCGGGTGGTGCTGTCGCTGAGGCACTCGTCGAACTTCTCCAACAGCCGGATGGGCGGTTGCGAGCCGACGGTGAAGAACTGGTACATAGTGTCGGGATCACCGGCGTAGGCGATCATGCATGTCACTTCGCCTTCTGGGAGGGCAGCCAGGAAGCCTTGGGGATCCGTCACGTAGTCGACCATGATTGGTTCGAAGGGGGCGGCGTCTGCGTCGTAAGTCCTGGCCAAGGCGGTGGCTTGCACGAGGAAATCGTCGGCGACTTGCGTCGCGGCGGCGTTTGCGGCGTCTGGATTGGTGCCTGAAACGAGGATGATGTCGAACGTCAAGGTGGAGTTGGGTGGGATGACAGGCGGTGAGCCTGCCGCGCCATAAGCCAAGTCTGGCGGGATGACGACTCGGCGGCGCTCACCGGCTTTCATCTGCGTGAGCGTCATTTGCCAGCCAGGGATCACGGCGTTGACGGGGAAGACTGCGGGTTGGGAGCGGGTGTACGAGCTATCGAAGATGCAGCCGTCGTCGAGCCAGCCTGTGTATTGGACGTCGACCTCCCAATTGAGTTTGGGTTGCGCTCCCTCACCCTCTAGGATGGTCACAAACTCGAGGCCGTTGGGGTCGGTGGTGAAATCGCTATCGGAGACGTCGTCAAGTTGTGGGGCTTGCTCCGGGTATGCGGCGTTCAGGCAGGTTGCCCCGAACTCGTCAAATGCAGTCGCTAGCACGTCCTCAGACGTGATCTGCCCGTTGGCGCCAGCCTCCATAGTGGAATCGACTTCGGGAGCGGTAGTTGCAGGGGGATCGGTCGGAACGGGCGCAGCAGTGGGTGCGGGTTCTTCGACAGGCTCAGGCGTTGGGTCGACCACTTCGTCGGAGGAACATCCGACTGCGGCGATGAAGGCCAAGTTGATGGCCAATAGGGCCAGTGAAACGAACAAGGCGCGGTTAGACACTTTGATCTCGCTGATTAGGTGTCCCACAAACATGAAAGAATGACGCGCTACCTCGGAAACTGGCAATGGGATACGCTCGGGAACTGGACTAGGGATGATTGCGCACCGCCTCGATGACCACCAAGCCGAACACGCGTGACCGCCAAAGTATACAAAACGAGGGGTTTTTCAGTTCGGCGAGGGGTCGTTGGGACGCTGTTGGATAAGGGCGATCTGGGTCGGGTTACATGCCGGCGGGTCGAGCTCTGAATCGAGCGAAGTCGTCGCTGTACATGAAGTCGTCGATGTTGATCTTTTCGCCGCCGAGGTCGTTGGAGGCGTTCGCCGCCAAGACGGATGCCAGCGAGTTCAACGATGATCGGTAGGTGTTTCGAGTCAGCGATTCATCTTCCTCGATGATCGATTCCAAGAAAGTTTTCGCCAGTTGGTAGGTGTTCTGCATGGCCATGCCGTCGAAACCGGGGTCCTCGCAAATGACCTTCCGGGTCTCGTCGACGCTGGGCCTGAGGCGAGGCGACCAATCGTCACCGGCATAGTGGTAGTCGACGATTGAGTTTCCTTCGATCTTGATGGTGCCGTGTTCCCATATCACTGTGTCGAAGCGGCCGTTGTAGTAGGACCTGCCCGGCTTGGTGAAGATCAGCGTGCCGATGGCTCCTTTTTTGAAGCCGTATGTGACGTTGTAGTAGATGGGGTTGTCGCCTTCGATGTCCCAGAGGTGCTTGGGCCGTTCGACGTATGATGCGCGGACCCACTCGACGTCGTCGTCGGACCAGTAGCGCATGATGTCGGTCTGGTGGATGCCGGCCTCGACCATCGAGGTGCCGGACCAGGCGCGGTTCGCAGTCCAGATTCGGTTTGCAGGGCCGCCTCGTTCCTCGGTGTGGGTGTGCTTGACGCCGTGGCCTTCGACTGCGCCTTCGGCGACCATCATCATGGCCGCTGTCCACTTGTCTGCGAGGTGGTCACGAATTGCTTTGTATGCCGGGTGGAAACGCATTTGGAAGCCGACGGTGTTGGGGATGCCCGCGGCGTCGATGGCTTCGGCTTGCGAGAGTGCTTCGTCGAAGAAGAGCGTTTGAGGTTTCTCGGCGAAGACAGCGATGCCAGCTTCGGCGGCGCGTTCGATCTCGCCGCGGTGCTGGTTGGGCGGCATTGCGAACCAGATGACATCTACCTCGCCCGACTGGATCATCTCGTCGGCGGATGAGAAGAGGTGCATGCCTCGCTCATCGTAGTTGGGCTCCCATTGATGGATTTTCTCAGGGCTTAGGTTTTCTGCGAATGGGTCGGCCAAGGCGACGAAGGATCCGATCTCCTCCGACTGCAACTTAACCAGCGATTGCAGGTGATTCAGGCCCCGCTGGCCTACGCCAACGAGGCCGACGCGCACTTGATTGGGCATTTTGGAGTCTGCTTTCTTGTTCCTGGATTGGTAATCCGTTCTGTTAGAAGTGGATCGCCTCGTTGGTGACGGCGGCGGCCGCTTCTTTTACGACTTCTGACATTGTCGGGTGGGAGTGGGTGACGCGGTGGAGCTCTTCGCTGGTGCCCTCTAGGTAGCGGAGCATCCCGACTTCTTGGATGAGCTCTGTGGCTTCGCTGCCGATGATGTGGGCGCCGACTACTTCGCCAGAATCGTTGTCGACGATGATCTTGGCGAAGCCGCTCGGGTCTCCGATTGCGACGGATTTGCCTGCGACTTGGAATGGGACTTTGCCGACGCTGTAATCGAGGCCTTGGTCTTTGGCTTCGGATTCGGTGATGCCGATGGATGCGATCTGCGGGTGGCAGTAGGTGCATCGTGGCATTGCGAGGTAGTCTTCGATCGGCTCGGGGTCGTGTCCGGCGATGGTCTCGGCGGCGACGATGCCTTGGTCGAAGGCGACGTGGGCGAGTGGGAGTTTGCCGGTGACGTCGCCGACGGCGTAGACGCCGGTGACGTTGGTGCGCATGTTGCCGTCGACGTCGATGAAGCCGGGGCCGTAGGTCTCGACGCCGACGTTGGCGAGGCCGATGTCGTCGGAGTTTGGCTGGACGCCTACGCCGAGGAGGACTTTGTCGCAGGTGAAGGTCTGCTCTTCCCCGTCTTCGCCTTCGGTGTAGGTGAGGGTGACGGTGCCGTCGTCGTTTTTGGTGACGCCTTTGACCATCGAGCCTGCGCTGATCTTGATGCCTTGGCGTTGGAATTGGCGCTCGAGTTCGGCCGAGACTTCCTCGTCTTCCTTAGGTACGATGCGGGGTAGGAGTTCGAAGAGCATGACTTCGACGCCGTATGCGTTGAAGTAGTAGGCAAATTCGCAGCCGATGGCGGATGCGCCAACGATGGCGACAGCCCCGGGCTGATCTCTTAATTCCAGTGCTTCCCTTGAGGTGATGATGGATTCGCCGTCGATTTCGAGTCCGGGGAGGGATCGGGCGCGGGCACCTGTGGCGATGATGATGTTTTGGGCGGTGACCCACTGGTCGCCGTCGACTTGGATGCGGGTGGAGGACATGAGGCGACCGGTGCCCTCGATGACGGTGATGTTGTTCTTCCGCATGAGGTAGCCGATGCCGCGGGTGAGGGTGTTGGAGACGCGGCGTGAGCGGTCGACGGCTTTGGACATGTCGAAGCGTACGTTGTCGAACTCGATGCCCCAGGTGCTGGCGTGCTTGAGCTCGTTGACGAGTTCGGCGTTCTTGAGGAGGGATTTGGATGGGATGCATCCCCAGTTCAGGCAGACGCCTCCGAGACCTCCGATGCCGGTGCCGTCGTCTTTCTCGATGATTGCGACGTTGAGGCCGAGTTGGGCGGCACGGATTGCGGCGTGGTATCCGCCGGGACCGGCACCGATCACGACGAGATCGAAGGAGGAATCAGAGTTGGTCATTCGCGTATTTCCTCAACTGTGGGGAGGTTTGACAGGCACAAGATTCGAGTCTATATGTCGAGGGTCAGCCGTCTACCTTGGCGAAGTCGTAGAGACGCCTGAGGATGAAGGCGGCGGAGACTCCGAGGAGGGTTGTAATTGTGGTTCCGATCAGGAAGATCAATAGGTAAGGGAGCCAGTGGCCGGGACAGTCGAGGAGGGTTGTGCATACCCACCACGAGGTGATGACGTAGCCGAAGAAGACCAAGATGCCGAGGGCGAGGCCTGCGATGGCGCCGATGATGACGCAGCGTTTCATGGTTTGGGATTCTAGATTTGGGTTTCTTGGTTTGGTGTTGGGTGTTGGGGGTTAGTCGATGCGATAGAGTGGGATTGAATTGATCGTCGCTAGTGGCATGAGGCAAACGTCGTGCAATCAGCAACTGTGTCCCGAACCCCGTCCGAGTTGAGGCAGGCCGCGCTCGACCACATATTTATCGGCATGAACAATCATGCGATGCTCGGAGAGGAGGGAGGGCCGCTGATCGTGGAGAAGGGCGATGGGATCTACGTCTGGGATGTCGATGGGACGAGGTACATCGATGGGATTTCCGGTATGTACTTCCGGAACGTTGGGCACGGCCGCGAGGAGATTGCGAAGGCGATCTACGAGCAGATATCGGATCTTAGTGCGAATGTTTATGCGAGCGTGACGCCGGCGGCGGTGGAGCTGGCGGCGAAGATCGCGGAGCTGGCGCCGGGGGATTTGTCGAGGACGTTCTTCTGTCAGGGTGGATCGGAGGCCAATGAGTCGGCGTTGAAGTTGGCTCAGGCTTATCACGTGCGGATGGGAGAGCGTGGTCGTTACAAGGTGATCTCGCGTCGTGGGTCGTATCACGGGGCGACGTATGGGACGATGTGGTTGGGTGAGCATCCGGGGTTTCCGAGGACGGATTATCAGCCGAAGCCGTCGAGTGCGGTGCATGTTGCGGCGCCGCATTTCTATCGATGCGAGTTCAACTCGGAGTCGCCGGAGGAGTGTGGGGAGTTGTCGGCTCTGGCGATAGAAAAGGCGATATTGAGCGAGGGGCCGGAGTCGGTTTCGGCGGTTATCGGTGAGCCGGTGACGCAGCCGATGGGGGGTGTCGTGCCGCCGGAGAATTACTGGCCGATGGTGAGGGAGATCTGCGATCGGTATGGGGTTCTGCTGATATTCGACGAGGTGATCACTGGATTTGGTCGGCTTGGTGAGTGGTTCGGGGCGGATGTGGTGAAGACTCAGCCGGACATCATCTCGTTTGCGAAGGGGATTACTAGCGGGTATTTCCCGTTGGGCGGTTGCATTGGGGATCGTCGAATTGCGGATGCTTTTGCGGGAGGTCCGGAGAAGACTTGGAGCCATATGTATACGTATTCGGCGCATCCGGGCGGTGTGTCTGCTGGATTGAAGAATCTGGAGATCATCGAGCGGGAGGGTTTGATTCAGAATGCAAGGGAACGGGGGGTGCAGATGGCGGATCGGTTGAAGGCGATGGAGGAGCGATTCGAGATTATCGGCGAGGCTCGTGGGATTGGTCTTGTGCAGGGTCTGGAGATGGTCGAGGATGGGGAGAGCAAGAAGTCGTTTGCTCCGGAGGTTGGTATCGGGATGAGGATGACGGAGGCGTTGAAGCGACGTGGAGTTTGGATTCGGGTTGGAGCTTATATCTTGCCGCTGTCGCCGCCGTTGACGATCTCGGCGTCGGAGGTTGATGATCTTTGCGATGCGGTTGAGGATTCGATCGAGGAGGTCTCAGCAGGGTTGTGATCTAAGTGCGGGCCGCATAGCGGCTTTTCTTTTTTTGCCGTACGGCGGCATTTCCTATTGTTGTCGACGCGTTGAAACGTCCGGGGTTGCCGGACGGGGCGATGGGGATCGTCTTGCTGGTCGGTCTTTTTTTCTTTGCTTCGGGTTTTTGTCATGTGTTTTCTTTGTGTTCCCCTTCGTCCGTTCGGACGTTCTGCCGTTTGGCGGCCAACCCTTGGGGGCCGGGTTGTTTGCGAAGCTTCGCCGTGCCGTCGATCCAAGGATCGGTGGGATGCGCGGTCGAAATCTATTGTTTCTCCACAAAAAGTTCCAGCGCGGGCGACGTCGCCAGACCGTCGTCCCTGCCGCGGAGTTTCACTTGTGAGGTCCTCCGCGACCTTTGCTCGGTTCGTGCCCCTTGCTACGCTGTGGTCATCGCCCGCCCAACGAAACGGACATGACGTGGTGTCGGAAAAGACGAGGCATCGTCCGGCCCTTGGACGGTCATCCCCTTCGAGGGAACGCGGGTGCTATCCCTCTGTCGGGCGCTCCTCGTTCTCGCTCTGGCTGAGCGGGGGGAGCGTCCGCGTCCATTTCGCATCGCGTTGCGAAAGGTACGGTTTATCCCGTCTGGCTCGTGTTGCGGCTTAAGCAGTACATCACCGCGACCGGAACCTTGCAGCTACATCCTCGTCCGTT
>JAJEAU010000002.1 GCA_022824185.1 Dehalococcoidia bacterium
GAAGCGGACAAGCCGGACAGGCTGCCTCCACTTCGAACCGTCCGACCGATAAGACCGGAAGGGACAAGCAAGGCGATCGCGGCAGGGAGAGACCCGAGCGAGGCCCCCGGCAAAATCAGAAATCCGAAAAATTTCGGAAAAAGGAAAAGGGGTCAAAACCCCCGATTAAACGCGTCCGCAACAAAACACACAACAAACGCCATTCCCAGTAACATCGCCTTCATACAAACTCTCCAACTTGGAGGCACCAAAATGAAAGCAATGACCTGGCACGGCGGAGCACACTTCACCCTCGACGACGTCCCAGACCCCGATCCCACGCCCGGCTTCGTCGTCGTCAAAGTCGACACCACCGGCATCTGCGGCACCGACGTCCACATCACCCAAGGCCTCTTCCCCCAAGAACCGCCCAAAATCCTCGGACACGAAGGATCCGGAACAATCGTCGCCGTCGGCGAAGGCGTCTCCTCCGAGCGCATCGGCCAGCGCGTCGTCATGAACCACACCTCCCACTGCTACGAGTGCTGGACCTGCCAAAACTGGAACGTCTCTCGCTGCGAGGTCGCCGACGCTTCCACGAACGGCTTCTACGCCGAATACGTCGCCCTCGACTCCCGAGCAGCCCTAGAACTGCCCGAAGACCTCGACATCGAAACCGCAGCGCTCACCGAACCCGCATCCTGCTGCCTATCCGGCGTCGAAATGCTCGACATCCCATACCGCGCAACAGGACTCGTAATCGGCGCAGGAATCATGGGACTCTTCACCGCCGCGTTTCTCAAATCCCACGGCGTCGAAACCCTCGTCGTATCCGAACCCGTCACAGTCCGACGTGAAATGGCAAAACAATTCGGTGCCGACATACTCCACGACCCCAACGACATCCCACTCTCAGAAGTCATCGCCGACATCACCGACCAAGGCAAAGGCTTCGACGTCACCGCCGAAGCCGTCGGAAAACCCGAACTCGTCGCCACCTGCATCAACTCCACCAAACCCCGCGGCCAGACCCTAATGATCGGCGTCTGTCCCGAAGGCTCCCCGCTACCCGTCGACCTCTACGACATGCACTTCCGAGAAATCAAACTAGTCGGAGCATTCGGCCGCGGCAACGTCTTCCACCGCGTCCCAACCGAACTCACCAAACTAAACCTCAAAAACGTAATCTCCGGCCGCTACCCCTTAACCGACCTCCCCGAAGCCATCACCGCCTCAGCCGAAGGCCTAGGCGTCAAATTCGCCATCAAACCAAACGACTAACCCTACGACTGGTCCGCGATCTCCAACATCTTGGATACAAATCTGTGCACCTTCGGACGATCTGCCAAGAACTCGTAATCATCCATCGTGCCGTTGTAGAAGTTGGAATGAAAGTATCTTGCAATCGCGAAACCGGCGGCGATTTCGGGTTCATCGCGTTCTGCCGAAAACTGCTCAACCGCCTGCACCATCGACCGATGCGATTTCGCCTCCATACCCCTCCGCTTCATCTCCGCGATCACCACATGGGACGCCGCTCCCCACAACTTCTCCGAAGCCTGAAGCATGTCCCCCGCATCATACTCACGATCGGCATCGTCCAAAAACTTCTGAGCCGTTTCAACGTGTTCAGCAGTCAGCATAATCTCACCATCAATTCAACGCAATTCGTCGTCGTTTCTCACTTTAACACGCACCTCTGCCACCGAAACCAAGTCAATTTGTTCGCGTCACAAACCACCAATCCCTAGGACCCAAACCATGAAGGCACAAACCTGGCACGGCGGAGCAAACTTCACCCTCGACGAAATCCCCAAACCCGAACCTTCACCCGGATACGTACTCATCGAAATCGACACCACCGGCATCTGCGGCACCGACGTCCACGTCACCCAGGGCCTTTTCCCCAAAGACCCGCCGCAGATCCTCGGCCACGAATCATCCGGCACCATCGTCGACGTCGGCGCTGGCGTCTCCGAAGATCGCATCGGCCAGCGCGTCTGCATCAACCACCCGAACTCGTGCTACGAGTGTTGGTCGTGCCGCAACTGGAGCATCTGTCGCTGCGAAAACCAATCCGGACCAACCAATGGCTATTTCGCCGAATTCACCGCCGTCCCATCCCGCGCCGCCGTCGAGATACCCGAAGCCCTCGACGTGGAAACCGCAGCCCTCACCGAACCTGCCGCCTGCTGCCTCTCCGGCGTCGAAATGCTCGACATCCCATACCGCGCCACTGGACTCGTAATCGGCGCAGGCATCATGGGACTCTTCACCGCCGCATTCCTCAAATCCCACGGCGTCGAAACCCTCGTCGTATCCGAACCCGTCCCAGTCCGGCGTGAAATGGCTAAACAATTCGGTGCCGACATCCTCCACGATCCCAACGACATCCCCCTCTCAGATGTCATCGCCGAAGTCACGGACGACGGCCGAGGTTTCGAAGTCACCGCCGAGGCCGTCGGCAAACCCGAACTCGTCGCCACCTGCATCAACTCCACCAAACCACGCGGCCAAACCCTGATGATCGGCGTCAGCCCGGAAGGATCACCACTCCCCGTAGACCTCTACGACATGCACTACCGGGAAATAAAACTCGTCGGCGCTTTCCGACAAGGAGACGTTACCCACCGCGTCCCGGACGAACTAGCAAAACTCAACCTCAACAACGTCATCTCAGGCCGATACTCCCTAGCCGACCTCCCCGAAGCAATCACCGCTTCCGCAGAAGGCCTAGGCGTCAAGTTCGTCATCAAACCCAACGACTAAATGTCGTTTAGTTGTCAGCATAATCAGTAAGTTCCAGCATCCGCGTAACAAATCGTTGAACGCGAGGTCGATCAAACTCAAATTCGTCGTCGGTCATGAAACCGTTGTAAAAGTTCTGATGGAAAAGTCGCGCGGCGTAAAAACCCGCGACAATCTCAGGTTCGTCGAATTCATCGGCGAACTGGTCCACGGCTTGCACCATCGCCCGATGCGATTGCGCCCTGATCCCCCGACGCTTCATCTCGGCGATCACCGCGTGCGAAGCTGCACCCCATAGCTTCTCGGAAGCCTGCAAAACGTCGCCAGCATCGTACTCACGATCGGCATCGTCTAGAAACTTCTGAGCCGTCTCAATGTGTTCATCAACCAACATAATGAGTCTTCATACCTCTTACTACTCGTCATCCGACTCCTCAATTAAACACCAACCATCACCCGCCATACAACTCCGTCCCACGATGAAAAGCAAACCAACCGAACCAGAATGAGACATTCGAAGGCACGACGCTCAACACCCTATCCGAATCCGAAGCATCCACCAACCTCTCCCTAGAAACCTCCCACACCGTGCCGTCCTGATCGACAACCTCAGCCGGATACCCCGCAGCTGAACCATCATCCAGAAGTTCGAACTCCAAGCCGTCCGGGTTCTCATAGATATGAGCATCCGAAGACGTCCCCGAAGCGATCACCACAACATCCAACTCGCCGATCCTGTCGTGCACGATCCGTTCCTCTCGCAGAACCTCGATCGGATAGGCTTTATCGACTCCTGCCACGGTCAAACCAAGCACCTCCGCTTTCGGAAGCAGTGCATCGTCTCGGTGCGAGATCGGGAACATCGAGTCCGGGTTCGCCCGGTAGTCGTAGTAGATCGCCCGCTCCTCATCCTCGTGCAGATAGTTCCAAGGCGGATAGATCGCGCCCTCCCGCGTCAACACCGTCGTATCCGGATGTTCGGCAACCCAATCCGCCCAAGATGTCCGAGACGTCGGGAAATACGTCAGCTCAACATCGCTGCCGACCAGCTCCCCGATGATCGGTTCGCCCGTGAACTGGTGCCAAAGAGTTCGCGTCGCACGGTCGTACATCACCTTGTTGCTTCGGAACAAGAACCCCGAAGTGCCGAACGTTGTCGGCTCCCCGTTGATGATGGCGCGATACCCGATCGCGCTGTTGCAAAGCGTTCACCAGGTGAGCGATAACGGCTCACCTCCCAGAACATCGTTCACCAACTCATGGGCATTCACGATACGCAGCGGATACGCCCTGTGTTCCCCGTTGATCGACACGCCGATCACTCGATCATCATCCTCCAAGTAATCCGCCAATGGATCATCCGCTGGAGCGTGACCAGGATTCTCCAACGGCGGAATCCCGTCGGGAACAACACCTCCCCACTCAAGCTCCGTCAAATCGATCGCCGATTCCCCTCTCAACGCCGGGGTCAAAAATGCCCCGAAACGACCGTCGATTTGACGCAGATAGTTGATCTTCCACAACTCATACTCGTCCGGAACCGGATATGCATCGCCTTGACGACCGATCCATTCGGACCACCATTTCCAATCGTCACCAACCGCCGTCTCGCCCGTCAACACATGAAGCGTCTCGACCGCGGCATCGATGATGTCGGTAGACAGCAGATACCGAAGCGACTCGATGATCACTCGGACCTGCGACGTGTCGTTCTCTTCCCTTATCCGACCCAAAATCCGCAGCGTTCGGTCGTTCAACGGACCAAACCCTGGCGAAAGCTCAAATCCCGCAAACACGATATACATCGCACTGTTGGGGTTGTACGGAGCCGGTGTCGATGTAGGTCTGACCGTCGGGCTGGCCGTCGGGCTAGTTGGCGCCTTCGGGCTGGCCGTCGGAGTAGTTGGCGCCTTCGGACCTTTGACCGAGGCCAAATCAGTCGGCCCTGTCAACGCGGGCGTCGGCCTCACCACGGTCTCTTCCTCAGGACGATTCGTCAGCCAATTCATCGCCGACCACAAGAAAACCGCCAACACAAACAATGCCGTCAGCATCGCGAATATCGAGGTTATGTTCTTGACGTTCATCGTTCGAGCGCCCGACTTGCGGCACCGATGTCAGGATACACTCCCACCGCTACGGCACCCGTCAACGCCGCCCCGACCGCAGCCTCCTCAGTCACCCGACCAATCGCAACCGATCTCCCGAATGCCTCCTCCATACACTGTCTGAGCACCGGGTTCAACCTCAATCCATTACCTGACCCGACCAGCTTCGCACGCGTCCCAGCACCAAGCTCCACCGTACTCCGGTAAGACGCAGCCAACTCACCCGCCATCGATCGAAACACCGCCAGCGCCATCGATCCCGGCGAAAAGTTCCCGGGCGTAACACCCGAGAACACACCACGCGCCCTCGGATCTTCCCGCGATCCCGTGAATAGGGCAGAAGCAGTCATCACATCAGCATTTTCATCAATCAAAACGTCACCAGCAAGTTCAACGAGCCGTCCATACACCCTGTCTTCATCTACGTCTTCAATGCCAAAAACGTTCTGCGCGGTCCTTACATAGAAATCCTTCAGCGTCCTGAAAGTCCGCCCTCCGACGACACCTACACCCGCCAACAAATGACCACGCTCGATATGCGGCCGCAACTCAAGCCAACCGTGATCAATCGAACCATCCTCAGACCGCCGACGCAGTCTCGAGAGATCATCGACGTACACCGTAGCCTGCCCACCAGTGCCAACGTTGACAGCCACCGTTTCGTCCGCATTCGTCACCGCACCGACGAACGCGCATTGATGATCGCCAGATGGAACCGAAACCGGAATCCCACTCCCGATGCCGATAGCCTCGCTGACATCCTCGCTCAATCCGCCGATCACCGTGCAGGAGTCGACGACATCAGGTAACAGCCCGCGATCGATGCCCAACGCATCGACCAAATCTGCGTTCCACTGCCGCCTCGGCACGTCGAAAACTCCCCAACCAGCAGCGTCGGTGGCATCCGTAACAGGCCGACGCGATCCAACCAGTCGATGAGCCAAAAACTCTGGCGCTGTGATCGCACTTGCAACACCAGTCGGCATCATGCCCATCGCATCCAGCCAAAACAGCGTGGGCGCTGTGTAACCAGTCACTATCGGACAACCCGCATCAGGAAACGACGGCAATCCCTCACCTACTCTGACAGCCCCACCGACATCCGCCATCGCATCCAAGAAATCGCCATCAGCACCAGCAACACGATCCTTGCACCGTTGATCCTGCCACGCAATGAATGGCCCAACCGGATCACCTTCCGTATCCAACAGTTGGCAACCCTGCTGCTGACCGGTGATGCCAATCGCCACAACGTCGTCGTCACCAATCCTTGTGCATAGATCCCCTGCAACGGCGATGCAACGCGAAACCATCGCGTCAAGATCCCATTCCGATCTACCCACCGCACGATCGGCAGACGAAGTCGTCTCCGCATCGTTCGGCATCGAGTGTGACGCCACAAAACGAGCGTTGTCCCCATCGACTCTGACAGCGACTACCGTGATGGACGTGGAACCGAGGTCTATCCCCAGAGCAACAGTCATGGCGAAAGTCTACCCGCCGAAACCTCGGGACTTCAGATCAAGCGAAACCAGACCAAACGGCATCCCATGCGGATCGCAATAGACGCGGACAGAGGGACGACCTAGCCGTAGTTGCAGCCGATGCCCTTGTACCCGATCTCGACTTCACCATCGGCGGTCACGAGCACCGGGGTAATTCGATCTCCGCCGGACAGTCGCTCCACCTCGTCCCACATCTCCGGCTGCTTCGATACATCGATCTCTTCGAATGCGACGTGCTTCTGTTGAAGTTCTGACTTGAGCATGTCGCAATACCCACACGTTGGATGTGTGTAAACGACGGCGACGTCGCGTGCTGGCTCTTTGGTTGGCATGGTGCGATTATAAACCGCTGCCTCAACCATTTCTTGTTGGGCCTTCATCTTGGGACATCATCCGCTACGCCGTAGCTTGAGGGCATTCAACGACACCGACAAAGACGATATCGCCATCGCCGCTGCAGCCGCGACCGGACTCATGAATCCGCTTTCGCTGATGATGAAACGAAGATATTCCGGCGGCGGCGAGTCGGCAAAGACCGGATGAAGAACTCCGGCGGCAACTGGAATCAACAAGACGTTGTAAGCGAATGCCCAGAACAGGTTCTGCCTTATCACTCGAACCGTCGATCGACTGATAGCGACTAACCGGGGAACCGCAGCCGGTTCATTGTTCACCAACGTCACATCGGCGGCCTCAATCGCGATATCCGTCCCACTCGCCATCGCAACGCCGACGTGCGCGGTCGCCAGCGCCGGACCATCGTTGATGCCATCACCGATCATCGCCACCTTTTTGCCCTGAGTCGTCAGATACTCCACCTTCTCGGCTTTTTGAGATGGCAACACCTCCGCATCGACGTGATCGATGCCAACTCCCTCCGCGACGACTGCTGCGACCGGACGCCTATCCCCAGTGATCAATCGAGCCTCAATCCCCATGCGACGAATCGACTCGACTGCGCGTTGTGCGTCAGGCCTTACGGTGTCGGCCAGCCCGATGGCGGCAACCACGTCGCCGTTGATCGACACTGCCACAGGCGTCTGTGCACTAGCTTCGATCTCATCCACAGCAGCGGTCATCTCGACGTGCTCCTCCATAGAAATCGCTGACGGATTCATCACTGCAACCACCGAGCCATCAACCCTTGCGTACACCCCTTTACCCGTTATCGTCTGAAAACCCTCAGCTTCGGGCAGCGCGATACCGCGTTCCCGCGCGTGGTTGACGATAGCAATCGCGACCGGGTGCTCAGAATAGACCTCGACTCCCGCTGCCAATCCCAATACGTCATCCGTCGTCAATCCTGATTCAGGATCAACGCGCAGCGAAACCACCGTCGGACGCCCAGACGTCAAAGTCCCCGTCTTATCGAACGCAACCGTATCCACAGCCGCCGTTCTCTCAAGCGTCGTGGCGTTTTTGATCAAGATTCCATACTCGGCGGCACGGCCAATCCCGGCCACGACAGCCGTCGGCGTAGCCAACCCCAATGCACAGGGGCACGCGATCACAAACACCGTCACAGAAATCAGCAATGCGTTGGGCAATGACGGATCAGGAGCCGCAAACAACCAGAAAACGAAAGACGCTAACCCGACCAACAAAACCGCTGGCACGAACTTCGCCGTCACCCGATCTACGAATCTCTCGATCGGTGCTCGACTGGACTGCGCCCGTTCAACTTGGCTGATGATCTGAGAAAGCAGCGTTCGCTCTCCCGTCGTTGCCACCCTCGCCTTGCAGACCGATGTGAGGTTCAGCGTCCCGGCGAAAACCGAATCGCCTCGCTTCTTGACGACCGGCATGCTCTCGCCGGTCAGCATCGATTCGTCGACCTCCGCGTTCTCATCCAATAACCGAGCGTCGGCCGGTACACGTTCGCCTTCCCTAACGATGACTGTCTCGCCTATCCCGATGTCATCTATCGCGACCTCGATCGCCTCACCGTCTCGTTCCACCAGCGCCATCCGCGGTTGCAACGCGATCAGCATCCGAACCGCTTCCGAGGCCCGCACCCTCGTTCTGCCTTCCAGCCATCTACCCATCGATACCAATCCGATAATCGCGGCAGGCACCTCGAAATACGTTCCGGTGTGATGCTCAGGTACAACGAAACTTGCGGCATCCGACCACAAGGTCGAATCCCCAAGCACCAGTTGTGTGACGGTGACAAATGCGCTGTAAGCGAACGCAACCGAAGTTCCAACGACAACCAGCGAATTCATATTGGATGTCTTGCGTTTGGCCGCCGCCCACGCAGAGCGATAGAACGGTGCCGCCACCTTGACTTGAACGGGGATCGCCAGGATCAGGAACAGAAGATTCAACGCGTACGCGGGCACGTCAGGCGCGACGAAGGGCCTGATCGCAGTTAGCCCCATGATCAGTGCCGCGACCGACACGCTGACGATAGCGTTGTTTCGGATGCCGATCAGCTCTAATCGTTGAGCCGCAAATCGATCATCTGCCGAACTTCCGGCGTCTGCACCCGCGACACCTTCGAGCGTCTGTACGACCGAATAGCCGGCATCCGAAACCGCTGTCGAGATCGCATCGAACAGTTCACCTTCGATCCCCGGGCTAGTTTCACCTGCAGGCGAGTAGCCGACATTCGCCGAATTGGTCGCAAGTGAAACCTCTGCCGAATCCACTCCCGGCACCGACGATATCGCCTGCGTTACATGCGAGACACAAGCGGCGCAGGTCATTCCGCGAATCTGAATGGTTTTGGTGACCATCTAATGCGGCCCTTAGTCGTTGATTACCCCGCCAAACCGTTGCCGATGCAGGTAGTTTAAGGTTATCCCCCAACCGCGTCAGCGTTTGGACAACTATGGCCGCAAACGTTATCCCTAATAATCTTCCCCGTCGTCATCTGATAATCACCATGGCGTGCGCCATGACGGGTCTGTTTTTGGCAGCGCTCGACCAGACCATCGTCGGCACCGCGATGCCGCGCATCATTGCCGATCTCGGCGGTTTCGACCGTTACACCTGGGTCACGACAGCCTACTTGGTCGCATCGACCATCACAGTGCCGATAGTTGGTCGGCTCTCCGACATCTTCGGCAGAAAGTGGTTTTATCTAGCCGGTCTCGTGATCTTCATGATCGGATCCTTTGCCTGCGGAACCGCCACCTCCATGCCTCAGTTGATCGCGTTCCGCGCGTTCCAAGGATTGGGCGGGGGAGTATTGATGTCGTTGGTTTTCGTGATCGTCGGCGATCTCTTTGCGCCTGCCGATCGCGGAAGAATCCAAGGCGTCATCGCTGCCGTTTTCGGCATGTCATCTGTCATCGGTCCGACGTTGGGAGGATTCATCACCGACACGTTGTCGTGGAACTGGATCTTCTACATCAATCTGCCGATCAGCATCCCGCTGATCATCGCTATGTCGCTTTTCTTCCCGAGTATTGCGCCTACGCCGATGAATCGAAGTATCGACGTTCTCGGCATCGTCACGCTGATCGCAACGATAATCCCGTTGATGCTCGCCCTATCCTTTGCAGGCGAATCGGGTTGGACATCACCGAACGTCGTCATTCTCTTGGCCGTGTCGTTGGGCGCAGTCATCCTTTTCGTGATGGTGGAGATGCGCAACTCGAACCCGATAATGCCGCTTCACATCTACACGAACCCGGTCCTCGCGGTCACAATCCTGGCGACCTTCGTCACAGGTTTCGGGATGTTCGGCGGGATAATCTTCATACCGCTGTTTTTCCAAGGCGTTTTGGGCGCGTCGGCAACCAGCAGCGGCAGTTTCCTCACGCCCATGATGTTGGGCACCGTAGTCGGTGCCTCGATCTCGGGCCAAGTGGTTTCTCGCTTCGGAAGCTACAGGTGGCCCGGGTTGGCGGGCGTCGTGATGATGTCGACCGGTATGTTTTTGCTGTCGACCACATCGGAAAACACAACATACCCAATCGCCATCGCGTTCATAGTCCTGCTCGGATTTGGCCTCGGGTTTACCTTCCCGTCGTTCACCATCGCCGCACAAAACGCGGTTGAGCATCGCTTCTTGGGTATCGCGACATCGACCGTGCAGTTCTATCGCACAATCGGCGGTGCATTGGGATTGGCTCTTCTCGGGTCGCTGATGGCGAATCGCTTCCAAAGCAATCTCAGCGATTCGTTGCCGCCTGAACTGCTGGAACGATTGGGGCCAGAACGAATCTCCGAGATAGCAGAAAACCCGGCGGCGATGGTCAATCCCGACGCCATCAATGGATTGATGTCCCGCCTCGATCTCTCGCAAAGCGCCACAACCGCCATGCTCGAGGGACTTCGTTCGGCATTGGCATCATCGCTGTCGTCGGTGTATCTCGCCACGTTCTTCATCCTTATAGTCTCGGTCGTGATCGTTCTTTTCCTTAAAGACGTCCCGTTGAGAACCGCGTCGGGCAGGGGAGGACCACCCCCGGCTGACTCATCGCACGGCGGCTAACGTTTCCGGCGCAGTCGACACAGCGGATCGTCGCCACGAAACGCGTTTGAACGCGTAAAATCTCTCTGGACAACTCCACCGCGAGCGTGTAGCATTAAGACAGTGCACGTCATCCGCGGCCACGCCCGCTCTGGGCATTTCATAGCGCTTTCGCAACTGGGAAAAGAATCCAGGTTGGGAATGCGCGCTTTGTCGCGTCTTCGGCACTACCGAATCTCGTCATCGGTGCAGAAACTCAGTCATCGCGAATAGACCACTTCGTCGTTGCTGATTACCTGCTTGCTCTCAAGGAGAATTGAATGGTCATCTCACAGGCTTTGACCTCGGGCGCCCGTAGCCGCACCTATCGAACCTTCGGCGAAACGAAGGTCCCGACGGACATGCCGGACCTCATCCAGGTCCAGAAAGATTCGTTCGACTGGCTGCTCGGAGAAGGGCTCCGTCAACTCTTCAACGAAATCTCTCCAATCACCGACTACTCGTCCGACAACCCCAAGTACGAGATGAGTTTGACGGAACACGAAATCGGCGAACCCGAATTCTCCGAAGAAGAGTGCCGCGAACGAGAGATCACGTACAGCGTCCCGCTCCACGTCACGATCGAACTGAAGATTAACGAGACCGACGAGATCAAAGAGCAGACGATCTTCTTCGGCGACATGCCGAAGATGACCGAAAACGGCACCTTCATCATCAACGGTGCCGAACGAGTCGTTATTTCGCAACTCGTCCGCTCGCCAGGTGCTTACTACTCGGTTGACGAGGATGCAGCAACGGGCAACCGTCTCTGCAGCGTGAAACTAATCCCGTACCGAGGCGCGTGGGTCGAACTCGAGACCAGCAACCGAGACATCCTTTTCGCCAAAGTCGACCGCAAGCGCAAGTTGCCTGTCACGACACTGTTGCGTGCCATCGCCGCAGTCGACGACGGAACCGAGCACGATCAGGAAAACCCTCTGAAGATCGACTCCCTCGACGCAATGCGCGAGATCTTCGGCGACCCAACCTCCGAGGAAGAGGAAGATGCCGATGTGCGCGATTACATCGGCTCGACTTGGGCATCCGACTCAGACGCCAAGGACGAAGACGAGGCTCTCAGAGAGTTCCACAAGAGAATGCGGCCCGGCGAGCCTGCAACGGTCGAAGGCGCGAAGCGTCTCGTCTCCCAAATGTTCTTCGACTCCCGCCGCTACGATCTCGGCGATGTGGGTCGGTACAAGTTGAACCGACGCATCGGCGTCGACGTTGAACTCACTCGCCGCACGTTGACCAAGCGAGACTTCGTCAACATCATCAAGCGAATGGTCAAGGTCAACGACGGCTTGGCCGTCCCTGACGACATCGATCATCTTGGCAATCGACGCGTCCGCACAGTCGGCGAGTTGATCCAGAACCAGATCCGCGTCGGCTTGGTCCGGATGGAGCGCGTGGTGCGCGAACGCATGACGACGCACCCGGGCGAGACGACTCCCGCAGCGTTGATCAACATCCGCCCGGTCGGTGCAGCGGTCAAAGAGTTTTTCGGCGGATCGCAGCTGTCGCAGTTCATGGACCAGACGAATCCGTTGTCCGAACTGACGCACAAGCGCCGACTATCTGCGCTTGGCCCCGGCGGACTAACCCGCGACCGCGCCGGATTCGACGTTCGCGACGTTCACCACTCCCACTACGGTCGAATCTGCCCCATCGAGACTCCCGAAGGTCCGAACATCGGACTGCTCGGCTCGCTCGCAACCTACGCAAAAGTCAACGCGTTCGGTTTTGTCGAGACGCCGTACAGGAAAGTCCGGACAACGATCTCGAACCGCTCCGACGATCTCATCGGGCGAACCGTTGTGGAAGAGGTCCGCGAGAAAAGCCGCAAGACGCTCGTCGCAGCGGCAAACTCCGTTATCGACGATGAGCTTGCAAAGCGCCTCCGACGCCTAGGCGAACAGGAGATTGTGGTTCGGCCGTACATATCGCTGACAGGCGAAGACGTAGTTTACCTATCTGCTGACCAAGAAGAAGAGGTCCTTATCGGGGAACCGACAACTCCGATCGACGCTGTCGGACAGCTCGACGGTATGGTTCGATGCAGGACCGGCGGTGAGCAGTACATAAAGGCTCGCCCCGAGGACGTCGACTACGTTGACGTAGCGCCTTCACAGATCGTGAGCGTGTCCGCCGGATTGATCCCGTTCCTCGAGCACGACGACGCGACCCGTGCTCTGATGGGCTCGAATATGCAGCGCCAAGGTGTGCCGCTCATTCGACCGGAAGCGCCGATCGTAGGCACCGGCATCGAGGAACGCGCCGCGTTGGACAGCGGGCAGGTTGTTCGCACATCCACAGATGGCATCGTGACATCCGTCACGAGCAACAAAATCGTCATCGTGGATAACGAAGGCGAACCGCACGTTTTCCCGTTGATCCGTTACGAACGCTCCAACCAAAGCACATGCATCAACCAGCACCCCATCGTCGGCAAGGGCCAACGGGTCCAAGCCGGACAGCCCATCGCTGACAGCTCGTCCACTCAAGGCGGTCGACTGGCCCTGGGCCAAAACGTCATGGTTGGATTCATGAGCTGGGGGGGCGGAAACTACGAAGACGCGATCATCCTCAGCGAGGATCTCGTCAAGGAAGACCGATTCACCTCCACGCACATCCAGAAACACCAAGTCGAAGCTCGTGAAACCCAACTCGGTCCCGAGGAAATCACACGAGACATCGCCAACGTCGGTGAAACCAATTTGGCGAACCTCGACGAAGAAGGCATCGTCATTCCGGGCACTTGGGTCGGACCTGGCGACATCCTTGTCGGCAAGGTCACGCCCAAGGGCGAAACCGAGTTGACCGCGGAAGAGAAGCTCTTGCGGGCAATCTTCGGCGAGAAGGCCAGAGACACCAAAGACACCAGCCTGCGTGTACCCCACGGCGAAAAAGGCAAAGTCATCAAGGTGCGCGTCAGCAAGAAGGAAGACGGCGCCGAGTTGCCTCCGGGCGTCTCGATGATGGTTCGTGTCTGGGTGGCGCACACCCGCAAGATCATGCAGGGCGACAAGATGGCCGGACGCCACGGCAACAAGGGCGTGGTAGCCATGATCATGCCGCGCGAAGACATGCCGCATCTACCGGACGGTACGCCCCTAGACATAGTTCTTAATCCGATCGGAGTGCCGTCGCGCATGAACCTCGGCCAGTTGCTAGAAACGCATCTGGGCTGGGCCGCGCGCGAACTCGACTTCGCCGCCGTCACTCCTGTGTTTGACAGCGCAAGCGAAGTAGCGATCGAGGACGAACTGGCGAGAGCATGGTTCGTAACCGCATCAGGCGCTCGAGATCACCGCGTCCTAACCGACCGCGAGATCGATCAAGACAAGGTTCGAAGCTGGCTTGAAGCTGAGGGCTACAGTTACGACGAACTCCACAGCTATGAACCGGGCGACGACGGCAGAGCCAGCGAGGCCTGCATGCGCATTTGGCTCAAGGATTTCGCCGACCAAGACGTCTCAGGTTTGAGCCGCGAAAACTTGCTCGAACTAACGCGCCGGATCGATCGAGAAAAAGGTTACGCCGCACCGATCCTCGGCAAGCAGATCCTAGTAGACGGACGTACCGGCGAGCAGTTCGACCAACCCGTCACCGTTGGCAACATCTACATGATGAAGCTGATCCACTTGGCCGAAGATAAGATGCACGCTCGCTCTACCGGGCCCTATTCCTTGATCACCCAGCAACCTTTGGGCGGCAAGGCCCAATTTGGTGGCCAGAGGTTCGGCGAGATGGAAGTGTGGGCCTTGGAAGCCTACTCGGCACCGCACACCTTGCAGGAAGTCTTGACTATCAAGTCCGACGACGTCAAAGGTCGAGTGCTGGCATACGAAGCCATCGTGAAAGGGCAATCGGTAGTTTCGGCGGACGTGCCCGAATCGTTCAACGTTTTGGTACACGAACTCCAAGGGCTCGGTCTCGACATCTCGATGATCGGTGACCAGAACATCGAAAACGGCGAAGAAGAGGATCTCGAAACCAGCGTTGAAGACGTTGAAGTGCAGGAGACTCCCGCAATCGAATCGCTTGGCGGCGATGTCTTGGACATCGGCACGGAACTGCCCCCGCCCGTCTTGGAATTCGATGTCGATTTCGAAGACACGACGGAAGAAACGGAAGAATCTGAAGAAGGTTCCGACGGCTTGGAAACGGACTCAGAAGAATAACCCTGTTCGGGTGTAGGCGCATCGTCTGCACCCGCGCAAATCACTTCAACCAGACGAAGCCCAAACCAAGCCCGAACCAAGCCCCAATCAAGCCCGAACACACGGCTACAAGAGGTAAACCGAATGGCATTTACTCCAATGCAACAAGTCGCTCCTAACCCCGAAAGCGATTTCCGGGCGATCAAAATCGCGATCGCATCGCCTCAGGTGATCAGGAAGTGGTCGTGGGGCGAAGTGAAGAAAGCCGAAACGATCAACTACCGGACCCTCCGGCCCGAACGGGACGGACTGTTCTGCGAACGCATCTTCGGCCCGACACGCGACTTCGAGTGCTACTGCGGCAAGTACAAGCGCCAGCGCGACATGCGAATGCGCCGAGAGGGTTTCGTCTGCGATCAGTGCAAGGTCGAGGTCACACGTGCATCGGTGCGCCGCGAGCGCATGGGGCACATCAACTTGGCCGCTCCCGTCGCGCACATCTGGTTCTCCAAGGGCACGCCGTCTCGGATGAGCATCATCTTGGACATCACGCCGCGAAACTTGGAGCGCGTCCTTTACTTCTCCTGCTACATCATCACAAAGGTCGACGAAGAGGCGCGGCTTCAGGCGATCACAGAGTTGATCGAATACCGCGACCAAGAGTTGACGCGCGTTGACGAAGAACGCGTCCAATACGCTGCTGGGGAACGCAACGAAGAGTTCTTGGTCCAATTGGTCGAGCAGATCGTCAAAACACACGAATTCCTCGGCGAAGACCCTGACGCGATTCCAAGCGCGCCCGAAGGTTCGTCCATGGACGACGAGATCGAGATCAAGCTGGCCCACTACAAGGTCGTCTTCGAACAAGAAATCGCGACAAAGATCCAGCAGGCGGAAAGTCTGCAAGAGAAGTCGGAGTTGACGGAAGCCGAGTACCGTGAACTCAACGACCGATTCGGACCCGTTTTCCAAGCCGGAATGGGTGCCGAAGCGATCTTGGAACTGCTCGAAAACCTCGACCTCGAAGAAATCCACGAAGAGTTGACGGAGACGATCCGCAACACTTCGGGCCAACGACGGGCCAAGGCCGTCAAGCGCATTAGCGTCGTAGAGGCCTTCCGCACGAGCGGCAACAAGCCTGAGTGGATGATTCTGACCGTTCTACCGGTCTTGCCGCCTGAGCTGCATCCGATGGTGCAGTTGGACGGCGGTCGATTCGCAACCAGCGACCTCAACGATCTTTACCGTCGTGTCATCAACCGCAACAACCGGCTCAGCCACCTGCTGAAACTGTCCGCACCGGACATCATCGTCCGGAATGAGCGACGCATGCTGCAGGAAGCAGTCGATGCGCTTATCGACAACGGCCGCCGTGGTCGAGCGATCATGGGACGTCACAACCACAAGCTGAAGTCCCTCACCGACCTCCTGCGTGGTAAACAAGGCCGCTTCCGTCAGAACCTGCTTGGAAAACGTGTCGACTACAGCGGACGAGCCGTGATCATTTCCGGTCCGCAGCTGAAGTTGGACCAGTGCGGGATCCCGAAAGAGATGGCGCTCGAACTGTTCAAGCCGTTCGTGATGAACCGCCTCATCAACCTTGGTCACGCCCACAACATCAAAACCGCTAAGCGTCGAGCCGAACAAGCAGACGCAGAGGTCTGGGACACGCTCGAAAAAGTGGTCGATGGGCATCCTGTTCTCCTCAACCGAGCGCCTACGCTTCACCGTTTGGGAATCCAAGCCTTCTACCCGAAGCTGGTCGAAGGTAAAGCCATTCAGCTACACCCGTTGGTGTGCACCGCGTTCAACGCCGACTTCGACGGCGACCAGATGGCTGTTCACGTGCCGCTGTCTCCCGGAGCCATCAACGAGGCGAAGAAGCTCATGATGAGCACCAGCAACATGCTCGCGCCGCGCTCCGGTTCGCCGATCGTGTCGCCAACCCTCGATATGTTGCTTGGCCTCTACTACATGACCGGCCCAGTGATGGACGTCGCAGTGCCGGTTCCCGCTTCGGAGCTGGTCGAGAACTTCGCCCTCAGCAACGGGCAAGATGCTGGCCATTCAGAAAATGGCCATGCTGGCATCCGTTACTTCGGCAGCCTGCAAGATGCGCGCTTTGCTCAAGAGAACGGCGCCATCGGCCTGCGCGACCGCATCCGTGTCCGCGTGCCGGGTGGGACGCGCGTATGGGTCGAATCTACCGACGCCGAACCCGTAACGATCGGGGAGCCCCACGATTGGATCGAGACGACCGTGGGCAGGATCATCTTCAACGAGATGCTGCCCGACTCCATGGGTTTCCACAACTACGTCATGAAGGAAGACGAGCTCGATGCCGTCGTCCATCGTTGCTACAGCGAACTTGGAAATGCTGGGACGGCCATCGTCCTCGACGAGATGAAACGTCTCGGGTTCGAGTACGCAACCAGATCCGGCACGACGATCGCTATCAAGGACGCATTGCCACCGCCCGAAAAAGATGCGTTGCTCGAAGAAGGGCGTGCACAGGTTGCCGAACTCCAGCGGATGTTCGATGAAGGCGTTATCACCGACGAAGAGAAGTACGCCGCAACCATCGAGACGTGGAACGAGACATCGGATCTCGTCACTGACGCGGTCAAGTCGCACCTGCCCGAGTACAACGGCGTGTTCGCCATGTCCGACTCCGGTGCGAAAGGTAACTTGGCTCAGATCAAGCAGATGGCTGGGATGCGTGGGTTGATGTCCAACCCTCGTGGCCGGATTATCGATGTGCCGATCGAAGCCAGCTTCGCGGAAGGCCTGTCAGTCCACGAGTTCTTCGCCTCGACACACGGGTCGCGCAAAGCGTTGGCCGACACAGCGCTGAAGACCGCCGAAGCCGGGTATCTCACTCGCCGCATGGCTGACGCCGCGCAGAACGTGATCATCAACGAACGCGACTGCGGTATCACCATCGGAATGACGATATCCGCCGAATCATCACGCGCACTAAACCTGCCATTCGAAGAGCGAATCTTCAGCCGCTATCCCGTACGCGACGTCATCCACCCTTCGACGGGCGAGGTTCTGGCAACCCCCGACGACCTCATCGAGAACGAACTCGCAAAGCGCATCGCTGATGCGGGACTGGAAGAGCTAGAAGTGCTGTCTCCGGTATCCTGCACGACCCAGCGCGGGATCTGTGCGAAATGCTACGGAAGCATGCTCGCAGACAACAGGCCGTCGATCATCGGCGAAGCCGTTGGCATCGTCGCCGCACAATCCATCGGTGAACCCGGTACTCAGCTCACGATGCGGAACTTCCACACTGGAGGTATCGCGAGTGATCGTGACATCACCACCGGTTTGCCCAGAGTCCAAGAGCTGTTCGAAGCGCGAAATCCGAAAGCCCCGGCAATTCTCTCTGAAATCGCCGGCACCGTCGAGTTCCGCGAATCGCAGGGCAACCTTGTCATCGCGATCGAGAATATTGAGTCGTTTGATGCAGAAATCGAGATACCCGACGGCTATCGACCCTCAGTCGAGGTCGGCGACTGGGTTGACGCTGGCGCAGTCGTTTTGACCTTGACCGCAGCCGGCCGACGCGACGCAATGGGCGAAGACGGCGCACTGGCTCTGCCCGAAGACGTCATTTCTGAGGTTTCCGGCGAGGTCGAAAGCGTCGAGGACGGAGCTATCCGCATCGCTTGGCACGAAACCGACGAGCGCGAGTACATGCCCCAGAGCAACGCCGAGATCTTTGTCTCTGAAGGTCAAGAGATTCAACCTGGCGAGCAACTCACCGACGGGACGCAGAACCCGCACGACATCCTACGCATCAGCGGGATCGAGGCGGTGCAGCGATACCTGGTCGAGGAGGCACAGCGCGTATACCGTTCACAAGGTGTGAAGGTCCACGACAAGCACTTCGAAGTCGTCGTACGCCAGATGCTCCAAAAGGTCAAGATTGAGAGCACTGGCGACACCAAGCTGCTAATCGATGAGATTGTCGACCGATCTCAATACTTGCAGGCCAACGAGGAAGTGCGCGAGCAGGACGGCGACGCCGCTACCGCTTCGCCGATCCTGTTGGGCATCAGCCGAGTGTCGCTCATGTCTCAGAGCTTCTTGGCCAAAGCGTCGTTCCAGGAAACGGAACGCGTGCTGACCGATGCCGCACTGCAGGGAAGCGTCGATCGATTGACCGGACTAAAAGAGAACGTCATCATCGGCCGCATGATCCCCGCCAGACTCGACCGCTCCTCTGAGGGTCGCGAGTTGCTAGGCCTGCCCGACCCCGAAACCGTGCTTGCCGAACCAGTTACGCAAGGTTGGGAAGACGCACTCGCTGCGATCGCGAACGACGATGTCGCCGCATCGCTCGCCGCGTTCAACGTCGATGCAGAAAGCCCGGCAGTGTCCATCGGTTTCTCAGGCGACGACGATGATGCAGGTGCTGCGCCGCCCGATTACTCCGACCTCACAAGCGCGTTTTTCGGAGACCGTGAAACGCCGTCGGAACCAGTCATCTCGTTTGGTGACGACACCTCCTCCGACGAGTAGCTGACCGGTAGCTCGAACCGAGTTGATCAGGGGCCGTCAGACGACGGCCCCTGTTCGTTTGTTGCGGGTAGAATCATCTCCCATGCCAAACGAAAATGAACGACCCAACGTAATCGTGTTCATGTCGGACGACCAAGGATACGGCGATCTGTCGTGCATGGGCGCCACCGATTTCCGAACGCCAAATCTCGACCGAATGGCCGCTGAAGGCGTCCGCTTCACCGACTGGTACTCCAACAGCCCGGTCTGCAGTCCATCGCGGGCTGCGCTGTTGACTGGCAGGTATCCGGGCAACGCCGGCGTCCGGGCCATCCTTCAAGGCCACCGGACCGCATCCGGTTTGCCCAACTCCACGCCCACGATCTCATCCCTGCTCAAAGACCGCGGATATCAGACCTCTATGGTTGGCAAATGGCACCTCGGTCTGACGGATGAGTGTCGACCGCACTCCCATGGTTTCGACTACTGGTTCGGATTCCTCGCCGGTTGCATCGATTTCTACTCTCACATCTACTACTGGGGAGCCAATCGACCTGGCCCCGGAATCAACCCGACGCATGACCTCTGGGAAAACAACGAAGAGGTTTGGCACGACAGCGAGTATTTCACCGAGTTGATCGCCGACAAAGCGATTGAGCGTCTCCGTGCGATGGTCGCCGAGAGACGGGAATCCGGCAAACCGTTCTTACTCTACGCCCCGTTCAACGCGCCTCATTATCCGATGCATGCGCCTGAGAAATACACGTCTCGCTTCACCCATCTGCCGTGGGATCGGCGCATCATGGCGGCGATGATCAGCGCGATTGACGATGCGATCGGTGCGATCATGAACGAAGTCGCACGCCTCGGCGAAGAGGAGAACACAATCGCCTTCTTCGTCTCAGACAACGGTCCTTCCCGCGAGACTCGCAACTGGCTCGACGGGACGTTGGACCCGTATTACGGCGGCACATCCGGCGGTCTAAAGGGCCACAAGTTCAGCCTTTTCGACGGCGGAATTCGAATGCCTGCGCTCGCTCACTATCCCGCTCGCATACCCGCCGGGCAGGTCGTGAGCACTCCGTGCGCGTCGATGGACATCGTCCCGACGGTCCTCCACGCGGTCGATGGCACGGCCCCAACCGACGAAACTGGAGAATTCGACGGGACAAGCATCCTCGATCTTCTCGCCGATGGCACCGATCTCCCTGAACGCGACCTCCACTGGGAGATGGACGGCCAAACCGCCATCCGCCGCGGCAACTGGAAGCTAGTAATCGACGGCCTCCTAGTCGAGGAGGACGAACCCTCGACCCACATCCATCTAGCGGACCTATCCAAAGACATCGCCGAATCGACCAACCTCGCAGACCAGATGCCAGAAATGGCTTCAGAGTTGGAAAGGTCGGCGCTCGCCTGGCGAGCCGGGATACAGGAGAGGTGGGATCGGGACTACGCCGGTCTGGGGCATGGGGTTGTGACGTATGCGGATTTTCCGGTGGGGTGAGGCTCAGTCGTTCCGGCGGGGGCGGAATCTAGGGATGCGCAGGGGGTGATGCCTGTCGTCATTCCGGCGGAGGCCGGAATCTAAGGAGGCGCGGATTACCCTTGACATACAGCCTCCTTCAAAACCCGATCTTCAGGACACCGAACCGAGTCGCACCATGAAACTCGACATCTTCTACGACCCGAAAAGTGACACTCTAGACATCGGCAACGGGCGACCCGCATCCGAAGGCTACGACGTGGCCGATAGCCTCAGCGCACACGTCGATTCCGAAGGCGATGTTGTCTTCTTCACGCTTGAAAATGCCGTCGAAGTACTCGCACCTTACTTGCGAGAGCACATGATTGACGGAAACTGACAGGCTGCCATGCAACTAGAAATCCAATACTTCCCTCAGACTGACACCCTCTACATCGGTGGATCAGATTCAGCCAACGACGGATACGATATTGCTGAGATCCTGATCGCCCACGCCAAAGACGATGGTGAAGTGATCGGCATCACGCTGGAACACGCGACTGAGCATTTGGGACCGCATCTGCGCGACCAAATCTCTAGCGTCGAAACTAGTGCGCCTACTTCAGTTATTGGAAACGAAGGCGAACCTCTTTAGCAATTCACGACATGAAACTCAAAATCACCTACGCCCCAGAAAGCGATAATCTTAACATCGGCTACTGCAAACCCGCATCCAATGGCGTTTGCTTTAAAGACAAGCCCGGATTGAAAACCGAGATCATCATGGCGAACAAGACTATTAGTAACAACGTGGGCTCGGCCCAATACAACAGATTTAAGCTGTCTTCAGGATATGCCAACCAAGATTTGCCCAGCGTGAACAAAAACAGAGCCGGAAACACCCCGCCTATCATTGCCGACTCAAACTGCAAGAGGTCGAAAGAGCGGACAATTACAGTTATGACTAAAGCCGATAGCATGAACGTTATTCCTAATGGACTGATGAGTTCGATATAGGTACTTACTGCGACAATGACGAAGTATAATTCCTTTTGTGTTGTATCGATATACTGCATTCCCGGAAACGATCCAATCGCAAGTGAAACCAGTAGTGCAAGCGACGAAATCTTGATTTTCCACAAGAATTGATCTGAAAATTTGCTCGCAAGTATGAATGTGATCAGCGAAATCGCGCGGCTTAAAAACCAAGTAATCATCCAATGTGAAATTTCATGCTCGCCGAAGTTTGAAACCCTCAGATAACGGACGGTGACAGCTAAGAACGCGCCAGCAACTATGATTCCGCCTATCCATGATAGTCGAACCTTGATGTCGGCGTTCGAACTCTGATTTTTATTGGCAACGGAAGTCGATGTGCTATTCTGCACGAAAAGGATCCTCGCGAGGATAGCGAATCCCAAGATCAACAATATACACGTGTCATCAACCAAAGTGACTAACCAAGATGTAGTGCTTTGGAGGAACATGATCATCGTGACGAACGGTGCGGCAATCGCCAGAAATCCCCACCTCAAGATTGCCGACAGGTCGAGGTACGCGCAGATTACAGACCCGACTGCACCGCCCAATGCTAATACAGCGACAAACGTCATTCCTGTTTCACCGCCGAAGATACCAAGACGTTCGGTTGCATAGACCTCCATATATACGTGATCAAAAATGGGCAACGGCATCCAAAAGACAACTCTCGACAACACCCATCCGGCCGCCGCATATAGGATGGCGTGTCGCACACCACGTATCTCCAACACCTGGGACCAGACGGCATAAGAGATCGTGGTGAGCAAAAACAACACCATCGCTACAAGGAGCAGCACAGCTGCGCTCTTACTTCCAAGGTGCCCTGATCCATCCCACCACCCCGTCCAAAGAACCGGTGTCGCCAGTACCGCTGGAGGTAACAACCACAGAGCAGCGGATCTCGGCCAGAAAAGATTCGCAACGCCTATTCGACGCGTGCCGCTCTCAATCATTGATTAACTGGATGCAAGGCATCCCGTTGTGTTTGTCCCTCGATCTATGCTCCACGTACATCACAATCTATCGACACTCCCAGTGTAGCAGGAACTACTCCAACACCTGGTAGCAAAACTAAAAATGTGACTGTGAAATCTTCGATACTGCCGGGTGTCCACCTGCAAGTTCCTGTGTATCTAGAAGATCTGCCGTCTATCGATGCGAAGGTGGTGTGTTCTGAACTTCCATTCGCAACCTGGGCCCCTAATGTACAGATTGGTCGTGGCATCCTATAAAAACTAATAGCATCGCCTGATACATGCCGCTAAAGGTGGTAGTTATCGGTTATCTTGATGGTTCAGAATCGTGCGGTCATGTTCCTGGCGCTATGTCCTCAGAATGCGAAAATTGAGTGGTCGGTTTGACGGCAAACAGCGAAGCCACGGCAGCCAAGATGCCGATTGCGGCTGCCAAGTAGAAGAAGGGGAGATAGGTTGCACCGCCGATGAAGTCGAAGATGAGGCCCGGGATGAGTACGCCGATGGCTTGGCCCAAGGTTGTGAAGGGTTCGGTTATGCCTCGGATGGTGCCTAGGTTGGGGCGACCGAAGTAGTCGGCATAAGCTACGGGTGGGACGACTAGCATTCCTCCGAGGCCGAAGCCGAAGAAAGCGGAGAAGATGAGGGCTTCGATGGCGGTGTCGGTGAGGGTGAAGAGGAAAGCTCCCACGGCGAGGTTGAGGGCGACGGCGGCAAGGACGTATCGGGCCGGGATGCGTTCGACGATGCGACCCCAGAATAGGCTGCTGATGCCGAGGAAGATGGCGTTAAGGCTGATGCTGATGCCGGCGGTGACGGTGCCGAGGCCTTGATCCTGGAAGAAAGCCGCCGCGTGAGTGTTCGATCCGGCGTGCATGAAGAAGAGCATTCCAGTGGCGAGTGCGAGGAGCCAGAGAGCGGGGGTGCGGATGGCGGCTGAGGATGTCCAGTTGGGTTCTTCTTCGGCGGTTGATTTGGCGTCGTCGGGGGAGTCTTCTTCTTGTTCTTCCTCTGGGTCGCCGTCAGGACGGAGTCCTAGGTCTTCGGGGGTTTCGGCGGTCAAGAGTGCCACCGGGAGGAGGGCGACTACGAAGACGACTACGCTGAGGACGTACCAGGCGTCGCGCCAACCGCTCTGGGCGATGACGATGGAAGCGATGAGGGGGAAGAGGACCATTCCGGCGGAATGGGAGAGTCCGAGGATGCCGTTGGTGCGGCCTCGCATTCGGATGAACCATCGGGAGACGACGACGGAGGTGCCGATCTGGACGGGGCTGGCGAAGATGACGCGGCCGGTGGCGTAGGCGATGTAGAAGACCCAGGGGATGGTCGCGCCCATGATGGTCAGGGAGATGTCGGACCAGGCGAGAGCGGCGGTGGAGATTATGAGGATGACGATGCTGGCGGTGAGGACGGTGCGGGCGCCGTAGCGGTCGATGAGGCGCCCGATGATGGGCGAGGTGAAGGTTGCGGCTAGGCCACCGGCAGCGGCGGCTCCGGCGATGAGGGTTCGGCTCCATCCGAGCTCTTCGGAGAGAGGGTAGATGAAGACGGAGATCGTGAGGCTGGCAGCCGCGTTGCGAGCGAAGTTGGCGGTACCGGCGGCGGCGAGGACGAACCATCCGTAGAAGAACGGCGCGCGGTTGGCGAGATTTTGTTGCATGGATACCGGCTTGGTTCTAACCCCCCTTGTATTCCCCCTCGAGCATCAAGGGGGAGGGGTCGGTGAGTCGCCCTGTCTCTGGATTCGGGCCTTCGCCGGAATGACGAGATATTCGCGCTGGAATGACGGGAGATTCGCAAAGGTCTCGGGGGATCAACTCGCTGGCCAGTCGGGGTGGCGGTATTTTTCCATGGCTTCCATGCTGACGTCTACGCCTAGGCCGGGTTTGCCGGAGACTTTGATGTATTGGTCGTAGAAGTTGATGGGTTCTTCGAGCATTGCGTTGTAGCCGGGGATGGAGGCTATCGAGTGCTCGAGGCGGTAGAAGTTCACGGTCGCCATGGAGACGTGTGCGCCGGCGACGATCTGGAGGGAGCCCATCGCGTTGTGGGGGCTGATGGGGATGTAGTATGCCTCGGCCATCGTTGCGATCTTGCGGATCTCTGAGATGCCGCCGGTCCAGACGATGTCGGGCATTATGTAGTCGGCAAGGTTGCGGTGGAAGACGGGTAGGAAATCCCATCGGGTGAAGAGGCGCTCGCCGACACAGAGGTTTGGCTGAGTGTGGGCGCGGACGGTTGCGAGTCCGTCGAAGCCCTCGGGCGGGAGCGGTTCTTCGAACCACTCGATGCGGCTCTGTTCGTATAGGTTGTTGGCGAGGCGGATGGCGGTTGGGACGTTGTAGTGTCCGTGGGCGTCGATGAGGATCTCGGTTTGGGGTCCGACGGCATCGCGGACAGCGGCGATGATGTCGTAGCCGAGTTGTTCGCCGTCTTGGGAGATCTGGCCGGTCTGGTAGTGGGTGTGGAAGGGACGCATCTCGAGGAAGGGGTCGAGTTTCATGGCCTCGTGACCGGACTCGACGACTTTCTTGGCAGCGGCGTGGTAGTCGTCTGGGGTTTCGCAGTCGGTGAACCATCCGTTGGCGTAGAGGCGGACTTCGTCACGGAACTTGCCGCCAATGAGTTCGTAGATCGGCTTGCCGAGCGCTTTGCCTTTGATGTCCCAGAGGGCGATGTCGACGCCGCTGATGGCGGTGGTTGGCAGACCGCGGGAGCCGAGGTACGTGTAGCGTCGGTAGAGTTTCTGCCAGAGCGGTTCGATGTTCGAAGGGTCTTCGCCGACGAGAGCCTCTTTCATGGCGAGGACGGCTTGGGCGGTCAGGAAGCTGCCTGCGCCGGGGTAGTTCGTGGCTTCTCCCCATCCGGTGATGCCTTCATCGGTGTCGATGCGGACGAAGGTCCACTGACGTTCGCGAGTGCTCCCAAAAGCGGGACCAGGCGGTTCGACTACGTAAGCGTTGACGTCGGTGATTTTCATCGGGTGCTCCGGGGAACTGAGAGGTGGGTGGTGGGGATTGATTTTAATGACTGAACTGGGATTTATGGGAATGGGAGGGTTTTTGGGAATTGGTTGCATCAACGAACCATCCCCCTCTCTGCCGCCGTTGATGGGCGTTTCTCGGGTTCTTGGCAATTGGTTAGGGAAGACGATTCCCATCAAGAGCTACTTAGTGGTAATCTCTTGAATGTTCCAATGATTTTTAAGGTTCTCAACACAGCATCCAAGATGGCGCAAGTATTGAAGAAATTCAGTAACGGCGCGGCAATCCTCCTGATGGCGGGGATTGTGTCGGTCGTTTTGCTGTTGCTTGGGACCTATGACGAGCGTAGGAGAGTGGAAGGGCAGGAGGGTGAACCAACCGCAACAAGAGCCGACGGCTTTCGAACTTGCAGGGTACTGTGGGCCGGGTCGCCCAGAGCGGCGGATGGAGCGAGGGGTTGCAGGTCACGATTTCAGATGGTGACGTCGCTTTCTACACTGCAGGATGCGGTACCTGGAGCTTGGTGAGGGGGCCGTGACAATGGGCGTGAGATTCATCTCGATTGAGGTCGCCTTGAGAATCTGGTGCTGGGAAAAATCATTATGAATGGCGGTTTAGCAGCTATTTTCCCGTTTGTGTGGCTGTTTTTTTGGGTCTTGACGCTTTCGGTGGCTGCCATCGGTATCGTATGGTCGCCGTTCGCGGCAGTGACTGGAGCGTTGATCGCACGCGGCAAAGATATGGATGTTAAACGCGCTGCACTCGTCTCGGCACTCTATTCGATCCTGTCAATCTTCTTGTGGCTGCACTTCGCGTTGAGAATGGTGAGGAAAAACTCTAATGGGAAATGCCTGACTTTCGCGTATTGGTACGCATATTTGGCTTGGATCTTATTGATTTTGGAATTTTGGATCACCGAATTCGTGATGCCCGACCAATATACGAACGAACGTATAACGGGAGCATACAGCACGCCGGGCGAAGTAATTGTCGCGATGTTGTTGGCTGGGGCTTTGGCGTGGATATTCGCCATCCGAAGAAAAGAAGTGATGTCATCAGACTCCGATGCCACGATTTTTTCACCGCCTTTCGTTTTTTCGTTCGTATGGGTTTTCGCCTATTTCATTTACTCGAACTCATTTGAACGGCTTCACTGGTTGAACTGGTGGCTCGTCCTCCCGACTGCGGGTTCGCTGCTGTGGGTCTTCTGGCCTTCGGGGCCGTGGCTTCCGCATCGGGTTCGGACGTTCTTCGAGGGGGATGTGTCGTGAAACATGCGAACGTGAATGGGCACGACGACCCAACCTCCAAGGCACCACAGACCAGGTTGTCGAGAGCGGTGGCTGGAGCGATGGGTTGCAGGTCACGATCTCAGATGGTGACGTCGCTTTCTACACGTCCGGATGTGGGACATGGAGCTTGGTGAGGGGGACGTGACAATGGGCGTGAGATTCATCTCGATTGAGGTCGCCTTGAGAATCTGGTGCTGGGAAAAATCATTATGAATGGCGGTTTAGCAGTTACTTTCCTGTTTGTGTTCCTGTTTATTTGGTATTTGATGCTTTCGTTCGCGGCCATCGGCATCGTATGGTCGCCGTTCGCAGCTGCGATAGGGGCATTAATCGCCCATCGCAAAGGTATGGACGTTCGGCGCGCTGCGAGTGTGTCTACGGTATACTCGGTAATCTCTCCTTTGTTGTGGCTGCACTACGTGTTGAGAATGGGGGGCAGGGCCGTTTCTAGGAAGCCGCTGTCGTTCATCTACCTGTACGTTTTTATTGTTTGGATCACATCGATGTCGTTACTGTGGTTTTCGGAATTTGAGGCACCCGGATCGTACTCATTTGAGACCGAAAGAGAGGGGGCATTTGGCACCCCCGCTGCCGTGATCGTCGCGGCGCTGTTGACCGGGGCGTTAGCGTGCTTCATCTCTCTGGCGAGAAAAAGCACGATGTCACCAGTCCATGATGCGCCCGCGTATCTACCGCCCTTCGTTTTTTGCGCCATATGGGTGTTCGCGCCTTTGATCCACATCGGCACAATCGAACGGTTTGACTGGGTGAACTGGTGGCTCATCCTCCCGACTGCGGGTTCGCTGCTCTGGATTTTCTGGCATTCGGGTCCGTGGTTTCCGCAACGGGTTCGGACGTTCTTCGAGGGGGATTTGTCGTGAAGGTTGGATTGCGGAAGGGAACGGCTTTCGAACTTGGAGGGCATTGCGGATCAGGTCGTTGAGAGCGGTTTGACGTTATCCTGTCCTTGGGGTTTCGATAGAATGACCGATCTGGTGTTTAAGAGATTTGATGTCTTGGTAGGTGGACTGGCGTTTTTTGCGCTGGTTGTGGTGGCGGTTGCGTGTACGCAGGCGGAGCAGATTACGCCGACGCCGGTTCCTACGAGTACGGCGACGCCTGTGTCGGTTGAGGTGCAGGTCATTCCGACTGTTGTACCGACGGCGACACCCGAGCCTTCTGCCACTCCTACGGCAGAACCAACTGCCACACCTTCGCCTACGTCGACGGCCACCCCGGAGCCCACTGCGACGCCAACAGCCACGCCGACTGCAGTACCGACGTCGACACCGACCGCGACGCCAACAGCAACACCCGTCCCGCCTTCGCCGGAAGAGGTGGCGTTGTCTGCGTTTTTCGATGCGTTGGGAGGCGAGGAGTGGTCGAGAAACGACAGCTGGTTGAGTGATGCGCCGATCGGGGAGTGGTTCGGGGTGACGACTGAGGGGGATCGCGTCGTTGAAATTTCTTTGAGAGGCAATGGACTGAGTGGGACGCTTCCTGCCGAGATCGGGAAGTTGGTGGATCTGCGGGAATTGGATTTGGAGGGGAACGAGGTGACGGGATCGATCCCGGAGGAGATCGGTAATCTTGGAAGGCTACGGGAGTTGAATCTGGCTGGCAACGAGTTGAGGGGTGAGATTCCCACGCAGATCGGAAACTTGACAGGACTGGATTCAGTTTGGTTGGACGACAACGATCTGTCGGGAGAGATTCCGAGTATCGTCGGGAATCTGGTCAACCTCACGGCTCTTGGATTGTCGGAAAACATCCTTATGGGTCCGATACCTTCGCAGATCGGCAATCTGGTGAGTCTCCGGCATCTTGACCTGAGCGGGAACGAGTTGATGGGTGAGATACCGCCGGTATTCGCCAATCTTCGCAATCTGGGTTGGCTTGATCTAACGAACAATCGGTTGGAAGGTGAGATCCCGGACTACCTGGATGATCTTTCGGGTTTGAGGGGTTTGTTGCTCGCGGACAATCGGTTCGTTGGGAAGGTGCCGGCTGCGATTAGCGAGTTAGACCTTCAGGCACTGAGCCTTTCGGGTAACTCGCTGAGTGGGTGTCTGCCCGAGACGTTCCTCGAGACCACGTTCCAGATTGGGTTGGAACAAGATTTGGCGGAAGTTGGTTTGCCGTATTGCAACAAGATGGACCGCGACGCGCTGGCCGCGGTCTACAACGCTACGAGCGGCACCAAGTGGTCGGAGAGTGCGAACTGGATGAGCGAGGAGTTTGTGGGTGATTGGTATGGGGTGACGACCGATGAGGATGGTCGGGTGGTCGGGCTCGAACTTGGCTCGAATGGGTTGGTTGGTGCGATACCGCCGGCGATTGTGGGTCTGGAGCGGCTCGAAGTGCTGGATCTGGGAGGTAACCGGCTGGAGGGGCCGATCCCGTCTGAGATCGGAGAGTTTGAGGGCTTGCAGGTGCTGGTGCTGGCGGACAACTTGTTGAGTGGCACGATCCCGTCGCAGTTCAGTTCGCTGGATGAGCTGCGTGTGTTGTCGCTTTCGAGCAATCAGTTGACCGGAGCGATACCGGGGGAGATAGCGGGACTGGGAGAGGTTGAGCGGATCGATGTGTCTCGAAACCAGTTGACGGGATCGATTCCGTTGATTGTCGGTGGTTTCAATGAGTTGCGGGAGTTGAATCTTAGTCACAACCGATTGACAGGTGGGATACCGGGAGTGTTGGGTCTGCTGGATCGTCTCATGTCGTTGGATGTTTCGAACAACGAACTGGTTGGCGAATTGCCGATCGAGTTTGCTGAAACAAGGCTTGAGGTTTTGCTGGTTGGGCAGAATGAGCTGTCTGGTTGTGCGGTAGTTGCGGTGCAAGAGGCGTTGTCGGAGACGTCGCATGACCTTGGCGATGGGGGAGTGCCGTTCTGCCACGACGTCGAGTATGCGGCATTGGGTTCGTTGTTTGATTCGACGGGCGGTGCGGATTGGTTCATCAACACGCATTGGATGAGCGATGCGCCGTTGGGGGATTGGTATGGGATCGAGACGGATGAGTTGGGTCGGGTTATTGGGATCGACCTCTTTCAAAACGGTCTCGCGGGACCGTTGCCATCACAATTGGCGGATCTGAGGACGCTTGAGGAAGTTGACCTCACAGGGAATGCGTTGGAGGGCGAGTTGCCGGTGGCATTCGGCGATTTTGTGGAGTTGCGAGAGTTGATCCTCTTCGACAATCGACTAACCGGCGAGATACCTTCGGCGATCAGGAATCTGCCCAAGCTTACGAAGTTGGACTTGAGCTACAACGATCTTTCGGGTGCGATCCCTGAAGAGATCGGCGAATTGAAGAATCTCGAGACTCTGGCTCTGGCGGGCAATCGTCTTGAAGGCGAGATTCCGAGTTCGCTGGGTGGATTGGGAGCGCTCAAGGCTCTATGGCTCGCGGAGAACGAGTTGACGGGGCCGTTGCCGGAGGAGCTTGGGAAGTTGACGGGGCTTGAAGAGCTCGATTTGGCCGATAACGTTCTGGATGGGGATATTCCGGCTGGCATAGTGAATCTGGTCGGATTAGAGTGGCTGAATTTGTCAAACAACCAGTTGACGGGGCCATTGCCATCTGGTTTCGGAGAATTGATGAACCTCACCGACTTGGAGCTTTCAATGAATAATCTGAGCGGCGAGTTGCCTGACGATGTGGGGAACATGGCTCGATTAGAGCGGTTGTCTTTGGCGGTCAACGAATTTGAAGGGCCGATCCCGCGGGGAATTGGCGGGTTGGCGAATCTGGATCAATTGGTGTTGCACGACAATCGACTCACGGGTCCTATCCCGCCGGAGATTGGTGGTCTGAGCCGCGTCAAGACGATCGCGCTCGAGAATAACAGTCTGACAGGGCCGCTTCCCACAGAACTGGGCGAGTTGCAGCGTTTGGAGGCATTAGCGCTGGAGGGCAATCAGATCTCCGGCAACATTCCGCCAGAGTTGGGCGAACTCGATTCATTGGTTCGGCTTTCGCTCGGAGAGAATCGCCTGACAGGTCAGATTCCAGGGGAACTTGGTAATCTGTCGAATTTGTTGGATCTCAATCTGGGGCAGAACAGCTTTACCGGACAGGTGCCGCCGACGTTCGGATTCCTGGGTCGTTTGGAGAAGTTGTCGATTTCAGGGAACCAGTTCTCGGATTGTGTTTCGAATGCGTTGAAGGGTTGGTTCGGGCGTGAAAGATTCGAGCACGACTTTTTTGAGACGCGGCTCGGGTTCTGCGATCAGGTCGAACGGGACGCGTTGATTGCGTTGTATCTTGCGACGAATGGGGACCGCTGGTTGGAAGACGATGGTTGGTTGAGTGAACGTCCGGTCGCGAGTTGGTTTGGTGTTTCTGTGGATGATAAGGGGCGGGTGAGTCATCTTGATCTCAGCAAAAATGGCTTAACAGGGCGTCTGCCAAGCGAGATTGGCGATCTCAAGAGAATGGTGGTGTTGAATCTTTTCGAAAATTCGATTTCAGGCGAAATTCCTCCGGAGATTGGACGGCTTCCGTTACTCAGGATACTGGACCTTCGCAAGAACTTGATCACAGGTCACATACCTACGGAGATCGGGGATCTGTCCAACTTGGATAAGCTGGAGTTGTCGCACAATCTTTTGAACGGACCTGTCCCGAGCTCAATCGGTCGTTTGAAGCGGTTGGTGTATTTGTTCCTGGGGTCGAACGACTTGAGTGGTCAGCTCCCGTCTGAGATTGGTGAGATGGTGAGTGTGACTCACGTACATCTGGACTTCAACGACTTGACGGGTGAAATCCCTGAGGAGATCGGGCGACTGCCGAATTTGATTTCGCTGCTACTGCAAAATAACAATCTGACTGGCCAGATCCCGGTTGAGATTGGGATGATCGGCAAACTTTCGTATCTCCACTTGGGGCGCAACGATCTGACTGGTCAAGTACCTTCCGAGATCGGTGATGTCGTCAGTTTGCAGATAATCGATCTCAATGGAAACCGCCTTTCGGGGCCGATTCCCGTTGAGATGGGCAAGTTGAGGCGACTGACCGGGTTGCATCTTCATGGCAATCGCCTTAGCGGTCGGATTCCCGAAGAATTGACCGAACTCCCCGATTTGGACGACTTGACGTTGAGGCTCAACCGATTCACAGGCTGCATTCCCGCGGGTTTGCTTCGTGTGCCAAATAATGACCTGGGGGAACTTGACCAGCCGGCGTGCCGTCGGTGACCGGTATAGTTCCTGGTTTGCGAAGGTTTGGGATCTAACCGAATTCGGTGGACGGTCTTTGCAATAAACTTTGAGCATACGCGTCGATAGATTTCGCCATGGGAGGCTCTTGTGACCGTCTCCACCAACCCCTTCCTCAACGTTGGAACGGTGGACCAGCTGCGTGAACTAGGTTGCAGTGTTGTGACAGGCGGTGGTCATACGATCGCGGTGTTCGCGACGGCGGATGGGTTCGCTGCTGTGGATAATCGGTGTCCGCATATGGGGTTTCCGTTGGATCGGGGGACGGTGAAGAATGGGATCTTGACCTGTCATTGGCATCATGCTCGGTTTGATTTGGCTAGTGGCGGGACTTTTGATCCGTTTGCGGATGATGTGAGGTCGTTTCCGGTTTCGGTTGTTGAAGGGAATGTATTCGTTGATCCGAATCCTCCTGAGCAGGACCCGATTGAGCGATGGTCGAAGCGGTTGGAAGAAGGTATGGAGGACAACATTCGGCTGGTGATAGCGAAGTCGGTGTTGGGGCTGAATGCGACGTCGGCGGATTACCGGGTGGCGTTGTCGATTGGCGCGCTGTTCGGGACGCGGTATACAGACGATGGCTGGGGGCCGGCGATGAGCATGTTGACGTGCACGGCGAACTTCCTGCATCATCTTCGGGTTGCGGACCGGCCGTTGGCGTTGTATCAGGGATTGCGGCAGGTTGCGAGCGAGTGTGCAGGAGAGCCGCCAAGGTTCGTGGTGGAGCCGCTGCCGACTGGGGAGACGCGGGCGGAGGTCTTCAAGCAGTGGTTCCGAGACTTCATCGAGGTGCGTGACAGCGATGGCGCGGAACGTGCGTTGCGGACGGCGATTGAATTGGGTTTGCCTCGTGACGATATCCACGACATGGTTTTTGCGGCGGCGACCGATCGTATCTACATCGATGGGGGGCATGTTGTCGATTTCTGCAATAAGGCGTTTGAGCTGCTAGATCATATCGGGTGGGAACATGCGGGTCAGGTGTTGACGAGTCTTGTGGCGGGGATGGCTTCTGCGCGTCGGAGCGAGGAGTTGAATTCATGGCGCAATCCGATCGATTTGGTGTCGATGGTGCAGGATGCGCGGGCGGGGTTGCCCGCGTTGTGGGTCGGAGCGGAAGGAGTCAGGGGAGAGTGGGATGATGAGTCAGGGTTGGCGGATGTGATTTTGGAGGATGATCCGTCGGCTACGATCGCGGCTATCAACGGTGCGGTCTCGTCAGGCGCGACGGCGGAGCGTTTAGGCAGCGCGGTTGCGTATGCGGCGTTTTTGCGGATGGCGCGGTTCCATACGTCGAACGAGTTCGGCGATTGGGACACGGTACACAACACGCTTACGGCTGCGAATGCTCTGCATCAGGCGCTGATGAGGGTGCCGACAGTGGAGTTGCTGAGGGCGGTTTACGACACGGCGATGAGCATATATCTGGATAGGTTCTTGAACATGCCGCCTCAACGGTTGCCGGAGCCGAGGTCGGGGGGAAACGGGGCAGTTGATGGATTGCCGGAGAGGTTGCTGGGTGAGATGGACTCGCAGCAGCGGGTTGAGGAGTCGGCGCGGCTGGTGACGGATTTCGTGGCGAATTCGACGGAGCCGGATGTGATTTTGGCGTCTTTGGCTCATGCGATGCTGAGGGAGGACTCGACGTTCCACCACTTCCAGATCGTGGATGCGGCGATCAAGCAGTATGAGCATCGGAAGGGGGATGCATCGGGTCGGCACTGCTTGGTGGCGATGGCGCGGTTCTTGGCGGCGCATTATCCGACGCCGCGGGCGGTCAATCAGACGTACAACATCGCGGTGCGGTTGCAGCGCGGGGATGAGATTTTCAGCGAGGGGTGAGAACAGCCTATCCAATGCTGTGTAGAAGGTGTCAACCCGGTTCGTTGAACTGCCTCTAACTCCAAACGATCCGTGAATCTCCTCGGCCCTCGAAACTCTGAAACATAGACGGTCTTTCCGACAATCCTAAGGTGTCCAGATGTGATATCATTTACAGCGGGTTGACGATTAACCCCATCTCCGAACTATCAACACAGACATGGATGTTTTTTTCGACGAATCTGGATACACTGGCAATAACCTTTTGGACGTAGATCAACCTACCTTCGTAGCAGCGGCTCTGGCAATTGATTACGATCGCGCAACGGCCGTCGTCTCAGAATCCCGAGAACGTTTCGGGTTGGCACCGTCTGAATTAAAGGGATCAAAACTCTGCCGATACCCCAAAGGTAGACAAGCTACCACATGGATTTTGGATCAAATAGCCGACTATCAACGCACATTCGTAATCGACAAAAGATACGCATTGGCTGGCAAATTTTACGAATATGCGTTTGAACCATGTTTTTCTTCGTGTAATTCCCTATTCTATGCCATCGGTTTCCATTATTTCATATCCAATTGGATCCATTGCGAAAGCATCGTTGGCAACTCGCCGGTACAGAACGTGTTGGAGTATTTCGCAACAATGATGCGAGAACCTTCGCACGCTACACTAGAACGAGTCCTATCGGGTTTGGGTGAGATCGATCCATCTTCGCCAACTTTCCTAATTAAAGAATTCACGACATCCCACCGGCAAGCCTTGATCAATGAAATCGATCGTGTTGCTACATCAGAGTTCATCGCATCTTGGTCGCTCGAACTCTCGATGACATCGTTGCACTGGCTTTTGGCATCCTTAGGCGAAGAATATGACCAGTTGTCGGTTTACTGCGACGAATCTAAACCATTGGAATCTTCAAAATGGTTTTTCAATAATTTTGTCGGACGGAGCGACAAACACTATATGCCTGTTTTTGGTGATAAAACTCCTTCTTATGTTTACAATCTTGCAAAACCAATCAATTTCGTTGATTCCGCATCGACCGCCGGAGTCCAGTTGGCTGACGTGGTCGCAAGTTCGTTAGCTTACTCGCTAAAACGACCGGATGAACCTTGGGCAAATGAATGTGCAGATCGATTGCTGGCCCAAAGTCGCACTATATCACCCGACCTTACTTGGTTGGACTTTGATGATAAACGCGTGATGATGAACGCTGTGACACTGATTGAATTGGTTGCACGGTCAAAGCGTGATGAAGAACTATGCGACGGGATGGAAGAGTTTCTCTTGGCTACGCGAACATCCCTGATGTAGGGTTTCGACTTGAAAAACGAGATTATGTACCGAATCTGGATCTATGATATAGGTTGAGTTCTTACGTGCTCGGATTCCAAATAGGTGATGCTGAGAGTATGTTGGCGATTGTCGAAAACGCGGGCGGTAAATGTAACACGTGGAATAATATAGTATCGTGAACGAACAATTGGCTCTGTGTTCTGTCAACGATGCGTTATCGTATGCAAAAAGTTGAAGAAGCCTCGTTTGCGGTCGGTGTTTAGGGACCAGTTGGTGGGGATGTTCTGGTAGCCGTCGTGGTAGTCGCCGAAGGTTGCGGATCCGCCTGCGGCATCGCCGGGGTCGAAGTAGCCCCATGAGGCGTATGCGGATAGGGCGGAGAGGAAGTTGTTTCGGGGTTTATCGAAGTCGAAGTGGTCGTCTTCGGTGAAGAGGATGGGCTTTGTGGTGTAGCTGGGGAGGGCTCGGGTTTGCTCGACCATTTCGGCGATGCGGTTGGGGTCGGTGACGCTGTTGCCGTGGAGCATGATGAAGTCGGATACGCTAGCGACGTCATCGTCGGGGACGCGATTTCCGCCGTAGGATGTGCCGACTGGGATTGGGTTCCGGCCTTCGCCGGAATGACGAGAGTGCTGGCCGGAATGACGAGAGTGCTCGCCAGAATGACTTGAGTCTTTGCTGGTATGACGGGACTGCTGGATGGATTGGGCTCGTTCTATTAGTTCTGCAACGCGTTGGGGTTGGAGGATTTCGTGTTCGTAGCGGGGGATGTTTGCTTCGTTGTTGATCTCGATGAGGACGTTGCCGTAGTTCATGTCGAGGAGCCACTTGGTGGCTTGGTCGACGCCGTTGCAGACTGCGTTTTCGTTGTCGAGGCGTTCGTCTTGTCCGAAGTAGAAGTAGCCGAGGATGACGATCATGCCTAGGTTGTCGCACGCTTTGATGATGCGGTAGGTGCGGTTGAGGAACTCGGGTTTCAGCGAGCCGTCGGGGTTAAATGCGGAGTTGTGCCAGGGTTGAGATGTTGGACTAGGGAGGCCGGCCCAGATCTGGTCGTCGGGTGCGTCGATGCCTCGGGTTGCGATGAGTTCACGGAAGAGGGGTTCGCGGTAGTATCCGGTGGGGCTTCCGCCTTGGAGATTGACGGTGACGGCTAGGAGACCGTGTGCGCGGTAGGTTGGGAGTTGGGCGATGAACTCGTCGGTGTTACGGTCTGGGTCCCATTCGTTGGTGTCTGGGTAGGCGAATAAAGGGCGAGTGATGGGGTTTTCGTCGTCGAACACCGCGTTGGTCATGCGGCTGTTCATGAGCAGGCCTTCGACTTTTTGGCCATTGAACTCTCGGCCTTGGTAGGTAGGTTGGCCGTCGATTAGGAAGGCGTCGTTGGCGATCGAGATTTGGGTCATGGGAGTTAGAGGTTGGCGAGTTGGGCGATGAACGATTCGACATCAAAGGCGCGTCGTCGGATCTGATCTTCATCGAGCCAGTGTTCGTAGAAGTTGATGTGTAGTTCGTTCGCAGAGGCGAAGTGTTGTCTGACTGTGGGGTCGTTGATTTCTCCTTCGATACTTGACATGATTCGGTAGAAGTGTGCGTGTGAGCCGTGGGGCCAACCGCGTCTTTCGGCGAGGGATTTTAGGGCTTGGGCGGCTGCGCCCCAGAGTTTTTCGGATGCTTGGCGGGTGTCGCCCGCGTCTAGTTCGACGAGTGCTTGGTCGTAAAGGGTTGTTGATGCGGTTCGGTATTGTTCGGCGGTGGTCATGGGTTGATTTTAACGGCGGGCGATTCTGTGCTCTAACTTAAGATTGAAGATTGGCGCGTCATACCGAGAATCATGCCTTGACCATGTCAGAAGAAACGAAGACCTTCGATCCTGTCCTGCCCGAAGCCGAAGTCGACTTTGTCGCGATTGAGAACGAGTGGCTTGAGCGGTGGAGTATTGCGGATGGCGATGGTCGGACGCTGGTCGACAGGTATCTGACTCGGAACGATGGGGCTGAGAAGAATCATTCGTTTATCGATGGGCCAATCACGGCTAACAACCCGATGGGTGTGCATCACGCGTGGGGGAGGACGTATAAGGATTTATTCCTGCGGTTCCGGAACATGCAGGGGTATCGGCAACGGTTCCAGAACGGTTACGACGGTCAGGGTCTGTGGGTAGAGGTTGAGGTTGAGAAGGAGAAGGGGTTCGGGTCGAAGCAGGAGATCGAGACGTACGGGGTCGGGAAGTTCGTTACTGAGTGCAAGGCTAGGGTTGATCACTTTTCGGACATCATCACCGAGCAGTCGAAGCGCCTTGGGTATTTCATGGATTGGGACGACTCGTATCACACGAAGTCGGACGAGAACAACTACACGATCTGGGCGTTCTTGAAGCGGTGCTGCGATAACGGTTGGCTCTACAAGGGCAAGGACGTGATTCCGTGGTGCCCTAGGTGCGGGACCGGGATGTCGCAGCATGAGATTGCGACTGAGGGATATGAGGAGATCGTGCATCCGGGTTTCTTCATCCGGTTGCCTTTGATTGACAGGGATGGGGAGTCGTTGTTGGTCTGGACGACGACGCCTTGGACGCTTGCGGCGAACGTTGCTGCTGCGGTCAATCCTGACAACGACTATGTAAAGGTTCGCAACACCTCTGGTGACGCGGATCATCTTCTCTGGTTGAGCACCAATCGGTTGCACGTTCTCGATGGCAAACATGAGGTGGTGGAACGTGCCAAGGGGCGTGAGCTACTTGGCTGGCGATATCGTGGGCCGTTTGACGAACTTGAGGCGCAAACTGAGGCGCGGGATGAGCATCGCGTGATCGAGTGGGGAGATGTCGGGGATGAAGAGGGCACGGGGATCGTGCATATCGCTCCTGGTGCTGGGTCGGAGGACTTTCAGCTTGGTCAGGAGAATGGGTTACCGGTGATCGCGCCGTTGGACGATGCGGGGGTGTATGTCGACGGTTTCGGAGTGCTTTCGGGTAAGTCAGTGGATGAAGTGAACCCGATCATCTTCGATCTGCTGAAAGCCTCTGGTGTCTACTACAAGCTGGAGGATTATACGCACCGATATCCGGTTTGTTGGCGGTGCAGCTCCGAGCTTGTGTTTCGGCTTGTAGATGAGTGGTTCATCTCGATGGATGAACTGCGTCACACCATGATGGATGCGACGAGGACGATCGAGTGGATCCCGTCATTCGGCGAGGCTCTGGAACTGGACTGGCTTCGCAACATGCAGGACTGGATGATCTCGAAGAAGAGATATTACGGCCTTGCGTTGCCGATCTACGAGTGCGATAGCTGCGACAACTTCGATGTGGTGGGATCGAAGGAGGAGTTGGAGGAACTCGCGGTTGAAGGTTGGGCTGAATTTGAAGGGAATTCGCCGCATCGTCCTTGGATCGACGCGGTGAAGATTCGGTGCTCGAAGTGCGATGCAGTGACGCCGCGAATCAAGGATGTCGGGAATGCGTGGTTGGATGCCGGGATCGTCAGCTTTTCGACGTTGGGTTACAACGATGATCGAGACCACTGGCGAGACTGGTTTCCTGCAGACTGGATCTCGGAGTCTTTCCCCGGGCAGTTCAGGAACTGGTTCTACTCGCTGATCTGCATGTCGGCGGCGCTTGAGGGCGTTGCGCCGACTCGCGCGGTCTTTTCTTATGGACTGATGCGGGATGAACTCGGCGAGGAGATGCACAAATCGAAGGGGAACTCGATCCCGTTTGAGGAGGCTGCGGACAAGATGGGTGCGGATGTGATGCGGTGGGTTTTCGCGCGTCATATCCCGCAGAGGAACCTCAACTTTGGTTACGGCGTGGGCGATGCAGCGCGGCGTCGGTTTGTGTTGCCGCTGTGGAACATCTACTACTTCTTCACGACGTACGCGCGGCTGGATGGCTGGTCGCCGAACGATGCAAACCGACGTTCGACTAATGGTCATTTGGGCGAGCTAGATCGATGGGCGATCTCAGAGTTGAATGCTCTCGTGCGATCGGTGACCGACGACCTCGAGAACTGGCGGATCGAACGGGCTTCGGAGGCAATCGAGGTCTACGTCGAGCGATTGTCTAACTGGTATGTGCGACGGTCTAGGCGTCGGTTCTGGAAGTCGGAGGATGACAACGACAAGCTTGATGCGTACAACACGCTCTACACGTGCTTGGTGACGCTCAGCAAGTTGATCGCGCCGATCATGCCGTTCACCTCCGAGGAGATTTATACGAACCTGGTTGGCCGACGCGACGGGAGCGAGCCGGATTCGGTGCACCTGGCGGATTGGCCGGTGGCCGATGAGGGAATGATCGATGAAGACTTGGGGATGCGGACGAACTTGGCGATGCGGTTGGCTTCGCTCGGCAGATCGGCACGATCGGCGGCGAGGATCAAAGTCCGACAACCGTTGAACGCGTTGATCGTGGAGTTGAACTCCCGTCAGGAACGTGAGGCGCTACCGATGATCGCCAATCAGCTAATGGATGAGTTGAATGTTCGGGATGTGAGGGACACGTCGGAATCTGACAGTCTGATGGCGTATCAGTTGCGGCCGAACCTGCCGGTTTTGGGGCCGAAGTATGGTCGTCGTGTCAATGAGGTCAGGAGTTTGTTGGCGGAGTCTGACGCTTCGGCAGTCGCGGCGTCGGTGAGGGCCGGAGAGAATGTCGAATTGGGTGATTTCGAGCTGTCGCCAGATGAGATTCTCGTGGACAACGTTGCCGCGGAGGGCTATGCCGTTGAATCAGACGGCACCTATACCGTTGGGATCGCTACCGAGGTAACACCCGAGCTTCGCGCTGAGGGATATGTGCGCGACATCGCCCATATCGTTCAGAACATGCGCAAGAACGCCGGCTTGGAGATTTCGGATCGCATCCGGTTGGCGATAGATGCGCCTGAAGGCAGCGAGGTAGCGTCGGCGATATCCGACTACTCGGACTACATCGCGAACGAGACTTTGGCGGTGGGGATCAACGGCGGGATCGATGAAGAGGTCGCAAGGGACCGGCACAGCTTGGATGGGGTAGAGGTGGAGATTGGGTTGGCTAAGGTTTGAACAGAGCCGCAGCGGCGCGGACGCGATAATCTCGGATCAAATAAATTCCTGCACAAGCTTAACCAACAGATCTGGATCAGCATTTGGGCACAGTTCATTAAGGTTTGCGCCCGAGACTTTGTTTAGGGCGCCGAACCGTTCTCTTGCTAACTTCGCAGTCTCGATCGGCGATTCAGAGATTTGCTCAACCATTCGTAGTGCATCGAAATATGCAGAATTTGATTCGCGGACGTGTGCGCTGTGATTGGGCGCGAGCCACAGAGAAAAACGGACAGCGATACCTTCCTCGAAGTAGTTGGTGTTGCCCACGGATGGGTCGAGGAGGTGAACCGTTTCATGCGCCAACTCAAAGAGTGCGGTTGACCAGAAGTTCTCAGCTCCTCGGCTGAGTTCCGCGTAAGCGCCGTCGAGTTTTGGCGTGTTACGCAACATCGGGCCCTGGTCAGTGAACTGCGGTTGGTAGATTTTCTTAGTCGAGTCGCGCGGTCCGAGCTGATCCTCGGCGAAAGCCAACAAACTGGCCTGCAATGACCATAAAGCCCCAGGATCTTCTTTCGGTTTGTTGTTCGGAAATCGCATCCTTTCCGGGAGCAATGCGGCGAGGGTCGGTTCAGGATGAAACCAACCGTAATCGTCCGACTGAAACGTTGTTGTCTCTATTACCATGTCATCTCAAGTTTGCAAGGACGAAAAACCGTCCGACCCGTCGGGTTGAATCACGTAACCTATGTGGAGTTCATCCTCGTCATGCCCGCGGGTGTCGTCCTTGATGCCCAATACCTGAATGGCTACGTAGAAACCGTGGATGTTTCGCAATACGGCTATCTGACCAACTCTTGGGTCCCTTGCTCTCGACGTGAAATCTAACGCGGCGGCGTTCGAAACTTCCCATAGGTTGCTAACTTCTAGGCTGCACAATGCGACGCCGTTAATGGAATTCGGGTCGTTGTAGACGTATATCTGCTTATCGCTTGCCTTGGACCAAGCCGTTTCAAATTCCAAATTCCCGCGCCCGATAACGTAGCGACCGTTGTATGCGCTGTAGTCGAAGGATACTTCTCCTGATAACGCTGTCGACCTCGGGGCCGGGACATCCGATGCTTTACCGCTAAAAGGTGAAATCCCGAGCTTCTCGGTGATCATCGATGCTAGTTCGAAAGGTTGATAATCACCCGCTTCAAGAAATGCAGCGGTGCCTGGCAGTCCTGGCACGTCAGAGGAATCAAATCGGACAATCAAAACGTACTCTGCGTCTTCGCGTAGATGGCGACTTAGTGCAGAACGTCGCTCATGCCTAGTCCAGTGTTTTTCGATGTACTCTTTGGAGATGAACATGACCACTTTGCCCGAACCGTGTTCGTATATGCGTTGGAATTCTTCGGCGAGATCCATTCCCCAAAGGCGAACGGTTTCGAATTGATCGTAGAAGACGGCAACGTCGAGGGCATGTAAAGCTCTCGCCACTTCTTCAACATAGCCCCGTTGTTCCCCGGCGAACGATAGGGCGACTTCGTAATTCGGCAATTGGTCTCCTCAAGTCGAGTGTTCGGGCCTTAGCCACGATTCTAGCAACGGACGCGATCGCCTCATCTTTGAAGGCACAACTTATAGATTCAGGAATATCCGATCGGGCGATTACGATGTGCGTACCTTTGGTCGCACTCGATTCGCCCTACGGCTGCTCCACCTTCACTGTGATGATGTCGGTGCCGTGGTATTGCTGGTGGCGGACTGAGGAGGCGTAGTTTTGGAGGAGTTGGAGGGAGAGTTCCTGTTCGACGACGTCTTCGTCGGAGTAGTCTTGGAGCTGGCGAACGCGGTCTTCGATGTTTTCGTCGCCGGCGCCGCCGATGAATTCGAGTTCGGCGACGTCGCCTTCGCTTGATGCGATCAACACTAGCGTTCGTTCCGTCTCATCGGCTTCGTCTTCATCGTCCAGGCTGAAATCGATTGGTGCGAGTGTGAGGAGCGTTTCCTCGCCGACGGCCATCAATCTCTCGCGCATCGCGTCGCCCCAACGCCTGCTGGCGGCGAATCTGGTGATGAACTCGTTCAGGTCGGATAGAGAATCGATGTCGAGTTTGGATCGGAATCGCATGCGTCTGGAGTTGGTGAACTCTAGGTAGAGGAGCATTGCGATCACGGCGAATCCGCCGGTGGTGATGCCGCTTTTCATAAGACCGTTCAGGATCGGAGTGAGGTCAGGCACGTCGAAGAGTTTGAACTGGAAAGCGGCACCGATCCAAAAACACATCCCAGCTACGATCAGTCTCTGTGGGTTGGGTTCGGATTGGATGACGGTTCGGGCTCCTTCGACGAACAGGGTGCCGGTGACGAGAACGAGGTATCCGGTCATCACGGGTCCGGGTATGGTGCTGAGAAGTCCTGATGCTTTGGGGACGAATGCGAGGAGGAGGAAGATGACTCCGATGGCGTATCCGATGTGGCGTGATGCCACGCCGGTAGTCTGCATGAATGCGGATCCGGCGGGATTGATAGCGTTGGGCACGGCACCGGCTACTCCGGCGAGGGCATTGGAGACGCCGGATCCGGCGATTGCGCCTTGGACACCCCGGAAATCGACGGTGCGATCTCCTTGGTACGAAGCGTTTTGTGCGGCGATGGCGGCCCCGTTAGTCTGAATGGCGATGATGATCCCGAGAAATACGAATGACGGGAGCAGTGACCAGAAGGCAATTCCGAACTCGAAGCTGAGACCGGGCCAGTCTTGAGGCAAACCAATCCATGACGCCTCGACGACGCGGGTTACGTCGTAGATTCCTAGGAGTGCCGCGGCGATGCATCCGCCCACGATTCCGATGGGTGGTCCCCACAGTCTCAACAGCGCCGAACCTCGGAGGGCTAGTGCGGCGACGATAACCAAGGTCACGAAAGCAGTCAACATTCCGCCGACGGGTTCCTCTGCCGTCGTGTCGTCCAATAGTTTGAATACGACCGATGCCAAAGTGACCGATAGGATCATCATGATCGTGCCGCTGACGATGGGCGTCACGACGCGTCGGAAGAAGAACAGCCATCGAGAAACTGCGAGTTGCACGATCGCTGAAACGACGACCAACGAGGTCAAAGTCGCCGGCCCACCTTCGACGACCGCGGTGATGCAGAACGGGATGGCGAATGCGGCGGTGAACATCGGCAGGGTAATGCCAGAACCGATCGACCCGACCCGCAACGTCTGGATGATAGTGGAGAGGCCGACGACGATGAGAGAGGCGAAGACCATCCAGACGACGTAGCCTTCGCCGAGATCGGACGCCTCGGCGACGATGACCGGCGTGACCAACAATGTCGCAGATGCGATTAGGCTGAACTGCCAACCTAGCCCAATCGTTTGGAGAAGCGGCGGCCGATCATGTGCCTCGAATCTGGGTAATTGTGCTGCTGTCGCCGTGGTCGTAATCTCCTAACTGCAAGACTCAACGAGTCTGGATATTACTAGATTAGTTTGCGATGCGAAGTGCCGGCACGCTATTAGGGACTCCAGATGTCTAGCGTGAGCTATCGACGAATGGGTTGATGATGTTGATGCCTCCGTAATCTTGGGTTGTACTCATATCTTCCGAATAGACAGCGTCGCAACCGGCGGCTTGTGCTGCTGCGAGGATGGCACCGTCCCAATAGGAGAGTTGGTATCGGTTGCTGATCAATGTGGCTGCGAAGAAGGTGTCGAAGGTAACAGTTATCACGGTTACATCGTCCAAAACTGTCAAGAATTGCAGGGCTTGCTCATGCGTCAATCTGGAGTTTCTTGAGCGTCGCGTGGCTTGCGCGTAAAACTCCTGCAGAACTTGGACCGATATGACCAAATCCGGTTCTTCGAGCACGTCAATCGCCCGGAGGTGTTTTTCGGTCTCGGCTAGGTGCGATCCTGCTGCGTAGAGAAGAACGTTGGTGTCAACGAATGAGGCCACGTTCATTCATCACTTGTTCGTAGAATTCTTCACGCGTTAGTCTCGCGCTTGGGTCGAGTCCGATGCCCTTGGATTTCCATTCGGCGAGCAAACTTCTGAGGTTTTCACGTCTATTTGCCGCAATTTCAATCTGATCGCCGACTGGCCCTGGGCTCCGTGCTGCGTGTTGCGAACTCAGATTTCGCAGGTATTCTCGGACGAGGGCTGAAACCGATGTCCCCATCTCCGCTGCGACGATACGCGCTCTGCGGTGGGTTTGTTCGTCCACCGAGACGGTTATATTTTTGTTCATCGCAGTCTCACAGTTTCACAGTTCCTGTGAGAAAAGTATAGATGACCCGAGGGCGGGATTTGCTTTGGGTCAACACGCCGGTCCCACGTTGTCAGGCATAGGTCGTTGGATAGTCACACGCACACTGGTGATGCCCGCGCGCTGCCAGTTCCCCGCCCGAAATTCGGGCCTGCTCCTAAGGTTGCCGATGACATTGGAAGAGGGGCGCATGCGCGATGCGTCCCAAAGGCGAGTGATCTTGCGCCCATCGTTGTATTGCACTTCGATCCACGCTTCTTTTGTTCGCAGCAGAGCTTCACGGAATTCGTTCGAATCATGCGGATCCAACGATATTGGGAGGGTAGAATCACGCCCCACCGTCCCTTTATTCCCTGCGGATGGTTTAATGACGGAAGCTGGTTGGGGATTTTTGTCGACTCGATGCGGCGTCGCGTTGGCTCTTAGTTTCAGAAACTCTTCGATTAACCCGTCGTCAGGTTTAAACCCACAAAATCTTTCGGCAGTTTCCGCGATGAGCTTAACCAAAACCTCATCAGGTTCACCCACGATTTCAGACCATGCCCTGTCTACAGCTACTTGTGCTGTCTCCGCTCTTCTCTGAGCCTTCGCGAATCCCTCTGCGTCCCGAACCGACTGACCTGTCATCACGTTCTGTTTTGAAAGAAACCGCGTGAAATACGCGACGACTGTTTCCGTTTCGTCGGTTTGCAGGTTGATTTCCAAAAATCGCCGCTGTTCCCAATTGCCTCCTTGTAGCGGTAGGTATAACCACCAAACCAGACCATCGGTCAAGGCACCAAGATTGACGCCCTCCTGAAAGCAGTATTCCAAAAGCTGTCGGCTGTGAGTAGCCAAATTTGAGCCGGGCCGTTTTACCTCGATAAAAACCGCGTTCACCGCATTAGGGTTCAACGCGAAATCGACCCTACGATTCCCGACGGTATGTTCAGGGACAACTTCGGTCACGTCGAATGGGTTCCACCCGGTTAGAACAAGGAGATTCAGGACAATTCCTTGTTTGATGGAAGATTCGTCGAGGTTCCGCAGACCGCCGATGTTGTTCTTGATTCGATCGAGCGCTGTTGCGAACGATTCAGTCATGGTCGCGTTTCTCCGGTACGCGGCAAACTTGATAGACAACGTCATGCTAACGCAACGATTCCTTGGCTTCAGGCGAACGTTAAAACCAAAGGCAAATTTGGGCAGCGACCAAACTCTGATAACCCCTCCTCTAGGATCCTGTTTTGATCCCCTGAACTCAAGTGAAGGTATACTGCAACCAAACTCGAATGGTCGCGACGGAAATCGGTAGGTAAACGATGAGCACTAAAGAACTTCAATTGATGGCCCACCTGATGCGTAGGGCCAGTTTCGGGGCTTCTAGGGACGAGTTGGAAACGCTCGTTGAGCAGGGCTACGACGAGACGGTGGAGCGGTTGCTGGATACCGAGGATCCAAGATCGATGGATATCGATCTGATCCGGAGATATCACCCGGACCACATGGGGATGATGGGCAACAACATCGGGTCGCATTGGATGTACCGGATGATCTCGACCGATGCGCCGTTGCGTGAGAAGGTAGCCCTGTTTTGGCACGGGATTTTCGCGACGGGCTACGCGAAACTCGCAAACGGAAAGGTCCTGCACGATCAGATCAGGATGTTCGCGAGAGTGGGGATGGGGAAGTTCGACAACATCCTGCTAGAGCTGTCGAAGGATCCGGCGATGATCGTGTGGCTCGACAATTGCGAGAACCACAATGGCGCGATCAACGAGAACTATGGTCGAGAGCTCCTCGAATTGTTCTCGATGGGGGTCGGGCATTACTCCGAGGATGACATCAAGGAAGCATCGAGGGCGTTTACGGGTTGGACCATCGGCAACACCGACTACATGACGTTGAAGTCGATGCGGGATTCGATCTGGCCGTACGGTCGGCTTTCGTTCCACTTCGAGTACAAGCCCGAAGACCATGACGATGGGGAGAAGGAGTTCCTGGGTCGAAAAGGGAACTTCAACGGTGACGACATCATCGACATCATCTGCGAGCAGGAAGCGACGGCAAGATTCCTAGCCCGCCACATGTACAGCTTCTTCGTCGCCGACGAACCGCCGGTTCCTGAGTGGCCGTACAAACCGCCACGCGATCCGGAGGCGATAGATATTCTCGTCAAGGCGTATTTCGACAGCGGCTACAGCATTCGCGAGATGCTTCGAGTGCTGTTCAAGTCGGACTTTTTCAAGACGGAAGATGTCTGGTTCCAGCGCGTCAAGAGTCCGGCCGAGTTGATGGTCGGAGTTCTCAAGCTGACGGGCGAGTTCCCGCGGCCCAAAGAAGAGATGATCACGACGCACCTGCACACGATCTTCATGGGGCAACACCTTATGAATCCGCCGTCGGTCGAGGGATGGCATTGGGGAACTGAGTGGATCGACTCAGGCGCACTGGTTGAACGCGTGAATTTCGCTACAGAACGGCTCGGGAATCTTGAGAGCCCGGGTGTCCAATCGATCGTCGACAAGTTGATCTCTGAAGACAACGGCCATACCGCTCCGGAAGATCTCGTCGATGGCGCCATTGAACAGTTGTCGATTTCGAACATCACGGACGTCACTAGAGAATCGCTGATCGAATTCGTGGAGCGTGATGACGAAGTTTCGGGCAACGGTAGCCGCGACGCACGGGAACGGGCAGCCAACGCGTTGAAGCTCGTAGCCGCCGCGCCCGAGTTTCAGAGGGCGTGACGACTTTGACTGTATTGGACTGAAAGGCTGAGACATGACATTGGCCGAAACACAGCGATCAACTGATCGATTGACATACAACCGCACGATCGGGGTCACCGCGATGTTTGGTCGGGGTTTTTACTACCCGGTGGATATCGTGGCTGATGAAAGTGGTCGGCTCTATGTCTTGAATCGGTCCTCCGACGGCGACAAACGCGGCGTGCGGATTACCGCCATGAATCTCGAGGAAGAGTATTTCGGGATTTTCGGCGAGTTCGGCGCTGGTGACGGGCAGTTCACTTGGCCCAACTCGATCGCTATGGACGGTGAGGGACGAGTTTTCATTACAGATGATTACCTGGACCGAGTCACTGTGATGTCGTCTGATGGCGATTTCATCGAGAAGTGGGGTGATCGGGGGTCCGAAGCTGGGCAGATCGATGGTCCTAACGGCATCGACTTCGACGCCGCAGGGGAGTTGCTCCTGGCAGACCATCGGAACAACCGTATCCAACGGTTCGGCGGCGATGGCGATTTCATCGAGACGTTTGGTGAAGCCGGTACGGCGGAGGGTCAGTTCGTGATGCCTTGGGGCGTTTCGGTCTGCAGCGACGGCAACGTTTTGGTCGGTGATTGGGGCAACGATCGTATCCAGAAATTGACATCGGACGGCGAGTTCATCAAGTCGATCGGCACTCCCGGACGAGGCGAAGGCGAACTCCACCGCCCGTCGAGCGCATGCGAGGACGATGACGGATACGTGTATGTCGCTGATTGGGGCAACCATCGAATCCAAGTCTTCGATCCAGACGGTGAGTTTGTCCAATCGAACCGCGGTCAAGCTACAGTGTCGAAATGGGCACAAGACTTCCTAGACACCAACAAGGAAGAGGCTGCGGCTAGAGCTGAGGCGAACCTCGACCTCAATCCAGATCTGTTCGAGCGCGATCCCAATGAGGAGTCGTCTCACATCGAAAAGTACTTCTGGGGGCCATCGTCGATCAAGTTGATTGACGGTCATGTTTACGTCGTCGACACCGTGCGACACCGAATCCAAGTGTTCGACGTGGTCGCCTAACACCAACCGGAGAAACCTAATCCACAACTCGTTCCGGGTCACGACAAGGCCCGTCAGGAGAAGATCCAATGAAAACCCAGCGTGATCCCGCATTGGTGGTCATCCAGTTGTCGGGCGGCAACGACGCCTTGAATACTGTGGTGCCATTCACGAACGGCATCTACCAGGACTCCCGCAAAGCGATCCGCCTCGAGGAGCACCAGGTGCACGACCTCAACGGCAAACTTGGGCTTCATCCGAGCATGGGGCCGATCAGGAACCTGTGGGAGCGGGGCGATGTGGCGATCGTCAATGGGATTGGATATCCGACCCCGAACCGGTCGCATTTCCGATCGATGGACATCTGGCACACGGCGGAATCGGTAGATGTCGCCCCAGATGGCTGGCTTGGTCGCACGATCCGTGAGATCGATCCTCTTCACGAGAACGTCGTGGCCGGGGTCAACTTCGGACGCGGTCTGCCGCGGGCGTTGCACTGCAAGGGAGTGCCCGTCGCGTCGGTCGGGAATCTGGCCACCTACGGCCTGATGCCGGACATCGAAGACACGGCGACGCGCGATCTGGCGTTGGACATCTTCACTCGGATGTACGGCCCGCGTGAAGGTCGGGATGCCATTCTGGAAGCGATCGGCGATACCGGCATGAGCGCGTATCTAGGTGCCGACATCCTTCGCGCTGCTCCTGAGCAGTATCGATCCTCAATCGAGTATGGCGACAACATGATTGGGCAGCAGATGAAGGACATTGCGCAGGTGATGTTTGCCGACGTTGGCACTCGGATCTTCTACACGCAACACGGTTCGTACGACACTCACTCAGGCGAGCTCCAGAACCATGCCACGCTTTGGGACGAACTCTCTAATGCTGTGGGTGATTTCTTTGCCGACCTCGAAGAGCATGGGCGCGAAGACGATGCAGTTGTCATGGTGTTCAGCGAATTTGGCCGTCGGATCGATGACAACGGCTCGGGCACCGATCACGGTTCTGGCGGCGTTGCGTTCGTGATGGGCTCGAACGTGAATGGCGGTTTCTATGGTGATTATCCGTCGTTGGAGCCGAGAGATCAGGTTGAGGGGGACATGGCGTACAACAATGACTTCCGGGGTTTGTACGCTACGTTGCTCGACGGATGGATGGGAGTCGATCCCAATCCGGTACTCGGCGCGAACTACGAGCAGTTCGACATGATTGCGCGGTAGGCTACGCCGACTGCTTAGGACGCGTTGGGCGCGTTGGAAACTTTGGGTCCACCTAGGAACCGCAGCATCAGGTAGCCGACCACTCCGGCTAACAAAGACGCACCGAATATCCCCATCTTGGCTTGGTCCACGACTTCTGGGCTGTCGAAAGCGATGCCGGCGATGAAGATCGAGACGGTGAAGCCGATACCGGCCAAAAAGCCGACGCCGATTATGTGTGTCCACGTGATGGTTGACGGCAATTGACTGAGGCCCAGGCGGACGACCAACCAGGAAACTCCGAAAATCCCGATGGGTTTGCCGATCAGTAAGCCAAGAGCAACACCCAACGTGACGGGGCTCGATAGTGCCTCTGTCAGGGCGTTTGAACTGACCACGACGCCTGCGGTTGCCAGCGCGAAGAGCGGTAGGATCACGAAGCTGACCCATGGATGGATTTTGGCGTTGAGACTCTCCATCGGACTCTGACTGGCACGGCTCAGGCTCTCGACCTGCTCAACAATCGTGTTTGCCTTCGTCTCGTCGCCGCTTGTCTTCGCCAGTTTGAAGTCGTGATTCATTTCTGAAACTTTCCTATCGAAATCCTCGACCGGGCTATCGGGTTTCGAAGGGACCAAGGCCGCGAGTAGGACGCCTGCGAGCGTGGCATGGATGCCGGAATCGACGAAGAAGTGCCACATCACGATTGCCAGGATCATGTATAGGCCGATCGATCTGATTCCGAGCCAGATGAACCCGGCGATTGCAGCGTAGACCGCGAAGGCCAAGCCGAGATCGACGAAGCTGATCGATTCGGTGTAGACGGTCGCGATCAAGGCGATCGCACCTAAGTCATCCACCACGGCTACGGCAAGCAGGAAGATTCTCAACTCTGCCGGTAATCGTTTGCCAACCAATGCCAGCACCCCGATGGCGAAGGCGATGTCCGTTGCCATTGGGATGCCCCAGCCGTTCAGGCTCTCACCCGATGCGTTGAACATGAGGTAAACCGCTGCGGGGATCACCATCCCGCCGATCGCTGCAACCGCAGGCAAAACCGCCTTCCTGACGGTCGAGAGTTCGCCGTGGAGCAGTTCGCGTTTGATCTCCAGCCCGACCACGAAGAAGAAGATCGCCATCAATCCTTCTTTGACGAAGGCCTTGAGATCGTGATGAATAGCGAAGATCTGGATGTCGAAATCGATCTCGGCTTTCCAGAATTCGAAATAGGAATCGGACCAAGGCGAGTTTACCCAGACGAGCGCTGCCACCGCCGCCGCCAGCAACACCATTGCACCGATCTCTTCGGTGTGGATGAACTTCTGTATGGGGGTCCGAACTGCGTCTAAGAGATAGGGCGGAGACCTGAATCCCTTCGATTTCTTGCTGTTCTGAGCGTTCACGAATTGCGTTCCACAGAGATTATCTGCTGGGTACTAACGTAAAACACGCAGACTTCGCTACGGAAGACGCTGGCACGCAACCATCGCGCCGCCTCTGTGATCCGCCTCGGCATCGATTACGAGGCGGATCTAAATGGGTTCGCTCAGTTTGGCATCAACCGATGCGGAGTCAATTTCGGGCTGGAACTCTGTCGCGATTCAACTCGTCTCTTACGTAATCGTCGCCTTGTGTCGCCGGAGGAGCAGGAACGCGAAGACTGCGCCCGACGCGATCAAGCCGATTAGAGCCGTCCACAGCATCAAGGCTGTGGACGGAGGCGGGAGGCCGCCTGTGTCAGGTATTGCGTCGGGGCCGGAAGCTTCGGGGGATGCGCTTGGCAGTGGCACCGGAATGCCATCAGTTCCAACAGCGACGATCAAGGCGGTGCGATTTCTGAACCGTCTCTTAAGTTGACTTCCTGTTAAAGACACGCTCTTGCGCGTGTCGGTTGATGGAGACGGGAGGTCCTCACGCCTCCATCAATTAACGGCACTGCGTCTACCTCGTTGTCGCTATTGCCATGTTCCTCCGTAGCAAGTCTCGACCTAGTTTTGGGCACAGGCCCATGATGTTCGCCGCTGATACTGTATATCGATAACGCGAAATCAGGCCGGGATGAAGGATGTTTTCGGTGCAGCCTCCTTGAGTTCGAATGGGTTCGGCGGCGTGTGTTAACTAGCTGTTTCGAACTGGAAATCGGCAGTTACGGGAGAAGGAACGGATAACTTGCCAGCAACTGTTTCTTGGTGCGCACGTTTGCTTCGTTGAAAACGCCAGTAGTGATACAACATATCAAATGACATCATTAGCGACTATGATTGGCAAAGGTTTTGGCTCGCCTGTCCCGACTCAGGTCGGTGAACCGACCTGCAAAGATGTGGACGCCTGATCATCGGGGATGCTGTCATCTTGTAAACCAAATCCGATCTTCGAATGGAATCTAAGGGAGGAGACGAAATTGAAATCAGCGATTGAAGCATGGCGCGAGCGAGTGTTGGCGTTTGACCGGGTTATGGAAGAGATACGCGGGGAGGGACATGGCGACGGTAGTGGACGTCCGGTGTTCGCCTCCGAACCGCAGGATCCTTACCGTACCGACGATGCCGCGCTCAACGGTCTTTATGAAGTCGTGGGCGAAGGCGCCGAGGTTCTGGATGTTGGTGGCGGTGCGGGCCGTTTCGCCCTGCCTCTGGCAACACGAGCCAAGCGAGTGACCGTGGTTGATCCGTCCGCCGATTCTCTGGATTTGCTGCGGACCCGTGTGGCAGAGTTCGGATTTGAAAACGTGACCGCCGTCGAGGAGCGGTGGGAGGATGCAGAAGTTCCCTCGGCGGATGTGGCCCTCTGCTCATGGGCGCTGCATCACGTGGTGGAAGCTGCGGAGTTCGTAAAAAAGATGGAAGAACGCGTCAGGGACCGCGTGGTGATCTTGGAGATGATGGAGACACCCGCCTCGCAGATGGCTTCGTTCTTCGAGCGTGTGCACGGCACCCGCCTCACGCCGCTGCCGGGCGTCCGGGCATTGCTGAATCTCCTGTGGGAGATGGATGTGTTCCCAGACGTGACGATGCTCAGTCCTGAAATCCCGGTGTTAGACAAAGACCGCGATTCAGCGCTGGAAAAACTTCGACGAATGCTGGCTGTAGAGGAAGGCACCGACGCAGACGAAAGACTGCTCGCTGCGGCAGATGAATTGCTGGAAGAGTCAGATGATGGCGTGACAGTCAAAGGAGCGAAGAGGCGACGACAGGCGATCGTTACGTGGAGGCCGACATAGAGCGGTACGAGGAGCGGAGGCAGGTCTGAATTACTATCCGTCCTGGAGATTATTGCGAAACTGCCGTGGGACGATCTCTCAACGTGAGTTCGCCTGAGTGGCCGCGATCAGACCAAGGGCAGATTAGCTTGCCGACGGCTCTTACGCAAAGGCGCCCTAATGATACTTAGTATCATTGCAGAATCGGCCGCAATCTCGGTGATTAAAGCATGCTGCAGGAGTTAGAACATGCCGGAGTTGAATGTCGACAGGAGATGTCTCGATGAACGTCTTTGAGAACAGTGGAAACGTCTATGACGTAGTGGTCGTCGGCGCCGGTGCCGCGGGTATTGGGGTTGCGGTGGCTCTGAGGCATGCCGGGGTCGAGAACTACGTAGTTTGCGAGCGCCACGAGGTCGGCGCATCGTTCGACTCGTGGCCGGCCGAGACGCGCTTCATCACGCCCTCGTTTCCGACCAACTCTATTGGCATGCTCGATTTGAACTCGATCGCGATTAAAACCTCGCCCGCGTACAGTCTGGAGGTGGGGCATCCGACTGGTGAAGAGTATGCGAAGTATCTGCGTTTAGTCGCACAAATCTTCAAGGTGCCAGTTCGCGAACACACCGACGTAACGCGTGTAACGCAGGTCGACGACTGCTTTTTCATTGCAACGCCCGACGAGACTTTGCGGGCCAAGCACGTGGTTTGGGCCGCCGGTGAGTTCCAGTACCCTCGCCTGAACGGATTTGCCGGTGCCGATTTGTGTCGCCACACCGCGACCATCCCCAGCTATAAAGAGCTGGAAGGTGACGATTTCATCGTCGTGGGTGGCTATGAAAGCGGCATTGACGTGGCTTACCACTTGGCGAGTCGTGGCAAAAAAGTGAAAGTGTTCGACGAGAGCCGCCCGTGGATGGACGAGAGTTCCGATCCCAGCGTCGCGTTGTCCCCGTTCACGCTCGAACGGATACGTCAAGACCGATTTTTTAAGCATGTGGAACTGTATCCGTACATGCCAGTCGAATCTGTTACCCGCTCCAACGGCAAGTATGAAGTCACGGCTAGGGGCGGGCATCAGTTCCAATCCCCGGTGCCGCCATTGTTTGCAGGCGGATTTACCGGGGGGCAAGAGTTAGTCGCAGATCTGTTTGAACGGCGCGAAGATGGTTCTCTGCTTCTCAGCAGCGACGATGAATCGACCATCGTGCCGGGGATGTTCCTCTGCGGCCCCGCAGTTCGTCACGACAAACAGATCTTCTGCTTCATCTTCAAGTACCGACAACGATTCGCAGTTGTCGCGAAAGCGATCGCTACCTCGTTGGGGATGCCAGCCGAGGCGTTGGAGGCGTATCGGGCGTGGGGCATGTATCTTGATGATCTTTCCAACTGTGGGGAGGAATGCGTATGTTAACCAGAAACAGCCAAAAAAGCATCGCCGCCGGTGCGGCGCGAAGCCGACTATCCAAGCTTCGGAGCATCCCATGGCTCGGACAGACGACCGCCAGCGTTTGCTGGATCGGCAGCATGTTGATATCCGGGATCGGTTCCACGGGGGATTGGTTGCAGCTTTGTGCCGCGTCCGCATGGCTCCTGGCCAACATCGCGACGCTGGTGGCGACTGATGGGGAATGAAGAGTTGGCGGCCGGATCGCCCGTGACCACGCCAGTTTGCAACACAGAGAGTAGCGTCTGATCCTGCTGGCAAGTAGGTTGTCGCCGGAAGATCCGGGGGCTAGGCAGGATTAAAGGGCTTGCGCGAATCTCAACTGAGACAGTCTTGATTCTGTCGATTGTGGTGGGCGGTGGAGGATTCGAACCTCCGACTTCTTGCTTGTAAGGCAAGCGCTCTGGGCCTCTGAGCTAACCGCCCCAGTAACCATTGACGTATTGAATTTTACCAGTCGGATTGCCAGCCAAAGCGGTGGCACCAACTGAGCACTATTAGTCGCCGTTTTTCTCGTTCAGTTCCTGAATGCGACGACGGGTAGCCTCAATCTGGCTTTGCGTTAGGCGGTAACGCCGGCTTTGGCGGTCTTCGCGGGAGAACCAGCGGAGGAAGAGGGTTGTCAGAGTTGCGAGGTAGACGATGTTGCCGGGAATCCACATCAGAAGGCCGCCGATGCGTTGATCTTCGTATGGTGTGAGGGAGAAATGGTGGGGCGTGTCTAGGTAAGGGATGTAGATGATGGAGTTGGACAGGGTGATGATAGCGGCGAGCACGGCGGTCGGCGTGACGACAAGGATTAGGTAGATGATGCGTTGAGGGTCGGATAGCGGCGATCGGACGGGCGGCGGCCCGATGATGGGCCACCAAAAGAGAATCGCTGTCGAGAACATGGATAGGTGCATTCCGAGATGCGCGTAGTCATTGCGGATTGCCAAGGCGTAGGCTTCCGGGATGTGCCATCCCCACAAGGTCAGGATGAAGACGGGTAGGGCGAATCTGGGGTTGGTCAGGAAGGCGTTGACGCGTCGGATCCATCCGCGTTCAGCGAGGGACGGGCCGAGTCCGACGCGAACTGTTTCCGGCATCGCCCAAAGGTACGCGGCCATCGGCGACGCCGCAAGCATGAGGACGGCGGCGACCATCGCAATCAAGATGTGTTGCGTCATGTGGGCGAAGAACATCTCGTCGGAGAACGCCTCGGGAGGTCCGGCGACGGCGAAGAAAAGGACGGCGAATCCCCCGATGCCGTAGATCATCTTGCGGATGGGGATCGCCTGCCAGCCTGATCGGATCTGGAGGCGGAGCATACCCAACAAGTAGGTGATGCCGAGGAATACGACGATGATGAATTGGGAACCCGAGAACGACCAAGCGGTCAAGAAGTCGATGAATGAGGATGCGACTTCGGTTGGTGGGTTCAACGGTAGGGGTCTCTAACTCGTCGCGAAACCTTGGCGGTCTGCAACGCCCCCACTCGATCCACTATTGCTGGACTTGGTGTCCGAACTCGAGGAGGAGCAGCAGAGCAACGAAGAGAGCGATGCCTACGACCATACACGCCGTAAATATCCAGGCGTAATATTTGCGGTCGAACTTTAGGTGCATGAAGAACCCGACGACGAGCACGAACTTGCCCAGAGAAAGCACCAGCATCAATGGGATCAGCAGACCGCCGAGGAACAGCCAGTTGAATGCCCAGACTTCGACGATGGTGATGATGCTGAGGATGACGCCAACTACGACGTAGAAGAGCGGCGTGCCGTGGTGGTAACTGGCAGCGGTGAGGAAGTCCCACGCCTTCTTGATCGGGATGATGCCGTCGCCAAACGGGCCTTCCATCTCAGGATTTGGATCCTGCCACTGGGTACGCGGAAGATCCCACCAACCGCGGCCGTCGTGGTAGAGGAGCTTGTTGAAGAAGTTCGCCATGTCAGGTTCGTTTTTCGGTTTTACTCTCTTCTACGCCGATCCAGTTCAGTGGCCCACGAATGGAGGACTGCCGGGCGGCGCAACGTCTCGCGCTGAGATGAGGTATATGACGGTGAAGATGACGATCCAGACAATGTCGACGAAGTGCCAGTAGAGGCCGGCCAACTCCAAGTCGATAGCGTTGTCTGCCCGCAGTGTTCCCTTGAGGCTACCAAAGCCGAGGAACATGAGCCACAGGACGCCGAGCGTCACGTGGGCCCCGTGCAGACCTGTCAGGATGAAGAATGTTGTGCCGAACAGGTTCGTTCTCGGTGTCAAGCCTAGATGAACGAAGTGGTTGAACTCGTAGACCTGGAAGAGGAGGAATATGGCTCCAAGGACTACGACGCTGAAGATCCAGAACGTGCCGAGTTTCTGCCGTCCTTGCTGGATGTAAGAAAGGGCCAGCACCATGGCCAGCGAACTCATCAACAGCACGAATGTCGAGACCGAAGTGATCGGAATATCGAGGACATCGGCAGGGTAGGGGCCGACAAGGCTGCGATTTCTGTAAACGAGGAAGGTGGCGATGAAGGACCCGAAGAACATGACGTCGGATCCGAGGAAGGCCCACATGAGCAATTTTTTGTTGCTCAGGCCGGTCGAAGTGTTGATAACTTCGCCGTACTCGTTTTTGACTTCGTATGTGGCGGATGCGGCCAATTGGATGCGTTTTCTATTAGGTTTTTCGGGTTTTCGAGGGATGTAGATCGATCAGTGACCGTGCGCGGCACCGTCGGGAGCTGGATCGTTGACTGGTTCCATGGACCAACCGATCAAGCCCCATAGAAGAACGATCGTGCCGATGATGATCACGGGAATGATCGTCATAAGTCCCGCGCCGACGATGGTTAGACCGAGGGCGAGAATGAACGGGTAGTAAGACATGTCGGGTAGATGGATGTCGCCGTGACCGTGGTCGTCATCGCCGTGGTGGTCCGAAGCATGAGCCTCGGCGTGTTCGTCCTCCGCCATATCGACGTCGTCATCGAATTGAGCGCCTGAAGGTGCCGTGAGTTCGCCAGCGTGGTCGTCGTGGTAATACTCGGCGATGGTTTCGGGGTACTTTTTGAACCAGAAGTCGTCGCGATGCTCCACGACGGGAATGGTCGCGAAGTTGTAATGCGGCGGCGGCGATGACATCGTCCACTCGAGCGTCCGCCCGTCCCACGGGTCGTCACCTGCCGGCACACGCTTTCTGGCGCTGTAGAAGACGTTGATGATGAACAGGAGGACACCAAGCGCCATCAGGAAGCCACCCGCAGAGGCGTACATGTTGGTGTTTTCCCAACCCATGTTTTCTGCGTAGGTGAAGACTCGGCGTGGCATTCCGTCGAGGCCGAGCCAGTGCTGGGGTGCGAACTGGAGGTTGAACCCGATAAGCATGATCAGCCAGTTGGCTTTACCCCAACCTTCACTGAGCATATAGCCGGTCGCCTTGGGCCACCAGAAGTAAATGCCACCGAAGATGGCCATGATCGCGCCACCGAAGAGGACGTAGTGGAAGTGAGCTACGACGAAGTAAGTGTCTTGCTGCTGGGCGTCGGTTGGCACTGATGCGTGCATGACGCCTGACAGACCGCCGATGGTGAACATGGCGATAAACGAGATTGCGAAAAGCATCGCGGTGCTGAACCGGATAGATCCGCCCCACATCGTTCCCAACCAGTTGAAGATCTTGACGCCTGTCGGGATCGCGATGGCCATCGTCGAGATCGCGAATGCGGAGTTGGCCGCGGGGCCGAGGCCAACTGTGAACATGTGGTGGCTCCAGACAAACCAACCCATGAATCCGATGGCTACTCCAGCGAAGACAAGGAAGGAATATCCAAAGAGCGGCTTCCGTGAGAAGACCGGCAGGATTTCGGAGACGATTCCCATTGCGGGAAGGATGAGGATGTAGACCTCAGGGTGTCCGAAGAGCCAGAAAACGTGTTGCCACAGGACAGGGTCACCGCCGGCGGCGGAGTTGTAGAAGTTGGTGCCGTAGAGACGGTCGACCTGGAGCTGGATGAGAGCAACCGTGAGGACCGGCAACGCGAGCACGATGAGCACGGAGGTGACGAAGGTCATCCAAGTGAAGACCGGCATCTTCGTCAAGGTCATGCCCGGGGCGCGCATGTTCAGGATCGTGACGATGAAGTTCAAGCCTGCGGCGATCGATGCGACACCGAGGATGTTGAGACCGATCACCCAGTAGGTCATGCCATCGGTGGGGTTGTAGGCCACATGCGAGTTGGGGGCGTATCCGAACCAACCGCCGTTAGGAGCGTCACCGACGACCCACGAGAAGTTGAGGAAGAGGCTCCCGAAAAGGAATATCCAGTAGCTGAGGGCGTTCAGGCGCGGAAAAGCGACGTCGCGGGCACCGATCTGCAAAGGCACGAGCCAGTTGAAAAACGCTGCCGAGAGTGGCATCACGACTAGGAACACCATCGTGGTGCCGTGCATCGTGAAGAGCTGGTTGAATGTTTCGGGATCGATGAGGGTGCTGTCAGCTTGGGAAAGCTGCAATCGCATCAACAGCGCCTCGACACCACCGACGAGGAACCACAGGAAAGACGTTACGGCGTAAAGCGTACCGATCCGCTTGTGGTCAACCGTCGAAACCCAGCTCCAAATGCCGTGTTCGCTCGTCGGCCGGGGGAAGATGCGTGGGAGCCGCATCGAGATGGGTCCGCCGCTTGTTCCTGGATGTGTTGTCTGCATGGTCGAGAGGTTTTGGGAAGATTCAGCGTCGTTGATTTCCGCTGTTTTTAGTCTATCCGAGACGGTTGATCCTTATTCGAGGGTAGTGATGTAGGCGATGAGGTCGTTCACCTGGTCCGGCGGGATCTTGGGCACCACCATTGAGTTCGTGAACCCGTCGACGATGTAGGCGCCTGGATCATTGATCGACTGTCGCAAGTAGTCATCGGCTGATAGGGATGTGCGGGTCCCGGCGCGGTCTGCGATGCCAACTAGGCTGGGGCCGACGATCGTCGTATCGGCGTCGAGCGAGTGGCATGCGTTACATCCGATGGAGATGAAGAGTTGCTCGCCTCGCTCCTCGGGTGTGCCGCCTGTAATGAGGGGTGCCACAATCTGGGAAATGTCGCCGGGTTTGAGGGCGAGAAGGTAGTCGGCAATGTTCTCGATCTCTTGCGGGGAGAGGTTGGCTTTGTTGTCGGCGCGCTCTTGATAAACGGCAGCGTGGTCCTGCATCGAGGTGCCGATCTTGATGTCGTTGGGATCGGTGATCCATCGGATGAGGTTTTCGCGGGAGTTTTCCTTGATGCCTGCGCCGAGGAAGTGCCGTTGACTGTAGTTCGTCATGTTCGGCGCTGAGACGATGCGCGAGTCCTCGATATCTGCGAGCCAAGTAGCCCAACGGGAGTCCTGCTGCTGGATTTCGAGGGAGTAAGCGTCTTGACGCCACGAGTCGTCTGTGTGACAGGTCTTGCAGTGGGTTGCGAACAGCGTCTGCCCTTGCTGCGCCGAACTGCCAGCCTCGAACGGTTCCGGTGGAGTGCGCATTCCGGCGATCCAGTTCTGGAAATCCTCTTCCGGATGGGCTATAACGCGGAAGCGCATATGGGCATGGGCGATGCCGCAGAACTCAGCACATTGACCGTCATAGATGCCTGGTTCCTCGGCGATGAACCAGATGAGGTTGTCATTCAAGGGCACCATGTCGACCTTGCCGGCGAGTTTCGGCACCCAGAAGCTGTGGATGACGTCTTGGGAGGTCAGCTTGATGTTGACAGGTCTCCCGACGGGAACGTGCATCTCGTTGGCTGTGACGACTTCCTGGTTGGGATAACGGAACTCGAACCACCAGCGGTGGCCGATTGCTTCGACTTCCAAGATGTCGCCTTGGTCAGTAGGTGCGCCGCGTTGCTGTTCCCAGATTCCGATGATGGTGGGGACGGCGATGATGGCGATGACGATGGAGGGGACGATGGTCCAAGTGATTTCGAGCTTGGTATTGCCGTGAACCTGCTTGGGGATTTTCTCGTCGCGCTTGCGGTAACGGATAGCTGCGTAGATGATGGCGCCTTCGACGACGATGAAGACGAATACAGCGATCCAGAAGATGAAGAGGAACAGTTCGCCTTGGTCACGTGCGACTGGCCCGGCATACCCGAAAGTAGATTGCGGGTGTTGTGGCGAGCACGCCGCGATGATGAAAGTTGCGGCAAGTGCTGGCACCAAGAGCGCGAGCTTAAGGAATCTCGAGGGGATAAACCTGTGTTGCATTTAGATGCTGTCTTGTCCTGTAGGTTTGACGGCCTTTATGCTGTTCGGGCGGTCCGATGATCGGGCCTTTACGTGGCTTCCCTCGGCGGATGCTGATGTCATCGCAATCTCGTGACTAGGATAACATCGCGCACCGCAAGTGGATAAGGTAACAAGTCTTGCGTCAATCGTCAATATTTTCGCCCGCTAAGGCGCAGAAATCCACGTGCGATTCGGTCTGAAGGAGCAGAAATTTGAGTGATGACAAGGTGCGTCGCGTGCTGATTGCGACGCAGAACAGCGGAAAGGTGAATGAGTTTCGTAGGTTGTTGAGGTCGATTCCTGCGGATTTCGTAGGATTGGGTGATTTACCCGAGGTGGCTGCGCCAGAAGAGGATGGCGACACATTCTTGGACAACGCGACGATCAAAGCACGTTTCTATTCCCAACACTTCGGGGAAATTGCTCTAGCTGACGACTCCGGGCTGGTCGTCGATGCGCTGAACGGCGCGCCGGGTGTGCACTCGGCAAGGTACGGCGGCGACGGGTTGACGGATCGAGACCGGTTGAATCTGTTGCTTGAGAACCTGAAAGATGTGCCTGCGGAGCAGAGATCGGCGCGATTCGAGTGTGCGGTGGTCGTGGCGGATCCCGACTCTGAGGACATCATTCTTCACGCCATCGGGACGATTGAAGGCATGATCACCTTCGAGCCGCGTGGCTCTAACGGATTTGGATACGATCCAGCATTCGTGCCTCAAGGAGAGACACGAACGACAGCTGAAATGAGCGCGACCGAGAAGGACTCGTTGAGCCATCGAGGGCGAGCAGTCCGTGCCATCGCTCACGAGTTGAGTACATACCTTTCGCACCGTTAGCAGGAAACCAATCGCAGATTTTTCTTGGGTTTAGAATCACATTTACTTGAAACCGTCGAAATTCCGGCGGCATTCCAGGGCGTGAGAGCGTGACGTATTTGGCGACCAGCACAAAAATCGAAGACACGCTCGGTCGGGGCGTGCGGGACCTTCGCATCTCGGTTACCGATCGATGCAATTTCCGTTGTCCCTACTGCATGCCTGCGGAGATTTTCGGGGAACGGTACGAATTCCTCAAGCGCGAAGAGATTCTCTCGTTCGAAGAGATCGTGAGGTTGGCGCGACTGTTTGTCGGTTTCGGCGTCGAAAAAGTAAGGATCACTGGTGGCGAACCTTTGGTGAGGGCCGATCTGACGGAGCTGATCGCTCGGCTGGCTGAGATCGACGGCGTCGAGGATCTGGCGATGACAACCAATGGGTTCCTGCTGCCGCGCTATGCACAGGATCTCAAAAACGCCGGATTAAATCGTCTGACGGTAAGCATGGACGCGCTGGACGACGACGTATTTAAGGAAATGAGCGGACGCCCATACGGTCCTGAAAAGGTAATCGAAGGAATGGATGCAGCCCGCGACGCAGGTTTTTCACCGCTGAAGATCAACACTGTGGTGCAACGGGGAGTGAATGAGCACACCCTCTTGGCGACGGCGGAGTATTTCCGCGAAACTGGCGACATCGTGCGTTTCATCGAATTCATGGATGTGGGCACGCTCAACGACTGGGATATGTCTCAGGTGGTTTCGGGCAAGGAAATCGTCGACATCATCGGTGCGGAATATCCTTTGGAGCCCATCGACGCAAACTATCGGGGAGAAGTGGCGTCAAGGTACAGGTATCTTGATGGCCGAGGCGAGATTGGGGTGATCACGTCGGTCACTCAACCCTTCTGTGGCGACTGCACAAGGGCGCGATTGACAACCGAAGGAAGATTGGTGACGTGCCTGTTTGCGACTGTTGGGACGGACCTGAAGCCTCCGATGCGCGATGGTGCGACGGACGACGAGTTGAATAAGATCATCGAACGGATCTGGCTAAATAGGCGAGACCGATATTCGGAACTGAGGTCGAGCAACACTGACATTGGCGCCGCGGTCGTCGGTCGTGAAAAGATCGAGATGTTCCGGTTAGGTGGATGAATTAACCAACCCTGACAGCGCATCGGTGATTTACGATGTTGCAATCGGACGCTCAAACAATCGGAGTTTGAGACTGCTCCTAAGCAATGGCACAACCTACAGAGACAAAAACCGAAACGGATACGATGATCCGCATCAACTGCGGTGTCGATTTTCAACCCCACCAAGGGTTCGGCGCCTACAGCGCAATGGTGCGCGTCGGCGATGAGCAGCTAGACCCCATCGCCGGTTTTATCGAAGATGACGCCACCTTCATCCGCTGCTGTTTGATGGCCGCGGTTTCCGGCCTCGATGCAGTCGACGACAACGGTTCAACCGTTGAAGTGATTACGCCCTCAACGTGGGTTACGGAGACGGTGGGCGATGGCGACAAGTTCGCCAAGATGCGAGAGAACCAATGGGTCAATGAGGACGGCAGTGAGGTCGTCCATCGCGATCTTCTGCAGCGGTTAGCGGAGCATTCCGACAAACACGACGGGGTGACTTGGCGATTCGCTCGGGACGTTGGAAGACGGCAGCGCCGCCGGGACGAAGACTCCGAAGGTCAATCTAACGGTCAGGCAGAGGCCAATGTCGCTCCGGATTGCGAAATCACATATGCCGCGGCGACCGTGGGCAACTCGGGTGTGGGCGCCTACTATGTCGAACTCCACATCCCGGGCAGGTTGGAGAAGGTCTCGAGCAAATTCCAGACTACGAACTTCGCCCGAATGCATCTCACGGCGTGCATAGACGCCCTGCGTGAGGCGCGCCGAATACTCAGGAAGGACGGTCTCCGGATCGTCCTGAACACGCCGCACGAGCTGACAGCAAATGCAGTCAATCGAGGTTGGTTGGATCAGTGGGCCGGCAACAAGTGGAACCGACGTGAAGGCGATCGTGTCCGTAACGCCGATCTGTGGCAGGAATTTAGGCGTCTGACGCAGCGCAACGAGGTTGAAGTCCGATTGGCGATCGACTCGGCAGACTCGGATGTCCTGTTGGGGCGAGCTCAGGATTTAGCCCGGCGCGAGGTTGAACGCGTACGAGAAGACACCGAATTCAAGGCCCAAGAGGAAGCGGCTGTTAAGGATGGGACTCTGATTCGCATCTTTACCGATGGTTCTGCGTTGGAGAATCCGGGACCCGGTGGATGGGCGGCGATCATGGAAGTCAAGGGCAAACGGGCGAGCCAATCGAAGGGCTACAAACGCACAACGAACAATCGCATGGAGCTGATGGGCGCAGCGGAGACGTTGGCTTTCTTGGTGGATCTGCATTCCGATGGCAAGATCGATGACGTCGAAAAGGTGATCGTAATCTCAGACTCCGAGTATCTAGTCAGTGCTATGACTCGGGGTTGGGCCAAGCGTTGGCGCAAGAACCAGTGGATCAAGCAGGACGGCGATAAAGCCAAGAACACCGATCTTTGGAAACGCATATTGCAATCAGCCGACCGGTTGAAGAGGGTGGAGTTCCGCTGGGTGCGAGGACATTCCAGGTTCGCCGAGGCCTTTAGCGCCGAAAACGATATGTGCGACAAGTTGGCGAAGCAAGCTGCTGGGCAGCCAGAAGACAAGTTGGTGGCGGACGAGGGGTACGAGGAGTAGTTGGGCTTGGCCAGATCAGGAGGTCAGACATGAGTCCCGCTGCTGGAAACGACCTCTATATTTACTCCGACGGCGGTGCCATCGGAAATCCGGGTCCGGGTGGTTTCGGAGTCGTAATCGAAACGGGCGGCAAGACGTTGCAGTTGTCCAAAGGCTACCGGCGGACGACCAACAACCGGATGGAGTTGATGGGTGTGATCGCAGGGCTCGAGAGCACGGCAGGGATCTCTAAGGGCAGGAGGACTGAGGTCGTGACCGATTCCCGGTATGTGGTCGACGGGATTTCCAAGGGATGGGCGAAGAGGTGGCGCGCCAATGGCTGGCGTCGCAACAATCGCGGCGACATGGCCTTGAATCCCGATCTTTGGGGGCGTCTGCTTGAAGCCCTCGAGGGAAGAGATGTGAAGTTTCAATGGGTGAAAGGGCATTCGGGGCATCCCCAGAACGAGAGAAGCGACGCAATGGTTGGCGAGGCGTCACGGTTGCCCGACAGCGAGAAACTTGTCGATGAGGGGTATGAGACAGGCGGGAATAGGGCAATGGCGCAATCGTCGTCATTCGCGACCTTGGTTGAAGATATAGGCTCTGCCGACGACGACGCCGATGACGATCAAAACCAACCTCAACTGACACATATCGACTCGTCCGGCGAGGCCCGCATGGTAGACGTCGGCAGCAAAGAGATCACGGATCGCGTCGCCACCGCAGTATGTGAGGTGTTGATGTCGCCGAAGACTTTGTCGCTGATACGCTCCGGCGGATTCGGCAAGGGAGATGTGATCGCTACAGCCAAACTTGCGGGCGTGATGGGTGGCAAACGGACGGCAGATCTGATCCCGATGTGCCACAACATCCCAATCTCGCAGATGTCGGTCGATATCGAAGAACTCGCCGACGGCACTGGTCTGCGCATCGAAGCTACTGCGCGGACCTCTTGGCGCACGGGTGTAGAGATGGAGGCGATGACGGCTGCCTCGATTGCCGGATTGACCGTCTACGACATGTGCAAATCGGCCGAACGCGGGATCAAGCTGACCGATCTGCGACTTACTCGCAAGAGCGGAGGAAAGAGCGGCGACTACGTCGCCGAATGATCTCGTGAACGCCCCCGAATGTTGACCGCGCGGTGCGGTAGGAATACCATATTGGTTACGGCGTAAGGGTGTTTGGAAGGTCGTTTTGACAGTGGCGATGTAGCTCAGCAGGTTAGAGCGAGCGCTTCATAAGCGCTAGGTCACAAGTTCGAGTCTTGTCATCGCCACCATAATTCCACGATCGAAGATCCGGGCCCTGTATCCGACCAAAGTCGGCGCCGATGAATCGATTGATGGGCGGTTAGCTCAGCTGGTTAGAGCGCATGCTTCACACGCATGAGGTCGGAGGTTCGAGTCCTCCATCGCCCACCACAGGTCACTGTAGATAGAACCGGCTTCGGGAGCTTCCTGCGGCAACGGCAGAGTGTACGTATGGTGGCGCGCCCGGGGTCGTCGACGACCTCCTCGACGAACGTCGAGATGAATGCGCGCCTCTCGGTCATCTCGCCGTCCTTCAGGGACTCGCCCAGACCCTCTGCGAACTAAGCGACCCTGTCGCCGTAACCGTAACGCTGACGGATGTAGCGGAGGCCACACCGGCAACGCAGGTAACGGCCTGCTTCACCAACCTCGGGACGCTCTCCGCGGCAGCCGAGTTCGCCGGGTCGTGGGACGATGCTGGTTGCAAGGCGCATCATGAGGACAGTCTCGGACGGTACTTCCACTTCTCGCTTGCCGAGGAGACTGACGTAACCATCAGTCTCTCCGCTGGCACGCTCTACGTCTCCAACGACACGCCGAACAACGGCTGGGACAAGGTGCCAGGCCCGGGCTATGAGCACCGAGTGAACGTCCGCACCAACAACGGCAAGCTGGTCCATTCCGGCGTCCAGTCTGGGGAGAACAGCGTCACGCTGACGCTGTCTGCCGGCAACTACACCGCGGAAGCAGCCGGCGCGTCCGGCGACTTCGCCATCAGCATATCGCCGCAGTAGCCAGTCGAGAGCGACGCTGTCCACCAGTATTGGCAGCCTTCAACTCTTCACATGAGTTGGAGGTTGTTAGCAGGTCTATTTCTGCTTTACTTGCCGAAATTACAGAAACTGCACACCTGAAAAACCTAAAGTCACGCCAACTGTATTTAACTTTGTGTTAAAAATGCAAGTTGATGTCAAAATGCAAAAAGACAGCGTAGGAACCTTTGTCGTCGAGAAGGCTGCACACGGGATCGGTTGAATTGAGTTGCCAACACAGCAATGACCGCGCACGTGCGCGGTTCTCAGCGACAGGTGATTACTTCCTTAGCCGCCCGAGCTTTCCCGCTATGAAACCCGCTCGCCAGCTGATTGGCGGCCGCCAGGCTGAACGCGAACACGACGGCCCCGCAACGAGTTGGGCAGTCTGGAAAGAGCGTCGGCAAAGGCGCTAATTCCTGGAGCCGGATTTCCCGCCGGAGTCGAGACCATCCAGCCGCAGTGTCAGGAAATGTCAGCATTTGACCGGGAAAACGAGAAATTTGCGGCCCTCGCGCCAGCTGAAGCAAGAAAGAAGGAGCCCTGGGAATCCAAATGCAATTGCTGCGGTACCAAGCTCCTCTGCGCTTTGACTCGCAATTTGCGCATTGTAAGGTTTCCTTACCCTGAATCGTATTTGGAAGAGAAGATGGCATGATTTCCTTGCCAGAAGTACTCAGGTACGCCGCCGCGGTATTTACCCCCCGATCATGGAGCGGAGATGGGTGGATGATTCGCCTTGTCCTTGCCGCGCTGGTCCTGGCGGCGACGGTGGGAGTATTCGTTGCGATTCCTACCGGAGACGGATTGTCGGGGCAAGGCGGCGAATCGCCACCCACGGCCAGAGCGGGCCGGGCGCTGCTGGCTGAACCTGGGCAGCGAGTTACCCTGCGCGGCCGGGACAGCATGAACCCGCATGGCAATAGGGGAGGATTGAGTTTCCGGTGGACGTTGTTGTCCACTCCCAGGGTGGCCCTCAGCGACGCCAACGCCCAAGACCCCAGCTTCGTGGTGCCCGCAAACGCATCTCCCGGAACGTTGTTCGAGATCCAGTTGACCGTAACCGCCGACAACGGCGCCAGCGACTCCGCAACGGCTCGTGTTACGGTGGTGGCTCCCGGCTCACCGCCGGTGGCCGCCTTCAGTTACGCAGAGGAGGTTCAACCCGGCCAGCGGACGGTGCTGGACGGCAAGCGCAGTCAGGATCCCAAGGCCCGGTATTGGTGGCATCTGAATTTTCACTGGGAGCAGACGGCCGGGCCATCCGTGCCCTTGGATACAAGCAGGCACGGGTTGGCAAGTTTCACCGCGCCCACAGATGCAGGCAGCGGCGGAACGACACTGGAGTTCCGCCTCACGGTCACCAGCCAAGAAGGACTAAAGGGAACAAGCACGGCGGCCATTACCGTTGTTGGCTCCGGCGATGGGACCACCCCGACGCCCGAGCCTACCCCGGAACCGACTCAGGAACCTACCCCAGAACCCACGCCGGAACCGACTCAGGAACCTACCCCAGAACCGACCCCCGAACCCACACCGGAGCCCACGCCAACCCGGGTGTCATCCTGTTTCACGGGTATAGAGACCTTGGCGGGCAGACACGAATGGAGCGGGGAGTGGAATGACACGGAGTGCCGGGCGCACCACCGCGCCGACAGTCCGGCCCGTTACTTTCAGTTTGCCCTCGCGGAAGAGACTGCAGTAAGCGTCAGCTTGGAGTCGCAACAGGACGCCGCCCTGTTCATCTCCAAAGACACTCCGAAGAACGGTTGGGGCGCGCCGCCCGCAGGCAGTATGGAACACCGCGTCGCCACCCGCGTGGGCAACGGCAAGCTGCTTCACAACGGAGGCATGGTAGCGGATCTGAGTCTGCCGGCCGGCGAGTACACCGTGGAAGCTGCGGGGATTCAGTCAGGCGGAACCTTCACCGTCGCCATTACGGGGCCATCCGCTCCCGAACCCACCGCAACCCCCGAGCCAACCGCAACCCCCGAGCCCAACAGAGCTGCCACCGGGGCGCCCGTCATCATCGGGACAGCCCAGGTGGGGCAGACGCTCACCGCGTCTACCGGCGGCATTGGGGACGCCGACGGCATGGCCCGCGCGGAATACGACTACCAGTGGACCGCCGCGGACGGCTCCGCTTCCGCGCCTGCCGAAGGGGCGGACATACTCGGCGCAACGGCGTCCGACTACACACTGGCGGCCGATGACGAAGGCAAGGCAATCAGGGTCAGGGTGAGTTTCACCGATGACCGTGGCGGCAAGGAAATCCTGACCAGCGCGGCCACGGCTCCCGTCGCTCCGCTCATCAGCCCTCCCGGGGCGCCCACGTCCGTGGCGCTGACTCCGGGGGTCAGCGGAGAGCTAACGGTTTCTTGGGGAATCCCGACCGGGGAAACCGGGGCGGATCCCGAGGGCTACAATGTGCAGTGGAAATCCGCCAATCAGGCTTACGACGGAACCGCAGAATCAACCCGTCAAGCCCGTCTGGCCGGCCGCCGCCGTCTGTCCCACACCGTCACCGGACTGGTGAACGGCGCGGAAATCACGGTGCGGATCATTGCCTATAATGAGGCTGGCGACGGCCCGGCCTCGGCTGAGGTGACCGCCACTCCGTCAGCGCCCAACATACTGGTGATTTTCGTGGACGACCTGGGCTACCGCGATGTCAGCTTCAACGGCGCTACGCAAATTCAGACGCCCAACATAGACCGGCTGGCACGGGAAGGGGTGATCTTCAGCAACGGGTATGTGACGGCTCCGGCCTGCACCCCTTCGCGCGCCGGCCTGATGACCGGGCGCTATCCGTCTCGCTTCGGGCTGGAAAGCAACCTGGCCTACAACCCTTACGACCCCCATCTCGGCATGGCGGTTGAGGAAACGACCTTTCCAACTTATCTGCGGGAAGCTGGCTACCACACCGGCATCATCGGCAAGTGGCAGTTGGGGGCGGCGCGTCATTTCACACCCAGCCAGAGGGGTTTCGATTACTTCTACGGGTTCTTGGGCGGGGCGCATGATTATTGGACGGTAGACGCCAGCAACCCAGGGAAAAGACTTGAGGTTCCGTTAATCGAGGACACCAGCCCGGTCGCCTTCACCGGATATCTGACTGACGCGCTGACGGACAAGGCGGTAAATTTCGTTCATGGGGAACAGAATGGCCCATTTTTCCTGTACCTGGCTTACAACGCTCCCCACTCGCCGTATCAGGACCCAAGTGAGCTGATCCAAAAATACGGGCATGTAGAGAACCAGGGCCGCCGCGCCTACCTGGCAATGGTGGATTCCCTGGACCAGAACGTGGGACGGGTGCTGCGGGCGCTGGAAAATTCGGGCGAGCGCGAAAATACCCTCGTATTCTTCGTCAGCGACAATGGAGGGCACCTGGGGGTAGCAGACAACGGCCCGCTGAGAGGCGGTAAGTCTGATATGACCGAGGGTGGGATTCGAGTTCCTTTTGTGGCGTCATGGCCGGCCAGGTGGCCCCAGGGCCTGACTTATAACCCCATGGTAGTGAGCTTGGACATCGCCGCAACCGCCGTCGAGGTAGCCGCGGCCTCCGTTACCGACCAGTCCCGTCCGCTGGATGGGGTTAATCTCCACCCGTTCCTCACCGGTGAGGAAGAAGGCCCGCCCCACGAGGCCCTCTTCTGGCGATACACAGGGTCAAAGCCGGTCCAAGTGGTTCGCTCAGGGGACATGAAGCTCATCCAGAACAAATCAGAAACGCCGACACTCTATAACCTGCGCGACGACATCGGCGAGACTCAGGACCTCTTCGCCGATGACAAGGCATCGGCGGTCAGATTGGCCGGTCTGTGGAACGAATGGAACCTCTCCAACCACAAAGGCAGTCTGACCGTTGGCAGCGGCCACTATCTGACAAAGCTGAGCGAATTCCACGATGGGTACGCCGAGACAAGACGCAGGAGTGCCGAAAGACGGTCCCTCGTCACTATTGAAATCGAATAACAGGACCCAGACCGCAGCGCGGTCACCGTCACCCCCGCGCGCTGACCAACTTCGTCAACTCCCTGGGCGGCAAACGCATCGACATCGACGCGGACTCACGCTTGCCCCAAATAAAGTCGGGCAGAGCCCAGGCCAACATAAACGGCATTAGCGCCACTGAATTTCCTCCCGTCCCCACGGTGGAGGAAGCCACGGTGGCCAGGACGGAACCGGAACCCCTGCGGGGAGTCATCGCCCGGGTGGCCTTCGCCGCCGCCGCATCTGGCGACTTCGCCATCGGCATCGCGCCCCAGTAGCCAGTCAAGAGCAACGCTATCCACCAGCCTTGAGGATCTCCAACCCATCACCTCCAGTGAAGAGTTGGAGGTCCTCCGCAGATCTGTGTGGGTCCGTAGACAGTCCCGTTCTGTTTCATGTCGCCAAAAGCATAGAAACTGCAAGTCCGTTAATGTCAGAAAGCGCTAGAAATGCAAATGCTCTGGTGTTGAAAATGATCGGAACCACGGGAGCAACTGACGTTGTGCGCGGACGTCCAAGACATAACGCAAGCGATCGGATATCGAGATCTCGCGTGCATTTCCCTTGAGCGGAAGAGAAGTTTCAATACTGTATCCGCGCGGAGCGGATACGAGTCACCTGCACATGCGAGCCGCAAGGCTGTCCGCCGCCGGAAAGGCATGTTGGCCAACATGGACGGCCGTGAGGATGGAGTTTACGTCCGCAGCGTCCAGTTGCGGCGAAGCTCCGATTCGTAGCTGCGGCCGAGGTCCCGAGCATGGTTGTCGAGCCATCCGGTGAATTTGGTGGAGCCAGTCGGCGGCGAGTCCGACGTCAGCAGTCCGGCCGTCAATCCGTCGATCTCGTCGCGAGTCAGATTCACGTCGCGTTTCAGGAAACCGACGATGTTGGTGAGCGCGAGTCCGATGCCGGGCGGCGTGCGTAGGAAACGAGCTCGAACTCCCATCGCCGCAGCCGTGAGCCGAAGCATCTCGGAGAACGAGAACCTCTCGGGACCCGCCGCGTCGGCGACCGAACTGCCGTGGTCCGCGGCGGCGGCGACGGCTTGCGAAGCGACGTCCCCGGCGAAGACCGGTTGCACCTGATACTCGCCGTCGCCGTACACGGGGAAGATTGGAAATCGTCGGATCGCCCAGGCTATGTTGTTGAGCAGAAGGTCGCCGGTTCCGAAGACCAGCGTCGGTCGAATGATGGCGTACGGCACGCCGACCCGTTCGAGTTCCTTCTCCACACGCCATTTTCCGGAGAAGTATGGCAGTGCGGATGTAGGGGAAGGATTCGAGACCGAGATGTGGACGATCTTCCGTACTCCCGCATCGGCGGCCGCCTCGAACAGCAGCCTGGAGTTTTCGACCGCATTTTCGAACGTCGTCCCCCCGCGCTCGAACCTGATCCAGTAGGTGTTGTAGAAGACGCTTGCTCCCTCCATCGTTCTGCGAAGCTCGTCGGGGGCGTCGAAGTCGAAGCTGGCTGTTGCCACGGCTCCCGCGAACTCGTCGCGCAGGTCTGGATGGCGAGTGAGTGTGGTCACCGCAACCCCTTGGTCCAGTAGCAAACGAGCGATGTGCCCGCCAGTGTAGCTGAAGGCGCCGGTTACCACGGCGTGATCGATTGTTGGCATCGTGAGTCTTCCCGCCGTCCTTCCGAGCACGGTTCGAAGGACAGGCGATCAATTCCGCGATTTGAAACGTTACCATGCTGGGCGCGCCCGTGCCCAGGATTCTGATAGGCCCGGTGATTAGCTCATCCCAGAAGACTCGAATAAGCGCCTCAAACCGAACGGCGAATGGAACATGAACTCACAGCGAAACCAACATGACGAACTTTCGCAGTTTCACACCCTCGGGCCGATTAACTGTAGGCTAGTCAATCAAGTAGAGGCGATTCAGATCGGGAACGCAAAGTCGAAGACGGTTCTGCCTACAGTCAACTTTGGCCCACCACCAAGGTGAGTCAGGCTACTCCCGGGAATCGCGGGTCTCGTAAAATCATCCTTGGATTCGCCGTACAGAAAACCTAAGGCACGTCTTACGTCGCAGCGTGGTGGTTGCGTTTGACAGAGCAACGGGCGAATTCTGGTAGAACCATTTCGGCAGATGAACCAAATCGAAGTAGTCAACGATGATCATCGCCTCGCCGAAGTCGTAGATTACCTCTTGACGTCGACTAGCGTCGCTGTCGACATCGAGTCGAACGGCTTCTTTAGATTTCGCGAGCGCGTGTGTCTGGTGCAACTCGCGTCGTCGGAAACTGCTTTCTTGGTCGATCCATTGGCGATCGACAACATCCAACCGCTCGGCATGCTCCTTGGCGATCGGTCCGTGGAGAAGGTGTTCCATGCCGGGGATTACGATATCCGCAGTTTCGACAGGGATTGGGGATTCCGCGTAAACAACGTGTTCGACACCATGATCGCCGCCGATTTTGACGGCGCTCAACATCTTGGTTTGCAGGCCGTCGTGGAGGAATACGTTGGCGTCAAGTTGACCAAATCTCCTAAACTCCAGCGGTCAGATTGGACGAAACGGCCACTAAAACCAGAAGCCTTGCGGTACGCGGCGGACGATGTCTTGCACTTATTGCACTTGCGCAAAGTACTCTCCGACCGATTGGAAAGACAGTCTCGCCGCGCATGGGTCCAAGAGGAGTTCACGCGCATGGAGAGCATTAGACATGCCGAACCTGATCGCGAAGCGGCGTTTCTATCGGTCAAGGGTAGCCGCAATCTGGACGGTCGGAAACTGGCCGTTCTGCGCTCTCTGTTCCAATTCCGCGAACGAGAAGCGAGACGCCGCGACCGGCCGGTCTTCAAAGTGATCCCTGATTTCGCGTTGATCGAGCTGTCGTCTAACCCCTCAGTCAGACTGAGCAACGTAAAAGGGCTGGGATGGTACGGACGCCATCCCGGAAGCAGACGTTTGAAGGCCGCCATCCAAAACGGGTTCAAATCCAAACCAGTGTCGATTCCAAAGAGAAGCCCTAAAGCAGAGAGGATTTCGCCGGAGGAAAGAGATGCGGTCAGATCTCGTCTTCGGACCCTAAAAGCATGGCGAAACCGGTTTGGGCGTGAAATCCGAATCAAGCCTAGCCTCTTGTGGCCAACCAAGAGCCTAGATCGGTTGGCAAGGGATCCGCGCAGCCTGAAGTCAGAACTTGCGAGCCCTGACGTTCGGGATTGGCAGAAGCTCGAGTTTGCTGCGAGTTTAGGGCAATCGCTCGAGAGGCTGAGTTAAGGCTCGAACGACGTTCCCTTGATGGCTTAACGCCCCTTGCCGAACTCCCAATCCTCGTGTATATTCCGTCCCACGATGTAAACGTTGAAATTCGCGGGAGGGCTCATGCCAATCATCGAACGACCTCACCGGGACGCTTTGCGCATGGGTATCGACATTTACATCGACACGATGCGCGAGTTCATCGTCAAGGCTATCGACAACTCCAAACACATCTCTCTTCCTGTCGAAAACCAGATCTACCAAGACTTGGATAGCCTTCATCGCGATCGATATTGGCAACTCTTGTCGAAAAACGATCGCTGCGTCTTTTCGGCTATCGATATTGCAGATTTCAAACGCCTTATCACCAAAAACTGGTTCCACATATTCGACGACATCATTGACGGAAATCAAGCAACCGTTATCAACATCATCGATCGCATCACAGACGGTCGCAATCGGGCATTCCACTTCACCAAATCCGACCTCGATTGGCTCTTCGTCTCTAACCGTTTGGGCAACATCACCGGGATGATGCGACGCATCGGTGCCAAAGACGAAGAGGCGACCGTCGTTGACATCAACCGCCGACTGATGAGCGCACCGCCGGATCCCATTCCGCTTTGCGACTATTCGTTGCACCGATACGTCGGCCTCCTCGCATCTAGACGGAGGACCCGTCACATACAGGCACGCAACTCAAACGACGACGTGGTCGACATCAAACTCAACGGGCAAGTCTGCACTCAGCCGTACAATGCTCTGACCTTCACCAGAGTGCGCCCAATCGACCCGACGTACCAACCTTGCAACGTGCACCGGACCTGATCTCTCGTTCTAGGTTGCTACCAAACACCCCGATTCAGGGTTCGTCCGAGTAACTCTCGCATCAGTTAAACCACAGGATTCGCGGGAGTAAAACCGAGGATCAATCGTTGTTGCGTCCATAGATGCCGCCACGCCGACGAGAAATCCAGAGATGACGTGTGCTTCGTGGTCCTTCTCTCGCGCCTACAATCTACTCATATAGTCTGGCTAATCCCCCCAATCCTCGAGGCGCAACCATCCCGTGACCACTCGACCCGTCACCTCATCCGACCACATCTACCCCGGACAACAATCGACCAGCCGGCCCGTAATCTACGGCACACAAGGCATCATATCCAGCGGCCACTACCTAACATCCATGGCCGGAATGAGGATGATGCTTGCCGGCGGAAACGCATTCGACGCCATTGTGGCAGCAGGTTTCGCCGCCGCCGTAACCGAGCCCATAGCCTCTTACTCGCTCGGGGCCGAAGGCGTCTTCATGCTGTACCACGCCGATAGCGGCGATCTACTTTCACTCAGCGGACAAGGTACGGCGCCAAATCGCGCCACCGTCGACTGGTATCGCGAACAAGGCCATGACCAGATCCCAACTGGCCCCGGACCTGATGCGCATCTCAGCTTCACTGTCCCAGGTATCGCGGCGGCTTTCCTCTCGTTGCTCGAAAACTACGGAACGAAGTCCGTATCTGAAGTGCTCGAACCGTCGATCCGATACGCACAGCAGGGGATACCCAACTACGAATACATGCTCGAACGGATAGGTAGCGAAAACACCCGCAGTCAATGGGACCAATACCCGCCGGGCGGCAGCGACGTTTTCTATGACGACGGGTCTGTCCCTGAACCTGGGTCCGTCCTCACGCAAGACGGAATCGCAAACACATTACGCAAACTCGCCGAAGCCGAAGTCGAAGCTGAAGGCAATAGAGAAGAGGGCATCCGAGCCGCTCGGGACTGCTTTTACAACGGCAAGATAGCCCAAACTATCGCCGAATGCAGCCAGAGCGTCGGCGGAATCCTAGACCTGGAATCCCTCGCCGATTTCGAAGCCAAGTACGAAACTCCCATCAAGACTTCGTTCCTGGGTCACGAGATCCACGGCCAACGAACCTGGACCCAAGGTGCGGTCCTGCTGCAAACTCTCAACATCTTGGAGAACTTCGACCTCCGAGCGATGGGGCACAACTCCACGGCGTACATCCACACAGTCAGCCAGGCGCTAAACCTCGCCTTCGCCGACCGACAGGCATACTATGGCGATCCCGACTTCTCTGCGATCCCCATCGATGGCCTCCTATCCAAAGACTACGCCCGCAAACGCGCCAACCTAATCGATCCTCAGCGCGCCTTCCCCGAAACGCCCGAACCTGGCAACCCATGGGAATATTCTTCGATCGTTCGCCCCGCTAGCCACGAAGGTGCGGGACGCGATTCTCAGGGCACGCCGAATCATTCGGACGAAAGCAGCGATGAAGTCGGCACCACGCACATCTCTGTGATCGACCATCAAGGCAACATGATCGCGGCTACGCCATCCGGTGGCTCCTTCGCAAAATCCGTCTTCTTCCCGGAACTCGGTTATGCGCTCAGCACTAGGATGGAGATGCTCAACTTCATTGACGATCATCCCAACCGACTGGAACCGGGCAAACGACCGAGGACCACACTCATCAACTACATAGTCTCTAGAGACGGCGTCCCTGTCATGACCACCGGTTGTCCCGGTGGCGACCACCAAGCACAGGCCAACACCCAGCTCATTCTCAACACGTTGCTTTGGGGCATGAATCCTCAAGCTGCCGTAGAGGCGCCTCGTTTTGCAAGCAACAACGTCCTCAACAGCTTCTATCCGCACTCTTATTTCCCGGGCCAACTCGCCGTGGAAAACAGGATCCCGGATCACATCCGCAACGAGTTAGCATCGCTGGGTCATGACGTCATCGTCGTCGATGGTGCCGGAGTTGGTGCCACCGTCTCGACCCGAAACCCGGACACTGGAGTCCTCGCGACCTCCGCCGATCCGAGGCGAGCATGTTACGCGCTGTCTTGGTAGTCTTCGCCTCCGATAAAAAGAAAGGCATTCGATGAGAATCCTTGGAATATGTGGCAGTCTTCGCAAGGACTCGTGGAACCGCAAACTCCTCAACAACATGCTCGCAGCCACGGCTGACAAGGGAGCTGAAACATCGCTGTTCGATCTTGCCTCTGTGCCGATGTTCCACCCCGACGTTGAAGCCCAAGGCATCCCGCCGGAAGCCGAATCGTTCCGCGATGCCGTCAGCGGCGCGGACGCGGTAGTAATTGCCTGCCCCGAGTACAACGGCTCGATGACCGCCACGTTGAAAAACGCCATCGAGTGGTTGTCTCGTCGTGGAAACCTCATGACCAACAAGGTTTTCTTCATCATGGGCACCGGACCGGGGCGTTCCGGTTGTCCTCGCATGCACATGCACGCCTCGTACAGCATTGAATCCGAAGGCGGTTATGTTCTCCACCAACCCCGGGTTCTGCTCCCCAACGTGGCCAACTTCATGAACAACGACGGCACGATCACAGACCCGGAGGTAACCGCCCTCCTAGACCAAGCCGCTACAGCGCTCATCGACTACACCAACTGCCTAACCGACACCGGATGAACCCTTAAAAGCGAGGTAAATGACCCAGCAACTTAACGGAAACCTCACCAGGCCGATCAACCCAATGCCTCAATTCGTCGCAGCCGCTCTCGAGCGGAATGACCTGTTCGATGACTACTATGCTCGGCCAGCCTACCAGCAAAACGATTACATCGGTTGGATCATCGACGCCAAGCGCCCAGACACGCAACTCAAACGCCTAAACCAGATGCTAGAGGAACTTCGTCGCGGCGGCGTCTACATGGGCATGGAACATCCGCCATCGAAAAAACACAACCGATGATCGCATCGACTCCCGCCATCAACCCCTTCCTCTGGTTCGACGGCCAAGCCAAAGCCGCCGCCGAGTTCTACACCTCCGTTTTCCCCAATTCCGAAATCCTCAGCATCCAGGAGATCTCAACCGGTCCCGCTGAGGGCAATCACCTAGTCGAATTCCGTCTCGGCGATGTCACATTCGGCGCCGTCGATGGTGGCCCGATGTATCAGCTCACGCCGGCGATCTCATTTGTCATCAGCTGCGAAAACCAAGAAGAAATCGACTACTACTGGGACGCGTTGACGGCGAATGGCACACCAAGCCAATGCGGATGGCTCGAAGACCAATTTGGCCTTTCTTGGCAAGTTGTCCCTTCAATCCTCCCGGATCTGATGGCACGCAATCCTAAAGCCGTAACCGAAGCATTCCTGCCGATGCAAAAACTCGATGTCGCCCAACTTCAAAAGGCATCAAAAGCGTCGTAGGCGCTACGAGATGCTCCACGAGCACGCATACGACGCCAGACCCAACTTCCGCGCAACGGACAGCGACGCAGAGTTATCCCACGATGTGCTGTAAAGCGGAATCCGGCCGGAAGCACGAATCGCCATCGCCCAAGCCGCGGTGACCCGAGGAGCAAGACCTTGCCCGCGATACGCGTTCGCTGTTTCGACTCCCGCCTCCGCCGCTACATCGGAGCGCCGAGCGCAAAAACATACGCTCATGGCGTTACCATCGTCCATCAACGCGACAATCGGATTTCGGTAGGGGAGCTCGCTAGCCGTCCATCCGACGAAGTGACGGTCGAGTTGCTTTGCGTCCTCAACGATTACCGTGCCCTTGGATTCGATAATCTCCTCAGGAAACGTGAATGCGAGCCCAAAGTTGACCCTGCCTTCAACCAGTGATTTGTATTGTTCGGCATGAATGGGAGCAACTCGGAAGTCCGAAACCGGTGGCTCGTCACGTGCAAGAGTGTCAAGTTTCTTGGCCACGTTTCGCTGCACGTCAGATCTCACAGCCCACGCGCAATCATCATTTCCTCGGACCAGCGAGAATAACGGACCCGGACTCGGATCCGGCTCACGAGTACCGACGATACGTCCGTCACCGTCAAGCGAAAACATGGTCTGCATATGGAGTTCAGGAGTACTCAAGGCACGCTAAAATGGCTGATCTACTTTCGACGCACCAGTGAATATATCGCTCTCCATCCCCATCTCCCCAGCAATTCCTACCCCTCTTCGCACCCCACCTCCGCCATCAATTCCCTCAGCGCCTCCGCTGCCCGGGTCATCCCTTCTACACCGCTGAATCCGCCGCGTTTTCCGGCGATTCAAAGATGCGGCTCTAGTGCCAAAAATCCTTCGTATCCCGAATCTCTCAGTTTGACCAACAGTTCCCGTACCTGACCATCGCCCGCGCCTGCCACCGTGATCGTCCCGTCCGAAACCTTCGCATCCTTGACCTGAACACACTCCGTGTATTCGCCAAGCAACGGCCAACCGATCTCGACCGATCGCTCGAAACCCATCTGCGGATAGTTGCCCGTGTCCCAGACGTATCGCAAAGCGTCGCTGCCTACTCCCTCAACAATCGCCCGACACCGATCAGGGACGTCACCTACCAGACCGCCCTCGTTTTCCAACCACAACACAACGCCCCGCTCCTCCGCCAGCGACGCCATCTGCCTCATTCGATCTATCGACTCCTCAACGCACTGCGCTTGCTCTCCTTCGTTCTCTGGGTAAAACGAAAAAACTCGGACTTTGTCGTTGCCGATGATCTTCGCGATATCGATGATCCGCTCCAAATCGCTCAACACCTCGTCAATCGGGCCACCAATTGACGACTTCCCAATCGGACTACCAATGCAACTCACCCCCACGCCAAACGCGTCACACCGTTCCACCAGTCGCCCCACTTCCTCATCATTCAACTCCAAGACATTGGTACCCCAAGCGCTCCTCAGCTCCAGATACCCAATCCGAAGCTCTGTCATCACCCTTAGCTGTTCGTCGACATCCGCCGCAATCTCATCGCCGAACGCGCTTAGCGTGAACGGCGCCATTACAGCCCCTCTTTCATCAATGCCGCCACTCGCTCACCGATCACCATTGATGTCACGTTCGTATTCGCGCGGATGCAGTCGGGCATGATCGAAGCATCCACGACCCTCAGATTCTCAAGCCCTTTGACGTTTCCGTACTGATCGACCACCGCCATATCATCGGAATCCGGACCCATCTTGCACGTTCCCGAGACGTGGTGACTCGTCGTCACGGCCCGCCTTATCCAGGCATCCAAAGTCTCATCCGACACCAGATCCTCATCCGTCGGCTCGACCCTCTCGGTCACCAGGTTCGCCCAATCCTCATGCTCCGAAAATCCGAGCGCGATGCCTACTCCTTCGCGCAACCTCGTCAGATCGAACTCTTCCTCCAGATAGTTGTAGTCCAGAAACGGCTGTATCCGCGGATCTCTGGTTCTCAGCCTCATGCTGCCCGATCCGACCGCGAGGTCGAGGCAGACGACCATCACCAATCCCAGCTCCTCGCTGGCCCCCAACCCATGGATTCTCTGACTCGCCAAACCTCTAGAACCCGGGTGGATCAACATGTCGTTCACCAAGTGTGAGCCCTCCGCGGTGTACCGCAGAGTGAACTGGATTCCCGGGATGCCGACAGGCTGTTCGAAGTCATCACGCGTCCTCCACGACAGCCTGACATGAGGATGGTCACGCAGATTCTGCCCAACGCCCGGCAACTCGTGCATCAACGGCACACCCGCCGATTCCACGCTCTCCGAAGACCCGACGCCCGACAGCATCAAGATATGCGGAGATCCGATCGCCCCGGCCGACAATATGACCGTCTCACCCCGCAAAAACCTGACCTCGTTCTCGACTTCTGCGGTCAACCCGATCGCGCGCTTGCCGTCGAACACCACTCGGTAGACCAAACATTCCGGCAAGATCGTCAGATTCGGACGCTCTCTAGCCTCGGACAGATATCCGATTGCAGTGCTCCACCGTACCCGATCAGGGTTGTTCAACGGCGTCGGACCTACTCCGGTCGATCCGGGGGCATTGTGGTCTGGGCAGTCTGGAAAGCCATTCGCCTTGGCGGATTCATAGAATGCCCGCTGATCCGGGTTCCACTCCTCAGGCTTCCACCGACGCACGATGATCGGACCGTCCGAGCCGTGGAAATCGCCACTGAAATCGGTATCCGTCTCGATCATCCGGAAATACGGCATCAACTCCTGGAAACTCCACCTATCGTTTCCCCAATCGGCCCAAGTGTCGTAGTCCTCTTGCACACCACGCAAGAAGATCTGAGCGTTCACCGCACTCGACCCGCCGACTACCTTCCCGCGGGGCACCAGTCCGGGTGCCGCTTCATCCGTATACCTCGCAACGAACGTCCACCGATGGTCGCTGACCGCATGTCTCCATGGCCGATCCGGGTGCCCGTATCCGTATTTCACCTCATCGGGAATCTCGTCGAACGTCGGATAGTCACTTCCTGCCTCGACCAACAGCACTGAATGGTCCGGGTCTTCCGTCAATCGCGTCGCCAAAATAGCCCCGGCCGAGCCAGCGCCGACAATGATCGTGTCGTACATCGCAGCCATCATCCAACCTCTTCCGATGCGTGCCAATCAGCGCATTATACGCCTGTTCCCAACTCCCGCTCAACCTCTTCGGCCCGTGCTGTCAGACTCTCCCACTCCTCCCACAGCGCATCTCGCTCATCCTTCATCACGCGGTATTGTTTGCCTAGGCTCGCCAACCGATCCGCGTCCTCGTACAACTCGGGTTCTGCGAATCTGTGCTCCAACTCCGAGATCCGACCTTCGTAGTCGTCGAGCGATGCCGTCACGTAGTTGACGCGTTCCTTCAGCTTTCGCGCCTCATCGTCCAACATCCTCCGTCGATCCGCCTCATGGCTGGTACGCGGCGCGACGCCGTTCCCGTTGACCGACCGACCCGAAATCACGATGGCCCTGCGACTGTTTTCGGGTTTCAAATCGACTGTCGCTTTGCGTGCCTCGTCTTCTAACTGCTTGCGATGGAGATAGCCGTCGTAGTCTCCCGGGAATACAGTTGCGACTCCGGCGTCGATCTCGATAATCTTGTTGGCGACCTGACGGATCAATGTCCGGTCGTGCGTGATGAAACAGATCGTTCCCTTGTAGTCGCCTAAAGCATCCGCCAGGATCTCTCGCGAGGCGATATCCAAATGGTTCGTCGGTTCGTCCATGAATAGCAGGTTGCTCGGTTGCAGCAGCAGCTTCGCCAACGCGACGCGCGCCTTCTCGCCGCCAGATAGCACCGAAATCTGTTTGTCCACGTCGTCGCCGCTGAACAGGAATCCGCCGAGGGTGTTCCGCAGGTTTTGGTCTGGCTCCAACGGCGATGAGTTCCGCAATTCACCGAGGAGCGTGTTTCTCGGATTCAGCAGTTCGAGGACATGTTGGGCGTAGTAAGTGGTGATCGTATTGTGGCCTGTTTTGCGCCGGCCACCATCGAACTCCAGCACTCCAGCCAGTATCTTCAACAGCGTGGTCTTGCCAGCGCCGTTGGGTCCTACTAGTGCCACACGGTCGCCACGATAGAGCGTTAGGTCCAGGCCGTCGTAGACGATGTTCTCGCCATAGGCCTTCTTGATGCCACGGAGGGTTATCGCCTCATTTCCACCGCGGGGTGGTTCGGGAAATTTGTACCGCACCTTCTTCGTGGCACGGGGAATCTTCACGACGTCCATCTTTTCGAGCTGCTTCAACCGGCTCTGCACCTGACTGGCCTTTGTAGCCTTCGATCTGAACCGTTCCACAAACCGCATCTGCTTCGCGATCTGTCGCCCCTGACGTGCAGCGGTCGCTTGCTTGATTTCGAGAACCCGATCACGAGACTGCAGGTAGTGATCGTAGTTCCCGCGATGGACCACGACCTCGCCCGGTTCGATCGCCACGACCCGGTTCGCTGCCTGGTTCAGAAACTCCCGATCGTGGGAAGTCACAATCACGCCGCCCTTGAAGCCTGTCAGATACTTCTCGAACCACACGTTGGCCTCAAGATCGAGATGGTTGGTCGGCTCGTCTAGGAGTAGCAGGTCTGGATTTCTGAACAGCAACCTCGCCAATCCGGCACGCATAACCCACCCGCCGCTGAATTCGCTAATCGGACGCTGGAAATCGCTCTGCTTGAAGCCTAGTCCGGCTAGGATCGCTTTCGCCTGGTGCTCACGCGCATCACCGCCGGCTTCCTCTAACTCCATGTAAAGCACGCTGATCCGGTCAAGCAACTCGCCTTGCCGTTCGACATCGGTCTCCGTCGCCAAATCACCCTCAGCGACCGCGATCTCCTCCGCCAACGCGTTCGCCTCGACATCCGCGTCCAACACTTCCGCTAGAAGGGACTTGTCGGAGAACGCGTCGGGTTCCTGCCTCAGGTAGCCGACTGTGACCCCGCGCTTGCGATCCACATTCCCCTCATCCGCATCTAAATCCCCCGCCAAAATCTCCAAGAGAGTCGTTTTGCCAGAGCCGTTGGGGCCGATCAAGGCGACGCGGTCGCCCGCCTCGATAGTCAGAGTCAAACCGTTGAAGAGGGTTCGTTCTGAGTAAGATTTGCCGACTTCGGAAGCGAATAACATGGCAGCCACCAACGTACCATGCTATCGCCGTGGCATATCTCAGTCTGTAACGTAGGTGTGCGTAATGACTTCCCAGACGTGACCGTTTTCGCATTCGAAGTAGAAGCCGCGCCCGCCGTGGTGGTGATTGATCTCCCCGTCTGAGCGGGAGCGTGGGCCGCTGCCGAATGGCACATCCTCGTCTTTGATGCGCTGCAGCACGGCATCGAATTCTTCGTCCGATGCTAGAAAGGCGTAGTGGTTGGATTGGGGGTTGTCTGAGTCGTCGAAATCAAGAGTGAATTTGTCGTTCACCTTGACGGGGGCGAAGTGACCCCATGTCCCGCTGAATTCGACGCCGAAGAGTCGGGCGATGAACTTTGCCGACTTGACTTTGTCGTATGCTGGCACGATCGTGTGGTCTAACTGCAGTGGCATGACAACCCTCCTATATGTATCTACCCGGGTTTGCGAGCGTGGATGAAATACATCGGGGAGAAAATCCCCAACCGTCCTGCATCGACCAACCCATTCGCGCAAAGCTCCAACGTGTCGGCCACTCTGGTCGATCCTGCGGGCGCCAAACGAACCGCTTCCATCAACTTGAGCGAATTGCGAGTAACCCAGCGCCCGGGCCAGGAGCGTCTAAAACCGGTCAGCGAAATCCCCGATCCGGCCAGCGGTTCATACCAAGGGACCGAAGACTCATCCTGAATCGCCAAGTCCCGCGTTTCGACGACCTCAAATCCCACTGTGTCGAGCGCCTCATCCACAGTCGATTGGTCGTCGATTTCCAAAAGACCACCTCCCAGTTCGATGTCTGCTTTTATCTGGAGGTGCTGGGGATCAGATGCATCGAACCGATCGGTCAGGATGTATTCGTAGTTGGCGAAGTGTCCACCCGGTTTCAACAGTCGAAAAGCTTCGCCGTAGATACTCACCTTGTCAGGAGCGCAGCATGTCGCCTCGATGCCATATACGGCGTCGAAAGACTCGTCAGGTGCGTCCACGTCCAAGAAGTCGCTCTCCAAGAACTCCACTCGATCCGACAACCCAGCCTCTGCTGCATGCCTTCGCGCCCGTTCAATCTGATAGCCGTTGATATTGATCCCCACGATCTTCGCACCCGAAAAACGCGCAATCTCCATCATCGGACCCCCGATCCCACAACCCAGATCAGCCGCCAACATCCCAGGCTCAAGCCCTAGCCGCGTAGCCAAAAACCGTTCATGGCGAACCAGCGACTCCTTGAAACTCTCCCTCGGGTCCCGCGGCGCAAAATGAAATGACTTCCCCCACCCATACTCGTAGAAATCCGTGACCAAGTCGTAGTAGATCTCGGTGAACCTCCGATATCCCTTTTGCCTAGCACCCAAACCGCCAAGTTTGCCTGAACCGTACCGACCCTCGTACTCCTCGAGCCCGGAATCGATACCAGAGACATTGCGATCTTCTTTCAGCGTTTTGGATAACTTGACTGCCATTTCAAGAGCTCTACGATCTGGACAGGATGGGTTGGCTGACTAAGGCGTGCTCATCTGGGGGCCGCTGTCCCGTCCCGTTTCGATCTGGCTACATTGTCGCACTGATCGTCAAAACAGGCCGAACCATGCTCTCAACCTCGACAACCTCCACCGAACCGCCATAGTCCTCGCAATCGTCGGACTTCTGTATCCTTTCTCCCGCTCAGCGGGAGAGAGTCAGGGTGAGGGTGACCGGGGCGGACAAAAGGGAGGGGGTACCCTAAATGACGACACCCATGCCCACCAGCTAACACCTGGCTATCGCTCACATGACCTCCGCAACATCCACTCCCGAACCAATCCACCCCGGCGGGCACCTTGCCGAGATTATGGAGGAACTAGGCATCTCCCAGTACCGGTTGGCCAAGTGCATCGGCGTGCCACCGATCCGGGTGCATGCCATTGTGAAGGGCCAGAGATCGATTACCGCAGACTCTGCCCTACGCATCGGGCGCGCACTAGGGACTACTCCCGAGTTCTGGTTGAACCTTCAGCGCATGTATGACCTGGAAGTGGCGCGTGCGGAGTCGGATGTCAGCGGGACCGAGCCGTTGGTGGGGGGCGACTCCATGACGGCAAGTACTATCAATCCTTGGACGGCTTGCCCCGTTCTCTCATCAATCGGATGTAGCTCTGGAGCAGACCAACTCTCGTGATGCCGTTGATGCGGATTTGCGGCACCGGTCGTCAGTGCACACAATCACCGAGATCACATGCCAAATTTCTTTTCCACTCGAAAAAGATACGAATAAGCGTCTACTCGGGTTGAGTTTTGTCCGTCCTTAGTCCGAATGCTCTCGCCCAACCCTGCAGCGGAAAGAATGAACCCAATCGGGTCGCTCGACATGACTGCCCAAGCACAGCCCAAAAGACCGATCGAACAACTCGGGAGATTCTGCTTTAGGGACTCGCGAGCATTTCGTTGAAGATCACGGGCCGAATCTGCGATTTCGTCTCGTCGCCCCAACAATAACTTTTGCCGTTCGTCGGCATCTTGGATTTCGGCGAGGTCATTCATGAACCTTCGCAGGTCTCTCGTGTACGTTTGGTGAGCATTCTTGTTCTCCAATCGGAATGCGAGAAGTTCGTCGAGAGGTACTGAATCCATGTCGAGGCTCACAGGTTCTAGGTCGAATGCGATAACGTTTTCTCTCGATGGCATGCGTTCTCTCGACAGGGTCGCGACGAGATCTTGAATCGCTTCCAAGTTGTTGGTCGTAGGGTGTACGTATCGGTACGGTGGTTTACCCGCCGAGCGCGCGAGCTGTGCCAGTACGACTAAGATCGTTGTGCGTACCGCGGGATGCAAGGGTATTGACACCCCATCTTCGCTCGGTTTGGCAAGACCTTTCTCCTCGAGTTGCGAGACGAGAGACTTCGCGAGTTCGACATCGGCCGCGTAACCGATCCGAGATTGAGACAGTTCGTGGAAATATTCCGTTTCTGGTAAATCGTCGAATACGCCGTTGGTAAGCATTCCCGTAACCGCTTCGGACAGGCGTTGCGCGATTTTCCCATCCACCCAAACCTTCGGTTCCAGAATTTCCAGCAATCCTAGATCCTCAAGTGGTTCAGCAAGAACCGGGTCAGCAAAATGGTGACGGCCATGCATGTAGTCCGGAAGTAGGATCGAAATCTTGTCGAAAAAAAGGAGTAGAGATTTGACCCAACCGCCTTCGTTCATTTGCCAAAACGGGGCAGGGTAATAGTAGGCAACGTCGGTTCTTTCTATCATCCGTTATTCTTTCAATTCATTGAGCAGGTTTGATGCGAAATCCGTGACTTCGACCTGCATTTCCGTCGTAAATCAGCTCGGATGAACTTTACCGGCGAGGATCGAAGCGGTTGGTTATTAGATCGAAGTCTTGGCAACCATGCGGAATGCAGCCGAAAGTACATCGACCGCGTCATTCTCAATGATCATATACGGTACCTCATCCCCATTGATCGACCTACTCTCGATGCCATCTCTGTGGCCAGGAGTCCTGAAATGTGCGTAAGCGTTACGTTTTTTGCCGATCCGCTGCAAGTTTTCTTGTTCTGTGGCATCAATCATTTTCGTGGCGTGTGCCTCTTCGATCAATTGTGCAAACCCAGCGCGTTTCAAATCATTCCTTCCCGACGCGTAAAACATCGCCGCGAGTGTGTGTTCGATGTACGCAAGGCCCAACAACGTGGCTGCTAGGAATTGACCGTATACGAAACAATAACGAGTCTCTTCAAACAAACTCTTGGTCATCAATCCGCCGTGGAAAGCCCAATTTCCAGCCATAGGTGTGTTTTCTTCTAGCCACTGCAACCTCGAAAGCCTGTCCTCGAAGCATCGAGCGTCCTCCGTATTAAGCCATGCTGCCGGTTCCATACTCACTTAGATTCTCCCAATCGTGCTGAATCATTTTGGTGTCGACCCTGATGATATGAAGACAGATGATCCCCCCTCAAAACCCCTCCCACCCCGGCAACCCCGCCGACTGACGCACCCACTCCGACATCTGCTCCTCATCCAGACCATCTTCCGGGATGTTCACCCACCGCTCCTCCGGATTCTTGCCCACCAACGGCGGCAGAGGGTCTAACGATCCGCCGTTCATAAACGTCACCTTTACGTGGCGGGTGAAGACGTGCATGCTGGCGAACCAGCCCATGCCCTCGACGCCGTAAAAGGGGGAGTTCCACCGCACCGCCTTCTTCACGCCGGGCACCTCCCGTACGATCAACTCATCCAACCGTCGCCCAATGTCTTGCTTCCACTCCGGCATCGCCGCGATGTAGGCCTGCACCGGTCCATCACCATCCCCCTTGGCGATCTGCGGATTTCCACCGCTCAACAGCACCGGCCTTCCCTCAGCCTTCGCCTTTGCCACCCGCTCCTCGAACGTCATCTTATTCTCTGATGTCAACGTTGACCTCCTGCCTGTGACCGGTGTGTCGTCGTGGTCTAAAAACACCTTAAAACTCGTCCGAAAATTCCGCTTCGACGGATACCCAAACGGGGTTGTGAAAATGCATAATATTCGCCAACCCGAGCCATCTCGCGAATAACCGCAACGGAGGTTCAGGGTATGTCGAATTATCAGAACCTAAAATTCCGCCTCGACCAAGGCGAAGTAATAGTCCTCGACGGGGCTATCGGCACCGAACTTCAGGCCATGGGCGTGCCCATGCACCCCGCTTCGTGGTGCGGACCCGGCAACTACACCCACACTGCAACGGTCCGTCAGATGCACCAGCGCTACATCAATGCCGGCGCAGACATCATCACCACCAACACCTTCAACACCCTGCGGCCCGCGCTCGAGGCTTCCGGATACCCCGACTTGGTCAGAGAGATCAACGTCCTCTCCGTCGAAGCCGCAATCGACGCCCGAGATCGTGCCAACGTCGAAAGACCGATCTACATCGCCGGCTCCATCTCCTGCCGCATCCCCATCCGTGACCACAAGAACGGAGCCCTCCTCGGCGGCACCGGCTTTGGCTACGGCGCCAGTTTATCGGCAGAGGAGTTGAGGACATACGTCGACGAACAGGCCGACATCCTCGCCGAGTCCGGCGTCGACTTCTTCATCATGGAAAACATGTGGGCCGACAACGACTCCCGGCTCATCGCTGCCGAGGCCGCGATTGCCACTGGCTTGCCCGTCTGGATCGGGTTCACTGCATCGGTAGCCGCAGACGGCGCGACGGTCAAGATGAACTCCGGCGAAGACCGAAACCACTACACCTCCGGTATGGGAATGCCGATGTTCACCTCGACATGGCGACCCGTCGACTACGACATGACGCTCAACGCCGGAGTCCGCGAGGCTGTAGCCCTCAACCCTGACGCCATCACCGTCTTCCACAGCAGGATCGACGAAACCACCAAGGCCCTCTCAGCAGCACGCGACGAGTGGCCCGGTCTCTTGGTCGCATATCCCGACGCCGGAAGAACGGACTACCTCGAGAAGTGGCAAGACAGCACCCTCGTCAACGAAGTCTCCGCTAACGAACTCGCCGAGGAAGCGAACACATGGATCGAGATGGGCACCCAAGTCGTCGGCACTTGCTGCGGTTTTGGATCCAGTTACATCGAAACGCTGCGAAACCGAATTCCTCAAGGGACAGCCGTAGCCGCGTAGCGTAACCTGATCGCAGTCGATACAGGTCCGCCGCGCCGGATTTCCGCCGATTAACAACGGAGGCCGCGGCATCTCACAGGAGCGACCTCGCATGGAATCCAGACCACTCGTCGTGGTGGGAGCAGGAGCGGCAGGCACCGCCGCCGCCATCGAAGCGGCACGGGCAGGTGCGCACGTCACACTGGTCGACGAAAACCCGATCCCAACCTCCATCGTCGCCCTAAACGTCCCGCAACTCTTCGGACAGCGTTTCTCGGACGAACTAAACGATTCGCAGCTCATGACGGATTGCGTAACCGCGTCCAACCAACGCCTAGTCGAAGCCGAAGAGGCCGGTGTAGACATCCAACTGGGCACCTGCGTCTGGGGTGCCTTCAACAACACCGAAACCAGCCGCCTCCTCGACGGCCCGCAGATCGGGCTGTCCAACTATCGCCGCTCATGGATGGTCAAGTTCGACCGCCTAATCGTCGCAACCGGTACCCGAGACCTCTCCATCGGATTCTCCGGATGGCACCTCAACGGAACGATCGGAGCAAACGGAGTTCATTCCCTAATCACCCGTTACCGAGCCCTAACCGCCCGTCGGATGGTAATCATCGGCTCCGGCAACCTGGCACTGAACACGGCCAAGATGGCATTGGATCACGGCATCGACGTACCCGCAATCGTCGAAGTCTCACCAACCTTGCAGGGCGACGCGTCCCTCGCCACCGACCTCCAAAACCGAGGCACAGACATCTACACATCCCACACCATCAGTAGGGCGTACGGCAGAGACGGCGAAATCGAGTCCGTGACTATCGTCGAGATCGATGACCACGCCCGACCAATCACCGGCACCGAAAAAACGATCACCGCCGACACCGTTTGCCTAGCCATAGGCTTAACCCCAAACGTCGAGTTGTTGAGCCTCCTCGGCTGCGATCTCTCCTTCAACGCCGACCTCGGCGGCCACATCCCGATTCACGATGATGCCATGAGCACAAGCATCGAAAACGTCCTCGTAGCCGGTGACGCCGCGGGCGTCCACGATGCAATGGCCCTCGATCCCGAAATCGCCCGCAACCAGGGACGTATTGCAGGCCTTACAGCCGCTGCATCCTTACGGACAATCACTGACGCTGAAGCCGAGTCGCGCATCTCCGACATCCCAACCATTCCATTTGCCCCGAGCGATACCCAAAACCTTCGGCAAAAATGGTTCGACTCGTTCGCCAACGCAGGCGGACACAACATCTACGTATGCCCATGCGAGGAGGTCACACGCGCCGACATCGTCGGAATCCATCCTCCGCGCTACCTCGAATGGCGTTCCAACCAGATGGACGGTCGATCCCTCCAAACTCAACTCCAAGACAACCCCGTCAATCCCAACCAGATCAAACGTCTGACCAGAGCCGGAACCGGTACCTGCCAGGGACGCCACTGCCGCGAGCAAGTCGCCCTCCTCCTGGCCGAAGAATCGAAAACCGACGTCTCACAAATCCCTCTCTCAACCTACCGTCCGCCAGTTCGACCTCTCCCCCTTAGCGTCCTCTGGCCAGAAGACGAATCTGAAGAAATCCGCAACCAGTGGCCGAAATGGTTCCACCCACCCGGGAAGGTGCTGGGATAGAAACAGCTATGCCGCCGATCACCGCAGACATAGCCATAATTGGCGCCGGAGTCTCAGGTCTAGCGTCCGCCTACTACCTCGCCAAGGCCGGACTAGACGTCGTAGTCGTCGACAAGGGACTCGCAGGCGGCGAAGCGTCCGGTCGCAACGGTGGGATGATCGGCGAGCGCACCGACGATCCGCCCGTGATCCCGATCGCAGTCGAATCGATAAATCTCTGGAAAACCCTCGAGCAAGAACTTGGCTATCCCACCGAATTCACCCATCAAGGCCGAATCCAAGTCGCTGTCACCGAAGAGGAGATGAACGACCTCTTCACAGAACGGGATGTGGCGTCGCGCCAGGGAATCACGATGGAACTCATCGACCCAGAACACGTTCAAGACCTCATTCCCGGAATCTCCCCACGGGTCCTCGGCGGCGCATTCTTCCCCAACGGCGGACACGCCAACCCCCAACGATCCGTCCAGGCTTTCGCTTGGGCGTTCCAAGACTTAGGAGGCAGGCTCTACCAGAACACCGCGGTAACCGGATTCAAACTCGGCAACGGACGCGTCGCTGCGGTCGAAACCACCGCCGGCGACATCGCGGCTGACATGGTCATTAGTGCGGCAGGTCCCCAGACCGCGATCCTAGCCGAGATGGTCGGCGTCCACGTCCCGGTCGCTCCTGCAAGAGTCGAGATCCTCGCAACCGCTCCTATCGAACCACTCTTCGACATCGCTCTCGTAGGCAACGGACTATACGGTCGCCAAGCCGTCAGGGGAAACCTCCTCTTCGGTGGAGGACCTCACGAATGGGCCGATGTGGACCTCACCTCCGACCCAAACAAAACCAACACCCCTCTAATCATAAACATCGGGAGACGGCTGGCCGAGATCCTGCCCGCGGTTGCAGATGTCCCGATGCTCCGAACCTGGGCCGGCATCGTCGAACAGGCACCCGACTACATCCCCATCATCGACTTCCTCCCTGATCCAAGTAACTATCTCGTAGTCACCGCCTCAGCACACGGTTTCGGAATCTGCCCTGCCACCGGAAAAGCCGTCAGCGAACTGATCCTGAACGGCGAATCCAGCATCGACATCTCCGCATTCACCCTCTCTCGATTCTCTGACATCAAGTCAGATTGGCGACAACAAAGAGGTTGGGTACCCGCCGCCTGAACTCCGGGGTCGCCAGGAGCGAACGATAGCCGCGACACCACTGAATACCAACCACACGTGGAGGACTCCCAACCCGCAAACATCCACACCCGAATAAAGAACTCGACGGGCGTAAGCAGGAGACCCTCGTGCAGCAGCCCCAGCATGCTCCCGCCCAAGAGCGTGACCAGCGCGTCGCAGGGGCCGCTGCGGTAGTGGAATCCGAGGTCAGTCTCGGGGAGGAACTGCTCATCGCTGCAAACATCGCGTCCCACTCCGGTTCTGTAAACTGGGGATCGTTGGTAAGCCCTTTGCTGTGAGGGGCCGGCGCCACCAGGGAAGGAGGTCCAGCCATGGTCGAGTGGCTTGGAATTGAGCACCTTTTCGAGCTTTCCACGGGAGATAAGGTCGCCGCCTTCTTCGCCCCCCTCGTAATCTTCATCGCCCTCTCGGCCCTGGCGGTGCTCCTGCCAGGCAAGTGGGTCCTCGGGTACGCCACCGACGAGAAGACCGGCAAGCCCCGCAGGTACCGGCTCAACGGCCTCATCGTCTTCCTCATCGCCAACCTGGTCTGGGGCTTCGAGCTCATCCCCGGACTGGAGCGCGATTGGTTCTACCGCACTTCGCTCTACGCAGTCGCCGGAGGCACCGTCTTCGCAGCGCTCTTCACGGCCATCGCCGTCTTCACCCAGCAGAAGATCGGTGACCGCAACCCCTTTGTCGACTTCTACGTCGGCCGCGTCCAGGAGATCCGCTTCTTTAACGACCGCCTCGACCTCAAGATGACTTTTTACGTCGTCGGCAGCACGATGCTCGGCATCAATGCCATGTCGGGCGCGGCCTGGCACTACGAGCAGTTCAGCCCCACCAACGAAGTCAACCCCGGCGTCTTCGTCTATGCCGGCATCTACACCTTCTATGTATTTGACGACCACATCTTCGAGCGTGTCCGGCTCTACACCTACGACCTCCTCCACGAGCGGATGGGCTTCAAGATGTTCTGGGGCGACAACATCGCGTACGGCTGGCTCTACATCGTTCCCCTGTGGGGCATGGCCGCCTACCCCAACCCCGGCTTCTCGACCGCTTGGACCTACGTCTGGATCATCGGCACCCCCGCCCTGTTCCTAGTCGGATGGGCCATAGCACGCGGCGCCAACATCCAGAAGTACACCTTCAAGCGCTGGCCCGAACGCAAGTTCCTCGGGATCATCGAGCCCCGCTACATCGAGGCTGGCGACCGCAAGATCCTAACCAGCGGTTTCTGGGGCGTCGCCCGCCACTTCAACTACATGGGCGAGTTCCTCTTCGCCGTGGCAATAGGCCTCTCCTTCGGATATTTCGGCGTCGCCTGGTCGTGGCTCTACCTGGCCTTCGTTCTCTGGTTGTTCATCACACGCCAGCGGGATGACGACGCGGCCTGCGCCGAGAAATACGGCCAGGAGAAGTGGGCCGAGTACCAAGAGAAGGTGCCATACCGCATCATCCCCGGCATCTATTGATGCTGGTGAAGACTGCGCCCGTGTTCCGGGATATTCCGTTTTTGCACACGTCAGCAGCGGCTGGAGATCGGCGGAGACGCGGCTCGGTCGAGCCGAGTAATGAGTACGAAACGTGCTGGTGGAGCTGAGGGGATTCGAACCCCTGACCTCATCAATGCCATTGACGCGCTCTCCCAACTGAGCTACAGCCCCACAGAAAAACCCATCCCGCCAAACGCAACTGCCACGATCCTCTATTCTAAACCAGTTCCCCCTCAACCAAGAACCAACACCACAATCCACCCGCATCCGCAAGTCAACCCCGACTCTTCCCGAAGACAGAAGGACACGCCGCCATCGTTAAAATCAATCGTCATACCTCGCACCAGACCACTACAGGCTCACCATGAAAATCACCAAAGTAACCCCGCTCATGCTCGACCGGTATCTGCTCGTCGAGATCGAAACCGACGCCGGCATCTCCGGCATCGGCGAATCGGGAGCATGGGGGTTCCTCGAAGCATCGGAATCCGCGATCGAAAAGTTCGGACGCTACCTCGTCGGCGAAGATCCACTTCGAATCGAGCATCACTGGCAGTACATGTACCGCTTCTCCCACTTCCGGGGAGCCGCGATCATGGGTGCCCTCTCCGCGATTGACATCGCCCTTTGGGACATCATGGGCAAACATTTCGACGCCCCCGTCCACCAGCTCCTCGGAGGAAAAGTCCGGGACCGCGCCCGCGTCTACTACCACGTCTACGGTGACACCACCGAACGCCTCGTCAACGGTATCGCCGAGGCCAAGGACATGGGCTTCACGGCCGTCGGACACCTCACGCCATTCCTCGATGAAGATCGTGACGTCCCTTACTTCAAGACCCACGCCGAGAAGATTCGCGACGCCATCGAGACCGTACGACGCTACCGCGAGACCGTCGGCGACTCGGTCGATCTCTGCATCGAGATCCACCGACGGCTCACCCCGGCTGAGGCCGTCCAGCTAGGCCTCGGCATCGAAGAGTTCCATCCCTACTTCTACGAAGATCCGGTAACGCCCGACAACTTCGACGAGATGGCATACGTCGCCGACAAGATCAACATCCCCATCGCAACCGGCGAACGCTACTCATCGCTGTGGGAGTTCCAGATGGCCCTCGCCCGGTGCGCAGTCCAATACGTGCGCCCGGACGTATGTCTAGTAGGAGGGATAACCGGAGCTAGAAAGATAGCAGCATTGGCAGAAGCACACCACGTCGGCGTCGTGCCGCACAACCCACTCTCACCGGTCAGCACCGCGGCCTGCCTCCAGATCGCCGCGACGGCACCCAACTTCGCCCTCCAGGAATACCCGATCGGCGAAGATGTCCCGCCCAAGTCCGACATGGTCGAAGGCACCCCCCAGCACGACGGCAACGGCTACCTCATAATCTCCGACGATCCGGGCATCGGCATCGAACTCAAACCCGATGCCATCGAGAAATGCCCACCGACGCCGCGCGAAGTCGAAACACGTCTCCACTTCGACGGTTCGGTGATCGACCAGTAACGCCCGTTTTGAAACACCTCGGAAACTGACCGCCATCAAAGTCAAAACCAACCACCAGAGTTTGATATATTTGCTACACACGGGAGCAGACCATCGGTTCTGAACCCGAATAACGAACGATAACCCACAGAAAAGGAGTTCGAAATACCAAGGAACTATCGCATCAACCATCGGATCCGCGCCCCGGAAGTCCTTCTGGTCCAGCGGACGAGCAATGGTGCAACGTCTTCACGAGTGTTGAAGCGTAACGACGCCCTGAGATTCGCACAAGACGAAGGGCTCGATTTAGTAGAGGTCGGTCCCGACCAGAACCCGCCGGTTGTCCGAATGATGGACTACGGCAAGTTCAAATTCGACCAGTCCAAACGGGCCAAGGAAGCCCGAAAGGCATCTAAGGCAACCAGCGAACTCAAGAAAGTGCGCCTTACGCCGAAGATCGCCGAGAACGACATCGAACAGAAGACCAAGCGCGTCCTCCGCTTCCTACAGGACGGTGCCAAAGTGCAAGTCTTCGTGCGATTCCGAGGTCGCGAACAAGCGCACCCCGAAATCGCCATGGATGTCCTCCGCAGGGTCGCCAAAGGCGTCGCCGAATACGCCCGCCTTGAGCAGAAACCCATAATGGAAGGCCGTATGCTCAGCATGATGCTCGCCCCGAGGGCCGGCATCAAACCCGTCGAGAAACCCGCAGCGCCGGAACGTCGACTCCGAACGCAGCGACATAACGGCACGCAGACGGCGACCACGACAACCGAATCCAGAGAACCAGCAACACAGTCGGTCTGATTTCGGAACCTCGTTCCTCGAAATCCTCAAATCGACTGCATACGCAAAGCGACGACGATACGCGCCCGCTAGCAACCCGCTCGGGCGCGTATTGCATAATTGAACAATGCCCAAGCTGAAAACCCATAAAGGCGCGAAAAAGCGATTCCACATCTCCGGCACCGGCAAAGTGCTCCGCACCAAAGGCCCGAAAAGCCACTTCCGGCGACGGAAATCCAAGCGAATGAAGCGCCTCCTCGGTGGAAAAGTCGGCGTCGACTCGAAGACCATCGTCAAAGACGTCAAACAGGCTCTCGTCGGCTCCTCCCGCTAACCGCCGGACATTCCCACCCTCACAACTCACCTCAGAGGTAAACCGTGCCCCGAGTCAAAGCAGGAACAACCCGCCGAGCACGCCACAAGGCCATTCTCGCCACCACCAAAGGCCATCGCGCCGCACGCAGTCGCCGTTACCGCGTAGCCAAAGAGTCGATGCTTCACGCCCTCGACTACGCCACGCGTCACCGCAAGCTGAAGAAGCGGCAGAACCGCGCCCTCGCCATCACCCGAATCAACGCCGCCGCCCGTGCACACGGCCTGACTTACTCGACCCTGATCAACGCCCTCAAAAAGGCAGAAATCAGCCTCGACCGAAAGTCCCTCTCCGAACTGGCCATCCGCCAGCCAGCGGCCTTCGCCAAAGTAGTCGAGACCGCCAAGGCCGAACTCTAGTCCCGCCTCTCGATTTCAACCCGTCCCTCAGTCCATCAGGTGACGGTCGAAAAAGTCGGAAACTCTCCTGACGTATCCCGACGGGTCGGTTCGAAACGCTTGAGCATGCCCCGCTTCAGGGGTAATCCATAGCCCATCGCAGTCGCCGCCATCAATATCCGACTGGCTGATTCCCAAAGCGCGTGCCAGCCTATTGGCGTGTACCACCGGCACGTACCCGTCCATTTCACCGTGGATCACGAACATCGGAGTATCAAACTCAGACACCCTCTGTTCCGGTGAAACCTCGCCCAATCGGTAACCCATCAGCATCTGCAGCATCAGATCCATCCCTGGCCGGACCAGTTCCGCCACCCAAGGCATCATCCCAGATCGCTGCTTGATGGTAGACCAAAAATCGCTGTACGCGGAGTCCGTCACTACAGCACCGGCCACCCCTGGGTTCGCACAAGCCAGCGCAGCAGCAACGCCGCCGAGCGAGAAACCCAAAACCCCGATCCGCGACCGATCCGCCCCCAACCAGACGAGGTAATCCAATGCGCCCAATACATCCAGCCGCTCCGTCCAACCGCCCGTGAAATCTCCATCCGAAGATTCGCCGCACCCTCGAAGATCGAACATCAACACCCCGTAACCCAGCTCCCACATCGCCTGAGCCAAACCCATCGCTCCAGCTTGCGGATCCGCCCGATTCGATCCGTCGCCATGGACGATCACCAACCATCGCGTATCCCGGTCGACCGGCGTGGTCTCCGCTCCCGGCGGCAAGATCAACCAACCCTTCAACACGTGCTCCGGATCCGCAAAGTCCCGTCGACTGTTGAACGAAACCTCGCGATACGGCAAACCAACCGACGAAGGATCATCGTGCAGAGGCATCCGGCGTGAACGCCGCGACAACCGCAACGCGAAAGCTGCCGATACCCCTAGATAAGCTGATGCCGCAGCGCCGCCCAATATCGTAGCTCGACTGAGCCAACTCATCGCAACTCTCCGTTAACGTCCGTCATCACCCAACTAAAACGACAACGTCGCCGCATCTACCATCAACGCGACGAACAACAGGAATAGATACGCAAGAGAGAACTTGTAGAGATTCGCAGTGTCTTTTCGCTCGCCCGTGCGCCACAATCTCAACGCAAGAGCAAAAAACGCCACACCGAGAACCACCGCCGCCGCAAGATAGACGACCCCGAGCTTCGACGTCGCGAAGTAGAACATCACCGTCAGAGGCAACATCAGAACCGTGTAGAGCAAGATCTGCAACCGCGTCGCCGCTTCGCCCGAAACCACCGGCATCATCGGCACGCCAGCCCGCGCATAGTCGTCCTTGATCAGCAAAGACAACGCCCAAAAATGCGGAGGCGTCCAGAAGAACACGATCGCGAAAAGATACCAAGCCTCCAGTTCCAGAACACCCAAGATCGCGGCGTACCCCACAAGAGGAGGGATCGCGCCGGCCGCACCGCCGACTACGATGTTCTGCGTGGTCGTCCTCTTCAAAAGCGCCGTGTAAAGAACCACGTAAAGCGCCGATCCCGCAATCGCCAGCGCAGCAGCCAGAACGTTGGCAAAGATGTAGAAGACCGCGAACGACGCCACATTCAATGCGATACCAAATATCAGAGCGTTCATCGGTTTTATCCGTCCGCCCGCCACCGGACGATGATCCGTGCGGTGCATCACCTGATCGATATCGTCCTCGTACCACATGTTCAACGCGCTCGCACCACCCGACGCCAAGAATCCGCCAATCAGCACGACCAAGATGTATTCCCAAGGCGGCACCGCTCGCGCCGCAAGAAACGCTCCGCCCATCGCCGTGAACAACAACAGGGACATCACCCTCGGCTTCGTCAAGGCCAAGTAGTCCAACATCAATCGCGTGAGACCCCGCATCCGCGAGCCGCTTTCAACCGCCGTTTCCATCAAGTAGCGACCTCCGACGCCGAAGCTCTAACAACGTCGTTGACATCAGCATCGTTGCTGAGGCTCCTGCGCGCGACAGGAAGAAGAATGAGCAGCGTGAGAAGGCACATCGACGCCCATTGCAGAGAAGCGAATGTCAGATGTGAAACGCGCGCCCAGATCTGGAAGCCGGTCCAAGGGTTGGCTGCTCCAAGCAGAATCTGCGCAACAATGATCACCGACAAAACTATACCCAACGTACGCAACATCTGAGCAGACGACGCCGATCCCCCTTTGACCTTCATCGCCATGTGCGCCGCCCCTAAAGCCGGAAATACGGAAAGCAGCGCCAAAACCCGGTGCGCGACGTGGATCCAAACGATCTCGTGCTGCGGGATGATCGCCCCGCCACACAGCGGCCAAGAAGGACACACCGCTCCCGCTCCCTGCCAGACCGCGTACGAACCCGAAACCAGCGCGATCAACGTCATCGCAGATCCCGCCAAAGCCATCATCAACAGCCCTCGCTTCTCGCCGCTATCGTCCTCCATCGATCGGACGTAGACCGAAGCGACCAGTGCATGCGCCATCAACAACAAGACGCTCTCCGCCAGCAAAAGGTGCAAAGTGCGCAACGCCGGATCCAGTTCGCTCAACACCACAGCGCCACCGATCCCTCCCGTCACCGCCACTGCCACCAGACCCGCGGTCGACGAAGTCACCACGGACACCTCGTTACGGTGCTTCATCCACACCCGCAACACCGCTCCAATGATTATGATCCCTACCAACGCACCAATCGTCCGATGGCTGTACTCCATCAGAGCGTGATACTCGAACGGCGGAATCCAACTCCCAAAACACGTAGGCCAGTCCGGACAACCATCGCCGGAACCCGTGACCCGCACCGCGCTTCCCATCGTGATCTGGATCACCGCTCCTATCAGCGATCCCGCCAACAAGATCAAGAGGACCCGGTCTCGCCAAATCTCCCCGCCGTCAATGGAACCGTTCGTGCGCACTCTCAATCCTGTTCTTGACGATGAGAACTACACGAAGACACGTCGCTGCGCGGCCTCGAGAGACGAGCAAGCAAATCGGCCAAATCGCGCCATCGACGTCGCTACGCCCCGATAACCGGCTTCATCGCGATCAATACGGCGGACACGACAATCCGCTGGTCATAAACACGGAACGGCCAGCACGTCACCAGCGAAATCTGAGCGTTGTCGGACTCGGAGAGAAAGAGATCGTCGCGGTGAACCTGCTTGGTGCCGGTCACTCGGTAGATGTACTCCGCCTCGTCGGTCGCTAGGAAGATATCAACCGGTTCGTTCCGGATCATCTCCGAGATTTCCGGCAAGCGTCGGAATATCGCCCCCTCGTTGCTCAGAAAATCGTCGAGATGCCCGAAATACCACCCGTTGGCCAGTTCCCCCGGCCGCGCCGTTGTCGGGATGTGCCCCACAACCTTGTCGGGGGTCGACCAAGCCCTCGAGTCGCCCAAGTCGCGCAACTCCAGCTCCGAAACCGTAGCGTCCAGGCCGATGGAGGGGATGCGCATCCGCAGAGCCCGTTCGCTGCTGTCAGCCGCAAGGACAAGGTCCGATGGATCAACCGGCTCGAAACCATCCGGAATCGTCGGACCACCGAACGGCAGATTGCCGGCCCATTGAGGGTCCGACCAGTAGCGGGGGTTCATGTTCCCGCCCGGGTAGATCGCGGAAAACGTCGCCAACATCACCTCGGCCGATGCCGACGGTGGGGCAACCGACTCATCCATCGCAGCCGACGTGATCACATCGTCAGGCGCCACCGCTGCAGCCGGTTCCTCGCGAATAATCTCCGATTCGACGCCAACGCTTTGTTTCGCTACCGCGGCAGTTTGGATATCATCGTCTTCAATGACCGCAACGCCCGGAAGGACAGAAGAAATCGAAACCGTTTCGTTGCTTGGAACGCTCTCGGTCTCGATCTGGGCCCCGATCTGAGCCCCGATCTGAGCCCCAATCTGAGCATTAACTATCCCGTCATCGGGGACAGCTTTGTCCTGCAACACCAAGTTGGGCGTTGATGACAATCGGACAGGTTCGCGTACCTTGGGTTCAGGCAGACTCTGCCCCAACAGCGCCAACATCTGCTCGGGCTCGGCCGCATCGACATTGAACGATTCCGCGTCCGATCCGGACCGCATGTAAGCGTAAAGGTAATAACCAGAAAGTGCGACCATCGAGATTCCGATGGCCGCCATCAAGATGCCTAAAGGCCGGGCAAGTTTCGAGATTCGACGCATTTCGCTCTCACGACGGGGCCAGAGCCCTTGCCGCCGAGCGATACGCCGCGTCAACGGCCTCTGGGACCCTCGAATATCGGTTCGTTGATGTGGATATCGCCATTGCGAATTTTTATGTTGTAGTCGCAGGTCGGGCTGGTGCAGACCCACGCTTTGTAATGAACTGCGGCTCCCTGACCGCCAAAATCTGACAACGGCACCAACACACCTTGCTCACATGCCAGACACTCAGGCCAACTACTCATAGCTTCCAACGTCCTAACCTCCGCCGACGCTGCTTCTCATCATCACCCGGCGCGAAGGCATTTCCTCACTCCGTCGCACAGGCCCGCTCGCGCCCGTCGTCGTTGGCGCTATTCAGCGGATTCCGTTACTCGAAAGTCTAACACCTCAAACTCAGCACACGCAACGGATTTGCATCGCCTATCCAACACCTTCGCGTCGAAGTAACTGGGATTCTAATCCTGCAAAAAGCTGAGTTCGACAAACCCGACGCCAATCGAGAAACCCTGGTCAGCAACCCCTATTCCAAGCCGGAAGGCACGGCGAAATTCTAGACTTAAAGGTTGAGCAACGACCCCCAAAACGTAGATAGAACGTTGATATTAGGTATCGAAACATCCTGCGACGAAACCGCGGTCGGCGTCGTCGATCTGCACGGCAGACTGCTTTCAAACGTAGTCGCCAGCCAGGCCGACATCCACGCGCGATATGGCGGCATCGTCCCCGAAGTCGCCTCCCGCCAGCACATCCGCGACATCTCGAACGTTGCGCGCGCAGCCCTCGAAGACGCCAACCTCGAGTGGGACGAACTCGACGCCATCGCCGTCACGAACGGCCCGGGTCTCGCCGGCTCGCTCATGGTAGGAGTCAACTTCGCAAAAGGCGCTTCGGCCGTCACCGATAAACCCCTCGTCGGCACCAATCACCTCGTTGGCCACGTAATGGCAGCGTTCATACGTTTAGAGGACGATTCCATCGAATCCGAAGACACTCATCTGCCCTTGGATCCTGCACTGACGCAGCTTGCCGACTCTCCTGCCATGTGCCTCATCGTCTCGGGAGGTCACACGGAACTCGTCCTGGCACGAAAATCCGACCACTCGCTCGAGTTCGAACTCGTCGGCGAGACTCGTGACGACGCAGCAGGAGAGGCCTTCGACAAGGCGGCCCGCGCCATTGGCTTGCCATATCCGGGCGGCCCGGCGATCCAAAAATCTGCCGAATCTGCAGACGATCAAGTCGACCCGCTTCCTCGCGCATGGATCCCCGGCACGCACGAGTTCTCATTCAGCGGCCTCAAAACTGCGGTCCTAAACCGCGCCCGCGAACTAGGCATCTACCCACGGCGAGACTCCGACCCGCCGCCCGATGCTCAAACGCAGGCGAACATCGCCAAGGCGTTTCAGGATTCGGTCGTCGATGTTCTGGTAACCAAAACGATCCGGGCGGCAGACGAGTTCGATTGCTCCGCCATCATCCTCGTAGGCGGAGTCGCCGCCAACCGACCTTTGCGTGAAACAATGCAGGCCAAGTCGCCGTTACCGGTAGTCACGCCCCCGATTCCCCTCTGCACCGACAACGGCGTCATGATCGCCCGCGCCGGGCTAGACCGCTACCTCACGGGCGCACGAGATTCCTTCGAGCTGGACGTCATTCCGTCCCTACGCATCGGATATGGCATCGGATAGCCCCTCCTCGAACGGCTCCACTCTTCACCGCGGCGAGCAAAACCGCTAACGCATCTCCATCATCGAGACGACCCGAGCCGCAAAGCGATCCGCCTCATCGGCGTGCGACTGCCCAAACCCGACCTTCATCTCGACACCAGATTTCGCCCTCAACCCGACTTGCAGATCTGGCGGCCGCAGGAAATAGTCCGCCAAAAGAATACCGCTCATCAGCAACACGATCACCGCGATGATCAATCGCAAGTTCCCGACTCCGTCCAGCGCCTGCCACATCCCTATCGCGGCACCGATGCCCACCAACCCCCAAACCAACGAACGACGATTCGGGCGTGACCTCGAGATCGTAACCGAATCGATCTCCGCGAACCGCATCGAAGCATGAAGCACATCGGCATCCGGCGCACCACGCAAAACGACCCGACGCTCCGTCAATACGACCTCCGACCCGCCTCGCCCGTGCGTGGTAGAAGTGAAGAGCGCGGTCTCGTCAGGCAGAAGATCGGAGATACTCGAAATCACCGGAGCGTCGCCCTGCGTTCCCGATCCAACGTTCGATGCCGCTACCGGTCCGCTCACTGCACCCGCTGTTTGACCACTGTCTGGTCCCGCCGTCACTACGGGCGCGGCCACTTGGCCGATGACCCTATCTTCGTCAGCAACATCTGCTGTTTGATCGGATAACGTCTCTTGCCGGTCGACTTTGATCGTGGGCGCGGGCGTGGGAGAGGGTGCGCACGTGCAGAAACGCGAAGGCGCCTCTCTCGTCTCCGAAATATCGGCAGCTTCATTCGCCGTATCTTCGAGCGTCGATCCGGCAGATTCTTCAGCCGATGCCGAGACGCCGACCTGCGCCGGAGACTCGGAACAGGTGCAAAACCTCGTATCTCGTGCCTCGATCGTCATGCCGACAGCGCCTTGCACCCCAAACGCATCTGCCGAGGCGCCTTGGGCCTTAACAACATCGACTTGTAGACGTGCATCACGCCTTGCTGCCGTCGCGCTCCACGAACCTTGCCCAACTCAACCCCTCGCCTCGCCAAAACCCTCTTCGCCTCCTCGAACACCGAGTTTGAAGGCAGCGCCGGATGAATCCGATACGTCCGCAAAACCGCCGAGTACATCTCGCTATCCTGCCCGGTCTCAGCCCAAGCCGCCAACGTCGGCAACACGGCATTCACCACGATCTCTCCCGCACGTCCGCGACCGACAAGCCCGCCATCGACGACAAACTCATCCCGAACGCTCGCCGCCGATCCGCGTTTACTCATCGGCGCCATCGCTGTCATCGACGCCAAAGCCTGCCGCAAAGGCCCGCCAACCTCCCACCACCTCGCAACAAATCGAGCAGCCGCCTTCAAACGCGTCTCAACACGATTCGCCGGTCTCCCCGCCGCTGCCACCCAGCTCGGTTCATCTCCCAACAATCTCGGTACTTCAACCCAATCAGGTCTCTCGTCGAAACCCGCACCCCATCGCATCAACCCCTCGGCGCCAATCGCCCCGACATCGTCGCCCGATCTCCCAAAACGGGCATACCGAGCCAAGAAAGCCCACGGCAACCTCGTCGCCAACTGCCTAAAACCCGCCCGGTTGCGCGGATATCCGAGACACTCAAATATCGCCATCTGCAACGCAAGATCAGGCCCAAAACTTTCGACTGCGACGCGTTGACTCTCTACCTTCAACGCAAAACGCTCGTCACCAGCGGCGTCGAGCCATTCATCCATCTCCCCGTCAACCGATCCATGACCCGCCCCACCTCGCACCGACCCATCCTGCACGTGACCCAAAACCGGCTCCCCACCTTCGTCGACCAACGCACCGATATCAACCTCCGGCACCGCAATACCGATCCCATTGACCGTCTTCCTCCCCTCTGTGATGCCTCCCGCAACGGCATGAAACACCACGCCTCCATACCTGTCATCCCGATCATGGCCATGCGCGTACCACTCGGCGGCCGTACGATGAATCTCAACATCGCCCTGAACTTCCGAACCGTCCGACGCTTCGAGCACCGCGTCCCTGAAATCGGGACCAATCGAGCCGCCAGGCATTCCGGAATAGAGCACCCGGTATCGTGCTCCCCCGTCAACATCCAAGCCGGCTCGATCACCATCGGCCCGCCGCCAAGCCTCGTGCAACATCTTCTCTTGAACACATACCACCATAGCCCCAAAATTTTATCCCACCGCCACAGGCGGTTTTCTTTTGGTAGCTGACTTTGGCGGTTCGGAAATGAACGCGTCCTGATACCTTAGACAGCGATTGGGAGTTTCAGGTTGGTATCCTTTCAGTTGCAATTTTGAAACTACAACCCGCCATGCCCATTGGCGGGAAGCACCGATCGGAGACAGAGAATGCCAGCAGTAACCGGAATCCAGTTCCACCAATTTTCCGCCAAGCACCACAACGCCGATCGCAACTGGCTCGTCGTCCAGCTCAACACCGACCAGCCCGGCCTCTACGGCCTCGGCGACGCGAGCCCCATGGAGGCCGACGACGCAGTCAAGCTCCTAGCAACCTACCTCGTGGAAAAATGGGTCGTCGACCGCGACCCCCTAGACACCGAGGCCATCTGGACCGACATGTACCACAACTCCCCCGGCAAACGTGGACGCCTCGCCATGACCGCCATCAGCGGGATCGACATCGCCCTCTGGGACCTCAAAGGCAAGATCCTAGACCGCCCCGTCTACCAACTACTAGGCGGATCGCAAAGAGAGCGTATCCGCGTCTACGCCAACGGCTGGTACGCCAACCCCGGCTCCCCAGAACAAAACGCCGAAGAGTCCAAAGTCGTCGTCGACATGGGCTACACCGCCATGAAGTTCGACCCCTTCGCCCAGACCAACTACTACAAAATCTCCGAACGAGAGGCTTCGATCGCGGAAGCCCGAGTAGAAAAAGTCCGCGAAGCCGTCGGACCCGAAGTCGACATCCTCGTCGAGGCCCACGCCAAGTTCGACGTCATGAACGCCATCAAACTAGGCAACCGACTCGAGAAATACCACCCCCTCTTCTACGAAGAACCAGTATCCGAAGAGCGCGTCTGCGAACTCCTCGAAGTCCGCCGCAAAGTCGGCATCCCAATCGCCACCGGCGAGCGCCTCTATTCCAAATACCCCTTCGCCGACATCATCGACAACCACGCCGTAGACGTCCTCCAGCCCGACATCGCCAACGCCGGAGGCATCACCGAACTCAAGAAGATCGCCATCATGGCCGAGGCCAAACACATCACCATGGCCCCCCACAACGTCTGCTCCCCCATCGGAGCCATCGCCGAGATGCACCTCGACGCCGGAATCGTCAACTTCGAAATCCAGGAATATCACGCCGAGTTCTACTCCCCCTGGTACTTCACCGTATGCCCCGGCCTCCCCAGACAAAAAGACGGCTACATAACCCTAAGCGACGCCCCCGGCCTAGGCATCGACCTAAACCTAGACGAAATAGCCAAACACCCACCCCTGCCAAAACCCACCGCAAGAGGAGGAACCAACCGGCGGATCTAAGCTCAGCCAAGTCGCTCGGCGAACAAACCTCCAAGTCAATCCCGCGACAGCGAGAACCCAAGGGTGAGGACGCCCCCATTGCTTTAGCGAAAGGGGGCGCGGCCGAGCCCAGGGCGTACACAACAAAGACGGCGGGAATGCCGCCGAGGAGGTGAAACCCAAACATCCCCCAACCCAACACCAAAACCACTGCTCCGCCATCCCGCCAACCCTCCTCCCCGTCAAAGCCATCCAACTGACAACCTAAACTCGCTGCCCAACACTAAAATCACATAGACCAACCTTCGCATCCCCTCTCAAACCATGCTTACCGCAACTCAATCCGACCTCCTACACCGCCTAGCTGACACCTTCAACCAAGGCACAGACTGGAAATCCAAAACCGGTGCCAATTGCATCCTCTGGACCGCGAACCACCCCTTCGAAATCATCTTTCCCCACGACGGCGGCAACGATGTCCACATACGCCGCACTCTGGAAGACCGACGACACCTCCGTACCGTCCCCGTCGTCCTCCTCGCCGATTCCGACGAGCCTGACAAAACCCGCGTCGTTGGCCCCCACGAACCATACATCGTCCGAAAACTAAACACCTCTTCCGTCCTCAACCTCATTGACCACGCCCGGCAACTTAACACGCGCCCAGCCGCCGCTTTCCTCGAACGAGAATTTCGACGCCTAGACGAATCCGTCCTTCCAGGCATACGCGTCAAAGAACTGCTTACTCCCCACTACATCCAGACTCGCCTACGACAATCCGCCTCCAGTCACAAATTCCTCGAAACCGCCACTCAAAACATAAACCGTATCCCTCAATCCACCACTTGGCGCACCCTGCTCGGAAAACTCGGATACCAAATCGATCGACTCGAACCTCGGGGATACATCCTCAGATACCAAGATTCCCCCGTCGCCATCGTCCATCCCATGAACAGCGCTGACGACTTCAGCCACATGAACGAAAACGGCGAACTCCCGGATGGTCTCGTCCTCAAAGACTGCCTATCGAACGGCGCCCATTGGGGCATCCTCGTTGCTGGGCTACGCTTCCGCATATTCCAAGCCAATCCGGACTTCGGTTCCGCCACAGCCCGTTACATCGAGATCGACGCCCGAGAACTCGATGCCCAAGACCGGCTCTACCTCGGTCTCTTAGCCCCTGAATCACTCAAAGCGAACGGCCGGCTAACGTCTTGGGCATCGGACGCTAGAGACTTCGGCGAAGAACTCCGAAAAGGGCTTGAAGAACGGCTTAGGACCATTGCTTTACCGAGTCTCGCGAAAGGCATCGGACGCCATCTCGAACTAACAAAAGACGTTGACCTTAAAGACCGCGAAAACCTCCGCGAAATCGAAGAAGCAGTCCTGACGCTCGTGTTCCGCTTCATGTTCCTGTTACACGTTGAGGCTCGCGGGTACCTGCCAGTCCAGTCACATGCGTACTCTCGCCACAGCGCGCGGACCCTTGCCGATCAGTGCCGCAAAGATCAATGGGAATACGACTCGAAATCAACTCGAATCTGGGATAGCCTGCGCACGCTCACACGAATGATCCGACACGGCGATACATCAGTCGGCGTCCCCGCATACAACGGCAGCCTCTTCGCTCCTGACCGCTTTCCCGGCGCCGAAACCCTCGAAACCCTCGAAATCCCAGACACATCCATCGCCCCCGCATTGCGAGCAATCACCTTCGACCCAGATCAGTCCGACGCCGGTTTGGACTACGCCGGTCTACAAGTCGGACACCTTGGCGCTATCTATGAAGCCCTGCTAGCCCTCAAATTGACACGCGCCAACGAAGACCTCAAATATGACGCCAGACGCGATGTCTTCCGCCCCATGCAGGCCAGCGAAAAGGCAGAAATCACCGCGTCAGAACTCTTCTATCAAACTGAAAAAGGCGGACGCAAAGCCGGCGGCGTCTACTACACACGCGAAGAATTCGTCCAACACCTCCTCAGAAATTCACTCATTCCCGCACTCGATGAACACCTTGGACGCATCGAAAACCTTGCCAAGTAAGATCCTAAATCAGCCGCGTAAAACCTCTTCGACTTCTCAATCGTCGATCCCGCAATGGGTAGCGGACACTTCCTCACCACCGCGCTAGACATGATGGCGGACCGCATCGAGCTTTTTCTCGCAGACATCGGTGGACTGCCCACAATACGCGACCAACTTGACGAACTGAAGAGAGGCGAAGACAAAGACATCGCAACGATCGAAGACGTTGATCTCCTGCGCCGTCTGATTCTCAAACGCTGCATCTACGGCGTCGATATCTCGCCAATGGCCGTCGAAGTCGCAAACGTTACCCTTTGGCTCGCATCTTTCGTGCCGGGGCTTGCTCTCTCATACCTCGGAAGCAACCTTAAGTGCGGCGATGCGTTGGTAGGTGTTGCTGACCCCACGATCGTCGGCAGTGCAGATAGCCCGTTCTTCACTGGACAAGCCGTGACCGCCGCAATGGAACGCGCCGCAAAACTGCAACGCAAGCTCGGAAGCATCTCCGACATCACCCCTGACGAAGTCAAAATTTCGCAAGAACTAGACGACAAAATGTACGTAGCGACAGGATACTTGCGGTCGGCATTCAATCTGTGGACCGCCGATCCGCTGGGATTGGACGGCGCTCGGCACACACTTGAGATGCATGCGCCAGGAATTCTCAAAGGCGACCTTGGAGGACCGTACTGGGAAGCCCATGACACGATGGATGCTGCTGATTTTGACGCGGACCAACATCGGTTTTTTCACTGGCCTCTCGAGTTTCCGCATGTCTTTCATAGCGATCAGCCGGGATTCAATGTTGTGACCGGCAATCCTCCGTGGAATGAAGTCACAGTTGAAGAACTCAAGTTCTACACGCTCTTGGACCCCGGACTCTCCGGTCTTACCCGGCTTGCAGACAGAAGGAGCCGAATCTCAGAACTGGATGAACAAAATCCAGCACTTCGTCCAGAGTTTGAACGACAACGCCAAACTCTTAAAGCCTACCGGGGATTTTTCACGTCGGCAGGCGGATACCAGTTGCAGGGTGTAGGCGATAAAGATTTGTACCAGCTTTTTTGTGAGAGATATACACAACTAGTAGCAGACGACGGAAAACTAGGAGTAGTCCTGCCTCGAACGGCTTTCTTGGCGAAAGGGGCATCTGGTTTCCGCCGATGGCTATTTGAACAGCACGGTGTCCGCAGAGTAGATGTCGTTTTGAACAAATCTCGGTGGGCCTTCGATATGGAACCCAGATACACTGTAGCGTTGCTCGCGGCCCAGCATTCACGTCCCAAAGGGCCTATCTCAGTGACACTGAGTGGACCTGCGAGCAATTTGGGTGAATTCCTCAACTGGTCACAAGGCGATGGCGTGGACTTGACAGTTAAATCGTTGGCGAAGCCCTACGTTTTGCCGTTGGTGCCTACTCAGCAACACGCGAATGTCCTTGCAAAGATGCGTCGTGGGGTTAGATTTGATAATATAGATATAACGAATCTTGATCAGGGACGGGAAAACGCCGTTGTTGAGTTTCGTCCAGTTCCCTATGCGGAATTACACGAAACTCAACAACGGCGTTTTTTCACGTTACCTGATGGCCAAGGTGATACATCAGTCTGGAAGGGTAGGTCGTTTGATCAATATGATCCACATGGTAAGGATCCCGCTGGATTATGTGTATGGCAAGATGCATTTGACTTTGTCCAAAACAAACGATCACGCTCTCGAGTGTTTAAAGCTATGTTCAGCAAGGAACACTTGGCAGATCCAACTACACATCCAATTCAATCTAGTAGGATCGCGTTTCGCGATGTTACCAACCGGACTAATTCTCGAACTGTGATTGCGTGTCTCATCCCTCCGAAGACACCACTCACGAATAAAGCTCCATATTTGATATTCGCAGATTGGGACGCGGAATATCAAGCAGCAGTTCTCGGCGTCATGAACAGCTTAGCCTTTGATTGGGAGGCTCGACGTTACGTAGAAACCAACCTTAACTATTTCATACTCGATCTCTTGACCTTTCCTTCCCCCCAAAACACCCCCTGGCAACAGATCGGCAAACTAGCCGCCCGCCTATCCTGCGTAGATGAACGCTTCGCCGATTTCGCAGCCGAGGCAGGCGTCGAATACGGACCACAAACCGATGCCGAACGAGACGACATGCGCGCGAAGATCGACGCCTTAGTCGCCCGCGCATACGACCTTACCGAAGATGAACTCAGATTCGTCTTCACCGACTTCACCGAGCGCGCCGTAACTCCCGCCTACCGCCAACTCGTCCTCGAAAAGTTCGAGCGGCTGTAGAATCAATCCCCATGACTACAGTCGAACGATATCAATCCGTCTCTGCCCGTTTGTTTGAACAAGCCCATGTCGAACTTGAGAGCGGAGACCTGATACAAGCCTCAGAGAAGTTCTGGGGCTCAACTGCGCAGGCTCTAAAAGCTATCGCACAAGATCGAGGTTGGGAGCACGGTTCACACGCACACTTTTATCGAATCGTACAAGACCTCATTGAAGAGACTAACGACAGAGAATTGTTCGATCTCTTCCGTGCCGCAAATCAGTTGCACGGCAACTTCTACGAACACTGGATGACCGAGTGGCAGATACGGAGTCTAGCTGGCCAAGTCGGCGAACTCCTAGATCGACTCGATACCATCAATAATCCATGACCACCGCTGAACAATACCAATCCGTCTCGACCCAGTTGTTTGACCAAGCACACGTCGAACTCGAAGCTGGCGATCTTATCCAATCCTCTGAGAAATTCTGGGGTGCCGCGGCTCAGGCTTTGAAAGCGATTGCCCAACAACGAGGATGGGAACATCGGTCTCATGCCCACTTCTACCGCATCGTACGTAACATCGTTGACGAAACTGGCGACAATGAGATCTTCATATTGTTCCAAGCCGCTGACACTCTGCACGCTAACTTTTACGAACATTGGCTGCCAGAGGACGAAATCCGAAGATTGGCAAACCTCGTCGGTCAACTCTTGGACCGCCTCGGCAGCGTAGACCGCGGTTGAAGATCGTGAGATCCTTCAATCCGCTAGTTGTCCTGAAAATCGTTAAACCGAGCGTCAGCTAGAAAATCCGACTGGGTCAATCGCAACACCAATGCCCAACCGCGCTTACGAACTCGTCGACAACAACCTTATCGGACGCCACCTCGACGCTCTACGCGCGCTGGCATACCAACACAAACTCCCTGTCAGCATCGCTACCGGATACGTAAACCTAGACGGACTCGACTCGCTCGCATCGATAACGCAAACGGCCGGATTGCCTGCTCGATTGATGATCGGGGCCGCTCCGAGCCCGGATGAACTAGTCGGCAGTACGGACACGCGTATCGTCGACCATTTCGACCAGTCCATCAAAAACCTTCGCGGTGAACGCAACTTCGAAGCATTCCCAAAGGAACGGCGAGAGAAGATCGACCGCGTGGCAGAATTCATCACTTCGGATCAGGTCGAAGTTCGGCGTTATGTGAGACGTTTTCTCCACGGCAAGGCCTACATATTCAGCGAACCTGAAGGCCCATCGCCACTAGGCGCAGCCCTCGTGTCGTCTGCAAATCTCACCGGACCAGGTCTCACAACAAACCTAGAGTTGGGCATGGTCCAATACCAACCAAACGTCGTTGGAATGACGCTGGAGTGGTATCACGGACTCTGGGAAGATGCCCAAGACTTCAAAGACGAACTCCTTGAACTCCTCGAACCAGAAATCCCCGAATCAGACCCATACACCGTCTTCCTACGTGCCCTGTACGACTACTACGGCGACGATTTCGACGACCAAACTCCAACCGAAACACCGTCCTTAACCTCTTTCCAACGCGACGGCTACGCCCGCGCACGCCGCATCCTCGAAAACCACGGTGGTGTCCTCTACGCAGACGGCGTCGGAATGGGCAAGACCGAAATCGGAGTCGAATTCGTTCGCGAATTCATGCACAACCAAGGACAACAGGTCCTAGTTATCGCCCCTGCACAACTTCGAGACAACCTTTGGACACAGCGTCTCGCTGAAGCAAATCTCCGCACCGACATCGTCTCATTCCAACAACTCGCTAACGACCGCCAACTGTCGAACGATTCAACTCAACGAATCCTCCAAGTGGATAAAGACGTCTATCGCTTGGTCGTCATCGACGAAGCGCACGCGTACCGAAACTCCGACAACTCCTGGTACATCGCACTAGACCGGTTGATGAGCGGCACGCAGAAAAAGCTCCTGATGCTGACCGCTACCCCGGTCAACAACTCGCTCTGGGACCTCCACAACCTCTTCCTGCTCTTCGGACGGCACGACGGCGCATTCGCCGACGCTCCGCTCCGTATCCCCAGCCTACGCAAATTCTTCGCCTCCGCCGGAGCCAACAACCCAGAGGAAGTCTCGGAATCTCAACTCTTCCCCCTCATCGATTCGCTCACAGTACGTCGAGATCGCAACTTCGTAGTAAAGCAATACCCGAACGAACGATTCCAAGACGGCACAAAGGTCCAATTCCCTGAACCGCAACTGGAAGAAGAGCGCTACGACCTCGACACGGTATACCCCGAGCTAGTCAAAAACATCTCGAATGACATCGGCGCACTCACCATGGCGCGTTATCGCCACGAGGCATACCTGAAAGGTGGACAAGAAAGCGCGTCTCAGGAAACTATCGCTGCGTTCATGCAGTCGATGCTCCTCAAACGATTCGAGTCGTCATGGTACGCCGCGTTGCGAACCGTTGAGCGCATGATCGATGCCATCGAACGGATCCTCGCTTCAATCAGACAACACGGAGTTGTCCCAATCGGCAGCGCCATTGACGACGTCAAAGTCGATGCCGACCAAGGCATCATCATCCAAGACGAACTATTCGTAGAAAGCGAATCTCTAGGCGACTTCATCGACGCGAGTGAGTTCATCGACACTTTCGTCAAAGACCTAGAAAACGATTTGAGCAAACTCGGCGACATGGAAACTCGACTGAGTAGTCTGGAGCACCACCCCGACCCCAAACTCGAAACTCTCAAACGCGTGATGGCAAAAACGCCTTCCCAAAAGGTCGCGATCTTCTCGTCCTTCGGCGATACGGTCGAATACTTGGTTGACCGCATCGAAACCGATCCTGCGATCCTCAATGGTCGGGCATGGACTTCCGTCGTTGGAGGTGACACCGATCCCAACCAGCGCGCACACGCCGTCGAACGATTCTGTCCCGCATCAGAATCCGAGGCCCAAAACGGCAATACGACACGCCCCGACGACGAAGTCGACGTGCTCATCAGCACCGACGTCCTTTCTGAAGGGCAAAACCTTCAGCAAGCACAAGCCGTACTCTCATACGACATGCCGTGGAACCCTCAACGCGTTGTCCAACGCAACGGTCGTGTCATCCGTCTTCGAAGCCCTCACGATACTGCTTTGCTATATACCTTGCTCCCTGTTCAAGGCGACCTTGAAAAACTGCTCAACCTCGAATCAAACATCCAAGCCAAAATCGAAGCCGCCAACGCCTCAATCGGAATGGAAAGCCCCGTTCTCCGACAAACCGACGCCGAATCTCGCATCTACGCCGATCTGCAAAACTTCACAACCCGGCTCGCCCAAGGAGACAAAACCCTGCTCGACGAGGAAATGAACGCTGCCTACGCCGGCGAATTCTTCCGTGCCGAACTCATGCGCGCCCACCGTGAGGGTGAACTTCAGCGTATCCGTGACCTGCCGTGGGGCATTGGTGCAGCGTTCGTTCCTGCCTCGACCTCCCTCACTGAACCCGCAGTCTTCTTCGCATGCCGCACCCGCAATGAAGAACGGTACTGGCGCATGGTATCGAAATCCGGCAACATTCTTGACGTCGAAGACCTCGAGATGATGTTCCACATCAACCCGACCGGCCGACCCAGTAGCGACATCCCGTCTGACATCGACTTTGATCTACTTTTCAACATCGCAGCAGAAAACATCGTCGAGACACATAACCAACTCACCGATCCAACCGCTCTCGAAGGTACTGTACCCGCAAGCCAAAGGTGGGCCCTTGAAATCCTCACATCCCCAGATGCCCCCGAAGGCCAGCAATACGACGACGCCCACGCCGCTCTAAGCATCGGCAGAAACCAACGCGTCCGACGCGCATTGTCAGACCTACGAAAAGAATCTGCACAAGCCATGACCATCACCGAAACCGCCGCCAGAATCTTGGAAATCGTCAAAGAATTCGGCCTAGCACCAGTTGACCCACCAACTCCACCAAAACCCATCACCCCCAACGACCTAGGCGTAGTCTGCTACCAAGTAATCCTCCCCAACCCCTAACAAACCCCATACCCAAAACTAATCCGCAAACAACCAGAACCAATTCCCAAGAATCCCACAAAACCCGAAAAATCCCCGTTCAGACCAACAACCAACAACCAACAGCCTCCATCCCCTTCACCCATTCGGTTGCCATTCCTCCCCATCCCACCCCCCATTGCTAAAATGCAGCAAACCGGAAACCAAAGTAGAAAGCCAAAAATGATCGAGAACACCATCCTCAAAGCCAACCGCGAAGGACGCTACGCCACAGTGTTCGCCCTCCCGTTCGCATCGTTCGAGATGATCGAACTCGCCGCTCACGTCGGATTCGACGCCATCAGCATCGACGGCGAACACGGCGCATACTCCCCCGAGAGCGTCGACAACATCTGCCGCGTCTCCAACGCATTCGGCATGTCCGTCACCGCCCGCGTGCCCAACATCGCCGCATACGAGATCAACCTCTATCTCGACCGCGGCATCCAAGGCGTGACCGGCCCCCACGTCGAGACCGGCGCCGAGGCGCAGGCGCTCGCCGACGCCTGTCTCTTCCCCGAAGCCGGATGGCGATCATGGGGCGGCGGCAGAGGCACCGAGTACGGCGACGCCGAGAAGATCGCCGAATACGGCGGGCAACGCGCATTCATGAAATGGGCCAACGAGAACATGATCGTCATGGCACAGATCGAATCGAAAAAAGCCCACGACAACCTCGACGACATCCTCGCCGTCCCCGGCCTCACCGGCGTCGCAGGCGGCCCCAACGACTTCGCCGCAAGCATGGGCCTCGCCGGTCAGCCGCAACACCCCGACCGCGTAGCCGCCACCGCGGACATCGAAAAGCGCGCCATCGCAGCCGGAAAATCCATCGGCGCAACCACCTTCGGCCTCGGCGTCCGAGACTTCATGCTCGGACAAGCCCGCGAGTTCTGCCAAGAAAACGGCAAAAAAACCCTGAATGGCTAAGTAAGGTCCTAGGCGTCCAAAACGCTCGACACCGACGCTATCGACCATCCCGATCCCGCCGTCGCGAGAACCGCGACGGCGGAACCGAACGTATGCAGAACTAAGAGAACCGACATTGTCGGTCGTTTACAATTCGTGCTATGAGAATGCGCAACTCATTGATCTACGTGCTGATCGCCGTCGCCGCGGTCGCCCTAATCCTGCTCCTCTTCCGCCAAGGCGACGGAGCAGAGACCATCCCCTTCAACCGCGTCGTCGAAATGGCGCGCGACAACACCGGCCCGGCTCTACAAATCGAGGTCAACGGCGACACCGTCAAGGTCGATAACGGCGCCCAGGTCTTCTCGTCCCGTAAAGAGTCCTCCACAAGCGTCTTCGAAGCCCTCTCCGACGCCGGAGCCGACCTCAACAACTACAGACTCGACGTCCGCGGCCAGAGCGGCCTCGCCACCCTTCTCCAAGCCCTCATCGGATTCCTCCCCCTCATTCTCTTCGCCGGCCTCCTCATCTTCATGCTCCGGCAAGCCCAAGCAGGCAACAGCCAGACCATGAACTTCGGCCGAACCCGCGCCCGCATGTTCGTCGGAGCCAAAGCGACCGTCACCTTCTTCGACGTCGCTGGAGTCCCCGAAGCCAAGGAAGAGCTCGAAGAGATCGTCGAATTCCTCAAATTCCCCGAACGCTTCCAAGCCCTCGGCGCTCGCATCCCACGCGGCGTCCTCCTAGTCGGCCCTCCAGGTACCGGCAAGACCCTCCTAGCAAGAGCGGTCGCAGGTGAAGCAGGCGTCCCATTCTTCTCGATCTCCGGCTCCGAATTCGTCGAGATGTTCGTCGGCGTCGGCGCATCACGCGTACGCGACCTCTTCCAACAGGCCAAGCGCCACGCGCCCTGCATCATCTTCGTAGATGAGATCGATGCCGTCGGTCGACACCGCGGTGCAGGACTCGGCGGCGGCCACGACGAACGCGAGCAGACCCTCAACCAGATCCTGGTCGAGATGGACGGCTTCGACACCAACTCCTCCGTCATCGTCATCGCCGCGACCAACCGTCCCGACATCCTAGACCCGGCCCTCCTCCGACCCGGCCGCTTCGACCGCCGCGTCACGCTAGACACACCCGACATCCGCGGTCGCACCGCCATCCTCGACGTCCACGCGAAGGGCAAACCCTTCGACAAAGGCATCGAGATGCAGGCCGTCGCGAAACAGACACCTGGATTCTCCGGCGCCGACCTCGCCAACCTCATCAACGAGGCCGCACTCCTCGCCGCACGCAAGAACAAGAAATCCATCGGCTTCGACGAACTGCTCGAGTCGATCGACCGCGTATCCATCGGTCCCGCCCGCAAGAGCAAGGTCATAACCGAAGACGAACGCCGCCTCACCGCCTACCACGAAGCCGGTCACGCCGTCGTCCCGTACTACATGCCTGAAGGAGACCGCATCGGCAAAATCTCCATCATCGCCCGCGGCCACGCCGGAGGCTTCACTCGCTGGGAACAGGAAGACAAGTCCTATCTGACCAAGCCGTACCTCCTCTCCCGCATCGCTGGAGCAATGGGCGGTCGCGCCGCAGAGGAGTTCAAAGTCGGCAAGATCACAACCGGTGCCTCCCACGACTTTGAACAAGCGACACGCATCGCCCGCGAGATGATCATGCGATACGGCATGAGCGACGAACTCACCTACCGCTCCTTTGGCAAACGACAAGAAGCTATCTTCCTCGGGCGCGAGATGTCCGAAGAACGTGATTACAGCCTCAAGACAGAGGCAATCATCGACCGCGAGATCGACCGCCTCCTCCGAGAAGGCGTCGAGACCGCCAAAGAGATTCTCACCGATCACGAGGACAAGCTCGAAGCCGTCGCCGATTACCTCTTAGAGAACGAGACGATCGACTCCGACCAGTTCGAAGCCATCATGGAAGGCCGAGATCCAAACGCGGTTCGCAGCCAAACCCCTGAATCTTCAGGCGATAGCGATGGCAGCGCAACCGCAGACCTAGAGCCAGTAGGGCAGACCGAAGGTTCCTCAGCCCCCGATCCCTCGCCAGCAGGGTAGGGGACTCAACACCCCAACGCCGGCCCTGTCGCAAAAGCAGGTTCCGCCTAACTCGGCCGCTTGATCGTTCGCTGATTCCTCAGTTCGAATCGTCGCAAGACACCACTTCTCCATCGACGAGGGCCTGCACCTTCTCGTCTGTGTATCCGAGAAGATCGCTGAGCAACTCACGCGTGTGTTGCCCAACCGTCGGTGCGGAACCGACAACCATGGGAGTGCGGCTGAACTTGATCGACTTGCCGCTAACCCACATCGTCCCTGCCACCGGATCCGGCACCTCCATCATGATCTCGCGCTCGTGCAGCTGCGGTTCATGCGCCGCCTGCTCCGTCGAGTTCACTGGTGCGCACGGGATGCTGTGCTCAGAAAGGTCCTCAACCGCCTGCTTCGTGTTGCGTTGCTTCAACCAGTCGCTGATCCCGGCTTCCAGAGCGTCTACATTCTCCGTCCGAGTGTCTCTGTCTGCAAATCGGGGATCGTCGAGCCATTCCAGACGCCCAAGGGCTTCGCACACTCGGGGCCACATATTGTCGTTGCCGGCAGCGAGAATCACATGACCATCCGCCGTCTCGTACATCCCCCCGAACGGCGTGCCACCGCCACCAATCGCGGTATCCGGGCGCGTGGTCTCTACCCCGCCTCCTAGATACGCCGATATCGGAATCTCATTCGTCGTGAAACCGGTGTCCGCCAGACAGACCTCTAGCGCCTGTCCCTCACCCGAAATCTCGCGCTCCCGCAACGCAGCCAACGCCCCGATGCAAGCGTGCAGAGCCGTGATGCGGTCGATCAGCGGAAAGTAGGTCTTGATCGGCGGCAGATCGCCATACCCGGTCAACGACATCAACCCGCCCATCGCCTGACCGATCGGATCGAAACCTACCTTGTCTCGATTGGGGCCGTACTGCCCGTAGGCCGAGACGTTGATCATGATGATCTTCGGGTTCAGCGCCTTTATCTTCTCGTAGCCGAAACCCATCACGTCGATTGTCCCAGGTCGGAAATTCTGCAACAGGATGTCAGACACCTTCACGAGATCGCGCAGCACCTCTTTGCCCTCATCCGTGCGCAGATTTATGGCGAGGCTCTTCTTTCCGCTGTTGTACTGCACCCAATATGCAGACTGCCCTCGCACGCGGGGACCATTGGCACGGCTCTCGTCTCCCGCCAACGCCTCGATCTTGATCACCTCAGCACCCATCCGCGCAAACATCAACGCACATCGCGGTCCCGCCTGATACCGACCCAGATCAAGCACTCGTATGCCCTCGAGCGGTGTCTTCAACTGTCCATTTTCAGATGTCATCCGAGCGCATCCTTCGTTTTGCTTGAATTCGTCAATCGTTTATCCCGACTAGCTCGTCATGTCGCCATCGCCAAGCGATTCCGCGCAGCTCCACATCCCGCGTCGCTACGCTTCCTTCCTACCCTTCCGAGCAATAAACTCGGCAAATCCCTCCTCAACCGGAGTAGCGCTGAGCTTGCCTTTTTGCGCCGCCGATTCATTGTCGTACATCCAACGCCACCCTTCGCCAACCGCCTCGACCATCAGCTCCTTGATCCCTTGAACCATTCGCGGATCGTTGGATGCGATCTGTTTGCCAATCTCCATCGCCTTGGGCATCAACTCGTCAGAACTCACTAGATGGTTCAACAACCCGATCCGATACGCCTCTTCCGCCTCGACAACCCGAGCGCTGAACAACAGCTCCTTCGCCTTGGGCCAACCCACCTGCATCGGCAGGCTCCACGTCGAATTCACCCGACCATACGAAGCCGCAAGGAACCGGAAACTCGATCGTTCGCAACCCACTCGAATGTCGAAACTCGATGCCATCACCGCACCTCCACCGTAAGCCAAACCGTTGAGCGCACCGATCGTAGGTTTGGTGCACGCCGCCACATGCCACGAATACTCGCCGCGCTTCGGATCTGGCGGAGGCGGATTCTCGGCGTCTCGAACCTGTTCATGAATATCCGCACCGGCTGAAAAAGAGCGTTCGCCCGTGCCGGTGAACACGATCGCCTTCACGTCGTCATCAGTCTCCATGTCGCTAATTGCCGCATCGACCTCACGAACCAGCTTCTTGCTCAAAGCGTTAAGAACCTTTGGTCTGTTCAGGCGAATGACACCGACCCCTTCACCCTTCGTAACAACGATGTCTTCATATCTCATATTCGGCCTTTGGTGCGTCCGCTCGTCGGTCAGTTCGTCAGTAGTATAGTCTGACGGCTTCATCGATCAGGCGCCTAGCGTTTCGACTAACCGCGACCAGGTTCGCAACACCTCCGAACCGTCGTAACTCGCACTCCTTTAACATATACACAACGTCATTTTCCACGTCTTTTGACGGTAAGTATACAATTAAAACTTGGTGTGTTTATATCGCGATTGATCTTGCGCACATCGCATTCTTGAAGATGAAACAGTTTTGACACTCGAAGCCTCACAACGGCGCGACGGGACCATTTTGGTGCTGCTGCCAAAAGGTCGTATCGAAAACCCGGACATCGAAAAGTTCGAACGATCCGTCCATGATCGCATCAGCAACGGCGAGGTGAACATCATCATCGACTTCGAAGAGGTCGAAGCAATCGACCCCGCCGGCATCCGATCCCTCCTCAGCATTGCCGCACGTATCCTCATCAAGCAAGGCAAACTCGTGCTCTGCGGTCTAGGCAACAACCTCGGCACCCTCTTCAGAGTCGCCGCCATCGACCAAGTAGTCCCCATCGCCGATTCCTACCAAGAAGCGGTAGCAAATTTCCGCGAACCTCGACGATAACCCCGCATCGAGATTTAGATTAGCTACAATCTATCTCGATATGGCAATCGAATACCAAGGCGAACTATGGTCGATCCAACGTTGGGTCTCCGGTTTCTACAACAACGCCTACCTCATCACCTGCAAATCCTCAAACAAAAGCGTCATCATCGACACTCCTGATCAACCCAACGAGTTGATCGCCGCGGCACATGAGACAGATGTGAACGCCATCCTCATCACCCACAACCACTGGGACCATCTGGAAGGCTTCGACGTCGTAACCGACCAGTTCCAAGTGCCAGTCGGAATCGGCGCAAACGACGCTGACGCCGTCGCAGACAAAACCGGCTACCGCGATCCCATCGACGTCTCGCACGACAACGTCCTACAAGTCGGCGAAATCTCCATCCGCTGCATCGACACACCCGGCCACACTCCCGGATCCACGTGTTTCGTCCTCCCAGGAGAAAGCCCTGGCGCAACCCCGCACGTCTTCACCGGCGACACGCTGTTTCCCGGCGGCCCCGGCAAAACACCCAGCGCCGAGGCATTTGACGACATCATCGACAGCATCTCCAACCGTCTCCTAAATCTGCCCCCCAACGCGGTTGTGATGCCAGGACACGGCGACTTCACGACCGTCGAGGCCTCGGCCGCCGAATACGCCAGCTTCGCATCAAAACCAAGAGAAGCCGGACTGTTCGGCGATGTCACATGGCAGTGACATCGGCACGGAATCCCAACCGACGGAGTTTCTGACAGACAGACCTCGAATCCGCAACCTCGTCCTCGTTGTCGGCGCAATCGTCACGTGGATGAGCCTCGACGTAGCACTGTCGTTGATTTTCCGCGAATACCCCGTGGGATTCGACGGCGAAAATCCGACGCTGCATTCATTCGCCGCAGGTTGCATCCTCGTAATGGTGGCCATCGGCATCACGTTTTTCCTCGCAAAAACCGCCGCTTCCCGACATCTCGTGATTTACGTGGCGGCCGGATTTGCCATTATGGCGTCGGGCATCATTCTCGCAAACATCGGCGATCTCGCCGACACCCAGACCGCCATCAGGAGTTTCGCCGCCGCAATCGTCGGATCCGCGGCCTTGGCCGCCACCGCGATCGCCTACTCATCTTCGACTTCGAAACCCATCGTCGACCAACTCCTCATGTTGGTGCCGGAACGAAGACAGTTCATAGCATTCGCTTGGCCACTGGCGGCATGGGCGTTGCTCGTGGTCGCATGGCAGTTCACCCCGTTCAACCCTCTGACGCATCCCGAAGCGCCCGATCCCATCGTTCGCCTCAACAGCGCATTCGACGAAAACCTCTCCGCCACGATCATTTATCTCGCGATCTTAGTTCCGATCGCCGAAGAGCTCTTCTTCCGAGGCATGATCATCACATTCCTTACCAACGCAACCAACGCCGCCATCGCAGTAGTCTTGTCCGCCTTCGTATTCGCCCTGTTCCACATCGACCCGAGCTACTTCTCCATCAACCAAGTCATTTACATTTTCTGCCTAGGGGCAATCTTCGGCGCCGCGGCGATAATCACAAAGTCGATCTGGCCCGGCGTGCTGGTCCATGCCTTCAACAACGCGTTCGCCACACTGCAATCAGTTGCTTGGACAACCTGATCGGCAAATAACATTGATAGGTTGTGAAACGCTGAGATGTCCGACCCAATCCAAAACGCATTCAACCGCGCCGCCGCCGAGCAACGGACTGCGATCGTCCCCTTCGTCACAGTCGGCCACCCTAATGCCGACAGCACGCCCGACATCGTCCAATCCCTTTCGGATGCCGGAGCCGACGTTATCGAACTCGGCATCCCCTTCAGCGATCCCCTCGCCGAAGGCCCCGTCATCCAGAAATCCAGCTTCCAAGCCCTCCAAAACGGCATCACACCGGAGGCCTGCTTCGACAGCGCAGCAGAAATCCGCCGCAGAGGCGTCGACACTCCTCTCGTCTTCATGGGCTACTACAACCCCATACTCCAACTCGGCCTAGACGAGTTCTGCGCCCGAACCCGCGACGCAGGAGTCAACGGTCTCATCGCCGCCGACCTTCCCGCAGCCGAAGCCGGACCCCTCTACGACGCATGTCAAAAGGCCGGCATCTCACTCGTCCCGCTACTCGCACTCACATCGACCGACGAAACCATCGCCCACGCCTGCAACCAAGCGTCCGGTTTCGTATATTGCGTATCGCTGCTCGGTGTCACAGGTGCCCGCGCGACCGTCTCCGAAAGAGTCGAAACCCTCGTCGCAAGAGTCCGATCCCACACCAAACTGCCGATAGGCGTCGGTTTCGGAATCTCAACCGCCGAACACGTCCGCGCCGTCGGGAAGTTCGCCGACGCCGCGGTCATCGGCAGCGCACTTGTAAACACGATCCAAGAGAACGAATCCAGCGACGCACCGGGCGCAGCAGCCGATTTTCTGCGCTCACTCCACCAGTGACATCATCCCCCTTCCCAATCAAACCAACATCCACACCCCAAACCTCAATCACCCCATCATGACAGCAGTACGCGGCCTCAGAGGCGCAACCACCGTCCTCGAAAACTCGCAAGACGAGATCATGGACGCTACCGAAGAACTCCTTAACGAGATGATCGCCGCAAACGACATCGAGTCCCAAGACATCGCCGCCGTGTTCTTCACCCTCACCAAAGACCTCGACGCCGAATTCCCCGCCGTCGCCGCACGCGAGCGCCTCGGTTGGAACCTCGTCCCGCTCATCAACGCCATCGAGGTTGCCAGGCCCGGATCAATGCCGAAGTGCATCCGAATCATGCTCTTATTGAACACCGATAAATCCCAGGAAGATATCCGACACATATACTTGAGAGAAGCAGTCGTCCTAAGAGCCGACATCACAGATGCCCAGTAATCGACAAGATTCACCTTCGACCGCAACCAACATCAGCGGCGATCCTACGCGCATCGAAGCTCTAAACACGACCGCACAGTTCTCCTATCCCAGCTACTTTACTCGCTGGTTCTATACTCGCCGGCGCCGCGCTTAGAAGCAAAGGCACATTGCCCGCGCGCCGTCGTAACCGCTCGTTAGCAACCTGCGCGGAGCTACTCGAAACCCAAACCTAGTGCATGGGGAAACCCGCGCGTCCCGATATCCGAAACCGGCAAACAACAAAAACCCCCAAAACCCAAACCCCCAAAACCCCAAACGGAGTAACCAACCGATAGCCAATGGCCTCACGAATCAAAAACCTCAACGTTGCATCAATCAGCCCCCTCGCCCCGCCGTCCGAATACCTCGCCGAGATTCCCGTCTCGAAAAAGGTCGAGGACCTCGTGGTCCGGTCCCGGCGAGAGATCACCGACATCCTCAACGGCGACGACGAACGCTTCGTCATCGTAACCGGCCCCTGCTCAATCCACGACGAAGTCGCGGGCAGGGAATACGCCGAACGCCTAGCCATTCTCGCTGATGAGCTGCGCGACACCGTCATGATCGTCATGCGCGTCTACTTCGAGAAGCCACGCACTACCGTCGGATGGAAAGGACTCATCAACGATCCCAACCTCGACGGTACCTGGAACATGCCCGAAGGCCTCCGCCGGGCACGCAACTTCCTGTTGGAGGTCGGCGAAATCGGTCTCCCGGCCGCAACTGAGTTCCTCGATCCCTTCACCCCGCAATACATCTCCGACCTCGTCTCCTGGGGCGCAATCGGAGCCCGCACCGCCGAGAGCCAGACCCATCGGCAACTCGCAAGCGGTCTCTCCATGCCCATCGGCTTCAAGAACGGGACCGGCGGATCGATCCAACTCGCCGTAGACGGTATGATCGCCGCTCAAGCGCAACACGCCTTCCTAGGCATCGACGACGCCGGAGCCGCGGCAGTCGTCCAGACATCCGGCAACGACGCAACTCACATCGTCCTCCGCGGCGGTTCTGACGGGCCCAACTACGATGCCGAAAACATCGCCAATGCCCAAAAAGTACTGGCCGACAGCGGCATGGCGCCAAATGTCGTCGTCGACTGCTCACACGCCAACTGCAACAAAGACCACAACTTGCAGCCGGTGGCGTTCCGAGACGTCATCGGCCAACGCGCCGCTGGTAACACCGGCGTCGTCGGATTGATGCTCGAGAGTCACCTCAACGCCGGTAACCAGTCACTCAACGGCGATGCCTCCACCCTCAAGTACGGCGTCTCCATCACCGACCCCTGCGTCGACTGGGCAACCACCGAGGTACTCCTGCGCGAAGCCGCCGAGGTCATCGCGGGACGTGTAGCCGTCGCCGCATGAACCCGAGTCGGCAACGCTCAACGACGTGACCCAAAGAGATTACGGAAATTGGGGTTGCAGCAACAGATCGCAACCATCGAAAATACCGACGGCACCACCTGCGTAACCGTCGGTACCTTCGACGGCGTTCACGAGGGTCATCAGGCCCTGCTGCGGACCCTCGTCGAGACTGCGAATCGAAACAACACCAGGAGCGTGGCGCTCAGCTTCCGCCAACCGCCACGCTCCATCATCGATCCGTCACACCAGACTCCGCAACTCTACGACGCCGAAACCCGATCCACGCTAATCGAAGAGCAGGGCATCGATACCGTCCAACTCATCGACTTCGAAGCTGAAATCCGCGTCATGCCCGCCGAGGAGTTCCTCAAAACCTTGCAGGGCTCCCTCGGAATGACGCACCTCATTGTCGGCGAACGAGCCGTCATGGGCCACGACCGAAAGACAGTAGACGAAATCACCGAGATCGCCAACCGCAACGGCTTCGCCCTCCACACCGTCCCTCCCGTGATCCGCAACGGCCAGATAGTCTCCAGTTCCCTCATCCGCTCGGCGATGGCTACCGGCGACGTTAAATCCGCCGCCGACATGCTAGGCCGCCAATACGAGCGCGGGGGCCGCGTACACCGTGGCTTCGGAGTTGCACGCGAGATGGGCGTCCCGACCGCCAATCTTCAATGGTCGAGACAACTCGTCATGCCGGCAAAAGGCATCTACGCAACATGGGCCAAACTACCCGACGGTCGCGTCTTGCCATCCGCAACTTACTTCGGTGACAACCCGACCCTCGGCGGAAACCTCGGTACGTTCGAGGTCCACATCGACAACTTCGACGAAGACCTCTACGATCAGAAAATGAGCGTCGAATTCATCGATTTCATTCGCCCCGACCAAGAGTTCGACAACGTCGACGAACTCAACCAGGCAATCCAAAGCGACGTAGCCAAAATCAACAAAATCTTCGCCAACCTCAAACCACCAAACTGAATGCCCCCGATCACACAATGCCCCAGCAACTAACCAACATCGTCGAAGATCTCAGATGGCGAGGCGCCCTCTCCGACGCCACTCCCGGCGCCGAAGACCTCCTCATCAACGACAAGATCACCTGCTACAACGGCTTCGACCCCACATCCGATTCACTCCACATCGGCAACCTGCTGCCGCTCATGTGCCTCGCACGACTCCAGCGATACGGTCACACCCCCATCGCAATCCTCGGTGGCGGCACCGGCATGATCGGCGACCCAAGCGGAAGAAACGACGAACGATCCCTCCTATCCATCGAAGACATCGACGCCAACGGCGAGAAGATCCGCGTCCAGCTCGAACAGTTCCTCGACTTCGACGCCAAATCCAACCCTGCCCAACTCATCAACAACGCCGATTGGCTACGCAACATCAACTACCTCGACTTCCTCAGAGACATCGGCAAGAACTTCACCGTCAACACGATGATCCGCCGAGACTCGGTCCGCTCCCGAATGGATCGAGAAGGCGAAGGCATCTCATACACCGAGTTCTCGTACGCACTCCTCCAGGCATACGACTACCTCGTGCTCTACGAACAGGAAAACTGCAACTTCCAATCCGGCGGCACCGACCAGTGGGGCAACATCCTCGACGGCATCGACCTCATCCGCCGAAAACACGGCAACGCCACCAACGGCAACTCCCTCGCCCATGGCATCGTATTCCCCTTGATCACCGACTCCAAAGGCGACAAGCTAGGCAAATCCATCGGCGGCGCACCGGCCCTCGACCCCAACAAATTCTCCCCCTACCGCCTCTACCAGTTCTTCTTCAACACCGACGACGCCGACGTCATCCGCTACATCAAGCTCTTCACGTGGCTCGGCCCTGAAGAAGTCGAACCCTTGGAAGAAGCCGTCCGCGAAAACCCGGGCCGACGCGAAGCCCAGCAGACCCTGGCCGAACAGATCACCGAAATCGTCCACGGCCAATCAGGCCTTGACCAAGCGCGACGCGTAACCCGAGCCTTCTTCCGCGGCGAATTCGACACTCTCTCTGCAAGCGAACTCGACGACGTCTTTGCAGGTGCCTCATCGATCGAGATCGAGAAATGCGACATCGACAACCGCGCCATCTCCTACGAAGAGCTAGCCGTCGCCACAAACCTGGCCCAATCCTTCAGCGACGCCCGCCGCACCGTCCAACAAGGCGGCATGTACCTAAACTCCGAACGAGTTGAAGACGCCGCCCGCCCAATAGCCCCCGAAGACCTCCTCCACGGCAACCTAATAATCCTCCGCCGAGGCCGCCGTGAACACCGCCTGATCCGCGTCGCCTAAACCAACCCCAATCTAAAATTAAACCTACCCTGAAACCCACAACCAACATCAACACCACGCGAGAAAAATGACCACATCAACCGAGCCAAACCTCCGTATCCCTGGCCCCGTCCCTCTACCCGAAGAGGCCCTCCAGGCCGCCGCACGACAGATGATCAACCATCGCGGCCCGGAATACGCCGATATGCTCGAGCGCATGAGCGACAACCTCCGTACCGTCCTCATGACCAAAAACGATGTCTACTTCATCACCTCCTCCGGAACCGGAGCGATGGAGACCGGCGTCTTCAACACCATCTCCCCCGGCGACAAAGTCCTCGCAATCATCATCGGATTCTTCGGCATCCGCTTCGCCGAGATCGCCGAAGCCGTCAACGCCGACGTCACCAAGCTCGAATTCCCACTCGGACAAGCCTGCGACATCGACGCCCTTCGAGACGCCCTCCGCGCCGAACCCAACTACAAAGCCGTAATCCTCACCCACAACGAATCCTCCAGCGGCGTCTCAAATCCCCTCGAAGAAATCTGCAAGACCATCCACGAAGAGTCCGACGCCCTCATCCTCGTCGACGCCGTCTCGTCTGCCGGTGGAATGCCCATCGCAGTCGACGCATGGGGCATCGACGTCCTGGCAACTGCCGCCCAAAAATCATGGGTCGCACCTCCCGGCATCTCCATGGTCTCGTTCAGCCGAAAAGCATGGCAAGCATACGAGACATGCACAACCCCCCGCTACTACTTCGACATGCAGCAGTACGAGGACTTCCTGCAGATCGGACAACCACCATTCACCCCCTGCGAACCCGCCATGTTCGCCCTCGATCTCGGTCTCCAATCAATGGTCGATGAGGGCGTCGAAAACGTCTTCGACCGCCACCACTCCGTAGCCGAACACACCCGCAACGGCGCCGAAAAACTCGGCCTCGAAGTCCTCCCCGAACGACGCATCGCATCCGATACCGTTACAGCAATCCGCCTACCTGAAGGCCTCGACGGAAAACTCTTCGTCTCGCAAGTCATGGCCGACCACAACGTCGTCTTAGGCGGCGGCCAGGGAGAACTTACCGGCAAGATCTTCCGTATAGGTCACATGGGTTGGGTCGAAATCGACCACATCGACGAAGCCCTCGAAGCCGCGGGATCAACCCTCAAAGCGATGACAGCGTAGACTGTCCGCCGGGAGCTAAATGGCCACCGTGCTCTCGAAATCCAAAACCCTAACCTCACTCGCAAGCCCGTTAGCCGGCATCGCGATAATCGCGCTGGCTGCAATGCTGTTCGTCCTCGCATGCGAAGCCGAGGAACCAACCGCGGTCCCGACCGCAGCGCCCACTGCGGTCCCCGCACCAACCGCAACGGCAGTCCCAGAACCGACTGCGACTCCCGAACCAGAAGTCAGGGCCGTCGAACCCGAGCCAACCGACACACCAGTCCCAAAACCCACCGACACGCCCGTTCCCGATCCAACAGACACACCAGTCCCTCCGACAAACACACCCCAACCCGAACCCACCGCCACAACCGCACCGCTGGAGCCGACAGACACCCCAATACCGCCAACCGACACGCCAATCCCTCCGACGGACACCCCCCAACCCGCACCGACTGAAACGCCGGTCCCACCAACCCGCACGCCTCAACCCGAACCTACCGACACGCCCGAACCTACCGCTACGCCAACGCCCGAAGCACCCACCCCGCAACCATCTCCCCAATCCGCCTACACGACCGAAGAGCCGACAGCGACTCCCATCCCAGAACCAACCGCAACCAACACCCCTGAACCCACATCAACCCCAGTTCCGCCAACTGCAACATTCACGCCGGAACCAACGGCAACCTTCACCCCAGAACCGCAACCCGCTGCCGGTCCTGTCGCACCTGACTTCGATCTCCCCTCCGTCACAACGGGAGGGAACTACTCCCTTTCCCAGTTCAGAGACGAACAAAACGTCGTCCTAGTCTTCTACCGCGCATTCTGGTGACCCGCCTGCACGCGGCAACTCGGCGAGTTGCAACGACACTACGACCGCATCACGGAGATGGGGGCAGAGGTCCTTGCTATCAGCACCGACGACCTCTCAGGAGCGGAAACCATCGCGCGCCAAGTGGGGATCGACTTCCCCGTCCTTTACACGTCGAAAAACGACGACATCCCGAAGGCCTATAACGTCTTCAACCTACACGGCGACGGCCTCGCCTCAGCATCGGTGTTTATCATCAACACTGATGGACAGATAGTATGGGAAGAAATCGGGCCCACCTACGCCCACCAAGTCTCGGGCAACACCATCATCGCGAACCTGCCATGAAAAAATCACAACTCCGCCGACCCATCATCGCGATCCTCGCCTCCCTCGCCGCTTTAGCCGTCGTCGTCGGATGCGGCGAAGAAACGCCGACCGCGACCTCAATACCGCCCGCACCTGAAACCCAGCAAGAAGCCGTCGAAGTCGCCGAAGCCGTCCCCGACCTCCCAACTGCCCCCGACTTCGAACTCCCTGCCGCAAACCGAGACAACACCGAGATCTCACTCTCATCGTTCCAAGGGGACAAACCCGTCGTCCTCGTCTTCTACCGAGCCTATTGGTGACCGTCCTGCACCAAGCAACTAGGTGAGTTGCAAGACCACTACGACAAGATCAGCGGAGCCGGTGCAGAAGTTCTTGGCATCAGCACCGACAACCTCGCGGGCGCAGAGTCGATCATCGCCAAGGCACGCCCTGAGTTCCCCATCCTCTACTCCAGCAAAAACAACGACGTCCCCATCGCCTACGACGTCTACAACCTCCACGGCGACAACCTAGCCTCGGCATCCGTTTTCGTCATCGACACCAACGGAAACATCGCGTGGGAGAGCATCGGCGATTCCCCAGCACACCAAGTCTCCGGCGAAGAAGTCCTCGAAGCCCTCTCTGGTCTCTAACAACCGTTGACGACATCCCGAGCGATAACCGACTTGAAGCGGCGAGGTGCCCTGTGGCTTCTCTCGTTCGCCATCGCAGCTACGCTCCTCGCAGTAGCCACCGCATGCGGCGATTCCTCAGGCTCTGAATCCGGCGAAGACGCCCCCGACTTCTCCCTACCAGTCGCAAACGGCGCCGGAAAAATCACCCTCTCACAATACGAAGGCGACAAAAACGTAGTCCTCGTCTTCTACAGGGGCTTCTTCTGAGGAATCTGTCAGGCGCAACTGGTCGAGTTGCAACAAAACTACAACCGCATCCGTAACTACGACGCGGAGCTCCTAGCCCTCTCAATGGACGACTTCCAAGGCGCAGGAAACATGATCTCCAGCACCCGCGCCTTCTACCCCGTCCTCTACACCAACAAAGACTCCGCAGTCCCCGAGCTCTACGACGTCTACAACCTCCACGGAGACCTCGTATCCGCCCCGGCCGTCTTCATCATCGACAAAAACGGCAAAATCGCCTACTCCTACATCGGCATAGACATCGCCGACAGAGCACCCACCGACGAAATCATCACCGCCCTCCAAGAAATCCAACGCGGCTAAAACCCGCCACCACACCTCTCGCCCATCCTTCCTTTAACTCCTAGTTCGAAACCTCACCCCAGCGGCATCGTGAAATACAGACCGTGACGTTCACTCCCCCGACGTTCAGGCCGCACCGCAAAACCCATCTGAAGCTTCAATGCGTGGTTCTCTCGGCTATGCGAGTAGCTGAACGAAACCAACTGACGACAACCTAAAGACTTCGCCAACTCAACCGCCTTCTCTTGCAGACTAGTGCCGATCCGTCTCCGACGGAACTCCGGCAACACGAAAAAGTTCTTGATCTTAGCCTGCAAAACCTCTTCGCCTTCGATCCTCACAGCCGGAAGATCGTCCTCAGGACCAATCGGTATCACGATCAGCCTGAGCACACCCAAGATCGCCCTATCCGCGTGCGCAACGAGCACCCTCGAGTCCCGTTGATCATACCCATCTACCAATTCGGGAAGGCCGCTACAGTGCCGATCAAAGAACCCCACAACCTCCGACCACCTCGGATCGTCCTCATTCCACTCTGAAATCTCGTACTCGCCCATGCCCCTCAATGATGCTTTCCAAAGTGACGCACCGCCCTCATAATCGCACACCCGGGTCAACGCCACGCCATCACCGAACGAACTCGGCATATCTCACTCCAACGGCTCAATAAGCACCTCACCAAACGGCTTCGCCTCGATGTAAATCGAATGGCCCAACAACAACTCCAAACCGATTAATGGGCGTCGAGCATCGCCCGAATTTAGAACCGTCACTTCCTCCCAACCCGAACCCAGGCGCACCGACGCAGAGCAAGTTTCCACTCTCACCGATCTGCCATCGGCAACCACCATATTCGCCGGCCTGGTCGACGATGTATCCATACGCTCGAAATCCACGTTCGGCATCGCCAACTCGCCGTTGAATCCCGTATCGAGTTTCGCGTCAATGGTTCGAGTCGAGCCATCTCCTTCAGTGACATCGAGTTGTACCAGACATGTCCGATCCGGCTGAAATTGACCCGTTATCGTCGCCAAACTACGAAGCGTTCTAACTGTCGATCGAAAAACCCGACGGCGCCGTATACGCAAAATCTGAACCAACGACGCGTTCCACCATTATCCGGGCATCAGGCTGTCGATCAAGTAATCTCGCTCGGGCCTTCGCCCTAGCCTCAAACCTGCTCTGGACCTCGTAATCCAAACTGCGACCGTCAATCAACACCGCACATCCCTCATGCACCGGCATCAACCGATCCTTAAGATCCCGATCGAAAAACTCACGCGCCCGGTCAGCATCCTCGCCCCTCGCAACCCTAGGGATGTTCTCAGATGTCAAACCTCGACTCCAATCGCCCTTAACTTAGGCAACAACTACTAACTAAACGTGTAACTCATCATACCACTAATTTCCTTCAGCACCCACCCTTAACAACTCCAAGACAACACCCCTACAACTCTCCATCCAACGACTGTATAACCGCACCCGCCGGTGGTTTCGGGTAAAAATTCGTCGCTTTAGGCGGCAGCCTATCCCCTCGCGTCACGATATCCACAAACTCCCGCATCGGGATCGACCGCATCACAATCCCAACCTGCGCCTCGCCCGCATCCACCCGCGAAACAACACGCTCAACCTCATACTCAAAATCAACCACTTCGTCCATTCGATCCCCCTCAAATACCGGATCCAAAATCTCCGAGTGCAACCGCCGATAATCCGACCGCTCCAATGCATCTCCGCCCGTCAATCCCACCGCATCGACCGAAGACATCCGAGCAATCTTGAAACCGCCACTCATTCCATAAATGCCAAACACAAACTCCCCATCATCCCGCGTCCCAACCGCGTTCGATAAATCACCGGGCCGCCAGGCCATCGCCCCACGGTCGCCCAATGAAACACTCTCCACCGTCGCCATTTCCTCAATCCGACCCATAAGCACATCCAACTCCCCCTGCGTCGCCCCCTGGATCACCCGGTGATACCCCCGCGTGATCAAACCCGGCTCATCGATCGAAACAATGTGCATCATCCTATAATTCACCGCCTCATCCGATTCGATCTCACGCCGCGCACGAATCGCACTCCGATACCTCATCGCCGCCTCATAACGGTGATGTCCATCCGCAATAAAGATCGCAGAATCCCGCATCAAATCACTCAACACCCCAAGCGTGCCAGGATCTGTCAATTGCCACATCCGCAACGAATACCCTCCCGCCATCGTCGCAGTCTCCAAAGGCGGACCTCCCGCGACTGCACGGATGATCCCTCCCACCGAATGCCGGATATCGTCCTGAAACACCACCAGCAACGGACTCAGCGCAGAACTCGTCACCTCCATCATCCTCACCCGATCATCCACCCACGGCCCCCGCGTCTGCTCATGCGGGAATATGATCCCCCGGTCATACTCCTCTAATCGCACCGCAGCGATAAAACCCCGACGCGTCTGCCTCACGCCACCATACTCAAACGACTCCTCAGTCACGTAAACCGACGGCTCCTCATCCCGCATCAAAACCTTCTCCGCCTCCCACCGAGCCTGCGTCTCCGCCACATAACCATACCGATCCGCCCCCTCCCGAGGCGCCAGCTCCAAACGCACGATATTGTGCTCCGACCGCCCCAGCAGTTCCCGTTCCACCGCCGGCGTTATCGAATCGAACGGCGGCGACAAATAATCCCCCAAATCACGCCCCAGCGAAGCCGCAGCGTACCGTATCCCACGGAATGGACGAACCTCAGCCATCAATCACCCAGTCACCAATTCTGAACCATCTTCCATCTGAACAACCTAAACTCAAACGCGGCACCCCGCAACAAACCGAAAGTATAAACACCCCCACACCCCCCCCCCTTCGCCCCCGGCGCAAGGGGGCGCGCAGATGGCGCCTTAAGCGCCGTCAAGCGGGGGATGCCCGGGGAGGAGAGGGGCCAGAAGAACGCCACCATCTCAAAACCCCCCGAACAGTCCCAACCACCTCAAATGTTCTTTTCAAACAATCTCCACAAACCCACTTGACATATCCACACCACGTATGTTAAAACTAAAAACAAGCGCTCAACAGGCTTTTTACCTCAAGAGCGCCCAGAAGCTCGCCGCGCCGGCAGGATGCGCACCTTTTGGCAAGTTGTGAGTAATTGATTGATGAATGGTCTGCGGACGGGGGTACTCGGGGCGGTTGCACCGCTCGCCGACGGAGCCCGTCACTACCTAGAGAGGACAGGTGAAACGCACGCCGAGAATATCGGTAAACGGACGAGGATGTAGCTGCAAGGTTCCGGTCGCGGTGATGTACTGCTTAAGCCGCAACACGAGCCAGACGGGATAAACCGTACCTTTCGCAACGCGATGCGAACAGGACGCGGACGCTTCCCCCGCTCAGCCAGAGCGAGATCCCGGAGCGCCCGACAGAGGGATAGCACCCGCATTCCCTCGAGGGGGATGACCGTCCAAGGGCCGGACGATGCCTCGTCTTTTCCGACACCACGTCATGTCCGTTTCGTTGGGCGGGCGATGACCACAGCGTAGCAAGGGGCACGAACCGAGCAAAGGTCGCGGAGGACCTCAATA
>JAJEAU010000001.1 GCA_022824185.1 Dehalococcoidia bacterium
GACCGGTCATTTGGCGTATCCGCGGCGGATGTTTTGAACTATGGTGGGCTGTGATGGGAGCCTCACCTTGGGTTCATAGGGATAATTTGAACATCGGCTCAAATATCAAGGAGGTGCTGCGTGGTCTGGAACAAAACGAAAAAGTCACGCTAGTTGCGGTTGTACTGCTTGCGCTCACAATTGCTGCAGTTCTAAATTGCTCGCTTGGACGGGGCGAAGACGCGCACCGGTCAGAAGTGGATGTACCAATGACTCCTTCGGAAGCGCAAGTAACTGTTACAGCGGCAGCTGTAGCAGCAGCTACGTCAAATGCGCAAGCAACATCTGTAGCTGAAAACGCTGAATCAAAGCTTCTTGAAGATTGCAATCTCTTAGCAGAAAAAATGTTGAGGGTAACGGCAACTATAACTGGGTTTGACAAGCTACATGCTGTAACTGTGCCCATTAGGGAATCTTCTTCCAGCAGCAGTGACAGTACACAAACAATGCTTACAACAAAACAGAGCCTATGGTTTGTCAAGAACTGCGTGAGGAGCAACCCGGCTCGCTATCCTGCGCACGCTACCGCAGTTGCGCTTTCAGTTGAATACCTCGATGCTACAGTTGCGCCGCTGCGCACTGCAACTGCAGAAGCAGCTGCTCCAATGCTTACTGCTACAGCACAAGCGTATGCAGCTGAGCGCAGAAAGAATGCGACTGTCCGCTCCAGAAACGTAACATTCAGATGTGAGCGGCTGCGACTTGCGTACCGCGAAGTGTCGGCGCTGGGGCAGAATGTAGCGTTCAGGCACGTTGCTAACACAATGATGCTTGCGCCGCAAGGTGAGAATACGTACTTTGACAGCTACGACGCTAAGCAAGCATTGCAGGAATGCGGGCAATGAGCGTGATAGACCCGGAAGCAACGAGTGTGACTTCGGACAGTTCAGTTTGGACGTTCCCTCGTAACTGACCGCCTCCCTACAATGCTATTTCGGTATAGCTCTTTTCATCGTTCTCAATTCAAACGAGGCGTGTGTATCAGGTGAGGAACACGGGTATGACGAGGCATTTGGCGTTTCCGCGTCGGATGTTTTGAGTTCGAAATGCGAAGGCGATCGGATGAGCTCCATCCGATCGCCTGTCATTTCGATTAGCGTCCGCTGTCTACGGACCACTAACTACTCGTAAAACTCGTCCGTCCAAGCAGTACTGACGTCAAAGTCTTGCGGAATTAGCTCGCGCTGCTTCATGTAGTCGCCAACTGATTCCCATTGATCTTCTGACAATGTCCCGAACTTGCCATCGGGACTATCCAACCAAGCAGGAACCAAAATCTCGATACCACGACGGTCGAGAGATTCGCTCGATTCGTCAATGGAATCCTCGTTCAGGCTGACCAAGATGTCGATACCGCGTTGACCATCTTCGGCGACGTACTCGAAGCCTTTGGTAAATGCCCGCACGAAACGGCGGACCACGTCAGGCTTCTCCTCGATCATCTGATCCGAGGTGATCAGCATCATCTCGTAGTAACGAGGGACACCAAAGTCCTCTGGGTAGATGATCTCGACAGGCATCCCCATGTCTTCCAATACGAAAGACTCGTACGACCAGTACGCCCCAATTACCGCATCCATCGTGCCCGCGGCGAGAACCTGCGACAACGCGTAACCGACATCGTGAAGTTCGACGTCATCCAAGGTCAAACCGTCATGTTCCAACATCGCAGCAAGCATCAACTCGTCCCACTCGATGCCGGGGTATCCGACTTTCTTACCTTTGAGATCGGCAGGCCGCGTGATTCCCGAAGACTTCAAGGCCATCAGCGAGTTGACTGGGCTCTGAACGATCGCCCGAACGGCGACAACCGGCACGCCGGCGGCTCGCGCCAAGGTGGTGTCCGTCTGATAGAAAATTCCGAAATCACGCTGTCCTGCTCCGACGAGTTGGGCGATGGCTGCGGCATCCGCAGGTACGCTGACCTCCACCTCGAGGTTCTCCTCCTCGAAATATCCCTGGTCAATAGCGGCGTAGATTCCTGAATGATTGGCGTTAGGAGGAGACCAGTCCAATTCAACTGAAACACTCTCAACATCTGGTTCTGACGTGCAAGCGGCCACGAACGCGAGCAGGGCAATCGCCGGCAACACCAAACCAATGATCTTTCTCACGACGTTCCTCCTTGGGGATTCGATCCCGGATAGTTTCGTAAAACACGCGATTGTAACAGCGCGATCGATATGAACATCAACGCCGCCATCACCGACAAAGTAAATATAGCGGCAAACACGAGCTCAGTTTGAAACTTCGGCGTTGACGTCTTGATTAACCAACCCAAGCCGGATGCCGCGCTGACCCACTCACCAATGACCGCCCCGATCACGGAGACCACCGCCGCCACCTTCAACCCAGCAAAGAAATACGGCAATGCAGAACGAACATATAACTTCGTGAACATCTGTCGTCGAGACGCCCCCAACGTGCGGAACATATCGACCATGTCCGAGTCAACCGACTTTAACCCGGTCATCAGGTTGATCGTGACTGGGAAGAACGTGAACAATACGACAACTACGATCTTCGGCCCAATCCCGGTGCCGATCCAAATCAGAAGCATCGGCGCCAAAGTGAATACGGGAATAGTCTGCGACGCTATCAGAAACGGATAGACCGATCTCTCCAAAAGTCTCGACCAAAACATCGCGGTAGCCATCACGCACGAAAAAGTGACGGACACCGCGAACCCGATCAGTATCTCCTGCACCGTCACATAGGCATGGCGCAAGAATAGGTCGGGTTTGTCGAACAACTCGGCAAATATCAACGAAACTGGCGGCAAGATCCAAGTCTGGACATTCAGCACCCGGACCAGAATCTCCCACAGTAGCAATCCCAATCCCGCCAAGATCATCGCCGATCCCCACGCCCTGCCAAACGACCGCAACCGCATCCCCAATGGGCGTTCAATCGCGGATGCACGGTCAATCTCGACCGGTTGCGATAGATCTCCCGCCTTTCGTTGCGTCGTCAATTCAATTGCTTTCTCGTGCCGTAGCGACTCCGTCGAGTGCGGAAAGCAGTTGCCATTTGGCCTCGACAAACTGAGGATCCCGTACCACATCACTTGGACGAGGCCGTGGCAAGTCCACATCCAGTTCGAGCAGGATTCGCCCAGGGCGCGACGACATGACCAGCACTCGATCCCCAAGCATCAACGCTTCTTCCACATCGTGCGTAACCATAATCGTGGCGCGATTGCTTCGATCCAACACGTCCGACAGCCATCGTTGCAATTCCGCACGCGTGATGGCGTCAAGAGCCTTGAACGGTTCATCCAGCAACAACACTGAGCGATCTGGCAACACTGCTCGTAATAGCGCGACACGTTGTCTCATCCCACCTGACAACGTGGCAGGGTACGCGTTCAAGAAATCCGCTACGCCAAACTTGGTCGCCAATTCGGTCGCTCGCGATTCTGCTTCCGTCCGCGGAACGCCAGCGATTTCCAACCCCAATAACGCGTTGTCAAGCACATTCCGCCACGGCAACAGCAGGTCTATTTGGTGCATGTAGGCAACACGTCCGATGCGCTCGGCTTCGATGTCACCCTCGAGGCTTACATATCCTGAGTCTGGCTCTATCAAACCGGCGATGACGTTCAACAAAGTGCTTTTGCCGCAGCCACTCGGACCGACAATCACCAGGAACTCACCCAACGAAACGTCCAGCGTGATGTCTTGCATCGCCTGAACCGGCGGCATGTCAACGCTTACGAACGACTTGGATGCATTGGAAACGGAGACCGTTGGGGCACGCCGAACAGTCTTCGATTGACCCTGACGCGACCGTTCAGGGAGAGAATCATCCGATGGTGCCGACATCGGTTTGTAGAGTTCCTCCGCTGGCATTACCCAGATCAGGTTGTGTGGGTCGGTGGACAACATCCACCCTCTCAGCCCGGCCATCCGAGCTCCCCAGTTTGCTATTGGAAACGGCTTCGCGAAAACCCGCAGTCGATCCCATCTTCGGTCGCTTGATTATACCAACCTAACGCCGTCCATCGTCTAACGCGGTTGCGACAACATCGGATCGTCATTAAAATGCTTGCCCATGGGAACACCAGACATCGGGCCGCGGCAGAACTTCATTCGCTCGGTGTCGCGCCCGAACTCTCAGATCAACCTTTCTCTGTCCTGTCTCCACATCGCCGCAGAGAGCGACCCGCGTCTTGACGTCCCCCGTTACATGGGGAAGATCAGCGAGATTTCGGAGCGCATCAGACACGAATCGAAATCCAGTCGGTCTCTCTACGACACCCTCTACGTTTTGAACGACCTTCTCTTTGATGATTTGGGATTTCGTGGGAATGCCGGAAACTATTACGACATTCGAAACAGCCTAATCAACGAGGTGATCGACCGTAAACTGGGCATCCCTATCACGCTTTCGGTCCTCTACATGGACATCGGACGACGCATCGGGATCAACCTAAACGGCGTAAACATGTCGGGGCACTTTCTGCTCGCTGCCGGGACCGATGAAACGCTTGTATTCGTCGATCCGTTCCGCAAAGGCCGACTTTATTCGAGGTGGGAGTGTTTGAGGTTGTTGGGTGCTCCTAGCAACCCTCCTCACGACTCGTCCAAACTTGACCGCCTCGAGCGAACGTATCTGCCTAGAGCCGATAGCAAGATGATCCTCGCCCGCGTGTTGAACAACATGAAGATGATCCACACCAATTCCCGAGACTTCGAGGGTGCCATAGCCGACGCAGAACGGATCCAGCACCTTATGCCATGGAACTGGCGCAACGTCGGAGACATAGCTCATCTCATGGGGCGTTCTGGCCGGGCTCGCGACGCTTACGACATGCTTTCGCGCATGGTCCAGATGATGCCTCCGCACGAAGACGTAAAACTACAGCTCGATTCATTGGAGATGTTGAAGCCTCTCGCAGAAATCGATGCAATTGTCGATCCTGAAAAGATCCACGAGATACCGTTCTTCCGTATCTAACTCAAAAGCGGCATTCAATGGTCGCACAAGATTCAGGAGAATTGCAGCCATATCTCACGGAATTGGGCGAATGATCAACTACCAAGAGCTGACCGACCAGGAGTTGTTGGCCGAGATTTCGCAAAAGAATACCGATGCGTTCGCGGCACTATATGACCGTTACGGCAAACGAGTTTTCGGTTTAGCCGCTCGCATCCTCAATGACGGCGTCAAATCCGAAGAAGTGACCCAAGACGTGTTCATGCGTGTGTGGCGACGTGGCCACACGTACATGCCTGACAAAGGCAAGTTCACGACCTGGCTATTTCGCATTGCACACAACCGCACCATCGATGAACTTCGTAAACTGCGCCGTGACAAGTCCCGATACAGCGACGACATCACCGAGCGTTATGATCTCGAATCTGACGACATCACTCCGCCGGAAGCGGCCGTGGCCAACTCGGAATACGAGCAAGTTCGCGCCGCGCTTAAGGTCCTGCCGGACCCGCAACGGCAAGTTGTCTACCTTTCATACTTTGAAGGCATGACACAGACGCAGATCGCAGATGCGACAGGTCAACCGCTGGGTACAGTAAAAACTCGTATGAGACTAGCCCTCAAGAAGTTACGCGCTGCCCTGGAAGACCAAATCTACGGCGACGAATAGACCTCGACAATCCAACACTGAAATCATGACTCGAGACGAAGAAATCACCGCGGATTTTCCTGCGTACGCATTAGGTGTGCTGGAGGGCGAGGATCGACGCGCCGTTGAAGAGCTGGTAGAACGCGACTCGGAAGCAGCCGAGGAACTTGCCGAGATGCTTGAAACGGTTGCCGAGTTTTCGGCTCGCGTTGGAACCGCCGCACCACCCATTTCCGTCCGTCGTCAACTCATTTCGGCCGCCAACGCCGAAGGCGGCGAAGCGTACGAACAGTCGGCTTTCTCGTCCCTAGTTTCGCATCTCGAAAACCGAATCACAGTCGAAGAAACAGAATACGAGCACGATCTGAAGACAATCTGGCAACGACTTGGAAACGTCTTCACTGCAGGACGATTGGCTTTCGCGACCTCGATCGCATCGTTCGCCATCGTGGGGATCATGGCAATCCAACTCGGATCCGACAACGTGCAACTCAACCGCAAAGTTACGGACATGGAGCGCGAGGTCGCGAATACCTACGCCCACGCACAGAATCTCCTCAACGACATGTCGTCGACTGAACAGATGCTGACGCACGCTCACGAGAGGATCTCGAAACAGGACCAAGAAATCGTCCGCATGTCTGAACTCAACGACGCGCTTCGAACGTCGATGAATGATCAGATCAGCCTCACTTACGCCACCCTCCGGAACGAGTACAACACCCCCGAGTGGCAACCGGATGCGGCGCTTGCCGGCAATGGCTACGCCTACTTGCTCGAACATCACCGCCGACCGCTCGGTGCCCTAGTAGTTGGTGGTGTCGAAAGTGCACCTCCCGGCGAGGAGTACCGCCTTTACCTCGTCAGAGAAGGCGACGATCCCGTTTACACTGCGTCGTTCAACTTGAACCAGGCCGGTTACGGTACGGTCCTGTTTGAACTTACGCTCCCACTCAGTCTCTACGACGGCGCCCACATCACACTTGAACGGATCGATGATCCCCCCGATCCGTCGTTGGCGTTACCCGAAAACCGTTTCAAACCTCAATAACGACCGGTTTTCTCACGATTCTGGCTGCCCATAACCAACGCGGGTAATGTCAAACTAGCCTAGAATCTGCTCTAAGTACGGTTAATGGCGATCGGCTCAACGTTTCGAGCCGATATGCCTAGGGGAATCGCTTAATGCGTCGTCATCGGTTCGCGGCATCATTTGCAACTTTGGTTTTCGCGTTGGGCGCGTTCGGCCTGATCGGTTGTGCGAGCGCACCTGATCCAACGCCTACCCAGGTCCCAACCGCAACTCCGATACCTAGCCCGACTCCGATCCCTAGCCCGACTCCTATCCCCATCACAGCCGACGAAGTAGTCGCCAACGCGGTCAAGGCGCTGACCGACGCGGGAAGCGTGTGGTTCTTACTCGAACACGAAAACGGTTTCACGGAAGCACTCGGCGGCCTTCAACTCCAACGCGTCGAAGGAGAGATTAACGAGATCGGCATGAACGTCACCGCGGAAGCAAATCTCGGCAGAATCTACATCGAAGTCGATGCCGTGCTAATCGGACGAGACACATGGTTGACCAACCCGCTCACCGGGGAATGGGAACCCTTGCCCAGTGAAGAAAACCCGATCGGGTTTATCCAACCGATTGCCGCAGTCAAAGACGTTTTACAAGGGTTGTCCGATCCCCAGTTCATCGACAATCCGGCACCAGGCCTAGACTTCCTGGTCACTTCTCCAGTTCGGGGCGAGGTTTTGAAGAGCCTACTCGGTGACATCCTACCCGAAGCAGTTGGCATCGGCGAGGTAACTATCGATCTCGAGACTTTTCAGATGAAATCAGCGAGGATCACGGGTGCTCTTCAAGTATTGGACAACGATAATACGGTGCGAATCATCGAAATGAGCAGGTACGGCGAAGAATTCGTCATCGAACCGCCTATCGAATAACGTCAGAACACCGGCTTCGGACACTTCGCTTCCCATGCAGTGGATCAAAAAAGAGGTATCGCCGTACCTTCTGTTCCTCCCGCTCTGTTACGGCGTATTCATCGCCGCGGACGACATGACGCTCGTCGTCACGATCCTGCCCGACATGATGCAGAGCCTCAAGATTCCGGTCAACGATATTGACCGCGCGAGTTGGCTCATCATCGCGTTTCTGATCGGCTATTCGGCCACAATGCCGATCATGGGACGCCTATCCGATCGTTGGGGGTATCGACCGGCGTTCCTACTTGCATTGGGCGTATTCATGGTGGGGTCAGCGGGGGTGGCTCTGATACCGGTTATGGGAGACTCGCTAGAAGCCCTGCCCTACTTAGACCAATATCGGTGGGCGATCATCGCCCGTATCGTCCAATCCATAGGCGCAGGAGCTGTCATCCCGATTTCGCTGGCGGCCGCCGAATTCCTCGTCGGAACCAGACGACGCATCGTCGCTTTCGGGATGGTCGGAGCAGCAGCAGAAGCAGGATCAGTATTTGGGCCAGTCTGGGCCGGCGCAATCGCCGATTGGATCGGTTGGGAGTTCACCTTTTGGTCGAACATCCCCCTCACGCTGATTGCAGTCGGGGCACTCGCACTACTTCCCAAGGGCAACAGACACGACACAAGCGTCGACTGGATCGGGGCAATCGCATTTACTGCCGCCCTCACTACCCTCACAATCGGGCTATTCCGAATTTCCGATCCCGATCTGCCGATGATCATCCTATTCGTCGCCACCGCAGTGTTGGTCGGCGTGATCGCAATCTCCAACCGTTTCGCCAGTAGCAAGGCAATTCCAAGATCATTGGGCAAACTTTGGGACTTCATCTGGTCAAACGTCGCCCATTTCCTTGTCGGAGCCGCGTTGATGATCGGACTAGTATCCGTGCCGCTTTTGGCAGGCACGATCTACGGCCTCTCCGCTCTAGATTCCGGTCTCCTGCTCCTGCGAATGACGGTAGCCCTCGGCGTCGCCGCGTTCGCCGGCGGATTCATAGCAACAAAGTTCGGCGTTCGAATCCCAACTATCGCCGGATTGATTGTCGCAGCCATTGGCTTCAACTTCATGTCCACGTGGACCATCGTGCTCGAAGAACCCCGGGCATCAATCGACCTAGTATTGGTCGGAATCGGTTTAGGCCTGCTGATAGCCCCAATCGCCGAAAGCGCATTGCGTCGAGTGCCTGAAGAGGACAAAGGCATCGCATCGGGATTGCTCACTTTGTCTCGCAACATCGGCATGACCGTCGGTCTAGCCGTCGTCGCGTCGCTTGGTACCGAACAATTCCTCCTCTCCGCTCCTGGCATCGAGGAAATGATCGAACGTCCCGAAGCCGCTAACGAGTCGGGGATGGCGGTCTTCTCCAACTTCTTCACATACGCGTCAACCGCTTGCATCATCGCGATCCTTCCCGCCTGGCTGATGTCGCGAAGCTACGACGCCGACGGAGTCAACAACCACGGACTAACCGAGTAACTCCATCCATTACCCATGGTGTTACATTGTTACCGAATCGAAATCCTTACGAGGTACAAAAGATGACAAGCCGCGACCCTTCAGAATTCGTCTCGTCAGTGCGAAAACCTGACGATTTCGACGAGTACTGGCAAGCCACCGAAGCCGAAACCCTAGCCGTTCCGCTTAACCCCCGCTTGCAACCTGTCCCACTTCGGTCCACGCCCGATGTCGAAGTCTTTGAGGCCCGTTACGACAGTTACGGCGGACTCGAAATCGCAGGATGGTATTGCAGGCCCCGCAACTTCGAAGGTCAGCTACCCGGCTACCTATTCGTCCCCGGCTACGTCAGCGAACCGAAACTGCCCACCGACCTCGCGATGCGAGGCTACGCGGCATTCTCCGCCGCTCCGCGCAACAAGTTGCGCAGCAATGGGGTCTTCAATCCCGGATACCCCGGCCTACTGACGCACAACATCGACAAGCGAACCGAATACGGATACCGTGGCTTCTACATGGACGCCATTCGCGCTTTCGACTTCCTCAGTGGCCTCGACGAAGTCGATTCCTCCCGCATCTGCGTCCAAGGCGGCAGTCAGGGCGGGGCCCTCACCTTGCTGGTCGCATCACTCAGAGCCGACCAAGTCGCATGCGCCTCCGCTGGCGCTCCGTACCTCTGTTCGATGATGGATTCCGCGTCTCTGACGCGCTCTTACCCCTACGAAGAAATCAACGATTTCCTCCGCCTCCATCCTGACCGCGAAGACGCTGTCCGCGACGCGCTTGATTTGCACGACATCCATAACTTCGTCGATAGGATCGAATGTCCGATCATCGTCAACATTGGCCTGATGGATGACGTCTGCCCTCCCGAAACCGGCTTCGCCGTATTCTCCCAGATCGGCAGCCAAGACAAAAAACTCTACACGTATGAGGACTGCGCTCACGACTCAGGGTCCGGTGTCGGACACGACAAAGTCATGCAATCCTTCCTCGACGGCCATCTCAACCCGGTAGCGCTCTAGTCGCCAACGGAGTACCAAACAATGAACGAATACTGGACCCCGCGCGTCGATGCTGCACGAAACGCAGCAATGGGTGACGTCTCGATTGAAGACTTGCCGATCCGCAGCAATGAAACCTCCAACGCATACTCCGTCCGATTCAACGGCGTCGGAGACTACCCGCTCTACGCGTACCTGCACGTCCCGAAAACTGACGGGCCGCATGTCCCGATCTTCCAAGCGCCCGGATACGGGAGCGTTGTCGCGGTCCCGCCGTTCGAACGACGCTCGACCTACGTCGTTTTGGCCCTGTGCCACCGCGGTCAACGATTGTCCAACTCTCGTTACTCTGCCGCCTATCCCGGCCTCCTAACTGACGGTCTTCCAGGTGAAGATTCATACGTTTGGGGAGACATCGTCTCAGACTGCATCACCGCAGTCCAGATCCTACTCCAACAGCCAAACATCGACACATCGCGTTTAGCTATCACTGGTGGCGATCTGGCCTACATTACCGCCTCCCTAACCGACGGCGTCCACGCCCTCCAAACTGGCGCATTGATGTTCGCCGACATCGACCACCGAACCAAAGGCGACCCCGATTACCCCTTAGCCGAATTCAACGACTTCAAACGCTCCCACGCAGAATCTTGGGACGAGGCTAGAGCAACCCTCGCCAACTTCGATCCTGCGGAACTCGCAGATGGCGTCGACGCCAACAAAGTTCTCTTCTCAACGGGCGCGGGCGAAAAAGCCTACTACGACCAACTGGCCAACCGACTCCCCGGCGAAACCACCGTAAACGTCAACCTCGGCAAAGGCCACCTCGACCACATCACCCAAGAAGACTGGCTCGCCGACGCCTGTGGTGTTAACAAAGGCCCTGCACACTACCCTTGGAGTTCGTAAACTCTCATGTCCGACTTCAAAGCGGGGGAACCACTGATCCTATTCGAAATCGGTAAAGCACTGGCTGAGGGGCGAGACTTCAAAGACGCGGTGGAGAGATGGTGGAACGTCGATCCAGAAAGAGCAGTCAATTACGGGTTAGTCCTCGGAAAGCAATCAGGCAAGATTAAATGTGCGTTTCGCCCCGTCCCGGGTTCCTGGACAACTCGCGACGATGGCCGTTGGGGTTTCAATTCGAATTACGCAACCGACGTTTGGACTGACTACGTCGGAAAAGAAGTCCCTACCGAATACCGCACTCGCTCTCCCTTCCAGTACATCGATCCTTAGCGGTACTTCAAACCTCAAACAACCTAGGCTGTTGCCTTTCCCTCTGCCTTAGCTCAGAGGTAAGCCTGCCCAACCCATAGTCCTTCGGGTCGACGTATTTCATCGCGTCCGCAATGACACGATGTCCCGCCTGATCCCTGATCAATCGGTGCATCTTGAGGCAAACGCGCCGATAGTCTGAATGGCCCGACTCTCCCGTCCTTAACTCCAGCATGTGAAACGCTTGACGGGCGTTCATCTGAATGTTGTACCGGATCCGATATCCGAACGGCACGACATACTGGGCGACATCAGCACCGTGTTCCTTCAAAACATCCGAATAGAGATCCGACATTTCCCCCATCGCTTCGTGCCACGTGGCGGCAACATCCTTCCCGACCTCCTCAATCTCCGGCGGCGTTGCATACCCATGACGCACCGACAATCGCTGCCAATCGATCGTCATCATCCGATGCCGCTGCAAATCCCTGAAACTACCAAAATCCGACAAAACATCAAATCGATAATAAACACGCTCCATCCCTCTGCCAGGCTTATGCCGACGATTGCTTCTGTCGCCAATATAGGCCAAGATCACACGGCGGCGTTCTTCCTCGCCCATTTCAAGGGCACGTCGCAACAATTCTTCCTCAGATCGATCCGAATACGGATACAGCGCGGCAGCCACAATCCGCACTTCGGCGTCCGGGTCCGAGTCCAGCAATCTGACCTCATCGCTCTCTAAATCGAACTCTCCGCCATCGAACGTCCCGGCATCCTCGCCTGCTAGCGCTCCCATCTCGTCTGCAACCCTCCGGAAATATCCGCTCCATGCCACCCCGCGATCCTCAATGTCCACGCGCGAAAGAAATCCCGATATCACCTCCCGCAACTCCGTCAGCATCATCTTCGAGTAGTCTCGAGCTTCAGCCAATGGACTCGCATTCATGCGCATCAGCAACGCCTCATACGCCTGCCCGGTAGCGAAAATCCCCAAATTCGAGGTCGTCGATGCTGGCAATAACCCTCGCGCCGTATCGCATGCCCTTGCGCGGGTGGCTCGGCGATACGCACCACGAGTTTCCTGATTACCCTTTGGGAAACGCGTCTGAAAGTAATCCGACATGGCGCGAACGACATGCGAATATCTTTCAAAGAGTCGATCCATCGTCTCCGAATAACGAACCGCAAGGGGCCCGTTGCCAATCTCCGGGGGTACCTGGTACCTGAACCGCTCAGATCCATCCTCGCTCTTCAGCTTCTCGTCGTAGTAGATGTACCTCGTGCTCTGCTCCAAATACGCAGCCAGCCGCCCCCGTTCGAGCACCTTCGTCAAAATCGCTGATGCTTGCTCGCAAGCCAGATGCGCTCCCCCCAACTGCGCGACTGAATCGTCGCCATACTCCAAAAACACCGTCTCGTAGAGCTTCTCAGCACGTCCAATTCCCGATTCGCCGTCGCCACTCCCTGCATGATCGGCAATCGACTTGATCCCGATCTCGGGATGCTCGTAAAACTCTTCCAAAAACAACCGACGCAACGACATATGCGTCCGGCTGTAACGTGCGAACATCGCACCTTTGACGATCTCCGGCAGATTTACCACCGCAAAGACCGGAAGGTCGGTGTTAGTAAAGAATCGGCTCAGTACCGAGCGCTCTTCGTCTGTGAATGACTCTCGGGCGTACACAGTCCGTCAATCTTCGCACACGGACTGAACCCCGATGTCGACTCCGAGGATTCTGATCAGAGAATCAACCGCAATGGCCGCTCGAGGTTGTCCTTGACCTCGTTCATCAGAACCGCGGCTTCCGCACCATCACCAACCCGATGATCCGCAGAAATCGTCGCGTTCATCATCTGACGCACCACGATGTCGCTACCTTGCACAACCGGAGTCGGCTTCACAGCGCCGACCGCCAAGATCCCTGCTTGGGGCGGGACTATGATCGCAGCGAACGTATCTATTCCGAACATCCCGAGGTTTGACGTAGAGAACGTCCCCGCCGTCAACTCTTCCTGGGTCAACGTACCGCCATCGCCTCGAGCACGGCTACCCAAGCTCTTCGATGCATTGGCCACATCCACCAACGACATGTTGTGAACACCTATCAGAGCAGGGACGATCAACCCCGCCTCAAGGGCGATCGCAACACCGATGTTGACGCTATCGTTCCCAGCCAATCGATCCGACTCAAACGTCGTGTTCCATTTCGGATGCTTCACAATCGCCATTGCGAGTGCTTTGATGATCATGTCATTGACGGACACGCGCACCCCAGATTCCGCAAGCTCCGCATTCAATTGCGCACGGAACGACATCGCATCAGTCATGTCAATGCCCGTCGTTACGTAGTAGTGCGGCGCCTCATCCATGCTCCGACGCGTAACCCGCGCAATCGCCTGCCGCATCGTCGTCAACTCGACATCGGACCCATCCATCATCACCGAAGGCGCTGCCATGCCAACACCAGATGGAACGAAAGCAGGGGCCGGCTTAAAGCCGAGAACGTCATCTCGTGTAATCCGGCCGCCAGGACCGGTGCCGGGAATCGCCGCCAAATCGAAACCCTGCTCCCGAGCCAATCTACGCGCTAGAGGAGATGCCTTAATCCTCCCACCCTCGACAGTCGGTGCAACTGGTGCCGCTACGACTGGTGCTGCCACAGGAGCGGCCTCCACGACCACAGACTCCGGCGCAACAACATCGGTCTGCACAGGGGTCTGCACAGGTTCCGGTTCCGACACTACCGCGACTTCTTCAACCACCGCAGTTTCTTCGACGGTCGGCAACTCATCATCCGCATCCCCGATGTACGCTAACAGCGATCCAACCGGCGCTTTCGTCCCGTCGCCCAATACGATTCGACGCAAAATTCCAGCGTTGTATGCTTCCATCTCAACGACCGTCTTATCGGTCTCGATCTCGGCAAGTTTGTCACCACGGGACACCTCATCGCCTTCGCTCTTCAACCACTTCACGACGGTGCCTTCTGTCATGTCGGCACCCATCGCAGGCATCGTGACTTCGTGGATCAATTCTTATCTCCTCAATCGTTTCATCGACGGCTTCGGGCAACACCCGAAACCTACGGTTCTAGCACGTCAGAATGCAATCACCCGTCGTGCCGCATCAACCACCTCTTTCGCATCCGGCAATATATCGCGTTCCATATTTCGGTTGTAAGGCCAAGGAACATCCTTCGACCCGACCCTAATGATCGGTCCATCCAACCAGTCCATCGCCCGTTCCTGAACCTCCGAAACGATCTCGGCCATCGCACCCCCGTTCCTCCTCGCCGTATCTAACATCGCCGCCCTACCCGTCTTTTGCACTGATGCCACCACCGTCGGATAGTCGACCGGGCTCAACGAACGCAGATCGATGATCTCCGCATCGATCCCATCCTCCGCCATCGCATCCGCCGCTTCCCTCAGGATGTGCACCCCGTACCCGTACGACACTAATGTCAAGTCATCTCCCTCGCGATCCAGCCTGGCCTCCCCGAGCGGAATCTCGAAATATTCCTCAGGCACTTCACCCCTGGAGCCGTACAGATGCGAATGTTCGGCGAATATCACTGGATTGTCGGATTTAATCGCGCTACGCAACAACCCCAAGGCATCGCGAGGATTTGACGGGCAGGCACAATACATCCCCGGCACTTCCGCCAACCACGTCTCGAAACTCTGCGAGTGTGTAGCGCCCAGCTGCACCCCGGCTCCTGTCGGTGCTCGGATAACCATCGGCACCTTGATCTGACCACCCGACATGTATCGAAGATTGGCAGCCATATTCACGATCTGATCGAAAGCCACCAATGAAAAACTGATCGACATCAGCTCCACTATCGGCCGCAGACCCGCACTCGCCGCACCGACCCCTGCACCGACAAACGCCGCCTCAGAAATCGGCGTGTCCTTAATCCGCTTCTCGCCGTACTTCTCGATGAACCCCTTGGTAACTGAATACGCTCCGCCATACTCTCCGATATCCTCACCCATGATGAAGACATTCTCATCGGTCTCGATCGCCTCCTCCAAACCTCGGGTGATCGCTTCTCGGAACGTAATGTTAGCCATGGCGGTCAAACGACTCTGTTCATCAAACGTCGCATCGACTACGCGTACACGTCGTCGAATGCTTCCGAAAGTTCCGGTTCGGGGCTGTTGATCGCAAACTCAACCGCCGCTTCAATCTCAGCATCCACACTCGCCGATAGATCATCCAATTCCATCTGCGTCGTTACACCGTATTCGAGCAGTTGCTTCGGATAGGCAACCAACGGATCACGTCGCCGCCAAAGATCGACCTCAGATCGCTCCCGATACTGATCACCCGGATCGGCGAACGAGTGGCCGACGAATCTGAAGGTCTTCGCCTCAATAAAAATCGGGCTCCCCTGAGCCCGAACCGAATCGATTGCAGCCTGCGTAGCCTCGCGTACCGCAAGAACGTCCATGCCATCCACCGATACAACGTCTACGTCGTACGCACCCAACGCGTCGCTGAAGTCCGACCCGCGGTGGCGAACACGACCGACTGCCGATCCCATCCCGTAAAGGTTGTTCTCCATGAAAAAGATGACTGGCAACTGCCAGACGGACGCCAAATTCAACGTCTCGTGGAACGTCCCTTGGTTCGTCGCCCCGTCGCCAAAGAACACCATCGTCACAACGTCGGTATCCATATATTGCTGTGCCAAAGCGATCCCGGCCGCCAGTGGCAGCTGTGCACCGACGATTGCATGGCCACCCATAAACCGCTGCGCGGCATCGAAGATGTGCATCGATCCGCCTTTACCCTTGCTCAGTCCCGTCCGCTTCCCGAACATCTCCGCCATGATGCGATTCGTATCTAATCCCCGCGCTAGGGCGTGACCATGATCGCGATAGTGAGTGACGATGTAGTCTCTGTCCTCAAGGGGCGCGATCGCGCCGATTCCGGTCGCTTCCTGACCGATGTAAAGATGCAGGAAGCCGCGAATGTGTCCTAACGAGTAGTGTTGACCGCAGGTTTCTTCGAACCGCCGAATCAGCAGCATCAATCGATACATGCGCAACAGTTCGGCGTTGTCAACACGCTCGGACAGGACCGGATTGCGGGATACATCGTACCCGTTGGTGCTCGGCGACTCTTTATCGGGACCGTTGGATGTAGGTCTCACTAATCCGGTCGCTGCTACCTTGGATTTTTCGGCTTGTTCCATTAATCCGAAAGGTTTCGGCTCCTCCGCACGAACCAATTCCGTGCAAACAAGGGAAGCTATCCTTCGCCTACTTTGAGCCGACTTCCGATTCTATACCAAACAGAACGGCCCACGAATCAGCAGATCCCGCCACGTTCATCTCCGTCACGCGCTCTGCAGCTTAGCCGCCATCACCACGTTTTCCAGCAGCATCGCCACCGTCATCGGACCGACCCCGCCTGGCACCGGTGTGATCGCCGAAGCCTTCTCCTTGACGGCCTCGAAATCTACGTCGCCGGTCAATCGATAGCCGCTCCGACGGGTCGAATCTTCGACTCGAGACACCCCCACGTCGATCACCGCGGCCCCTTCCTTCACCATGTCAGCGGTGATCGTGTTCGGGACACCAGCAGCCGCCACGACGATGTCTGCCCGTCGAGTATGCGCACCCACGTCCTTCGTACCTGTATGACAAATCGTCACAGTCGCGTTAGCACCCAGACCCCGCTGCGTCAAAAGCAGTGCCAATGGCCGACTAACCAATGAACTCCTACCGACTATCACCACCTCCGCACCATTCACCTCAATCTCCTCCTCGATCAGCATCCGTTGGACCCCTAATGGCGTCGCCGGCACAAATCTCGGCCGATTGAGCGAGAGCAGACCGGCGTTTTGGGAATGAAGCCCGTCTACATCCTTCAAAGGATCCAATCCGTTGATGATGTCGTCCGCGTCGATGTGATCCGGCAAAGGCAGTTGCACCAAGACGCCGTGATAACGATCATCCTGATTCAGTTCATCCACGACACCGGCAAGCTTGTCGGCACTCACGTCAGCCGAAATATTGATGGTTTCGGTGACAATCCCTACCTCTGCGCAGGCCCGTTCCTTACGCCTCACGTAAGAGTGCGACGCCGGATCATCACCCACAAGGACCACAGCCAGTCCCGGCGAGTACCCGTGTGAATCGGCGAACTTTCGGACCTTCGTTGCTACTTCCCCATGCACCTTCTTGGCGATTTCATTGCCACTGATGATCCGAGTTGCCATGGCGATAGTTGACCCACTTCCCATCGATGCTCTACGGTTTAAGTGCACACGCCAACCGACGTCAACCGAACAGACGACGGCTCGAAGCGCGTACCCGAATCATGATATACACCGGCGTTGACCTCATAGAGATCCCCCGCATCGCCACTGTCCGCGATCGCTACCCAATCCGATTCCTCAACAAAATCTTCACCGAGGGCGAGCAACGATACGCCCGCAACCGCGCACCGCAACTTGCGAGCCGCTTCGCCGCCAAAGAAGCCGTCATGAAAGCTCTGGGCACCGGCGTCCGAGGCGTACCTTGGAAGTCGATCGAGGTCACGCGCAAACGCGGCGGCCCTCCAGAGATCACGCTTCATGGACCGGCACGTCAACGAGCCGAAAAGATGGGCGTGACACGCATCGCCTTAAGCCTCACCCACTCCAAAGAGTTCGCCGCCGCATCAGTCGTCATGGAAGCGCGTGATGACGCGTGGCGACCCTGAAACCGCAGAACGGCATGACCAAGATCCAAAAAGTGGTCACCGCTGCCGAGATGTTGGCCACTGAAAACCAGTGGTTCGCCTCCGGCGAAATGACGCTCGAACAGTTGATGGACCGCGTCGGACGTCGGATCGCCGACTGGGTCATCGACGACCTCGCCGCTCAGGGAGGCGATCCCAACGTCCTCGCCTTGGTCGGAAAAGGCAATAATGGCGGAGACGCTATCGTCGCGGCAAAAATGCTGCGCAATGCCGGGTTTCCAATAAAACTTGCCATCATTTTGCCGCGCGAGCGGCAAGATCCGCTACTCGAAGAATTCATCGCGGCAGGTGGCGAGGCTATCGCAATCGAAGGCCCAGATGCAGAGCGCACTTTAGCAAACTTATGCAACAAATCAAACTTAATTCTCGATGGAGTCTTCGGATTCAGTATCTCCAGACCAATCGATAAACCGATCTCGACATACTTTCAAATCGTCAAAAACTCCGGCAAACGCATCGCTGCAATTGACATTCCTAGCGGCGCAAATCCCGACACTGGCGAATTCGATCCAAATGGCCTGCCTGCCGATGTCTGCTTACCAGTTGGCCTCCACAAAATCGGCCCTGCCGTCCGAATTGGCGCACCAGAATACGGCACCGAAACTGCACTACTGGACGTCGACATCCCAGACGAACTGACGCGAACCATCAAACGAGAGGTAAACAGTTTCGACCTCGCCAAATCGCTCTTGCCAGACCGAGACGCAACCTCTCACAAGGGCGACTTCGGTCGGACGCTTCTGATCTGCGGTTCCAACACCTACGTCGGTGCCGCAGCACTCGCGACGCGATCGTGCCTTCGTTCCGGAGTCGGATTAGTCACGCTCGCGACGCCCATCAGCGCTTACCGCAACATCGCGGGCAACATCCCAGAAGCGACCTACATTCCCCTCGAAGAGGACGAAAACGGGGTGATCCCCGACTCGGCATTCCGTCAAATCACAGAACGAAACTTCGACGCTGATTCCGTAGTTTTCGGTGTCGGTGCCTCGTTGTCCTCGGGTGCCCGCGATCTGATCGCCAGACTCATATCCGATCACCAATTCTGGGCAGGACGCACAGGCGTGATCGACGCTGACGGATTGACAATCGTTTCCGAAATCAATGAGTGGTGGAAAGTCTTTGAGGGCAATCTCGTAATCACTCCCCATCCGGGCGAAATGTCGCGCCTCTTGGGAGTGCCGATCGACCAAGTGGAAGCCGACCGAAGATCCGCCGCTGAGACAGCATCGGATAAGTTCAACTGCGTGACGGTCTTGAAAGGCGCGACAACCCTGATCGCCGCTCCCGGGGGGCGTCTCAGAGTCAACATGATGCCCAATCACGGGTTAGCGCGCGGGGGCAGCGGCGATGTCCTCGCAGGACTTATAGGCGGATTGTGCGCCAAATCGGATCCCTTCGACGCCGCTTCTCTTGGCGTATATCTCCATTCCTTAGCCGCCAAATCAGCACGAGAAGAGCTAACAGCATACGCCATGACCGCGGGTGATCTGATCACACATCTGCCCGACGCCTTCCGTGCGTTAGCATCGTAGCCATCGGCAAGTAACACGTTCGCGAGCAGCCCAAAAATACGGACTATGGCGGCAAAACCTAAACCCACTCTCGAAGAGATCGTCGACGAGTACGTACAGAGGGCGCGGTCCAAGCTTCGGCCAACTGAGTACGATCGCCAGCAAAAGAACGGTCTCACGCTGCACCACGTTATTGAGAATGATGAGTTCCGAATCCTCGACCACATCATCGCTGTCAAAGACCGTCGCGTCGAATGGGTTTGGCGATCCCAGGACTTCTGGCCAACCGATCAACTGACAGACATAACCATTGCCGGCGTAGATCTCAGGAACTACGGCGTCATCCACGGACACAACCGAATCTCAGGCGTCAAATTCACTATCGGCCCACGACACTACGCCGGCCCCGACCCGGATGCATGCCTGCCCTACGTAAACGACTACCTACACCTCGAAGCCCACTATCGGTGGGACGACGACGAAATGAAACTACAACGAGCGAGAATCGGCGTCGACTTCATTACCAAGGACGGGCTGACGCTACGCGCCCGATCAGTAGAGGTTGAGTTGGCAAGGTTTTGGAACCTTGAATTCCGCTACCGGTCTTCGCTCGGCTCGCGCCTTCTTGTAGATGTCGACGGAGACGACCAGATCCGCATCGACGTCCCTACCGCGCTGAACCGAGATGAAGTGCGGGAAATCTACCAAAACGTGATGGCATATCGCGAAGGCAATCCCGACGCGGCTCTGCCGTCACAATTCGCCGTCGAAAGAGAATGAATTGACGGTGGCACTCAACCCTATCGCCGCTCGGAACTTACTTGCAATGACCGCCAGCACACCAACACCACTCGCCGACCGTCGCGTAGTACTCGGTGTCGCTGGATCTATCGCGGCATATAAGTCTGCGTACGTGGCGTCTGAACTCGTCAAACTCGGCGCACGCGTCGATGTTGTCATGACCGAATCGGCTCAGAGATTCATCGGCAGCGCGACATTCTCAGCCTTGAGCCACAACCCAGTGACCACGTCACTGTGGGATGCGAACACCGAAATCAGCATCGATCACGTCGCCCTAGCGACGAAGGCAGACTGCATCGCGATTGCGCCGATCACAGCTAACTTGCTCGCCAAAATAGCTTGGGGGATCACCGACGAAGCCCTCACGGCCACCGTCCTAGCTTCCAGCGCGCCACTCGTTTTGGCCCCTGCGATGGACGCTGACATGTTCGCCGCGCCGTCGACTCGAACCAACGTCGCAACCCTTCGCGAACGAGGAGCAACTATCGTCGGACCCGAATCAGGGCGCCTCGCGTCAGGCCTCATTGGCGAAGGCCGTATGAGCGAACCCTACGACATCGTCGACGCTATCCGCCTCACCATCGGCAAACGACTCGGCGACCTGAAAAACCGACGCATCGTCGTAACCGCCGGTGGCACCCGAGAACCCATCGATCCCGTCCGCGTGATCACCAACCATTCAACGGGCAAGATGGGCTACGCAATTGCCGAAGCCGCACGAGACCGCGGTGCCGAAACCACTCTGATAACCGCCGCAAACGGCATCCGTGCACCCTGGGGTGTCGACACAATTGATGTCAGCACCGTCGACGAAATGCGCGACGCTACCCTGCCCGCATCCGCCGAAGCCGACGTCTTGATCATGGCCGCCGCAATCTCCGACTTCAGACCCAAGAATTTCGCCGGCGAGAAGATCAAAAAGCGCACCGGCCAGGGATTGTCGATGGACCTCGAAGAGATCGAAGACTGGATGCCCAAGGCCACCGGCCCACGCCTAGTCAAAGTAGCCTTCGCCGCAGAAACCGGCGACGCAGCAACCAAAGGAGCCGCGAAAATGGCGGCTAAGGGTGCTACGATCACCGTCGCCAACGACGTCTCTGAAGCAGGAAGCGGTTTCGGAACCGATACCAACCGCGTCGACATCGTTCGCACTGACGGATCAATCGAGCCATTGCCCCTGATGAGCAAGTACGATGTCGGCAATGCGATACTAGACAGAGTCAAACCTCACCTATTCGAACCCAACTAGCCCAAAGCAGTCTGCCCATGCGTCTCTACTGGCGACAACGAAAACGCGGCTACGATCTCATCGTCGAAGACGACGACGGCGATATGTTCAACGTCGGAGGCGTCCGTCAAACCCGCCGCGGCGGTATCGAAGCCATGGCGAAAACCATGGGATACGACCCCGGCAGAGCGATGAAACACCTGCCCTCCATGGAACATGGCATACAGTTCGTCGAGCAGTTCCAGCCGTGGCGAGACTTCTTCCCCGGCCATCCCTTGGAACTCGAAAACGATATCGTAGTCCCTGAAGAGCTGGCCTGATCAAGCCGCGTTTCGTTTGCCCGAGTTCGAAAGACTCATCGACCAAGCCCACGATCTCGCATCGACGGTCACCCCTGCTGTCACTCGCATCGACTCCGAGCGGCGCATCCCAGAGGACATCATTCGGCCCATCATCGATGCCGGCTTTTTTCGTCTCCTCATTCCCGAATCTCTAGGCGGTTCTGAACTAGCACACCCAGATTTCCTCAAAATCGTGCGCGTCTTCGCAGAGGCCGACGCCAGTGTCGGATGGTGCATCAACCAAAACAACGTCTTCGCAACCAACTCCGTTCGCGTCAGCAGAAATGTCGCTGAAGAAATCTGGGGTGATCCCCAAAACGTCGTCACCAACGGACCGCCTCGATCCGGCACTAAAGCTGTCAAAACCGAAGGCGGATACCTGATGACCGGGACATGGGATTTCAGCAGCGGAATCTCTCATGCCACGTGGGTTGCCGCACTCGCACCCGTACACGAAACCGATGGCACCGCCACCAAGGAGATGCGGACGTTCCTTATCCCGAAGTCGCAAGTCGAAGTCATCGACCAATGGTTCGTCGGTGGCCTGCGCGGCACCGCCAGCCTGAGTTTCAAGACCGAAAACCTGTTCGTGCCCGCGGAACGCTCCTACGGCCTCCAAGAACCATCTTCAGAATCCGGTCCCCTCTACGTCATCCACACTACCCCGATGTTCGCATCAGGATTTGCAATGGTCGCTTTAGGCGTCGCGCGAACCGCATTGGACTTCGCCATCGACCTCACAAAACGCAAAACCATCCAAGGCGCGACGAGCATCCTCAGCGCTGACACCACTACTCACCGCATGATTGGCGAGGCCGAAGCCTGTTGGAACGCCGCAAGGACCTTTCTTGACGAAGCCACAGCCAAAATGTGGCAAGCCGTCACCGAAACACGCAAACTCCCAACTGCAGAACGCATCCAAGTCCGCCTCGCTGGCACTCACGCCATCAGGACATCCGCCGATGTCGTCAACTCTGCATACACAATCTGCGGTTCAACCGCGATATTCAATACCAACACGATCCAACGCTGCTTCCAAGACGCCCACGCCATCAGACAGCAGATCCAAGGCCGCCCCAACAACTATGACACAGCCGGACAGTTCTACCTCGGCCTAGAGCCCAAAGGCATATTCTGACGAGTTGCGGTTGATTCTCACGACCGCCCAATCGTTTGCGGCAACCCGACTGGTTCGGAATCCTCAGTCTCGATCATCCACTCCGCTAATAACCGCCGCATCTCCGATACGACGACTGAGTTCCCCGGATCATGGGCAACGTTGTACAGCTCCCAAGGATCATTGACCAAGTCGTACAACTCATCCTCGGGATCTGCAACATCCCCTGTCCCTGCACCCTGCGCCATCGGATCAGTCACGTATTTCCACTCAACTGTCCGAACCATCTTACGCCGCCCTTGTGCTTCCCTTCCCCACAGAGTCTCAATCAACGTTCGATAACCCCATGGCTTCTCGCATGCTTCGACATGCTCCATCGTCACAGGAGGACCGCCTGCACCGTACTCTGAGAATGCCGCCTTCCTGGGCGCCGCATTAGTAGCGGTCGGCAACGGTTTCCCTTGCACACGACGCAACAACCCGCTCTTCACCTTCCCGGACACATCAATCGTCGATTCGCGGTCGCTTTTGCCATCACCAAGTGAACTCGACGTACCGCCGGCCCATCCATCGTGTATGCCCTCAAAGCTCGCTAACCTCTGCAACTCCAAGAGCGTCGGCAGAATATCGACAGTATTGACCATGGACTCGTCGATCGCCCCTCGCGGTACACCACCATCTGGGAACGACACGATCAACGGCACCCGAGTTAAACAGTCGTAGAACACACCTCCCTTGACCGCCATGTTGTGCTCCGCCATGAAGTCCCCGTGATCCGCCGTGAACACGATGATCGTGACCTCCAACTGTCCCAACTCCTCTAACTTGTCGAGAATCCGACCAATTCCATCATCCATCAGCCGGGTCATCGCGTGATAGACCGACACCAATCCACGGATACCCTCCTCGCGATCCTCATCCATCCCCAACATTGAATAAAGGACCCTATTCACCTCTGGCGCCGGGCTCACCATCCCGTTTGGCTTGTACGGCACATCCCCCGACTCGGTGTCATGTTCACCCTCAGCGAACTCGTCCCGTCGGATCGGCGGTAACGGGACCTCGTCTGGCGGGTTCAGATCCACATACTGCCGAGGCGCCTCGTAAGGCTCATGCGGATCCGGGTACGAGACCATCAACGCGAACGGACGCGAATCACCGTCACGTCCAAAGGTATCTCCATCCGCAACTCTTTCGAGAAATGCTTCCGTCTGTGCGGTAATCACACTCGATCCATAATCCTCAATCGGATGATCCGTCACCGCATACGCGATTGTTGGACTCTGACGGTTTTCATTCAGGTGCACTCGATCCTCGTGCGCCGCGTTGATTGCCTCAATCGGTCTCACCCATTCCATCCCTTTAGTCCCCGGAACTCCACCTGCATAATCCCCTTGGGGTAAACCGCCATGTCCCATCTCGCACCGCACATCAAACAACGCCAAATCCTCATCCGTGACGAAGCAGTGGTTCTTACCGATCAATCCCGTCGTGTATCCCGCATCCCGCCAGATCCGGATCGCGTGCGTCTCGCTCTCAGGCATCAACGTCTCGTTACGCCGACATCCGGTCGTATGCGGATACCTTCCAGTCATGACCGATGTTCGGGCAGGAACACACAGCGGATGGGGCGTGATCGCATTGCGATACATGACGCCACGTTCCGCCAATCTCTCCAAAGACGGAGTCTCAACCCCGATCTCCGAGTACATCTTCAAACCCGACCACTTCAATTGGTCCGCCATTATGAACAGAACATTCGGTCGCTTCATCTGCTTACTCTCCTTTGACCCGATCGCCTGATCTCGATCAGTTTCGAACGTTGTTCTTCGGGTAGATACTTAACCGCTTCCCGCATCGTAACCGCAGATGCATTCGCCGCCCGAGGCTTCATCCACTCAAAGACCACCTCAGGCGAGTGTTTCGACACCTCGCGAAGAATCCATCCGATCGCTTTCTGGATGAAAAACTCATCATCTTCAAGCATTGTGTCCGCATACCTGGCAAACTCTTCCCAACCGTCCCGCTCACGCCGCAAAGCAGGCAACAACGCCAACATCGAAGTCCGTCTCACCCAGAAATCCTCGTCGCTCGACCATCTTCCCCGAACCTGTGCCGAAACATCTGCACCGTCCAGGATCGGCGCAACCACATTGATCGACAGATCGTCAATCAATGCCCATGTGAACGACCGTCTCAAAAGCCCTTCGATGGACGATATATCGCCGAGATCGAAATCCTCGCTTCGAGCTGCGAGGATATTCACCCCCAACTTGCGCAGCTCGTAAACTCCCCTGCTCCACAACTCCAAGATCAACGCCTCGAGATCGGACTTGTCTAGATCTATCCTTTCCCGAGCAAAACGACGCGCCAGTTTACGGATTTCCGGCACGCTGACTCCATAGTGATCAATCTCCGACTTCAGATATCGCTTCTCATTGACCGCCCGATCCTCCGTGCCCAGCGCCTCTAGCTGAGTCGCAAGATCATCTGCCACCGCAACCAAATCAACAACGGTCAGACTCACTGTGCTTCGCAAAGCTCCCAAGCCAACGCGATCATGCACTTGGTCCCGCTGATCAGCGATTCAATTCCGACCGACTCATCAGTCCCATGCGCTCGCGACAGCATCGGGTCATCGTCAGGATGCGCGCCTGTGAAACCATACGTGATAATCCCCAGGTTCCGTGTGAACCGTGAATCTGTAAACCCGTTGCTCACAGCCGGGATCCACTGGATGTCGTCTCTAGAAACCGCCAACGCCTGCGCTCTCTTGATCGCTTCTGCGAGGTCAGTCTCAAAAGGTGACGAGTTCGGCACGGACATGTAGTCGATTTCGAACGACACACCCTCGACATCTCCGATCGTTTTCTCGATCTCGCTCCGCACGTACTCCTCGGTCTGGAACGGCAATGTCCTCACGTCGCACGTCACCGTGATCTGTTCTGGCACGCTGTTCGATTTGATCCCGCCGCTCACCATCGTAGGCGTCCAAACCATCCTTGACAACGCCCGCAACATCGAACCCAACCTCGGCGTCCTTTCCCAGATCTCCTCAATGATGCGATCGATGTTCTCTGGTGTGGGTTTCTCCTCCACGCCAAACACGTTCAGATGCTCGAAGATTGGTAACGAGGTGTCGATCTCAGGCTCATAGCTCTCGATCCGCTGCAACACACGCCACAACCTCGCCGACGCATTCACCCCCTGCCACGGCACAGAAGCATGAGCACTCTCACCCTTCAAATTGATCTTGATCTCCAGTCGACCCTTTTCGCCAGTTCCCAACAGATACGACAACGCACCGCCTTGTTCGACAGGCGTCCCGCCACCCTCATTCACGGCCAACTCCGACTCCAACGCCTCTGGATGGTTGTCCGCCAACCAGCCAAATCCCCATCTTCCACCATGCTCCTCGTCCGCACCACTCACCAGCCTTAACCCATGCTTCAAACCCACACCGTTTCTCTTCAATATCGCCATCGCCATCATCTGAGCCGTCAACAACGCTTTGCAATCAGAAGCGCCTCTGCCGTAAATCCTTCCACCCGATACCTCCGCTCCGAACGGCTCCCAAGACCATTTCGACTCATCCTCAACCGGCACCACATCGGTGTGCGACATGAACATCAACCGACATTTCGGTTCGCTCCCGGGGTAAACCGCAACGATGTTGCCACGCTCGGGATCTCTGGCCAAGATCTGTGTCTCAGTAATCCCTTCCGCATTGAACCAGTCCTGAATGAACTCCGCCAACGGAGTCTCATTACCGGTCGGCATCTGACCAGTATTGACCGTAGGAATCCGGATCATCTGCCTCTCAAGCTCTACGATCTCAGCCGCTGAAGCATCGACCTCGTCAAGGAGTTTCTCTAAGGTGGGCATGGTTTCATTCCGATCGCTTCTTTAACATTCCGTCGTTAACAATTTACGCTGTGAAGTGGAACCTGCACACACCATCGTTGCCGAAATGCACGACTGACGCCGCCGAGTTTAGTGGCCATTACCCCAATCAACCTGCACGATTACCTTACTCAGATTATGGTAGCCGTAAGGAGCATTCCAATGTATGTCAAGGTAACCTCGAAACGCCAAGTCACGTTTCCCAAAAGAGTCCTTGACGCACTCGGCGTTGGCCCAGGTGATCAGATTGAACTCAGCGAGACGCCGGATGGATTCACGTTGAAACCTAGGCGTTTTCAACCAGAAAAGTTCGGAACACTTGCGGATCTGATTCCAGAGAATCACCCACCGTTCGACATTCGGAAGTTCAGGGATGGGACCCATGACTCGTCGCTACGGGATTGACACTTCGATTCTCGTTCGATAGGTCACTGGGCAACCTAACGACCAATATCAGTACTGCCTCATTGCGTTGCGTCATCTCGCCGACGTTGAAGGAGACGAAATCTACGTGTCTAATCAAGTGATCGGCGAAACCTACGTCGCAGTGCAACACCATTACGGAGTACCCAAGTCTCGCGCAAGCGCGTCAATAGTCTCTGCATTGCAGGGCGGATTGATCCTGCCGCTGAATGGCCCGGATGTCCTCTCGATACTCCAAGAAACAAGCGGAGCAGGATTGTTTGACCGCTTGATCGCTGACGGATACGAAAAGTCGGGGTTAGAGACTTTGACTCTTGATCGCAGGATGGCTAGCCTGCCGGACACCCGAATTCTCTGAAGCTAATCGGAGCCATCGACCACCAACAGACCCATCGCACCCGTCAAACCTTCACAAACAAGTTACTCCTCCCATCCTCCGACCCTCCATCATTCCGCGCGAACATATTCGGAATCCGGCCCGCTGCGCGGTCCGACTTGGTCCTCTCCCATTCCCTTTCCAGATCTGCGACGTGGCCTCGGAATCTCGGCATCACGTAACGGGCGAACAGTTCCTGTGAATACTTGATTTGACGCATCGGCATCCATTCGTGCGTCGTCATCATTAATCCGCCGATACCATTCGTCTCTTCCACCAACGCCTCGATCTGCTCGATCGCATCGTCAGGCGTCCCGATTATCCACCTTTTGCTCTCGACGATCTCTTCAAACGTCAAATCCTCGGGCGGCTGATCGGGTCGAACCACCCATCCACGCGGAGTGTTGATCGTGTAAAAGTAGTTGTGAACATCGCGGATCGCCCCTTGCCGCGCCTGCTCGAACGCTTCTTCTCGTGTGTCGGCAAGGTGCACATAGGTCACCACCCGCCAATCTTCCTTATTCGGCGACGTCCCGTACTTGGCTGACGCATCAACCACCTCGTCCCAATGCCGTTCCAACGGCACAGCGTCTGGTGGTCCTCCTCCTGCTATCGAAAAGCACATCATCTCATACTGAGCGACGAAGTCCAACGAACGTTTACTGCCAACCGAGGGTGTGGCTAGCTTCAACCGCGGTTGCTGATACGAACGCAACTGCAACGCCATCTCCTTGATCGACCAATACTCGCCTTCATACGTGATCGGATCAGGCGACTCGAGCAGCTTGACGATGATGTCCGTCGACTCCCGCATCATCGGGTTCAAGTCCTTGGCCGGGATATTAAACCTCTGCGGGTCAGTAGGCAAACCGCTCGGTCCAACACCCAAAACCGTCCTGCCGCGCGTCAGATGATCCAAAAACGCGAACCGTTCGGCCACGTGAAACGGGTGATGGAACGGCAACGAAACCACCCCGGTCCCCAACGTGATTCGGGTAGCCGTGGCAGAAGCTTTCGCCAGCACCAATTCCGGCGTGGGCATCGTCTCCCAAGCCGCTGAGTGGTGCTCGCCGATGAACATCTCGTCGAAACCGAGTTTCTCGGCATAGTTGATCATGTCGATATCACGTTCGAACGCCAACGAGGGATTCTCATTGGGCGTGTGCAACGGCATCATGAAGAACGCGAATTTCATCGTTTCAACTCCGATCGGTTTTATCGCCTTCGCTAAGCGATTTTAGTTGCATCAGTCGGCATTGAATTACAACGGGTGATTTTTCCAAAATCGCGGGTAGTTCTCGTCCAACGATTCTCGGGCGGCGGTACCTTCGCGTTCGCCCTGGCGGAGACCTCTTGAAAATGCGCACCAAATACGCACCTGCACTCCTCCTCCCTCTGGCGTTGATCCTCTTCGCAATTGCGGCTTGTGGCAACGATCAGGTGCCCCACGACGTCGCGTACGTCATAGACAACGAAAATCAAAACCTTTACCTGTTCGACAGAGCTGGTGAAGAATCGAAGATTATCAACGACTCCGTTACCGACCCAGCATGGTCGCCCAATCAGACGATGGTTGCATATCTATCAGATGCCGTTGACGGAAAAGGTCAGCTGAAAGTCTGGCACCGCGAAACCGAAGATGCTGCCAAGGTCCCAGATGCGCCCACAAACGTCGAAGAGTTCTTCTGGTCGCCCGATTCTCGGTTGATCGCCTATATGGCCGATTCGGCAGACGGCATTCGGTCCGAAATCCATGTCTACGATTTCGAAGCCGATGAGACTTCCACTCTGGTCTCTGAAACTGCCGGTAACGTGGAGCTGGGCAACTTCTCAGGTGACAACCAATGGATCGTCATTTGCCTAAACGTCGATGAATCCCCGGGCATCTACAAGCGTTCCGTCCAGGGCGTCGACGAGGTGCAACTGACTGACTACGACGACAGCCGGCCTCGTTTCTCCGCCGACGGCAAACGTGTGGCTTTCGCCCGGAAGAATTCCGACGGATCAACCGACATCTACACCCTCGAAGTCGAAACCGGAAACGGTCCCAGTGCAGCCAAGGCGCTAACCGACGAAGATGGTGATGAGATCGATTTCGAGTGGGCACCTAACGGACGGAACATCATCTACGTGTCCGAACGCGAAGGCAATCCCGAAATCTACGCCGTCGACACCGCCGACAAAACGACACGTCGTCTGACGCAAAACCGGGTTGACGATGCGGATCCGAAATGGTCCTTGAGCGGCGAACAGGTGCTTTTCCGCTCAGACAACGACGGCAAGTACCACCTCTTCGCGATGGACTTCGGTTCAGGCACTCAAGAACGCATCCACGAAGCACACGGAAGCATCCTCACCGCTGACTGGTAAACGCGGCCGCCGGTTACTTCCGAGCCCCGAACATTCGAGAAACCCAGGAATCTCGCCGCGAACTGCCTCGACTTCTGCCGTTGGAATTGGCGCCGCCAGTTTGCTGCTTCGATCCAGCGCTAGCTGCTACCGGCCTTTTCGTTGTTCTCTGATCCGGCGGCGCAACTCGAGGTTTGGTCGCTAATCCCCGCCGCGAAGTACGTTCAGACGACGTCTCATTACCCTCAAGCACGGAAGTTAAGCTCCGTCGCGTCTCCGTCCGACGCACCCTTTTCACGGGCGAACCTTTTACGGGCGAACCTTCATCCTTACCTCGCGAGCCGTTCCTCGATGCCGCAGTTTGGTAAGCATTTCTGCGATCCGCATACCGCGCTGTGAACGGTCGACGTGAGTGCGTCCCATTTTTCCCGACACCTTTGTCCTCGCCATTCGGAGACGCCGCCTCATCAGTCACCGACTGACGTCGCGCGGCGGCTCTCATATTGTTGCTCTTCTGGCTTGACGACATCCAAAGGCCGTCGAAATATCCGCGGTCGAACTTGACCAACACATCCGACAATCGAGCCGCTTCCGAAGAGAGATTCGAATCGAACGCCGCAACCTCCACCTGCTTGCCAGTGTCTTTGACTACCTGCAACGCCGGATAAAAGTCCGCATCGCCACTCACCAAGATCGCAGTATCGTAGTGGTCCTCGTACGCATGGGAGATTAGATCCGCAGCGATCATCACGTCCACGCCCTTCTCCACCATCGTGTTGCCCCGAGGTTTCCAGATCCCCAGCTTCACCTCCAAATAGTCGGTCTCGTAAAGGGCGTTCAAGAACCGATCTTGAGACTCCGCCAAACTCGGATTGTCCGCCGACTCCTGCCTAATGTTGTAGTAATAGGTTCGAATCAGCTCGCGATCACCGCAGAGCTTTTCCGAAAATTTCTTGTAATCTAGGTCTCGCTTGTCGGTATTCTGTTTCAGAACGTGGTAAAGGTTGCTACCGTCGATGAATATCATCACCCGACGGCCTGCGCCGTTACCGTATCCGTTGTTCCTCATGCCTGCATTTCCTTCTCATCTCAACCGCCCTCTCCTGCTTTAGATGCAATGTCTCAGGTAGTATGGTCGCCGTCTCAACTAGACAGCTGCACATCATCCGAACGACTTCTCCGTAGGCGACTCTAGGAGTTGATGCGATTGATTAAATCGTGGGTTTAGGTATATTGCCCGTCTGATCGGGCTGTTACACTCGCCTACTCTCACAATCCCAAAGTCTACCACACACGCGTTCACTCTTTCCTAGGCAGTTCCTGACGCGTACCGCTATTTCGAGTCAACTACTCCGAAACTAAACCGCTAAACACGGATTTCAAGTTAAACTACTCCCAAAAGCATCTTGCGATACAAAACCGCAATCGGAGATCCCAAATATGACAATGACAGCGACCAAATCTGCGGTCGGAACCACCATCCCCACTCCCTGCGAAATGCCCAACGGCTTGCAGTGGCACAACGACGAACTCTTCGTCATGGACCAACTCACCGACAACGTCTATGTCATCGACGAAGCCGGCAACGTCCTGCGAACCCTCTACACCACAACCGAGAACGGCTCAGGAATCACCGTCGGGGACGGTCATATCTGGACAGGATCCAACGGCTCCACAGGTTCAAGACCATACCGCAGCACCGACACGCATCTTGGATACGTGATCAAATGCGATATTGACACCGGCGAAACCGTAGACCGTTGGCGAACTCCCGACGGCGGGGGCATCCACGGCATCGAGTGGGACCACGACGCCAATCTCCTCTGGGTAACTGCCTTTAGTCCAAAGGCGATCATCCTCGTCGACCCCTCCGACGACTTCAAAGTCGTCCACAAATTCGAGGTCGAACTCGAGCGTCTCCACGGCCTAGCCCTCGAAGGCGACGACGCGATCTGGTGCGCTCACACCACCGACAACGTTGTCGTCCTGTACGATAAGGAATCCGGAAAAGAACTCGACCGCGTCACCATGGGCCCCGAGGACCCATTCGTCCACGGACTATCCAAGAAAGACGGCGTCCTCTGGTTCGGCGACGCAAACTTTGCCGGAAGCCACGGCACCGCCGTCAGAGGCGAACCAGCAATCGGAACCATCGTACGCTGAACTGACCTCCCAAAACGATCACCCTAGCGGACCGACAGCCCCCTCACTCAAAGGGACACGACGGTAGCTGGCCGTTTCCTTCTTCCGCTCAGCGGGAGAAGGTTAGGGTGACGGCAACTAACCACGCCTGACAATTAAACCTCTGACAAAACATGCCCGTAGTCGACAGCCATCATCACTTCTGGGACCTAGACCTGCGCCCTTACGACTGGATGCCCGAAGGCAGCCCGTTGAGGGTCAATTACGGTCCTGAACACCTCCGCCCTCTCCTAGCCGAAGCAGGCGTAGACAAAACGGTCATCGTCCAAGCTCACGCCTCCGTCGAAGAGACTAAGTGGTGCCTCGAGATCGCCGAAAACAACGATTTCGTGGCGGGGGTCGTCGGCTGGGTTGACCTCAGCGATCCCAACGTCGGCGAAATCCTCGACGAACTCCAGCAAAACCCATACTTCAAAGGTGTCCGACATCTATGGGAGATGGACGAAGACCACGGGTGGCTCGCGGGCGACGCCCCCATCCAAGGTCTTAAAGAAGTCGAACGCCGAGGCCTCTGCTACGACTTCTTGGTCCGACCTTGGAACCTCCCGTTCGTCCCGCGCATCATGGAGCACGTGCCTAACCTCCGCGCAGTAATTGATCACATCGCCAAGCCCAACATCAAAGAGGGCGAAGTCGAACCTTGGCTCACCCGGCTACGCGAAGTCGCATCCATCGACGGCATGAGGTGCAAAATCTCCGGCATGACCACAGAAGCCGACATGGAGAACTGGACGGTCGACGATCTGAACCCATACGTCCACCACGTCATCGGCATGTTCGGCGTCGACCGCCTAATGTTCGGCTCCGACTGGCCCGTCTCAACACAAGGCACGACCTACCCCAACTGGGCCGCAACCGTCCGAGAAATGACTAGTAATCTCCCGCAAGAACAATCCGACTACATATTCGGCAACACCGCAATCGATTTTTACCGCCTCGACGTATGAGAATCCAGATGTCCTTTATTTCAGACTTTTCATGACCGCTTTTGCCCAACCTTCGCCTCTCCTCGAAGCCCGCGACCTCACAAAGCTCTACGGCAACGTCCAAGCCCTTGACTCGGCCTCCTTCACTGTCGGCGAAGGCATAACAGGCCTCCTCGGACCAAACGGAGCCGGAAAAAGCACTGCCATCCGTATCTTCCTCGGCCTGACCGACGCAACATCCGGATCCGCCCTCGTTATGGGCGCCGACGCCCGCAACCCCGAAGCACGCGTCCGCCTCGGCTACATGCCCGAACACGACTGCCTCCCTCCGAACCAGTCAGCCGCAAACTTCCTCACCCACATGGCAGAAGTCAGCGGCATCCCGCCATCCCGATCACGAGCCCTTGCCGCCGACACCCTCCGACACGTCGGCCTCTTCGAAGAACGCTACCGCCCGATCGGAGGCTACTCCACAGGGATGAAACAGCGAGTCAAACTCGCCCAAGCACTTGTCCACGACCCGGTCCTTATCCTCCTCGACGAACCGACTGCCGGCCTAGATCCAACGGGCCGCACCGATATGCTCAACCTGATCCGCCGGATCGCCCGAGAATTCGGCATCAGCGTCGTCTTATCAACCCACCTCATGCAGGACGTCGAGCGAACCTGCGACAACATCGTCCTCCTCGACCTTGGGCGCGTCAAAGAATCTGCCGACGTCAAAACCCTAACCCAAGAGACCGAGTTCATTTTCGTCGAAGTCGCCAACAACCGCGACCAGTTCATGGCCGAACTTGCTACGCGCAACATCCAACACGATCTTGAATCAAGCGCAATCTCCATCCCTGATGTCGACGGCCCGAAATTCGACGCCATCCGCGACTCCCTAGTCGCCTCCGAGGCCCGACTCGTTCGAATGGGCCCCCGTCAACGCGCACTGATCGACCTCTTTCGCACCTAACCCGAACCCATGACGACCGATCAACAACGCACCGGCACCGTATTTGACATCGGTTACCAGTCATACGAAGGCACCCGCGAAGGACGCGGGCTAGCTTGGAAAACCCTGGTCATCGACGGAGTCAAAAACGGCATGGGCATCGGAAGAGGCGGATGGGCCAAGTTCCTCCCTTGGTTAGTCCTCTCCCCAACGATCCTCACCGGGCTGGTCTTCGCCGCGATCGCCGCGTTTTTCGAACAACTCGGCTTCGATGTCGAAGACACCGAAGGCGGGTTACCACTCGATCTGCCGGGCCATCTCGAACTGACAGCCGTAATCTCGTTCATGATCCTCATCTTCGCCGCATTCATCGGGCCAGAACTCGTATGTCCTGACCGCCGAAACCGCGTTATCCACCTCTACCTCGTTCGACCAATCACCTTGTTTGACTACCTCGGTGCACGTTGGTGTGCGCTGTTCCTCCTCCTCTTCGCCGCTTCCACGCTCCCACACATTACCTACTGGGTTGGACTGTTATTTGGCGTCGGTGATGCATTGGGCCATGCCCAAGATAACTGGCTCGACATCCCTAGGTTCATCGGATACAGTCTGGTATTTGCCACTTTCACAACGGCAGTTTCGATCGCCATAAGCTCCATTACCGACCGACGAATGATCGCAACTCTGATCATCATTGGCATCATGATGATCGCCTCTATCGCACCGGGGATAATCTCAATCTTCAACCCGTCAGACTCCGTCATGGAACTGCTAAACCTGATCGGCCTGATCGATCTCTCTTCCACCATCGTCCCTTCGATCTTCTTCGACACGTACTCGGAAAACTACGACCTCAACATCGCCATACCAATCGCATGGATGGTCTTCCTCACCGTTGGTTCTATCGCCGCAACTTGGCGTTTCTACCAGGGACAAAGATAACCGTATGCAGACGGCCACACCGACAATTCAGTCTGGAGACAACCCCATCGTCTCCCTCGGTTCCGTCTCGAAATGGTTCGGAAACGTCGTCGCCGTCTCTGATGTCACCCTGAACATCGGACCTGGCATCACAGGTCTCCTCGGTCCCAACGGCGCCGGCAAAACAACGCTCCTCCGCATGATCTGCGGGCTCCACTCCCCTTCCGAAGGCGAAGTCCGCCTCCTCGGCACCAACCCTCGCACCGACCACAACGTCTACAAACGCATCGGCATCATGACCGAAAACGAATCCGCCTACGAATTCATGACCGGTCTCGAATTCGTCCGCCTCTCCGCACGCCTCAAAGACCTCCGCCGCGAAGAATCCCATCTCCGAGAAGCCATCGAGCGCGTTGACATGTCATTCGCCCTCGACCGAAAAATCTCAACCTACTCCCGCGGTATGAGGCAACGCATCCGCCTCGCCGCGGCAATAGTTGGCGATCCCGACCTCCTCATCCTTGACGAACCCCTCAACGGTGCCGACCCCACTCAACGCATCCGCTTCCAAAACATCCTTCGTGAAACCGCCGACGAAGGCCGTTCCGTAATAATCTCCTCGCACATCCTGGAAGAAGTCGAAGAGGTCAGCGACAGCGTGGTTCTTGTAGTAAACGGAAAACTCGCCGCTCAAGGCGATTTCCATGCCATCCGTGCCGCCCTCGACGACCGTCCTTATCACGTCAAGATCGAGTGCTCCGACTCCAAGCTGCTAGGCGGGGAGCTCGCTAAACTGCCCGCGGTCCAATCAGTCCAATTCGATCCCGATGGCTCAATCGTCGTCCTCACATCCAACGTCGCGACCCTCCAACTAGACCTTCCCGCCTTAGCCCAAACGCTCAACGTACGACTCACAATGTTCAGACCAATCGACGACTCCTTGGAAAGCGTCTTCTCGTATCTGGTTGAAGGCTGAGGAGCACCATGTCCGACACAATCTTCATCCTCACCCTCCGACAATCCCTGTCGTTAAAACGCGCCGCAATCCTACTCCTACTCGCCGCCATCCCCCTCACAATCGCCATCGTCAGCGAGATCCTCAACACCGATTGGGGTGGTGACGAGATGCAAGGCTTCATACAAGCCCTGATCATCAACACCGCATTGCCGTTAGTTGCGCTGATCGTCGCCGCACCCGTCTTCGCCGACGAAATCGAAGACCGAACGCTGACCAACCTTATGCTCGCCCCCATCGCAAGATGGCAGATCGCAATCCCAAAAACCCTCGCGGCTCTGTCCGTCGTCGTGGTCCCTATGGCAATCTCGACCTTCGCTTCAGTCATCATCATCTGGCAGGCAGACATCTACACCTCAGCCATCGTCGGAGCGTTCGGCATTCTCGTCGGTGCTTTGGCTTTCACCTCTCTTTTCGCATTCGTCGGCACCCTCACGACCCGCGCCGTAGTCTTCGGTATCGTCTACGTCTTCGGATTCGAGGCCCTAATCTCATCCGCCATCCCAGGCCTCAAATACATCAGCATCAGCGGTATGACCATATCCATCATGCAGGAACTCGGCCCCACACTAGTAGACGCCCCGAAATCTGGTAGCAACGCACCACCACCTATCGAGTTCGCCATTCCAGCAATCATCGCCATCATCGTGCTCACGAACCTCGGCACCATCTGGCGGTTAAAACGCATGGACGTCCACTGACCCCAACCGCCTTTCCGGCCTTCCCTCCCTTCATTGCGAACGCACCCATCCGCCATTCCGGCGAAGGCCGGCGCCCAAACCAGGGGCGTTTCATCATTCCAGCGGCGGCCGGAATCCACAGTGAGAACCTTCGCTATACTCTTATGTCACTCGTTTGCCGACGCACTCGCGTCGCACTAGCCTATGGCTGACACTCAATCCATCCAACCACCCGCGGCCGCAACCCCAGCATGGGACCCAGCAGCACCCGAAAACGCCTGGTACAAGTGGCGAGCATTCTGGGCGGTAGGGCTCTCGCTCGTCACCATGGTGATGAGCTTCAGCATCGTCTTCCTCGCCCTTCCCGCAATCGCTGAAGACTTCGGCATCACGTTCAAAGAAGCATCCCTCCTCGTCATCGCCCAATCCCTTACTGTCTCCGCATTCATGGTCCCTTTGGGCAAGGTGGCCGACATGATCGGACGCAAAAAGTTCCACCTAATCGGCCTCATCCTTTTCGGCGGCGGAGCCATCGCATGCGCGTTCGCCACCAACCTCACATTCTTGATCGTCACCCGCGTCATCATGTCCCTCGGTAGCTCCATGGGACAAGCAGTCTCGACCGCCATAACCACCTCCGTGTTCCCCGGAAACGAACGCGGAAAGGCCCTCGGATCCCAGACTACCGCCGTCGCCATCGGCGGCGCGTCCGGCACGATCGTCTCCGGCGTCACCCTCCAGTTCCTTCCTTGGCAGGCTTTGTTCATATTCATGGCCATCCCCACTGCCGTCGCATTCTTCTGGGGCTTGTACATCCTCAAAGACGAGCGCATCGGATCATTCTCGGGCGAAGAAAGACCGCCCTACGACTGGCTAGGCGCAATCCTCTCCGCCGTCGCAACCGCCATCGTCATCCTCACCATCACCAACCCGTTCGCGCTCGATTGGGGATCGCCGATCATCATCTCGGGAGCTTTCGCCGGCATCGCGACCATCGCCGTATTCATCTGGTGGCAACTCAAGACCAAGCACCCGATGGTAAACCTCCGACTCTTCAAAATAAGCGTCTTCAAGTTCGCCATCCTCACCCGATACTTCGCCTTCATGCGCTCCTCCGCGACCATGTTCCTCATGCCAATCTTCCTAGTCGCATTCCGAGGTTGGCCCGAGATCTACGCCTCTGGCGTCATGCTCCTCATGGCAATCGGAATGGGGGTCGGCGCCCAAGTCTTCGGCAGACTCTCCGATCGCTACGGCACTCGGCCCTTCATGGTCGGCGGCTTCGTCGTCCTGATCTTTACCGGCGTCGCACTGGCAACCCTCAGCGCTACGTCGCCTCTGTACTACATCGCCATCGTTACGTTGGTCAACGGCCTCGCACAAGGAGCATGGTCCGCCCCCAACGCGGCCGCAACCATGGGTTCAGTACCCCGATCCTTCTACGGTCTAGTAAGCGCAATCATCAACCTCACCCGCAACCTCGGAAACGTCAGCGGACAGGCCATAGTAACCGCAATCATCGCCGGCGTCATGATCGCACGCGGCTTCGACATCCCCCTCTCCGAACTTGACGACACACCCGGAGCCGGTAAGGCATTCCTCGACGGCTGGAGTTACGCATACTTCGTCGCCACCGGGATAGTAGCCTTAGCTCTCGTAACATCATTCCTGACCAAACCAAGCAGACACGAAACCACACCCACATAGCAGCACCGGAGGAACTCCCCTTGAGCAAAACAGGCACCGAATCCCTCGAAGGCAAAATCGCACTCGTAACCGGCGGTGGAACCGGCATCGGCAAAGGCATCGCCCGAATCTTCGCCAACAACGGCGCAGACGTAACCATCGCTGCACGAAACCAAGAACGCCTACAAGCCACCGCCGACGAACTCTCAGCCGAATCGGGCAACACCGTCACCCCCGTATCCATGGACGTAACCGACGAAGACAGCGTCACCTCAGTCTTCGAATCAATCATGGACACCCACGGACGACTCGACATCCTCGTCAACAACTCCGGCTCCATCGAAGGCGACCCCATCGAAACCCTCTCCTCTGAGAAATGGCTCCGAGTGATGAACACCAACGTCACCGGCATGTTCTACTGCACTAAACAGGCCTTCAAGATCATGCGACCCCAAGGTGGCGGACGCATCATCAACATCGGCTCCATCGCCGCACAACGATCCCGCCACTCCGCCGCGGCTTACACCACCTCCAAACACGCCGTATGGGGCCTAACCCAATCCGCCGCCATCGAAGGACGAGACATCAACATCGCCGTCTCCGCACTGCACCCCGGCAACACCATGGTCGAACGCCGCGCAGACGCCCGATCCGGTTCAGGACGAGACGAAGGCCCCGAACCCATGATGGACGTCGAAAACATCGCCCGAACCGCCCTCCTGATGGCAACCCTCCCACCGGACGTCAACATGCTAGAAGCCATTGTGATCCCGAACGAACAGCTCTACCTCGGGCGTGGGTAGGAAAGGTCCCCCTCCTTCACGAAAGGGCTAGGACGAGGTCACAGCTGCTTCCCGTTCTTTCGCTCATATCCCCCGCCTTCAGGAATAATTCCCCCCCTCCTTCAGGAGGGGGCTAGGGGGAGGCCGCAGCCGTTTCCTGCCCCGAAACTCATATCCCCCGCCTTCAGGAGGGAATCAGGGGGAGGCCACGCCAATTCCTGCTCGACCAAATCCCCCCTCCTTCAGGAGGGGGCTAGGGGGAGGTCACCGTAGGCCATGTTGACGATGTTCCTCACCTAAATCGGCCCGCACAAAAGTTCGCCATTTCAGGACGAAGGATCCCAACCGTTGCCTGTAACATGCGTCCATGTACTTCAAATCTAGCCGACAATATCGCCGCGCCAAGAATATGCGCGCGGATCCGACGGATGCAGAGAAACTGCTTTGGGAGAAACTCCGGGCAAAGCGATTGAACGGTCACAAGTTTCGTCGCCAAATGCCAATCGACAGTTTCATCGTTGACTTCGCATGCTTCAAATCCAAACTCGTCATCGAGCTTGATGGTGGTCAGCACGACGAACAATCTTCGTACGACGAATTCAGAACCGCAGTGATCAATCAAGAAGGATACCGAGTCATTAGATTTTGGAACGATGTGGTTTTCGAAAACACCGACGGAGTGCTTTCGACGATTCTCTCAAACTTGGATGGGCAATAAGGTTTGTGTTGAGCAAGCCCATTGACCTCCCCCTAACCCCCTCCTGAAGGAGGGGGAAAACAGCTAGATTTTGGAACGATGAGGTTTTCGAAAACACCGACGGAGTGCTTTCGACGATTCTCTCAAACTTGGATGGGCAATGAGGTTTGTGTTGAGCAAGCCCATTGACCTCCCCCTAACCCCCTCCTGAAGGAGGGGGAAAACAGCTCCCCCTAACCCCCGCCGGAAGGAGGGCGACGTAGCATCTCGCGATATACTCACTTACGGCAATCAAAGCCCACCCATCAACTAGGAGAATCCCATGTACATCCTCATGGTCCGTCTAAAGGTCAAAGACGACCGCATCGACGACTTTATCGAAGCCTCCATCGGCGACGGCGTCGGCTCCGTCCTCGGCGAACCGAACTGCTACCGCTTCGACATCATCCAAGACGACGAAGACCCCACAAAATTCGCCTTCTGCGAAGTCTACGAAGACGAGGCCGCATTCCAGTACCACACCATGGCGTACCACTTCCATCAGTGGCGCGACGCATCAGCCGACATGTTCGCAGAAGACCCCGAAGTCTCCTTCTGCCGCTCTGTATATCCCGCCGGCCCCGCCGAATGGGATGCATACCGACCCGGTGCTGTCGACGACCCCGCTTTCCAAAACGGAACCCTTCACGTCATCCACGCCCCCCAATACGTCCAAGCCGACAAGGTAGACGACTTCATCGCCGCCGTCACCCTCGACGGCATCGGCTCGACCCACGAAGAGCCCGGCTGCCTACGCTTCGACGTCTACCAAAACGTCGACGACCCAACCGAACTCTACCTCTACGAGGTCTATGCGAACAGAGACGCTTTCGACTATCACGTCGGCACCCCGCACATCAAACAATGGCGCGACACCGTAGCCGACTGGTACGACGAAGAACGACGAGACGCCTCAATGGCTGGCAACATGGGTGCCCGCCGAGGCCGAAACGTCTGGCCGCCGGACAACTGGAACTGGTCCTCCGGCAAACCTGCTTTCTAGCCTGCCGATCGAAACTGGCACGTCGTAAGGGCGACCCTTGTGGTCGCCCTTACGTTTGCATTGATTAGTTCTCCCTACATATTGCTTCCATCCATTACGCTGTATCAATCAAACCGCCTCAATCTGATCGCCAGCCTGATGTCCCAAAAACTCCGCGTCTTAGTAAACGCCAACCGAAACCAAGACCCCACTTCTGACCCCTTCCCCGTAACTGAACCCGTCGAGTGGATCCGCACTGAATTCACCGACAACAAACCGGCCCCCGAATCCCTCAGCGGCATCGACGTCTACATCGGCACCGACTTCACCAAGGAGATGGGCGCAGCAGCCGACTCCCTCAAAGCGATCCTCATTCCAGCGGCAGGTTACGATCGTGTCGACCCCGAAGCCGTACCCGAACGCTGCACAGTCGCCAACGCCTACCACCACGAAGCGCCGATCGCCGAATGGGTCATGGCTGTCGCCGTAGCCCTCGACCACGAACTCCTCAAATCCGAACGCACATTCCGCGCCGGATCATGGGAGATGTGGCCCGGAAGACACGGCTCATACCGTGAACTCATGGGACGCACCTTCGGCATCATCGGCTTCGGTGCGATCGGACGCCGAGTCGCAAAGCTCGCCAACGCCTATGACATGCCTGTCATCGCAGCCGGACGAACCGAAACCGCGGCCGGCGACCTCCACGGCGCAAACTACATCGGCGGTGGAAAATCCGCACGCGAACACGTCCTTGCAAATTCCGACTTCGTCCTAATTTCCACTCCCCTAGCCCCAGCCACGGAAGGCCTCATCGGCTCCCACGAACTCTCGCTGATGAAACCCACCGCATACATCATCAACCCGGCGCGAGGCCACATCATCGACGAAACTGCCCTGTACCACGCCCTCAAAAACCGAACCATCGCCGGAGCCGCAATCGACACTTGGTATCGGTATCCTGAAACCGCTTCCGACTCCCCGCGTCCGGCCGAACATCCCTTCTGGGAACTCGACAACATCATCATGGTTCCGCACCATTCAGGTGCGACGACCGGGACCGCATCCCGACGAGCCGCGACTACGGCCAAGAACCTTGACAACCTTTCTCGCAATCAGCCGTTATTCAATATCGTCCGAGAACTTTCACGTTAGTTCGGAGTCGTTGCCAACCAAAGCCAACAAGCGTAGCTTCGCGATAGACAATGAATACATGTATCGCCAATTACCCGGAACGCGAAATGCCCACCTCCATCCGCTTGTCGCCCGAAACTGAACGCCGACTGGATTCACTTGCTTCCAGGACCCGACGCCCCAAAGCGTTCTACATTCGCGAAATGATCGAACGCAGCATTGATGACATCGAGGACTATTACCTCGCTGTCGAAATCTCGGAACGCGTCCGCAGTGGCGAGGAAGAGATATTCACCGAAGAGGAAATGAGGCAAGATCTAGGCTTGGACGGTTGAGTACACCAGAGCCGCAAGGTCCGAACTCCGCAAACTCGACAGGTCATCGGCGCAACGAATCGTTGACTACATGCGTCAGCGAGTCGCCGATTCGGAAAACCCTCGATAGTTAGGTGCGCCTCTGTCCGGATCACTTCGCGGTTGGTGGCGTTATCGGGTAGGCGGCTATCGCCTAATCTGCGAAATCCAAGATGATGTTTTGCGCGTCTTGTTAGTAAGGGTCGCCAGGCGCGACCAAGCATACCGTTGACGGTTTAGAAACGCGCGCTTAAATCTGGGCGTCCCCCTCGCAAGCCGCTAAGTGGGTGGAACCAAGCCTAACGGTGCGAGGGTGATGCCAGAATCCCGGAGCAGGTCTGGCCGCATCACGATGGACGATTCATTCTTTCGCAACCGCCAACATCACCGCCGTATCTTCGACCCAGTTGTCTCTTAACGTGACACTTCTATATATTTGACTTGACACGCATCATGTCATGTTTTTAAAATCAAGCCATGTCCACTCCCCGACGGACACGCAGCGTGCCTGACCGCCGGGGAGACACAGCAACAAACGGCAAAAGGAGATCACAATGACAATGCTCCAACGATGGGACCCATTCCGAGACCTGCACCGCATGCAAAATTCTTTGGACCGTATCTGGAGAAACTACGGATCAAACGATTCCGCAAACTCCGCCACCGGAGAGTTCGAGGCATGGGCTATCCCGCTTGACGTGACGCAAAACGGAGACGAAACTGTCATCCGCGCTTCCCTACCCGGTGTTGCGCCCGACGAAATCAATGTCTCCATCGAGGACAACGTCTTGACGATCAAGGGGAAGACCTCCTCGGAGCATCAGGAGCAAGGCGATCAATACCTCATGCGAGAACGACGCACCGGGGCGTTCCATAGGGCGCTCAGGTTGCCAGACACGGTCGATCCGGAACACGCCTCTCCTCGGTACGACCACGGAGTTCTCACCATCACCGTCCCCAAGGCCGAATCGAAAAAGGCCAAGCAACTCACGGTGAAGGTCGGCGACCAACAAGCTATCGAATCCTAGATCGATCGGCGAACCCGCCAACCCAAACTGGAAAGCAGAAGCGGCATCCAACTGTGATGCCGCTTCTGTGTTTTACGCGACGAGAGCGTTAAGGAGGTCGTGTGCTGCCTCACCGGATCAGGTGGCATCTCCGGGAGGAGCAACCACCACGTCATCGTAAGAGTGGCGGGCGCTCACTATACCCGAATGTTCAAACACGTCTAGAGCCGACTCGTATAGATCTCGCGGCACAGTGATGTCTCCGTCCCAAGTGCCCAGTTTCTGGTAGTACCCAACTGCGGCCGCCGTAGCTTCAACTGCAATTCCAGGGAAGAACGGCTCCTCTGCCTTTGCGACGTCCATCGGATCGGCTGTGTTCACCCAGTTTCGCGACGCGCGATACGCTGCCGTCACCCGCTTCGCCTGATCGGTGCCCAACCAGTCCCACCGTCCAATCAAACTGCTGAACGCCGTCGGACCAACAATTTCCCCGATCGATCCCACGATGTGCCCAATCCCCTCATGCTCCAACTGCTGAGGAAACGCGCCCTGCTCATGGAAATAGTAACCCTGACCATCCCGCCACTGCCCGACCATTTCGTCACCGCCGGGAGATTCAATACCCGGAACATCCGAAAGGTCGATTCCCACTCGATGGAGCCCGTACCGCAACATCGCCTCTGGCTGACCGCCATGGACGTATAGGAACTTAGCATCGAGCAACTTTTCCCAATTGAAATCTGCATCTGATTCTCGTGCAGCAACGATGAATCCGTCTCGAGCGTTGATCTGAGCAAAGTGTGCGACCGATGGTTTTTCTCCAGCGTCCAATGCGCTCCAGCTGCCTGAAACTGCCGATTGGCCTACATCGGCTCGACCTTCAGCCACTTCGACGACTGCATTCTGTCCCGGACCGGCAGGAGCGTAGGTGGCGCTAAGGCCCTCTTTCTCCAAGAACCCACCCGCGATCATCGATATCAACGGGCTGTAAAACGCTGAGTGTCGGGATGCGATCAACCGAATGTCTGCCATCTATCCAATCTCCGAGGTCATGCTTCAATCAACGCCTGCCAATTCTATCCCCAAACCGATTAACCGCATCAACAACCCCAAGACCAACTTTCGCGCTAACGCATAATTGAACTTCAACGCGCGGAAACCGAACAACTAACCTTTTCGTCTAACTACCCAGCCCCCCTGACTCCCATGACCGAGTTCGACCGACAACAATCCGCAAACGGCACCGTCCTCGTGACGGGTGGCGCCGGGTTCATAGGCACGCACTTAATCGACGCCCTCATCGACAAAGGCGAAAACGTCGCCGTCATCGACGACCTCTCGACCTCAGCCCTCAAACACCTCCATCCAGACGCCGAATTCATCAACCAAGACATCTGCGATCCGGACGTTACCAACCTTGTCAAAGACCTCAACCCTAAAGCCATCTATCACCTCGCCGCGCAAGCTTCAGTTGCCGTTTCAGCACGCGAGCCCCTAACCGACGTCAACATAAATGTAATCGGCACCCTCAACATCCTTGAAGGCATCCGAGAACTCTCCCATCGCCCCCGCTTCATCTTCTTCTCAACCGGCGGTGCAGTATACGGCGACCTCGAGGAATCAGCACTGCCCGCCAATGAAAATGTCAACGCTAAACCCCTCTCACCCTACGCCGTCTCCAAACTCGCCATAGAGAACTACCTCCGCGCGTACGGCAGTCTCTATAACCTCAACTACGCCATCGTCCGCCCTGCCAACGTCTACGGCCCACGTCAAAACCCTGACGGCGAAGCGGGCGTCATCGCAATCTTCACACAAGCAATGCTCGATGGGCGCCAAGTAACGATATTCGGCGACGGCAACGACGAACGCGACTACATCTACATCTCAGATTTCGTAGATGGCGTCCTGGCATTAGCCGCATCCGACCTTCCCGGTCCCTACAACATCGGATCCGGTTACGGCGTCTCCGTCAACGAGATTCACCATGTCCTCGCCGAATTCATCGGCGAAGTCAGTCCGCCGCAACACGGGCCACCAAGACCTGGCGATATCGCCAAAATCTGGCTAGACGTCACCTCCGCTCAACGCGATCTCGGCTGGCAAGCCAACACATCGTTCCAAGACGGCATAAGTAAAACCGTCGAATGGTTCAGGCAACCAACACGTTGAGCGCCAACCGTAACCCGGCAACCGGCGTTCTGCTTGCCCTAATCGTCTTGACCGCGAGCGCGTTCGCCTGCTCGTCAGAACCACCGACACCCTCGCCAACTCAAAGTCCCACAGAACAACCCACCAACACCCCTGTCCCCACGACAACTCCAACTCAACCGCCAATCCCAACCGAATCACCATCTCCGCCTTCAGCAACCGCTACCAATACTCCTCAACCTGTCACCAGATCCCTACCGACTCCTACTCAACCGGCGCCAACCGCAACCGAAACACCCCTTTCACCAACGCCGACCATCGAAACCACAGAATCGACCCAACCTCCAGAACCGACTGCGACGCCGATCCCTGCAACCGCGACGCCAACCGTACCTGTCCCGTCCCCTACACCAACCGTCGTACCTCGAGTCACAGCTACTCCTGAAACCGTAGGTCCACCTCACGTCGAACCTTTGTCGGTCACTGGAACAAAGGGCGGAGAAATCAAGATCGCAGTCCCAGAGGCACCACCCCATCAGGACATTCACAAGTCGGTCTCACCAATCCTCGCTGCGTGGGGACCGGGCATCGCTTACTCTAGAATCTTCCGCTACCGGTGGATCGCCCCCGACGCGCCACATCAGGGCCTCAACACCCTGGGCGAGCGTTATGATCCACAATCGTCGACTTCCGCCCACGAAATCATCTGCGACCTATGCGAGTCATGGGAACTCGACGACTCTGTCCTCACCATCAATCTCCGTCCCAATGTCGCCTGGCAAGCAACCAATCCCGGACTCGGTCGTGACCTCGACGCAAGCGACGTGGTGTTCAGCATCAACCGTCTCCAAGATCCAACCTTGCCTAATTCTCCGCTGGTCAACACCGTCTCCCAAGCCAGCGCCATCGACGACGAGACTGTCGAAATACACATCACCCTCCATGATGCCGAGATTTTCGACAAACTCGCCGACGCGCGTACCGCCATCGTCGCACCGGAAGCCGTCAATCTAAACGGCGACCTGACACAAGGACCCACCATCGGCACCGGCCCGTGGATCCAAACCCTCTTCGAACGCTCCGCACTGCGCTTTGAGGCAAACCGAAATTACTTCATCCCCGAACTGCCCCTTCTCGACGGTATAACCGTTGTCACCATCCCAGATGCTCAAACTCGCATCACCTCCCTGCGCACAGGTCAAATCGACCTCGCCCAGCCAGACCTTCCAGACCTGACCTCCGCCATCGAACGTTTCGATGAACTCCGGTGGACACGCAGCCACGATCCGGCTGCCGGCATCGAAGTCGCTTTCAACACACGACGGGGCGAACTTGGATCACACAACTTCCGAACTGCCATCTTCTATTCGTGGGACCCTCTCTCCTTAATCGACACTCTCCACGATGGTCAATCCTTCTTGAGTGCTGGCCTACCGCTCAACAACCCAGATTGGCTCGTGCCTCGAGATGAGATCGGTTCCTACTTCAACGACCGAAGCAAAGTCCTGGAGGTACTCGAAGGGGTCAACTTGCCCCGAGGGATCGTTCTCGAAATCCGCGTCGGTCAATTCGGAGACGAGTACATTGAAACGGCTTTGTCACTCGCCTCCGCGATCAAATCGTTAGGCGTGATTGTCACCGTGGAGGCAATCTCAACCCGTTCCTTCGCAGAAGACGTCTGGCTTGACCACGACTACGACATTTACGTCGGCGCACCTCCGCCCCAATCTTCCGCGACATCGACCCTGTTCTCAGTGTTCCATTCTGTAGGAACCAGGAATGTTACCGGATACGCAACCGAAAACCTCGACGATCTGATCCAACGCCAAACTGTCGAGCTCAATCCCGCGAATAGACGCCGACTGCTCTTAGATATCCAGCGAGAGATCCTTCTCGGTGCCCATCTATTCCGCCCTGCCGCCAACGTATCGCACTGGTTATGGTGGTCACACCTGAACGGCATCGCACCGAGTACATACCGAGCCGACTCATTTTGGCTCACCCGGCTTTGGTTGGGAGACCGCGTCCGAGGCGGATAGCCTACGATGTCAATTGGTTAAGTGCGTCCTCGAGCGTCACCCACGGCAACAGCGCACACTTAACCCGGATTGGAAACTTAGATACACCCTCCAAGGCTACCGCATCCCCTAAAACATCCTCATCGAAATCACCGTTCGCCAACATGCTCCGAAAAGACTCCGTAATCGCAATGATCTCTGAGCGCTCCTTCCCCTCAACGACCTCTCCCATGATCGACGCCGATGCCTGAGTGATCGCACATCCCGATCCGACCACGCTCAACGACTGAACGCGATCACATTCAACTTTCAACTGGACGGATGCCTCGTCACCACAAAACGGGTTATCGATCGTCGCCTCGGCATCAGGTTCCGGGATCGGATCGCAGTTCCGTGGATTGCGACAATGATCCTCAACGATATAGCGATTTACTTCGTCGAGATGTCCGAGTCCGCTCCGCATCGCTCTCTACGTTTTGCAACCCACCACGTTCACCGTGAACGCAGTCAGATCATTCTAGCCGCGGGAAGCGGTTTCCGCTATGCCGTGCCTATGGTGTCCGACGCTTGCTGCAACGCCGGCATCAACTCGTCGAGTTTGTCTTCCAAGAAAGTCCTCAGAAGCTCATCCTCAATTTCGTCTAAGATCTCTGCGGCAAACCCACGGATCAGCATCGCCTGAGCGGTGTCGTAATCGACGCCTCTCGACTGCAGATAGAAAAGCGTGTCCTCGTCGACGTGCCCAGCCGTGGCCCCATGCGCACACTTCACATCGTCGGCGTAAATCTCGAGTGAAGGCTTGGTATCGACCTCCGCGCCGTGCGACAACAGCAGGTTGAGATCCTTCTGGTTAGCGTCCGTCTTCTGAGCTCCGCGCTCAACGGTTATTTTGCCACTGAACACCGCCCGAGACCGACCTGAGAGGATCCCCTTGTAGTACTGATCGCTCGTGCCGTGTGGCACCGAATGTGTCGTGCTGATCTCGAAGTCTTGATGTTGCCGATTGGTCGTCATATAGACGCCGTGAAGCGTCGATTCTGCGTGTTCGCCGTCAAGCATCGTCAAAACATCGTGCCTGCCAATCGACGAACCCATTGAAAAAGAGGTTGAACGATATCGCGAATCTTCACCTTGTTTGACGCGTGTCGTCGCGAAGTGGTACGAATCTTCGCCATCCAGTTGCACCCGATAGTGCCGCAATGTCGACTGCTGACCCATCGAGATCTCGACCACTGGGACTGAGAGATGCGACCCGTCGGCCATCGATACGTGCGTCTCTATCAAAGTCGCGTGCGAACCGCGTCCAACAGAAACTGCGATCCTGGGGTAAACCGCTCGCTGCCCCAAGTCAGACCCGGTCGAGACAAACACGACGTGCAGGGGTTTGATGCTCTCAACATCGTGGTCGATGTCAACCATCAAGCCATCATCCAGAAACGCCGAGTTCAAGGACACGAAAGCATTCGATTCACAACCCGCCAAGGCTCCCAACTGTTCGTACGCCGTCACATCTCTCAGCGTCAGTCCGTCAGATTGCGATCCGCTGTCTGCTATCGAAGGGTCTCGTACGCCGTCAACAAATACGACGTTCTGCCATTCCCTCGGCAACGGCACCATCTTGGCAATAGCTTCAAGGGAGATACCAGACGAAGGCGCGCCAAACCTAAAGGGCATCCTGTCGATTTGACGCAGGTCGGTGTACTTCCACAACTCGTTCCCGCGCCTGTTGATTGGGAACCCAATGCGGTTGAACTCTTCCCAACCTACTCGTCTAAGTTCGTGGGCCCGATCCGATGCCGATCCGTTTCGCGACTGATTAGCCACGAAACTGTCCCAATCGTTTCGGTAAACATCGGCGTGCCGGATTGGATTGGGCTCGATCTTGGAGGCGTTCAGGGTCATCATCAAGCTAATTCCCGATCCTCAATTGACCGCGACGTAATCTCGGTAACCGGTCGCTTCGACCTTTTCAGCCAGTTTGGCATTCCCGGTCTCGACAATCCTCCCGTTGACCAACACGTGAACGACGTCTGGTCTGACATAATGCAGCAGTCGCTGGTAGTGGGTGACGATGACAAAGCTGCGACTAGGTGATCGCATCTGATTCACCCCATCTGCTACCGCTTGCAAGGCGTCGATGTCAAGCCCGGAGTCGGTTTCATCCATGATTGCGATACGGGGTTCCAGAACCGCCATTTGAAGCATCTCGTTCCGTTTCTTTTCGCCTCCGGAGAATCCTTCGTTCAACGATCGCCTCATCAAATCAGGATTGATGCCGACCTCTTCGACTTTCTCGTCGAACAGCTTCGAGAATGCGCGCACAGACATCTTTTTCTCACCATTGGCACCATCTCTCGCATCCCTGGCGGCTTTGAGGAACTGCCATGGTCGAACGCCTGGGACTTCCGACGGGTACTGCATCGCCAAGAACATTCCTAGGTGAGCGCGCTCATCGGGCATCATTTCCACAATGCTGTCACCGTCGACCGTGATGTCACCTTCTGTGACGGTGTACGTTGGTTTACCCATCAACACGCTGGCAAGAGTGCTCTTGCCGCTACCGTTGGGTCCCATGATTGCATGCACTTCGCCGGCATTGACTTCCAAGTCAATGCCCTTCAAAATCTCTTCGTCGCTGTCGGTCACAGCGGCGTGTAGGTTTTCAATTTTCAGCATTGGATTTCCCGTGGACAACCTTCAAAACGGTTGTGATCTGTTGCTTGTCGTTTCGCATCACGTGAGCGGTGAGCGAGCTAACCTATCCGACCGCGCCTTCGAGGCTCACCTTGAGGAGTTGGCCAGCTTCCAGCGCGAATTCAAAAGGCAACTCTTTGATCACATCGCGACTCCAGCCTGTGATGATCATGTGGTGAGCATCCTCTTCCGATATGCCACGTGACATCAGGTAGAAGAGCTGCTCATCACTCACCTTGGAAGTGCTCGCTTCGTGCTCTAATCTCGCCGTCGGATTTCGAACTTCGATGTACGGAACGGTGTGCGCTCCACACTGGTCCCCGACCAACAAAGAGTCGCACTGAGTGTGGTTGGTTGCGTTTTCGGCGCCGGGAAGGATCTTTACGCCACCTCGGTACGTGTTTTCGCCATGGCCTGCCGAAATCCCCTTCGACACGATTGTGGATTTCGTGTTCTTCCCGATGTGGATCATCTTGGTACCGGTGTCGGCCTGTTGGTAGTTGTTTGCCAAAGCTACCGAGTAAAATTCGCCAACCGAATTGTCACCTCTCAAGATCACCGACGGATATTTCCAAGTGATGGCAGAGCCTGTTTCCACCTGGGTCCACGAGATTTTGGCGTCGTCTCCTGTCATCCCGCGTTTCGTGACAAAGTTGTAAACGCCGCCCTCGCCGTCCTTCGTCCCCGGATACCAGTTCTGGATTGTTGAGTACTTGATCTCGCCACGGTCAAGAGCCACAAGCTCCACCACGGCTGCATGTAACTGGCTGGTACGCCGGATTGGTGCGGTGCACCCTTCCAGGTAACTCACATAGGCGCCTTCATCCGCGACGATAAGCGTCCTTTCGAACTGACCAGAACCTTCCGTGTTGATACGGAAATAGGTCATCAACTCGACTGGGCACCTGACTCCCGGCGGAATATAAGCGAACGAACCGTCCGAAAACACAGCCGAGTTCAGTGCCGCAAAGAAATTATCGGTATATGGAACCACTGAACCCAGATACTTCTTGATTAGTTCAGGATGGTTCTGGACAGCCTCCGAAAACGAACAGAAGATAATCCCTCGTTCTTCGAGCTGTTCCCCATAGGTCGTGGCTACCGAGACGGAGTCGAAAACCGCATCGACGGCGACGCCAGCAAGTCTTTCGCGTTCATGTAGCGGGATGCCGAGTTTGTCGAAGGTCTCGAGCATCTCGGGATCGACTTCGTCCAAGCTCTTCGGGGCGTCATCAAACGACTTCGGCGCGGCGTAGTAGTAGATGTCTTGGTAGTCGATTTCAGGGTAACGAAGCTTGGCCCACCGCGGCTCAGAATCTTCACGGTGCAGTTTCCGCCAATAGTCAAACGCCTTGAGGCGCCAATCGAGCAGCCATTCCGGTTCATTCTTCTTAGAAGAGATCAGCTGGACGATTTGTTCATTCAACCCCTTCGGAGCCAACTCCATCTCGACGTCGGTGGAGAATCCCCATTTGTATCCAGCGTCGTCGAGCTTGGATTCGCGCGAGATAGTTAGTCTGTCTTGTGTGGTCAACTGGCCTCCCAGTTTCCTCGTTGGATAGACGGGTTCACGAACCAGCCTCGATCACCGAGTTTCGCCGTCTTGCTTAAAATCACTTCAGCCGACACAATTCTGTTTCGGTTGACACCCTCTTACCAAATGATTTTAACAACCCGCTAGTTGCCGACAGTTTGTCATAACTCCCTTCGCAACGGGTTGAACCTCCTAAAACTGCAAGATTGAGCCTCGAAAACGCAAATCCTGACTATCAAACGCAGTTTTTCGCAACGCGGAAATCCATGCCTTGGTCATTGCGCTTCTTCGGGGTGTCGATTGCGCACGCGATCCGAACAGGATGACTTACGATTTCAGGCGTGGTGCTCCAAAAGATCAAGGCAGCAATTTCCCCCGCGTTTGAACCGTTTGGCGGATCTAGAGAAGGAGCTTTACGTTCCGAACTCGAATCCGCGCTGGCGTCGCGCTCGGGACTTGATCCCAAAGTAGTCGATGCGGTCCTCAAGGTTCCCAGAGAGGAATTCGTCTTAACCAAAGACAAACCACGATCTCACGAGGATCGTGCACTATCGATTGGCAATGGCCAAACAATCTCGCAACCAAGCCTTGTGGCGCACATGATCTCGAGTTTGCGTTTGCCCATAGGCAATGAACGTGTCTTGGATGTAGGCTGCGGTTCGGGATACCAAGCTGCGATCCTATCGTTGCTTGCAAAGGAAGTGGTTGCTGTGGAACGGGTTCCGGAACTATTGACGCAAGCGCGCTCCCGGTTGGCCAAATTGGGTTACTCGAACGTTTCGGTAGTGGCTGCGCCAGAAGACTGTTTGGGATTTCCCAGCGGTAGCCCGTATGACGCAATCATCGTTGGTGCCAGCGTTCCGGCGATTCCGCAGTCGCTGCTAGAACAACTCAAAGATGGCGGACGAATGGTGATCCCGGTAGGCGAGAAAAAACGACAACGCGTCGCGACGGTCGTAAAACGTGGCACCGAATTTGAGATCGAATTCGGACTGGATTGCGTGTTCGTGCCGCTCATCGGTCCGGAGGCATGGCAACCCGAGACACATCGAGGCACTTCAGAGGTATTACAGAATAGTAACGATCGGAGATTAGCACGATGAGCACCGCCACAACCACCAAATTCGAAGCTGTAATCGGTCTAGAAACCCACGTCCAATTGAACACGACCAGCAAGATGTTCTCTTGGTCCGGGGCTACCTACCAAAAGGCGTCGCCCAACTCGCTAGTAGACCCAGTTTCAATGGCTTTGCCGGGCACACTGCCTGTAGTCAACAAACGCGCAATCGAATCTGCGATCGCAATCGGTTTGGCTTTGAACTGCGATATCGCCGAAGTCACGAAGTTCGATCGCAAACAATACACGTATCCCGATTTGATGAAGGGGTACCAGATTTCGCAATACGACGAACCGATTTGCTTGGACGGTTGGATCGACCTCCCCACCGATGAACCCTGCCGAGTCGGCATCAACCGGGTTCACATGGAAGAGGACGTCGCTAGGCTTATCCACATCGATTCCCCGACTGGCGGTGTCATGCATTCGCTGCTCGACATCAATCGTTCAGGCGTTCCGTTGATGGAGATCGTTACCGAACCAGACCTGCGATCAACCGAACAGGTCGAGGCCTACATCACCTCCTTGCAGGCGATTGTCCGTTACCTCGGTGTCGGGACTGCAAACATGGAGGAGGGTTCGTTTCGATGCGACGCCAACATAAGCGTTCGACCTGCCGGATCTTCGATCCTCGGTGAAAAAGTCGAAGTCAAGAACATGAACCGCATACGAGCGGTTTGCGAAGCCGTTGAATACGAAATCAGACGACAAATAGACGCCATAGGTCGCGGCGAACGGGTTGAGCAAGAAACCCGCGGGTGGATGGATGGCGAAAAAGTAACCGTCACCCAACGATCGAAAGAAGACGCTCACGATTATCGTTATTTCCCGGAACCAGACATACCGCCACTGCGGATCAGCAGAGACTGGGTGAGAACCATCCACTCAGGCATGCCCGAGTTGCCCTTGGCAAAAAAGAACCGCTTCATGACTGACTGGGATATGTCTGACTACGACGCATCATTGCTCGTCGACCAATTGACGTCAGCCGAGTATTTCGAGGAAGTCATGGCTACAGCGGCAGACGAATCGGCCAAGGATCAAGCGGAATTCGCCAAAGCAACCGCGAACTGGTTGAACGGAGAAATGGCCAGGTCGATGCACGAAGCTGACTTGCAGGATATGAATCAAACGCGCGTTGATCCCGCGTCACTTGCCGTGTTGGTCAGAAAGTTCCAAAAACGCGAGATCAATAACAATGCGGCGAAGCGCGTCTTCGGTGAGATGTTCCAGAACGGTGCTGATCCCGAGGAAGTGATCCAAAGATTGGGATTGGCTGCAGTAGCAAATGTTGACGAGCTGACCCCCATCATCGAAGAAGTCCTTGCCGCCAACGAATCTGCAGTCGCCGACTACAAATCTGGCAAGACGACGGCAATCCGGTTCTTGATGGGGCAGGTGATGAAAGCGACACGAGGAAGAGCGGATGCGCAAGTAGTGATGGGAATGCTGGAAGAGGCGATGCGCCTAGAATGATCGATCGGTATTGGTCTACGCCCTTTGCCCTGAATTAACCTAATAGTTATGTGGTTTCAGATTACGCTCCTAGTGCTTGCCGTCGTGCTCATCGTCGTGTTGCTTCTCCAAGCACGAGGCAACAACCCGTCGGTATTCGGTCAGGCCGAGAGCACCTTTCACGTCCGCCGAGGCGTCGAAAAACTGCTTTTCAGGGCAACGATCGTCTTGACGCTGGTTTTCGTAGCAGTCGCGATCGCAAACGTCCGGTTCAGTTAACCCACGGGGTAGATTGCGATTACACCCGGCGCCAAGTCGTGCCTTGGGGTGTGTCGGATATTTCGATACCCATCGAAATCAGTTGGTCGCGGATCTCGTCAGCGGTCGCGAAATCACGTTCCTGACGCGCAGATTCCCGTTTCGCCAACATCGCCTCAACTTCGGCTACATCGGCATCACCGCCCAGCTGAGGTTCCTCGAGCGTCAATCCCAAAACACCCGTCAGTTCCCGCAGCATTCCTTGTCCGTCAGCGATATCCACTCCGTTGGATTGAGCCGTGAATATCTCCCTTGTCAAGTCGAATATCGCCGCTAAAGCGCGAGGGGTGTTCAGATCGTCGTCCATGGCTTCAACGAAGCGTTGTCTCACATGGTTCGCATCGTAGCGATCACCGGCTCCGGCTCCGACATTGGTCACATTGGCCGCCTGCCGCAATCGTCGAACAGCCCGTTCTGCTGCAGCTAAATTTTCGTCGTCATAGGTAGCCGGGCTGCGGTAGTGACTCTGGAAAATCCACAATCGGATCGCATCGGCCGAATATGACTTGAGCGCATCCCGGACGGTCACGACGTTTCCAAGGGACTTCGACATCTTTTCGTCACCGGCCATGCGAAGCAGGCCGTTGTGGACCCAATAACGAGCAAACGGCACGACACTGGTCGCGGATTCTGACTGCGCCACCTCGTTCTCGTGGTGGGGGAAGACCAAATCCAAGCCTCCGCCGTGAATATCGACCTGATCTCCCAAGTAACGCCTCGCCATCGCGCTACATTCAATATGCCAGCCAGGTCGCCCTGGACCCCAAGGACTGTCCCAATAGGGTTCCCCCGGTTTCTGAGCTTTCCAAAGCGCGAAATCTTCAGGGTTCTCTTTGAGCAGGTCTGGTTCTAGCCTCGCCAACTCGTCCATGTGGTCAATGGTCCTGCCACTCAGCTTGCCGTAGTCTTCATCCCGTCGCACCCGGTAATACACCGAACCACCAGCTTCGTACGCGGCGCCGGATTCGACCAACTTCCCGATCAGTTCGATGATCGGTTCCATCTCCTCGGTAACGCGGGGGTGAACGTCTGCCCTTCGGACGTTGAGGCCGTCCATCGCTTCAAGAAATGTCCCGACATGCTCCTGCGTCAGGTCGTACCAACCGACGCCAGTCTCTGCAGCACGATCGATGATCTTGTCGTCAACATCCGTGAAGTTCTGCACGCGCCTGACGTTGATGCCCCGGTACTCCAGGTACGACTGCAACAGCTCAAATATCACCGTCGCCAACGCGTGACCTAGATGCGGTTCATCGTAGGTTGTAACTCCGCAGACGTACATCCGCACCGGATCCGAAATCCGTTTGAATTCTTCTTTTTTTCTTGTGAGTGTGTTGTAGAGCTTCATTTCCGTTGGTGTCAGAGTAAGTCAGTCGTCAAAGACGAATCGGGTAACAAATTTCGAGAATACTACGTTTAACAGAACTTACTTCGCCAACGTCGCGATTGCTTGGGCGGCGATCCCTTCCCCACGCCCGATAGCTCCGACCTCGTCTGTCGATGTGACCTTCACATTCACTGTTGCGGCCCCAGCGCCCAGAGCATCAGCGATCCCAGCCTTGAACGCTGGAACATATCCCGCCAATCTGGGTTTTTGAGCGATAACGGTGGCATCAACGTGGACTACGCGCCAACCGCGTTCGTCTGCCTTGGCCACTGCGGATTCGACGAACATCCTACTGTCAACGCCCGAGTACGCCGGATCTTTTGACGGAAAGTTACTCCCCAAATCACCCAATCCGACCGCCCCAAGAATGGCGCTCGACACAGCGTGCAAAAGAACATCGCCGTCAGAATGCCCTTGGAGACGTGAACCGAACTCTATGTCTGTCCCCCCAAGCCTCAAGGGGCCACCATCGACCAATCTGTGCCCGTCGAACCCGATCCCGTATCTAAATTCCGATGTTGATTCGCGATTTCCTGCAATTGCGTTCGCAACTGAGATGTCTGATGGTGTTGTGATCTTGATGTTGTCGTTCGACCCTTCGAACACCCCTACAAGCCCTCCTGCCAACTCCACCATCGACGCATCGTCGGTAACGTCATCCGAAACGGTTTCATGCGCAGCCCTGAGCACATCGGCACGGAAGATCTGCGGTGTTTGCACCGAATGAAACACCGTTCGATCAAGAGTTTCCATGACCAACCCGTGCTCAATTCGTTTGACCGTGTCCTTGAGTGACACAACGGGGACGGCGGCCCCTATCTTTCGAGCAACGTCCAAACCTCGCTTCAACATCTCTCCATCGACGAATGGCCTTGCACCATCATGGATCGCCAGAAACTCCGTCTCACCGGATCCACTAGTGATTTCGTCAATCCCTGCCCTAACCGAATCTTGTCGCCTTTCGCCACCTGCAACAACTTGGATGGGTTTGGAGAAACCGCCAGTCGCGATGCGTTCCTTGAATTCGTCGATCCTCGATGATTGGGTCACGACGACAACGCTTTGCACAAGGTTGCTTGAATCGAAAGCTCTCAGTGAGTGACTGATTACTGGCAGGCCGTTGATCGACAATTCCAATTTGTCGACACCCATCATGCGGCTCGACGAACCTGCGGCGACAACTACAACCGACATAATCCCAACATCGCCCATTGCGACGCCCTCTGATATGTCCGTCGTTTTCACGGCAACCTCTCGAAACTGCAACCGTCACAATCCAGCAGTGACGACCAACACAAAATCCCGTTCAACCAAACGGCAGATTCAACTCGTAGATGTCTACCACCCATTCAATGCCCCAACGACAGGTATACGCCATGATCGTCAATCTGATCAGTTTCCCCGCGAACACGTACAACCAGAACTTCTTGAACGGGTACTTTAAGGCTCCCGCCGCGATGCCAGCCAAGTCAAAAAACGGGGTTGGGATCGCCGACACCACAAAAAGCGTTGCAGCGCCATTCCTCTCCATCAATTTGTGGATTCGAGGATACCAACGCAGCTTCGTGACCACGTTGTGTCCCGCGAAACCTGCCAAATACGCGGTAGTTTCTCCGATCGTGGCGCCGGCTGATCCAACCACTCCTATCAATACCGGGCTGAGACCCAACGATTGCTCAGCGGCGACGCACGCTGCTAACACCCCGGGCAACGGAAGAATAATCGTGGCAGCGCCGACCAAGTTCAAATAAAACGTGGCAAGGTATCCGACATCTGTAATGTGAAGGAATCCGCCCAACCACAGCCAGATGCCGACGGCCGTGGAACCAAGAACCACGCTCCAAATTGCAGATTGGACGCACCTAGGATGAGTAGCCAGCGTCCGGAGGGTAGAAGTACCCAATCTATTGACACCAGAACGAGCACCGCCTCCGCCCGGCGCGTCTCCGTCGTCAATGTTGGGTTCGTCTTCTGTCGATATCACGCCGTGGATACTGAAACCGAGGTTGGTAGGGGTTAATTCGGTTCCGGCACCCCTCGATTTTAACGTTGTGCGATCATCAATTAGCCACCACATAAGGCGATGAAACGGGCGATTGTTGGCATTTCGGCTCAGTGACGAACACGATCTTGCCGTCCTCAACATCCACTACTACACCGGATCCTGCGGTCACTTCTCCTTTCAGAAGCGCCAAAGCCAGCGGAGATTCGATATGCCGTTGGATAGCTCTAGCCATCGGTCTAGCACCCATCCACGTGTCGTAGCCTCGTTCAGCGATCCAATTTCGCGCTGCATCGGTTAGCTCGATCGTTATCTCTCGGCCCGCCAACCGATGTTCGACCTGATCGATGAACTTCTCGACGATCTGATCGATCTCTTGCCGACCAAGCGCATCGAAAACGATTATGTCGTCGATCCTATTGAGGAATTCCGGGGAGAACCTTGATCGCAGAACCTGTTGGTGTCGTTCGGACAACTCAGACGTCTCGAACCCGTTTGGACGATCATCGTCGGTTCCCGTAACGAAACCCATACCCCGAGGGTTGCGATCGCCCGTGCCTAAATTGCTGGTCATGATGATGATCGTGTTGGTGAAGTCAATGGTCCGACCATGGCTGTCGGTCAACCGGCCATCGTCAAAGATCTGGAGCATGCTGTCATAGATGTTGGTATGCGCCTTCTCGATTTCATCAAACAAAACCACCGAGTAAGGACGGCGACGAACAGCTTCGGTCAGTTGACCTGCGTCATCGTAGCCGACGTAACCAGGAGGAGCGCCGATCATCCGAGATATCGAGTGGTGTTCTTCATATTCGGACATATCCAATCGGATCATGTGACTCGCATCATCGAACAAAAACTCGGCTAATGCCTTGGCGAGTTCAGTTTTGCCGACGCCTGTTGGCCCCATGAAAAGAAACACACCGGTAGGGCGAGTCACATCCTTCAATCCCATCCTCCCGCGACGGACGGCATCAGCCAAGGATTCAACAGCGCGATCTTGGCCTATCACTCGCTCGTGGAGCCGGTCTTCTAGCTTGAGCAGTTTCTCAACTTCGGCCTCAACCAGCTGTTCCAGAGGGACTCCGATGCGTTCGGATATCAACGCAGCAATATCCTGTTCGTCGACAATTAAGGGCAGCGCGTCGCTCGCATTGTTTTCATCATCCAAGGTCATTACGCGCGCTCGTTCGATCCGAGCTTTCGCTGCCGCTTCATCAATCAAATCCACAGCTTTGTCAGGCAGCTGTCGGTCTGTGATGTAGCGATCGCTCAGACGAGCAGCCGCGTCCAAGGCCGCAAGCGTCAGTTCCACGTTGTGGTGAGCTTCGTAGTTCTTCCGAAGAGCCTTGAGCATCTCGATAGTGGATTCTTGATCGGGCTCCTCGACCCAGATGGGTGTAAACCGTCGTTCAAGTGCCGCGTCTTTCTCAACGAAACGCCGGTATTCCTCTGGAGTCGTAGCCCCTACAACTTGAAGCTCGCCACGCGCAAGAGCCGGTTTCAGCATGTTTGCCGCATCTAGCGATCCTTCACCCCCGGTTCCTGCCCCGACGACCGAGTGGAGCTCATCGACGAACAAGATGGTCCGCCCTGCCGATGCTTGAACCTCATCGATCACCGATTTCAAACGCTCTTCGAACTCCCCGCGGAACTTCGCGCCGGCCAGAAGTACCCCGATGCTCAAGGCCAACACACGTTTCCCGCTCAACATGGGTGGAACATCATCGTCGATCAACACTTGGGCCAACCCTTCCACGATTGCGGTCTTCCCGACTCCCGCATCGCCTATCAAAACAGGATTGTTTTTGGTGCGACGCGCGAGCGTCTGCATTACTCGACGAATTTCGTAGTCGCGGCCGACGATCGGATCGAGCTTCCCTTCGCGTGCCAACTGCGTCAGATCGGTGGTGAACTTCTGCAAAACACCGTAGGACTGTTCCGCATCGGGACTCGTCACCCTCGCGGCGCCTCTGAGCCTGTGAACTGCCACGTACACACGGTCAGCAGTGATCCCATGTGCAGTCAACACCTTCGCCAATTCACCGTCGGCTTCCTCGACGATGGCGATCAAAAGGTGGTCCATGCTCACCAAGTCGTCGCGGAAGGTTTTCCTTTGAATGGTCTGAGCTTTGCTTAACGCGTTTTGGGCCCGCGGCGTGATGTAAACCTGCCGTTGTCGGCCTATCGGTTGGCCAACGGCCATCGGCTTGGCGTCTATCAGGCGCAGAAGTTCAGCTTTAAATCCTTCTATGTCGACTTCCATGCTTTCAAGGATTCGCCTAACCGGACTATCCGAGACATCTGCCATGGCCAAAAGAACGTGCTCGACATCGAGTTGCACGTTTTTCCGCCGAACCATGTCTCGTACGGCAGCGTCGATAGCTGTTCTGGCTCCATCTGTGAAATTTTCCGGTGAGATTGTCATCCGACCCTCGGCGTAATCCAAAGTCCAATCGCTTGAAGAAAACGAGCGTGTTGATGTTGCTGTTGTCACTCAGTGTAACACATCAATCATGTTTCTTGATACGAGGCGTATCCATATTGCCGGTCTTTCTTATGCGTTTGCACACACATCACAAGCCCCACGTGACCACCCGAGTTCGCTCTCCTTAAACTCTCTAGACGGCGACAATTGATATTCTGTAACATCGGTAAAGACGATATGCCCTCCTTAAAGGAACGCGCAGAAATACCTGCATTTTTCGCTCGCTACCAACCGTTGATCGACGATGCATTGCGCGGCGCGTTAGTCGGCAACTCGCCTTCCATCGAGGTCACACACCGTTACCACATGGGTTGGGTCGATCGCGATGGCAATGAGATTTCGGCAACCGAAGGCAAGCGCCTGCGCCCCACCATCGCGATGTTGGGCGCCGATGCGATCGGCGGCGAAATACGCCGCGCTCTGCCCGTAGCGATCGCCCTCGAATTCATACACAATTTCTCGCTGATACACGACGACATCGAAGACGGGGATAGTTTCAGGCACCATCGACCTACGATGTGGGTGGTTTGGGGCGAACCCTCAGCGATTGTCTCCGGGAATTCGATGCTGAAAATCGCAGATCAGGTCTTGAGGGATCTTCTCGACCTCGGTGTGGAAGTTTCGACGGCGGTCATTGCGCAACGGTCGATTACCGCAGCATATCTGCAAATGATCGAAGGTCAGCACCTCGATATATCGTTCGAAAATCGTGACGACGTAACGATCGACGATTACCTGGCTATGATTGAACGCAAAACCGGCGCATTGATCGAGACGAGTCTGCACGTCGGAGGTTTGGTGGGGACAAATGGAGAATCCGGCACGGAGCTTACCCAAGGGTTGCGAAGACTAGGACATGAGTTCGGTCGACTGTTTCAGATCCGCGACGACATTCTGGGTGTGTGGGGTACTGACGAAACTGGTAAGCCTGTGGGCGGAGACATTCTCAACAAGAAAAAATCGCTCCCGTCAATCCACATCTTGAGCAACGCAACCGGTGCCGCATCCGTCAAAGTAACCGAAATCTATCGCAAACCTGAACTGGACGATCGCGACCTGCAATCCGTTCTCCAGATCATGGACGAGTTTGGTACGCACGAGTTCTGCCACGCAGTATCGGCGCAACATTGGTCTATGGCGGAGAGCATCATCGAAGAAACTGAGTTCAATCCCCTCGCCAAAGCAGATTTCCGCGAATTTGGTGAGTTTCTGGTTGAACGAAATTCTTAGGTCCCCATCCGAACCCAGATATGGATTCAGCGTTTCATTTCTCCCCAAGGAAACCCGACACCGTTGCAGCGTATGAATCCTGCCGGGAACTTGCTGCGTCCAGCTATGAGAACTTCAATGTAGGCAGTCGGTTTATCAGACGAGGATTGCGGCCACATTTCTATGCCATCTACGCGTTCTGCAGACTCGTCGACGATCTAGGCGACGAAGTCGACGAGAATCGTCTGGAGTTGCTGGATCGATGGGAGGAGGAGTTGAAGCTTTGTTACCGAGGTTCATCGCAAATCGTTTGGTTTCAGGCTTTGGAGCAAACAATCGACGAGTTCAATATCCCCCCAGAACCATTCTTGCGATTGATCGAGGCAAACCGCCGGGATCAACACACGACGCGGCACGAAACCTTCGATTCATTGGTCGAGTATTGCACGTACTCGGCCACCCCCGTCGGCCATCTGGTCCTCTATCTTTTTGGTCGGTTTTCCGAACAAGCGGCTGATAAGTCGGATCACACCTGCATCGCGTTGCAGCTGGCGAACTTCTGGCAAGACATCCGCCGAGATTTTCACAAAGGTCGGATCTACATTCCGCTGTCGGACATGACCGAATTTGGTGTGGAGCCTTCGACCATCGAAAACGGAGAAGCGACGCGAGAGTTCCGTGACTTGATGAGATTCGAGGTGGAACGCACTCGGGAATTGTTCCGCAAGGGCTACGGGTTGTTGGATCACCTCGAACGCGATTTTCGGTTAGAGTTCGCCGCGATCACCTCTGGGGGACTTGCGGTCTTGGACGCCATTGAGAGATTGAACTACGATACATTGAAAGCGCGGCCAACCGTGTCATCCGCTAGAAAGTTGGGCATCATGGCGAGGATCATCGCACGTAATGCCGTTGGACTTTCGCCGATCTCTGACAGCGCCTTCGAAAGCGCCGCAGGCCAGTCATCCCCAGTCTCGTCTCGGAGGAAATCCGTTTAATCGTGGAAGACCAGATTGAAAACGCCTATGACGAGTGCGCCACGTTAACTCGGAAAGCGAGTTCGACCTTTTATCTCGCTTTTCTTGCATTGCCCAAAGACTTGAGACGGGCCATCTATGCAACTTATGCGTTTTGCCGGCTATGTGACGACATCGTTGACGAACCAAACGACGGTTCGGATCCCGAAGTCGGATTAGATTCGGTTCAGAAAGCACTGGAAGGTCGCAACGACTCGGATCCCGGCGGTAGCCCGATTTTCGTCGCTGTCGAAGACGCCATTCGCCGATTCGATATCGATCGGCGGTATTTTGTAGACGTCATCGACGGTTGCCGCATGGACACCAAACTCGACCGCTACGAGACGTTTGATGATTTGCGGGAATATTGCCGAAGAGTGGCGAGCGCGGTTGGGGTCATCTGCATCAGCATCTTTGGATATTCATCCCCAACCGCGTTGAAATACGCGAACGACCTTGGCATCGCGTTTCAACTCACGAACATATTGCGCGATATACGCGAGGATTACAGCAACGGTCGTGTTTATTTGCCGCAGGCCGATTTGAGGGAATTTGGGGTGTCGGAGGACGAGTTCAAGTCGGACATTCAGAGCCTAAACTTCACGAGACTCATGGATTTCCAAGTCCAACGGGCTAGGGAATACTACTCGAGTGGTAGCCGCGTAATGCCGATGGCCATTCGCGGTCGTCAGTGCTTGGAACTGATGAACGGGTTCTATTCGAAGATCCTCGACAAGATAGAAACACGGGAATACGCGGTTTTGGAGCAACGCATCGGCTTATCGCCTTTGGAGAAGTTGTCAGTGACTTTAGGTGTGGCATGGGGAAGCGCGTTGCGCGCAGCCAGCCGTTAATCCCGCCGAATTGGCTTTGGCTGAGAAAGATGTCATCATCCTCGGTGGAGGGCTTGCCGGAATTTCGGCCGCAGTTCGTTTTGTTCAACTGGGTGTCAAACCGACCCTCATAGAACAACGACCATTCCTCGGCGGTCGTGCCTTTTCGTTCCTGGACCGTGCGAGCAACGAGGAGATTGACAACGGGCAACACGTCATCTTGGGAGTCTGCAACGAATTCTTGCAACTCTTGACCGACCTCGGGACCCGGGACGAGATCGACATCGGCGCCTCGATCGACGTACCAGTTTCCTTCAACAACGAAATCGCCAATCTTCGAGCCAGCACCATTCTCGGTAACGGGGCAGCGCTGTTCCGGTTCTCTCATCTGGGCATTAAGGACAGGATTTCAGTTGCGCGCTTACTGTTGAAGGTCAAATTCAATCTCATCAAAATCGACGCCAATAAAAATGGCAACGGGGTTTCGTTTGCAGAGTGGCTTGCCGGACAAAATCAGTCTCAAGAGTCGATCGACCTTTTCTGGACGCTGTTCATCTTGCCGGTGTTTAATTGCCATGCAAATGAGGTCGCAGCGGAGGACGCTATCGAATTTGTCCGCACTGCCCTGTTGGGCAATGCCCGAGATGCTGCCATTGGATACCCGCGAGTAGGACTTTCCTCTCTCATCGGAAAACCAGCGCAGGAGTTCCTGAGCACGAACGGTGTCGAGATGATTCTGAGCAACCGCGTTGCAACGATCTCAAAATCCACATCTGGCGACTTCGTCGTCGAAACATCAGATGGCGTGTCGATGCGCAGTCGAAATGTAATATGTGCTCTCGCGCCGAAGGCTCTCGCCCGGATTCTGCCATCATCGGACGAACAGTTTTCGGCGATCAGGACGGCTATGATGAGTTTCGAACACTCCCCTATCGTGGCGGTTCACCTTTGGTACGAAAGACCTGTCATGACCGAGCGCGTAATGGCATTCCTGGATCGTGGTCTTCAGTGGGTATTCAACGACTCAGCGCTCCGATCCACATCGAACGGCGAAACTCAGCACATCGTCATTTCGCTAAGCGGCGCAGACGATTGGGTCGGCCTAGATAAAGCGGGAATACTCCACAGTGTTGGCTCGGCGATGCGCGAAGCCTTCCCCTTGGCAAAATCGACCGATGTCGTCAACTCGGCAGTGGTGAAGTCGCCTGATGCGACAGTCAAATTGAACTCTGCTTCGCGGCAGTATCGCATTGGACCGCACACCGACGTACCCGGATTATTCGTTGCAGGCGATTGGACCGACACTGGTTTGCCAGCGACGATGGAAGGCGCCGTTCGAAGTGGCCGAAGCGCAGCCGATGCGGTGGCGGCTCACAGTTGAATGTTCTTGCGCCGAGTCAACACCGAAAGTCGAGAAGAAACACGCGATTTATAATCGGGGTTCAGCTTGATCCCTTGATCCTCGCTCCGTCCTTAAACCGCGACACATATTGAACCGCGACGAATTTGACCTTGTCGACCGCAAGTTGATGAACATCTTGCAGTCGGAATTTCCGTTGGTTCGTGAACCGTTTAGTGTCATCGGTGCCCAGTGCGAAATCTCCGAAAGCGAGGTCCTTTCTCGCGTTCGAGAACTGAAGCGCAAGAACGTGGTACGCCAGATCGGAGCCATATTTGACACTCGGCGACTGGGTTACTCGTCAACGCTCGTGGCGATGCGCTTCGCAGATGAGGCTCTCGATGTCGGCGCACAGATTCTCAACGCCCACCCAGGCATCAGTCACAACTACGCCCGAAACGGCACCTTTAATCTTTGGTTCACTTTGGCCTTGCCACCCGGCAAAGAAATCGAACCCGAAGTCGAAAAGCTAATCCGACTTGCCGGAGCCGAAACTGCACGCATCTTGCCAACCATCAGGTTTTTCAAAATCGGTGTCAACTTCGACATGGTGGAAAAGGTGTCCGATGCGAGGGAATATTTCGTGCCGGACTCAAAATATGCAAACGGCAATCACAACGGATCCGCATCGACCAACGTGCCGAAAACAGATCCTGATCTGACCGAATTCGATATTTCTTTCGTTCGCGAGTTGCAAGAAGATCTACCTTTGGTCCCTCGGCCTTTCGATGAAATGGCCAACCGACTTGGTTTAAGCGTCGATGAACTCTTCCTCAAGGCAGAGGAAATGGTGACTCGTCGCCTCATGCGCCGTTACGCAGCAGTCCTCCATCACCGTCGTGCAGGTTTCTCGGCGAACGCAATGGTGGTTTGGAACGTCCCGGAAGAACGATCCATAGAAGTCGGCATGACGATGGCTCAGCATCCCGCGGTGACCCATTGCTACGAGCGTCCTCGCTACGAAGACTGGAGATTTTCGCACTTCACGATGATCCATGCCGTCACGCGAGACGAGTGCGAAACTATCGCTTCAAAGATCGCGGACGATACCGGGTTGACGGACTTCCAACTCCTTTACAGTCATCGGGAATACAAGAAGACGAGGGTGCGCTACTTCGTTGACGACAACGTCGATGTTGAACGCGCCGCGTTAGCAGTTCAGGCGTAGATAGCATGCCCGGTTACTACGGAGTCTTCGTCGACGTAAAGGGACGCCGCTGTCTGGTTTTCGGCGGCGATCCTCATGAAGGCGAACGCAAAGTCAAATACTTGCTCGAATGCGGTGCTGACGTAACGCTGTTCAGCCCGACGGAAGACACATCAGAAAATCTGGCAAACCTCGCTGCTTCGGGCGAGATCGAATGGGTTCAACGCAAATATGAATCAGGCGATTTAGCCGGAGCCTGGATCGTGATCGTTGCCGACACATCCGACGCTGAGACGAACGAAGCGATCTCCCGAGAAGCCACAGAACGAAATGTGCTCCTCAACGTGATGGATGTCACGCATCTGTGCACTTTCATAGCGCCCGCGTTGATTCAACGCGAAGATGTCACGGTAGCGGTCTCGACCGCCGGCACCAGCCCTGCTCTGGCCCGCCGCCTTCGGGAACGTATCTCAGACGGCGAATATTGCCGCTGCCTCCAGTGGGCAGATTTGGGCCCGATTCTCACCGACGTCAGAAAAGACGTGCGTTCGCGTCAATTGCCCGTCACACCTGACGATTGGGCAGAGTCAATCACTGACGGGATGCTTAAAGCCTTTCAAGAAGGCAATCCCGAAGCTGCGCGGCAGATGTTGGTCGATGCGCTCGAAGCAAGGGCAGTCGACAACTCTCGGACTTAAAATGCCTAAACATGGTTTATGCGTCCCGCAAGATCGTCCTTGGTTGCCGCGAAAGCTCGCTAGCAATGGCCCAAGCAAATGAAGTAGCCGATGCGTTGAGAAAACGCGTCGACAAAATCGACATCGAGATCGCGACCTTCAAAACTGGTGGCGATATTCGTCGGGATGTCTCAGTCGATCAAATTGGTGTCGGTGTATTCGTGAAAGAGATCGAAGCGGCGCTCGCTGCGGGTGAGATCGACATTGCGGTTCACAGCCTAAAAGACCTCCCGACCACGTTGACAGACGGGCTGGTTATCGCCAGCGTGCCGTACAGAGAAGATCCTCGTGACGCCGTCATCAGCAAAAACGATCGCGGCCTGAATGAGATCAATTCAGGATCGATCATCGCTACAGGCAGTGCCCGTCGACGTGCCTTGATCGCCGCGGAAAGGGATGATCTGATCCTTAAGCCGATACGAGGAAACGTAACGACTCGATTGGCAATGTTGGACGAAGAAGATTCGGTCATCGATGCACTCGTGCTGGCGGCTGCGGGCTTAAAACGGATCAACATGGCGAACCGAATATCTGAATACCTCGGGTGCATGTCTTTCGTTTCTGCCCCAGGGCAAGGAGCGCTGGCTGTTCAAACTAGAGCTGACGACAAAGTCACGCGGAAGATTTGTGCCGCCATCGAAGACCGATCCACTCGGATCTGCGTCGACACTGAACGGGCTTTCTTGGCCGAAATTGGTGGCGGATGTAGCGCGCCAATCGGAGCCCACGCACAAATCAACGACAATGTTGTCTCCCTCGCCGTTTTCGTTTCCGAACCTTCAGGTGCAAATTTCGTCCGTTATCGGGCGTCGGCTCCCGTCGACGAGGGCATCGAAATGGGGAAACGTGTCGCACAACACGTGATTCATCAGGGCGCATTGGATTATTTCACGCCGTCGGCCGCAGTCGCCAACTAACCATGTCTGAAAATGGAACGGTTTGGTTGGTCGGGGCCGGACCCGGCGACCCAGGGCTCATCACCGTCAAGGGCCTTGCTGCATTGCGGAAAGCTGATGTAGTCGTTTACGATCGTCTTGCACCGTTCAGTCTGTTGGACGAAGCCGACGAAGATGCCGAGTTGATCTCAGCCGCGAAGTCTGCTGGTTCAGCATCACTTTCGCAATCCGAAATCAACGATTTGTTGATCGATCTCTCTCGTCGCGGGCATGATGTTTGTCGGCTCAAAGGAGGCGACCCATTTGTTTTCGGCAGAGGCGGCGAAGAGGCGGAGGCATTGCGCGATGCAGGAGTCCCATTTGAAGTGGTACCAGGTGTTACGTCCGCCATCGGCGCGGCTGCATACGCAGGAATCCCCGTAACCCATCGGGGCGTCGCTTCATCAGTGACGATCGTCACTGGTAGCGAATATCCAGGGGCCACTAAAACCAAAGTCGATTGGCACGGGATCGCCAACACGAACGGCACTATCGTGGTTTTGATGGGCGCGACACGGATCGGCGAAATAGCGGAGGGTTTGATTTTGGAAGGGAGAAACGCCGACGAACCAGTTGCTGCGATCCATAGGGGAAGTTCTCCGCAACAACAGACTGTAGTCGGCACATTGGCAGACATCGAAAGCCGAGTAAAGCAATCAGAATTGACTGCTCCGCTGGCCTTGATCATAGGCGACGTCGTCAACTTGAGAGATCGCATATCGTGGTTCGATGCACTCCCGTTGTTTGGAAAACGTGCGTTGGTGACGCGTGCGAGGAGCCAAGCCAGCACGTTGGCGTCAGGTTTGGCGGCTCAGGGCGCTGAGGTCGTTGAGTGCCCTGTCATCAAGTCTGCACCGCTTGAAGATACTTCCGAACTAGATGAGGTCTTGTCTGATTTGAGCCGGTTCGAATGGTTGGCATTTGCCAGCCCTAACGGCGTCAATCAAGTTTTCGACCGAATGCAGGCCATGCGAATGGACACGCGTGCGTGCGCTACCAACAGGATCGCCGCCGTGGGACCAGCCACGGTAGACGCACTCAAACGTCAAGGTATCGTGGCGGATTTGGTTCCGGACAACTTTACTGCCGAGGGTTTGGTCGCAGCGTTCCGAACCGTAGACGTTGCACCCCGATCCGCGTTGGTTTTCCGATCGGACATCGGGCGTGAGACTTTGCCCAGAGGGTTGCGACAACTAGGCTCCGATGTCGCGGAGGTAGCGGCGTATCGGACAGTGTCAGCCGAGGGTTCCGACGTTGTAGCAAGGGAAGCTTTCGAAGACAAGATCGACGTCGCGACCTTCACGAGCTCCTCGACGGTGAAAAACCTCGTCAACTTGCTTGAGGGCGATGTACGGCGAATTAACAATTGCGTTGTAGCCTGCATGGGGCCGATAACCGCACAAACCGCCAAGGATCTAGGTATCCGCGTGGATCTCATACCCGATCAGCAAACAATCCCCGCACTGATTTCCGCAATCGTCGAATACTTCGAAGGCAACCAGTAGACGAGATGGCGACCGAAGGATCAATCGAATTCCGTCGCTTCCGGCCATTGAGGTCGAGCGAAGCGACGCGTCAACAGAATGCCGAAACTCGGCTATTGGGGACAGAGTTCGTTTACCCGATGTTTGTAATCAACGGGAAAAACCGCCGTGACGCAGTTCCTTCCATGCCAGGGATCTACCGGATGTCGGTTGACGAAGCGATGCGAGAGGCCGAAAAAGCGATAAGTGTCGGGATTGATCGATTTCTCTTTTTTGGGATACCGGATGAAAAGGACGACGTTGGGAAACGAGCCTGGTCTCCAGACGAAGCGGTTCAACGATCAGTCGCGGAGTTGGGGACTCGATTTCCCGATGCTCAGTCGATTACCGACGTTTGTATGTGCGAGTACACCTCCCACGGTCATTGTGGACAGTTGACCGGAAGGATCGTAGATAACGACGCAACCTTATCCCTGCTGGCGAAAACCGCGCTATCTCACGCCGAGGCAGGGGCTGATGTTGTCGCACCGTCCGCGATGATGGACGGTCAAGTGGCAGCAATTCGCGCAGCTCTTGACGACGCCGGCCATTCCGGCGTGAATATTCTCGGGTACTCAGCCAAATACGCGTCGGCCTTTTACGGCCCATTCAGAGACGCTGCTGGCTCAACTCCAAGTTTCGGCGACAGACGAAGTTACCAGATGGCACCTAGCCAGCGTGGTGAAGCCATGGAGGAGATCGAAGCCGACGTACGTGAAGGCGCAGACTACATCATGGTGAAACCCGCCCTTTCGTATCTGGATGTGATCGCGTCCGCCCGCGCCAAATTCCCAGCCAATCAGTTGTACGCGTACAACGTCAGCGGTGAATACTCAATGATCCACGCGGCCGCCGCTAACGGTTGGATCAACCTGAAAGATGCCGCGTTAGAGCTTCTGTTGAGCATCAAACGCGCGGGAGCTCAGAAAATCATCACTTACTTCGCCATCGACGCGGCTCGTTGGATCAAGGAAAAAGCCTGATGGAAACCGTATTCGGAAGTAAGGACCGCAATGGTCGGGTTGCCATTCTCAGCGCATGTTTAGCGGAAACGCTCGGGACCTTTGTCTTGGTGCTGTTTGGGATCGGATCAGTTGCGGCGGCGGTGTTTTCAGGAGCGCAAGTCGGATTGTGGCAAGTCGCCGTGGTGTGGGGTTTTGGTGTGACCTTGGCGATTTACGTGAGTGGCGGAGTTTCTGGAGCGCATCTGAATCCGGCGGTCAGCCTCGCGTTCGCCATATTCCGAAGCCACGAATTCCCGGTCAACCGGATGTTGGCGTACTGGGGATCTCAACTCCTTGGGGCCGTTTTGGCGGGGATTGTCGTGTTGGTTCTCTTCAATCCGTTGATCGACCGCTTTGAAATGATCAACGGGATCGTGCGTGGCGCCGAAGGTAGCCAGAAATCTGCAATGGCATTCGGCGAGTATTTCCCCAACCCGGCGATGTTCGAATCTTTGTCGATTACCCCGTTGCATGCGTTCGCAGTCGAAGCGTTCGGGACGGCGGTCCTGGTGATGGTGATCTTCGCCCTGACAGACCGAAGGAACGCTGGCATCCCGACCAACGGGATGGCGCCGTTTTTCATCGGGTTTACGGTTGCAGCATTGATCAGCCTATTTGCGCCAATCACGCAAGCTGGGTGGAATCCAGCCCGAGATTTCGGACCGAGAATTGTGGCAGCGTTTGCCGGTTGGGGTGAGATCGCCATCCCCGGACCGGAAAACGGTTTCTGGATTTACATCCTCGGCCCATTGATTGGCGCACCAATCGGCGCATTGGTCTTCAAATTGATCATCGAACCGGGCTTGCCAAAACAAGAAGACGAACCCCAAGCCATAGTCAGGAGCCGGTATGAGTAACGAACGCGCCGACGTGATTTTCGTTTGCCTTCACAATGCTGGCCGCAGCGTGGCAGCCAAGTTGCTATTCAATGATCGTGCCAAGAAACTAGGTTTGAGTTTGCGAGCTGAATCTGCAGGGACAATACCTCGCGAACATATCAACCCATCCGTCCAGAGGGTTTTGGAATCCTTCAAATTGGATTGTTCGAACGAAGTTCCGAAACTACTGTCCGACGATATGGTTTCACATCAACCTAGGTTGATCTCAATGGGATGCAACGTCGACTCGAAGTCCTGCCCATCGATTGGCCTCGCCGAGATGGATGACTGGCAATTGCCGGATCCGTCGGAGATGACCGACGATGAACACATCGTGTCTTTGGTCCACGACATCGCGCGAAGGGTCAACGGACTAATACGCGAAATGTCGGCGGCTTAGTTTCGTTGGAATCCGGTTACCGGTTACGACCGATCTTGTGCCTTGTCAGGTGATTGAACCACCAACCCCAGGATCCTTTGTCGCTCAATCGGACCGAAATGACGGCTGTCGGTAGAACGTCTGCGGTTGTCACCGAGGACGAGGTACTCTTCCGGCTCTAGTTGCCATTTCCCGCTTAAGCGGGGATCGCCAAACATCAAATACGGTTCATCGATGCTGGTGCCGTCGACGACCAATCGACCGAAATCAAACTCGACAGATTCGCCTGGCAAACCCACGACCCGTTTGACCTCCCAAAATCCATCTCGGTGAGGATGCTCAAAAAACGCGATATCGCCTCGTGCCGGGAGCTTCTTTCTCAGAACCCGTCGACTGACTCTGGCGCGTTGGCCGTTTTGGAGCGTCGGCAGCATGGAGTCGCCAACCACCACAACCCATTTGCTAGTCAGACGGTCGCAGATAACACCCGGGAAGTTGGACATGCGCAGTAATGTCTTTTTGATGCCAGCCAACATCTGTGTAGTCTATTCTTGATGTTGATAATCGATCAGTGATCGACTATCTCTCGAAAAGCCGCGAACCGGTGTCGCGGCACCATGAAAGGATTCACGACGATGCTACCAAGTGTCAAAAGACTAGTGGACCGCTTGTCCCCCTTCGGCGTGGCACATGCTCACTGCGACATCCCATGCGGGATCTACGACCCTCGCGATGCCATCCAAGCGGCACAAACCTGTATCCGCATGACCGAGTTGATCCTGGAGAACCAAGGAGACATGTCTCTTGGTGCCCGCAACAACGTCATTCGTTACGTTGCTGCCAAAGAGGAGCATGCGAAGAAGGCTAAAGATGACATCTTGGTCATTTGGACCGACTATTTCAAGCCTGAGCATCTCGAGAAGTACCCCAACCTCCATGAGCTCGTTTGGAATGCCTGCAAACTAGGCAGCCAAGTCAAGCAAAACGTCGACATGGATGCCGCTCAATCGTTCAAGGCGTCGCTTGAGGAGATCGGAACGATCTTCACGGAGACGAAGCAGTAAACCGCTGTCCCGAATGAACTCAATCCCCGTCTGAGCGCCCGATTGTCGGGCGTTCGGACGGGTGACAATCCCGAATTGTTTTCCTTGCGCGGTTAATCGCCGTCGTTGAAAAACCCGATTTCGTCAGAGATATATTCGTCTCGGATTGGAGACCATATATCTAAAGCTACGCATCCTTCGCTTGTGGCCGTGACTTGGTGCGCGACGTTCCCTGGGATGACGTAGTGTTCCCCTGCTTCGAGTTTTGTTTTTTCGTGCCCCTCCAGCTCGAACCAAGCTGATCCTTCCAAAACCCGGCCGCATTGCTCGTGCGGGTGGGAATGCCACGGCACGATTGCGCTGGGTTCGAAGTCGATGATGCCCATCATCACGCGTTCTCCCCAAATCAGCTGGGCAGTGACGCCCGGGAGCAACTGTCGTCGTTCGATATATTCGGGATCGAAGTATCCCGCTGAACCGTCAGGCGCGCGTTTCTTGTCTACTTGCAAAGTCATCTCGTGACTCCTGTTTGTCGGTAATGCCGTCTAACCGTGGGAACCGAGTTTGCGATCGATTGCGGCTTGGGCAACGGGACTGATGATCTGGTCGACTTCAATGTTCAACAACGCCGGGCCGTCGTGGTCGAACGCTCGTTTGACGGCCGGTTCCAGCTGATCGGCGGTCGTCACATGCTCAGCATATGCCCCCAAGCCCTTGGCAACCAGGTCGTATCGCGTTCCATGAGCTAAATCGGTCCAGACCGGCCGACCGTAGATGCCTTTTTGGATTTGCCAGTCGATGCCCCAGATCGAGTTGTTTCCCAAGAGAATCTTGACTGGCAGGTTGTGACGGACCATCGTGTCGACTTCCATGCCGTTGAATCCGAATGAACCATCCCCTGTTGCCACAATGCACTGTGTATCGGGTAACGCGGCTTGGGCACCCATGCTGTACGCGATCCCGACGCCGATCATCCCGAAACTCGAAACGTTGTGGAAGCGGAACGGTTTTTGTCTAGGGATTGATGCACGCAGGAAATGGCAGTAGTCTCCGCCGTCGAAAGTGATGTGTGCATCGTCATCGAGGAACTTCTGGACAGTTTCGCTGACATACATGGGATGCATCGGCGTCGATGGATTTGCCATCTCGTTTAACTCGGCGAGCCATTCGTCGTGAGTTTGGCGCATCGAATTCACCCAATCCTCGTGTTTCGACCAAGTCAGCCCTTCAGCGAGATCAGCCAATTGCTCGCACACTGGTCCCAAGTCACCCAATATGGCAATCTCCGCCGATCGTGCGCGACCGATCTCTGCTGGCGAAGGATCCACGACGATGACCTTCGCGTCCGGATGGAACGGCGGCGTGCCACCAAAACCCAACGTGTAGTCGAGTCGCTTCCCCAACATCATGACAACGTCTGCCTCGCCTACCATTTGTGCGGCTCGATTGAGCGGCAAGTATCCCAACCCAAAGCTGTATGGATGAGAATCCGGGATCAACGCTCTAGCCGAGTCTTCCGAGACGAACGGCGTTCGGGTAGTTTCGACCAACCGCTGCACGACTTCGGGATCAGCAGTAGCCCCCGCCGAAGATCCAGCCATAATGAGCGGTCGCTGCGCTGAGTTGAGCAACCGAACTGCTTCTTGGACCCTCGAAGGGTCTGCCAACACACGAGTGGGGGCGCTGTACTCCCTCGGCGCGTAACGCTCGTAGTCGGCAACGTCAACGGTCGCGGATTGATAGTCATGCGGAATTGTCAGGTGAACGGGGCCTTGCCGTCCACTCAACGCGGTTCGGAAGGCGAGTGCAACATACTCCGGGATTCGCTCCGGCGATGGCACTTGCCATGCACCCTTGGTGACGGGACGGGCGATGCCAATCTGGTCGAATTCCTGCATCGCTCCGCGACCTAAGTTGGGCGAATCTGCACTGCCGGCGATGTTGACAACGGGAGCCTCCGAATGGAGCGCGTTGGCAAGTGCCGGCACGGCGTTCGCGTGCCCAGGGGTCGTTGAAAGTGCAACCGAAGCTCGCCTGAGTATGCGGGAATAAGAGTCCGCCGCGTGTACCGCGCCAGATTCGTGACGCGTGTCGATCATGCGAAACGGTTCGTCGACCATCCTGTCGAGCATGTCGAGGATGTGATCACCCGCGATGCCGAACAGTGTGTCGACACCTTCAGCTTTCAGCGAGAGGTTGAGTAGGTCGCTACCGGTCAACTTGTCGGTCAATTCGTTGCGTTCCTTTCGGTTTTTTCGTTGAATCTCAATCTGTCCATGAAATCCACAACTTTCATACCGTCGATTTTCGTCGAGTCGTCGAACAGGCCCAGCACGTTCTGAGCGTAGTTGGTGTCCCCATATGTCGATGCGACGTTGTCCGCGAACTTCTCGTTGAGGAGCGGTATAGCCTCGTTTCGGCGCGTACGGTGTCCGATTGGATAACGGATTTCGACCCGATCCGTTGAGCTGCCATCTTTGAAATGGACCTGAACGGCGTTGGCAATTGATCTACGGTTCGGGTGCAGGTATTCCTCCGTGAACTCGGGACACTCGGTCACCACCATCTTGTCGCGCAATGCGTCGATTCGGGGGTCCAGAGAAGCCTCTTCCTCATAGTCTTCGGAGGTGACAGTGCCGTTTATTAGAGCTACCGCAGTCATGTATTGGATGCAATGGTCCCGATCCGCCGGACTCGTCAGTGATCCCGACTTATCGATGATACGGATGGCAGGTTCTTGAGTCATGATTTCGATAGACGCGACTTCACTCAGACGATGTGCGACATGCGGGTGCAGTGCAACGCCGGCTTCGACCGCCGTTTGACCATGGAACTCGGCTGGGTATCGCACTTTGAACAAAACGTTCTCCGTGACGTACGATCCGAAACTCCGCTGCAAAGTTACCTCTCGACCTTCGAACCACACGTCTTGGAACCCGTATGCGGGTGCAGTAAGAGCTGTAAGAACTCCCGGCATCCCGCGCTCGGCATGTTTGGCAAACATCAGCCCGCGCGACGTTGCATCACCAGCCGCCCAAGACTTTCTTGAGTTCGTGTTTGGTGCGTGTCGATATGTTCGAAGCGTCGCATCCAACCAAGAATGGGAAACGGCCGACGCAACGGTGTTTTCGTCGTTGCCCGAAAAAACGGCGGCCGCGACTGCTGCGGACGCGACCTTGACGAGCAAGACATGATCGATACCTACGCGGTTGAACGCGTTGTCTAGTGCGAGAACCCCTTGGATCTCGTACGCACGAATGGCGAGTTCAAAGACATCGCGCATTCGCATCGGAGCGTCGTGATGCTGGAGTTGATAGTCGTACGATGCGGCAAGGATTGCACCGAAATTGTCTGAAGGATGACCCCACTCCTTGGCCAACCAAGTGTCATTGAAGTCGAGCCATCGGATTGCTGTCGTGATGTCGAATGCCGCTTGAATTGGCGGTTTCCGATTTGAAGTACCGGGAACTGGAACGCCGCGAGGGATGTTCAAAGACGCATCTTCGACGGCGATGAACTCGCTACATGCTGAGAATCCCATGGCCAACAAGGCGCAGCCAATCGAATCCATGAGCGCCAAACGAGCGGTTTGATACGCTTCGTCGGAACCGATCTCACCATCCCGGCAAACGTAAGCCGCGATTTCGGAGATGACGTCATCGTAGAGAGGCGCCATCACCTGTCGTGCAGCTTTACGAGTTCACGCGCCTGCGGCCCGTTGTAGTCGGCGTTCGGACGTATCAATCGATTGTCGTCACGTTGTTCGATGACGTGCGCTACCCATCCGGCGGTGCGGCTGACGGCGAAGAGCGGAGTGAACATCACGGTCGGCACGCCGCAGAGATGATACGCAGTTGCGGAGAAGAAATCTAGGTTGGGGTGCAACCCTTTCTCACGCATCATCACCTCTTCGATGCGAACGGAGATATCGAAGTAGGCATTGTTGCCGCTTTCTAGGGCTAGCCCTCGAGCTAGTTCTTTCACGATGTCGGACCGCGGGTCCCCGTTTTTGTAGACGCGATGTCCGAACCCCATGATGAGCCGACGGGCGTCGAGCATGTGATGGATAGACTTCTCCGCTTCCTGAGGCGTTTCAAAGGATGAGATGAGATCCATCGCCGCTTCGTTCGCGCCGCCATGCAACGGCCCGCGCAATGCCCCAATCGCGGCAACCACGGCAGAATAAGTGTCGGCCAGCGTGCTGGTTACGACTCGCGCTGTGAAAGTGGAGGCGTTGTATTCGTGCTCCGCGTACAAGACGAGAATTGTGTCGAGGGTTTTCCTCGCCGCTTCGCGCGGCTCTGCGTCGGTGATCAATCGCAGGAAATGCGCCGCCAAACCTACTTCGTCGGTTTGGGTGTCGACTCGCTGCTTGCGGTGGGCGAAACGGTGCCAATACCCAAGCATCGATGTCATGCTTGCCATCAATCGATCGGCAACGTATGCCGCTCCCCTACCCTCATCACCTTCCGGTTCGAGCGAACCGAGCATCGACGCTCCGGTCCTCAAGACGTCCATAGGATGCGTTGACATCGGCAGGGATTCGAGCATCTGGCACACGCTAGGCGGCAATACCCGTAACCTCGCCAATCGCTCCTGGTACGCATTTAGCTCCGAGACATTTGGCAGTTTGCCGTAGACGAGCAGGTAGGCGACTTCTTCAAACGTGGCATCCCGCGCTAGATCTTCGATGCTGTAGCCGCGGTACGTGAGCCCTGCGCCGGCTTTGCCGACGGTTGAGATCGCGGTTTCGCCGACGATAACCCCTGCCAATCCCTTGTCGATAACTGACATCACATGGTTTCCTGTTGTTCTCGGGCAGCGAACAGATCATTGATCCTGCGCTCGTAGTCGTGGTACCCGATATTGTCGTACAACTCGTCCCTAGTCTGCATCAATTCGACAACGTCTTCTTGAGTACCTTGATTTCTAATTGCGGCGTACACGTTTTCCGCAGCGCGGCTCATCGCTCTAAAAGCCGACAGCGGATAGAGTGCCATGGCGACGTTGGCGTTCCTCAACTGTTCGGTGGTGAACGGAGGGGTCTTTCCGAATTCGGTAAGGTTTGCGAGTATAGGCACACCCGTTCGGGCGGCAAATTCCCGGTATTGACCCAGATCGGTGACAGCTTCCGCAAAGATTGCGTCGGCACCGCTTTCAACGTAATCGTTGCAGCGATCCAATGTGGAGGAAAGTCCTTCTGGCTCCAACGCATCGGTGCGGGCCATGATGACGAAGTCTTCGTCGGTGCGAGCATCAACTGCGGCTTTTATGCGGTCACACATCTCGGAGGTTTCGACGACCTGTTTGCCGGGAAGGTGGCCGCAGCGTTTTTCTTGAACCTGGTCTTCGATATGGATAGCCGCCACTCCGGCGCGTTCCATCTCTCGGACGGTACGGGCGATAGAAGAAGCGGCGCCCCACCCCGTGTCGCAGTCCACGAGCAGCGGCAGTTCGCAGACGGATTTGATTCGATTTACGTCGACCAGCACATCGGTCAGACCGGTCATGCCGAGATCCGGCAGTCCGTAGGATGCGGTTGCAATTCCGCTTCCTGACAAATAGATCGCCCGAAATCCAGCTCTTCTAGCCTGAATCGCGGCGTACGCGTTGATCACCCCGACAATTTGCAACGGTTGCTCCGCCGCCATCGCGTCGTGGAGGGTGTTGCGCATAGGTCAGGGTCCAATCGATCAGGTTGAGGTTTAAGCCGCGTTGCGGATCGCGCCGAAGAGTACCGCCGGCGCTACGAGCAAGACTACGATGCCGACAACAAGCCTCAGCCCCGGAGCGTCAAATCGATTCGCCAATCTGGTGCCGACGTACATCCCGAGGACACCGGGGATCCCGACGATCGCAATAAGATGCCAATCGACGCTGCCTTTCAACAAGTGCCCAGCAAAACCGGCGATTCCCACGAACACGGTTATCGCCAAGTTGGTTCCTGCGGCTTTATGAGGATCCATCTTCATCGCCAACAGCGCTGGCATTCGAAGCACACCCAACACTAACCCCACGGCACCGCCGATGACGCCAATGACGAACCCCGCGATACCTTCACGGCTCACCTGTTTAGCGTCGAGATGGACCCTGTCGCCGTTTCCTGCGCCCGTCATGGCCCGGCGCGTTCGCGAACTCGGATATCTACGGCGGATTCGCATGATGCGTACGGACCACGCAATGAGAAAGAGCGCAGACCAAGCCATCAGCAAAGTAACGACGGACAGCAGGATCCAGATGGGAACGACATCGGCAAAATAACCGCCGATAAACGCACCGACAATCGCGGGGCCGCCCATCGCCAAGACCACTACCGGGGCGACACGATGATGGAAGAACGCTTCCAGAGTTCCGATAGTCGAGCCCATCACGCTGATCATCAGGTTGGTACCTGCGGCGATGAGGGGGTCAACGCCGAATAACGTGAGCATTGGGAGACGTATCACACCGAGAGCGATCCCGACCACTCCACCTGAAAGACCAACTCCGAGTGAGATCGCTGCCATGACCACCAATTGCCACGTCGGGATATCTATGGTGGTGCCAAGAATCACTTCCATGGTGGCCCCGGCGGTGATTCTGTGTGATTTGATGGAGTGGACGCGGCTATGCGCCGACACTGATCAATGTCGCAATCTGAGTCTGCGACGTCGGCACGAATGATACCGAGACAGCGGCGGGGCAGTTCGTTGCTCGGAGGCATCAACTCATCAAGTTCAGCGTAAAGCGCTAATCAGCGACGGTGAGCAATCCCAAACGGTCAAGCAGGGCGTCGATCTCCTTGAGGTGCTCCGCATCGGGTCTCAACGAAGGACCTCTTGCGAATGTCCCGTTCTTACTGAACACCCCACGGCGCCACATGATGTGTTTGTAGATCCAGTTAGCCAGACCTTGGCCTTGGGCCAGCGTCCGAATTATCGAAGCGTACTTGTCGAAAGCATCGAACGCCGCTGCTTGGTCTCCTGATTCCCATTGGTCCCAAATCTCGACGAACTTGTCCGGCAACGTTGAACCCGGCATGGTGCCGACTGATCCGCGACTTAGTTCTTCCAAGAAAAACGCGCCGCCCATTCCTCCGAAGAGGAACAGATTCGTGCCATCGTCGGCCAACTTCTGTGCTTCGTTGAATCGCGGCAAGGTCGGAGGAGTTTCGACCTTGATGTAGCAAAGATTTTCATGCCGCTTCGCGCAAGCGACGGCCATGCCAGGAGGCACTTGCGCGGTGCTCTGGTCTTGCAGGAATATCGGGATGCCGACGGCTTCGGCGATCTGTACGAAGTACTCGATGTGTTCCGAAGCGGTGGTAGGGATGTAACTGGTGGGTCGAATCATCAAAGCGTCGGCACCCAACTCTTCGGCTCGCTTCGAGTAGTAAACCGTTGCGTCGGTGCCTTCCGCGCCCGTGTTCATGACGACTTTGACGCGGTTTTTTGCCGTGTCCACCACGGACTTGAGGACAGCGTCGCGTTCGCTTTCCGTGAACTTGAAGACCTCGCTGGCCATGGCTATGCCGACACCGTGGACGCCTTGATCAACGATCCATTCGACCTGGCGTTCGAGATCCTCGAACACGATGTTCCCGTTCTCGTCGAATGGGGTCGAAAGGATCGGGTAAACTCCGCGCATCGTGAGGTCAGGCATATGGGTTTCTCCGTGGGACTGTTGGCGGGATTGCCATCCGTGTTACGACAATCGATCTTACATGTGCGGAACTGACACGCGGCATGCCCATCAACCTAGCAGCGTGGGAACCACGGCTATCAGGACGCCCGCCACGGTGGCGGTACCAATTACCCCAGCGACGTTGGGACCCATCGCGTGCATGAGCAGGTAGTTATCTGGGTCTTCTTTTTGGCCCATGTCTTGCACGACTCTGGCGGCCATGGGGACGGCTGAGACACCTGCAGCTCCGATCATCGGATTGACTTTGGACTTGGTGACCAAGTTCATGAGTTTTGCAAGCAACACACCAGTCATGGTAGCGGTTGCGAATGCGAACAACCCAAGGACAAAAATGCCGAGGGTTTCGGGCTGTAGGAATATCGAGCCAGGCATCGTTGCGCCGACCGCCAAACCCAGGACGATAATCGTTGCGTTCATCAACGCATTTTCCGAGACGTCTGAGAGTCTCGGGACAACTCCCGATACCTTTATCAAGTTGCCCAACATCAGCATGCCGATCAAAGGTGACGCTGATGGGACAAGGACGCTGATCACGATGGTCGTGATGATGGGAAACAGGATCAGCGTCCGACGCGAAACTGGCTCGCTGGAGTAGTCCATGCGGATACGGCGTTCGTTTTCTGTTGTCAGGAGCTTGATCAGTGGTGGCTGGATGATCGGCACGAGCGCCATGTAGGAATATGCGGCGACGGCGGTGGCTCCCACGATGTCGCGCACCTCAATGCGGGGCAATGCCTCGCCCAACTCACGCATTCGTGTGGCGATGAAGATCGTGGTCGGACCATCTGCACCGCCAATGATCCCGATCGACGCTGCCTCCAAGAGTCCGAAATCGAACAATCCCAACGCCCCAAGCAACAACGCACCGATGAGGGCGAAGAATACCCCGGCCTGTGCGCCTGCGCCAAGCAAAAGGGTCTTCGGGTTGGAGAGCATCGGCGAAAAGTCGGTTGCGGTACCGACTCCCAAGAAGATCAGCAATGGGAAGATGTCGGTCTCTAACCCGACGTTTTGGAAGGTTCGTAAGACGCCAGTAGGTTCGCCATCGCCGCCTGCGCGGATGAATTCTCCAAGCGGGAGGTTCGCGAACAAAATACCCATCGAGATGGGAACGAGGAGCAAGGGTTCCTTGCGTTTGGCAACGCCGACGTAGAGAAGACCCGCGGCGATGATCCACATCACGACGATGCGCGGGTCGTCGGCAATCGCTTCGAAACCGACCAGGATCTGATCTAGAACGCCTTCGCCGGACATTTGCTATTCCAACTCCACCAAACTTTGACCGTGTTGCACAGAATCGTCCGCCGAGACGTGAACTTGTGAAATCACGCCGTCGCGTGGTGCAGCGATGGTGTTCTCCATCTTCATCGATTCGAGCACCACAACGGCCTGCCCCTGCGTAACGCTGTCGCCGGAGGAGACGTTGACGCGAACGATTCGACCGGGCATCGGCGCACGAACGACGTTTTGGGAATCGGCACCTGCGGTTGGTGAGGGGCGTGCGCGTTCCGCGGGACGACGCGGTGCCGGGCGAGAAGCAGGTCGGGACGAGGGTGCGGCAGTTGGCGGTGCGCTGGGCAAATCGGGGATGTCAACGCTGTAACCAATCCCGTCGACGGTCACTTCGACCGGCGAGGAATCTAGATCGCCGATTTCCACTTCATAGGCGATTCCATCGACTGTGATTCGGTATCGATCGGTCATCGCCATCGTGTGCTTCCTTGAGCGACGCCCTGTGTGGAGCGAAGTCTGGCTCTACCTTCTGATACCCAGGAATCGTATGGAGTTGAATTCCCGACATCCCTGTTGGTCGGCCCTTGGTAATGAGTCGATTCCTGTGAGCGTCGAGCGAGTGCAATGGCAACGGCAATAGCGGCGGCACGCTTTGCACCATCGGACTCGTCTTCCGCGGGGACTTCTGCGTCGGTAACCGGAGTCTCGAGTTCGGCAGTCTCAACTTCGGCCTGTGCTGCTTGACGACGGTTGATGTAGACGTCGATCCAAGACATGCCCTTGACGGAAAGCGCCAAGAGGATGAGCACGATCGCGGTCATGCCCATGCCGATCCCGCTGACTTGCAGGCCGTCGATTACAGGTTCGATGTCCAATTTGGTTCTGAGGTTTTCGCCTATTTGATCGATCGTTGTGGTCGTCTCGTTGGCCGATTCAACCGGTCGTTTCGACCCTTACCGCGTTTTCTTTTCCGTGATCCATTGTTGCGTAGACGATTGCGCCTACGTCGTCGTTTTCCTCAAAGTTTGAGGGTTGCACCAATTCAACATTGTAGGTTTCCCCGTCGATTTCGAAATTGGAGGCGAATGTCCTTGAGGGTTCAGTTAGAGGAGATTCATGGAGGATCTCGGACAAGGCTTTAGCCTCACGCTGAGCGGTCTCAAGGTCTGTTTGCTCGAATGCTATGGCTGAACCGGGAGGGCGTTGAACGACTGTGGGGAGGTCGGCGGTGATGACGGAAGCGATTTTCGCGTACCCCCCGGTAGGTTGACGATCTGCCAGCAACACGATGGGTTGTCCGTCGGAAGGGATCTGCACCGCTCCCATGTAGGCAGGGTCGGATACGATGTCGTGCCTCCCATCGATAGCAGGGATCGTCGGCCCCTCCAACCTCGCGCCCTGTCGATTGGTTACGTTGCTGATCGTGAATGTTGAGTTGACGAAGGTAGCTTGGGCATCGTCGTCGAAATTTCCGTTTTGAGGCCCTGGAAGCACTCTGACACGCCGCACATCATCGTCGCAGGCGGGAACGATGTCGCGAGGCGCCATTGTGCCGGCTCTGGGTCGCGACTGACCTGACGAGTCGCTGCCAGTTTCGAGCACATCGCCTGCTGCAAGTGCTCTGCCTTCGTGACCGCCGAGGGCCGAACCGAGATGCGTGGATCTGGAGCCTAGGACGTCTGGAGTGTCGATGCCGCCAGCGACGGCGATGTAGGAGTAAAGCCCCTTCGTTGGGATTGAAATTGACAGGGTTGAACCGGCGGGAACAATGATCGTTTCCCAGATTGGCATTTGAAGGTCGTCGATGTGAACGTCGACCGTTGCGCCGGTTATTGCAGCTTTGGTCTCGCAATCGAAGGTTATCGCCACGCCTCCGAAAGTGGCTTCTAGCATGGCTGATGATGTCGGATTGCCTACCAATCGGTTCGCCAAGATGGCAGCCTGAAGATCGAGGACGCCGCTGACGGAGACGCCGAAACGCTGGCTACCCCTCCGGCCAAGGTCTTGGACGGTCAGGAGATTGCCCGGAGACGCGATCTCGATGTTTGCAGGACTATCAGACATCAGGTTTCAGGTTTCAGGTTGTACCGGCTTGAGACTCGAATTCATCATGCGACATCGGAACGAAGTTGACCTTAGTTCCTGGGAGCATCACCGATGGTGGATCGGCCTCGGCGTCGAAAAGCCTGATCGGCGTCCTGCCGATGATTTGCCATCCGCCGGGACTTGGGTTCGGATAGACGCCGGTTTGGGATTCTGCGATTCCCACTGCCCCTGCGGGAACTAAGGTGCGCGGGGTCGCTAAACGAGGGCAGGCGATGCGTTCGTCCATGCCGCCGAGGTACGGGAATCCCGGTGCGAAACCCAACATGAAGACGTGATAGTCGGTGCCGGAATGGATTTCGATGACCTCATCGGTGGTCAATTCAGCGTGATCGGCCACGTTTTGGAGATCGGGGCCGTAGTCGCCACCGTAGGCCACCGGTATCTTGTGAATCTCCGATCCCGCATCGAGGTTTGAAATCTCAGAATCTCCGACACTTTCGACGATCGATGTAAGTTGGTCTTCGAGGTCAGCGAATAGGTGTCGAGAGTTGTCGTATTCAATCAGTAGGGATCGGTACGAGGGTATGAACTCGATGATGGAGGTGGCGAGATCAGAGCGTTCGATCTCGGACTGCAACGCGTAGACCTTGGCGTTGATTTCGTAGTCGATCGAGTTGCCAAATTCGACGAGGATTGCGGAATCGCTCGCCGGTACGATGCGGGGGTATTCGGTCAACGTGTCGAGTTAGTCGATAGGTGCGACGGAGGAATGGTCATCCGAGGATCGCGGATAGGGATTTCACTTCGATGCCGTTTGCCTCGAAGGTTGATCGGACCGATGCGGCCATCTCGACGGCACCCGGTGTGTCTCCGTGGAGGCAGATGGTGTCGGCTGAGAAGTCGATGTCGTTGCCGTCGGATGCGGTGACCTTGCCTTCGGCGGCCAGTCTCAGAGATCGGGTCGTGACATCGTCGATGTCGTGAATCACAGAACCGGGTTGCGACCGTGGGACGAGGGTTCCCTCGGGAGTTACGGCGCGATCGGCGTATGACTCTCGGGCTACTCTGGCGTTTTCGTTGCGGGCGACGTCTTCCCACACGGAGTTGGCTAGGACGACGTGGATCAGATCCTCGTCGATCTTGCGGATGGCTCGGACGATCGCGGCTGCGATGTCTTTATCTCCGACGGCGCGGTTGTAGAGTGCGCCGTGGGGTTTGACGTGAGCCAGTTTCTTGCCGTTGGTGAAGGCTGTGAGGGCACCGACTTGGTAGGTGATTGCGTGGGCTACCTCGTCTGGGGTGAGGGCCATATCTCGGCGGCCGAACCCGGAGAGGTCTGGATATGCGGGGTGAGCACCGATGCTGACGCCCTTTTCCTCGGCGAGGGCGACGGTTTGCGCCATCCAATCGGGGTCGCCGGCGTGGAAACCGCATGCGATGTTTGCCGACGTGATGTGTTTGACGATCTCCTCGTCCATGCCCATTTTGTAAGAAGCGTAGGACTCGCCGATGTCGGCATTTAGGTCTATGGCAACCTTTTGGCTCATTGCGTCTACTCCCGAATTCCGTAGCCTAAGATACGGATCGAAACGGCCTGTGTCAAAGCGCATTTCGCGCCGTTTGATCGCGATTGTTATCGTATCACCGATGCCCGATTCATCCCCGATGCACCCCAATACGCCATTGACGAGTCCCCGATCACATTCGACCAGATTGCCGGAGGAACATTTGGATTCCATCCGGATTTTGGAGCCAGCTTATCTCGAGCACGCGGATCCAATTCGGCAATCCGGGTTCAGCGGAGGACCTGAGCGATGGCGTTCGGAGCGCTCTCCCCTGCTTGACGCGATCGAAGGCGATGGCGAGTTCTTGGATGTGGGTTGTGCGAATGGTCATTTGTTGCGGTCGGTTGTCGGATGGGCGAAGGAGAAGGGGTTGGTGCTCGAACCGTATGGCGTGGATATGAATCCCCTGTTGGTTCAGGAAGCGATGCGGAGGTTCCCCGGATCGGCGCATCGTTTCTGGGTGGCCAATGCCTGGGGTTGGTTGCCGCCGATGAGGTTTCGGTGGGTGTACGCGATTTGGGATCTGGTGCCGTTGGAGTTGATGCCCGAATTTGCGATGCACTTGCTCGAGTACGTCGTCGCGGAGGACGGAGCTGTTGTGTTTGGAGCGTATGGGAGCAGGTCTGCGACACTCCTAGCATCGACATAGCGGGTGTTTTGAAAGAAGGTAGGCTGCCAGTTTCCGGGGTTTCGGAAGGCGGCGACTTGCCTAGCGGAGGACCGGTGACGAGGTTTGCTTGGGTACGACGGCGGGACTGGATTCGGGTGTGACATCTTCGGCGAGCTTGATGTTGGCTCGGGAGAACGGTGTGAAGTTGACCAGTTTGCGTTGTCGCATGCTCACAAAGCTGCTCATGTCCTCGCCAAGCACTACGTGGTCAACCAGATCGATGTCCAATAGGTGTCCGGCTTTGACCAAGCGTTCGGTGAATGAGATATCAGCGCCGCTCGGGTCTCCCCTGCCCGACGGGTGATTGTGGACGAGGGCGTATCTGGGAAAGTTGCGTTCGACGACGCGGCTTAGGATTTCACCGGTTTTGGCGACAAGTTGGTCGCAACATCCGATGTAGACGCGTGTTTTGCCTCGGAAGCGGTTTCTGACGTCGAGGAAGGCGATCCACATCTCTTCTTGGACGCTGTCGCGGAGACGGGAGGTGAACTGTTCGGCTAAGGTCCAAGCTATCGATTCGCCGTTTGACATGTGTTTGCCGTATTTGCTGGCCATCGCAGCGGCGTCGGATTCTTGCTGAGCGGCTCGCCGTCCAAGTTCGAACGCGGCGGCTAGGACGTCGGCTTTGATTGACCCGATTCCATCGATTTTGCGGATGTTGAAGGAACTCGTTTTGCTGAGACCGGGGAGGCCATCGTAGGCGACCAAGAGTTCGTCGGCCATGTTTTTCACGTTTTTGCCGGGGATGCCGGAGCCTAGGATGATGGCGAGGAGCTCGGTCGTGGTGATGCCTTCAGGACCGAGTTGATGCATGCGCTCTCGCGGGCGTTCCGACTCTGGCAATCGGTGGAGGCGATCGTCTGGAACGGCAACATCCGACTCGGCGGCATCGACCTCGGCAGAGGCTACGTTGTCGGCGATTTCCGTTCGCAAGACTTCGTCGACGGGTGGTGCACCGTTCCGCGAACCGTTGACGGTTAGGGTCGAAGGCGACCAGAACGGCGTTAGGTTTGCTGAGTCGACGTACGGCGACTGTTGGCTGATTTCGGTTATGAGTTGCTCAAATTCATCTGTGTTTGAAGACATGATGAATCGATTATTACATACGTCGAATCACTCCTTACAGCAGGAGTGTCAGGTCGATTGGGACGTCTGGAAATCAGAGGGGTAGGCGCACCATATCGCCCGATTTGAGGGATTCGCTGACGGCGTCTGTGAACTGCATGTACTTGAATCCGTCCGTGAAGTTGGTGTGGGTTACTGGTTCGATGCCTCGGATGGCGTTGATGAACTCTTCCTCGACTCTCCATGCGCCGCGGTTTTCGGGCGGGATGTGGATCGGCGACGGTTCGCTGTCTCCGCGACGGGCACCGCTGACGGCGTAAGTTGCGCCATCGGAGGCGTTGGGATCAGCGAGTTCGACTCGGATCATTCCGTCGGTGCCGTGGATGGACAGGTCGAGGGCCCGGCTGAATGCGGAGACGGTTGTGGTCGTGTAGATCATCGTTCCGCCGCATTCCATGTTCATCATGATGTCTATGTGGTCGGGGATGGACGTGGAGCGACGGCGGCCGTCCTCGTCCAAGCGGTGCTTTACGACGGTCTGGCCGAGGGCTTGGACGGTTTTGGCAGGGCCGAACCACCGCATCATCGCTTCGTACCAGATGCCCATGGTCATGATGTTGTTGCCGGAGAGGTCGCGGTCTTGTCGCCAGTGGAGCGGCAAGTCAGGGTTGGGGAAATCGCTTCCGGTGCCGACGTGGAGTTTGACGTTGACTAGGTCGCCGATGTAGCCCTCTGAAATCAGGTTGATGATGGTGCTGTCGATTTCGAGAGAGTGAGGAGCGGGGACGATCTGGGCGATTAGGTGAGGAGCGCGCTTGGAGGCGTCGAGCATTTCGAGTGCTTCGTCGGAGTTCATCGCCATGCGGGCTTCGCAGAGGACGTGTTTTTCGGCTTCGAGGGACTCTACGGTCAAAGAGGCGTGCATGTACGGCCATGTTCCGATGCATACGGCGTCGATATCGTCGTCTTCGAGGAGGTCGATCCAGTCTTCGTAGACTTCTGGGATGTCGAACTCGTCGGCGACGCGTCGAGAGGATTCGAGGGATCGGTTGACGAGGCCTTTGATTTCGACGTTTTCCTGTTCCCGGAGGCCGGGGATGTGCTTGAGACGGGTGTTGCCGCCTGCGCCGATGAGGCCAACTACGATGGTGTCGGATTCTGTGGTCACTGGATTGGCTCCTGATTTACTGGCTTTTGGTTGGCTATTGGGGATAGTCCGGTTGTCAGATACGCTTGAACAAGGTTATTTCAGCGATGCAAATCGTAGTTCAGGTTTGATCGTTTGGCAGCAGGAGTTCGGGAAATCGAATGGCAGAGACTAACATCGTGGCGACCGGCGTGGAGTTGGTTGGCGAAGGGGTGTCGATAACTTGGTCGGATGGGCAGACGTGTCTGTATCCGTATCGGTATCTCCGGTTGCAGTGTGGTTGTGCGGGTTGCGTTGAGGAGATGACGGGGCGGCTGTTGTTGAATGTGGCGATGGTGCCTGAGGATGTGATCGTGGCGGATTATCTCGAGGTTGGTAGGTACGCCCTGCAGTTTCTCTGGACGGACGGGCATTCGACGGGGATCTATCCGTTCAGGATGTTGCGGCGGTTGGCGGATGAGGATGATGTCGTGGTTTGTTCGTGACTAGACGCCGAGCATCGTTTTGACGGTGCCGACTACGTCTTCGGGCTGGGGCATGAAGGCGGTTTCTAGGCCTTTGTTGTAGGGGACGGGGGTGTGAGGGCCGGTTACGCGTTTTACTGGGGCGTCGAGGTAGTCGAATGCTTTGTCGGCGATTACGGCGGCGAACTCGGATGCCATGCTGGCGCGCGGGGTGTCTTCGTCGACGATGACTACTCGGTTTGTCTTCATGACGGATTCGACGATGATGTCTTCGTCGAATGGGGAGAGGCTCAACATGTCGACGACTTCGGCGTCGATGCCCTCTTCGGCGAGTTGGTCGGCGGCCTGTTTGCAGACTACGGAGGTGTAAGACATTCCGACGAGGGTGATGTCGCTGCCGTGCCGGAGGTATCGGCCTTTGCCCAATGGGATGGTGAAGGATTCTTCGGGGCAGAACCCGGTCATGTTGATGAGCTTTTTGTCGTTGACGAGGAAGACTGGGTCGTCGTCGCGTATGGCGGCGGCGAGCAGGCCGCGGACGGTGTACGGGTCGGATGGGACGACCACTTTTAGGCCGGGTATGTGGGCGAGCATCGAGTAGAAGGACTCGGAGTGCTGGGCGGCGTGTCCGGTTCCGCCTCCCGAACGGGCGAAGAGGGTCAAGGGGACTTTTGTTTGGCCGCCGAACATGTAGCGGGACTTGGCGGCGTTGGATAGGAGCTGGTCGTATGCGACGGTTACGAAGTCGAAGTACATGAGGTCGACGACGGGTCGGAGGCCGGTGAGGGCTGCGCCGACTGCTGCGCCGACGAAGCCGGCTTCGGAAATGGGAGCGTCACGGATTCGCTCGGGTCCGAAGTCTTGGACTAGACCTTTGGTTGCGGCGAAAGGTCCGCCCCATGCGTCTAGGGGTTCGAGGGTGTCACGGTCGAAGCCGCCGGATATGTCCTCGCCCATGATGAAGACGTCGGGGTCGTGGTTGAGTTCGTCGCGGAGGGTTTGGTTGAAGGCGTCGCGGTATCGGACGTCCATGCCGGGGACGTCGTAGCCGGGTCCGGGGACTAGGACGCCGGGTTCGCTGAGGACTGTCTTTGTGGGGGTTGCTTCGGCGGTGGTCATCGAGTTCGGGTTGTCTTTCTAGTTTTTTTTGGCGGGGGGGAAAGTATTGGGAAATCGTTATCAGCGCAGGCCGACTAGGGAATTTGAGTATTCGACGTAGACGTCGGAGTAGAGCTCTTCCATGGGCGGCATCGGGCTGTTGAGGGCGAAGTCGACGGCGTCTTGCATTTCCTGCTCGATCTCGTCGCGGATTTGCTTGAGTTGTTCGGCGGTCATCGCCTTTTGTTCGGTGACGACTTTTTCAAAGTGTTGGAGGCAGTCTCGTTCTGCGTATTCCTCTTCTTCGTCGGATTTGCGGTATTTCTTGGGGTCGTCGGCGTGGAAGTGTCCGTGGTAGCGGTATGTTTTGAGTTCGAGGAGGGTTGGGCCGTCGCCGGCTCGTGCTCGCTCGACGGCCTGTCCAGCCGCTTCGTATACGGCGAAGACGTCCATTCCGTCGACTTGGACACCGGGAATGCCGTAAGAGTCTGCTCTTGCGGAGATGTCGTCGGTGGAGACTGCGTACCAGGCGGGGGTTGCTTCGGCGTATTGGTTGTTTTCGCAGGCGAAGATTACGGGAAGTTTCCAGATTGCGGCGAGGTTCATGGATTCGTGGACGACGCCTTGGCTTGTTGCGCCGTCACCGAAGAAAGCGACGCCGATTGATTCGTCTTCGTTGCCTCGGTATTTGGCGGTGAGGGCTGCACCGACGGCGAGAGGGACGGATGCTCCGACGATGGCGTTTGCGCCGAGCATTCCTTTGGAGAAGTCGGCGATGTGCATGGATCCGCCTTTGCCTTTGCATTGACCGGTGTAGCGACCCATGATTTCGGCCATCATCGCTTTGGTGTCGAGGCCCTTTGCGATACAGTGTCCGTGGCCTCGGTGGGTGGATCCGATCCAGTCTTTTTCGGTGAGATGGGCGCAGATGCCTGTGGGTACTGCTTCTTGTCCGTCCGAGGGGTGGGTTACGCCCATTGCGTTGCCGCGGAAGGTTTGTTCGAGCATCGTCTCTTCGAATCTGCGGATTCGGTACATGACCTCGTATAGCCAGTGAAGTTTCTCTCGAGATATTCGCATCGTGATTGTTTCCCGAATGGATTGTGAGCGGCGAGGGTGTTCGCCGGGCGATTTAGATGGTGGGTGACTGTTCAGATTGAATCTTACTAAGTTTGGAGACGCGCTTAAACGCCTCGCAGGTGGTCGGGAGGCGTTGTCTGAACTGGGATTTTTGGGATTGGGGGGATTTTCGGGATTTTGTTGTTGGTTGTTTGGGGGATTGGTTTTGGGTTGGACGCGTTGAAACGTCCGGGGTTGCCGGACGTGGGCGCCTTGGGGCGTCGGGATGGTCGGTCTTGTTTTTGCTTTTTTGGGTTTTGCTTATTTGGTTGCTTTGGTTTGGGACTTGGTCCCGGTTGACGGTCGTGGGCGGGTCACAGACCCGCCCTTACCGTCAGGGTCCCCTTTGTACGTTAGGACATTGCCCTCGCGAGCGAGGGAAACCCGAGGGGTCGGGTTTTCGAGGATTCGCCGCGGTGTAAAAACCGGCGGACTTTGGTCTTGACTTGCGTCTGGACCTTGGTCCTTCGGGCGAAAAATACTTAACTCATTGAAAAAGTCGAGCGTTGCCGACGTCGCCAGACCGGCGGCCCGGAGTGCGGATAGTGGAAACATCCCGCACACCATCACTTGGTTCCTGCCCCTCGTTGACGCTCTGATCTCCCCGCACGACGAAGCGGTTTCGATCTGTTTCGGATAAGAGAAGACCTCGTCCAGGCCTTGAATGGTGTCGATCCCGTGCGGTCGCTTCGCTTCCGCTTGCACCTTCTGTCTCGCGAACAAAGGTTGGGTTCGTCCATCTGGCTCGTGTTGCGGCTTAAGCAGTATATCGCCGCGCCTGAACCTTGCAGCTACATCCTTCTCCATAACCGGGTTTGTGACCGCGTTGCTCCATGCTCCAAGAGACTTAGACGGGCACCGTCGCGATCGGCGCGCAGTTGTACATCGGGCCTTGCGCCTCGGGGTTCTACACCTCCGGCCTCGGGGCTCTTTGTGCACTTTCGCGCTTCTCATGTGTGATCCGCCTCGCGGTTTCATGTCACTTCAATCGACGACAACTGCTGCCAAGTACGCGACACTCGGCGGCGGCGATCCTCTGGGCGTTGGTGCCGATGGCCGTCGGCTGGAACGCTTGTTGTTAACAATAACCTATGTAGTGCTTGTGTGTCAAATATTGTCTGAACTGGGATTTTTGGGATTGGGGGGATTTTTGGGATTTTGTTGTTTTGGATGGGGATAGGGTGAGCTGGGGTGAGGGAGTCCGTCTGCCCCCGCTCCGCCCCGGCCCTCACCCTAGCCCTCTCCCGCTGGTGTCGGGTGTTTTGGGGGAGAGGGGACACGGTACTGCGGAATGGGGGTAGTAGTTGGTCAGAGTGGGGGTGGTAATGAGTGGGGGTTGGTTAGAATGGGTTTTTGGATTTTGGGTCTTGGACTAGGAGATTGGTGATGGCGCAGGTTTGGATCGATATCGAGGACAATGACAACTGTGGGTATTTCCCAATGCAGACTTTTGAGGTTCGGGGAGTGGAACGGGTTGCACGGGGCGTGGTTTTGGATTCGGTGACGGATGTTGAGGGTCGGTGCGAGGTTGTTGGTTGGTCGGATGAGGGGGAATGTGATGTGAGGGTTGTTCCGGTTGGCGATTCTGGGGCCGGGGAGTCGGTGTTGGTTTATGGGGGCAATCATGGGATTCGGTTGCGTTCTCGGAAGATTGGTGGTGCGTGGTCGTTGTTTGCTCCGGAGGAGTTCGGGGAGCCTTATATGTTGTTGCCGTCGTTGAGCCAAGTTGAGTTTCTGGATTGATGTGCACCTAACTGTGCGTGCCTGAGCTTCGCGAAGTTGCTAAAATGCGTAATCCGTGACTTTCATTGCGCGTTGACAGTGACGCGTTGGCGGAAATAAGATAGATTGTTGCGAACGGCGAAGACTGTCGAGCCGGAAGAAACAACGTCAAACTAGAAAACGAACGGAATTCCGGCGGGTCGAAACCGCCCATGCGCAGGTAACACAGAGAACGGCGAATGGATCCACAACCGCTAAGCCCTTCAGAATGGGCACAGATAGGCACCGCTCTGAAGTTTCTCTGGGCAGCATTGGGAAGTGCCGTCGTCTCGGGATTCAGCCTTCTTACCGCGCACGCGATCATCACCTCATTGGTTGACACGAACACGATTCCTTCTGGTTGGTCGAACGCTCGGCCGGTTTTCTACGCTGTAGGTCTGCTTGCTCTGGCAGCGACGATAACGTTGCTGGTGCTTGCGTTTCTTAGCATGGATTGGATTGAAGTTTTGTATCCCAGGTATTGGCAGTGATCAGACACGCGATGCCGGAGAAAGAACGGTCCGATCTTTTGCACCTAACCACTGCATTGGGAACTAGGGGGATTAGGCTTGCTCGCCGCGTTGCTTGATTTCCTCAGAGAGAAGCACCGCACCACGCCGACGTGGTTGAAGGTGTTGATTCCGGTCCTAGGGGTCGGCTCCCTCGGCGTAGTTGCCGTACTCGGAGCGGTTTTGGCGTTCATCGTCACCGCTTGGCTGGGTCAGCCGATACCGGTTCTGGGATTTGATCAGACCATTGAGCAACCGATTCCTTTCTCGCACACGATTCATGCGGGAACGGGAGTTTACGAGAACTCGTTGGGCGACCAGGTGCAGGGACTGGGAATGGACTGCACGTTCTGCCATCGCACGGTGACGACGCAAGCGAACGCTGGCATTCCGCCGGTGCAGTTCTGTGCCTATTGCCACCAAGTGATCGGCAAGAACGAGAGCGAACCGTTAACTCAGATCCGCATGTCTGCCGGGATAATCGGCGACAACCCGCAACCGATCAACTGGAAGCGGGTTCACCGGATGCCGGACCATGTGAGGTTCGTGCATGAACCGCATGTCAGGTATCTGCTGGATCACCCGCAAGCGATCACGGGTACTTCTACGGGGACGAACATTGGTGCGGCGAGTGTATGTTCAACGTGTCACGGCGACGTGGCGTCGATGAAGGGCACGGTAACGCAGGTCGAGCCGTTGAAGATGGGACAATGTGTTAATTGCCACCGAGACAACAATGCGCCGACGGACTGCGCGTCGTGCCATCACTAGATTTTAATAGATAACGAGAAGACGGGTCAAACCGAGACGAGATGAAGATAAGTCGAAGAGAGTTCCTGGCGCTGGGCGCGAAGGCGACTGCGGGCACGATGATATTTGCGGCCTGCGGTTTGCCTGAACGCGAGCTCATCGTGCAGAGTCCGGTGGATATGCCGGAGGATCTTGTGCGCGGTGAGGACGCTTGGTACGCGACTACTTGGCCAGACATGCCTGGTGGCGATGGCCTGATCGTGCGCGTGATGCAGGGTCGGGCGAAGAAGATCGCCGGCAACCCCGATCATCCGGTGAACCGTGGCAAGCAGAGCGCGCGCCACGATGCGGCGATTCAGCTTACGTATCACCCGGACCGGATCCAAGAACCGATGATGCGGCAGAGCAAGGGCGGGTTGTACGAACCGATATCTTGGGGTCGTGCGGAGCAGGTCCTGCAGCAGGCGGTTGAGGCAGGTGCGGACAATATGGCGGTCGTGACCAACCCGTTGGGTGGTCATTTGGAGTGGGTGGCGATCAATTTCGCGGCGCTGAACGGCGGCAGGCACATCAAGTTTGATCCGACCGAGCAGGGCGTGATGCAGGATGCGATCAGGTTTGTGTATGGGCAGGAGGATCCGCCCTACTACGACATTGCGAATGCGAACACGGTTCTTTCGGTTGGTGCGGACTGGCTGAGCACTTGGCAGTCTTCGGTTGGGTATTCCGTTAGGTATGGCGATTTCCGGTCGAAGGAAGAGCGTGGCTATCTTATCCATGCCGAGCCTCGAATGTCGATGACGGCGGCGAACGCTGATCTTTGGTTGCCGGTGATTCCGGGATATGAGGGTCATCTGGCGATGAGCATCGCGAGCGTGATTCTCGAGGAGCGATTGGCTTCGTCTACGGAGATTGCTCGGTTCTTCAACCAGATTCCGACGGCATCGATGGTTGGCTTCCGGCCTGAAGATATCGAGGAACGAGTCGGGGTTTCGGCTTACAAGATCAGGAAGGCGGCGCGGCATTTTGCTGAGCATCGTCCGAGTCTTGCATTTGCGGGCGGCAGTGCGGGAGCGCACACCAATGGTCAGTTCAACATCGCGGCAACGCATGCGTTGAACACGTTGGTTGGTGCAGTTGGTTCGGATGGTGGCGTGAAGTACAACCCGGTTTCGCCTTTGGATGGGTTGACGGGTCGATGCAGCGGCGATTCGTTTACGGATTGGGAAGTCGAGTTGGCGCAGTGGCGCAGTGGGAATGTGCAGACGGTGATCGTGCGCGGTGCGGATATCGTTCACGGGATGCCGGATTCGGTGGATGTTGTTGGTGCGATGGATGGTGTTCCGAATGTGATTGGTTTCGGTAGCGTGATGAATGACACGCTTGCGAACTGCGATTTGATCTTGCCGGAGAAGACGTTCCTCGAGACTTGGGGAACGACGATTCCGGATCCGGCGCCGGGTTACGAGGTCGTGACGATTCAGCAGCCGGTGATCGGCGATACAGAGTTGTTCAGCGGCAATGGGCTGATTTCGGATGCGCGTGGGTTTGGCGATGAGTTGCTGCGGATCGCGGATGGTGAACTTGGTGCGGACGACATGGAAGAGTTGGTCAATGCATCGATCGATCAGCTGTATGACCTGAGCCGTGGGTCGGTTTCAGCGCCGACGAGCCGGTTGTTCAGGCAGGGCGTTTTGCAGCGCGGAGGCTGGTGGGACACTGATGCTACGGTCGAAACGCCGGATGATCACACTCCGCCGAACGTCTTTGATTTGGAGAGCGCGGTGCACTACTCGAGCACCGACGGTCTCGGAGATGGGGCAGATTTCCATCTCGTGCCTTTCTTGTCGAACAGCTTGTACGAGGGTCGTTTGTCTGCGACGCCGTTTGCGATGCAGAACCCGGATCCGATGAGCAGTGCGGCTTGGGCGACGTGGGCGGAGATAAATGATCAAGAGGCGGACCATCTTGGGATCCGCCAGGGCGATGTTCTGTTCATCAAGAGCGAATATGGCGAGATTGAGGCTCTGGCCTACCCGACTCCGGGCGGACGTCCGGGAGTGATCGGTGTGCCGATCGGGCTTGGTCATGAGAATGGCGGTCGGTATGACGAGGGGTTGGGCTCGAATGTGTTCAAGATTTTGGCTCCGCGTGTCGAGCCGGCGAGCGGGTCGCTTGCTTGGGCTGGGACGCGAGTCCGAGTTGCGCGATCAGGTCGGAAGCGCGAGGTTCCGAAGTTTGAGGGTGAAGTGGTTGCGTTCCCGGTGGAACCTGGCGTTCCGGTTTTGGTGGTTGCTCCGGGCGAGAGCGCGCATGATGCTGAGGTTGCCAACCACCACGAGTATCAACAGAACTTCCTATTGCCTGACTCAGGCGAGGGCTCTGAAGAAGAGTCGGGAGGCGGTCACTGAGCGGCGGAAACGATTGATCGTATCGATCGGATCTGGCGATCACCGTAGGTTAACTAGATGACACTTCAACGAGAGAAAAGAGATTACAGCTGGGGCATGGTTGTCGATGTCGACAAGTGCACCGGTTGTCAGGCTTGTGTGCTTGCATGTCAGGCAGAGAACAACGTGCCGCTGAACCTGCAGGACAGGTTCGAGCGAGCGCGGGCGATGCAGTGGATTCGCGTTGAGCGTTACTGGGAAGGCGAGTTCCCGGACGTCAAGGCACGGTTCATTCCGATCATGTGTCAGCACTGCGAGAATGCGCCGTGCGAGCCGGTGTGCCCTGTTTTTGCGACGTACCACAACAATGAGGGTCTGAATGTTCAGGTCTACAACCGTTGCGTTGGGACGAGGTACTGCGCGAACGGTTGTCCGTATATCGTTCGGTTCTTCAACTACTGGGAGCCGGTTTGGCCAGAGGCCTTCAGGAACCATCTGAACCCGGATGTGACGGTTCGAAGTCGTGGGATCATGGAGAAGTGCTCGTTCTGCGTTCAGCGGATACGGCGCGGGGTGAGGAACGCTGAGCGCGACGGTCGCAAGGTAGTGGATGGTGAGATTCAGACGGCTTGCACGCAGGCATGTCCGACGGATGCGCTCGTGTTTGGCAATTTCAACGATGAAGACAGTAAAGTCTCGAAGATGAAGAAGGATGATCGTCATTACACGCTCCTTCCGCATCTTGCGACGGACCCGAACGTGGTCTATCTAGCGCAGATCGATACCGACAGGTCGGCAGGCGAATCGCATGGCTAGCGAAGCACTACATACCGCGGGCGCACACGCGTCTAGTCACGAAGAGGAGCATCACGAGCTTCCGGCTCGTGTTGAGCCTGATGTCATTGCTTCGGAGTTGATTGCGACGACCGAGGCAAACGCCTCTGGTGTTCGGAATTGGGCTTGGATCCTTGGCATCTTGTCGTTGGTCGGGATTGTTTCGTTTGGCGTGAAGATCGGTGTCGAGTGGGGTAACCAGGCGGAGTGGGGTTACACGGCGGCGATTGTGGCGTTTTTGTTCAGCGCGTTTGGCGGTGCCCCGCTGGTGGCGATCGCTCCGACGATAGCGAAGGCGAACTGGGTGCGACCGGTTGCGCGGTTTGCTCAGCTTTGCTCATTGGTGTCTATCGTGATTTCGATCTGGATGATCCCGATGATTTTGAACCTGCCGATGCTGGTTGTCGATGGGGCACGGCGGCGGTCGATATGGTTCGAGGGGCCTGATGTTTCGCCTCATGTGTGGGCGATTGTGGCGTTGACTACGTTGATCATCTGCTCGGTCGGGTTGATCTGGGCGTATGGGATGCCGGACTTTGCGGCAATGCGCGATCATGGCACTGGCTGGAAGCAGCGGTTCGGTGCTTGGGCGGCTCGCGGCTGGATCGGTTCGACGGTGCAGTGGCGGACGATGCGGCTGCGTATCGGTATGATGGGCACGTTCTATTTCTTCACGTTCGTGTTCGTCCACTTCATGCTTAGCACAGACTTTGCGATGAGCTTGGTTCCGGGTTGGCGAGATGCGATTTTCCCGATGTATCACGCGATTTCGTCGATACAGGCCGGGTTGGCGGTGACGGTGATCGGGATCTGGGCTGCTCGGAAGTATCTTGGGCTTGAGAAGTATCTGCATCTCGATCAGTTCTGGTCGATTGGTCGGTTGATGTTTGCGTTCACGCTTTTGTGGGGCTACTTCTTCATATCGGCGTTCATCGTGTTCTGGTATGGCCGGAGCGGATCGGACCAGATGTGGATCGACTACTTGATCCTCGGTCCGTACTTCTGGGTGTTTATCGGTGCGGTGCTGCTGATTTGGTTCACGCCGTGGTGGTGGTTGATCTGGAACAAGGTGCGGCGGAGCTACAACGGAACGGCGATTGGCGCCGGTCTGATCCTGATCGGAGTCTTCTTGGATCGGGTGCGTTTGTACGTTGCTGCGTGGTCAGTTCCGGAGGACCGCATACATGAGCGGTTCTTGACGGAGTATCCGTCGACGGTTTACCCGGATGTGTTCGACATCTTGATCATGGTGGGAGCGGTCGCGGCGTCGATGTTGCTGGTGATTTTGGCGACGCGGGTATTGCCGATATTGAGCGTGTGGGATGTTCAGCAGTTCAACCTGCTGTATCGACCAGTTGATTACATGAAGACGAAGGTGTCGTTGATCGGAAAACCGGACTAAGGCTAAGGACAGGCGAGTCTAAGGCACGCACCTGTAAGGCGAAATGCAACAACGGAGAACAATCGATCAGATCCACACTAACCGTGTTCTTTTGAACGGTCAGTTGGACACGCCCAAGTGGTGGGCGCCGACGGTGATCACATTGGGCATCATCGTCGCGATCGGATTTTTCATGATCGGGATCATGGTGAACAAGGGGCTTGGTGTGACCGGGCTTTCGAGGCCTGTCTATTGGGGTCTGTTCATCACGACTTTCGTGTTCTGGGTGGGTATCAGCCACGCAGGGATCATGATTTCGGCGATTCTGCGGTTGTCGCAGGCTGAATGGCGACGTCCGGTTACGCGTGCTGCGGAGTTGTTGACGGTGTTCTCGCTTTTGACGGCGTTGCTGTTCCCGCTGATGCACGCAGGTCGGCCGTGGCGGATCGTCTACTACATCCTTCCGTATGACTTCGCGCGTGGGATCATGCCGAACATCAGGTCGCCTTTGATCTGGGACCCGGTTGCGATCAGCACGTATCTCACGGGCTCGACGCTGTTCCTTTACATTGCGTTGCTGCCGGACCTCGGCAACTTGCGAGACAGAACGCAGGGCTGGCAGAAGGCGTTGTACACGGTGTTGGCGCTCGGATGGCGAGGAAACCCGAGGCAGTGGAAGTTGCAGACAGTGGGCGGGATTTTGCTATCGGCGTTGATGTTGCCGATCTTCGTTTCGGTGCACTCGATCGTGTCGTGGGACTTTGCGGTCACTCCGGCGGTCGAAGGTTGGCACTCGACGATTTTTGCGCCTTACTTCGTTATCGGTGCGGTCCACTCCGGTGTGTCGGCAGTTGTGACGATGATGGCGTTGATGCGGTGGTTGTGGAAGTGGGAGGACTTCATCAGGCCGGAGCACTTCGATGCGTTGGCGAGGCTGCTGATCGTTGTGGCGACGGGTTGGCTGGCGTTCACGTTCTTGGAGCTGATCTTCGCGGTCTACGGCCTCGACGCGCCTGAGCTTGAGTTGCGTGACCTTCAGATATTCCAGTGGCCTTGGAACATCTTGTTCGTGACGTTCGTGTTTACGGGCTACATCATTCCGGTTGGGATGTGGTTGCAGAAGAGCGTGCGAAACAACATCGCGTTGATGTTCTGGTCGTCGATATTTGTGAACATCGGGATGTGGCTTGAGAGGTTCCTGATCATCGTTCCTGGACTGGCGAGGAAGACACCGTTCGTCTACACGTGGGAGGCTTACCGTCCCAGCGGATTGGAGTGGTTCATTCTGTTCTGGTCGCTGGCGTGGGTAACGTTCCTGATGCTGTTGTTCTCGAGGTTCTTCCCGTTGGTGCCGTTGTTCGAGCAGAAAGAAAGCCAAACGTTTGGCGATTCGATCAAGATCGGTCGCGTTAGAGTGCCTGCGATAGTCCGCGAGGCAGATTAGCTAGAGGACTGAGGAAACAACTGAGATGAGCAAGAGCGTACTTGGTCTATACGACGATCCTAACCAGGCTGCGGACGCGATGGATGCCTTGAAGGAGGCTGGTTTCGCCCAAGGGACCTTCGACGTGCTTACGGGTACGCCCTACCCTGAAGGTGCGTTCGGAGAGCATGTCCCTCAGCACAGGTTGTTCCGGTACCCGGCGTTCGGAGCGATCATCGGTTTCACGCTGGCGCTGTTCCTCACGACGGCGACGTCGATTGCGTATCCGTTGGTCACTGGCGGCAAGCCCATCTTGTCAGTGTTTGCGATGTTGGTGATCCTTTACGAGATGTCGATGCTTTCGGCAGTGATTTCGACGGTCGTGGGTATTGTGATCGAGTCTCGGTTGCCCAATGTGAATCCTGGGGTCTACGATGCTCGGATCACCGAAGGGATGATCGGGGTTGTGATCACGACGGAAGACGACCAGGCGGACTCGGCGATTGCGGCGCTTAATGGCGCCGGCGCGATGGAGATCAAGCAGGCGTGAAGCTTTTCGGCGCACATTTCTTTACCCGGACTGCGCGGCGCGGCTATCGGCGCGTTGCCTTGCCGTTGATCGCGGTCGCATTGACCGCGGTTAGTGCGGCAGCTTGCGCGGTGCAGGAATCGAACACCTATCCGATCGAGATTTTCTCGGAGATGCACTACTCGCAAGCGACGCGGATGCAGGAGCCGCCTCGTTTGGCTCCGGTTGCGGATGCTGTGCCCTATGTAGCGATAGGCACGGAGCAGGTTTTGGATGTTCCGGAGATCCGAGAGCGACCATACGATGTGGCTCGGGCTCGGGAGCTGTACCGTGTGAACTGCGCGACGTGTCACGGGATGTCAGGGACTGGCGATGGTCCGGCTTCACCGCACATCACGTCTACTAACAGCTATTGGGCGCAGACGAATGACACTCCTTACGTTGCCCCTGCAGATCTGATCGAGAAACGGGCGACGTATGATCAAGAAGCGATGATCAACCTGATCACCAACGGTGTGATCGTGATGCCTAGGTTCGGCAACCTGCTTGCGGAAGAAGAGATTCGCGAGATCGCGACGTACATCTACGACCAAAACAACGGTGTTGGTCGCTGAAAACGGGCCCTCTGGTAAATGCCTTGGGGTTCAAGCCTTTGGCGTTTGACGCCGAAGGTTATTCGGTGAAGCGTGGGGTCCCTGGCCGTTTTACGGCCTCATCAGCATGTGGCATTTAGTCAATCAACGGGTTCTCGCAGGCTCGACGCTTGGGGTTTGGCTCGGATTGGTGTCGATGTTGGCGGTATCGGTCGCAGCGTGTGTGCGAGAGGACGATCTGACTACGGATCAACGGGTTTACCAGTTGTCGACGCAGTTGATGTGTCCGGTTTGCGATGGTCAGACTTTGGATCAATCGCAGGCCCAGCTTTCTTTGGATATGCAGGCGGTGATTCGGGAAAAGGTTGAAGAGGGTGACAGCAACGCAGCGATCAGGGAGTATTTCGTGGATCGGTACGGGGAAGTCGTGTTGGCGTCACCGGATGCGGGCGGGTTCAATCTGGTTGCTTGGGCGATGCCGGTGGTGATTTTCCTAGGTGGCGCGTTGCTCGTTGGCAATGCTTACCTGAACATGAGGCGGAAGAAGAGGGAGGCGAACGCGGCTTCGGAGGTCGTGGTGGCGGCTCGTGACGAAGATCGGGAGGATTCGGTGGACGTCGAGGATGATTTAGAAGATTATTTGGAGCGTGCGGACCGGGAGATTGCTGCTGCGGTTGGTCGACCAGAGTTGATGGAAGGCGACGGTAAGGTGTAGTGGATCAGATCGGGACAACTGCGATTTGGTTGGGAGTTGCCGTTTCGGCGTATGCGGTTGTGGCTTCGCTGGTTGGAGTCAAGGCCGGGGTCGGGGAGTTGGTGGTCAGCGGCAGGCGCGCGGTATATATGGGATTGCTGGCTGCTTTCGTGGCGGCGGCGGCGTTGATGGTGGCGTTTCTTTCGAACGATTTCAGCATCGAGTATGTAGCGAACAATTCGAACATCGTGATGGGTCGTGGGTATACGCTGGTGGCGTTCTATGCTGCGAACGAGGGTTCGTTGCTGTACATCACTCTGGCGTTGGCGTTGATGGCGTCGATCAGCGTGCGGTTGGCTCCCGTGCGGTTTGCCGGAGCGATGCCGTATACAGTGGCGATTCTTGCGGTTGTGATGGCGTTCTTGTTCGCGACGATGGCGACGATGGCGAATCCGTTTGAGACGTCTGCGGTGGTGCCGGTCGATGGTCGCGGGATCAATCCGTTGCTGTTGCATCCGGGGATGTACAGTCACCCGCCGTTGATCATGGCCGGGTTAGTTGGCATCACGATACCGTTCGCATTTGCATCAGGGGCGTTGATTTCGGGTGAGTACGGGGATGATTGGGTAGACATCGCCCGCGTCTTCGCAATCATCATGTGGGGCGTTCTCGGGATCGGCATGTTGCTTGGTGCTTGGTGGGCGTACACGATCTTGGGATGGGGCGGATACTGGAGCTGGGATCCGATTGAGAATGTGGCGCTGATGCCGTGGTTGGTGCTGACGGCGTTTATTCACTCGATCATGGTGCAACGGAGACGGGGGATGTTCAGGATGTGGAACATTGTGTTGATCGATGTGGCGTTCGTGTTGGCACAGCTTGGGATGTCGATCAATCGCGGGGGGAGTGTGGTTTCGGTACACTCGTTCGCGGAGTCGTCGCTGGGTTTGCTGTTCCTATCGTTCATGGTTTTGAGTTTGGTTTTTGCTTTTGGTTTGTTCGTCTGGCGGTATCCGAGATTGCGGAGTGAACGGGCGATTGAGTCATTCATGTCTAGGGAAGCGTCTTTCTTGGTGAATAATTTCTTGTTGCTGGTTGTGACGGCGATCACGCTTTGGGGGGTTGTATATCCGGTGTTTTCGAACTTGGCTCGGGATGTGGATGTCAGCGTTTCGGCGCCGTACTTCCATCGGGTTAATGGACCGGTTTTGTTGTTGATGGTTGTAGTGATGGGGATCGGGCCTTTGCTGCCATGGCGTCGGACGAGTACGCGGTCGTTGCAGAGATGGTTGATGGCGCCAATGGGTGCGGCGGCGATGACGGTGATTGGGTTGGTGGCGTTTGGTGTTTGGGAGTTTTGGGCGGTTTTGGGATTTGCCGCGGTTGTTTTTGCGTTGGTTGCGGTGTTGGAAGAGTGGTGGATGGGTGCGAAGGCTCGGATTGTGAATATGGGAGAGATGCCTTGGGTAGCTTGGTGGCGACTGGTCAATGGGAATCGGCCACGACATGGGGGGTATATCGTTCACGTGGCGGTGCTGTCGGTGGCGATAGGAGTAATCGGAACGCAGTTTTTTGACCAGCGATATGATGCGGCGATTGGGCTGGGGGAGAGTCTGGTGCTGGACGATTATCGGATCGAGTATGTGGATAAGCGGATCGATGATAGGCCTGATCGGTTGGCCCAGTGGGCTCGGATCGATGTGTATGAGATCGATCCGTCGGATTATGCGGCAGAACAGGCTGCCGCGGATGCGATTGGGAAAGCTGGTTTTACGGTTGTGACGGAGCAGAGGCCGGGTGATCGGTATGTTGGCGAGTTGGAACCGAGTCATGAGTTTTTCAGGAATTTCAACCAGGTTGCGGTTAGATCGGGGATCGAGACTAGTCCGGTTGAGGATCTTTATGTGATCCCGAGAGATTTTTTGGAGGATGATCGGGTTTCATTGGCGGTGAGCATCAATCCGCTGGCGATGTGGCTTTGGATTGCGGGGCCGATCTTTGTTTTGGGGACGTTGGTCGCTCTTTGGCCGCATCCGGTTCTGGAGCGGGCGGCAAGGAGAAGGCGCGAGGAAGTTGTGCAGTCTGATGTGCCGGTGGCGGCGTTGGAGGCTTAGGGGATTCGAGAATTGGCAGCGATAGTTGGGATCATACTGGCGGCGATCATTGTGATTGTTTTGGCGTATCCGTTTTTCGGCCGGCGGCGTGTTTCGGCGGATGGTCCGGATCGAGTCGACAGGGTTGCTTCGGCGGATGCGTTGCGGCATTTGCTCTACAGGGAGCCGGTTACGTTGCGGAATGAGTATGAGTCGGGGAATATGTCGGTGGAAGAGTATGAGGAGCAACTGGGGGAGTTGAGGGTCAGGGCGGCTCGCTTGATGCGGGATCGTTCGGAGCATCGGACGCGGATGTTGGAGGCGGAGTTGGCGTTGGAGCGTGAGGTTCAGAGGGTTAGGCGGTCACAGGTCGCAGGATCAGATCGGGATGACGAAGATGGGGATTGATTTGTCGGTATCAGGTTGGAGGGCCTTGGCTCGGGCGTCGCTTTCGCTGTTGGTGACGGGTTTACTATTGCTTGGTTTTGGGACGGTGGCTGTGGTCGCTCAGGAAGGGGCGGGCGAAACGACGATTACGGGCCGCGTTGTGAATGGGACCGAGGGCGGTGAGTCTCCGTCGGGTTTGACGGTGTTTGCTTTGGTGATCGATCAGGGATCGGAGTCGATCATCGAACGCGTGGAGGGGCTGACGGAGGAGGACGGAGCGTTTTCGTTGGATGTGACTGGTCTGTCGGAGGGTCAGTTCTATCGGGTTGTTGCTGATGATGGGGTCTATACGCCTTATGTGGATCTGTTGTCTAGGAATGTGGCTGAAGAGGTTGTGTTGACTGTTTATGGACGGACTGCTTCGCTCGACGATATATCGGTGACGACGTTTTCGATGGTGATACCTGCGATTGATGAAGACAACGAGATTTTGGGCGTGCTGGCGGCGGTGAATTTGGTCAACTCAGGGGATGAGGTGTATCTTGCGGATTTGACTGATCCTGATCTGACGGGGTTCAATCTGCTGCGATTCAATCTTCCAGAGGGGTATCAGCAGTTGACGGTGGAGTCGGATCTTCCAAGCGGGAATGTGATGGAGATCGGGACCGGGTTTGCGATTTCCAATCCGGTGCCCCCGGGCGAGTACAACATGGTGATCAGCTACAGTGCTTCGTTTGCGAATGGGGAGTTCGAGTATCCGTTCAGGTTGCCGTTCGGGGCTGAGAATGTGACGGTTTTGATACCGGAAGGTTCGGGTGAGGTAAGTGGTTTGGGTCTTTCGCGGAATGAGACGGCCGTGATTGGGGATGAACGGTACGTGCAGTACGAGGGGTCGGATTATGAACGGCGAGCTGAGTTGGGATTGCGGATCACAGGGTTGCCGCAACCGGATGTGACGAGTCAGTTTGTCGAGTTCCTGGGGAGCGATGAGGCTCGCGTGGCGATCGTTGCGAGTGTGGTGATTGCGATGCTGGGGATAGTTGCCTATGTCGTGTTGCTTTCTCGGCGGCGGGCGCGTGCGACGGTTTCGGGAGCCGTGGTCTCGAAAGGTGCGGTTGATGGCGATGCTCGATCTGAGCTGGTTTCGGCGATTGCGGAGCTGGATGAGTTGCACGAGTTGGGGAAGATCGAGGAGGGCGAGTACATGGCGCAACGGAGACGTTTGGTGCAGCAAGTGATCGACGTTGAGGACGATCAGTCGGTGGTCTGATGCCGAGTCGCGCAAAACCGCTGTTGGCGGTTGGTATTCCCCTGCTGCTCTTTGTTGTGGTGTTAGTCGTGGGGTTGATTCAATCTGGCAGAGATGGCGGGCGACCTGGTGTCAATGAGACGTTGGGCGAGGTGGATGTGACGACGAATACGTATGCGGATTTTCTTGTGACGACGCTGGACGGGCGAGAGTTGAGGTTGAGCGATCTAAGAGGATCGATCGTGATGGTGGATTTTTGGTCTTCTTGGTGTCCACCTTGTCGGGCGGAGGCACCAGTGCTGGTCGAGGCTTACGAGAGGTGGTCGAAACTCGGGGTTGAGTTTGTTGGGATTTCGATCTGGGACACGGAGGGTGAGGTCAGAGATTTCGTCAATCGACACGGTATCGAGTACCCGAATGCTGTTGATGACGATGGTGGGATCGCGGTTGAGTTTGGAGTCAAGGGGATCCCTGAGAAGTTCTTTGTCAATTCGGAGGGGGAGATTGTGCGGAAGGTGAACGGGCCAAATACGTCGCAATCGTTGGATGAGGTGTTGACGCAGATGAGTGATGAGGAACTTGGGATCAGCGGGAAATAGAGGTTGGCTGTTGATGGATGGCCTTGGATGAAACGACTGGATGTGTCGTCCCATCGCGAAGGGATCGGCCGATCGGTGGGAAGCCCGTGGAGTCTAAGTAGCGGGAGTTTAGAATCGAAAGGTTGAAATTCGACGAACTTAACGGGTGAAAGATGGAACACAAAGGGTTTACGCTCTGGTTCACCGGGCTGTCCGGTGCGGGCAAGACGACGATCGGCAATATGATCATGGAACGGCTCCAGAAACACGGCGCCAAAGTGGAGATTCTGGATGGCGACGTCGTTAGGACGAATTTGAGCGTCGGGTTGGGGTTCTCGAAAGAGGACCGTGACACGAATATTCGGCGCATCGGTTTTGTGAGCGAGCTTTTGGCTCGCAACGGGGTGATTTGCATAGTTGCGGCGATCTCGCCGTACAAGGCGATTCGAGATGAGGTCCGAGCTAATCACAAGAACTTCATTGAGGTGTTCGCCTCGTGCGAGTTGGATGCGCTGATCGAACGGGATGTCAAAGGGCTTTACAAGATGGCGCTGGAGGGTCGGATCGAGAACTTCACGGGAGTGTCCGATCCGTATGAACCGCCGGCTGATCCGGAGATCATGTTCCGTTCCGATCTCGAAAAGCCGGAAGAGAGTGCCGAGAAGGTGTGGGACCGGCTCGTCGAATTGAATCTGATATCGCCTTAGATAGCAGTAGAGCCGAACAGAAACTGCGATTGAACTTGAGATGAATCCCGAAGAGCGCTCCGAGGCTATGGATGCGGCGTATAAGCTGCTTGAGACGCCGCGGGCGCATCTTCGGGTGAAGTTTGAGCAGACCGAGGATTCGGTTCTGTTGTGGTACCGGGATGACGTACTAACAGGCGTCCTCTTGGATCAGTCAGGGATGAATGCTGCTTCGGCGATGGCGGTTGCACTCGGAGTCGAGATCCCGCGAACTGGCGAATCGGTAGAGGTTCTAGCTTCGACAGGATTGCTGCATCGAGTTTTGGCGTTGTCAGATTTGGATTTCCGGAATCCGAGTTCGTTCGAACTGGCCAATCATCTTGTCGACGAAGCTGTCGATATGCAACGCGTTGCGAGGCGCAGCGGAGAATCGGGAAGTCCCATGGATCTAAGCGAGCTGGAATCGGGGATGGAGTTTGGGCCGTATGTGATCGATCTGACCCAAGCTGACACGGATGCGTATATCGATGCGACTGGTGACAGCGACGGTGCGAAGGGATTCGGCGGTCGTGTTCATCCGCTGCATTTGGACGCGTTCGTTTTGAGCAAACTGATTGCCGAGATCGGAATCGTTGAGAATAGGATCGAGACGGTCCATGCGGGTCAGCAGATGACGGTGTACAAGCAGGTTTGGCCCGGCGATCTTGTGGTGGCGAATTCGACGTTGAAGAGTTGCTCGAACCGGCGCGGGAGCATCTGGGCGGTTTTTGAGACTACGTTTACCGAGGAGACGGAAGATCGTGTGGCTGTCTCCAGTTCCACGATCATCATGATGCCGTGACTTTCGAGGTTTGAAAGGTTCATCGAGATGACTTCACCTAGTTCGGTTGGCGATCCACTGATGGGGTTTCAGCGCGTAGTTACCCAAGACCGGGTGGCGGCTTACGCTGACGCATCTGGTGACCATAACCCGATTCATCTGGACGAGGAGTTTGCGGCGACTACCCGATTTGAGCGGCGGATCGCTCACGGAATGTTGAGTTTGGCATTTGTCTGGGAGATGATGTCTGCGAACTATCCAGATGACTGGCACAAGGGCGGGACGGTGAAGACTCGGTTCACCTCGCCGGTGGTGCCCGGTGAAGAGGTGGAGGTCGGTGGATCGGTGAAACGGCTGCGGAACGTCGGCGGGGAAGATTTCATCGAGTGTGACGTGTCGGTTACTCGTCCGAATGGCGAGAAGGCTTTGACGGGTTCGGCTACGGTTCCATTGTCCCGCATGTCTGTGCGCGACTGATCCCCGAATGGGTGCAAAGGCGGCGCGCGTATACTATTGTGAGCACCGCGAAACCTAACGGCGCGGTCAATTTTCCTTGACTGAAATGACTACTGGTTCAAGACCAAGCATGGTGGTTGCCCTCGATGCGATGGGTGGCGACTATGGGCCGAAGGTTATGGTTCCCGCCGCGTTGGAGGCGGTATCGAATGGGGATCTGGCGGTTGCGTTGGTCGGCGATGTGGAGGCGGTATCTGGTGCACTGAAAGAAAACGGTGCCAGCAATCATCCTTTAGTCCAGGTGGTGCCGTCCGAAGGAGTTGTGGAGGAGACTGACAACCCTGCTCAGGTTTTCCGCACGAAGCCTCGGGCATCTATCTTTGTTTGCTCTGGGTTGGTAAAGATGGGTAAGGCGCAAGGGTTTGTGAGCATGGGATCGACGGGTGCGTCTATTGCGGCGGCGACTGTTACGTTCGGGACGATGGACGGCGTTTCACGGGGAACTCTGGGTGGCCCGATCATTGGGTATGCACCTAACACCGTGATCATCGATCTCGGGGCCAATATCGACATCCGACCGCAGCAACTGGCCGGTTTCGGGACGCTTGGTTCGGTGATGGCTCGGGTGGTGTACGGTCAGAAAGACCCTCGGCTTGCGTTGTTGAACGTCGGCTCTGAGGAGACCAAGGGCAACGAACTGGTGAAAGAAACCGCGGAGTTGTTGAAGAGATCGAAGCTCAATTTCGTCGGAATGATTGAACCGTATGACTTGCCATTGGGCAAGGCCGAAGTGGTGATTTGTGATGGATTCGTCGGGAATATCGTGTTGAAACTCACGGAAGGATTGGGTGAGAGGATCGCCGATCACGTACGGGAAAAGAGCGGCGACGACGCGTTGGCGGACGAGGTACGTTCAATGACTAATCGACTTGCAACTTTCGGAGGCGGTCCGTTGTTGGGAGTGAACGGAATTGCGGTTGTTGGTCATGGCGCTGCGGCTGCATCCGGTGTGGCGACGGCTATCGGGACTGCCAAGCATGTCATCGAAAACGATCTCGTAGGCGCACAACAAAAGGAGTTGGCTGCGTTTCTCGCTGAATCGGCCTGAGGTCGTTCAACGTTTGATCGGCTAGAAATTGGCCTTGGATTTAACAGACCAACCAAGAACCGCACTTGTGACCGGTGCGTCACGCGGTATCGGCCGCGGCATTGCCGTGAGGTTGGCGTCGATGGGTCATTCGGTGGCGGTTAACTACAACAGTCACGAGGATGAGGCTTTGGAGGTGGTAGAGGAGATACGAGATGCCGGCGGTACGGCGGTCGCCGTAGGCGGGAGCGTCGCGAGCAAGGAAGGGTGTGAACAGATAGTTGCGGCGGCGGTCGAGGCGCTGGGCCCGGTAGAGATTCTGATCAACAACGCCGGGGTGATCTCCGATAGCTTGCTGATCCGGATGAAAGACGATCAGATGGAGCACACGATAAACACGAACCTCTGGGGGACAATCAACTGCACTCGTTTGGTGGTTTCGGACATGGTCAAGGGTCGATGGGGGCGGATCATCAACATCTCGTCAATCGTGGGGATACGAGGGAATCTGGGACAGTCAAATTACTCGGCATCGAAGGCGGCGATCCACGGTTTCACTTATTCGGTCGCCAAGGAGCTCGCCAAGCGGAATGTAACGGTCAACGTGGTGGCGCCGGGTTACGTTGCGACGGCGACTAGTGAGGTGATATCGGATCGGGCGAGGAAAATCTTGCTCGATTTGATCCCGATGGGCAGGTTCGGTTTCGTTGAAGAGATAGTCCCGATGGTGGCATTTTTGACGAAGGAAGAGGCTCGCTACGTCACCGGCGAAGTTATCCGGGTTGACGGCGGGTTGGCGATCTAACAGGCTGCATGGTATCGGCAGACAAACCGCTTGCGGGCAAGAACGCTTTGGTGACAGGCGGATCTCGCGGGATTGGCAAGGCGATCTCGTTGGAGTTGGCGAGACGGGGTGCGGACATTAGCTTCAACTACCTGCGGAGCCATGGGGCTGCTCGGGAGGCAGAAGAGGAGTTCGCTGGACAAGGTGCTGCTGTCTTGAGGCATCGGGCCAATTTGGCGGACGATGCGGCAATCTCGGGATTGGTCGAAGCGGTTGTCGGGAGATTTGGGAAGATCGATATTTTGGTGAACAATGCGGCGTCGGGTGTGATGCGATCGTCGGTCGAGATCACTGAGAAGCACTGGGACTGGACGCAGTCGATAAATGCGAAGGCTCCCTGGCGGCTGGCGGCGCTGGCATCAGCGCACATGCCTGAGGGATCGAGAGTGTTCAACATCTCGTCGCCGGGATCGACCCGTGTCTTGGCTCAGTATTTTCCGGTCGGGGTGTCGAAAGCGGCTTTGGATGCGATTACTCGATATATGGCGATCGATCTTGCGCCGAAGGGGATTGCGGTGAATGGAGTTTCGGCGGGATTTGTCGAGACTGACGCCTTAGACGCGTTTCCGGATGATTTGGGGATCAAGGAGGTGGCGCTTCGACCGACGCCAGCGGGGCGAGCAATCCTGCCTGAGGATGTGGCAAAGGTAGTGGCGATGCTGTGTTCGCCGGATGCCGAGATGATCAGGGGACAGGTGATCGCGGTTGACGGCGGCGAGATGCTCGTGCATCGCTGAGGATTGGCGGTGCCGTCGTGGTCGGGGAGGCGGGGGTCGAACCCGCGACCTCCTGCTCCCAAAGCAGGCGCGCTTCCACTGCGCCACTCCCCGTGATTCCAATACTATGATTCGATTCTATGTTTCGAGGGACTGAAATCGGGGTCGGCGTGATCTGATGCGAGTTGTCTGTGATCTGCATTTGCATTCTCGATTTTCTCTGGCGACTAGCAAGTCGCTCGATCTCAGAAGTTTGGCAGAGGGCGGTCGACGAGTCGGTATCGATCTAATGGCGGCTCCGGATTTCACGCATCCGATTTGGCGTGAGGAGATGAGATCGGAACTTGTCGAGGTCGGTGAGGATGCCGGGATGTTCGTTGCGTTCGGGCGGCACTTCGTGTTGGTGACCGAGGTTTCGTGCGTTTGGCGGCAGGATGGAAGGTCAAGGCGTGTGCATCTTTTGGTTGCGGCCCCGAGTTTTGAGGCTGTTGACAGGATGTGTGAGAGGTTTGATGGACTTCAGAATCTAGAGTCGGATGGTCGGCCGATATTCAAGATTTCAGCGGGTGAGTTGTTTGGGATTGTCCGAGATGCGGATTCTCGGTGTGAAGTGATCCCTGCGCACGTGTTTACTCCTTGGTATGGAGTTTTCGGGGCGAAATCTGGCTTCGATTCGTTGGATGAGTGTTTCGGGGATTGTGCGAGCGAGGTGTTTGCGGTGGAGACAGGGTTGTCGAGCGATCCTGCGATGCATTGGTCGGTTGCGGATTCGCGGTCGCGGGCGATCGTTTCTTTTTCAGATGCACATTCGGTGGGATCGCTGGGCCGTGAGGCTACGGTGTTGGATGTTGAGGAGATGAGTTATGACGCAGTGATTGGTGCGTTGCGGAACCGGCGAGTCGTCGAGACGTATGAGTTCCATCCAGAGCATGGGAAGTATCACCTTGATGGGCATCGGAAATGCGGGGTGAGGATGAATCCGGAGGAGTCTTCTGAGGTCGACGGTGTTTGTCCTAGTTGCGGTAAAGGTTTGACCTTAGGGGTGTTGAACAGGGCAACCACCATTTCCGAGTTCGGCGTTGCGGATGTTGTCAAGGATGAGGCAGGAATTTGGCGAGATTCGTCAGGCGAACATACTCCGTACCGTCATTTAATCCCATTACGGGAGGTTTTGGCGTACACGTTAGGCGTTGGGAAAACGACTAAGCGCGTTGAAACGGCGTATTTCGACTTGGTTGAAGGATTTGGCAGCGAGTTTGAGGTGTTGTTGTCTGTCGACGAATCCGACATTGTCAGTGTGACCGGACGGGAGGATGTTGCCCGGGCGATCTTGAGGGCGAGAGTCGATGACGTGGTTGTCGATGCGGGATACGATGGCGTGTATGGATCTGCAGTGCCCAATGTCGATGTTCGTTGACTTGGGAATCACTAGGGAGAAAATCGATGCGAATCGAATCGGTTAAAGCTGTCTACCCGAACTATCAGAATGTCGCTTCGTCTTGGCGGACTCATCTCTGGCAGATCGTGGTCGAGGTCCGGATGGAAGGAGGAGTGATCGGGTACGGATACGGTGGCGGCGGACTGGCTTCATTGCCGGTCGTGAATGGGCATTTTCGGGAGTTGTTGGTTGGGACGGAGGTGAACTCGCCAGACGATGTATTCGGTATTTGGGATCGGCTTTACTACGAGTCGCTGCCCTACGGGCGTAAGGGCATCGCTATGATGGCGTTGAGTGGTGTGGATTTGGCGATTTGGGATGCGCTCGGGAAGGCGGAGAAAAAGCCGGTCGCGGAGTTGATCGGAGGCGTGAAGAAGAACCGTATGGAGGTTTATGCGACGGGACCTGATTCGGAGTGGTACGCGGAGTTGGGCGTGTCGGGTCAGAAGTTGACGCATCGTTGGCGCGGGACGACGGATGATGCTGTGGCGTCGGCGAGGACGGCAAGGAGCGTGATGGGAAATCAGGCGAAGGTGATGTTTGATGTCTATATGTCTTGGAATTCGGAAGTGACTATAGGGATGGCCGAGGATTTGGCGGAGTTCGACATTTATTGGTTTGAAGACGTTCTGACGCCCGATGATGTTCGTGAGCTAGGGGAGTTGCGTCCGAAGGTGGCACCGATCAACTTGGCAGGTGGAGAGCATGAGTTTGGCGTCGCGGGATTCAGGGAGATCTGCGAACACGGGGCATATGACATTTGGCAACCGGACATTACGTGGTGCGGCGGGATAACTGCAGGGATGCGGATATGCGAGTTGGCACGCGAATACGGAGTGCCCGTGGTGCCACATCGAGGTGGCGAAGTTTGGGGTCTGCACCTGATCGCGGCGAACGACGCTTGCGACGATCTGGCGGAGATGGTGTTGGGGGCGCGGGATTCGGAGGTTGACGACCTGTGGGTTGGGAGTCCTCAGATCGAGGGCGGGAAGTTGTCGATTAGGGATGAGGCTGGGTTTGGGGTGCGGTTGAACGAGGGTATGTTGTGATTTGTGCCTCAGTCTTTGAGCGCGGTAACGATTTCTTCGCAGGCTTGTTTGTAGATGATGGCGTCGACGTTGATGGAGATGTATTGAATTCCCAAGTCGATGAGCCATTTGCCCATCTCGACGTCTTTGGCGTAGGAGCCCACTGCCCTGCCCTGTGAACGGGCTTTTGAGGTGGCATCGCGTAGGGCGGTTTCGACGATGGGGTTGCGGACGTCGCCGGGATAGCCGAGGGATTGAGAGATGTCGTATGGGCCGAGGAAGAGGACGTCGATGCCGTCGACGGTCATGATGGCTTCTAGGTTGTCGAGCCCGCGTTTGCCTTCTATGTGAACGACGGTCATGGTTTCGTCGTTCTGGCGATCGGTGTGGCCCTCTCCGTCGTCTGCGAAGTAGTTGCCGGCGCGGGTGAATATTGATAGACCGCGTTCACCGAGGGGTGCGTATTTTGCGGCGTGGACTACGGATTCGGCGTCGGGTATGGAGTTAATCTGCGGAACTTGGACGCCCTCAGCGCCGATGTCTAGTGCTCGGAGGATGAGGCGTTCGTCGTTGTCGCCGACTCGGATGATGGGGGCGACGCCGGTGCCTTGGGCTGCGATTACGAGGTCGGTGGCGGATTCGACGGACAAGGGTCCGTGTTCCGTGTCGATGATGCAGAAGTCCATGCCGGCGTAGCCGAGGGTGTCGATCATGGTGACCGAAGGCACTATGACGAATGGTCCGACGACGGTTTCGCCTGCTTGGAGTTTCTGCTTCAGTTCGCCTCGATTGGGCATGTAATCACCTTCTTGGGTTCACAAGTTTGATCGACTAAGCGACGATCAGTGGCACGATGGTTTCTGCGGTTGTGATACCACCATGCATCGATTGTAAAGTGAGACCCTCTTCGGAATCGGAGGCGTAGATTGACCATTTGCCTCTCGAGAGGGCGAAGAAATCGCCCATTCTGGCTCGAGCGGCGTCAGAAACGAGGTATGCGGGGCCGAAAAGCCCTAGGTCTATCGCATCTGCGCTTCGCATCAAGATGAATTGATGTCCCAAGGCAGCATCGAACAGGTCTTGAAAAGCGCGTTCCGATCCAGGTTTGGTGTGGAAGAAGAGGGTTCGAGGTTCGCCGGCGGGGACGCATGTTAGGTGTTGGCTGATAGGTGAAGAAGGCGTTAGAGAAGTCCAGCATTCGTCGGGGCTGTCGAGGTGGCCGTGGTCGGCGGTGGCGATAAATCTGGCTTTTCCTTGGAGGGCATTCCCGAGGGCTTCGATTAACGCGGTGGCGCGTCGAACTGCGGTCCTGGTGATGGGATGGGTTGTCCCATAAGCGTGTGCGGAGCTGTCGACTTCGGTCCAGTAGACGTACGTGAACGACGTGTCGGCGGCGTTGGCGATTGTGTCTAGGACGTGATCCGTGATTTGCGTAAGGTAGTCGCCTTTGGAGTCGTAGCCTGATGTGTGGGTTTGTCCGTACATCTGAGTTGTTGTAGTCGCGGCTAGTTCGTTCTCGACAACAAAGGCGAAGGATCCCGTGTTTCGGAATGGGATCATGGGGGCGAAAAGGAGTTCCAAAGGGCTGAATCCGACTTCGTGCAGCGGTTGACCGGTACGGGTGAGGCGCCACGGCAACGGTTGGATGCGTTCGCCAAGGCGGGTTATGTGTACGTCCCAGCCAAGGTTCCCGTGGGTTCCCGGCCAACGGCCGGTTGCGAGGGACATTAGGTTTGGCCCGGTGGAGGTCGGAAACGTGGCGCACGTGGTCTGTGCGATGTTTCTGCGAACGTAGGAATCCTCTTGTAGAGTGTCAACGAAGTTCATTCCGAAACCGTCGACTAGAAGGAGGACGATGTGGTCGGGTTGACCGAACGTTTCGATGAGGTTCTGCCCTGCCGTTTGGGTGGCGTCGTCGAAGGTCTCGGGTTGGAGAACGCCGAGGGCACTTCCTGCGGCGTAGCCTACGGCGGCGTTAGTGGGGGAATCGTGATCTGGGATGACTGCTTCGAATTCGTCATCGATCGCGGCGATAAGGTCGGGTTTGCTATTGATCATTGGGGGTTTCTTCGAATTGGGGGATGGCTGTTCTCAAGAATAATGGGACTGAGGAGTCGTACCCTTTTACAGATGCCCAACTTGAATTCCAAAGCGACTGTCATGTTCCTGGGGACGGGGACATCGGAAGGCATCCCCAGGGTGACGTGTTTGACGGCTGATCCCCCGACGTGTCCGGTCTGTACGGACGCGATGCGGCCCGGATCTAAGAATCGGCGAAGGAATACGGGAATCGTCATTCAACGTGAGCAGGATGATGGTCCGCCGATAAACATCATCATCGATGTCGGCAAGTTCTTTTACCAAGCAGCGATCGAATGGTTTCCGAAGCATGCGATCAGGTCGTTGGACGCCGTGGTTCTGACGCACGCACACGCTGATTCTGCGGGTGGGTTGGATGATCTTCGAGATTGGACGAACACGATGCGATTTGCACTGGGCGACGAACATGCGGCACCTTTGGTTCGAGGTGGTCAAGCGAGGATACCGATCTATTTGAGGGAAATGGATTTGGATATTGTTTCCAAGACGGCCTACTACTTGGTCGATCGGACGCAGATGACGAGTGGTGGGACGGTGGCGATTTTGGATTTTCAGACGATTGGCAATGAGGCGATTGACGTCTACGGCACGGAGGTATTGCCGTTAGAGGTTCCACACGGTCCGGACTACTCATGCAACGGGTACCGGATTGGTGATCTGGCGTATATATCGGATGCTTCGGACGTTCCGGATGCGATTCTGGACCTGATCTCCGATGTCGACACGTTGGTGATAGACGCGTTGAGGCCCGAGCGAACGCATGGTTCGCATTTGACGACGGAACAAGCCGTTGACTACGCGAAGAGGGTTCGACCACGGCGGACGCTGTTGACCGATGCGGCGCACGGGATCGATCACTATAGGATGAACGCCTTTCTGCGAGATCCGGGTGTCAACGACGGTCTGGATATTCAATACGCATACGATGGTATGAGTATCGAGATCGAGGTTAAGTGAAGACCGAACCGGTGTTCCGGGCGACTAGGACTGCGCGTCGCGTTCTGCCCTGTATTGGGCGATTACGGCGTCGTCGGGTGGGTAGTATTTGCCAGGTGTGAGGTTTTCGCGGTCGAGTCGGGCGCGGATCCACTCTTCGAGGTCGTCGTATTCGATCGCTTTTTGTGCGATGTCTTGGGCGACGACACGGGGGATGCACACGACGCCGTCGTCATCGGCGACGATGTAGTCTCCGGGTTTGACGAGGACGCCGTCGCAGTTGATGGCATCGTTGGTGGAGTATGGCGTGCCGACGCGGGTGCCTAGGGAGGAAGTCTTGTCGTAGCCGTAGAGAGCGACGCCGTAGTCCTTAACTGTGTGCATGTCGCGGATACCGCCGTCGCATACAAGACCATCGATTCCTCGTTGCTTCAGACGGAGGAACTTGATGTCGCCGCCGATGGACATCCATTTTGTTCGCATCGACTCCATCACGATGACGTCACCCGGACCTCCGAGTTCGAACGCGGCGTATTCGGGAGATTCTTCTCCTCCTGGTTGTTCGGCCATTAGATCGGGGCGCGCAGGAAGGAAACGGACGGTGATGGCGCGGGCGACGAGACGGACGCCGGGGTTCATGGTCTTGATATTGGCCATGTAGACGTAACGGGGGTCGTGTCCGTTACGTGCCAAGATGTCGACGACTGCCGTCGAGTTGACGGTCTTCAACTTGTCGATGGTGGCTTGATCGAGGACGTGTTCTGGGGTTGGTTGGATGATGGCCAAGGGTCTCGGGGCTCCGTGGTAAATGATTGACGATACGCAGTTTTAGATTCTAGATATACCGCGCGCGGTCGAGATTGAAGGGTAGCCTCAATCTCTTGTGACGAACTCCTCGCCTTCATCGGCTAGTTGCGCGAAGTTTGTGATTCCGATTTCACCCTCGGGGAACTCCGCGGTGATTTTGAGTTTGCCACCCACCGCCTCAATGTAAGAACGGAGACTCGAGATATAGGTATCTGTCCGTTGCTCCATCTTCGAGACGGCGGGTTGGTTGACGTTGAGGGTTGCTGCCAAGTCCTGTTGGGTCAATGCTCGAGCGCGCCGCAGTTCATGCAACGGCATCTCGGCAATCATGTTGTTGGTCGCCGAGTCGATGCGACGGCGCCGTTCGGGCGAGAAGTTCTTGGTCAGTTCGCTCCATGGCTTATGGCCGGCCATCAGATCAGTCCTTCCTTTCTTATTTCTTCCACGTATTGGTCATAGAGACGGTCGGCGATCGGCACGTATTGCTCGTAAAACAGATCGTTCCCAGTCTTGTCTCCCCCGATCAGGAGGATGGCGGTTCGTCTGGGATCAAACATGTAAAGGGTCCGCAACGGGCGCCCGCCGCTTTGGGTACGAAGCTCGCGCATTGCGCCGTGTCGAGAGCCCCTGATGTCCGAAGAGTAAGGGAACGGCAGCCTAGGCCCGTATTGCATCAAGAGATTGACGCCTGAAGCCAGCGAATCCTGCTGACGTTCAGATAGGCTTCGCCACCAATCCTCGAACTCGTCTGTGTATTCGATCTCCCAAGACATTGCATTTTATTCTATAAATGGAATAGTCGTCAAGTGGAATGTCAGAGAATTTGCGTACTCCGAAACGGGTTCCATTCGGACTACCATTCGGCTGCGAAGCGTTGCATTAGGTTGGCGATGTTTTTGGCGCCTAGGATGAAATCGTCGATGGTGATGTTCTCGTTTGGAGCGTGGATCTTGTGAGTGGGATGGTCGATGCCAGCAGACGTGATTGGGATGCCCAATGTGCCGCCGAAGTCGTACATGGGGCCAGAACCGGCCATCGTCGGGTAGATGACAGCGGGTTTGCCGTACGTTTCTTCGGAGGTCTCGATGGCCATTTGGGCCCATTTTGAAGACATGTCGGTGCGGAATGGATGGACGCCGCTGATTAGGTTCAGGTCAACGTTTTCGAAGCCATGGCGATCCAAGTGGCGTCGGATTTTGTCGAAAATGTCGTCGGGTCGCATGTCGGGGACGAGTCGGAAGTCCATTTTGGCGCTCGCTTTGGCGGGAAGCACGGTCTTCATACCCTCGCCCTGATAGCCAGAGTCGAGTCCGGCGACGTTTGCGGCGGGCATGAAGAGGTGTTTGCGTGGGAGATCTTCAGAACCCAAGCCCGAGACGAAGGCCTCGTTGCCGAAGGTTTGGCGCCATTCATCTGAGTCGTCGGGGAGATTCGCCAAGGCTTCGTCTTCTGCGGGAGTGGACGCGCGGACATCGTCGTAGAAACCTTCGATCAGGATGCGATCGTCTGTCGGATCTTTCATAGAGTTCAGGGCGTTGACGAGTGTCCACGCGGCTGACGGCAGGATCGTCGCGTACGAGCTGTGGGCATCGGTTTTTAGCAGTTCGACCGAAAGTTCGACAGCAAGCACGCCCTTCAAGCCCAAGTAGATGAGAGGGTGGTTTTGGGCGTTGCGACCTCCGCCCTCCCAGATGCATGCGTCGGCGGTGAGGATATCTGCGTAGTTATTGATTAGGCCCGGGAGATTCGGAGAACCGGACTCCTCTTCACCCTCAGCGAAAATCTTGACGTTGCATGGGAGGCCACCCCATTCTTCGCGAAAGGCGTTGATGACCGCTAGGCGAGCGGCAATGTTGCCTTTGTCGTCCGACATGCCGCGCCCGTAGAGGCGGTCGTCTTTGCGTGTTGGCTCGAAGGGGTCCGTTTCCCAAAGCTCGATGGGGTCGGTTGGTTGGACGTCGTAGTGGACGTAGAGCATCAAGGTTGGCGGTTCGGCGTTGGGGTCGTCTATGCCAGACTGCTCTTGAGCGCGGCGGAAGGATCCGGGATCAGCCGATGCATAGCCGTAAACGGATGGGAGGCCGTTGTTCGGCGCTTCTAGGATTTGGACCTCGAAACCGTGCTGGACGAAGATGTCAGCGACGAGTTGAGGTGCCCTGTCGAAACCCAAGCGCTGAGCGGACACGCTGGGTTGTCGAACTAGGGTGAAGAGAGTGTCGAGGGAACGGTCGACGTTGGATTCGATGTGTCGGTGAATGCTATCCAATCGAGGTCTCCTGAGCATTGGGAAATCTGACGAAACCTATTCGGCGGCGCCGGGCATTCCCGGCTCGAGAGGAACAGACTCGGGTGGGACGCCCCCGGCAAGGAAACCGCCATCGACTGTGATGGTTTGGCCGTTTACGTAATCGCCGAGGTCTGAGGCCAGGAATAGACAGGCGTTTGCGATGTCTCGTGGTACTCCGCCGCGTCTATTGGGGATGTAGTCGCGGGCGTAGTCGACGTAGCCTTCGAGCTGACCGCGGGTGTGTTCTAGCTCTGGAGCGAGGACTCGACTGTCGATGTAGCCCGGGGCCACGCAGTTGGAGGTTATGCCGGTACCAGCGAGGTCGACCGCCATGCTCAGCGCCATCCGGTTGAGACCTGCCTTCACGATGCCGTACACGGTGTCTTGGGGCCATGCGCGATAACTGTGGACGCTTGAGATCGAGACGATCCGTCCACCACTGCCCTGCTTGATCATCTCTTTGACGGCCCGTTGGGAACAGAAGACGTAGCCTTTGAGAGCGTGCCCCTCTAGGAAGTCCCAAAAATCCTCGGTGATGTCCGTGAAATGGGGATCTGCCGAAGCTACCGCGTTGTTGACTAAGATGTCGATCTTTCCGTGGGCTTCGATGAAGTCGTCAAACATCCTGGTCCGGTCGTCGGTGTTTCCGATGTCTGCTTGATGCCATGTGGCGTTACGCCCCATAGATTGGATGTCAGCGATGATGCTGTCGGCGTTTTCGTCGCGTTGGATGTCGTTGATACCAACGTCGGCACCGTTTTCGGCGAACACACGGGCGATGCCGGCTCCGATGCCGCGTCGGGAACCGGTTATGAGGGCTTTTTTGCCTTGGAGGAGTTTCATTCGGGTGCTTTCTCCTTTTCGTTTGATGATGCCAACAATAACGCCGATTCGATGGCTGATTCGACTTCTGGCAGTCGGTACTGGCCTTCGCCGGGCAATTCTGCGGCGATTCGGGAAAAGAGGATACTCGCTTCGGTTACGGGAATCCCGGTAACTTTTTGTACGGCATAGGCGTAGGCTCCGAGTTGCGGGATGTACGGTCTTGCCATTTGTGAGATCGATCGGTTTAATGTGCGGTCAGTCTTGAAGTCGGCTACGCAGAGTGTGCCATCGTCGCGGCGGTAAATGAGGTCGACACGTCCTTCGATGATTTTGGGGCCGTGGTTTGCGTTCCGAAATGGCACGGCAACTGGAGTTTCGATCCAGACATTTTCTGGATCGAGGGAGGCGACCTCTTGAAGCAGCGGCAGTTCGAGGGTTGCGTGGGTCAGGCGAGCGACTTCAGCGGCATCTTCGGCGACGCCATGTTTTTCAGCTTCGCTTCGGGCGATCAACTCGACGTCCGCGTTGGGGATTTCTAAGGCGCGTTGAATGGCGGCGTGCACCGCGCTGCCGATCTCAGTTGCGGCGCGGCCCCTGACGGTGAAGTCATCCGAAACCATTACGGGGACATCGTCTGGTTTTTCTCCGTTCATCTGCTCATCGTCGAGGTCCGTTGGACCTTTGATGCTGCTGGGGGAGATCCATCGGCGTTCGGATGCTACAGCTAGGGTTTGCCGGTGTTCACGCATCCAAACATCTCGATCTTCGACGATCAGAGTTGCTTCGGGAGAATCGGTTGTGGCATCCGGATCGAACGGAGTTGGTTGCCATTCGGTAGGCACAGGTGACCAAAGCGTTAGGTTCTCGCCTCCGACGTGGTGATCGATCTGTGCGGCGAAGCTTTTTCGGTCTCTTTCTTGTCGGTTCAGGCTGACGAAGAGGTAGTCTCGCGCCCGTGTTGCGGCTACATAAAGGAGGCGTGTTTTTTCTAGAGAATCGGCTGAGGCGTTCTTTTTTTGGAGTTCGTCGAAATTTCCTGTTTGGAAAAAGCCGTCGTTCTGGTTCCCACCCAATCGAATACCGGTTTGACGCTGGGCCTCGTCGGTTTCAGTCCAATCGGTGAGGAAGTTGGAAGAATCTCGACTGCTACTTCGGCAAAGATCGGCGAGTAACACGATGGGAAACTCGAGTCCCTTCGAGGAGTGCATGGTCATGAGCCGGATCTTGCCTTGATCGAATTCAAGAGAGGGTTCTTCTCGTAGATCTTGATTGGCTTCCTTGAATTGGTCGAATTTCCTGAGTGTGTCTCGGAGTGAGAGTGCACCTTCCTCGGTGAAACGGCGGGCAAGTTCAACAGCCAGATCAAGGCGTCTTAGACCCGGAGCAGGATCGGGTTCGAGATACATCAGCTCACGAGTTTGGCGTTCACGGAAGAACTGCTCGATGAGGACCGCGGGTTGTATCTCGTCGCGGAGCGCGTGGTAATTCCTAAGGACGGTCAGGGCATCCATCACGGCGGATTCTTCGGGAACTTTGTTGTCTTCTGGGAATGCAGCGGTGCAACTGAAGGAGCCGCCAGACTTTGCCCAATGGAACAAGTCGCGGTCGCTACACCCAAAAAAGATGGACTTGAGAGCTCCAACTGTTGACGGTTGGTCGGACGGATCGTCCATCGCCGCCAGGCAGTTGAGGATGTCGCGAAACTCCTGTGTCTGCAGGACGGTTGCGCCGCCGATTTCGGCGGAGTACGGGAGGTTGAGGTCGTCAAGTTTCCTCGTGTACGTTTCCCACGAGGTCCTTGCGCTTGTCAAGATGGTCAGATCGCCGGCGTGCGACGGTCGACATTTCTGATCTTGGCGATCACGAACGGTTAGTTCGCCTGCGGCAACGGCTCGGGCGATGATTGCCACCTGTTCGGCGTCCATTGCACGGACTTCGCCAATATTGGCATCTTTGATCGGTTCGCCGAAGTGATGTACAGCGCCGAAGTCGTCAGGGGCGGCGGTTTCCTTGGCACGATCCAGTGGAATATAGTCGGCTTGATCCGTTTCCGATGGCATCCATTTGCCGAAAATGTGGTTGACCCAGTCGATCACAGCGCGTGTGGAACGTCGGTTTTCCTTGAGTGTCAGGTACTTGCCGCCTGAACTGGCGATGTCCTCTTTAACGGCTTGGCTGACGGTAACTTGAGCGCCACGGAACCGGTAAATGGATTGCTTTGGGTCGCCGACGATGAACAATGAACCGGGCGCGACGCTATCTTCGCCCGGCGGGATAGTTAGGAGCCTAACTAAGCGAACTTGGTTCGGATCGGTGTCTTGAAACTCGTCGACGAGGACGTGTCGGTAGCGCCGTTGTAGCGATCGGCGAATGTCGTCGCGCGTTTCGAGGAGATCATTGAGCCAAGTTATGGCGTCGTAATACGAGACGGTTCCTGACCGTCGGCGTTCTAAGGTGACCGTATCCACGAAACGCCGTGCATATCTCGCGAGGTCGATCGTGACGGCCTCACGCGCGGCGTCGATGGCTTCGTTGATAGGATCGCAGAAATCGTTCAGAGCCTCAATCGCGGCAGCTTTGCCTTCACGACCGCCCCAATTGCCAATCGTGCCGCTTGAACCGGGTTTGATTTTGGGCCAAGTCATGAGGAGTTCTTGGGCTTCGTGCTCGGTGGCGACTTCTTGACCCTCAATCGATTTGTGGTACCAATCGGTTGCTTCCTCGAATCTGCCGAAGAGTCTGTCCTCGGTGTCGCTACACCATTGCATCGTTGACTTGATGGCCTCGATGCTCGTCGCAAGGTTTTCGACGGTTGACAGACAAGATTGCTGGGGTGGAGCGAGAACGAGCCGATGCAGATCGCCATGGTTGTCATTCATCGATCTCGCAACGTCGCTCATTTTTGCGAACGGGGTTCGGAGGTTTAGTCTGAGTGCGGTTGTCAGAGATTCGGCGAACTGTTCGTCATCGTCAAGACGTTCAATCGACCATTGACGCCATCGATCTTGAAAAGTCTGGAGTCGCGAGATGTTGTCTTGGACTTCAACTGTCGGCGGCATGCCAGCGTCGAGGGGATATTCTCGGAGAATCGAGTAGACGAGGGAGTCGATGGTCTGAAACGCTGCCGTATCGATACCTCTTAACGCAGCGTTGACGTTTTCATCATCGGGTTTTGAGGCTCGCAGGCTTTCTAGTTTTTCTCGGATGCGGGATCGGAGTTCAGCGGCGGCGGCGCGGGTGAATGTGATGGCGATGATCTGTTCGATATCTGTCCCCTGCGCAAGTAAGGCAGTGATGCGTTCGACCAGTGAGTGGGTCTTGCCCGTGCCGGCCCCTGCTTCGACGTAGATACTCGAACCAAGATCGGTTTGAATTACCGAAAGCGAACTGGCATCGTTGGTTGTGGTTGTGGCGTTTGTTGTCATTCGGCTAGGGCGACGTAGTCTTCGAGCATTGGGGCGGTCTTTTTGCGTTCCCAGGAGATCAGTCGGTTTGATGGGCAGACAGCGTCGTAAGGGCAGTACTTGCAGTTATCCCATGGCGCGCGATTTCCGTGGTTGTTTGTTTTGCCCGGCCTAGCTGGAAATGAACCGGAGCGGATTCCATCGATGATTGTGGCGATTACAGGTTGGAATTCCTTGGCCGCAGATTCGAAAGTAGCGTAGCTTTTCGGTCGAAACTCGTCCGCGCCGCTCAGGAACACGAACCAATATGCCGTTTCGATGTCTACCGAACCGCCGAGGATTTCGTTTGCCACCGCGGAGTAGATGGGCAGTTGGAGTTTTTGACCAGAGTCGGTGATGTCCTTATCGATCCGGGTGTAACTGCTTCCTCCGGTTTTGAAATCCAGAACTAGGGCGCGGTCGCGTTCTGGCGAAATAGCTATCAGATCGATTTGTCCACGAAGTTGGACGGTGAAACCGTCGTTAAGGCGGATCTGACCAAGCGAATCGTCATCCTTGGGGAACGATTCTTCGGTTCTGAATTCGCCGTCGAATCCGACCAGTGCGTCGAGTTTGGTGCGATGCCAAGTTTCCAGATCTCGGAGCAGTCTCGTCTTTTCGAGTTCAAAAACCGCTGGGTAGCCGACGAAATCTTGTCGTTGGAAGCGCTCAAATTCGGTTCGGGCGATTTCGCGCAGGGCAAGCGATCCCTGCGGAGATCTGTCAGCGCCGTGATGCGCGAGAAACTTTTCGAGGATCTTGTGAACGAGAATCCCGCGATCAAGTGCGGACAGTTCCAGTGATTCCTCGGGATCGATTCGTTCGTCGACGTTTAGTTCTTGCGCCAAGAAGAAGCGGTATGGACATTGGGCGTAGCTTTCAAGCGCCGTCGCTGATGTCCGCCAGGCGCCTGACTCGCGGATGAACGAAACACCGACGTTGCCATCGTAGGGTCCGAACGATGAGTCGTTTCGGGCTTTCGAAATTGCGTGGCCAGCGGCAAGCGCCGCGAATCTGCGGCTGGTCAATAGGCGACTGCGAGTTGGTTCATTGCTGGCTCGGATTGCCGTGTCTCGAAGGCCGAATTCGTAACGCGAGGATGGAGCCAATGCTGAGGATTTGATCTCAGAGAGCGGATGAACCACTTCGACGAGTTCGCTTTGTGGATCCATTAGAGATTTCGCCGAGGTGTTGGATTGACTGTTGGCTTTTTGGATCTCGTCGATAAACCACGGTGATGGATAAGCCTCGTTTGTTGCGCCCATCAGCGCTTTGTTCCAATAAAGATGATTGTTAGGCGCTGATGACAACGCCATCTGGAAGATTAGCTGGTCGATCTCCAGGCGTTTACGACGCGTCAGCAAGGTCTCGCTCTCGGGGTCGATTTGCTGGCGGAGGTTGTCTGGCAGCAAGGGATCGAATCTGCCACCTCCAGGTAGACTGCCTTCGGCCATACCCAAAACATGAACGGCCTTGAATGCGGTAGCGGTGCCAGCCGTCAACGGGGCGACAAGAACAGCGGTCCCCCATCCGGATGAGGCACCTTCGTTTGTGAGAAGGAGCCGTTGGACGGTCCGAGTGAATTTAGGTAGATCGACTGGCGAAGAGCTGAGTTCGTCTAACGAACGAACCTGTTTTAACGATTCGTTGATCCGAGAGAGGCCGTTGACGTCGTGGTCGTCGGTGTCATTCGAAGAAAGATATCGCGCGATGATCGCTTCTAACCAATCAACCCAATCAGACCATCGAGCCCGTTCTTGGTTTGAGATCAGCGACGTCAGGTCGGTTAAGAATCGCTTTAGTCTGCGCGCGTTTCTTGACGCTTCCAAATAGGATTCGGGGTCAGTGATCGAAAGGGCATCATCCGAGTCAGCGATGCGATTTGCTCGCCGAACCATGGATCGTGCGTAGCGATCAAGTGAGCTCTGCCATGGGGATTTGTTGTCAAATCTTGCGATTTTTGCGTTTCGGGACGCGGTTTCCCATTGAACGGCTGGGACGCGTGAGCCGGTTCGCGGGTCGATTACTGGGGACGAACTGGTCCAAGAAGCAAAGGCATCGCGGCGCATTCCGTCGGAAATCATGTTGAGGAGAAGAGCAACGAATTTGCCAGCCGGTGTTTCGGCGAGAGTTTTCGAGGATGGTCCGCAGTTTGGGATCTGGGCCGCGTCGAGGGCGTCTTTGATTCGAGAGGCGTAGTCGGCTGAAGGGTAGAAGATAGCCGTCTCTCCGAATTTGACGCCGTTTCGAGCATCTTGAACTATGTTGCGAATGAGGGATCTGGGTTCATCCGCGGCGCCCATCGCAGAGTAGAAACGGGTAGTCCGATCAGTTTCGACTTGACTAAGATTTGAGGCGTCAGATGGAATTACGTTGACGATGCGAGCGGATGGCATTCGCCCCAAAATGTCTCGCAATGCCGTGGTGGCGTTTGGCGGTTGTGGGGCGGCGATAACGATGATGTGCGGAGCTAAGACGCGCACCAGCAAATCGGCGTCGCTTAAAGCCGTTTGCGTTGCGATGTTGACCTTCTGCTCGCTGGACAAGTAGTTGGTTGAGGTTGACCGGTATTCGCGTTGGATTTCGAGGAGTTGAGCGTACAGGTCTGAGTTGTCGGACTTGGCCAAAAACCGAAGAGAAGTGTCTACGTTCTGGTCGACGAGTGCCAGTTCTTGAAGGGTCCGCTGGATGGCCGCTATCGTGGAGTCGTTTTGGGAATGTTCGGTGAGGGGGCCCGCAGTCCGAAGATTGGCGACGGCGTTTTGGATCAGTTGGAAGCTGATCAGTGGCGTCATGGTGGATTTGTCGGGCCGATCCGGTGAAGCCTCGAAAAGGATGTCTGCGACGTCATCGATGCGCATGAATTCGACGTTGAAGAGGCCCGAGCCCTGGTCGGCGCAGACGGTGTCGGTTACGGCGCGTTTCAAGAAGAATGCGGAGTAACTTGATGGCGTGACGATCAGGATGCGTGAAAGGGGAGATCGGCCGCGGATGTCGCTGATTGCCCGGGTGATGTGCGCAACCAAAGGTGGGCCGTTTTGGACCGTAGATTGTGTGGCGATAGTGGTTGGCAAATCCGCGGGAACGCTGGTCATTGGTGTTTGGTGGCGCCCCCGGTGAGAATCGAACTCACGCACCTGGCTTCGGAGACCAGTGCTCTATCCACTGAGCTACGGGGGCGAATCGGTGCAGTACTCGCAAAGCGGCTCGAGTCCCATTATCGGTGAGAGGCAGGCTAATGTGCGCTGGCACCGGCTTGTGTACGGCGATTTGCGCGATTGGGCCCGAACGCTTTGACCAGGAATATCGGTGCGATGACGGTAGTGATTACAGTCATCACGATTGCGACCGTGAAGATGTCTCGGCCAATGATGCCGGACGCTCGACCGATTTCGGCAACGATGAGTGCGACTTCGCCGCGAGGCAACATGCCTAGTCCGATTCGCCATGAACGATGTTTGCCGAAACCGACCGCCATCACAGGTAGTCCGGCACCGGCTACCTTGCTGACGATCGCCGCTGCCGTAATGGCAAGCGCGAATAGGGCCAGTTGACCCAAGTTATCCGATTCCCAAATGGCAGTTAGGTCGACTTGCATACCGATGATGCAGAAAAAGACGGGCACCAATATGCTTCCGCCGTTTCGGATGGCGAAGATTGTGTATTCCTTTAGCACGGTTGCTGAGAGTGCCAGTCCCATCGAAAACGCCCCGATGATCATTGCCAGTCCGAAATAGACCTCGGCGACGCTTGCGGCGACGAATCCCAACGTGATTGCGAGCACCAGCGTTGCACCGTCGGTTCGGAACCACATCGTAATCCTCGAGATGCGGTTGGCCAACAGGCTACCGATGAGAGTGAGACCGAGCCAGAAGCCGAATGCCTTGATGATCAGGAGCGCAACCGAACTGCCGGAAACCGATCCTTCCGCCTCGATGGCAACCACGACGGCGACTAGGACGATGCCTAGTACGTCGTCAACCACGGCGGCTGCCAAGATGACGACGCCTTCGATCGAGTCGAGTTTGCTGATGTCGCTGAGAACCCTGGCGGTGATCCCGACCGAAGTCGCGGTCATGATTGCGCCGACGAAGAGTGCTGGTATTGCGTCATGTATCGAGTTGAATGTGGCGTATCCGAACCACAGCGTGATCAGAGCGCCGAGGGCGAATGGGAATACGACTCCACCTAATGCGACAACGGTCGCGGGGCGAATGAAACGCAGGAAACGCTTACGGTCGGTTTCCAATCCGGCTTCGAAAAGGAGAAGAACAGCGCCGAGTTGCCCAACAAAGTAAAGAACGAACGGAATAGCTGGTTCTACGGCATCGCCAGCGTGAGATGCGGATTCGGAGATGTACGGCCCCACCTCGTGGAACATAGGACCGAACCTGTCGAAGAACTTGATGCCGCCTAATGCATGAGGGCCGATGAGAATACCAACGCCCAATTCACCGATTAGAGCGGGAACCTTGAGATAGCGTTCCGCAATCTCGCCGCCGACTTTTGCCGCCACCAAGACCACCGAGAGCATGATTATCAGCTCGGCGGACAGATATAGTAGGGATTCTCCGTGCAATCTTCGAAGGCTTAGGTGACGGTCGGTTCGGGCGAAGCCCCAATCAAAAGATCAGAAACACGTGACCGTCATGCAAGTTTGTTACTGCCAAATCGCGATTTTACATCCGCTTTAGACGTGAAACTATGGCTTACGCGGCGAATACCTTGACGGGCGCCAAAGTTCCATTTTCTGGTCGGTAACGCGCCAAACCGATCAATACACTCTCGGCGGAGTAAACCCGCACGAGGTTTGCTTCCTGGATGTTTACAGGATGCGCGAGGGACGTCTCCTGACCCTTAAGGAAACTGTCGGCTAGGTGGTCCGTCAGCCCTACCGCGTCGAGGCCCCTCAACACCGTGTCTGGATTCATCAAGTTTCGGATCCACACGTCGTTTTCGGTTTCTGCAATCAACTCTTCTATCGTCATTGCGTCGCCGATGATGAAATCACCTGCCCGTTCTCGCCGGAGCGAAGTCATGTGGGCCCCACAGCCCAGCCGCTGGCCTACATCGTGAGCGAAGCTTCGGGCGTAAAACCCGCTGCCACATTCGATGCGAATCTCGAATTCGGGAGGGTCCCAAGTCAACACTTCCATGGAACGGACAGTTACGCGGCGCGGCTCTCGATGGACGCTTTTTCCTTGACGCGCAAGTTTGTAAAGAGGCTGACCACGGAGTTTAATCGCGCTGAACATCGGTGGGACCTGATCGAATTCGCCAACGAACTCATTGAGCGATGCCAGAAAACACGATTCCGAGACGTCGTCGTAGGTTCTTTCGGCGGTGACTTCTCCTTCTGAGTCGTAGGTGTTTGTCGCAATCCCGAGACGGGCACCGATCAGGTAGGTTTTGTCAGCGGACAGCAGGTATTCGGAAAGTCGCGTGGCGAAACCGATGCAGATTGGCAGGACGCCCGTTGCCAACGGATCTAACGTCCCGCCGTGTCCGATTTTGATTCGCCGTTTGCGTAAACCGAACGATGCTCTTAACTTACCGACGACATCTGAGGACGTCCAGCCTTGAGGTTTGTCGACGTTTAGAAACCCGGCGATCTGTAAGTGCGATTCCTCGTTCGCCATTTTCCAGCTCAGCGATTTGAGGTAACGCTGGAGATGTAGTCGATCATGCTTTGACCGTCCTCTAGCGAGGTGTCAAGGACGAAAGTGATTTTCGGCGTTCGCCGCATGTTGGCGCGTGCGCTTAGCGTCCGTTGAACGAACGCGGTCCGTTGCTTGAGATAGTCGATCGTAGGTTGGGGATCTGAGTTGCTGGACAACACGCTTACGGCGATTTGGGCTGCGGTCAACCTGTTGTCGCAGGACACAGCCATGACCGAGACCAATCCAGGAGGTTGTAGTTCCTCGTCGATTATCTTCCCGACGATGCGTTGGATGTTCGTTTCGACGCGTTCGATTCGTCTAGACATGTCGCCAAGCCGGGATAAACGGTGCGATTCCTAGTTGCCTACGGTGCGCATCTCGTAGCAGGTGACAATATCACCTTCTTCGTAATCGTGGAAACCGTCCAAGACCACACCTCCCTCGTAGTTGGTCGCGATCTCACGGACGTTTTCATCGAAATGTCGCATCGACATCACAGCGCCTTCGAACAATTCTTCGCCGCGTCGGGTCACGGTCATCCGAGCATTGCGTCGCAATGTACCGGAATTTACGCGAACTCCAGCGATGCGTTCCCTTCTCCCGTGCGGGAACACTTGCAGCACTGTGGCGCGTCCGAGGACGACTTCTTCCTGCTCCGGTTCGGTCAGTCTGGCCGCCGCTTGTTTGACGTCGTCGATCATCGTGTAGATGATGTCGTATGTTCTGACGGGTACGCCCTCTTGATTGGCGAGGCGCGCGGCCGCAGGCTCTACCGTCGTCTCGAATCCTACGATCATGGCTTCTGAGGCAGAAGCTAGCATGACATCGGATTCGGAGATCGGTCCGGGTGCGGCATGTAGCAACTTGACTTGAACATCAGGCGAGGAGAGTCCGTCCACGGCACGACGAATGGCGTCGATCGTGCCTTGCGCACCGGTTTTGGCGACAAGGTTGAGATCGGCCGCGTCGTAGCTTTGCCGGTGCCGCAAAACCTCTGCGAGAGTAGAAGGCCGACCTGTGTCGGTTTTCCGCTGTTCTTGTCTGAGGCGGGCGTCAATCCTGAGACGAGCGTCTCGTTCGTCGCTAACGACTTCGAATTGTTGACCTGATTCAGGTACGCCGTTGAGCCCGAGAATCTCCACCGCTGCGGAGGGACCAGCTTTGTCGATCTCGTTGCCGAAACCGTCGACCATCCGTCGTACATGCCCGAATTTGTCGCCTGCGACGATTGTGTCGCCCTGTGATACAGATCCTGAACGCACAATCACCGTTGCGACAGGTCCTCGGAAACGGTCAAGATTCGCCTCAACGACCACGCCGATCGCTGCCCTATCTGGGTCGGCAGTGAATTCAGAGACTTCGGCCAACAACAGCAAGGAATCGATTAGCTCCGAAACCCCTTCGCCTTTAAGTGCAGACACGTGGACAGCAAGAACATCGCCTCCGAGGTCCTCGACGATCACGTCGTGTTCGAGGAGTTCGGTTTTGACCCGAGTGGAATCGGCTCCGGGCAAATCGATTTTGTTGACTGCGATGACGATCGGGACTTGTGCGGCTTTTGCGTGGCTAATTGCCTCGACAGTTTGGGGCATCACGCCGTCGTCGGCCGCAACGACGATCACTGCGACGTCGGTAGCCTGAGCACCACGAGCGCGCATGGCTGTGAACGCTTCGTGACCTGGCGTGTCGATGAAGGTGATCAGTTGTCCTTCGTGATCGATTTGGTAAGCGCCAATACTTTGAGTGATGCCGCCGGCTTCGCCGTCTACGACGTTGGTTCCGCGAATGGCGTCCAACAATGTGGTCTTGCCATGATCGACGTGACCCATAACCGCAACTACGGCGGGACGCGGCGCGGCATTCGTTTCCGTGTCGTCTACTCCGACCCGATCAGACGCTTCGGACTCTTCCACATCGGTGGGTTTTCGAACCCTTACACCAAGTCGTACGGCCACAGTTGCTGCGACTTCAAAATCGATCGAGTCGTTCATTGCGACCATCATGTTGAGGCGCATGAGTTCCTTGATGATTTCGATAGGTGATCTGCGGATCACCTCAGACAGTTCGGCAACGGTGATTTCCGCCGGCAAGTCGACTGGCCCGGAAAATTGGACAGTCTGGCGACGTGGTGCAGGACGATCTGCTACTGCATTGCCCTGCCTACGCGGTCCGCTACGTCGTTGTCGTGTTCTTTGCGATCTAGCCATGTGTTGTATCGATTTCCCGTCCTCAACGCCCTACAGACCTGAGTTAATCCTTTGCTCCTCCCGTTCAACGAAGTCTGGTCGCACATCGTGTGCGGGAATGAGCTCTCTCCCTATCTTATCCGCGATCTCCCTTGCACCAAATTTCGCCGCGCCCTGTCAGACGTTACAACCTCGGTATTCCGAACTGTAATGTTCGTCGATGACCGTTTATCCGTGGTTGGTCTTGGCCATGCGCAGTAGCTTACCCACTCTGGGTTGCTTGCAACTGCAACAGAAGCGCGTGCGATATCAGTTGTGTCTATTACGCGTCGAAATAGACACCTAACATTCGGTTGCGAGAACCGTGGTTAACGTCGATTCCGACGTGAGCTACCGCCTCGCCGCCCTCTGCCGGAGCGTCTACCGGTTTCATCGCGGTAACCCGAGATGTCCTCGGCGAAGCGTAGACCGGAGTCAGGCGCTTCAGTGGTGACCTCGATTGCATCTGGCAGGGCCCACAACTCGTCGGAGTCGATGTCTTGTTCGAGAGCTTCGAGTTCCGCCGCTTCGCGTTCTGCGTCCAACCGTTCCTGTTCCTCGATTTCGAGTTCTCGGAGTTTCTCTTCCAACTCTAGGAGTTCGAGGTCAAGGTCTTCTTCAGGTTCGTCGCCGACTGATTGTGGCGGCGGTTGTGGTCGATCGACTTGCGGGACGAAAAGGACAGGTCGAGCCGGTTCTTGATCTCCAGGTTCTTCCGTGGGTAACTCTTCGGTTGCGGTTTGTGGTTCTTCCGCAACAGCGGGAACATCTTCGACTTGCGCTGCTAACTCTGGGACTGGCTCGACTTCGACTTCGGGCTCCGCGGTCAATTCGATCTCTTCGACCTCGGACGGAGTCGGTGCGATGTCGGGGGCAGTTTCAGGTTCGGCAAGAACCGATTCGGGGACGGTTTCCTGGTCGGCAGCGGCAACTGCCTCCTCCGGCAATGGTTCAGCCCGCAGTCGTTCCGCTTCTTCCTCGGCCGCTTTCTCTTCTGCAGCCTTTTTAGCGATGGCGGCTTCGGCAACCAATCTGGCCGCCTCTTCCTCGGCGGCGATCCGCGCTGCTTCGGCTTCGCGTTCGCGTTGGCGTGCGATAAGTTCCTCAGCATACGCTGCGGAACCTTTGATCTCGATGTGAAAGTTCGTCAACCTAGTCGCGAGGGAAACGTTTTGTCCGTCTTTCCCAATTGCGAGCGACAGCTGGTTCTCGGGAATTATGGCTTCCGCTCGTTCGTCGTCCAAGATGACCACGTCTTCAACTTGCGCCGGGCCAAGCGAGTTGACGATGAATACTGAAGGATCGTCGCTCCATTCCAAGATGTCGATCTTTTCGCCCATCAATTCGGTGACGATGTTCTGGATACGGATGCCTCTTAGGCCGACGCATGCCCCGATGGGGTCGATGTCGTGCTTGTTGGAGTAGACAGCGATTTTGCTTCTGGCGCCAGCGTGTCGGGCTATCGATTTGATCTCGACGAGTCCGGACTTGACCTCAGGGACTTCGAGTTCCATCAGTCGGCGGAGAAGCATCGGGTGTCTGCGGGAAACGATGATCTCCGGCGCGCCGTCGCCGTCAGCGTTGGCATCGCTCACGCGGACAACGTAAAACTTCAACTCCATGCCTGGGCGATACCGCTCGCTGGGGCTCTGTTCGTCGCCCGGCATAATTGCATCAGCTTTGCCCAAGTCGACGAATACGGTTGGGCGTTCGCCAAAGGTTGCTGCGTTGCGGTTGGATGCGATGCGTCGGATGGGTGCTGAGATGATCTCGCCTTGTCTATCGGCGTATTTTTCGTAAACGAGATGCCGTTCCGCGCTTCGAAGGCGTTGCATCAACACCTGGGTTACAGTGCGGGCGGCGATTCGCTGAGGTGTAAATTCGAGGACTCCGGTGATGATGTCGTCGCCTGGTTGTGCGTCTGCGCTCATCTGCCGGGCTTGTTCGACCATCACCTGACCGCGGGGGTCGATTTCGTCCAACTCTTCGACGACGTGGACGACCGTGTTGATCTCAACGTCCCCATTTTCGGGGTCGAGCCGAACGGTGACATCTTGATCTTCGGCGGCAGGATCCCGCCGGTATGCGGCAGCGATGGCTTCTTCAAACGCAGAGACGACTGACTCTTGCGGAAGACTCCGTTCCGCCGAGAGCTGCATTACCGCGAGCAGCATGTCGCTCTTCATCTTTGCAGACCTCCATCGTTCGCTGCGACGTTCTTGATGGGCAAATCCCCCAAAAAGAAAAAGTGGGCACCCGCCCACTTCCGCAACACATCGCCGGAGCAATGTGTGTTCTTATAGGTTCAACTCTAACACGTTACCCGCGAGTTCGTGGGATATTTTGACGCGTACATTTTGAATACGATTGAACTTAACTTTCGGTTTGGGTTACGACTCGAGCGTATTGAGAATCGCTCCGATCGCGTCGTCGAAGGCGTGAATCGTCGAGTTTTTGGGGTCGGCCAAGCGATGTTTGATTTCGACGCCGCCATTTTGGATGCTGCGCGGGCTGACAACGACTCGTACGGGGATGCCGATCAGGTCAGCATCGGCGAATTTCGCACCTGGCGCCTCAGCCCGATCGTCGAGTAGCGTTGCTACCCCTTTGGCTTCGAGTTGGGTTGCGAGAGATTCGGATAGATCGCGAACTTGATCGTTGTTGTGGATGTTGACAGCGACAATCACCACTTCGAAAGGCGCAATCGACCGCGGTAACGTCATGCCTCGGTCGTCGTGGTTAGCTTCAACGGCTGCCGCGAGAAGACGACCGGTTCCGATGCCGTAACATCCCATGAGGACAGGGCGCAGGTTGCCGTCGGCATCGTTGTATTTGACGTCCATTGCATCGCTGTAGACGGTCCGGAGCTTGAAGATGTGACCTACTTCAATGCCGCGGTGTTGTTTTAGACAGCCATCCGAGCAACGACTGCATCTCTGGCCATCGACAGCGGACGCGATGTCCCCGATGTGATCGGAATTCCAATCGCGACCGTAGTTTATGTTGCGAAGGTGGTAGCCATCCTCATTAGCTCCAGCGAGGAGGTTCGGGTTCTCGACCGCGGAGTCGTCGGCAATCACGCGTTCGCTTGGGATGCCGACAGCAGAGGCTGACCCTGCCGGGAATCCAGCCGCAGCTACTTCTTCGGGTGTTGCCAACCTCGGTTCTGAACCACCCATCATGTTCCTTACCTTGGTCTCGTTTACCTCGTAGTCTCCCCGGATGACGACGACGTAAACTTCGTCGTCGATTGTGTAGAAGACGACCTTGCCAGTTTTGGATGTTGGAACCCCCTCCGCCTCTGCTAATGCCTCGATGGTCTTGATCCCAGGGGTTGCGAATTTTTCGACTTCCGCCTTAACCTCTCTAGGGTTGAGGGATTTGATAAATTCTGCCTTTTCAAGATTGGCGCCATAGCCGCAGTCGTCTGAGTCACAGATGAGTATCGTGTCCTCGCCGCTATCAGCCAACAAGACGAACTCAGCGGAGTCTTTGCCGCCGATGGATCCGGCGTCGGCTTCGACCATCACCGCGTTGAGGCCGCATCGGGAAAAGATGTTGTGGTAGGCCTGCGCCATCGCCTGGTAACTGGCATCCAAACCTTCCTCATCGGCGTCGAAGGAGTAAGCGTCCTTCATTTCGAATTCTCGAACCCTCAGCAATCCACCTCGGGAGCGCGTTTCGTCCCGGAACTTGGTTTGGATCTGATAGAGATTTAGCGGCATGTCCCTGTAACTCGTGATGCCATAGCGACCCATCATCGAAACGGTCTCTTCGTGGGTGGGCGCTAGAACCATCTCGCGCTCGCGTCGGTCGCGGAAATTGGCGAGGGGAGGGACATAGGTTTCGGCGCGACCGCTCTCCTCCCAAATCGACCTGGGTTGGACAACCGGCATGGTGACTTCCAAGGCACCGGCAGCGTTCATTTCTTCGCGGATGATGGTGCGGATTTTTTCGAGGCTCCGCTGACCGAGGGGCATGATGCTGAATATCCCGGCGGCGATTTGCTGGATAAATCCGGCGCGGGCCAAATACTGATGGCTGATGGTTTCAGCCTCAGCAGGTGCTTCTCGCGTGGTCTTGATATAGAACTGTGATGCTTTCATCTTGGGAGTTTCATTCCCTACGGTTGACTCGGGTGGTTGTGTAGGTCGTCACGCACCCCATCGATTTTCGACGTAGTCGTTGACCATTTTGGTGAAATCTTCGGCGATTGTCGGACCTGACAGCATGGTTTCGCGTTGGCCATCGACGAAAACTGGGGCCCGAGGGCTTTCCCCACTTCCAGGCAGGGAGATGCCTATGTCAGCGGCACGAGATTCGCCTGGACCGTTAACTACACAACCCATCACAGCAACCTTTAGGGTTTCGGATCCTGGGTAACGCGATTTCCAATCGGGTAGGTTAATGTCGATCTGTTGCTGGATGTCGCTCGCCAACTCACGGAACAACGTCGAGGTTGTGCGACCGCAACCCGGACAAGCGGTGACCGATGGCCTGAAAGTCCGGATGCCCAATGCTTGGAGGATGTCCTGGCACAGCTTGACCTCCTTCGCACGGTCACCGCCGACTTCTGGGGTCAGGCTGGCTCGAATGGTGTCCCCGATTCCTTCGTACAACAAGACTGAGAGTGCGGCGGTTGTAGTGACGATGCCCTTCTGACCCATTCCGGCTTCGGTTAAGCCCAAATGCAGTGGGATGTCTGTCAACTTCGACAAAGTCCTGTACGCCTCCACCATCTGGCTGAGTCGGGAGACTTTGCAGGAGATGATCATCGAGGACTCTGGAAGGCCAACATCAAGGGCAGCTTCTACGCTCGCGATTGCGCTTTCAACCAAGGCTTCACGCTCCACCTCATCTCCGCTCAAAGGGTCAGTGCGCCGGGCGTTCTCGTCCATCTTTTGGACAAGCAACTCTTGGTCGAGGCTACCAGCGTTCACGCCGATCCTGACTGGTTTGCCTTGATCGCGAGCTATCTCGATAAAAGCGTTGAAGTTTTCATCGTGCCGCTTGCCGCGGCCGACGTTGCCAGGATTGATGCGAAACTTTGCCAAAGTCCTGGTACATTCCGGGTGGTCGCGGAGCAATCGATGGCCGATGAAATGAAAATCGCCGACTAGAGGTACGTTGCAACCCGCGTCGGAAAGGCGTTTGGCGATCTCCGGGACCGCGCTGGCAGCCGCATCGTTGTTGACGGTGATACGAACTATTTCGCTTCCGGCGTCTGCTAGGAGTTTGACCTGTTCGACGGTGGCGTGAATATCGGCAGTATCGGTGTCAGTCATTGATTGGACGACCACCGGGTTGCCGCCGCCAACAACGACATCGCCAACCATCACGCGATGAGTTTTGGCGCGGGGCGATTTTTCCATGTCCATCATCTCAATCATGCTTCTCTCAATTATCCGTTAGAGGAAACGTTCGCCGCCGATCAGTCGGGAAATATCTGAAAACGAGATCACCACGATGAGAGCTATCAAGATGACGAACCCGGCGAGGTGAACCAAGTTTTCCTTTTCGGGCGAGACGCGTCTGCCGCCGCGGACAATCTCTAAGAACACGAACGCCATTCGACCACCGTCTAATCCCGGTATGGGAAGCAGGTTGATCACCGCCAACGAGATGCTGAGCGTTGCAGCCAAAGTCAAGATGATGGTGATGCGAGCGTTTATGGCTATATCGGCCGTCGCGACCTCGCCGGATAACTGGCTGAGACCGACTGGTCCGACAGCGACGGGGCCCTCGAACTGCGGATTCTTCGAGCCCGAAATCGCGCCGAATATCGAGTTCCTAGCGAGTGTGATTATTTCAAAGGTCTCTTTGATGCCCTCGGGGATGGCTCGGGTGATAGGTACGCCCCGCGATTCGATTCGGGTGTTTACGAGCTGTAACTGTACGCCGGCAGCGCCTTCTTGGAGGTAAGTCACTGAGCCAAGATCGTTGTTGAATTTGCGAGCGTCGAGAAAGTGCAGTCCCTCTCCGTCTCTAATGTCGGTGATGGAAATGTCGTCGCCGATTTCTGCCGAAGGGACAAATTCGACAATGTCGGAGATGGCGATTTCGTAGAGGTCGTTGCGAACCAATCCGTCCGGAACCACCTTCAACCGGTCGTTGGCCCCGACGGTCGGGTTGTAAACACGAGCGACTCCAACTCGCATCTGAGTGTCAGGATCATTTACTTCAGTAACCACTTGGCTCCGAGGCGGGTCCCATCTCGGAACTAACGTCACGAATTGGGTGTCTTCTTCGAGATAGTGGACGGTTGGTTCGGCCGGTCTGGCGAAGGGATCAGGTATCCCGCGCTGGATCTCCCAGGTGGTTTCTTCGCCAAGTTTCTTGATTACCGCGTTCTGGAGATCGCTGAAGCTGGTGATCGGCGTGCCGTCGACGGAGATGATTTTCTGAAGCGGTCGTATGCCCGCTTCGTAGGCAGGCGAATTAGGCATTACGTTGGCGACGATCACATCACCCGCCACATACTGGACTGGGATGAGGACGACGAAGGTGAAAACGATGAACGGGATGATCGCGTTGACCGCGACGCCGGCGACCATCACCGAAATGCGCGCCATCGCCGATTTACTAGCCAAGCTGTTTTGTGATTCCGGATCCTCTTCGCCTTGCATCTTGACGAATCCGCCAAACGGCAACCAGTTTATGGACCAGACCATTTCTGATATCACGACGCTGTCGGCGTTAACGCGTTTCAACTTCCCTACAAATACTGCAGATGAAGTTTGCGCAGTCGTGCTGTCTCCCCTGTCAAACTCCCGGATCTCGAAGGCTTCAATCTCGCCTTCTTCCCGCTCTTCGCCCCAAACTGTAACCATCTGGCCGACCCTCAAGTTGTCTCGGCCCCCGGCCATTTGGTATCTGGTGTGAAGGTCGGTGTACACGTTCGTGGCTCCGGTCCAAATTCCGAATGCTCTGGGCGGGAATCCGAAACCAAACTCCAGTACTTTCACCTTGTTGAATTTCGCGACGAAGTAGTGGCCGAACTCGTGCAGGATGATCAACGGGCCCAGAATCAAGAGTGCGACTACAAGGCCAAATATCAGTGTCGTGCTCATCTGAATAGTGGGCGTCCGAAGGTCAGCACGATATCAACCACCGTTTGGATGACGGGCGAGCGTCGTTTCGTATGCCCATTTCGCGGCTTCGATAGCGTTCTCGATGGTGAAGTCAAGCACAACTTCGTGGGATTTCACCGTCGATTCGATCTCGTGCGCGATGTCGTTGAATCTGATTTTGCGTGAGAGAAAGAGGTCGACAGCAGCCTCGTCAGCACCGGCTAGGACAGCGTTGTACGTCCCGCCAATGCTTGAGTATTTCATTGCCACGTCGAAACACGGATACTTGGTTCGATCCATCGCTTCAAAGGTCAGATCCCCCATTGTGAGAAGATCGAATTCGGGTAGATCTGGATTAAACCGTCTTTGTGGAAAGAACAAGGCGAACTGGATCGGGTGGCGCATATCGGGGTGGCTGAGCAAAGCCTTAATCGAACCGTCGTCCATCTCTACCAACGAATGGACAATGCTCTGTCGATGTACAACGACGTCGATCTCGTCGAAAGATGCATCGAACAGCGACGCGGTTTCGATAACCTCGAAGGCCTTATTCATCAAAGTGGCAGAGTCTACGGTGATCTTCCGCCCCATACTCCACGTCGGGTGATTCAATGCCTCTTCAGGTGTTACTCGCGAAAACTCATCGGTGGATTTGTCCCGGAAAGCGCCACCGGAGGCTGTGATGATGAAGCGCTTCGGTCGGGATTTTTCGCCAATGACACATTGCCAGAGGGCACTAGGTTCAGAATCGATCGGCAAGATTGTTCCGCCGTTTTCTTTGGCGATCGTCTTCAGTTGAGCGCCGGCCATCACGATCGATTCTTTATTCGAGAGTCCAACCGACTTTCCCGCCTCAAGTGCGGCGGCTGCAGTAGGAAGTCCGTCGACACCTGCGGTTGCGTGCATCACGAAATCGACATCGGGATGCGTTGCCAAGTCAACGGAGGAGATGCGTTGCGCAGGGCCTAGTTCAGATATCGACTCGTCGATACAGCTGAAATAACGAGGACGGAATTCGTCTACTTGTTTTTTCAATCTGTCGACGTTGACGCCGGCGGAGAGACCGACGATTTCAAAGTCGTCAGGGAATTGGCGAAGCACATCAAGTGTTTGCGAACCTACCGACCCAGTCGAGCCGAGGATCGCTATCCGCTTTTTCATGCGAGCCATCTTTCGATGAAGTATATGAAGACGAAGTTGGGCGCCAACGCATCCAATCGGTCCAAGATGCCGCCATGGCCTGGGATGATGCTTCCCGAATCCTTCACGCCTGATAGGCGCTTGATCCACGATTCGGATAGGTCACCTGCGATGCCAAGCGCGGCGATCGCCGAACCCATCAACAAGATTCTAGCGAACGAATAGTCGAGGGACAGGAGATTTGAAAGCGTCCAAGACGCAATAAGTGCTGCCGCAATACCCCCAACGAATCCTTCCCAAGTCTTGCCAGGGCTGATGCCTGGCGCTATCTTTCGTTTGCCGAAAGCTCTCCCAACGAAAAAAGCACCGCTGTCCGCGGCGAAGACAACTAGGATGACGAAAGTTAGTGTTTCGCGCCCTTGATCCGAGGCAACGACGAATGGGATCATCGTCACCGCCAAGACGACGGCCGCGCCGTAGGCGACGACTAGGTTTTGTCTAACCTTGCCGCTGTTGCGGAAACGGAAGATCGCGACAATCTCGATCAGAATGACCAGTAGGATGAACCCGATGGCGACTGCGGTACGGTCGGCGATTAACGGATCGACATCGAGATATCCGAGCATCGCCGCGAACGCTGCGGATCCGGCGACAACTGCGCCTGAGATCATCGCTGATAACTCGGCCCTCAGCGATGTCTTCCCGCCAGCGATCAACTGGCGAGTTTCGAATCCCACGATCGCCGCGACGATAATCGAGACGATTGCTACGGGCCAAAATCCCAGAAAGAGCACCAACCCGAGAACAGGCAACCCAATCGCAGCTGAAATAAGTCGTAGTTTGAGTTCTGGAGACTTACGCTCGGGATCAGAATCTTCTGGGTTTATTGCTTGTGACACTCGACTAGTTTCGCAATTTAAGACCGCGAGTCTGGACGCCTGCCAAAGCGTCTCTGACGGTGCGAATACGCCCTGATCGCCTCATCAACTTCGTGTTCTCCGAAATCGGGCCACATTTGCGGCGACGAATAGAACTCAGAATAAGCTGATTGCCAAATCATGAAGTTGCTGATGCGGTATTCGCCGCCAGTGCGGATGATCATATCGGGATCGGGTATGCCGGATGTGAAAAGATGCCCTGCCACCAACCCTTCGTCGATCTCGTCGGGGCAGACTCCCTCCGAAACTATCTGGCGGATCGCATTGACGATCTCGTGTCTTCCCCCGTAGTCGAAGGCGAAATTCAAAGCAAAACGGTTGTTTTCGCTGGTGAGTTCTTCGGCTTTTTTTATGTTTGCGATTATCTCTGCAGGCAGTCGTTTTTCATAACCGACGTGTCGCAATTTGACGCCCTGGGTGTGGAATCGTTTGACGCCAGCTCCCACAGCTTCTTTCGCGAGTTCCATGATCGCTTCGACTTCTTCTGAAGGCCGATCCCAGTTTTCCGTCGAAAACGCAAACAGTGTCGCTTCCTTGACGCCCCGCTTTGCCAAAGCTCTCGTGACGGGTTCGATGTTGTCGTAACCGGCGCGATGACCTTGCGAGACGGTCAATCCGTTTTTCTCAGCCCAACGGGCATTGCCGTCCATGATGATTGCCACATGGTGAGGCACGCGGATCTCAGGGGGAGATTCATTGCCCGACATGCTAGGTCGCAACGTCGAATCGACTTCGGAGTTTACCGAACTCATACCAACCGTAGAAAATCGATCAAGGATGATGACTCGATGCGGCTAATCAAGCCAAGATTTGAGCTTCTTTATCCGACAACAACTCGCCGACGCGGTCGACTGCCCCGTCTGTGAGGTCTTGCAACGATTTCGAAGCTCGTATGCAATCGTCTTCGGGTGCTTCGCCCTCGTTCTGGATTTCGCGGATCATGCTTTGAGCATCTCGCCTTACGTTTCGGATCGCCACGCGAGCATCTTCCGCACGCCTACGAGCCATCCTGACGAGATCTCGCCTCCGTTCCTGGGTGAGTTCGGGCAACAGCAATCGGATTGTTTGACCATCGACTTGAGGATTCAGTCCGAGATCGGAGGTTTGGATCGCTCTGACGATTCCCGCGGCTGCTTCCGGGTAGAACGCGTCGATCTTGATCGTTCGAGCGCTTTCCACCGAGATCAATGCTGTTTGATCCATGGGCATCACACTTGTCATTCCACCCATATCGACCGATACTGCCATCTTGGCAACCAACGAGGTCGAGGCTTGATTGGTTCGGTAACCGTCCAAGTCCTCTTGGAAAACGCTCACTGAAGAATTCATGCGGCTCTCCGCATCTTCCAAGGTTTCATCCAACATCGAAACACCTCTCTTGCATTATCGGCATTTTTCAGACCCCTGTTGAATTGTTCACGGGCGTTCGCCGAAATCCCGTGGTGGACAACGACGTTGTCAAGCGTAAACTTGCGTCGCCTGTTGCGGCATGTGCAACTGCTCACCCGCCGCGTCAATCGTAATTCGAGTACCGACATGACCGCCACTGACGATATCGGCAAGGTTCCCCGGTTTAAACATGTCGAAAACCAGGATCGGCATCTTGTTGTCCATCGCCAGCGATAAGGCTGTTGAATCGAGGGCGCGGAGTCCGAGTTCCAATGCCCGGTGATGCGTGATGTGATCGAACTTTTTCGCGGTCGCTTCTTCGGCAGGATCCGCATCGTAGACGCCATCGACGCCGTTTTTGGCCATCACCAATACTTCGGCATTCATTTCGAGGGCGCGCAAACTCGCAGCGGTGTCGGTCGACATGAACGGATTACCGGTTCCCGCTGCGAAGATGACGATGCGATCGCGTTCGAAGTGATGCAGAGCGCGTGACCTCACGTACGGTTCGGCAACCGTGGGCATTGGGATAGCGGTCATCGTTCTGACCAGCGTCCCGTCACGTTCGAGTTGGTCATGAAGAACCAATGCGTTCATCACGGTCGCCAACATGCCGGCGTGATCTGCGCTCGACCGATCCATGCCTTGGGCTTCGTAGTCAGCACCACGCCACATGTTTCCGCCGCCCACGACAACGCCGATACTTACGCCAGCATTGTGGACCCGATTTATCTCGCCAGCGATATATTTGACGGTGTCGTAGTCAATGCCAAAGCTCTTGGCACCTTTGAAAGATTCGCCGCTGAGTTTGAGTAGGATGCGGCTGTAGCGCGGCGTTAACCGCATTTCGGGGAGCTCCTTTACTCACTCGCCGAGCGCGAATCGTTCGATTCGACCGATTTTGACGTTTTCGCCGACTTTTGCGATCAGTTCCGTTACTAAATCTGACACTTTGACGCTGCCGTCCCGGATATACATCTGATCCAGCAGGATGTCGTCTTCCGACACTTCGTCAACGTCATCAGGAATTGAATCGCGATCGACGTATCGCGGGTTCATTGCGGCCACTTGCATAGCCAAGTCGCGCGCCAAGGCTTTGAATTCAGGAGTTCGAGCCACAAAGTCAGTCTCGCAGTTGAGTTCAACGAGAGAACCGACTCGTGATCCGGTGTGGATGTAGGACTCGATTACGCCCTCTGCGGCGTCTCGGCCGGCCCGTTTCGCTGCAGACGCCAAGCCTTGTTCCATAAGGGCTTGGCTCGCGGCCTTCATATCCCCGTCGGCATCCTCAAGCGCTCGTTTCGCGTCCATAATCCCAGCACCAGTTTGGTCGCGCAGTTCCTTGACTTGCGCGGTGCTGACTTTAGCCATGTCGTGACTGCTCCGTTTCGAATTTCTGATTGAGTGGTTCGACTCGAGTGTTTATTCGCCCGAGTTCTGTTGTCGTTGGCGATCTGCAGCGGCGGCTCGTGCAGCAGCCATGGCAGCGTCTTGTGCGTCACGTTCCGCTCGCATCGCTTCATTTTCGCGGCGCCTTTCGTCGGCAAGTTCCTTGCCTTCAGATATCGCTGCGGCGATGTGGCTAGAGATCAACGAGATTGAGGCGTGCGAATCGTCGTTGCCAGGGATCGGATAGGTGATGCTCGTGGGGTCGCAATTGGTGTCGACGATGGCGACTACCGGAATACCGAGATCAGTCGCTTCTTTGACAGCGTGTTTTTCCCTGTCGATGCCCACGACGTACATCACGTCCGGCAGCTTGGAGATCTCTTTGATTCCGCCAAAGAACTTGTTCAATCGCTTCACTTCGGTCTGTTTCATCAACAGCTCGCGTTTTGTGTGCGCTTGCACCTCGCCTTTTGCGAAATCTTCCTCCAGTTCGATCAGCGCTTGAATGCGGCGTGAGATCGTAGCGAAGTTGGTGAGTGTTCCTCCCAGCCAACGCGATGTGATGTAGGAAGCTTCGACGGACTTCGCCAAACGCTCGACCTCATTCTTTGCTTGAGGTTTCGTTCCTACCATCAAGCACTCGCCACCGTTCGCAACGACTTCTCTGATCGCTGTTTTGGCGTGCTCAATCGCGTCCAACGTCTTGTCCATGTCGAGAACGTGACGTTTTTGATGCTTCAGTCGGATGTAATCTCGCATTTTGGGGTGCCATCGTTTGGATAGGTGGCCAAGGTGCACCCCAGCCTTATAAAGACCTTCAACGGTCAAAGGCTCAAGTTCTTCGGTTTCTTCGGCTGTGTTTTCTGTCTCGACAGCCACTGTTTCAGTCGTCAAGGTTGTGCGCTGAACTCCTGATCGTCTTTTGTTGGTGCAATACGAAGGCGCGCATAGCGCCACCAAAGCGTCAAAATGACCTTTGGAACCAATGTTCGATGGTATCACACCATGCAGATTCCGAGGACGTAGTCCGGTGGTCATTCGGCAGATTCAAGTCTCAATCTGAGTTCGGGTCGTTATTCTTTAATGCGATCCCACGACGACTTTGCCGCTGAAACGTAACCGACTGTCAAATTACACAACCGCTGGAGCCATGCCATGAAGCTGTTAGGTCAAAATGCCCAACCGATAACGCCCGGTCAACTCGGTGCGGCGATCGGTGCGGTCATCCTATTGGGTATCGCGTTTGCGATGGGTCTAATCCAAGGTCCGGGAGCAAACGACACCGTCGGCAACGTCCTCGGCATTCAAAGCACCTCCACATCATGGGTTTCCAACCTCGGCGACCTGCTGCCCTTCGGGTTCGCGTTTGTGGCTGGAATGGTCGCGGCGGTTAACCCGTGTGGATTTGTGATGTTGCCAGCGTATCTGACGATTTACCTGAGGGACGAGTCCGATGTTGAGGAAGGGACTGGTGTTTTGGGGGTTGCGAAACGGAGTTCCAAGGCGATTTACGTGAGTTTGGCGATGGGCATGGGTTTTGTTGCACTGTTTGGAACTGCGGGATTGCTAGTCTCAGCTAGTCAAGAACTCGTCAAGGAAGCGTTACCTTGGATCGGTTTCACGTTGGGTATTTTGATGGCGCTCATCGGCGCGTACATCTTGATCGGTGGCAAGATCTACACCGGGATGGCCCAACAAATGGCGGATCGGGTGGGTGATCCCCGAGTTTCGTCGCTCGGCGGGTATTTTCTTTTCGGCGTCAGCTATGCACTCGCTTCGTTGAGTTGCACGCTCCCTATATTTCTCAGCGTGGTGACTAGCTCGTTTGGAAGGGAAGGTTTCATCAACGGAATCATCCAGTTCGTCGCATACGCCGGAGGCATGGCATTCCTGATCATGATCGTGACGATTGGGATCGCTTTGTTCAAAAGCGCGATCCTGAATCCGCTTCGGCGCTCGATGCAATACGTCGAACGGGTTTCTGCAGTGATTCTCGCGGTCGTCGGCGCGTACCTCGTCTTCTACTGGCTGACCGAAGGTGATCTTTCGACCTACTTCGGAGCCAGCTAGAAGACTAGATTTTTGACCTGACGATTACGCCGCTTCCACAGGGTTGTGCAGCACGCCAATCTTGTCGATCTCGACTGTGACATCGCCACCAACGTTGATCGGCGGCGTGGTTCCGGAGGTTCCGGTCCACAGCATGTCTCCGGGTTCGAGAGTGACGTAACGAGAGATGAAACTGATCGCTTGGTTGATGTTGAAGATCATCTCCGACGAGTGGCATTTTTGACCTTCGACGCCATTCACTAATCCCCGGATATTGACGTTGTGCGGGTCGATGTCGGTGACGATGAACGGGCCAGTTGGGCCGAAGGTATCGGCCGACTTGGCGCGCCACCACTGAGTGTCGGCGTCGGCTCCGCCCTGCCAGTCGCGTGCGCTTACATCGTTTCCGGCCGTGTAGCCGAAAACGTAGTCAAGAGCATCTTCTTCGCTGACGTTTTTGGCTTGTTTTCCCATTATCACGACGAGTTCCGATTCGCATACCACCAGACCCGCGTCAGCAGTTAGTTTGATCGGGTCACCAGGACCGATGATCGCCGTAGGCGTCTTGTAGAACGGTTCGGGGCGAGTGGGTTCTTGCGCGCCGAGTAGGTGCGATCGATAGTTGCGCGCTAGGCACAACATCTTGATCGGTGACGGGTTAGGCGCGAGTATCTTGACGTCGGCCAAGTTGTACGAGTTTCCCGTCGCCTCGTAGGACTGCCCTATCGGCGAGTTGGAAATCTCTTGTACAGAGTTGTCGTCCTCTACGATGCCATACGAAGCACCGGCGCCATTCTCAAATCTGACGAACTTCAATCTTCGGCTCCCTTTGCGCTGGTTTTCAGAAGTATCACCGCAAGTGTAAGTCAATCAGATGAATCCACGAGGTTGATGTGTCTCGCCTGATTGTGGATAAAATCCACACAGCGACACGATCTGAAAATACGCGGAGGGGACCATGTTGGACATCAAGATAGTTGGCGGTACGGTGCATGATGGGAGCGGACTTCCTGGATTCTCAGCGGATGTCGGCATCAACGGGGACCGGATCGAGGCAGTAGCTGATCTGGGTTCGGCAGACGCAAAAATGACGATCGATGCGACTGGGAAATCTGTAACGCCCGGTTTCATCGATCTGCACACCCATTCCGATGCATCCTTCCTGATCGACCCTTTGGCAGATTCGAAACTGACGCAAGGGGTGACGCTCGAATATATCGGCAACTGCGGCATGAGTTTTTGTGCTCCCCTTTACGGAGCGGCTAAAGACCAGTTGAAGGAGAGGCTTTCGCGGGGAGGTGAAGGCACGTTCGATGTCGACTGGGAGGACTTCAACGGCTATCTCAATGCGTTGGAACAGCGCGGATCAACCATCAATGTCGCGACTCAGGTTGGTCATGGAACCGTGCGTTCCGCGGTTATGGGAATGGACAACCGCGGACCCACGGTCGACGAACTCGCTCACATGACGCGCCTCATCGAGGAGAGCCTTGATGCAGGGGCGTTGGGCATGTCCACGGGATTGTGGTACGCGCCGGGGTCTTATTCGTTGACCGACGAAGTCGTCGCCTTAAATCAACCGGTCGCAGATCGAAACAAACTCTACTCCTCTCATATCCGATCAGAAGCCGACGATCTTTGCGGTCTATTCCCGGCTCACGCTGAGGCGATCGAGATCGGTCGTCGAACTGGCGGACGGATACAGGTTTCTCACGTCAAAGCGGTTGGCCCCAAATTCTGGGGTCGCGGCACCGAGATCTTGGAAGGATTCGAGCGCGCCTTAGATGAAGGGATCGATGTCGCTGGCGATCAATATCCGTACTCGTGGTCGAGCACCGGTTTTAGCGGCGCGATGTTCGCGAGATGGTCGCTTTCTGGTGGTCGCCAGGAGACTCTCGACCGAATGCAAGATGACGACTTGAGAGCAAAGATGCGGGCCGATACCGAGTACTACATCAGCCGCAATCACGGTGCCGCGGGTTCGGTCGTCGCACATTTCCCCCCAAACTCTGATTACGAAGGCTTGAGCCTCGAGGAAATTAGCGACGAGATGGGATGCGATCCGGCTGAAGCAGCATTGCGTCTGTACGAGCAATCGGACGGTTCCTATGTTTTGCACTCGATGGAGGACGTCGACGTTGATGCCATTGCTCAATGGCGGTTGATGACGGTATGTTCTGACGGCAGTTCGTTGCGAACGACTGGTCCGTTGTCGAGTGGCAAACCACACCCTCGAAGCTACGCCACCAACTCCCGTTATCTGGAGAACTTCGTGAAGGAACGGGAATTGGTGTCTTTCGAGGAAGCCATCTACAAGATGACTGCCCTGTGCGCAGAGAGGTTGCAACTCACCAATCGCGGGCGAATTGCTCGAGGCATGTACGCCGACATCAATGTCTTTGCCCTCGACGAAGTCGCGCAGAACAACTCGTTCACCGATCCGCACCAATACTCGACAGGCATGGACTACGTGTTGGTTAACGGCGTCCCTGCGATTGCGGGGGGCATTGTGACGGGGGCGACTCCGGGCAAAGTACTACGAGATTTCGACGCATGACCGCCAATCGCATGCTGACGGATTTTCCAACGAGGTGAAATATGACTTGGGACCTAGTAATCAAAAACGGCACCGTCATCGACCCGAGCCAAGGGTTACAAGACAAGCGGGACATCGCCATTGCCGGAGGCAAGATCCGCGCCGTAAGCGACTATGTAAGCGACGGCGACGCGCATGACGTGATTGAAGCGGATGGGTTGATCGTTACGCCGGGCTTGGTCGATCTGCACGTCCACGTGTGGTGGGGAGTTGCCCATCTCGCGGTCGAGGCTGACCCGTCGTGCCTTTACCGGGGTGTCACAACGGCGATCGATGCGGGTTCAGCAGGCGCGAACACCATCGCGGGCTTTCATCGGTATGTCATGCAACAGGCAGACACCCGCGTTTTGGCCTTTCTGCACATTTCAGGCATGGGCCAGCTCGATAACGAGATCGGCGAGTTGGAAGACGTCCGCTGGGCCCGCGTCGAAAAAGCGGTTGAAGCCGCAAGGAACTTCCCTGAAGTAATCGTGGGAATCAAAGTGCGTTTGTCCGAGGCAATCTTGGGTCACAACGATCTCGTCGCGATGGAACGCGCCCTCGAAGCCTCAGCCCAACTGGGCAAACCGTTGATGATCCACATCGGCGGCACCGTTAATCCGGTTGAGAGATACCTAGAGCAACTGCGTCCCGGCGACATCGTTACACACAGCTTCACGGGCAACCCACCCGGAATAGTGGACAACACGGGCAGAGTAATCGACGCCGCCCGAGACGCCATGACGCGGGGCGTCAACTTCGACGTCGGACACGGTGCCGGGTCATTCTCGTTCGATGTTGCTGAAAAATGTGCAGCCGATGGGTTTGGGCCGGGCACCGTGAGTTCCGACGTGCATCGGTACAACATCCGAGGCCCCGTGTTTGACCTCCTGACGACTCTGTCGAAGTACCTGTACCTCGGTTACTCGCTCGAAGAAGTCATCGCGTTTGCGACGCAACGCCCCTCTTCAGCTATCGGGATGACCGACACAATCGGTTCGCTCCGCGTCGGTGCCGACGCTGACGTATCGATAATCAGATTGTTGGAAGGCAATTACGAGTTGGCCGACGCGAAAGGCGCGACTCGTGAAGGCAAGCAGCTGTTGGTGCCCGTCGAAACGGTTCGCCGCGGTCGCCGCTATCCTCCGCATCATTCAGCGCATCCACATTTGGTAGGTCATCATCACGGACACTGACAGCCGCACGGGCCAGTCGCCTGACTCTCCGCTCTTGCGGATGGAAACGGTGACTAAACGTTATGGCGCGGCAACGGTTCTGGACGACCTATCGCTCTCAGTTCGTCCAGGCACTGTCGTAGCGGTTTTGGGAGCAAATGGTTCGGGTAAATCAACTCTTCTGAGGATCGCAGCAACGCTGACATTGCCAACTTCTGGTTCGGTAGCAATTGCGGGGGTGGATGCACTGAAACATGCGCCCGAAGCGCGTGGCCATGTCGGAGCCGTCATGCATTCATCGATGCTCTATTCGGACTTGACCGTTCGCGAAAATCTATCGCTATTCGCCACCTTGTGCCAGCTTGATCATTCGGACGCCAGAGTGGAGGAAGTCGCTACGCGGTTGCGGCTTACTGGCCGCATGGACGAGAGGGTCCGGCGACTATCCCACGGTTACCGCAAACGTGTTTCGATAGCCCGCGCCATCTTGCACTCGCCTCAAATTCTCCTGCTGGATGAACCAGAAACTGGGCTAGATGGATCATCTTTGGACGATCTGCGCGCAATCGTCGATGATTGGCGATCAAACCGACGTGCCGTGGTGGTTGCGTCTCACAACACGGAGTTTTTGACCGATTTGGCGGATGATTGCTACACGGTGATCGACGGCCGGCTCGAGTCAACCGACTGAGGCAAACGAACAATTGGGCGCTTCATTGTCGATAGTCTGGGCGTTAACGCTTAAAGAGCTTCGCATTGAATCACGCAATCGAGATGTCGCGATCGCAATCGTGATGTTCGCATCGCTCGTGATCGCGATCTTCGCGATAGCGATTGAACCCACAGCTCGGAAAGCCACAGAAACTGGTCCGGGGGTCTTGTGGGCAGCCATCACTTTTGCAGGCGTCGTCGGACTGACCCGCGCGACTTCCCACGAATTGGAGAACGACGCTGTAGGTGCCCTGATGTTGGCTCCTGTTTCCCGGGACTTGCTGTTCATGGGCAAGGCGATTGGCAATTTCATCTTTCTTGCCGTCGCGACGACGATAGTCTTCGTCGTGTTCACCTTTCTCTTCAATCTTTCGATCCTGCACTCCGAGATCTTCGTGGTAGCGATACTGGCCACGATCGGGTTCTCGGCGGTTGGAACGCTGTTCTCTGGTCTGACTTTCCGAGTCAGGGCGCGCGAAGTGTTGCTCCCGATGCTGTTTTTGCCCTCCGTAGCCCCGTTGCTATTTGCCGCGATTCAAGTCACTTCCCTGGCCGCGACGGGTCGTCCGTGGTCTGAATCGTTGCCTTGGATCCAAATGGCAACAGCCTACGATGTTGTTTTTGTGGCAGTTTCGGTGATGTTGTTCGGCTACGTGCTCGACGATTAACCGACCCGAACCAACGCACCCGCCGAGTCTGTCAAACCACGCCTTTACAATTGACGTTTGCAGGCACTAGTTCGATGTCGTTGCCCGCCACTTCGAATTCGAATGAAACTTCCGACACTACGCGCTCCGATGTTTTTGCACGCGGCCGCATTTCTTGCCATGGTCGTTGCGCTCTGGATGATGTTCGCTTGGGTGCCCACCGACATCAACCAAGGTGTGGTTCAGCGAATCCTCTATATCCACGTTCCTGTCGCTTGGGTCAGTATGGTCGCAATCGTTGGGGTGGCGTTCGCAAGCATTCTTTACTTAAAGACCAAAAACGAGAAGTGGGATCGTTTGGCAGTGTCGATGGCCGAAGTCGGTGTGATGTTTGGGGCGATCATGTTGATTTCTGGAATGGTCTGGGCGAAGCCCGTATGGGAGGTCTGGTGGACCGGTGAAGCGAAACTCATGACCGCACTCATCCTTTTCTTCATCTACGTCGCCTACCTAATGTTCCGAGCCTATTTCCCTCCCGGCGACCAGAGGATGCGATTGGCCGCGATAATCGCCATCATCGGTGCAATCGACACCCCGATCATCTACTACGCCTCGGTACTTTGGCAAGAAGCCCATCCGCCGTTAGTCGTCGGCCCGGTCGCCCAAGAGGAGAACTTGGTTGCTGCTGAGATTGGTCTCACGCTTCTGGTTAGTGTCATCGCGTTCACGTTGCTCTTCTTCTCGCTCATGACCGCCAGAATAGGGCTTGCTCGCATTGAGACTGAGTACGAGGTTTTGAAGTTGGGGATTGCGATTACTCCGGTGGCTGAAGCCCGATGAACTCCGCAGGCAGAATCGCACTTGTCATCGCTTTGATTGCGGTGACAGCGTCTTTTATCTCGCAACCGGTAGTCGCGCAATCGCCGACAATATCGACTGGCGTAGTGACCGGAGTTGAGACCACGGAAAACGGCGAGCTGTCGGCGTTCTCGATTGTCGACGGTGATGGCGACATTTTGCGATTTGCCGTGTCATCTTCAAATCCGAACACCACCTACGGATTGGAAAACCGAGTAGGTGATAGGTGGGTTTCTGAACATGCTTCACAGCCGCGAGAGGCGGCGGCGCGCCTCCGCGACCAGCAAAATCGATTGGCGCAAGTCTCGGTACAGTCCGACGGCAGCGGCGTTGCCATTTCCGTAGTGCAGGCACAGTCGGCCGACGTTGCCACGAATCTAGGTTACGTTTTCGCGGTTGTGGCGATCGCTTGGATCGGAATCATGGCGTATGTCGCCTACATGGGGATTCGCCAACGAACGATCGCGGCCGAACTGTCCAGGTTGCGCGGCGATAATGGAGACAACGCATCCTGAAGACTAATGATGAACACCGAAGAAAAAGGCACCGTCGCATCGCCCACTGAATCAACCGCAACCGCCAAATCGACGGTATTGATGAGCGGCAAGGCGAAGATTTTCGCTGTCGCATCGCTTTTCTTAATCGGAGTCGTCTATCTCGCAGTTGTGGCGTTCAACGAGGCCACGGTTCAGTTCGCCAGCGTTGACGAGGTCGTGACTAACGAAACCCCCAGCGAAGATCAAGCTATCGGCGTTCTTGGCAAATTGGTGCCCAATTCGTATATCAAGTCGCCCGACGGAGTTACGGCGAATTTCCGTTTGCGGGACGAGAACGGATCGAGGGAACTACCCGTCATTTATACGGGTGAAGTCGGACAGGTCTTTTTCAACGATCACTCGGAGATCATTCTCAACGGGAAGATGGGGGAAGATGGCGTGCTACATGCAGAAACGCTCACGGTGCGTTGCCCTTCCAAGTACCTCACCGAGCAGGAGCAGGCGGAGTTAGATGGACAGTTGGATCCTCCGCCGTACCAACCCGACTACTTCGACGAAACGCCCGACGCTTAGTGCAACGCCGGGTATCGCTCATCAAAATCTCACTTCTAGCTGCCTCAATCGTCGGTTGAAACCACCGACCAAGAAGGTTACGAACAGCACGAAGCCACAACCGATGATCAACGACGTCGACGGTCCTAACGAATCTGCAAGCGCCCCGTACACGAACCCGCCAGCAGGGAATCCCGCCCAGGCGAGTTCGTAGATTCCTGCCAAGCGCCCCCTAACGTTATCCGTGATCGCCATCTGCAACGAGATGGTTCCCAGTCCAATGTGGATCGCGTTGATCAATCCGAAGGCCAAAGCGAACACAAACCCGATATGGATGCTTGACACGAGGGCGAAAACTATCGCGGAGCTTGTTGCGAAAATGTTCGTGACGATGAGCGCGTAACCGGTTCGCTTGAATCCTCCGCTCAGGCCAAGGACTAACCCGCCGACGAACGCGCCCATGCCGACGGACGCGAACAACTGGCTGTATTCGCCAGCGCCTACTTGGAAGACCTCTCGCGAAATCGGCGTCAGGAGATAGATAAAGCCACCCATCAACAACGCGTTGACGAAAGTGAAAATCAAGTTCCCTTTCAGGATCGCGTTCCGACGAACCACTTCAGCAATCTCGACGAAATCACGCCATACCGGTTGATGAGCGACGCCGAGTTGGGAAGATACCGGCCGATACCTCGACACAACGACGAAGTTGGTCGCCATCACCGCTGCGATGGTTATGTAAGTCCAGTCGTAACTCCAAAGCTGGACGATTCCGCCCCAAATCAACGGTGCAAGTACCCGGCCCAAGTTGAAGAACGAATTGTCGAAAAATATGGCACGGGCCAAAATGTTCCGCTGCACCATGTTCGGCAAAAGTGAAAAACGTGCGGTCCAGTCAAGCGCCAAAGCTGCGCCGTGTATCCCCCCCGCAACCTGTATATGCCAAGGTTCGATGCGATCTGTCAGGAGTAAAACGCCAACCGTCAGCATCGAACTCGCAGTGGCAACTGAACCCCACATCAACAGCGTTCGGCGTCGGATTCTGTCCGCCAGAATCCCGCTGGCGACGGACATTGAGATCGAACAAACAACCACTGCGGCACCCAATATAGCCAGTTGAAGCGCCGATCCTGTGATGTCGAAGATGACGTAGGTCTGCGTCACCGTGACCATCTGATTGCCGATGCTCCAGATGACGGTTCCCGCCAAGAACTTCCGCAGTTCGAATGCCGACAAGGTTCGGCTCAACCGGGCGACTTCGAGCCGTGCCCTGCCGGGCCTGCGTCTTGAAGTTGCTGTGGTGTCGCGTGCCAAGTTGCCTTCATCCTCGGGTGCTAGAATTCAAGCCAAACCTGATGAGCACCGGACCAGAAATCGTAAATCTCGCGTACGCGTCGCTGGTTGCATTCTTCATCGGAGCGATACCGGCGGCGTATATAGCAGCGCGCCTCCACGGGATCAACATCTTCGACGTTGGTTCCCGCCAAGCCGGCGCAACCAACGTTTGGAAACACGTAAGCCGCAAGACTGGTTTCATCGTATTTCTAATCGATGTCGCGAAAGGCATAATCACCGTGCAAATCGCCAGGTACGCGTTCGAAATAACAGGCTTATGGTTCTTGGTGCCTGCAATCGGAGTTATCCTCGGGCACTGGTTCTCGCCGATGACAAGATTTAAAGGCGGTGATGGGGTCGCCAGCCTAGGCGGATTGGTAGTCGGGTTGTTTCAGTGGGCCGCATTGCCCGCGGTGCTGATCGCGATAGTATTTGGCCTCCCGCCGCTGAGGTATAAATTCGCCCATCCGTCGCTTCAAGCCGGAGTTACCGGATGGGGTGTTCTCCTGTTGACGATAGCGATAGCCAGTCCAAGCGATCGGCGAGCAGAGTACTTGATACTTTATGTTGGGATCACCTGCCTTGCGCTTGCTGTCCTCCTGAAGAGCGTCAGATTTCACAAACGCAACTCCCATCTATTCGACGGCGAAGTCCCTTTGGACGACGTCGAGTTCGAAGATCGTCGACCTGCAGAATCTAAACGTTAGACCGACGGCAAAACTAAGCGATCATTCACGGCCTGTTGCCAGATCCTGATCCGAGCCGCCATATCTCGAACGCGGTCGCGACACTCTGGGTCATCGAACCGGTTGTTCATCTCGTATGGATCTGAATTTAGGTCGTACAGCTCGCACTGGTCGCCGGGGCTAAGGTTTAATTTCCACCGATCCCGTGTGACCACCGACCGCCAGGAGACCTGAGCCATCCGCTCTATGTCGTCGTTGCCAAGCGCAATCGTTGGTGGATGTTCGTACCACTGCATAAAAACGTCATCGCACAGTTCCGTCTCACCGTTCAAAACATCGACGCGGCTTCGGCCTTGCAAGTGATCGGGCATTTCGGACGCGTCGATCCCCATCAACTCCAACATTGTCGGCACAATGTCCACCTGTCCGATGTTTCCGGCGATTTTTCTCTGCGATCGGTTCAACCACGGCACGCGAATCAGCAGCGGCACGCCTGCGATCTCCTCATAAAACGCTCGCTTGGTTCCGAGCATTCCGCGATCTCCTACGCCGTCGCCGTGGTCACTCGTGAATATCACCACGGTTCGGTCAGCTTGTCCAGTCTCTTCCAAGGCGTCAAGGATCTTGCCAATGCCCTGATCCATCAACGTAACCAACCCGAGGTAACGCGCTCGCAGCGCGCGCCAATCGTCTTCTGTGCGTAAATGCCGTGCCTCACCGCCTGCGCCAAGATCCTTCGCGACGTTCCCATAAACTTGGAAGAAATCGGTCACCTCGCCACTCAAATTGAGTTCCGCCCGTCTCCTATGCCACAGCGGCGTGTTTGCGTCCGGTTCACGCAAGAAAACGGGACTGGTAGGCACTTCGTCGGGATCGTGCAATTCGTTGAAGGGCCCGTTGTATGGAGGGTGCGGTTCGAAGAACATCGCGCACATCAACCATGGGTCCGAAGTGTTGCGACGTATGAAATCTGCTACGTTGTCTCCCAAGAACGTCGCCATCGAGTGTTCGGCTGGCAACATGCTGCGTTGAAGTTGAGAAAACGCATGGCCCCCGTCGGTCCTTTCGTGCGGTTGGTATCCGAGTGATGTCAAGAACTCGTAGTACTCGGAATGTTTGAACCTGTCCTCTCGGCGCGTGTGAGTGGGGTTAGATTCATGCTCGTCTTCGGAAGCGACCCAATCATCAAATCCGTGCTGACGAACTAGATCATTGCCTAGATGCCACTTTCCGAACTTGGCAGTGCGGTAGTCGGTTGGAGCCATCTCGGCAATAGTCGGAGATGATTCTGGGAGCGGTACGCTGTTCTTGATTACTCCCGCCGTGTGGGGGTAGAGACCGGTTAAGAGCGAAGCCCGCGCCGGCGAACACACAGCGACCGTTACGTAACAGTTTTCAAAAACGAAACTCTCTTCGGCAAGGGTGTTGACGTTTGGTGAACGTACGAAATCATTGCCGTAACATGCCATCGTGTCGCGACGTTGCTGATCGGTACAGATCAGCAGAACGTTCGGACGATCAGGCATGTTTGGATTAGTTTCTGGGCAGCGGCTCTCGTCAGGTTCTTAAATCGCGTATGAAGCCAAAAGTTCTTCGGCCGTCCGGTTCGGATTGGAACCTGCGATTTCGTCGACCCGATCCTGTAGCGTGGGGCGTTCCTCTTTGAAGACGAGACCGAGCGGAATACCCGGACGGTCCAGGAGATCTTCGGCCGATTGCCGGCTTGTCGGGTCGTGGTCTTCCGGTATATCCCAGGCCATACCGGGTATCCCCTTCCTTCGGTTGCCCTTGAGAAGATCATAGGTGTCGTTGTATGTGGTGCACGGCGACTGAACGTGCACTATCGAGAATCCCTTGTGGTTCATCGCGTCTTGGATGACGTTCGCCAAATCCCGCGGCTTGCTGGAGTAATGCGAAGCGATGTAGGAGACACCGATGGTCAGGTAATACTTGAGCGGCATCATCTGCGCTTCGATCTTGCCGTATGGGGTCGAACTCGTCATCACACCCATCTCGGTCGTGGGAGAAGACTGCCCCTTTGTAAGACCGTAAACGCCGTTGTCCATCACGACGCACGTGACATTCACGTTACGCGCGGCTGCTGGCCCGATGTGCTCGCCACCGATCGCAAGAAAATCACCGTCCCCTGCGACGATCACCGTCTCCAGGTCGGGTCGGCCCATCTTGACTCCGAAAGACAATGGGAGTGTCCGCCCGTGAATGCCGTGGAGACCGAACGGTTGATCACCCTCCATCAGGTGCACCATGTTCCCCGAACACCCGATACCTGCGACGATCACGTAGTTCGCCTGGGGTATCTCGTGTTCCGCGACGTGCCTTTCGAGCGCCCATTCCAATGCGCGCCGTACTCCGAAGTCCCCGCAACCAGGGCACCAAACGAAGTCATATTCCGGGTTGCGCTTGCTCACGCCAAGACCGTTCCTTTCTCTGCACGCAACTCTTCGACCCGAGCTCCGATACGATCGACTAGCGTCGCCGGTTTAAACGGAAGCCCAGTGTATTGCGTAACCGATTCTGCACGATAACCGTGCTGGCGCAGGATCGCCGACCACTGCCCCAAGTAGTTGAGTTCAGGCACTATTACGAGATTTGCGCGTTCGAGAGCTGCTTTCATCGCGTCGGGCAATGGGTTGAGCGCCATCGAGTAGAGCCAACCGATGTCAGACCCAGCCTTCCTCAAGCGCTCGTACGCCTCTCGCGCCGGCCCTTTCGAAGATCCCCACGACATGATCATCGCCGTTGCACCTTCGTTTTCAATCTCTATATGTGCGTCGTTCAACAGGTCTAGCTTACTGAACCTGCGGTGTGTCAATCGGACATGATGTCGCGGCAAGTGGGTCGTGTCGCCAACCTCGTCGTGTTCCGACCCGTTGGCAACGTAAGCTCCAGGGCCGCCGGGGATTGGCATGGGCGATAGACCATCACTGTCCCAAGACTGATACCGCGCATACCCATTTGTGCCTTGATAAACCGATCGATCCTCGACGTCTACATCACCCAAATCTGGTTTACGGATGTTTTCACCCTTTTCGGCTTGACCAAACTCGCTCATGACAATAACCGGCCCTTGGAACCTCTCGGCCCAGTTCACTGCCAGAGCTCCAGCGTCAAAGCACTCTTCGACCGAACCTGGCGCCAGAACCGGGATGCTCATGTCACCGTGCCCCGGGTTGAGGCATGCAAACAGGTCGCTCTGTTCGGATTTAGTAGGCAGCCCGGTGGATGGACCTCCTCGTTGAACATCCACTACCACACAGGGGATCTCCGCCATCCATGCGAGGCCAATTCCCTCACCCATCAATGACAGACCCGGACCGGCGGTTGCCGTCATCGATTTTTTGCCAGCGTACCCCGCACCGACGATAGCGCTGATGGCTTCGATCTCCGAAGACACCTGATGCGCAAATCGACCCGGCCCGACTAGGTTCTGCTCCATCCACACGAGGATCGTCGTCGCGGGAGATATCGGATATCCGACGTAGAAATTCACTCCGGCTGCAACCGCACCTAATGCCAATGCGGCATTGCCGGTGATCATGATCTGTTCGTAGTCTGGCGGGATTGGTGGCGCCAACGTGCCGACGGAGAAGCCGCTACTTTTGGCGACTTCGGCACCCAATCTGATCGCCATTTTGTTCGATTCGATGATCTCCTCATCTCCGGGACGTCCACGGGTGAACCGTTGGGTGATGAACGCGTCAATCTCCTCGAGAGAAAAGCCGATTAGATGAGCTACAGCGCCGATCGTCACCATATTCGCGGCGCGCGTGTTGCCAGTCGACTTGGCGAGTTCGTCGGCATCGATGCCGAAATACTGACCACCACCAGGCAATTGAAATTCGCCAGAGTTGTAGATAGCAACGCCGTTCTCAGATATGTCCGCTTGGTGATTGTTGTAAGCGTACTCGTCAAGCGAGACCAACACGTCCACACTGTCACCCGAACTCAGGACAGGCGAGTTCGAAATACGAACCTGCGATGAAGCTGGACCGCCCATGATCTGAGACGGGAACGTCGAGAACGTCGATACGTAGTAACCTGCGTTCGACGCAGCCCTTGCCATGGCGTCGGCAGATGTAACGAGACCTTGTCCGCCTTCACCGGCAAACCGAATTACGAAGTCTTGGCTATGATTATCCGTCATGTCCGTTTGAAGTTGTCTCCCCGTTTGTGCGTTCTACATTGTGCTTGAAAACCCGCACGGTTTGCACCTCCCCCTCCTTCGCTCTCCACTAAATGATATCTACACTCATTTGCCATAGAACTGAAATCTCCGCGCCGCAAATCATCTGTCGTTTACAATCGCCTGCCAGAGTAACTGCTACGGAAAATGAACATCCTCAGACCTAGAGCGATGAAAACCGTTAAGCGATGGTCCGCTGGCGGGGTAGTCGCGAGAGAAAACGGCGAAGATCGTATAGAAATCGCGCTCGTCGGTCGCCTCGATGACAATCTTTGGGCACTCCCAAAGGGCACACCTGACCGCGAAGAGAGCATCGAGGAAACCGCTATTCGAGAGGTCCAAGAAGAGACCGGTCTCGCCGTCAAGCTCCTTTCCACCGTTGATGCAACTCAGTACTCATTCGTCCGGTCGAAAAACGACCATCGAGTGAGCGACCATGCTGATCCGTATGCCAACGTGAAGGTGAACAAGACCGTCTACTGGTTCTTGATGGAGGCGGACGGCGGATGCTTCGACCTTCACGATCACGAGTACGACGTCGCATGCTGGATGGACCTGGACCAAGCGCTACAACAACTCACCTACCATTCCGAAGCGAAAATAGCTCGTTCCGCCGCGCGTATTTTCCGCAAGTTGCATGACACTCAGGATGCCATCCGAATCAACGGCGGTTTAACCACCCTGAGATCGAAGCGGATCGAAGACGCTTGGAACGACTACACTTGGCGATCCGATTCTGAGTTGTCTGCCCTTGATGCCGCAGTTCCGCTGAATCTGACCTACATGGATTTCGAACGTTTTTATCGAGAGGACCTTCGAAAAGTCAGTGGCAAGTCGTTGAAGCTGGCAATCGAAGACGAGAACGGCTCCCACATCGGCAATTGCATGTGCTACGACTACAACAAAAAACGCAAGCAAGCCGAATTTGGGATCATGATCGGCAATCGGGAATATTGGGGCCGCGGCTACGGCACCGATGCCGCAAAGACGCTAGTCCAACACGTCTTTACCTCCACCGATATCCGTCGACTTTACCTGCACACGCTCTCATCGAACCTGCGCGCCCAGCGCGCGTTCGAAAACGCTGGTTTTCGCCAATATGACAAGGTTTGGCGGGAAGGAAAGAGTTTCGTCCAGATGGAGATCCTCTCCCACGAATGGCACGCTGCGAACGATTGAGGACGTTCAACGCGTATCATTCATTCAACGATTCGAAAGAAAGCAAACAAGGGGAGGCGACCTAATGGCAAAACTGTTGCTACTGACGGGAGGGAGACACCCGTACGAGGAAACGACACCCGTGATGACTGAGTTCTTGCCTGATGCCGGTCACGATGTTGATGTGTCGGAATCAGCGGAAGAGCTTGAAGGCGACTTGTCGGGCTACGACGCAATCGTGTTGAACACGTTGCGCCAAGAAATGACCGACAACGACTTAAGTGATGCCCAACGATCAGGTTTCAAGGACTACGTCTCTGGAGGCGGCGGTTTAGTGGCTGTCCACATATCTGCGGCCTCGGCGCCGGATTGGCCCGAAATGAAGAAGATCACTGGCGGCGGTTGGGTCTTGGGCGAAAGTTGGCATCCGCCGTTCGGCTGGTTCCAGGTCTACCTGAACAATCCAGAGCACCCGTTAGCCGCGGGCGTCGAACCATTCTGGACCTACGACGAGTGCTATTGCGGTCTTGATATCCAACCCGGCATCGATGTGTTCATGTACGGCATCGTCGAGGACGAAGAGAAACCATTGGGTTGGTCCTTCCAATACGGCGACGGCACGGTCGCCAATATCGCCCTGGGTCATGCCGGGTCGAGCCAGCAGCACCCACATTTCCAGCGACTGATCCTCAACAGCGTCGACTACGTCTGCTGAAATTATTCGCCTCTGGTTATTCTGTCTGTTCAGTCCTGCTTCGGTGCAGGGTTGATCAGATCCATCCCAATAGTCTCGGGCACCACTGCGGCCAACTCCTCTACGGACCATCGTCCGTCCTTGTAGATCGACCGGTGCGAAACAGGGTGATTCATCAAACTGACGCGGTTGCCTGAGCAGTGGAATATGTTGCCTGAAACGCCGTCTGCGGCATCCGTGCATAGCCAAACAACCATCGGGGCAACTTGATCAGGTTCTGAGGTAAGCATGCCTTCCATGGGCGGTGGAAACGGGCCTCCTCGCATCGCTCGAGTGCTATCCGGAACGCTGTCGGTCATGCGAGTGCTGGCTCCTGGCGAGATGATGTTGGCCGTCGCGTTGTAACGTGCGAGTTCTTTCGCCACGACGCGTGTGAATCCGGCTATCGCATCCTTAGCTGCTCCGTAATTCGATTGGCCGCCTTGGCCGTATAAGCCCGAAACAGAAGAGAACGTGACGATCCTGCCGCTTTTTTGCTGTCGGAAAATCTCCGACGCGGGCCTCACGACAGAGTAGGTTCCCTTCAGATGCACCGCGATCACATCGTCCCATTCCTTTTCCGTCATGTTGAAGATCATGCGGTCGCGCAAAATGCCGGCTGGGGTGATCACGATGTCCAACCGGCCGAACTCATCAAGCGCCTGTTGAACGATATTCGCGCCTCCCACGGCGGTCGCCACTGAGTGATACGACGCGACCGCTTTGCCGCCTAACTCGCTGATCTCTTCAACAACCTGCGCCGCGGGCGTGGCGTCTTCACCTTGGCCATCAAGTGCCGCGCCGACGTCGTTAACGACCACGGAGGCACCTTCGCGCGCCAGAAGTTTTGCCACTCCCCTTCCGATGCCCCTTCCAGACCCCGTTACTACCGCAACCTTGCCTTCGAGCCGTTTGCCGTTACGGGATTTGATCACTGCTGGAGCTGGCGAACCCGAACCGGGATTGATCTCGGCAAACTCGCTGCCGCCTGTGATGCTCTGAGATCCTTGCAGCAACACTTTGGGCGCCAACACATCCAAATCATCCAATTCCCAGCATCCCGTGGGATTTGATGTGTAGATCGTGTTCACCCGTCGAGGCAACGCCAGATGAGTCACGTTGCCACCGTAAACGAGGAACACCTGCCCATTGATCTGCGCTGCACCATCGGTCGCGAGATACGCAACGAACGGCGCTACATCCCTTGGCTCCCAAGACCGTTCGTCCGCAGCAGGCAACGCCCCGCGTTCCACCATCATCTCCTGTACGTTCCCCGGAATCGACGCAATCATGCGCGTCTCGGCGCGCGGCGCAATGCTATTGGCGGTGACGCCGTACTTGCCCAAGTCTTTCGCAATGACTTTGGTAAATCCCGCGATCCCACTCTTGGCCGCGCCATAGTTCGACTGACCAATCGATCCCACCAATCCTGATCCAGACGAAAAAGTGACGATACGACCGCCGCGTTGCTGTCGGAAAATCGGAGCCGCATGTCGGACAACGGTGAACGTGCCCTTCATGTGCACCGCGATCACATCGTCCCACTCCTCTTCTGACATGTTGTAAAGCATCCTGTCGCGCAAGATGCCTGCAACCGTAACCACGATGTCGATACCACCAAAGGTGTCCACCGCGGTTTCAATGATCCGTTGACCTCCATCCCATGCGGTCACCGATTCGGTCGATTCGACCGCACTGCCGCCAGCCGCCACGATGCCATCCACGACTTCTTGCGCGACAGAGGTTGATCCGCCAGTGCCGTCCAAGTTTGCCCCGATGTCGTTCACCACAACACTCGCCCCGTTCGCCGCCAGTTCTTCGGCGACGCCTTTTCCGATCCCGCGGCCAGCTCCCGTGACTACTGCGACTTTGCCCTCAAGCTGCATCGATATCTCCTGTTCGTTGTCTCAATTACCACGCAACGGTAGCGCGACCGTAGCTTTGCCTGGCGTCGTAATGTCGCCATCCGCGTTGCGGAACTCGATCTCTAGATTTACTAGGCCGAAGCCATCTTCAATTCGTTTGGCTGTGATCTTCCCAGAACACGAAACCTGACCTGCGTAGTCGATCCCGCGGTAAGAAGTCTCGAGTTTCTTGACTGCCCCGAAACCTCCCGCCCAATCGGCTAACCACTGAGACAACAACGCCGTCTTCAATGCACCGTGGATGATGATGTCGTCGTGACCCGCACCTTGGGCATACGCCGTGTTGTAGTGAATTGGCGTGAAATCCTGTGACACTCCGGCGTACTGCACAAGCTGACGAGGGGTGACATCGCGCGTCACCGGCGGAGGCCGGTCGCCAATCTCAACGTCTTCGAAAGCCAGATTGTCCATCTTCCGATTCTCTCCTGTCAACCGACTCACCAACTGGTTTCACCTGCAGACCTGCCATACGAGATGCTTGTCGACTCCTGCTTCGCCACCACGTCGCCGTTATCGTCGGAGTAGGTCACATTGGAGATCTTGAACAGCATCGGACCTAATCGGCCGGCCTTCTCAATCACATCGGTCATCTGCCGAACCACGGTAATCTTGTCGCCCGCAACCACAGGGCGATGGAAATGGAAACGACTGCCACCATCCAACACGTCGTGAAACGGCTCAGGAAACGGCGGATCAAACGGTGCCGTGATGAATGACCGAAGGATCAGCGGATTGGCTTCAAGCTGTACCACATCATCACCACCCGGATCGCTTTCCACAGGCGGCAACTCGCCCCGAATCGCGGCGTTGAAACGCGCAATCTCCCGATGGGAAACCTTGTAAGTTACCGGCGGCGATTTCGCGCCGACGAAGTTTCGCATCTCTTCCGTGATCAAAGTACTCAATTCGTCATCGGTCGCTCAAGCGGCATTGAGCGTGCTGCCCGTTATCAAGACAAACTCAGTGTAACTAACGGCTTTTACGACGACGTCGCCTTCGCCCCACTTGATTGCCCGATCGATTCGCCCTCAGCACCGCTTCTTCTCTCAATTCCCTCGCCGACTTAGTCCGTTCGCGCTTACCTGATTTCCCCCATGCCCTATCCCGAACCAACATCAGGACCACGACCGAAGTCAGCATCGTCGAAGCTGGGACGTACATAACTCCGATCTGTTGCGACAGGGCAACGATGAAAACCCACAACAACACCGTGCCAACGATCAAATTGACTTTGTGTCGCCGTTCGGTCTTTCCGCTAGGCGGCACGGACAGTATCGCACCAAGAGTAATCACGACCGGAATCAAAGCGAAAATAAGTCCTGACCATCCGTGGGCCTCCACGATACCTGCCATACGCGCCGTCTTATTTCCAGACGCGTCTGTAACGTAGATTTCGAACGCCGGCCATAGCGTGAGATAAGCGAACGCCGCGATGCTGAGCAGCAAAGCAAAGACCGCAAACACGAAGGTGCGATCTGGCAACCGATCAAACAAGGATCGCCCCTTAGATCTTCTCGAGGTTGGCCATGCTAGCCATCACGATCTTCACGCCGGCTTCCGAAAATGCCACCGTCACACGCAGATCACCATCTACGGGCCTGGAATTGACGACAACCCCGGTGCCAAACGTCTCGTGTCTCACGCGTTGACCAGCTTTGAACCTGATCTCTTCGGGTAAATCATCAACCCCGATTTCCGAGAACTTTTCGCGCTCTCGCCGCCTGCGTGACGGCACAACCGGATCGCGATCGACGGCCACGCCTGAACTCGATGAAAACGCCACAGGCGGCGGAGGCGTTCGACCTGGAACTCTCGCGTATTCGATCTCTTTCACTTGCTCCTCAGGAATCTCTTTCAGAAATTGGGAGGGCGTGTTGGGCCGCCGGTGAAACGAGGAAGACGTATACAACGGCCACATTATGTGCAGTTTCTGCTTCGCTCTCGTCATCCCCACATACATCAACCGCCGCTCCTCACCGCACGCCGCTTCATATTCATCCTGGGTCCGTACATTCAACGCCATCGCGTGCGGCAGTAATCCTTCCGCCACTCCAGCGATAAACACCGTGTCAAACTCCAAGCCTTTCGCCTGATGCAATGTAATCAGCGTGATTGCTCCAACCGCGTCGACGTTGCTGTTCAATTCGTCCGAACCTGTACCTACGCCGTCGTCCAACGTATCAACATTCGCAAACAATGCCGTATGCTCCAACAAGTCAGACAAAGCCTGGCGCGGCTCGATCCGATCGTCAGGATTTGAGTACTGTTCCGTCAACATCCCCAACTCTTCGAGGTTTTGAAATCGCTCGGCTCGCGTCTCCTCATCTTTCTGGACCCAGTCGTTGTAACCGCTTCCCTTCAGCGCGTATTCCAGCAAGTCGTTCGGATATAGCGTCTCAGAGTTCAGAACCAAAGTTCTGACGAAATCCGAAAATGCCCGTACTTTTCTTAAAGCTGCGTTTCCTAGCCCTAGTCCGCGGGATTCTGTCGGATCGGAAGCCAAAAGAACCGCGTCCAAAAGCGTGACACCGTTGAGTAAGCTAAACTCCTCGATCTTCCGCAGAGTGGCGGGTCCAATGCCCCTCGGAGGGACGTTGATTATTCTGCGCAACGATGTCTCGTCATTCGGATTGACGACGATCCTCAACAAAGCTAACGCGTCCTTGATCTCGCGTCGCTCGTAAAACCTCATTCCGCCTATCAAGCGATACTGGACACCCCGTCGACTACACTCCGTCTCCAACGCCCGGGACTGGGCATTGGTCCGATACAGCACCGCGACATCATCGAGATTGCCGACGCCGTTCTTGGAAACGGCCGAACGCATCCGACGGTCAACCAAGTCCATGATTACCGCCGCTTCATGCTCGGGGTGTTCCGTCACCCCGATCTCAACGGGTTCGCCCTGCTCGTTGTTTGTGAACAACACGCGCTCGATCATTCGCGGGTTGTGTGCGATCAACCCTGATGCAGCGGAGATGATCGTCTTAGTTGACCGATAGGATTCGCTCAATTCGAAGATCTTGCACCCCGGCAGCACCTCCGCCAGTCGTTCCATATTCTCGGGCCTTGCGTTTCGCCACGAATAGATCGACTGATCGGGATCGCCGACAACACAAATGTTGCGATGAGTATCACCCAACACTCTGATCAACTCGAATTGGAGCGCATTGGTGTCCTGAAATTCATCGACCATGATATGTTGGTAGCGATCCTGCATTTCAGAACGGATATGATCATCTTGGACCAAAATCCGATACGGCTTCAGCAACAGGTCGTCGAAATCCACACCGTTAGACTTCTGCAACTCCGCCTCGTATAGCCCGTAAATCTCCGCGTGCAGTTCATGCCGATATCCGGTGTCGATGCTAGCGAACATGTCCGGCTTTTGGTTGTTGTTCTTCGCCTTCTCGATTGACGAAAGCACTTCGCCGACTTTGGCATCAGCATTCAAGTCCGAAATGATCAACTTCAGCATTCGCTCCTGATCATCGCGGTCGTAGATCGTGAAATCTCGGCTCAGTCCGGCCGCATCATGATGAATCCTCAGGAACCGGGCCCCGAACGAATGAAACGTACTGACATTTGTCTCTGCGGCGTTTGGCACGAACCTGCTCGCCAGAATGTTGCATCGCTCACGCAACTCTGCCGCTGCTTTGTTGGTGAATGTCACACCCATCGTGCGCCACGGCGGCACTCCGGTAGCCAAGATGTAAGCCATCCGATGCGACATCACGCGGGTCTTTCCGCTACCGGGTCCAGCCACGATGATCAACGGTCCATCGAGATATGATGCCGCCTGACGTTGAGCCTCTGAAAGACCTTCAAGTACGGCTTCTGCTTTTTGAGAGGTAGCGGTAGACAATCGCGGGTTCCAAGACTGATCCTAAATCTATGTTAGAACAAGTTTCGCATATTCGAGGTCACGCGAGGCGGACACATTCGTTTCGTGGACTAACACAAGCTGGCAGCAAAGATGTGAATGACCAAACCGCGCCCGGACCGAAAATCAAATTCGTCGCGCCAATCCTTCGAAATGCGTAAAGCACGAGACTGAACCCGGCGCATCTTTCCACTCCAACCAGCCACGCGAAATCGCCTCAAGTTCGGGCTGAGTTGCAATCCCATACTCCAACGCCTTTGCGGCAATATCCGAATGCAGGATCCTCTGCGACCACTGCTCGCCCCACCAGTTCTTCCCTTTCTCCTCGAAAAACGTCCACGTGCTCGTCGTTATGTTGATGTCGGCCAAGTTGCCCGTTGCCTCCATCCACTCGAGCATGTGCCGACCCGCGTTCGGCGTCCCGCCGTTCCGAATCGCCACAGCGTCGTACACATCTCGAAAATCACGTAACGGCTGAAGGTCCGGCCATGCCGCAAAAGTTCCCCAGTCAACCTCACGAACACCTACCAAACCACCCGGTTTCGCCAAACCAGATGCCGACTTCAAAGCGCCGACGGGATCGCCAAGATGCTGAATAATCTGATGCCCGTAAACCACGTCGAACTGATCAGAACTCAACTCAGTGTTGTAGATGTCATCGACTTGAAACTCGAGATTAGTTGCGCCAGACTCCTGCAGGCGTTTCGACCACTCTTCAGCCAATCCCTCGGAGATGTCGACGCCTAACGCATAGCCGTCGTCGCCAAGGCGATCGGCCAATCCGACCGTTATCGTCCCCGGACCACATCCGAAATCCAACAACCTCATTCCGGGTTCAACATACGGCAACAGAAACGCAGCAGCGTCCTCCGCAGTTCTCGCCGAATGTGCGGACAACACCGTGCGGTGGTGGCCGTGAAGATACGTTTCCCGTGGCATCGACATTAACGCTGCCCTCCCAGTTAAAACCGGTTAGCGGGTAGGCGGTTGCGCCACAAGATCCAAGATCGGGTCGATGATCTCACGCTCGACTACCAACTGACGCATCCTGCTGAGTTTTTCGGGATGAGAGAAAACTGGCGAGGCAATCGCATCAAGCGATTCCAACGTGGCATCGGTATCCCCATCCACAATGATCAACGGGATCCTTTTTGTGCGCGCTTCGTAAAAAACGTAATCGATCGGTTTTTCGCCACCTGTCAACACCATTGCCTTGGTCGTCTCGCTTTGGAGCGCCGAGATCTGCACATCCGGTCTACCAGATCTGACCACTACGCAGGTATTCTCCTGAGACCGGAAATAAAACGGTCCCCAGTCAAGAACCAACCCGCCAATCAGGACGTTGTCGACCAATTCATCGGTCGTGTTGACCGCGAACGCCAGCTCCCCATCCAAATGTTCGATCAAGGAGTCGACGGTATTCGCGGATAGTCGCCGATCTTCCGGCACCCATCCCAATGCTCTGATCCCGTCTGCCTCCAACGATGCCATCTTTTGGTCAGCGTGCACGTCTCGGTATCTTGGCACCTTGTTCAAGACCACCCCCGCCAATCGATTCCCGTATTGGTCTGCCACGCCAGCCACATCCTCGTCCAAACCTGCGATCAGCACGATGCTGGCGTCCAACTTCTCCGCCAATTCGACATCCGCTTGCGAATCGCCCGAAGAGCCTTCGATGATCGAAATCGACGAAGCTGAAACGTCGACATCGTTGGCATCAACCTGTTGAACCCCAACATCCTCCGCAAACAATGCTCCGGTGTCAACGGCAGCCTGAACCTCGACACCATCGGTCCTCAACCTCGAAATAACCGCGGCGGCGAAAGCCGATTTGCCTCGGGAGTCGCTTAAAGACGAGACGATAATCGATGGCATATGGAATGTCGGGCGGCTAGCTAATGGTTTTGGTCGACTCGGTGGTCGTTCCGTTTGGATTATACCAACGACCGAAAGATAAAATAGTGTTTGAATGCCGGGCCGAGGTAGCTCAGCTGGTAGAGCAATGGACTGAAAATCCATGTGTCGGCGGTTCGAGTCCGCCCCTCGGCACCATCGCCTCCGGCTTGACTGAAGCCAACAAAATTAGTGCTTGGATTGAGGCATCCCTCCTCGCCGTAGGGGTAAGTTTATGGGTAACTCTGGTTAAATCCTGGGTACGGCAGATGGATTCGCGTCGGTGCGCCGGCTCCAAGACGTTTAGGAGTAGATCAGTAGGCACAGAAAGAGTGCAACCCAAGCGTCAGTCACGAGTTGTTTTCGCGCTCAGGGTTTCGCTCGGTTCGTAACCGGTTCCCCCGCATCGCCAGCAAGTTTCGCCTTGAACTTCTCCCGAACCAGAGCATCTTTTGAACTCTTAACTCAGCATTCGCCCGTGCCTAACGATTTACACGATGGTTTTCGGCTTTGAAGACGACGTGCAACCATCTCCTGATCGTTGAACAGATCGGACGCGCTGTTCAATCAACGTTCTCAATGCGTAAAGGCAATCGCTCAATCTTTACTCGGAAGATCCCTCCGAATTGATCGAACATCGTTCCACTGCGTGCATTATCGGTTTGGCTACGTCGTCTTTATCCATGTCCGGTCGCCACGCACCCACAATCTCGGCTATCTCATGCCGTACATCAATCGGCAACTTGTCATATTGTGCGGTCGGTTGCCAACTCCTTGTGGTTTGCTGGCTACCAGTCTTGTCACTCGATTTCCCAGATTTAGCTGGTGCCGAAGGTGGGAGTCGAACCCACACGGGCCAAGCCCAAAGGTTTTTGAGACCTTCGCGTCTACCATTCCGCCACTTCGGCACTGAACTACCTCAATTTTACCCTCCTTCGGGATGGCCCTTCGTTCCGATATCCTATCCACACGCACTGAGCATGCGACCGGTGGCATGCTCAGATAATCTAGTCCAAGACATTTACTGGCACACGTAGTAAGTACCGAGATTTGAGATGCCTTCGAACGATCCGTCTCTTTCAAGTTCACACTCTCCTCAACTTCCGCTCAACCTCGAGCGACCAATCATCTTCATCGATGTCCAAACAACCGGGCCTGACCGACGAACTGCCAGAATCGTGAGGTTGGCGACCCTCCGCATCGATCCAGATGGCACTGAGGAGTTTCGGTCTCGCCTCATCAACCCTTTGTCGCCAATTACACCTGGTGCCACTGATTTCCACGGAATCTCCGACGAAGACGTAGCTGATTGCAGACCGTTCATCGCGTACGCGAGAGCGCTGAGCGATTACCTAGATGGCTGTGACCTTGCGGGGTTCGGAATTCGTAGGTTTCATCTGCGAGTTTTGAGACAGGAATTCGATGCTGCAGGTGTCGATTTCAACTACCGAAATCGCGTGATTTTGGATGCCATGGAGGTCTACCATCGACTGGAACCGAGAGACATCGACCACGCCTACCGAAGATTCGTTGGCGGCGAATTCGATCGAAAATCATCTCCCGATGCAACGGTCAACGCCGCACGGGCAATCCTGAACGGCCAACTGAAGCAATACCCGGATCTCCCACACGAACCCGAGATTTTGGAACGTTGGGCTTCTGAAGAACCCGTAGAAAACTACATCGACGATCAAGGTCGTTTCACTCTTTCGGACGAAGGCGACCCGATCATCAACTTCGGGAAATACCGAGGTCACACGTTGTACGACTTGAGCGAAGTCGACCCCGACTACCTGCGTTGGGTCGCCGCCAACGAATCGTTCACCGACCACCAGCGGCAGATCGCGGCAGACGCTGCGGAAGGAATAATGCCCGATTTCGATTGACGCCAACTAATACGTCGCGTCAAACCTGAGATTGTGAACTACGGGAGAGGGATGGAGCGGAAGACGGGGGTCGAACCCGCGGCCTTCTCCTTGGCAAGGAGATGCTCTACCACTGAGCTACTTCCGCTCGTATCAATTGATTATGCAACATCCTGCAAGATCATGCACATCGTCGTCAAACCTAGGATGCCAGCAACCAAAACGGCAAACCTAATCCGACATCTTCACAAGCAGCTTCCCAAAATTGGCACCGTTCATCAGTCCGATGAATGCCTTCGGGGCTTGTTCGAAACCATCCACGATGTCTTCCCGGTATTTCAACGAACCGTCCCGTATCCAACTGGCTAACCGAGCTCGGGCGACTTCGTGGTCGTTTTGGAAATTGAAAACCAAGAATCCTTCGATCCGCGCCTGCTTGGTGATCAGGTTCCAGAGGTTGCGCGGTGCCATTTCCGGCTCTTCAAGGTTGTATTGCGAAATCTGCCCGCATACGATCACGCGACCACGCAACGCAAGATTTTCGATCGCGGCATCGGTGACTGTCCCGCCCACGTTGTCGAAATAAACGTCGATCCCATCCGGAGCCACCTCGGCTATTCGAGCGAACACATCTTCCGTCTTGTAGTTGATGGTGGCATCGAAACCCAGTTCGTCGGTGCAATACGCCGACTTCTCATCTGACCCTACGGTTCCAATGACACGGCAACCGTTCAACTTGGCAATCTGACCGACAACTGCACCAACTGCACCAGAAGCCGCCGACACCAATACTGTCTCTCCGGGCCTCGGTTGTCCCACCGCCAAGAGGCCGTGATACGCCGTCAAGCCGGGCATCCCGGTCACTCCGAGGGCAGTCGAAATCGGGGCCATCTCGGGATCGACGATCCTCGCCATGTGCGCCGGCACCACTGCGTATTCCTGCCAACCAATCTGACACGCCACGATATCGCCGACGGCTACTTCGTCTGATCGCGATGCGATAACACGACCAACACCCTCCCCGACGATCACATCGCCGATGCCCACTGGCGCCGCGTACGACCTGCGGTCTCGCAATCGTCCCCGCATATATGGGTCGAGAGACAAGAACAGCGTACGAACCAAAATCTCCCCGTTTTGCGGATCGTCCACCTCTGCCTCATTGACGGCGAAGTCACTTTCATCTGGGTATCCGACGGGGCGGTTCGCCAGCGTCCATTGGCGGTTAACTAACTCTGGCATAATTGCGGCTCCATGCACCGTAACAGGTGCGGACTCCTCCATCTAATAGGAACGATTTCAACCTTCGTCGTCGTGGGTTTGCTCGCCCGATGGCTCACCACGCGCCCTAGCACTTCGAGATGCCCACCAATAAAACGGAGCGGCCAACACGAAGAAAGCTACCAATGCCGCAACGCCTGGTGCCCATCCTTCAACACCCGATCCGTCAAGCGCGTTATCCAACCAGCTTTTAAGACCGGCACCAACCAGTGCCGCAAAGGTCACGCCGAGGATGATAAACACCCATTCGACCAACTCGTTAGGGATATGCAATCTGTTCATGTGTTCACGCCGCTCCTATCACTCGATTCCCATCTTAATGCACCGTTCAATGCTGGATACAGGCCCGGTTCCTGCCATTCGCTCGTGCCTCGTTCGCACCATTAGAAGGTTGTATACTGCGCAAAGCAACCGACTTCTTGCACCACTTCAACACATGACAGCGACAGCCAATCGAACAGCTATCGACACTGATCGCCCAACCTCTGGAGAGGTCGTGCTCAGCGTCGAAGATCTCCACGTCTATTACGGCACCGAAGCGGGCGACGTCAAAGCGGTTAACGGCGTCTCGTTCGACCTTCGCGCGGGAGAGCGGCTCGCCTTGGTCGGCGAATCCGGCAGCGGAAAGAGCACGATGGCCACGGCCCCCATGCGCATGACACGTCCTCCCGGTCGGATAGTATCCGGCAAGATCCAACTCGGAGAACGCGATCTGTTGCAGCTAAGCGAGACTGAAATGCGTCGAGCGAGGTTGGCAGAGATCGCCCATCGTGATATTTATCGTCCTCTTCGCCGGACTCTTCATCGCGTCTATCGGTTTAGACGAGTGGGCGAACCCTCGGCTCAAGGAAAGCTCGTAGTCGCTGGCGTGGTCTGAGGGAGTCGATTGAAGATTTCCGACATCCGGCTCTCGGTTTTTGAGTTGCCTACTCAATCTCCGTTCTTCAATCTGGAAGCTGAGACGTTGGGAGATCGTGAGGTTTGGCGTTCGCGGCCGACGCGGCCGGGTCCGGGCGAGTGCCACGTGCTGCACGTGTTGACTGATGAGGGCGTCGAGGGGATCTGCACGGTGGGCGATGCTCGTTACACGACGATGCGGCAGATCGATCTTGAGCATCTTCGGCATTTGGGGATCGGGGAGGATCCTCTTGATCGGGAGCGGCTCGAATCGAAGTTGCGTCATGCTACTCGTCACGTCTTCACGATGCCGGGGTGGTTTGGGGCGTTCGACAACTGCCTCTGGGATATCGCAGGGAAGGTTGAGAATAAGCCGGTTTATCAGTTGATCGGCGCGGCGAGGGATTCGGCTCCGGCTTACTACAACTACCGCGGCGGGGGGACGCTTGAGGCGGCTGTCGAGGATGTTGAACATGCGCTGTCGGTAGGGTTTGTGGCGGTGAAAGATCATCTTTCGTGGCCGGTGGCGAAGAATGCGTATTGGTTCGGGGAGATCCGACGGGTTTGTGGCGACGAGGTGGATATCATGCACGATGCTGCGGGCGCTCGGTACGATCTCGGTGATGCGATCAGGGCGGGTCGGGCGCTGGAGGAGCATGGGTATCGGTGGTTCGAGGAGGGGTTGCCCGATCGGGATTTCAATGGTCTGAAGGAGCTGTGCGGCACGCTGGACATTCCGGTGATGGCGCTCGAAACTTTGATGCATGAGCCTGAGATTTCGAAGGTCTGGCTCGAGCAGGGCGCTTGCGATCTCGTTCGTGCACATGCTCGGCATGGGACTACTGCCCTGCTGGATGTCGCTGAACATGCCGAGGCTCGGAGTACGAATGTGGAGCTAAATGGTCCGGGTGGCCTGTTTGGGCTTGTCCACACTCACATGGTTTGTGCGATTCGCAATACCTCTTACTATGAGTATTTCCCCGGGGGTTCGCGGGATGAGATCGGTAGGGAGATTGGATTGCTGAATCCGCCGGTGCCGAAAGATGGTCGGGTTTCGCCTCCTAATCGTCCTGGTTGGGGTGCTGTTTGGGATAGGCAGTATTTCGAATCTGTTCGGGTTGCGGAGCTTTGAGGTGCTGGTGCCGGTTCGGGATAGGTAGCTAGTTCTTGGCTGTTTTCTGATTTGGACTGATGGTTCTCGCTTCGCTCGGGCCCGCCTGCGTGTGTGCGCGTGCGAGCTAGTTTTTTTTCGGTTTTTGGGCGTGTTTGTTTGGCCACTTGTGGGTGGCTGGTTTTTCAGCTCCTCCTCCTGCGCCCTTTTTTTGGGGCGCAGGATTGTCCTCACCTTTTGGTGTGACTTGGAGGTTGGGGCATGGGTCAGTATGTTGCCCTTGCCCTGAGCTCGGGAGTCAGCGCTGACTTCCGGGCTCCTTCCCTCTCCATCGCCTCTCGAGTGGTGGATGCGCTTGCCCTGCCCCGCTGGGTTCCGGCCTTCGCCGGAATGGCGGGGGCCGCCTGGATTCCGGCCTTCGCCGGAATGACAAGGATCGGGCATGCGCGTCCCCTCGTGTCGAGAGGTCGACCCCGGAGAGGGGTCAAATGCTGCGCAGAGCGGTGTGCAAGACCGCTAGCAACCATTTCCAGTCGCGGCACGCGTCGCCAGACCGCGTGCTTGGATTTCGGCGCGGTGCTTGGGGACACCGTTCGGAGTTCGCCGTTTTCCTTCGATTCACCCTCGCGGGCTCCTCTCGCGCTGTAGCCT
>JAJEAU010000005.1 GCA_022824185.1 Dehalococcoidia bacterium
GAGGCTACAGCGCGAGAGGAGCCCGCGAGGGTGAATCGAAGGAAAACGGCGAACTCCGAACGGTGTCCCCAAGCACCGCGCCGAAATCCAAGCACGCGGTCTGGCGACGCGTGCCGCGGCTGGAAATGGTTGCTAGCGGTCGTGCACACCGCTATGCGCAGCATTTGACCCCTCGCCGGGGTCGACCTATTCAAACCGAAGAGGCGATGGAGAGGGAAGGAGCCCGGAAGTCGGTACCGACCTCCGAGCTCAGGGCAAGGCCAACTAACGGCCCCACGCCCCAACCTCCAAGTCACACCAAAAGGTGAGGACAATCCTGCGCCCCCCAAAAAAGGGGCGCAGGAGGAGGAGCTGAAAAACCAGCCACCCCAAAGTGGCCATAGAAACACGCCAACACACACGCCAACACAGAAATTCCCACGCGCCCACGCGCAGGCGCGCCTAAGAAGCGCAAGATCGCCGAACAATCAACTCCCCACAAAGCCTGACGCAATCAACATCCAACCCCCGCCCCGTCCACATTTTCGAAATAACGCAAGTAACATCCACTTCACGATCTCAACTGAATTCAAACTCACAAAGACCATTCTTCGCCACCACATCCGTCATAAACACAAAATCGATGCTACACTTGTCTCATCGAGATCGTTATCAACGGTCACGAGACCGACAGCATAAGATAAAGGAATAACTCAATGGCCAACACCGCCACCGCAACTCTCGAAAACGACATCCTCGAGAGCTTCAAGGCAAAATCCCACGAAACCGAAGACGATAACGATATGCCGAGAACCAAGCAGCCCAGCTCCCGAAAAGAAGCACTCGAAGAAGCGATCGCTCAAATCGAAAAAAACTACGGCGCCGGAGCCGTTATGCTCATGAGCGAAAACGAGAGCTTCCGAAACGTGGAAGCAATCCCAACAGGTTCCCTGTCCCTCGACATCGCACTCGGCATCGGCGGCCTGCCACGCGGCCGAATCATCGAGGTCTTCGGCGCCGAATCCGCCGGCAAATCAACCCTCGCAATGTCAGCCGTCGCCCAGGCGCAAAAAGCTGGCGGCGTCTGCGCATACGTCGACGTCGAACACGCAATGGATCCCGTCTACGCCAGGAGAATCGGCGTCGATGTCGAATCCCTCCTGATCTCGCAACCCGACTCCGGAGAGCAAGCACTCGAAATCATCGAACACCTCGTCCGCTCCGGCGCACTCGACATGATCGTCCTCGACAGCGTCGCCGCTCTCGTACCCAACTCCGAGATCCGAGGCGAAATGGGAGAGTTCCAAGTCGGAGCTCAAGCCCGACTCATGTCGCAGGCTCTCCGAAAACTCACCGCCGTCGTCAACCAGACTAAGACCGTCTGCATTTTCATCAACCAGCTCCGAGAAAAAGTCGGCGTCGTCTACGGAAACCCCGAAGTCACACCCGGCGGGCGAGCCCTGAAGTTCTACTCCAGCGTCCGCCTCGACATGCGACGCAGGGAATCGATCAAGAACGGCAAAGACATCGCCGGAAACCGCGTCCGCGTCCGCGTCGTCAAAAACAAAGTCGCACCTCCATTCAGGCAAGCCGAAATCGACATCATCTTCAACGAAGGCATCAGCACCGAAGGCGACCTCCTCGCACTCGGCGTCGAACACGGAATCCTGCAAAAGCGGGGCGCATTCTACTCCTATGGCGAAACTCGGCTCGGCCAAGGTCGTGAAGCCTCGCGCATCTTCCTCAAAGAGCACACCGACATGCGCGACGAGATCGACGAGCAGATCCGCGCCATAACTCTCCCAGATTCAAAAAAAAACTGACCCCGTAACCCCCGAACTACAGCCCTTTCTGCTACGCATACCGCCCGACGGCTGAACGCGCCGCCCATTCCGCAGCGCGTTCAGCCCCCCTTTATGATTAGCCCATGGTTATCAACATCCTGCTGATCTGTGGCGCCCTAATGGGAAGCGCCTTCATCTCGGCCGCCGAATCGGCCCTCCTCAGCGCGCGACCCTCGCTGATCCAGCACCTCGCCGAAAACGGCGACCGACGCGCCCTCGCCGTCATGCGCGTCCTCGAGCGATACGACAACTTCTTCGCAACGATCCTTCTCGTCGGAAACCTCTTCAACGTCCTCGTCGCAACAGCCTCGACAAGCCTCATCATCAACTCCATCGGGCACGGCGAAAACACCGTCATCACCACGATCATCGCCACCGCCGTCGCCACCGTCATGGTCTACGTCGTCGGCGAACTCACCCCCAAAACCCTCGGAGCCATCGCTCCCGAAACTTGGTCCCTCGCCGTCGCCCACATCATCCTCTCGATCATGACGCTCTCAAAATGCGTGGTGTGGGTCTTCACCCTGTTCCCAAGGGGACTCCTCCGGCTTTTCGGCGTTTCTGACCAAGACACGCGACCCGGCTACACCCAAGGCGAACTCAGCCTCATCCTCGACCAGAGCCAGGAGCAAGGCCTCTTCGACGACACCCACGGCGAAATGCTCGACAACCTGCTCGACTTCGGTGCACGCGACCTCCGTGACCACCGCGTCCGCGTGCACACCAGCCAAATCGTATGGCTCAACGAAAACGACACGCTCCGCGAGTATCTAAAGACTTACCGAGAACACATCGAAGACGTCGAAAACACAGACGAATCCGAAAGGTACCAACCCGGCTTCGTAATCCAAAAAGGCGAAGCCCTACGCATCGGATACTGGTACGGCCTCGACCAACTCGCCGGTGCAATCTACGCCAACGACGTAATGAAGTTCATCGCCGGAGGGGGCGACGACGAACTCGACACCAAAGTCACCAAATTGATGCGGACCGACATCCTCATCCTCGCCGACACCACAAAACTCGACGACCTCTTCACCTCCATGATCCGCACCGGCCAACACCTCGCCGTTGCACACAACGAAGACAACCGCATCAACGGACTCGTCACCCTGAACGGCCTCCTCGAAAACATGCGCGGCGACGACGACGACACCCTCGTCCTCGAACAGAAAGCCGTCGAGCAAATCGACGATGATACCTACATCATCCCCGGCGCACTATCCGTCGAAAGAACCGAAGACGAAACCGGCATCATCATCCCACCCAACGAAAGATACGAGACCATCGCCGGGTTCTTCATCGACAAATCCCAACGAATGCCGGAAGTCGGCCAATCAACAACCCACGAAGACGCCATCTTCATGGAAGTCCTCGAGATGGACGGCAACCGTATCGAGCGCCTCAAAATCAGAAAAATCGAACCCGACGTCGCCCCAGAACCGACTACGTAACGCCGACGCCGCATGAGCCGAAATCAATCCCGCAACCCCTTCCTCCAAAACCTCGAAACGGGACTCAAAAAAGCAGGCGTCACCCCAAACCACTCAATCGTCTGCGCCGTCTCAGGTGGAATCGACTCGACCGCCCTCCTCCTCGGCCTTCACCAACTCCCGCATCTCTACAAATCCCTTAGCGCGGCGCACTACAACCACCGCGCCCGTGGCGAAGAATCCGAAGCCGACGAACAATTCGTAAGCACCCTCTGCGCCGAGCACCAAATCCCCCTGACCATCGGTCGCGCCAAAAACCAATCCGCCAACCTTACGGAAAACGCCGCACGCAGGGATCGTTACGACTTCCTTGCAAGCGTTATCGACCTACTCAACGCCGACTCGATCGTCGTAGCCCATACCATCAACGACCAAGCCGAAACCATCCTCCTCCGTATCACTCGCGGAACCGGCCTCCGCGGCGCTAGTGGCATGAAACCCGTCCGCACGTTCAATACCCCATCCGGAAAAACCGCATCCATCGTCCGGCCACTCCTACAAACCACCCGCGAACAGGCCGAAGAGTATCTCGCCTCAATCAAAGTCACCGCCCGACACGATTCTTCAAACGACGATTGGACTCGCTACGCCCGCAACCGCATCCGCCACCGCGTTACCCCGGAACTCCAATCCCTGAACCCCCAGGCAATCACCGCAATCGCCCGCTTCGGGGAAATCGTCCAATCTAACTCCGACCTCATCGATCTACTCGCCAACGACCTGCTCCTCACCACATCCACCGCATCCACCAACGCCTTTCTCCGTACTCCCATTTCGGCCTCCCATCCAGCAGTCGCGGCCGAGGCACTGACACGCATCTACCGAGCGAGCGCCCATCCTGAATCCCAATTGGATCAAACCCATATCGACCAACTTCTCCAACTCATCGCAACCGGAAAGTCCGCCACGTATCACCTCCCCGGCAACATCACCTTTTGGACCAACCACCAGCACCTCGGCATGATCAATCTACAGTCCGAAGTCGATGATCCTGTACCATATCCCGATTGTTTGGCGAGCCCCATCCATCTGCCTATTCCCGGCGAAGTCTCATTGGGAACCAGCTACACCATCACATCAGAGATCTCGCCGTTACCTGACGACTACCGCCGCGCCAACGACGGCGAAGCCTGGTTAAGCCGCGACATTGCGCAAAACCAACACCTGACGATCCGCAACCGCCAATCCGCAGATCGCTTCAACCCTTTAGGGATGGACCAGAACGTCGACCTGTCGAAATTCCTGATCAACACCAAAATCGCCGCCCCATGGCGCGACCGCATCCCCATCATCGTCGAGCCTGCAAATGACCGAATCGTCTGGCTACCAGGCATCAGAATTGCCGAATGGGCCAAAGTGTCGCCGACCGACCGAACCGCCCTCCACCTCAGCTTCCGCCACGATCCCAAGGCTGAGGCCAACGCTTCGTGATGACCGCTAGGCTAACTCAACTCGCGCTGCAACATCCTGTGGTTCGCAACCCGACCTGGCTCCAAGCCACGTGGCGCGACCCCCTTGCCATCGATCTCCTTGATCGCGGCATAAACCGGTGCCGGCGGCGCAGCGGCTATATATCTCCCAACCACATACAACCCGAGATCCACGCCCGAAGCCTCGTACCCCGCAATCAACTCAGGCGTCAACTCGCCAGCCACGTGGATATCCACAGAGCCGAACCCCGCGTCCGTCAACCGCGCCTTCAATTCCCTAACCAGATCCGGCGAGCCGCCGCCCAAGTTGGCCGGAACACTCACCTTGACGCCCCGCAACGGGTTGCTCGTACCGCCGCTCAGCGCATACGCAGCATCCAAAGCTTCTTGGATGACATCCCCCGTCGTCGGTACCGGCATCACTCGTTGAGCGCCCAACCTGCTGTGCCGGTCGTACACCGTCATCGCCCGATCTGCCGCGCCCCAAATCAACACGAAATCATTCGGCATCGATCCCTGCGGCACGGTTGCCGTGCGTTCCCCGCCCTTCTGCGTCGAAACCGCAGCGCATCCACCCACGTAAGCCGAATACTCCATCGAGTCAACCACGTCGGGGTGTACATACGGAGACCCCGACACCATGACCCTCGTATCTCCCGCCGCTTGAACGCATTCGTTCGCCGCCGTCGCCCATCCGATACTTGAGGCCAATATGCCAGTGATCACATCCCGATACATCCCAAATGCAGCGTACGGGCCAACGATCCTGAGCAACGTCTCGTCTTCGTCGATCTCCGCACCATCTGACAGCGAGTAGACAGCCGAGTTCGATATCGGCAACCGAGCTCGAAGAAACGGCAGCACTTCGTTAATCCCAGAAAGGACTCCCGGCGCCCCGGCGTATACCTCGAACACTACGATCGGGTTCCGCTGCTCAGTCCGAAGAATCGACTGAGCATTGTGGTACTCAATCCCCACCGTCGCTCCGCGCAGAGTCGGCGAGGAAAGCTCAAGTTCTTCTGAGGGTGTCAGCATATTCGCAAATCCGCCAATTCAACCGAGTGTTAGCTTACTTTACGGAAGCACGGCAGGCCCTGCTAGGCAACCCAGGTGGACCTCAATCACCTACGGATTTCACATCCGCAGGTGAAAACCGTACTCGCAGCAAACCTTTGATGTCTTCGGTCGCGGTCGAAACAATTCGCACCCGGGTATCCGGGTCATCGACCCAATGGACCGGTATCTCCTTGATCCGATATCCCGCTCGCAGACTCAGCAAAAGCAACTCAGTGTCGAAGAACCAACCAGTGTTTTCCACCAAGGGAACCACATTCTCAGCAACATCGCGAGACACGGCCTTAAAACCGCACTGCGCGTCCCTGAACGTCTTCCTTGGGAACATGACCCGGATCAACGCGTTGTACGCCCGAGACACAATCTCGCGTTTCAACGTCCTCTTCTCAACCAACGATTGAGGCATCAACCGCGAACCGATCGCCACGTCGTAACGCTCATCGGCGATTGCGTTGACCAGCGGCTCTAAAGCGTCAAGCCTGGTCGACAGATCAACATCCATGAAACACCGAACATCGGCATCGCTCTCCAACCACGCCTTCTTCAGCGCACGTCCCCTGCCTCGCTGCTCCAACCTCGTCAACCGGACGTTTGGATGTTCTTCGGAAAGCTGTCGCCCAACCTCCGGCGTCGCATCCTCCGATCCGTTATCCGCAATCGTGATGCGCCAATCCCATTCACCCTTGACACCGTTCGATAGGTGCTCGGTCAAAGTCCCAATGCAACGGGGCAGCGAATGCTCCTCGTTGAGTACTGGAATCGTGATGTTGACAGATATCTTGGACACGTAGCAGTGCGTTCAGACCCGAGATTTCAATGATAGAAATGCCGCCGCCCTGTAAAGACCATCGCCAAACCCAGTGCATTCGCGGCATCGATCACGGCCTGGTCATTCACCGATCCTCCCGGTTGCACCACCGCCGTGACCCCCGCATCAGCAGCCGCTTCAATCCCATCGGCGAACGGGAAGAAAGCATCCGATGCCATCACCGATCCCTCAGATGCATCGCCAGCTACTCGCGCAGACAAACTAACGCTGGTCACTCGGTTTGGTTGCCCGGCTCCCATACCGACTAAGGCCTGATCGTTCACCAACACGATAGCGTTCGACTTCACGAACCGACATGCCCGCCAGGCGAACATCAAATCGGCCTGTTCCCGCTCAGTGGGCGCTCTGTCCGTCACTACGTCGAAGTTCTCATAGACATCGTCCGTCAGACTGTCGGGTTCCTGCACCAACGCGCCTCCAGAGGCTGATCGAACTTCCAGTTTGGGCGGATGATGTCGATCAACTCGCAAAACACGCGTCCTGCGCCGTGCCCTCAAAATCTCCAACGCATCATCGTCATAGTCCGGCGCAATCACGACGTCCAGCAGTAGACCCTTCATACGCTCAGCAGTCTCTGCGTTCAGACACTCGCTGAACGCCACGATGCCGCCAAATGCCGATACCGGGTCGCCATCTCGGGCTGCCTCCCAAGCATCAGCCTGATTGCCACGAACCGCCAATCCGCATGGATTGGCGTGTTTCACAACGACAGCCGCATGTTCACCGAAATCAGCGAAGGCAGAAGCCACTGACCATGCGGCATCGGCATCGAAGTAGTTTAGATACGACATGTCTATGCCGTGGAGCTGTTCAGCGTTCACCACGCCGCCACTTTCGCCCGGATACGAATAGATCCCAGCCTTCTGATGCGGGTTTTCTCCGTAACGAGGCCTTGCGACCAACGAGTATCCGAAAGTGACCTCGTCGGGCAACAGATCCTGAAGCCCATCATCTGTCGCAGTCAATCCATCTCTGAGATAACTCGCCACCGCAGTGTCGTACGCGGCTACGTGTTGAAACGCTTTGGCAGCGAGCCGTCGTCGCTCAGGTTGCGAAACTTCGCCGCTACGGATCATCGCGCCCACTCGTTCATAATCGTCAGGATCTACAACGATGACTACGTGGGGATGGTTTTTGGCGGCTGCTCTAGTCATCGCCGGTCCGCCGATGTCGATGTTCTCCAACGCGTCGGAGAGCGACGCATTCCGGTTGCGGACGGTCTCGACGAACGGATATAGGTTGTTCACGACAACATCGATGTTGCGAATCCCGTGCTCTGCCATCTCGCGAACGTGGCCTTCGTCATCGCGCAACCCAAGCAACCCACCATGGATAGTAGGATGCAGCGTCTTGACTCGACCTCCCATGAGCTCCGGCGCGCCAGTCACTTCAGCAACATCCACGACTTCGATACCAGCGGATCGAAGTTCCGACGCAGTGCCGCCGGTAGATATGATCTGGTAATCGCATTCGACAAGCAGATTCGCGAATTCAATCAAGCCTCGCCGATCAAAGGCGCTCAGCAGAGCGAGCTTGTGTGAAGATTCAGGCACTTTCTCAAACCAACTTCTTAGACGCTCGAATTCGTGAAACCGTTCATCGACCACGCCACGTCACTTGGTTCCCTGTCCCGTCGTAATTCGTCGTTTCTCCGATGATCCAAGCATCGCTCAATTCAGAGAGCAGATTGGAAACTGCGTCAGGTTTGGCGCAGATGATCATTCCGACACCCATGTTGAAAACATTGAACATCTCAGCATCGTCGATTTCGCCGTGATCTTGGATATATCCGAACAGCGGAGGCGGCGACCACGAATCGGCATCGAGAACGGCACCTACACCCGATCCCAATGCCCGCGGCATGTTTTTCGCGAAGCTGCCCCCAGTGTTGTGAGCCAGGCTTTTGATGTTCGGGAGGACTGGTTTCAACAGCTTCAGATATGACATATGGGGCTCAAGCAATGCCTCGCCCAAGGTTCTCCCATCCCCGGGGACAACGTCATCGAGACCGCTCGGGTCATCATCCGTATTGAAAATCGATCTCACCAACGAGTAGCCGTTCGTGTGGAGCCCATTCGATGGCAAACCAATGAGAACATCACCGGGAACCGTCGTCTCAGGTTTCAACAACGCGTCTCGCCTGACGCGTCCGACAACAAATCCGACCAAGTCATAGTCGTCGCCATCGTAGATGCCGGGCAACGATGCCGTCTCGCCTCCGATCAAGGCGCAACCATTCTCGACACATGCTGCGGCCACACCAGTCAATAGTTCGGCGATCAGTTCCTCGTCATAGCCATTCAGTCCGATGTAGTCCAAGAAATACATCGGCTCCGCGCCTGCTGGCAAGATGTCGTTGACGCAGTGATTCACAATATCGATGCCAACCGTGTCGTGGCGACCCACGGCCTGCGCGATCCTCAATTTAGTCCCGATTGAGTCGGTGCTGGAAACTGTCAGATAGTCGCTGCTCGGATCCAGATCGAACACACCGCCGAACGCGCCATGCAACGAGGCTACGCCATCGCCATAGGTGGATCTGGCGAAGTCTCCGATGCGGATTTTCGCTCGGGCTGCAGCATTCAAGTCCACCCCCGCTGCTGCGTACGCGTTAGCCGATACGTCCTTCATTCCTAAGTAACGCTCAAGCGACGCCCGCGGGTTCGGTGGCCAATCGATCCATGCGCAACTTGTCCATCTCTAACTGGACATCGATCGGATACTTGCCGGTGAAGCAACCCCGACAATACTCGTCTTTTTCCGCCGACACAGATTCCTCAAGACCCTCGAGACTCAGATACTTGAGGCTGTCCGCGTCGATGACCTCGCAAATCTCGTCAACGGTGCGGTTAGCCGCGATCAGCTGGTCTAGAGTCGCCATGTCGACGCCGAAGTGACACGTTGATATGATGGGCGGCGCCGCCACGCGGACGTGCACCTCCTTGGCTCCCGCGTCTCTCAGCATTCGAACGACGTGTCTCACAGTCGTGCTTCGGACAATCGTGTCATCCACCACCACGACGCGTTTGCCACTGATTATCTGCTTCATGGCGTTGAACTTCGTTCGAACGCCAATCTCTCGCATATATTGATCTGGCTGAATAAAGGTTCTGCCAACGTATCGGTTCTTGACCAGCCCCTCGGCGTAAGGGATGTTCGATTCCGCTGCATATCCCGCCGCGTGCGGTGTCGACGAGTCCGGAATCCCGACGACTAGATCAGCATCGATCGGATCCTCCCGATATGCGATCGCGCCCATCCGCATCCGGTTCTGGTACGCTAGGCTCCCGTCTAGGATGCTGTCAGGTCGCGCGAAGTAGATCTGCTCAAAAATGCACATCTTGTGGGCATTCGACGCCTTCGGCCAGACCCAACTCTCGACCCCTTCGCGGTTAATCACCATTACCTCGCCGTGCTCCAGTTCGCGAACGAACTCTGCACCTAGATTGTCCAGTGCCGCAGTCTCGGAGGCGAATACCCATCCACCGTCCAATCGACCCAAGCACAACGGACGAACTCCCAGCGGATCACGGACAGCAATCAGTTCGTGTTTGGTCATCATGACCAGCGAGTAAGCGCCGCTGAGCATGGACATGACTTGGTCCGACACCTCGAACCAGTTGTCGCCTGGGGTTTTAGCGAACAGCTCCGCTATGACTTCGCTGTCGGAGCTGCCTGAAAACTCGCTGCCGTACTCCTCTCGGCAGAACTCACGCAACTGGAGCGCATTGATGACATTGCCGTTGTGACCCAAAGCTAATGCGCCACGAGGACCGTAAGCCATCAATGGTTGAGCGTTTTGGCGTCTATTCGATCCGGTCGTGGAGTACCGGGTATGAGCGATCGCAAGGTGCCCCGGCAACTTCAATAGATCGTCTTCCCCGAAAACTTGGGAAACCAGGCCGATCTCAGCCGTGACGTTCAACGATGATCCGTTGGATGCAGCGATACCGGCGCTTTCTTGGCCTCGGTGTTGAAGTGCGAAAATGCCGAAGAAAGCGGCACGAGCGGCTTCGTGCTCGGGAATGTATGCACCGAATATGCCGCAGGCTTCCCGCGGCTTTTCGTCGCCGACGGCAACGCGTTCGGCTCCGTGTTTTAGTGATTCACGCAAATTCGGTGCAGTCGCAACGTGGCGCAACGACCACCTGCATTAGCCCATCGACATCCGTGCACGTGCAAGTTCAATGTTAACGGTTAATTACTCGGGACGCGCACCTGACCTCGGAAATCATACCGGCGGCACGACCCATTCAGGTTGCTCGCCGCGTGCTACGCGTGCGACGTTGGCCAACGCATTCGCTGTCGCGTTGTGTTCCGACTCGAGTGCTCGAGTAGCCAGATGAGGCGTGACAACGACGTTGGGCAAGTTCGGCAGATCGTTGTCGGTCTCGATCGGCTCGACCTCCGTTACATCCAATCCAGCACCGAATATCTCGCCGTCTCGCAAGGCGCGTTTGAGCGCCGCTTCGTCGACGACTGGCCCGCGGCAAGTGTTGACCAAGATCGCGCTGTCTTTCATCGACGCAAACTCTCGATCTGACATCATGTGGCGCGTAGTTCGCTCGAGCGGCACGTGCAAACTGACGATGTCCGAGGTTTCAAGCAATTCGTCCAACTCGACAAAGGTCGCGCCGGCCGCCGTCGTGTATTCATCGTCAAAGTCGACCGTGTCGTAATAGACGACCTCGCACTCCCAACCTTGGAGTCGCTTGGCGACGCGTGAGCCGATCCGCCCGAGGCCGACGATCCCGATGCGCTTGCCGACCAAAGTATGGAACTCCGTTCGGTCTCCGCCAACGCCTGCCATCCAAGTGCCGTTCTTGACCGATTCGATCTGTCGGTCCAATTTGCGTTCAATCGTGAGCATCAGCATTACAGCGTGCTCTGCAACCGCCACGGCATTGGCACCGCCGTTGTTCGACACTTGCACGCCGAGTTCCGCCAACGCGGCTTTATCCATCCAGTCTGTGCCGGCGCTGAATGTCTGGATCAACTTCAGGTTGTCCAGCTTCGAGATGAACTCGGTGTCGAATGTCCGCACGCCAGCAGGGATCAATGCAACGGCGTCTTGACACTCCTCCAGCACTTCTTCCCGAGGTTTATCCGAATCGACAAACTTGAGCTGAACCTCCGGGTACTTCGCGGCGGCTTCTTGAAGCTCGGCATTTCGCGTATTCGCTCGCCCATCTCCCATCGGACCCAGCAAAACCACTACGGCCATCGTTTTATCTCGACTTTCTTCTTAGTTAACTGACTTGTGGCACAACAAAAATCAGCGGTTCCAGAAACCGCGCTTAGGGTTGTCCACGAATAGCGGATTATACTAATTTCATAGTGCGCCCAAGGATTTCTTCTCAACCTCCGCGCCATGGCATTTCGATAACCAAATATCCGCCCCTTTCCGGGAACGCCGACCCACGCCTGCGAACCGATGCCCGAGCCATATCTCGAACGCGCGACCATCCGAGTCCCTGCGACCAGTGCAAACCTCGGCCCAGGATTCGATTGCATCGGAGTCGCCTTGGATCTCTGGAACGAAGCCACCGTCACGCCAGGCGAAGCTAGTTTTGACATCAAGGGCTTTGGCGCCGATTCACTGCCACTAGACGGATCGAACGTCATCGCATCGAGCGCGGCGCGCGCATTCAGAGAACTTAGCGTCGATCCGATACCGTTGGCTTTCGAATGCGTCAACAATATCCCGCTGGCTCGCGGTCTCGGTTCGTCATCTGCTGCGACATTGACGGGCATTGCGGCGGCGTTCGCGTTTGCGGGTTTCGATGTCGCTGAAAGGGAAAACCAAGATCGGATCTTCGAGATCGCTGCTGATATTGAAGGCCATCCAGACAACGTTGCTCCGGCCGTTTACGGCGGTTGCCAGATCGGTATTCATGTCGAAAACGGGCACCCAGAAAAAGATTGGATCGTCAGTCGAGTCGGCTCCACGGAAGACTTGAAGGCAGTGGTTTTCATCCCGGATTTCACGATGGCGACGGAAGAAGCTAGAGGGATATTGCCTGTCGAGGTGCCCCGTTCTGACGCGGTCTTCAACGTCGGTCGTGCCGCAATGCTCGTCCACGCGCTGGAAACACGGCGATGGGACTTGCTGAAGCACGCAACAGACGATCGCCTGCATCAACCCCAACGCATCGAAAAACTGTTCCCTCGGTTCCGGCCGATCGCCCGTGGTGCCCTCGAGGCGGGTGCGCGTGGCGTGTTCCTGTCCGGTGCCGGCCCCTCAGTGTTGGCTCTGGCGACAGACCGTTTCATGACGATCTGTTACGAAATGTCTGAAAATGCCAGGAAAGCACAAGTCGAAGGTGAGGCAATCATCCTCGACATCGCACAAAAAGGAATTCAAATCTCCGACTGATTTCGGAAAGTTGTCTGATCGCTGCAATGACAAAACGCAACCAACTGGTAGTGCAAAAATTCGGTGGCAGTTCACTCGCTACGGAAGAGCTGTTGAGGAACGTCGCCAAGATCGTTTGCGAACGACGTGCCAAAGGGACCGACCTCGTCGTCTGTGTGTCAGCGATGGGCAACACTACCGATGAGCTTCTCCAACTAGCGAATCGACTTTCAGGAGAACGCTCACCAAGTCCCCGCGAAACCGACGCGCTGATGTCGACAGGCGAACTCGTGACGGCCCCGCTGATGGGGATAGCGATACGCGGTTTGGGTCATGAGGCAATCAGTCTCAGCGGCAGGCAAGCTGGGATACGCACCGATGAAACCTACGGTTCGGCCCGGATTGCGAACATAGACCCTCAGCGTGTCTTAGATGAACTCGCTCGCGGCAAAATCGTGGTAGTCGCTGGGTTCCAAGGCCTGACGCAGGCCGGCGACACGGCGACGCTGGGGCGTGGCGCTTCAGATTTGACGGCAGTCGCCATCGCCGCTGCTATCAACGCGGATGTATGCGAAATCTACACTGACGTCGACGGCATCTTCACGGCAGACCCGAGACTGGTACCCGAAGCTCGAGTAATCCCGCATATCGGCTATGAAGAGATGCTTGAGATGGCTTCGCTTGGGGCCAAGATGAACCCGCGTTCAATCGAGATGGCGGCGGTTCATAACGTCCCGATGCTCATTACTTCGACTTTCAACCCAAACGCGAGCGGCACTAGAATCGGCAACTTTGAGGACACAGACATCGACATGGAGATCAGCAAAAGCATTACCGGCGCACCCACGGAACGATCCATTGGTCGCGTAACTATGCAAGGCGTCGAAGATCGACCAGGCATCGCGGCATCAATCATGACTCCCCTTGCCGAGGCGGGCATCAACGTCGATGTCATTGTCCAAAACGTCTCATCCGATGGCCTCGCCGACATCTCGTTCACCGTCAAGGAAGAGAACCTCGTTCGCGCCGCGGAGATTACTTCCCAGAACACCGACGTCGACTTCGCCTCGATCGCCACCCGTGACGGTCTCGCAAAGGTCAGCGTTGTAGGCACGGGGATGAAAAACTCACCGGGTTACGCTGCTCGAATGTTTAGAGCGCTTGCGGACGCGGGCGTCAACATCGAGATGATCACAACGTCGGAAATCCTAATCACCTGTATCGTCGAAGAAGCTCAACTCCAAGCCGCCGCAAACGCCGTCCATGCCGAATTCGATTTGGGGACCGTCTAGCGAAACGCTTCGCGAACAGCACTCATGTTGAACACGAAACAGATCAACATCCGCGGTGAATTTCGAGACGACATCACGGCAATCGTCGTAATCCCCACCTTCAACGAAGCAGACAACATCCGCACGATCGTTGAGCAACTCTTCGAGCAGACCGTAGAAGGGCTCGCAATCCTTTTCGTCGACGATTCATCCCCCGACGGTACCGGCGAGATCGCTGACGCGCTGACCCGCGAGTTTGAGGGCCAAGTGGTCGTTGCACATCGAAGTGGCAAACTCGGGTTGGGTACTGCGTACATCGCCGGATTCAACATTGCCCTGCAATCCGGAGCTACGTACATCGTTCAGATGGATTGCGACTTGTCCCATCCGCCTAGCGAGGTGCCGAGCATGATCGAGGCCCTCCGCAGCGCCGACGTCGTTGTCGGAACGCGCTACAGCGATGGCGGATCAGTAGACCCGAACTGGAAGATGTCTCGGGTGCTTCTAAGCAAGTGGGCGAATTTCGGCATCCGGGCGATCTTAGGATTAAAAGTCCACGACGCCACGGGCGGGTTCAAAGCATACCGACGCGAAGCCCTTGAAAAGGTCGGTTTGGATGACCTCACAATCACTGGATTTGGTTTTCAGGCCGAAGTGGCATTCCGGACCCAAAAATACGGGTTGACCGTCAGCGAACATCCTTACACCTTCATGGAAAGGACCGCCGGAAAATCCAAGATGTCGATGCAGATTGCGATCGAAGCATTTTGGCGCCTCACGTTGCTGAGGATCAAATCACGATGACGTATACCCATTGCGCTCAAATTGGGATTTGCCTAGATCGCTGAACGGAACGAGAATAGGTTAGTTTGCGGTCGCCGTAAATCTCACCTCGACCAGCACCCGGTATCAGATGAACACACCCGATTTCACCATCATTGGAGAGAACATCCACTGCACCCGCGTCGTGAAGCGCGGCGGCATCCGGGGGCACGTGTTCGATGACGGCACCGAAGCCGTCAAGTACCGCACTGGCGGTGACCTCAATTTTGTGCGGGTCCCCGAACACTTCGAGAAAACGCAACCATACCAGCAGGGCAATCTGAAGCATTTCATGATCGCCGTCTGGAAAGGGGTCAACTGTGATGGCGAAGACGCCGCTGAGGGCGAACGATACATCACGTACGAAGTTGAACGACAGACAAAAGCTGGCGCGACTTTTCTCGATCTCAATGTCGATGAACTGTCGCATCGCATCAACGAACAGATCGAAGCGATGCGATGGTTAGTGCAGTTCGTCCAATCGGTTGCGGGCATCCCGCCGAGCATCGATTCGTCGAACTCTGAGATCATTCAAGCTGGTCTTGAGGCATACGGTGGATCGGCCGGTCGGCCGATGGTGAATTCGGTCGCTTTGGAAAGACTCGACACCTTGGATCTGATCGTCGAACACGGGGCCAAATGCATCATCTCGGCGGCGGCGGAAAGCGGTATGCCAGAAAACGCCGAGGAGAGGTTGGAGAATGCTTCACGGGTAGTCGATGCAGCTACAGATCGTGGTATCGCCCTCGAGGACATGTACATCGATCCGCTGTTTTTCCCCGTATCGGTGGACAAGGCATATGGCCCTCACGCCCTTGAGGCGATTTCTATGCTGAGGCAACGGTTCGGTGAAGACGTTCACATCACGGGTGGCATGAGCAACGTATCGTTCGGGTTGCCCAAACGCGCCTTGGTAAACGAAACGTTCGTCAAGCTGGCGGTTGAGGCCGGCGCAGATTCGGGTATCATCGATCCTATCCAAGTCAAAATCGATCGCGCTATGGCGCTCGACATGGATTCGCAGCGCGTCCGGTACGCCGTCGACCTCCTTGAAGGCAGAGACGATTTTGCGATGAACTACATCACCGCGTTCCGAAGCGGCGAACTTGACTAACTCAACACGAACTCTCGCTCGTTTATCCCCATAAACTGGCTGCGTCTCTAGGAGACGATCCGAGTGGCAGCAGTTCCCAATACTTCCTCACAGTGGCACCCATTGAACCTGGTCAGGGAGTCGTTTTGGTTCGTTTACCACAACGTCAACGACTTCATGACTGTCAACGGTCACTACTTGGCTGCCGCGATCGCGTTCTATGCGTTTTTGTCGATCTTTCCCCTTTCGATCGCGCTGATCACCCTTTGGAGGTTCGTTGTTGGATTGGAAGGGTTCGAGGATCGGCTGATAACCGGAGTTGTCACTCAGATCCCCGTGTTGGCGGAAACTGAAGGACCGTCATTCCTAGAACGATTCATCCGTAACGTCAGCAACCAACCAGCGGTCACCTCCAGTTTGACGGGGTTGACGTTGTTCATTGCCGGGATGGGTGTGTTCGGTTCAATTCGGAAAAGCGTGAATGTGATTTGGGGAATCCAACGGCCACGCCCCTTTTTGATCGAACGGGCCATCGATTTCATCATGATGGTGATTGCATCGTCGTTGCTGTTCTTGGCGATTGTGTTGTCCGCGATATTTTCGTTCATCCAAGAGATCGCTAGCCTGTTAGCCACGGAACGAACGCCGTTCGATCAGTGGTTCTTAGTCGTTGCTGGATACGTCGTGCCGTCTGCGATCACCTACATTGTTTTCGTCGTTGTTTACTGGTGGTTGCCCAACACCAAGGTCAAGTTCACCGACATCCTTGGCGTGGCGGCACTCGGGGCGATAGCGTTCGAGATTGCGAAATACGTGTTCATATTTTTCCTGAGAAACTCCGGCGGGTTGTTAACTTCGATATACGGGAGCATCAGCACGATCATGATGTTCTTCCTGTTCGTTTACATCGAATCGATCATCTTACTCGCCGGCGCCTTGCTGTCTGCAAAATGGTCAAACTATCTGCGGATACGAGACCAGCGACGCCAAAACTCGATGTTGATCGCGAACTTGCGGCGGATTAGCGAAACTGATGGCCGAGTGTTTTCTGCGTAGCGGCTCGTGCCGTCGTGGAGACGCCGGTTGTCGGATGCTCGAGGTAGTGTCAATTTCCGATAAAGTATCTTAATTGCAGAATTTAGGACTGTTTAGCGGCGCGAAAAGCATTTCAACGAGATAATGTCATTATGCGCATTGCGGCTCCAAGATTTCTCGAGACGCACCATCTTTACCAAGATGGTAAACGCTATGTTGGATTGGTCATGCGACTCGTTGACGAGTTCATTACCTTGCGCGGCCCTTACTTGGCCGCCGCAATCGCGTTCTACGCCTTTTTGTCGCTTTTCCCTTTGACCATTGGTTTGATCACGCTCCTTCACATCCTCTCGGGTCATACCAACTTCGAATCGATCATCGTCCAAGGGCTTTCCGAACAGATACCGGTTCTGACAGAAACTTCGGGGCCTACCTTTGTTGAACAGTTCGTCTCTGAAACTACCGACAATCCGGCCGTGACTTCCACGTTTACGGGGTTGGTTCTCTTCGTTGCAGCATTGGGAGTTTTTGGCGCAATCAGGGAGAGCGTCAACATCATGTGGGGCTTGAGGAGGCGCAGGAGTTTCTTTATGCGCAAAGTCGTCGAGGCGATTCTGTTGCTTGGGGGATTGACCCTCCTCTTTGCATCGTTGATAATCTCGACCCTCTATACGTTCGTTGACGAGGTAGGCGAGAGAATTTGGGATGATCCGTTCGGGATCAGCGGGTTCCTGTTGGGGGTGGTGAATTGGGTTGCCCCGTTGACCCTAACCTGCGCCGTTTTCACATTTCTGTACGTCTGGCTGCCCCACACCCGCCTCAGAATCAAGGAAGTTGTGCCAGTCGCGCTGTTGGCGGCGCTAATATACGAGTTGGCCAAGCTCATATTCATCGTGTTCGTTCATAACTTGGCTGATCGTTTCTTCTCCCTTTACGGGAGCGTCGCCACGTTGATGATGTTCTTCACTTTCATCTACGTTCAGTCCACCATCTTGCTCGCAGGAGCGATGCTTTGTGCCAAGTGGGTGGTCTACCTGCGCATGCGGCGTACCACTCCTCGTTAGCGGCTAGAACCGAAATTCGAAAAACCGTTACCTTAACGGGCTAACTCGTTCGCGAAAGTGAATAAGGCAGGCAACCCGCCGGTGTGGAGGAATATGACGGTCTCATCTGCAGAGACGTTGCCTTCTCGGATGTCGTCTAGCAACGCTGCCATCACCGTTCCCGTGTAGTTGGGGTCGAGCATAATCGCGTCAGTTTGCGCGGAGAGTTTGATGGCTTCGATCACTTCGGGGGTCAACATTCCGTAACCCTCGCCTACGAACTGATCGAGGACGCGCATGTCGGATTCTTCGAAAGTGATGGGGAGATCCAAGAGATCTCGGATGTCATCGGAGTGTTGAAAGATGTATTCGCCCAGCGGCATGTCGTAGTTGACGGTTACGCCAGTGAAGCGCCAATCTAGTCCGAGGTTTTTGGCGGTGAGGATGAGACCGCAAAGTGAGCGCCCTGCGACGCCGTATATGTGGATGTTCTCGAGACCCATCTCTTCGATTTGGTCGAGCAACTCGAGTCCGCAACGGACAAAACCGACCATGCCCACGACGCGGGGAAATAGGTGTTCCTGGAGCCAGTAGACTTTCGCTCCCTCAGCTTCGAGTTGGGATTTCAAGTTTGCCGCGTACTCGTCGGCATTTTCGGATTGGAACTGATCCAGGAGGTGTAGTTCTGCGCCGAGGAGTTTGTCGATCAGGAGATTGCCTTGGATTTTCCTGTGTGCGGCGTGTTTGAGGACCAGGATGTAACGCATTCCCGCTTTGTTGGCCGCTGCTGCGGTCATGCGAGCGTTGTTGGAGTGGTAGTCCATGATGTTGATCAGGGTGTCGTATCCCTGATCAACGACGTGGGGCATCTCGAATTCGTAGTGCCTGGCTTTGTTTCCTCCGTACGCGAGTCCGGTCATGTCTTCGCGTTTGACAAAGATCTGTGGAACTGTGTTGCCATCGTCTTGGAGACGTTCGCGGAGGCGCGTCATCTCTTCGAGCGGCGTCGGGGTATGGGCGATGTCGACGCGTGGGAGGGCTTCGATTTTGGCGGTGAGTTCGTTTTTGGTGAGCATGGTTGCGGTTTACGTGTTTTGCAGGTTTGATCCGTAGAAGCCTTCATGTCTGGCCCAGCGATCTGAGACTTGGGCAGCGACAACTTCGCCTGTGCAGGTTAACGTACCGTCGTCGCTGCGGAGTTCGGCAGCAAGCGTGGTCCGGCGGCGATCGACTTCCACGACGTTGGCTCGGACGGTGAAGGGCATCGACAGCGGCGTAGGTTTCAGGTAGTTGACATGGAGGGAGGCGGTGGCGTACCAGAAGAGTGGGCGTTGGCCGTCACCGGCGTATCGACCCGCACGGCGGTAGGCATCGGCGATCGCGGTGCAGACGGAGTGGCAGTCTATGACTGCGGCGATGATGCCTCCGTTTACGATGTCGGGCGGCATTGCAGCGTGATGAGGTTTGGGGATGAAGCGGCAGACTGAGGTTTCGCCTTCCCAAGCGGATTTGATGTTGAGTCCGTGTTCGTTCCAGGCACCGCATCCGAAGCACGAGTTGCCGAAAAGGCCGTCTTGGACGTGAGTGGGAGCGGTCGCGAGCGTAGCGCCCGGGTCGGTGGCGGTCATCAACTTGATTGGCTCGCGGCTCTTCTTCTGCGTCGACGGCGGCGGCGGGGTTTGGTGCCGTTCTTGTATGCTGCTGTGTTGGCGCCTTGGTCGACGTAGTCTTCGAGGATGTCGGCAACCTTGATCTCGTCGTGTCCGTTTTCGGCTTCCGCGGAAACCGATCCGTTGGCGCCCAATTGCGTGACGTCTAATCCTGCGGCGCTTGGATCTGGGGTAATCCCCGAAGATTCTCTTAGATACATACCGGTGAAAGATCCGTCTACGGAGGCGATGAATTCGGGTGTGCCCACGGCCACGAGTTCGCCACCGTCGTCACCAGCATACGGCCCGAGGTCGATGATCCAGTCGGCGTTCTTGATGAGGTCGAGGTGGTGCTCGATGAGAAGGACGGTATTACCGGAGTCGACCAGCCGGTGAAGGACGGCGAGGAGTTTGTCGGCGTCGTCGAACGAAAGTCCTGTGGTCGGTTCGTCAAGGATGTACAGGGTTTGCCCAGTTCCGCGTTTGGATAATTCGGAAGCGAGTTTAATGCGTTGTGCCTCTCCACCAGAAAGAGTGGTGGCGGGTTGCCCCAAGTGGATGTAACCAAGGCCAACGTCGACAAGGGTTTCGAGTTTCCGATTGATGGTTGGGATGTTCTCGAATAGCTGCTGCGCCTCGGTGACGGTCATGTTCAGGACGTCGGAGATTGAAGCGCCTTTGAAAAGGATTTCAAGGGCTTCTCGGTTGTATCTCGCTCCGTCGCAGATCTCGCAGGGGACGGTTACGTCGGGGAGGAATTGCATCTCAATCTGGGTATAGCCAGCTCCCGAACACGATTCGCATCTGCCGCCACGGACGTTGAAGGAGAAACGGCCTGCGGTGTATCCTCGGGCGCGGGATTCTGGCATGGAGGCGAAGAGCTCACGGATTGGAGTGAAGACGCCAGTGTAGGTCGCTGGGTTCGATCGAGGGGTGCGACCGATTGGTGATTGGTCGATGTTGATGACCTTGTCGATTAACTCCAGGCCTATTACGTCGTCGTGAGGGCCGGGCCTATCTTTGGCGCGGTAGAAGTGTTGGGCAAGGCGCTTGAGGATGATCTCGTTGACAAGTGTGCTCTTGCCGGATCCGGATACGCCAGTGACGCATACGAATACCCCGATCGGGATGTCGACGTCGACGTTTTTGAGATTGTTGGCTCTTGCACCGGTTACCTTAATCGCAAGGTGGTTGTTTTCCCGACGATCTTTGAGAGTTGCGATCTCTTTGCGTCCGCTGAGGTAATCGCCAGTGACGGACCGTTCAGCAGACATGATGGCTTCGATGTCCCCTTCTCCGACGATGTCGCCACCGTGTTCACCTGCGCCTGGGCCTAGATCTACGATGTGATCGGCGGCTCGCATCACCGCCTCATCGTGCTCGACAATCAGGACGGTATTCCCCACGTCGCGCAGACTCTTCAGTGTCGTGATCAAACGATCGTTGTCGTGGGGATGAAGCCCTACGGACGGTTCGTCGCATACATAAAGAACGCCCATGAGGCCGGAGCCGATTTGCGTGGCGAGGCGAATGCGCTGTCCTTCGCCCCCTGAGAGTGTGCCGGCGGAACGGTCGAGGGTCAGGTAGTCAAGGCCGACGCGAGACAGGAAACCTAGTCTGGCTTCAATCTCCTTGAAGATCTGGTCGGCGATTGAGAGTTCGCGAGGGGTGAGCGGCTCTTCAACCGGCTCGTCTTGGTTGGGCCACTGTCCTTGACGGCAGGCTTCGACCCATTGGAGCGCGGTTGCGACCGATTGGCGGGTTACCTGCATGATGTTCATGCCGAGGAGGGTGACGGCTAACGCGTCTGGCTGCAGTCGGTCGCCGTTGCACGACTGGCATGTGCGTTGCGCCATGTAGCGTTCGATTTCGTTTCGGACGGCTTCAGATTCGGTGTTGGAGTGTCGACGCCGGAGCTGCGGTATAGCGCCTTCGATGCGTCCCATCCATTGGTATACCGAGCCGGTGTTGGTCCTGTGGGTGAGCTGGACCTTTTTGCGCCCGGACCCGTAAAGGATTATTTTCAGGTGCTCGGGTTTGAGATCCTTGATGGGGGCATCGAGCGGGACGTCGAAATGCTCTTCCAGGGCGTTTATATTGTTGCGTCCCCAGTGGGAGGGCTTTCCGTCGCGGCTCCAAGGTGCGACGGCACCGTTTTCGAGTGAAAGGTTCTTGTTGGGGAGTACCAGATCGGGGTCGATCTCTAGGCCGTAGCCGATACCCGAGCAGTCGGTGCATGCTCCGAATGGCGTGTTAAAGGAGAAGTTGCGAGGTTCGAGTTCGGACATCGAGATGTCGCAGTCGGTACACGCGAACTGCTCCGAGTAGGAGATGTCTTGCGGTTGGCGGTTTTTCTGGTTGCGTTGGCGCTGTTTGTTGATGGTTCCGGCTGCGACCGTACTTCTGGCGCCGGAGGTGAGCTCTTCGATGAGGCGCTCGGTCGGGTTGAGGACCGAGACCATCAGGCTGCCTTCGCCGGTTTTGAGGGCGGTTTCGACGGATTGGGTGATGCGCTCGCGTCCGGCGGTTGGTCTGGCGATGATGCGGTCGACGACGATCTCGATGTTGTGCCACTTGTTTTTGTTGAGGGTGATTTCCTCGTCGAGCTGATGGACCTCGCCGTCCACACGAGCACGGAGGAAACCGGCACGTCGGGCGTCATCGAAGACTGCGGTGTGTTCGCCCTTCTTGTGTTTGACGACTGGGGCGAGGAGGAGGAGACGCGAACCCTCGTCAAGGCGGAGGATGGAGTCGACGATCTGTTGGACCGTTTGCCGTTGGACAGGTTTGCCGCAGTTTCGGCAATGAGGGCGTCCGGCGCGTGCGAAGAGGAGGCGGAGGTAGTCGTAGATTTCGGTGACGGTTCCGACGGTAGATCGGGGGTTGCGGGACACGCCTTTTTGGTCGATGGAGATCGAAGGACTCAAGCCGTCGATGTGGTCGACCTCGGGTTTTTCCATTCTCCCGAGGAACTGTCGGGCATATGCAGAGAGGCTCTCGACGTACCGGCGTTGGCCTTCGGCGTAGATGGTGTCGAAGGCGAGGGAGCTTTTGCCGGAACCAGAAACCCCGGTGACGACGACGAGTTTGTCGCGCGGGATGCGGACGTCGATGTTTTTGAGGTTGTGCTCTCGTGCGCCTCTGACAAAGATTTCGTTTTCGGACATGCAGATCGGAAGAAAGGGGAGGTGGTTCTGTTTGATTCTAGAGGATGTCCGTTGGATGTTTCTAGGAGGTTTAGTAATGGATTGCGGTTCCTACGCCTCCGCCTGCGGCGATTGCGTCGCCGTTGATGGCGACGGCTTTGGGAGATGCGACGAAGGTGGCGATGTATGCGATCTCGGCAGCGTCGATGAGTTTTCGGACGGAGTTTGCTGATGCCATTTCTTCGAGGATGGTTTCGACCGGCACGCCCCGAGCTTCGGCTCGTGCGGCGGCAACTGCGGGCGTGGCCTCGGTCCGAGTGCCGCCGGGGTGGATGACGACGGAGTTGATGCCGAAAGGTCCGAGTTCATCGGCGAGGTTTTTTGTCAGCGCGGAGACGGCAACGTTGCGCATGGATCCGACGGCGGTACCGCTGGAACGGGCGGCGAGGCCGGAGATGCTGATGATACGACCCCATCCGCGTTCCTTCATGATCGGTGCGACTGCGCGGGCGCAGCGGAGATAACCGAGAACCTTGGTGTTGATGTCCTCGTTGAAGTAGTCGTCGGTGATGCCCTCGATGCCGGGGACGGCGGCTTGGCCACCCGGTCGGGCGGCGTTGTTCACGAGGATGTCGACGCCGCCAAGTTGGAAGTTGGCGCGTGCGACCATGTTGTTGACGGATTCGGTGTCGGAGGTGTCGCACTCGATTGGGTAGATGTTTTGGTTGGTGTCAGCAGCAACCTCATCAGCGGTTGCTTGGAGGGGATCGAAGCTGCGGGCGCAGATGGCGACGTCACAGCCTTCGCGTGCGAGTTCCCATGCGATTGCCTTGCCGATGCCTCGGCTGCCGCCAGTTACGATTGCTTTTTTGCCTTGGAGTTGGAGGTCCATTTTGGTGATCTCGTTGAGGGTGGAATGATGGGGAACGATTGTAATGATGTTTACGGGAGGGAGGGTGTTGGATCAGTTGAATCGATGACCCGCCTCTAACGTTGTGGTGCTTCGCCCGGATCTCGGCCGCCCCATGCCATGGGATGGCGTGTCATGGAACTATGTTGGCTTAGCCTAGCCGCGGTAGTTGTATATGGCTTTGTGCATCAGGGCGGTGCCGAAGTTCAGGGCGTCTATGGGAATGCGCTCGTCGGCGGCGTGGAACAGGGCCATGAGATCAAGGTCGGCGGGCAGACGCATGGGCGTGAAACCGTAGGTGTCGATGCCGATGTGATGGAACCATTTTGCGTCGGTTCCACCCGCGACCATGTAAGGGATAGCCTTCGAACCGGGGTCTGCGGTTTCGATGAGATCAGCGAGGTAGGGCATCAAAGTCATGTCGACGGTCGGCGGACCGTCTTCGTATCGTTCAACGTAGATCTCGGCGTTATCGCCAACGAGTGACATGACCTGTCGAACGATGTCGGATTGTGAAGACCCGGGGAGCAGTCGGCAATCGAGGAGCACCTGGACTTCAGATGGGATTGCGTTTTCTTGTTGGCCGCCGGAGATGATCGTCGGCGAGATGGTGTCCCGGAACATGGGTTCGAGCATCTTTGCGACCTTATCGCCCATCATCGCGAGGGCCATGCCGGTGGTGGCGGGGTTCAACGCCATGCGCAAAGCCACGGCTTCGCGCGCGCCCAACGCGCCCATCATGCCTTCAAGCATTGCGCGAGTAGCATCTACGATCTTGAAGGGCGGGTGTCGCCGTTCCATGCGTCTTAGCGCGCGCGCTGCCCTGCTCATGGCGGTGTCACTATGGATTTGCGATCCGTGACCTCCATCGCCAAGGAATGTGACTCTGATCCGGCAGATGTGCTTTTCGGCGACCATTATCGGGTAGAAGCGTTGTCCCCGGATGTGGACGGTGAAGCCTCCAATTTCGCCGAATGCATGTTTCACGCTTTCGAAAATATGAGGATGTTCGGTAACTAGATAGGCGGCGCCTTGCCGACCGCCCAACTCTTCGTCCGCAACGGCGGCGAGGATCAGGTCACCAGGTGGCGGTTGTTCAGATCTCTGGGCGCTGATGAGGGCGTGGAGCATCATGGTGAGACCGCCCTTCATGTCGACTGCGCCGCGCCCCCAAACACATCCGTCTGCGATATCTCCACTGAAAGGTTCATGGCTCCACCGCTGGCCATGGACACTGACGACGTCCATGTGGCCTTGGAGGAGCAGTGGCGGAGCTTCACCGCGGCCGGCGACACGAGCGACGACGCTGGTCCTGTGCGGAGCCTCGGGCGGGTGCAAGATCTGGTTCGCGACCCCGTGATCGTCAAGAAACGACTTCAACCAAAGAGCGCATTCACGCTCATTGCCGGGCGGGTTAGAGGTGTCGATTCGGATGAGCCGTTGGAGGATCTCAACGGCGGAGGGCACCCCGGTGACGTCGGTTGGGGACATCTGTGATCGCCGTCAGGTTAGGGCAGCTGCAAGCCGAGATTGAGTTCGGCGTCGATCGAGTCGAACCACTCGAGCACCTCGGGATGGTATGGGATGCCGTTGGCGGAGCGGTCTGCCCGTTCTTCGCTTTCAATCAAACCGGGGTAAACGACACGATCGTGGCCCGGGGCTGGTGGCGTGGTCGCCAAGCCGTCGAGGAAAAGATCCATGTCGTCTTTGAATTTGTCAGGATCGGTGAATGCGTCGATCCTGTAAGCCGAGAAGAAGTGACCGCCGCTGTCGGTCACGAAGCCTGGCCCATTTCCGGAGAGCGTGCTGGTCATAATGTCGACGATGCATGCGAGTGCGTAACCCTTGTGGGATCCCATCTCGCGTGTGCCGCCAAAGGGCAGCATGTACCAGTGGCGTCGATCGCCGCGGATGTCCTCTTCAGGTACCTGCTCCTCTTCCATGATGGGAGAGCCGTCATCTCGAGCGAGCCAACCCGGCAGGATCGGTGCGTTCATTCGCTGCAGGAGGCGGATTTTGTTTCCAGCGACTTGGGTAGTAGCGGCGTCAAAGATGAAGTAGGGTTGCGAGCGCGCCGGGACCGCCCATGCCAAGGGGTTTGTGCCGAAACGTGGTTCGGCTCCGAAAGTGGGTAGCATGGCGAATCCGCCGCCGCCGGTCATGCATACGCCGATCATGTCGTGCTCTATGGCTCGCACGGCGTGGTAACCCGCGGCACCGAGGTGCCCCGAGTTCATCAGGGTTGCAGCGGCCATTCCGTGTTCTTTCGCCTTCTCTATGACGATGTCCATGACCCTGGGTGCCTGATGCAGGCCGAGACCGCCGTCGCCGTCGAAGGATGCGGTCACATTGGACTCGCGTATGATCCGCATCTCGGGATTCGGGTTGATGTTGTCGGACTGGTATCCCTGGACATACATTCGGAGCATGTTGGACACGCCGTGTGTGTCGACGCCGTTCAAATCGGCGTACATCAATACGTCGGTGGATAGTTCAGCATCGGCGTCTGACAGGCCCATAGCGGAGAAGATGGTGTTGGTTGCGTCGCGCATGCGATCGGGCATGACTCGGACGGCTTCATCTTCGGGCACATGAAATCTCTCGAGCATCGTTGGGGTTTACCTGGGCGTGTTTGGTTCGTGTTGGTTAGATTGTTGGACCTGCGTCCGTGGTTGAAGAAATGCTATACCATTCCGGAGCTCGTTCAGTTCGTGCGCGGGTAGGATTGCGCACATAAATGATCCAGTCGAATCTCCTTGGGTCGGCTCGCCTTCGTGTTTAAGACGTGGATGATTCGTCAGACCGTCGCAATCTGATCAGATTGAACCGAAAGGCGTGATTCGGGGATGTGGATGGTTGGAGAATGAAGGGAAGAGGGAGGGGGTGCTTAAGGAGGCTAGGAAAGCACCCCACCCTCGGATTTGGCCTGTGTCCCGTAGATAGGGACATCTATCGGCCGTTTCGACAGCATTTCTTGGGCGTACCGTGCCGAATGGTCGCCCGGCTATCGATAAATGTGGGAGGTTTGATCTATGACGATTAGCCAGTTTCAGATTTTGAAGGGTGCCCGACACCCGTATTGTAAACCTTTTCGAGATTCTGCGAATTCGTAACGTTTGACTTCATTCATTGCGTGAATGCCGCATTCAGCGAGCATTAACGGTTTCAGTTCGTCGTGGCCGGCTACGTGAATGCGTCCGCGATGTGCCGTTGGTTTTGTAACGATTGAGGTGATCGAGGGCGTAGTTGAGTCTGCTAGAGAGAATTCTCAAAGTACTGACCAATCGAAGCCGACGGTACTCCGGGATTTCGGAACTGGCAAGTTTTTCGAGGCTGCCAGCCAACATGAATGCGTCTTCCTGCATACCTGTTAGATCGTCTTTGTAACTACCGTTGAGCCGCGTGAAAGGAACCGGTTCCAGATCGTTGTTGTCGTGTTTCGTGACTTCGACTTCGGCCGCTGGTTTTTTGACCTTTGGCATGATCGGTGCGAATTCAGCAATCAGGTCAGCCGACGTCTTTTCCGGATCGGCTTTAGCTCTTGCGACCAGATCTTCGACATGAACACTGCTTAGTTTGCGCTCGATGAACGGGGCCGCCAACTCCTCTTGTTTGCCGAACTCTTTCATGTCGGCAATGGAGCGAGCTTCTTTGAAAGTCAGGTCGCCACGGTCGACGTGGTCTTGCAGTTTCGGGGATAGGGTTTTGCGCAAGCTTTCGTAATGATGGACCGTCCCGGCAGTGATGCCGGTTCGACGTGCCAACTCCTGCTGAGTGACGCTGAAGTCGTCACGGAATTTGATGAATGATTCGGCCATCTTGATTGGCGGTAAAAGAGACGAGAAGTATTCGTCGGCGACCCGCAGACTTTCACGTTCCTCGTCGGAGACGCCTTGGCGCACGACGCATTCGATGACGTCTTCGCCAGCCCGTTCTGCCGCTTCGATAGAGTTGAACCCGCACAGCAGGTAGAACTTTCCTTTGTCGGCGAGGACGATCGGCATGCGTCGTTGTCTTCGTCGGCGTGCCCATTTCCGGTGAGCCTTGTCGTAGACAGGCCGACCAGGGTCCGGGAGGATGTTGTCAATCGCGATTCGCATATCAAACGTCCAGTCTTCTAAGCCCGAGGGCTGGTTGAAACATCGCGTTAGAAGAGATTCTGTATTCCAAGCAACGTTTTGAAAAGAAACTGTCCCTTTGGTGTCCAAACGGGAAACAGTGTTTTCCAATGTTCTGGTTGCATTTGGAAAACGGCTGGCTTATACTCTCGGTACCCGAGCGATGAACTAGGATTTTCAGTTTGAAATCATGGCGATCGAGCCCAACAGAAACCCACCGTATGTCGCTTTCCGGACATTCCGAACTTTTTTGGAATCTCTCGCAATCAGCATGCCGGACAGGATAGACCGTTCGGTGTTTGATTCCAAATTCTCTGGAACGGCGACATCGCAGATCAACAGTGCGCTTCGTTCGCTAAAACTCATCGATGCTGACGGGAGCCCAAGCGGATCGCTCAGGCGTTTGGCGCAGACGCAGGGCGAAGAGCACCAGATGGTGTTGGCGGGGATCTTGGAGTCGTATTACGAACCGGTTTTCCGTCTGGACTTGGAAAGAGCCACGAAGGCACAATTCCGAGAGGCGATGAAGGAGTTTGGTTGCACGGAATCGATGTTGATCAAGTGCGAGACGTTTTTCATCCACGCGGCTCAACATGCGGCGATCTCGCTGTCACCGTATTTGACCTCAAATCGAAAGTCTGGCGCGCGAGCACGAGGCGGTTCCAGAACATCTCGGAATGTGGTCAGGCAGCCAGCAACGGAAAATGGAAGTGAAGTCGAGACCGCGGCGGTGGTGGAATCTGGTCAGATAGCGCTTACGATGAGAGAATTAGCGTTGAAGGTACTCGACAAGTACCCTGATTTTGACCCGACTTGGTCGCAAGAGACGCAGGCGAGTTGGATGGCGGGTATGAACAAGCTTCAAGAGACCTTCAACGTCGGAAATTCCGCTGATAGCCAATAGCCCAATCGTAGAGCCAGAGATTTGTCGTCAGAGGAAGTTCGTCAACCCGGGGTTCAGGCTAGCCGGCCCAAGGGCGACGTGGAGGAGAGCGATGCGGTGGAGCCGGTCGCGAAATCGGCAGAGTCAGGCATTGAGATGCAGGTGGGCCTGGCTGATATCCAGTCGACGCTCGACCAACTAGAAGAGCAGATCGCTGCGTATCGTCGGATGCTGGCGGAACAGGAAGCGACGGTCGAAGAGCCTACGGAAACGGGGGCCCAAGAGACTCAGTTGGTTGGCATTGACGATGAGGAGCTTGGAAGCGTTGCGGCGTCGATAGCTTCGGATTACGCGGCGTTCTTTACCGGTTTGGGTGCGGTGGCGGATGCGGCGTTGGAGGAGACCGAGGACGTAGAGGATGCTGGCGACGAGGTGGGGCAGGCGCTGGTTGCAGATGACGCGGATGAGGACGACGCGTTCGTGGCAGTTGCGGAGCGTGTTTCGGTTGTCGAGGAGATGGATGTTGCGGCGGCGCTTGAGGAAGAAGAAGTTGGGTTGGCGGCGCCTTCGGTGGAGATGCCAGAGTTATTCGCGGAGTTGGATCGACAGATGGAGATGGGTTTGCATCGGAATGCTTTAGTGGCTGTTTTTGAGGACGGACAGGAGCATCTGGATTATCTGAGCTCGGTAGACGGCAGTGGTGTAACCCCTGAGCCGCAGCCGATGTTCAGAGCATTTTCGTGCGGAAAAGCGATGACCGCAGCGGTAATTTGGCGGTTGTTGGATGCGGGTATTTTGGGTATTGATGCTCCGGTCGTCGAGTATTGGCCAGAGTTTGCTCAGCGCGGCAAATCGAAGGTTACGATCCGTCATGTGTTGACGCATACTGCTGGATTGCCGCATGACTTTGGTCGGGGTGATGTTGATTGGGGAGATTGGGGTCGGATGATGGATATATTGGCGTCGATGGATTTGGAGTATGAACCTGGCGAGGTGATTCACTATCATTCGATCACTTTTGGGCTGTTGGTAGCGGAGATAGCTAGTCGCGCTACCGGGGTCGAGTTTGAGGAGTTGTTTGAGCGGGAGGTGAAAGGTCCGTTGGGATTAAAGGACACTTGTTTTTCGATCGGAGCAGATGATGCTGATGCGCGGAATCGCGTGCAAAAGCTGTACACGGCAGAGGACTATTTCGATCTTGAGATGCCGTCGAAGATGGACTGGTTAATGGATAACCAGATCGTCACGCCTGGTGGCAGTTGCATCACTACGGCGAGAGATTTGGGGAGGTTGTATGCGACGGTCTGCAATGGAGGAGTTGGTGGCGATGGCGAAGTCTGGTTGAGTGAGGATGCGGCGGCGAGCGTCTACGAAACCCTTGCTTCGGCGTACAACATTACGGAGATGACCAAGAACCGGGTTGGTCAGGGCGTATGGATGTATGACGAGCAGCCGAATCGGATGGCGACGCTTTCAGCGACATCGGTGTTCGGGCATGGCGGGATAGGTACTTCTATAGCTTGGGGAGACCCGGAGTATGGGGTGTCGGCAGCGATATTGACGGATACGATGCTTCAGGAAGGATTAAATGGGGCGCGCTTGAATCGGATATCGGCGGCGATTCGATGGGATTTGGGGTTGCCGGTGGGTTCGGTTGGGGAGATTTGAGATCATCAAGCTTCATTCTTGATGACGCGATAGTGCGATTGGGCTAATCCTGAGGGGTACTGGGTTGAGTTGATTAGTTGGAGGTGGATGTCTTGGTTGGTGGGGCCGAAGAGGGGTATGCCTTCGCCGATCAGAACTGGGAGGGTGGTGATGATCAAATCTTCGATGAGGCCTTCGTTGAGGAAAGATTGAATGGTGATGCCGCCGTCGATGTAGGCCCGTTTCCAGTCCTTTTTGCCTAGGGCTGCGAGAAGGTCAGTAGGGTTGTGGTTGCTGATTTCGACTTTGTCGGTCAGGTGGGATGGGATGTTAGAGTTGGTTAAGGTTCGGGAGAGGACGATGACGGGTTTTGGGTATGGCCATTCGCCGTCGGCGACTAGATTGAGGACGACTTCGTATGTTTTGCGGCCGAAGATTATGCCGTCGACAGAATCGATGAACTTGGTGTAGCCGTGCTCTTCTGAGAGGGTGCCTTGGTTTTCCAGCCAGTCGATGGCGTGGTCTTTTCGGGCGATGTAGCCGTCGAGGGTGGTAGCGATGAAGACGTGCCCGGTGGTCACTCGAGTTCGCCCCAACGTACGCCTGTCTTGGTTTCGACGAGGAGGGGGACTTCGAGATCCATTGCGGCGGGCATCATGTCGTGGGCGAGGGATGTTATCTCTTCGAGTTCACCTGGGGCGACTTCGAAGATGAGTTCGTCGTGGACCTGGGCGGTCATGCGGGATTCGAGTCCGCGACGGCGAAGTTCGTCGGCGATGTTGATCATCGCGATCTTTATGACGTCGGCGGCGGTTCCTTGGATCGGCATGTTGACAGCGACGCGCTCGGCGGCGGCGCGGTGGCCTTGATTGCCGGATCTGAGGTCGGGAAGGTAGCGGCGGCGGCCTTTGAGAGTTTCGGCGTAACCTCGCATCTTGGCGGTCTGTTTCTGGTACTCGATGAAATCGCGGATACCGGGGTATTTTCCGAAGTAGAGGTCGATGAACTCGCGGCCCTGCTGCACTGAGAGATCGGTCTGGCGAGCGACTCCTTGCGGTCCGAGGCCATAGATGACGCCGAAGTTGAGGATTTTGGCGATCCGGCGCTGGTCGCTGGTGACGTCGTGGACGTTGTACATGGCCTGCGCAGTGGCGTTGTGGATATCTTCGCCATTGCGGAAGGATTGGAGCAGACCGGGTTCTCGCGACATGTGGGCGAGGATGCGGAGCTCGATTTGGGAGTAGTCGGCAGCGAGGAGCTGCCATCCGGAGTCGTACATGGTGGAGAATGCGTTGCGGATTTCTCGACCGAGCTCAGTGCGGACCGGGATGTTCTGGACGTTGGGGTCGTTGGATGCGAGGCGTCCGGTTGCGGATCCGGCCTGGTTGAAGGTCGAGTGGACGCGTCCGGTTGCGGGGTTGACCATGCGAGGGAGGGCATCAGCATACGTCGACTTGAGTTTGGCGAGTTCGCGGTATTTGAGAACGGCGTCGATGAGTTGGTAGATGCGGTCGTCGAGGCCGCTGGTGTTTCGCATACGGTCCAAAGCATCGGCGTTCATCGACCATCCGGTCTTGAGTTTTCGAGTTGGGGGTGCGCCCCATTCGTCGATGAGGATGGTTCCGATCTGACGGTTGGATGCGATGTTGAAGTCTCGTCCGCCGAGGAGTGCGTTGGTGGCCTGTTTGATCTGGTCGATTTCCTCGCCTAGGGCGGCGGAGAATTTCTTGAGGACATCGGTTTCGACAACCATTCCGGTGCGTTGCATCCCTACGATCACCGGCAGTAGCGGCATCTCGATGTTCTCGAGGACGCTTCGGGCGTTGTGGCTGTCGAGTTCGCCTTCGAAGTGGCGCCATAATCGGTACGTGAAGTCGGCATCAGCGGCGGCGTACGGTCCGGCGGCTTCGATGTCGACTTCGGACATGGTGATCTGCTTGCGTCCAGTGCCGATCAGATCGGTAATCGGCGTCATCTCAGCGCGATAGAGTTCGAGGGCGAGGTCTTTGAGGCCAATTCGGTTGTGGCCGCAGAGGTTGGCGGCGATCATGGTGTCGAAGTTGGCGTTGTTGATATCGACGCCGGTATGGAGCAGGACCATCATGTCGAAGTTGGCGTTGTGGGCTGCTTTGGGGACTTTGGCGTCGGCGAAGAGGGGCGCTACGGTTTCGAGGACGCGGGTGCGGTCGATCTGTTCGCCGGAGCGGTGGCCGAAAGGGATGTAGTAGGCTTCGCCTTCGGCATTCGAGAACGACATCCCGACCATCTCGTCTTGCATTGAGTTGGTGCCGTTGGTCTCGGTGTCGTATGCGAATCCGTCGTCGGTGCCTATGCGATTGACTAGATCTTGGAGTTCGGCGTCGGTCGTAACGACGGTGTATTTTCCGAGGGGGCCATCGGATGAGGCGGCCGGTTTGGCGGATGTGGCAGACGCTCCGTTGGCGAAGAGGTTGCCTTGTTGGCGTCCCGTGATTGGTTGGGGGAAAACGCCTCGTTCGGCGTCTTCGGCGGTTGGGATGCTGCGTACGATGTTCTCGCCGAAACCGAGGTTGGTGAGTGCGGCGACGACGTCAGCGCGGTCGTAGCCTCCTATGCGACAGTGGTCGAAGTCGATCTCGATCGGGACGTCGGTGACGATGGTTGTGAGTTTTAGGCCGTCATATGCGATCTTCTTGCCATCGCGGAGGCGGTTCATGATGGACTTGGAGCCACGAAGTTCCTTGGAAGGAATCTCGCCGACCTGGTCGAGGTTGTCGTAGAGGTCGTCGAAGTGTCCAAAGCGGTTTAGGACGGTTCGGGCGGCTTTGGGTCCGATCTTGGGGATGCCGGGGATGTTGTCGGAAGGGTCGCCTTCGAGGGCTTTGATCTCGGCGACGAAGTCGGGTCCGAGACCATCGTACCGGTCTTTGACTCCGTCGATATCGTAGACGCGCGTGTCACCGAAGCCGGAGTACATGAGGAGGTTGGTGTCGTCGGTGACGAGTTGCAGTTGGTCGGCGTCGCCGGTGAGGATGAGTGATCGGATGTTCTCGGTCTCGGCTTTGCGGACGATGGTTCCGACCACGTCGTCGGCCTCGAAGCCTTCGATCTTATAGACGGGGATGTGCATGGCTTCGAGGACGCCCTCGACCATGGGGATCTGGGCGTGGAGTTCGGGATCGATCGGCGGGCGTTGGGCTTTGTATTCGTCGAAGAGTTCGTCGCGGAAGGTTGGACCGCGGGTGTCGAAGGTTACGGCGATGTGGGTTGGTCCGTATTCACGGATGGTTGCGATGAGGTTTCGGATGAAACCGTACGCGCCGTGCGTCTGCTGGCCTTCGGAGTTGGTGAGCCCGCCGCCGCGGGAGAGTGCGAACCAGGCGCGGAAGACCATTGAGTGGCCATCGACGACGAGGATGAGGGGTTCACGGGTGGAGGATTGGGTTGAAGTGGACATGATTGGGAGATTGGCTTGGGTTTGGTTGCGATTATAGAGAATTGGGATGTGGACGAAGGAGGTAGAGATGGATCGTCAGTGCCCCTGCGCGTCGTCGACTACCATTTCCAAGACTTCGTGAGAGGCGATTGAGCCAATGAATCGATTGGTTTCGGCGTCTAGGACGGGTAGGACGGTGATGGCATTTTCGGTCATCGCTTGGAGGGCGTCTTCGACGTAGTCCTCAGTGGTGGCTGTTGGCGTGTTGTGGCGCAGAGTCTGGTTCAGCATGGTGGTGTCCCATTCGTTGCGCGGGAGGTACCGGAGCATGCCGATGGAGACAATGCCTGCGAGATCGCCCCCGTCGACGACGACGTAGTCGTGCTGGTGCGGAAGCAGCCATTGGTCGGCGAAGGTCTTAACGTTCAGAGATTGGTCGGGATGTGCGCGATGGGTGTCGAGGATGTCTTTGACCTTGATGTCGTCGAGGGCGAACCTGAGCATTGACGGCGGTAGACCGCGCCTGGGTGCGGACGACGGTGCGGAGGGTTTGATGCGCTTGAACGCCGCGGAGATGCCTACGGGGGTGATGAGGATGTAAGCGAACATGACGAGAATGAGGAGAGAGAAGACGGACTCGTCGATAATGTGGCTTTGTAGCAGGAGGATCAGGAGGGCGATCTCGGCTACGCCTTTCGCCATCAACCCGGACGCGGTAACCAACGGGGCCTCGAGCCTGACTAGGAACGCACTGATCAGAGATGCGGCGAACTTGCCGAAAAATGGGATGATCGTCAGCACAACGATCGTCAGGATCGGTAGCTCGAGGAACGCGAAGCTGAGCTGTAGTCCGGCCGATGCGAAGAAGAGCGGAATGAAGAACCCTTCCGCGGCCCCTTTCAAGCCGGGCGTGATGTCGTGCCTGACCTGGTACGGCAGAGACGACAACGCGGCACCGAAGAGAAGCGCACCGATCGAGCCGTGTAGTCCAACCAGTTCCGCGCCGAAGACGACGAGGAATAGCCCCCCGAGGAGGACGCCGAATGAGAGTTGAGGCACCTGAAGGATACGGTGCAACGATGCGATTACTCGGGGCAACAACTTGGTGGAGACGAACCAGACAGCGACGGAGAATAGAACGATCTCGGCGATGACCAGACCGATGTTAAGAAGGTCGTTGGTGTCCACGTGATCGTCGAGATGGAAACGTTCACTGATGGCAAATCCGAGCAGGAAGAGAGCGAGGAGTTCAGCGATGATGACAACGGTAAAGATCTGAACGCCGACGGGTTCATTCAGCTTTCCCTCATCGATCAGAACGTTGGCGACGAGTCCGAGGCTGGAGAGCGAGAGCACAGCAGCCAAGCCCATCGCCTGCGCGAAGTTGAGGTTTAGTCCGAGATCGATGATGAAGTCTGTGGTCACTGCGAGCGAAATGACCATCGAGACCAGCACGGAAAGGGTCGCGGCCAAAAAAATCTTGCCACGGATGGCGGCGACGAAGCCTTTGATGTCGAGTTCGTCGAGTCCGATGAGGAAGAAGAACACGAATATGCCGAGTCCGAAGATTACTTCGGTTTCTTCGCTCGCCTCGACGATGCCGGTTATCGGCCCCAGGATGACACCTGCGATGGCGTAGGCAATGATCGAGTTTAGGCCGAATCGCCTGAAAACACCCTCGAAGAGTTTGGCTCCGATGATCAGGAGCCCGATGGCGAGCAGTGTCTCTTGGATGTGCAACCAAACGCTCTTTGCTTAACCACGGGTAAGTCTTGAAGGAAATCGAAGGTTGCTTCTGGGAACGAGAGGATCGTTGCGATGTTTTTATTAAGTTGATTTTATGCGCGTTACAGTGTCGCGACAGGTGGGGAAACCCGTCGAAATCGGGTTATTGGGGTGACAGGGGATTTGCGCGTCGCGCGCTGTCCGTTCGCTGAAACGCCGCGATGGAAGCGTTATTCGCCTTCGCCGGTCGACTCGATGTGGCGGGAGGAGTAAGCGTCGGAGAAGACATCGCGGAGGTCGGTGCTCACCTTATCGAGCTTGGCGATCGCAGTCGCATGGATGTTGCAAGAGGTGTCGGATATGCAGTCTTCAGCGAATTCGAGTTGGATGTTGTGGAGGGTTTCACATGCCGAGGCGATGCCTAGGGTGTATTTGCCCTCCGGGAATTGGGCGAGGTTTCCGTCGTGGCAAGGGCCGAGTTTGAATGAGGTGCGTCGCCATTCGGACTGGGTTTCGGCGTCCTTCATCAGTTGGATGTTGCGTTGTAAGAAGGGATAGACGTGGCTGGGTGTGGCGACCTCTAGGAACTGGACGAAGGGGTCTTGACGTATACGCACGATGTTCTCTTTGGCGCCGGAGTAGAAGCCGGGAGCGAATATTGCGCCGGGGATGGCCAGGATCACGAGGGCCATAACGAAAAAGGTAAGAAGCGAGGGGTTACGGATTTGGCGTCGTAGCTTGGCTAAAACAGAGTCGCCGTCGCCGTAGTCAATGGCTCCGATGCGGGTGAGTTTGCCGCGTCGGGATTCCGGGGTTTCGTAGTTGTTGTAGTCGCGGATGTTCACGGTAGTTACACGGGAAGCGAAGAAGTTGACGGCGCCGATGATCGGCGCGCAGGGGATCGGGTTTGATTCTACACCGTGGTTCGCGTTCGGCCTCGGTATTCCCAAGGTCGGATCCAGTCTGAGGGGATCTCCATCCCGAACCCAGGGGAGTCCGATGGGGTAACGAATCCGTCTTTAGCTGTGGCCATCCCGGGGATGCGATTCAGTTCTTCGAGGGGTATGCCAGGAGGCGATCCGGTCCAGTATTCGGCGATGGGCGATTCGGGGGCCGCCATCGCGACGTGTTGACCCCACGGAGTGCCGGCACCACCGTGGGGGATGGTCTGTATGCCAGCGGTCTCGGCGATGGTGTAAATCTTCATCGTCTCGGTGACGCCGCCGCTCCACGAGATGTCAGGCTGGACGATGTCGATGGCGCGACGTTCGATCAGCTGCGCGAAGGCGTGTCGACCGCGGTGATCCTCGCCTGTCGCGAGAGGTATCCAAGTAATGGCGCGTTTTAACTCCGCATGTCCTTCGATGTCGTGAGGAGGGAGCGGTTCTTCGAGCCAACGGAGGTTGTATGGGCGGAGTCGCTCGGCGAGCCTAAGAGTGAATTCGACATTGAAGGACATAACCGGATTGATCATGAGTTCGGCGCGTTCGCCAACGAATTCGCGCGAGCTAGCGACGTGTTCTTCGATCAGATGGAGACCCTCGTCGCCTTGAGAGTAGTGAGCGGGATTGGTGATTTTGAAACGTGTGAAGCCGAGTTCTTGAAACCAGTCGAGGTCGTCGCCAGTGGCGTATAGGGCTACCTTGTCGCGCACGGGTCCGCCGAGGAGTTCGTAGACTGGTCTGCCTAGAAGTTTGCCCTTGAGATCCCACAGTGCGATGTCGACTCCGGACAGTGCGGTGGAAACGATTCCGGCGAGCCCGTGTCGGTGCCCTGAGCGAATCACTAAGTCGTTCATTAGCTCGATGGCCATGCAGTTTTGACCCTCGACGACAGGCGCGATCACATGGTCGACGTACGACGCGACTGGTTGCCCGAAAGAGCAGCGCCCGAGACCGAAAGTGCCGTCTTCCGCGATGGCCTGGACCCAGACCTCTGGCAGGCCGCGAGCGCCGGGCATGTCCTGCGGGAAGCGGGAGTACTGAGGGTAGAAGTTAATGGGCATCGCGCGCGGCGATTTGGTGGGCCAGGGGGCGCGACGTGCGGGTGTCTTGGGCTGTGGCGCGGGTAAATCGACGTGAACGGCTCGGAGGGTTTTTAGCTTCAAGGTGGGGTCCTTTTTCGATGCAACGGGCGGATCTTTGACTGTTTCTCGCTTGTCGAGTTAGTGACGAATCTCCGTTGTATTGGCTTTGGGAAACAGCTAACTTAAACGAAAACACCCGCATTTCCGGTTGCCCAAGCCTTTATGAGGTGATGGGCGATAGCGATCGGGCCCGGCACACGGAGGTTGTCGTTTTTCTCGGCGAGCGCGAGGAGAACGTCTTCGCGGTCCCACCACCGGACGTCGGTCATCTCGAAATCGTCTTTGTTGATGTCGGTGGTGAGGGCCTCGGAGTGGCTGCCGATCATCAGGGACGAGGGGAAGGGCCACGGTTGAGTCGAGTGGTATTGAACGCGTCCGACACGTATCCCAGCCTCTTCCCAAACTTCCCGCCGAACGGCCTCTTCCATCGATTCGCCGTGGTCCATGAACCCGGCGAGCGCAGAGTACATTTTCATCGCGGAGAGACGTCCTGCGGACTGTCCAAGGATGCATTGATCGCCGTGAGTGACGACGGTGATGATGACGGGATCGGTGCGGGGGAAATGCTGGGCGTTGCAGCCAACACACTCGCGCATCAGGCCGCCGCGACGCATCTCGGTTGGGTCGCCGCAACGAGCGCAAAACTTGTGCGTTGAGTGCCAACCGAGGTTGGCGCGGGCTTGGGATAGGATGCCGGTCTCCTCGCCAGAAATGAGCATCGCAGATTCACGAGCGTCGCAGATTTCGAGGCTCAGTTCGTCAAGGTCGGATTGAGGGAGTTGGTCGGAACCATTGCGTGCATTACCTTCGAGGCTCCAGGTGATAAGGGGGTCGCCGTCGGGGGTCACGCCTAGGAATGCTGAAAGATCGGGTTCGGCATCGATGAATTGTCTCGCTTCCGCGTATGGGAGCCATCCCAGGGCCGTCGATGGGTTGCGGGATGTTGTGATGAGTGGATCGAGGCCCGCGAGTATCAGCACCTTGGCATTCGGGGAGTGCATGAGGTCGTGGATTTCAGATTCGTCGCGCCGAAGTTGGTCGGCGCGATCGATGGGGTTCCCTGCGAAGGTGTGAGGGGTTTCTTGTTGGCTCAAGTTGTGGGTGCCGTTCGAGATTTTCGGGTGATAGCCAAACATCACTTTATCCGCGTTCGTATGTTGATACAGCGGCTTGATAATTGAAAGTGGTCAGATGAAGGAGTTTGTTAGAGATTGGCGATCGGTTGTCGCGTCTGTTGCGGGCGCGGCGTTTGTGTGGGTTGGGGTTGTTGGTTGTGCTTCGAGTGAAGAGGTTGTTGATTCCACTCCTCGAGCAACAGCGACCGCGACTGTGAGACCGGCTGCGACCAAGGCGGTTGTCGTTGGACCGACGGCAACGATAGTTCCGGCCACACCTACTGCGATTATTGAGTCCACAGCGATCGCGGTTGTTGTCCAACCGACGGTGACGATGGTTCCGGCAACGCCGACGGTAAACGTGGTAGAGCCGACTACAACGGTTGAGGTGGAAGCAGACGCCTATGCCGATTCGGAGTTGGCGTCGCTGACAGATCGGGCTTACGAGCTAACGATCATGTTGGCCGAGGAGTTGAGTCCGCGACAGAGCGCGACTGAGGAGGAACTTGCAGCGGCAATGTATCTGTTGCGTGAGATGGTGAAGTTGGGGTATGAGGTGGAGATCCAGGATTTTGCGGTGACGGAAGCGGGTCCTTCAGGGTCGATCGAAGTGATGGCGAGCGCCGATGGTGGTGAGCCGGAGGTACTGTTTTCTCGGCGGAGTGGTAATACGTCTCGCATATTTTTCTTGCCGTTTGAGCCTGCGAAGACAGGCGAGGTGGCAGGGGAGTTGGTTTATGTCGGACTCGGTAGCGACGAGGACTTCGAGGGTGTTGATGTCGAAGGGAAGATTGCGTTAATCGCTCGCGGTAATCTGACGTTTGAGGAGAAGGAGACCAACGCGGCTGAACGCGGCGCGCTAGGAGCGGTGGTATTCAACAATCAGCCGCGCTATTACTTCGGTGGCAGGTTGGAGGGGGATCCGGATGTGTTGGTTGGCGGGATTCCGCGTGAGGACGGCGTGATGTTACGAGATGCGTTGGATGATGGCGAAGACGTGGTTGTCGAGTTGCTTGTTTACCCGGATGGAGATGGGCCGTCTCGGAATGTGATTGCGGAGTTGAACAACGACATTGTGGGTGATCAGGTTTTGGTGATCGGGGCGCATTACGATACGACGCCTTGGTCGCCGGGTGCCAACGACAACGGGAGCGGTGTTGCGTCAGTGTTGGTCGTGGCCGAGGAGCTTGCGGATGATGATCTGCCCTTCGATGTGCGGTTCATATTCTTCGGGTCGGAAGAGACGGGACTGCATGGGAGCAACCATTACGCAGGAAGTCTTTCGCAGGCGGAGGTTGACCGGATCGTCGGGATGATCAATTTGGACGTCGTGGCTACGGGGGATCTGGAGGTGTTCGGGGATGAGATGTTGACCGAGTATGCCTCGGATGCGGCCGAGGCGACAGGTGTCGATTTGGAAGTCGCAGGGCCGCTAGAGGGAGCTGCGTCTGACCATGTCGGTTTCGATGAGCGTGGGGTGCCGTTCATCATGTTTTACGCGGATGAATTGGATTACATCAACCACCCTTCCGACACCGTGGAGCACGTAGAGGCGGAGCCACTGGGAGGGACGGTTGTGACGGTGTTAGGGCTCGTCGAGCGGTTGGCGGATAGTATCGAAGAATGATTAATGAGAGTTCACGAGAAGCGTCGGACCGCTTGGTAGTCCGAGGCTTGGAGCTGCGGTGCGTGATTGGGGTCGAGGATTGGGAGCGGTCGATGCCGCAACGGGTATTGGCGGACATCGAGTTGACCGGTGATTTTTCGGTTGCTGCTGAGTCGGATGTTTTGGAGGATGCGGTCGATTATCGAGAGGTTTGTGCGTTGGCAACGGAGGTTGCGGGGGATGGCGAGTATCGGTTGCTGGAAACGCTGGCGGATCGGGTTGCTAGGGAGGTATTGGGGATGAATGGGTGCGTTGTTGAGGTCACAGTTTCTGTGTTTAAACCGCTGGCGTCGGCGGTGATAGGGGGAGCGGAGGCGCGGGTGGCGGTTAGGAGGCTAGCGAGAACGTCAGGACTTACCACGCGTCGAAAAGATCGCCCATGAATGCTCACATACAACTCGATCACGCCTTCGCATCGAAGGGATTCGACAAAGGCATCGAGACTCGGGCTCTGAACTGCGTTTGCCAGTGGGGATCGAGCGATCATTGCCGGATCGTGATGTCGGTGAGTGATTGACGCCGATCCTATTCGCCGTATAATCCACCGCAACGCGTCACACAGCGCGACACATTTAAACGCGAGGAAATCGGGCAATGAAAATTCTCCTAGTCGGCGGTTCCGGGCATGTCGGGTCGTTTATCACTCCGTATCTGCAAGAAATCCACGATCTGCGGGTTTTGGATCTTTCGGAACCGCGGCATGATGAAGTTGAGTTTGTCAGAGGATCGGTGACGGATACCGGGGCGATCAAGGAGGCTGTGAGTGGCGTGGATACGTTTATTTGGTTGGTGATGCAGAGTCCGCAGGGCGGTTCGGTGACTGACCAAAACGAGAAAGTTATCCGTGAGAACTACACGGTCAACAATTTGGGTTTGCATCTGTTTCTGTGGACGGGGTGGAATGAAGGGTTGCGGAACGGGGTGTACACGAGCACGATGAGTGTTCATTTCAGGTATCGCGACTGGTACCAGTCGGAGGAGGAGGTGCCCCTCGATACTCCAAGCGCGTACGGGTTGTCGAAAGGTTTCGGAGAGTTGATTTGCCGATACTTCGCGAGGCATTTCGACATGAACCTCGCCGCGTTGCGCATCACCGGCCCCCGGACTCGCGAGCAGTGGATCGAGTACCGAAGCGCGCAGCACCAAGTCGATCCGAGCGGCGCACGCCCCCTGCTTGTAACCGACGAACAAGACTTGGCCAACGCTTACATGGCGGCTGCCGAGTTCGTGCAGATCGGGCATGGGTCGTTCGAGCCGTTCTTTATCGCGGGCGACGAAGATCAGGTCGAACACAATCTCACCAAGGCCGAGCGTGTTTTGGGATGGAAACCTCGAACGCATCTGGAGGTCGAGGTGCCCAAAGTCCACGGCGCGTGACTCGCCTGCGTTGGCGGAGATAGGTATGCACACGCCTGACGCACTCGAAGCATCGTTCATCTTTTTTCCTCAACCGCAACTCAGGGGTGACCCTTCGCATGTGGGGCTGCAATTCGAGGATGTCTGGTTGACGGCGGATGATGGTGTGCGGGTTCACTCTTGGTTCATCAAGGGCGAGGAGAGTGAGGATCCGGAGACGAAGCGCGTCTTGATGTTGATAGCGCATGGGAACGGAGGGAATATCAGCGTTCGGTTGGATCAGTATCGGGAGTTTGTGGATCGGTTTCGGTTCATCGATGTGTTGGCGCTGGAGTATCGGGGGTACGGGATGAGCGAAGGTAGTCCGAGTGAGGAGGGTCTTGCGATGGATGCGATCGCGGCGAGGCGTTGGGTCGATGAATATGTTGCCGGGCTGCCTGAGGATCGGCGGCCTGCGATTGTCTACTTTGGAAGGAGTTTGGGAGGGGCTGTGGCGACGCGGTTGGCTTCGGAGGTGGCGCCGGATGCGCTGATATTGGAGTGTCCGATCTTGTCGATACCGTTCATGGCGAAATCGATTGTTCCGTGGAAGTATCTGCCAGTTGAAAAGTTCATCCATAATCGGTTTGATACCGAGTTGCACATGCGGGAAGTCGGGTGCCCGGTTTTGGTGATGCACTCGGAGTTTGACGAGATCGTGCCGATCGAATGCGGCCGGACAGTTTTCGATGCGGCGGCTGGTCCGAAGTCGTTTTATGTGATCAAAGGTGCTCCGCATAATGGGGCTGACTACTACGATCCTGAGGGGTATTATTCGGCGATGGGGGAGTTTTTGGGTGAGTTGACGGGAGAAAAGCGCTAGAGATCGGTTTTCTCTGAGAATGGGTTGGGGCGATCGGTTCTCCGTCGGGCTGGGGTTTTTGGGTTTGTATGTCTGCGTGGGCACACTTTTCAACTCAGATTAAAGGGCTGGGTGACTAGGGGCGATTGGTATGATTTGAGTATCCGTTGCAACGTGCGAGAAAGACATGCGAATATCTGAACGAGGACAGGTAACCATCCCGAAGCATCTGCGCGAACGCTTTGGGATGCACCACAACGTTGAGGTCGAGGTAACGCCGACCGAGACGGGGGTGTTGATCGAAACGCGGGTCGATGGTGAGCACCCTGTTGATCGGGTCGCTGGGCTTCTGGACGGCGTTGATTTCGATGTGGACGAGTACATTGAGGAAGTTAGGGGGCGATGATTACCGCGGTTGACACCAACGTTTTGATTGATCTGTTTTTGACTTCTTCACCGCATCATTTGCATTCGCGAGAGTGGCTGAAACAGGCCTATGACCGGGGGGAGATTGTGGTCTGCGACGTTGTGTATGCCGAGATCGTTCCGCACTTCGATGACCGCGCTAGATTAGATGATGCTCTGAGCCAAGTCGGTGTGACGCTCTCTCCAATAGATTCTCATATTGCGTTCGAAGCCGGTTTGCGTTGGAAGTCGTATCGTCAGTCGGGAGGCCCACGCGAGCGCATCATGACCGACTTTTTGATTGGTGCCCACGCGTTGCGAACGGCGAACGTTTTCCTGACGCGTGATCGAGGGTTCTTTTCGTCGTATTTTCCTGATTTGCAGACTCCCGTATCGACTTAACAGCGTCTCTCCGCTACTCCCATCGGAAGGCTTTTACGGCTAGGGCGAAGCAGATTACTCCCCAGACGGCTAGGCCTAGGATGGGTGTGCCTTGGATGAATAGGGTTTCGCCGCTGTTGACCATTGAGCGCATGGCGTCGGCGAGGAAGGTTAGCGGGAACCATTTGGCGACGGCGACTACCCAGTCGGGGATGACGGAGTGGGGGATGAAGACGCCGGAGAGGAACATCATGGGGAGTGTGATGATGTTGGCGAGTGGCGCTGCGGTGTTTTCGTTGGTGGCGATACCTGAGACGGCGAGTCCCAGCGATGCGAAGACGAGGCCGCCGAGGACGATGAGGGGGACGACTTCGAGCCAGAAGGCGGCGTTTCCGGGGGCGACTTCGACGCCGGATACGAAGATGCCGACGAGCAAGAGGACGTAGGTCTGCATGATTAGGAGGATCATGCGGGTGAAGAGTGCGCCGACGAGGAAGTGCTTGGGGCTGATGGGCGTTGCGTGGAGTCGCTTGAGGACGCCTTGGTTGCGGAGTCGGACGAGGGTGAAGACGACGCCGAAGAGGGCGCTCTGCATGATTGCGAGCGAGACGATGCCGGGCACGACGAATCCGGTGTAGCCCTGGCCGCGGCCTGCAACTTCAGTCAGCGAGATTTCGGCCCAGTTCTCAACGCGGTGCTCGGCTGGAACTTGGTTGACTTCCTTGAAGACGTCGTCGAGGATCTGTGTGAGGATGGTCCTGGCGATCTCGGCCTCTTGGGCTTTTCGTCCGTCGTAGGTGATGTCGATCACGGAGATTGACGGCACGGATGCTGGCGAGGTTCGGCCGAAGTCCTGCGGGATGACGATTACAGCGGTGATTTCGCCGTCTTCGACCTCTGACTTTAGCGTCGCTTCGTCGTCGGAATCGGGCACGTTGAAGAGTGGTTCGCCACCATAGCCTCCTGTGAGTGCGGACACGAGCGAAGTTGAGGCATCGTTGTTTGCGTTGTCGACGATGCCGACTTCGGGCGGTTCGAAGCTGCCGAAGTTGAAGAGTCCGAATACGACCATCATGACGGTGGGAAATGCGAGCGTCCAGAAGAGAGCGGCGCGGTCGCGGAAGAACATTTTTAGTTCGGCGACTATGAAAGCTTGGTATATGCGCATGGTGGTTGTTTTCGGTGGTCCCTCACTCTTGCCCTCTGGATTCCGGCCTTCGCCGGAATGACGGGTGGCGACGGAATGACGAGATTGGTTATTCGATGAGGCTGCGTCCGGTTAGGTCGATGAAGACGTCTTCGAGGGTTATGGTGCCGTCGCGGCGGACGGCTTCGGCGCCTCGGGCTTTGAGCTGTTCGATGAGGTTTTGGGGGGTGTCGAGGGCGACGATTTTGCCGTGGTCGATGACGGCGATGCGGTCGCAGAGGAGTTCGGCCTCTTCCATGTAGTGGGTTGTGAGCATGATCGCCATGCCGTCGGATCGGAGGCCGTCGATGAGTTCCCACATGCGTCGGCGGGCCTGGGGATCGAGGCCGGTGGTGGGCTCGTCGAGGAACATTGCGACGGGGTTGTTTACGAGGGCGACGGCGATGGAGAGGCGTTGTTTCTGTCCGCCGGAGAGGTGTTTGTATTGGTCTTTGGCGCGCTCGGCGAGGTCGACTTTTTCGAGGGCTTCTTCGGCGGGCATGTCGGATCCGTAGAGGGTGGCGAAGAGTTCGACGGTCTCTTTGAGGTTGAGGTTGTCGAAGAATGCGTTTTGTTGGAGCTGGACGCCGATGATGGATTTGACACGGGTGCTGTTCTTGGTGACGTCGAGGCCGTTGATGTGGGCTTCGCCGCTGTCGAGGTCGCGTAGGCCTTCGAGGATTTCGACGGTTGTTGTTTTGCCGGCGCCGTTTGGTCCGAGCATTCCGAAGATTTCGCCGCGGTGGACTTCGAATGAGACGCCATCTACGGCGACGATGTCTTTGTATGACTTGCGGAGGTCTCGGACCTGGATGACGGTGTTGTTGGGGTGCGTTAGAGGGGGTGTCTGGGTAGGAGATTGTTGGGTGAAGGTCATGTCTGAACTCGAGAAAATGGGGGTTTGATTGTTGAGGGATAAATGATAATCGCAGGCTTTGTGGGGAGTTGATTGTTCGGCGACCTTGCGCTTCCTAGGCCCGCCTGCGCGTGGGCGCGTGGGAACTTCTGTGTTGGCGTGTTTCTATGGCCACTTGGGGGTGGCTGGTTTTTTCAGCTCCTCCTCCTGCGCCCCTTTTTTGGGGGGGCGCAGGATTGTCCTCACCTTTTGGTGTGACTTGGAGTTTGGGGCTTGGGGCCGTTGATTGCCCTTGCCCTGAGCTCGGAGGTCGGTACCGACTTCCGGGCTCCTTCCCTCTCCATCGCCTCTTCGGTTTGAAGAGGTCGACCCCGGAGAGGGGTCAAATGCTGCGCAGAGCGGTGTGCAAGACCGCTAGCAACCATTTCCAGCCGCGGCACGCGTCGCCAGACCGCGTGCTTGGATTTCGGCGCGGTGCTTGGGGACACCGTTCGGAGTTCGCCGTTTTCCTTCGATTCACCCTCGCGGGCTCCTCTCGCGCTGTAGCCTC
>JAJEAU010000021.1 GCA_022824185.1 Dehalococcoidia bacterium
ACAAGGGCCTTGTCGGGCATAAGCAGATCCGCTCCGCTCTCCTCGGACGCAGGGGCGATCGGGCGCTCCTCGCACCAACACCTTTTACGCGATGGCGGAAGTTTCCCGAACGTCTTACGAACGAGGGGCTGCTTTCGGAGCTGGCTGCCGGTCCCGACCGGTCGGATTTAACCGCCGGCCGCGTCCGTGAACCAGTCCCGGGCACGCTTCATATGTCGGATCCCTCCACAGTCTTTCGACTGAGGCATCTCAGCAAGGCCATTCAACTCGCTCGTCAGGAGCTGCGGGGTGACGCCAAGGAAGCTGGTCTTCTTCCCGCGTTGCGGGTTTCTTCCGACTTCCAACACGATCCCGATGGCCTCGAGGGCTGGGGTTGCCGCGACCGTCGCCACGACGCATGTCATATCATGACTTGACTGATTCCCAGTGTAGCAGCACGGTTGTGGTGGTTGTCAAGTTGTTTTGGGATGTTGTTGGGAATTTGTGGGATTCGTTGTGTTTGTGGGGTTGGATGGTTTTGATTCGTTTGTTGTATGGATGTGAGTAGCGGGATTCGTTGCGATGGGTTTGGTATTTTGTGGAAGCGTCGGTGGGTGTTGGCGGGATTCGAGGTGGTTTTTGGGGTTTTGGTGTTGTGTGTTGTTTGAAATGCGCTGGGCGTGGCGGTTTTCGTTTTTGGGTTGGTGGTTGTTGACGGTTTCCCGCCTCGGCGGGCATACCCCGCTGTCCGTTGGTGGCGGTTTTGGGCTCCCGCGGCCCCTTACTCTCCGCTTCGCTCCGTGAAAGGGACTGTTTCGTTGGCTCGGCGTTGGGATTGGAGGTGGGGTTTGCCGGCTTGGTTGGTTAGCCGGGGCGGAAGTAGCGGCGGGTTGGTCTTGCGCTGGAGGGGGCGTCCCAGGTCATGGGATCTAGTGCGAAGGTGTCTAGTTCTTCGTTTCGTTCTTTGCGGGGTTGGGTCAGGCGTTCGGAGATTTGGACGTCGGGGCTTGCTTCGGTTCGGTCGAATACGAAGGTCTCGGAGCCGATTTTGAACTCTTCACCGTCGGGAATCGGAGTCGAGCCGGATTGGATGGGTTCGCCACTGATCATGACGTTTAGTAGGCCGTCGGAGTCTGGGTTGTAGTTGATGTCTACGCCTCTGGCGGCGAAAGTGAAGCGACCGCCGTGCAGGGGTATGCCGGGCATAGCGGCGGCAGGGACGATGGTTTTGTTCATGAGGCGGTCCCATGCGGAGCCGCGGTAGTTTCGGAAGTCGGCGACGAGGATTCGCTGGTCGTTTGGTCCGACGCGATAGAGGTTTCCATAGGGGCTGGATTGAATCAGTGATCTCGCCAACAGGATGAGGAAGATGAGAACGATGAATGCGGCCACACCGATGCCCGAGTAGAGCGGTATGGGGATCGGCGTGGTCAGTTCAAAGTCTTGGACTGCTGGCGTGGCGACGGCGACGAAGTCGCGTTCCAAGTGATTGCTCCGCAGCGTGGCGGACAGTTGGTACTGCCCGTCGTCGGGCAAGATGCCGTATACGCGCAGTTTGTAGACCTTGTCTTCGACGATTTCTGCTGGTTCCAGCTCGATATCGATGTTTGAGCCGTCGGCGACGTTGGTCAGCAAGACTTCGATGTCATCTTGCGGAGCGAGGAAAGCGGCGTTGTCGAACATGAGGTCGACCGTTGCGAGGTGGCTTCTGGCGCCTTCGTTTACGGCGCCGTCACCTTGAACAGCGATTTCGATGGTTGGGAACGGTTCGACGACGAACGCGCCGGCACCGTCGATGGTGGCCTCGACATTGGGCCATCTCATGCTGAGTGTGACTTCGCTGATGCCGAAGACATCTTGAGCTTCGATAGTGCCGGAGAACACGCCGTCTTCGGAGAAAACGTCGCCGTCTTCGCCGAGGTCGTTGAAGACATATGCGGTCTCGACCCCATCGGGTCCGGTGACGACGGCGTCGATTGAAGCGGATGCATCGATGAGTGGTAGGTCGCCTGCTAGTGCGTGGGCTTCTAGGACGAACGGTTCGCCGGACGGGAAAGGCGGTTGCGTTGGTACGACGACGCTGAGATCGTTAACGACGTCGCTGTACATCGTCAATGGGCCGGATCCCCCGCCGGAACGCAGCGCCCAGAAACCGGGTTGTGGATTTCGGACGGTGAAGAACTTCATGCCTGAGACGGCGAAGGCGTTGACGGATCCGACGGTGTCGGAGATTTCCTGTCCGTTGGGTTGTCGGATGACGTTGATGGTCTCGGGGTCTTCGAAAGCGAAACCGGCAACGAGGTATGAGGAGTGAGGCGTGACGCCGATGTCGATGGTTTCGCCCGCGGCGCCAGCGTCGTCGGTTTGGAGTGAAGGTGCGAGCGTGACGCCAAGTTCGCCGTTGATGAACTCGATGACGCCGTCGAGGAATCCGAGGTCGTATGGTGTCCCACCGCCGGCAGAACTGATGGCTGCGAGGACGTCGCGGTCGGGAGCGGGGGTCGTTGCGAGGGAGATGGTGCTTACGGTTACGCCTTGTTCGGCGAGTTCTGCGGCGACGTCTTCGAGACCGGCGACGCCGGTTGATGCATGGTAGTCGAATTGTCCGGCCGAAAGGATAAAGAGTTTCCCGGGCACGCCGAGTTGTCCGATGAATGCGGCGTAGGTTTCGATCATCTCGGAGAGGTCAGCGGCGACCTCGGTGCCGTTGGATTTCATGCGGTCAGACGCGTCGTCGATAACTGCTTTTGCGAGGTCGCTTGTGGCGAAGGTTTCGGGGTCTGCGGCGTGGTCGGCGTATTGCCCGACGAGTATGAGGCCTTCGTCGACATCTGAGAGGACCATTTTTGCGGCGAGGTCGGCGGCTTCGATGTCGGAAGTTTCGATGAGTGTTGTGTCGAATGCGACCAGGGTGAAACCGACTTCGGTCGTCTGGTTTTCTTGGGCGTTGATCGGACGGTTATCGAGCGCGAGGAATGCGACCGATGCGGCGATTAGGACGAATGCGAACAGCGTTAGGGACGCGGGTTTTGGAAGTGAGTTGAACATGCCGTATTTTGGCGAATCGAGCTCGAGTCGACGAGTAGACTGCTTAACGTCCTGATTTTACTGGAATCCGATTAGCGGCTTGTATCGATCGACAGGCAATTCGAGATACGAACGGTTCTGCGTGTTGGTTGACATGGGATATCGGAAATGTGCAAGAATGGACGATTGACGTTGCGGTACTGGAGAGTGTTTCCCAACTGCTGCGTCGGATTGACGACCGAGACTGATCGGAAAGGTCGAGATGAAGATTACTGGTGTATCGTCCACGCTCTTTCAATCGAGGATGCCACGGCGTAAGGGGGATGCGAACTCGCCGATGGGTCGTGCTGTTGCCAGCGGTTGCGTCATCGAGTTGCATACCGACACCGAGTTGACGGGCATTTCGATGGGCGGAGGGGGAGCGATCGGGCTCATCAACTCGTTGGTTGATGGGGTTTTGATCGGTCAGGATCCGCGGCGGGTGACTGGGCTTTGGCAGCGGATGGTGAACAAGCACTTCAAGGGCGGGCATGACGGGATTGCGAACGATGCGATCTCGGCGCTGGACATTGCGATGTGGGATTTGAAGGCGAAGGCCAACGATGAGCCGCTGTGGAAGACGCTCGGCGGTGTTAACGAGCCGATCAACGCGTATGCGAGTGGGCTCGACATGCCGTTGTCTGATCAGGAGATATTCGATTTCTATCGTGGGATGGCGGTGGACTACGGGTTTACGGATGGGAAGTTGAAGGTTGGGCTTGATCAGGATTTCGATCTTCGCAGGATTGGTTTGATGAAGGATGCGCTGAGCATCAACAGCGATGAGCCGGGATTGATGGTTGATGCGAACGAGTATTGGTCGCCGAAGCAGGCGATTCGGAAGGTGCGGGAGATGGAAGAGCAGTACGACTTGATGTGGATCGAGGAGCCGGCACGTCGGTGGGACTTCTTGGGATTGAGGCGAATCTGCGATGCGGTGCGGACGCCGGTCTGTGCGGGGGAGAATCTGGATACGCTTGGAGATTTCCTCGGGTATTTCCATAATCGGGCGGCAGACATCATTCAGGTTGGCTCTGGGATGACGGGTATCACCTGTGCCCTGCAGATCGCCGATGCTGCGCATGGTTTCAATCTGCCGGTGACGCTAGGTGGATCGGCTGGGCATCACCACGCGCATTTGGCTACGGTGATTCCCAACTACGTGACCATCGAGGTGGGAGATGCTGAGCCCGACAGTGCTGCGGCTTCGTACGATGTGCACTTCGAGGGCGGGAAGGCGATTCTTGGGGACAAACCGGGATTGGGTATCGAGATACATCACGAAGAGCTCGAGAGGATGAAGGTCGATCGGATACCGCCAGGTGCGGGGCCGAGCCCGTTTGGTCGTCGTCCGGGAGCGGGGCTGTACGAGGTACCGCCGACGGAAGAGGAGAAAGCGGAAGCTGTGCGTGGGATTAGCGGGCAATCTGAAGGTCAGCATGCGTATTGAACGTCTGCCAATAGTCGTCGCGTCGCAACCAATCGTCGAGAAAGTTTAGCCATGAAGATAACGGGATACAGAGTAGAACAGTATGAGATGAAGATGGACCGCCCTATCGGCGACGCCAACGGTGTTGTCGGGGAGGACATCATGGGTGGCGGCGTGTTGTGGATCGAGACCGATGAGGGGATTACCGGGGTTGCGCCCGGTGGCAATCAAGCGGTTGGTCGGCTATTTCATCTGATCGAGGGCGAAGATCCGAGGTCGGTTGTCGGTCTTTGGAAGCGGTTGGTTGATTTCGTGTTCAAGGGCGGCAACGAGGGGGAGATGAATGGTGCGATCAATGCCATAGATGTCGCGCTTTGGGATCTTAAGGCGAAGATCAATGACGAGCCTCTGTGGCAGACGTTTGGGGCGCGGGAAGGTCGGACGAAGGCCTATGCGTCTGGTATCGATCTTTGTCTGGATGACGAGGATTTGTTCGCGTTCTATCGTCGGATGGCGGAGCGCGGTGTTGATTCTGGGAAGCTGAAGATTGGGTTGGATATGAAGGCGGATTTGAGGCGGTTGGGGATCATGCAGGAGGCGTTGAGCATCGCCGCGGATCGGCCTCGGTTGCTGATTGATAGCAACGAGTATTGGTCGGCGAAGGAAGCTATTGTCAGGATTCAGCGGATTGAGGAGGAATTCGATATCACGTGGGCGGAGGAGCCTGCTCGGAGGTGGGACTTTGATGGGCTGCGGCAGGTTTCGCGGAATATCTCGGCGGCGGTTGCGTCGGGCGAGAATCTGAACCATATCGGTGATTTCTATCCTCTGGTTTCGCAGCAGGCGGTGGATGTTGTGAATGTGAGTGGCGGGCACAGCGGGTTTACAGGTTGTCGTCAGGTGGCGAATATGTGCTATGCGTATGAATTGCCGGTGACGATGATGAATTGTCAGGCGAATTATCAGGCGAATTTGGCGGCTGCCCTGCCGAATCACATGATGATGGAGGTGGTTGATCCTGGTCGTGAGCGGTGCATCAGTTTCAACCACACGATTGAGGATGGATTCATCAATCTGTCGGATGAACCTGGATTGGGAATCACGATTGATGAGGAGGCGCTGGCGGATCTGCAGGCGAATCCGCCTGAGCCGGATCGGCGTCGTCGGAATCCGTTCCCAAGACGTGAGGGTGCTGGTCGGTTTATTGTTCCGCCGAGCAAGGAAGAGGCGCCTTGGTTGGTTGGCGAGTAGGGATTTGTTTGCTCGCCACGACTAACCATGCATTGAAGCAACGCGTGTTACAATTTTGAGATAGCGACAGACAAACAGTTGACCATTGAACGACATGGCTACGGAAGATTTCACAATAACGCCGTCAATTGAGAGGGCGAAACGCTTCTATTGGGAGCGGATCAAGCCGCGGTTGGGTGATCGTCTGAATGGTCAATGGATCGTGATCGACGCAAATTCTGGCGAGTTTGAAATGGATCACGACGTCATGAATGCCCTCTCGGCACTAGAAGCACGAGTAACTGACTTAGACCGAGTTTTTGTACGCGACGGAGAATTCACGCCCGGCCATCTAGGCGGTTTGGGGAGGGTGCTTGGACAGAGCATGTCCGCAGAGGAGCGTGCAGCGTTGCCACCAGGGGGAGCGCTCAACTACAAACATTTTCTATACGGTTTCCCTAAACGCGAGAAATATCCATGGCAAGAGTAATCTACGTCGATTCCGGATTTCTCATCGCCCTCATCGATCCCACGGACGCCGCGAACGCGCAGTCGTTCAGGTTGCTTGACCAGTTTTACCCGGATGTTCAGACCCAGTTGGTCACGACGCGAGATGCTATGAACGAAGTGCTCGCCCACTTTAGTCGTAGCCTTCCCAGAACCAAATTGCGCGCGGCGACGCTGGTTCGCGACCTGTTCAAAGACCCGAAGTACCGCGTTATCGTGGTTGATAATCCCCGGTACTTAGAGGCTTTGTCGCTCTACGAAAGTCGGCTCGACAAGCGGTACAGCATGGTCGATTGCATCGGTATGACGATCATGGGCGCCGAGAGTTCGCTTGAGGTCTTGGCGACGGACCGCGACTTCGAGCAAGAGGGTTTCACGAATCTGATGCGTCAATCATCGATGTAGATCCCGGTTCATGGACCGATGGGATGTGGCAGATCGTCAATCGGACGAACTGCCTCGCAGCAGGTAACCTCCGGTTGCGCCCGCGACGAGGATTATGAGGATGTCGACGACTACCCAGACCACGTCGTGCATGACCTCGACCCCAACCTCCGAGAAACCGTTGACCTGAAGGTTCAACCAGTTGAAGAGGAACAGGACGGCGAGAACCATGGTGGCGAAGTAGAGGATGTTCGATTCTAGGTACTCTCGGGTCACGTTTTCGCCAAGGTTGGCGTCGCTCTTGAGCTTGCGTTGCAAATTGAAGTAGAACGCTACTGCGATTGTGACTAGGGATATGTAGTTGACAATCGTCCAAACGTCGCCGGAGTCGTAGAGCCGCCATGCGATGAATTGGACGGCGATGACTAGCGACACCAAAATCAGCAACGCTCCGATTATTCGTTTGATTCCATCCATGTGTTATCCCCTTTGTTGGCCGTTTCCGCTTTGCAACAGGTAGCGTCCGACAGATAAATTAACCACGATGAACAATACGTCGATTCCGTACCACATGAGCAGTCGAAACTCATACGGTGGTTTTTCTGCTGAGTCGAATACCTGAGAACTGAAGAACAACCGGAAAAAGAGCAGGGACATCACCAACGTGGCAATGAACATCGTCGTGGCACCCCAATCAGACGGATCCTCGGCTTCTCGCATCCGAACCACTGCGAAGACGAGAGCGGGGACGCATCCAACAGCCATGAGGATACTGACAATGTCCCAGATGGTGCCGTTCAGGTCACCCTCGTACATCGGAGATGCCAAGAACTGCAACGCCACAAGCAACGCCAACGCAATGTGAATGTATCCGAATATTTTCCTAACGCTGTGCATTAACCGCCGTTTTCTCCGTTAATCACCGGAACTCGAACCGCTGGTTCGGAGAAGGTGTGTGCCGACGATCAAGTTAACGATTGGGAAAGCGACGTCGATGATGATCCAGACCATTGAACGGTGATCGCCCAACGTGTCGTCGGCGTCTTTGAAGACGGCCCATGCGAACCACTGCTCGAAATAGAGCAGGAACAATGCGGCGGCTGCAATCAGCATCGCGGTTGATCCGATCCATTCCGCCAAGTCAGACCGGTCGGCTTGCTGTGATCTCAGGTAGCTAAAGACCAGTGCGGCTACTACGCCGATGGCCATCAAATAGTTCAGAACTTCCCAGACGGATCCGACAGCGTCATCTGAATAGATCTCACTGGCTAAGAATTGGAGCGCGACAAGCGAACCCAACACGATGTGGATGTAACCGAACAACTGCTTGATCATGGCCATGTCGCTACCTCTTGATTTTCGGCTCGGGTTACTGGACCGTAGCCGCCGATTCTTTGATCGAGATTGTCACCGAGTGCTGATCAGTACATGTGCGGTTGGAGCGACGATGCGATCGTTACTTCGATGTCTTGGATCGCTTGGGTCATAGCTTGACCGATCAGATCAAGGCGTTTGACCTGTTCGATGCGGGGTGCGACGCGTTCGATTTCCTCGGTGGTCAGGATACTGCGGAATATGCCGCACGCATCGGCGAGGTTGATTATCACGATGTCTCTCGGGTCCGGAATTTCGTCTCCGAAGAGGACTTCCATAATGCGAAGTTTGACTTCACGCTGAGCTTCGCCGTCGATGGTGGGATATCGGCGAGATTTGAAGACCCACATGAAGCGGTCATCGGCTTGTTCGAGAATTCCCTTTTCGACGAGTCGCCTGAGACATTCGTCTCGGAGCTGCGGGCCACGCAACGCGGTGCGCTCGATCCAGTACCGGGCATCGTGGCCTTCGTTTGAGGCGATCTCGGCGAGGGTTTCATCGAGCAAGGAGTCGCGTGTGGGAGTCGAATTGATCAACATCAAGCTGTCGAGGTCGGTGTCGATTCGATTATCCAAAGCGAGATCCATCAAGACACCTCCTGCAACTGCGTAGTCGAAAGAGCTGTCGGAAATTCTGGCGAAACGACCGTCGTCGTCATTCAGCAGTAGGAGGGTGATTTCTTCTGCGAATCTCAGCATTGTCGCCTCCCGTAACGGCAAATAGTACCGTTCGTCTATTGCATTTAATCGCGGTTACCCAGCGTAAATGAATGATACGTGATATCTCGAAACCTTGCCGCCTTTTACCAGAGCGTGAAACGTAAGCGAACACTGCGAAATTCGCATATCCAAAGGGTCACCTCGGAGTTTTCGCGTCAAGATACCGTTACGAAGGAGTTGTAAAGCGTTATAATCCGCCACATATTGAACGAACACCGCAAGGTCAGAACCATGAGCAAGCCAGTTCACCACGTAGTTAAACGCCCTGGACGCAGACACGGCGATCCAGAGGCGGATATCCCAATTGCGGAGGATCTTGTCACCGTTCCGGGCTCTCCGACGATCAATGGAGACGTCACGTATTACAGCCGCGAGTATCCGGTCGAATCGCAGACGGTTGAGAAATCTGCGGACCGGGAGTGGGGTTGGTCGGTCTACATCAAAGAGGTATATGACTACCGGAAGAAGCATGATGAGGTCAGCGAACCGCTGATCGATGCGGCTGCGATAACAGGCGAGATTGCGCCGACTGGTGAAGTCGATCCTCAGAGTGACCCGACCGAAGAGATCCGCACGAAGGCGCGGGAGCTTGGATTTGGGGAAGTCGGCTTTACTCCATACGATCGGCGATACACCTATGCGAGCAAGAAGAGATGGGCGAAGTTCACCCATGCGATCTGCCTGGCGCTTGAGCAGGATTACTACCAGACGCAGACGATACCGAGTTTGGAGGCTGAGTTCGCTCACTTCGGTACCTACGAGATAGCGGGCGAGTTAGCGTTGCGGCTTGCGGAGTACATCAGGTCTCTGGGGTACTACGCTCAGGTGCATAGCCCGAACGACAACAGCGGCGTGTTTATCCCGTTGTTTGTCAATGCTGGGTTGGGACAGCTCGGCGCCAACGGTCAGCTTCTCTCGCCGCACTTTGGTTCTCGGGCCCGATTGATGTTGATCACGACGGACGCTCCGGTGCAGTATGACGAACCTGTGGATTACGGCATCAACAAGTTCTGCGATCAGTGCCAGGTTTGTGTTGTGAGGTGTCCAGCAAGGGCGCTGTTGAGGGAGAAGGTCTGGTATCGGGGAGTCAAGAAGAACAAGCTCGTGTACGATCGCTGTCGGCCTGTGATGGTGACGTACGAGGGTTGCGCCGTTTGCATGAAGGTGTGCCCTATCCAACGGTATGGGATGAAGCCCGTGATGGAACATTACGTCGAGACGGGTGAGATTCTCGGGAAAGGGACGCCCAATCTCGAGGGTTACGAGTTACGCGATAAGGGCTACTTCGGCCCCGGCGAGTTACCACATTTCGACCGTGAGATGTTCGAGTTTCCGCATGGGACGAAGGAGGAGTGGCTGTTCGAGCAATTCAAGGAGGCGGTGGAAAAGAACGGTGCGCCATCGGAGGATCACTCTGTAGAGTTCGCCAAAGAACTCCACCGGGTCGTCAAGGCAGGCGTTTCGCGGACTGACGAGTAGGATCGGACGGATCACGATGTTTGAGAAATCTGCGCTGGACGCGTTGTTCGACGAGCTCGCCGATCTTTGGGGAGGGAGCGCCGACTACGATCAGTTGCTTAGGGATGCTCACCTCGGCATTGCGTTGGCAGACGCGCGGCGCGATTTCGATGGCGAGGTTGACGGACGGGTTGTGGAGTTGATCAAGAAGCACCGGGCTTCCGACTGATCCTTGGTGCCAACGCGCCATTTATGGCGTCATGCCCAGTTGGCGAAGCTACGTCATCTGGGCAGAGACTAGTTGGGTGTACAAGCCGCGTTGGTTGATGAGTTGTTGGTGAGTTCCTTGTTCGACGACTTTTCCTTCGTCCAGGACGAGAATCTTGTCGGCGTCTCGAACGGTGGAGAGGCGATGGGCGATGACAACCGTGGTTCGGCCTGCCATTAGGCGGCTGAGGGCTTCTCGGACAGTTGCTTCGCTGATTGCGTCGAGGTGCGAAGTCGCTTCGTCGAGGATGAGTACGGGGGCGTTTTTGAGGATGGCTCGGGCGATGGCGATGCGTTGACGTTGACCGCCGGAGAGTTGCATCCCGCGTTCGCCGACTTGGGTGTCGTAAGCGTCTGGGAATGATTCGATGAAACCGGCGGCGTTGGCTTGTCGGGCGGCTTCTTCGACCTCCTCGTCGGTGGCGTTCTGACGGCCTAGGCGGATGTTCTCGCGGACGGTGTCGTTGAAGAGGTAGGTGTCTTGGGCGACTAAGGCCATCCGGCTTCGGAGGTCGTCGAGACTGAACCGGTCGAGGGGGGTTCCTTCGAGTTCGATGTCTCCTTGGTCGGGGTCCCAGAAACGCATCATTAGGTATGCGATGGTGGTTTTGCCGGCGCCGGAGCGTCCGACGATGGATACGGTTTGACCGTTCGGCACGTCCATTGAGACGTCTGCCAATGCTTGGGGATCTCCGGGTGCGTAAGAAAAGGCGACGTTTTCGAATTCGAGGGATGGGTGCCGAGGGCGGTTTTCGTCGTTTGGTTCGGAGACTCCGGGGCCGTCTTGGACTGGGATTGGTTCGTCATGAATTGCGAGGATGCGGCGGGAAGCAGCTAGGGTTTCCATCATCTGCTTCATGGTGCGCGCAAGTTCAGTGATCGGGCTGAAAGAGGCAAGGGCCAGGACGCTGACGAGTGGGAGTTGAGTGCGTTCGAGTTGGCCGTCGAGGACTAGCCATACTCCGGTCGCAAGGACTGCGAGGCCGCCGAGGCCCATCATGGCTTCCATGAATCCGATCTGGAAGGCTTGGGATTTCTGGAATCTGACTAGGTGGCCGGCGTAGGCCCATCCTTGTTGAGTGAGTTCGTCGGTTCGTGCTTTGCCGCGTCCGAAAGCGGAAATCTCTCTCATGCCTTGAATGGAGTCGACCATGTAGGCGTGGATGTCGCCCATGCGTCCTCGGATTTCGGTTCCAAGGCGTTCGATGCGTGTGTTTGCGAAGAATGGGCTGATTGCGACGGCGGCGAGGAAGGGTGCTAGGACAGCAGCGATTGGCCACGCGATGAAGAGAAGTGCGATGAGGAGTGCGCCTGGGATCACGACGGCGACGATCATGGGTGTGACGGCGTGGGCGAAGAAGTATTCGACGGTTTCTACGTCGCCTCCGACGACGCTGACGAAGTCGCCTGATCGGCGTTTGACCATGTATGCGGGGGCGAGAGGTTCGAGTTTCTCGTAGAGGTCCATGCGCATCTTGGCGAGGAGTCTGAAGGCCATGTCGTGAGCTTGCCACGATTCGAGATAGAAGAAGAGAGCGGAGAGCGGTGCGAGGGTGCAGACAAGGATTACGAGTGTGTCGAGGGATTCTTCTCGGACGACTGCGCCTACGAGGAGTGCGGTCGCGGCGCCGAGGAGGATGACCGAGCCGTGGTTGAGCATGCCGAGGATGACGGTGATTATGAACTGCCATTTGACGGGTCTGACGAGGCCGAAGAGACGCGCCCAAACGGCCCACGATCGGATGTTTATCTCCGCGTCTTGATGGCGGTGAGAGGAGCTTGGTGCATGGTGATGGCCCGTCGTTGGGAGTTCGGGAAGCGGAGGCGCGGATGTTTCTGGGGCTTTTGCATCTGCTTCGGGGGTCGGTACGGTTTCGCCCATCTCGGTCTGCTGTCGCATGAGGCCGGCGTAGATTCCGTCGGCTGCCATGAGTTCGGCATGAGATCCAATTTCGACTGCACGGCCGTCATTGAGAACGAGGATGCGGTCGGCGTTGATGACGCTTGAGAGGCGGTGAGCGATGACGAGAGTTGTGCGGTTTTCCATGAGGCGTTCGAGAGCCTCTTGGATCAAAGTTTCGTTTTCGGCGTCGACGCTGGATAGAGCTTCGTCTAGGAGGAGGATTGGGGCGTCTTTGAGCAGTGCGCGAGCGATAGCTAGGCGCTGTCGTTGGCCTCCGGAGAGACGGACGGCGCGCTCCCCTACTACGGTGTCGTAGCCGTCGGGCAGGCGTGAGATGAATTCGTGGGCGTTTGCGGCTGTGGCGGCTTCTTCGAGTTCTTGTTGTGTTGCATCGGGTTTGCCGAAGCGCAAGTTGTCGGCGACGGTGCCGTGGAAAAGGTAGGTGTCTTGAGTGACGACGGAGATGTTCTCTCGGATCGTTGAGAGCGGCAGGTTTCGCAGGTCGTGGCTGCCCAGTTTGACGGCTCCGGATTGGGGATCGTAGAAGCGATACATGAGCCATACAAGGGTCGATTTGCCAGCTCCGCTTGCGCCTACGACGCCTAGGGTTTCACCGCTTTGGAGCTTGAATGAGACGTCTTGTAGGGCTTCGCGATGCCCGCCGTCGTACCCGAAGGTGACGTTCTCGAAGGTGATTTCAGGGGTGATTTCAGGTGCTGATCCCATCGCCTCCGAGTCTGGGGCGCGGATAGCGACTGGTTCGTCGGTGATGTCGAAGACGCTTTGCGCCGCGGCCACTGTTGCCATGCCCTGGTGATACAGGTTGGTTAGTTCTCGCATGGGTCGGAAGACTTCGACGCCGAGCATCATGACGATCAAAAGGGGGCGGAGTTCCATGTCGCCGTTGCTGACGCGGATGGCACCGACGGCCAACGCGACGGCTGCACCGGTAGCCATGAAGAATATGGACGCGCCGCTGGTTGCTTGGTTTGCGGCGACGACGCCCATTGTGGTGCGGTAGAGGTCGTGGATGCGAGAAGCGAGGGCTTGGCCTCGGGCTTTGCTTTGCCCGAACGCTTTAAGGGTTGCCAGACCTTGGACGCTGTCGAGAAATTCGGAGCCGAGTCGTCCGTAGGATCTTCGGCGTCGGAAGCTGCTGTTGCGATTCCATCGGTGCAAGGCGGATGGTACGAGAAGGGTGAAGATGGCGAAGGCTAGGAAGATGAACGCGATGTAGATGTCAAGGGTGACCATGTAGGCGAAGATGGCGATGGGAGCGATTGCGGAGACGATGATCTGAGAGAGGTATTGGCCGAAGAAAGTCTCGAGTCGTTCGATGCCTTCGACGAGGGAAATGACGATGTCACCGGTTCGGTTCCGATCGGCGTAACCCGGGCCTAGTTCGAGGAGATGGGCGTAGGTTTCTTCACGGAGTCGGATTTTGACGATGTTGGCGGTGTGGTGGCTGACTGTGTTCTGCCAGTATTGGAATGTGCTTCGGATGACGATCAACGCGGCGATGGAAAGGAGGGGAAAGAGGAGTGCGGAGAAGTCGGCTTCGCGGGCGAGGACGCGGTAGATGATGACGCCAGAGATGGCTAGGCGAGAGACGCCTGCGCCGACCGCGATCAGACCGAGGATGGCAGCGACGATTATTCGCAGTCTTACGCCTTTGGTGAGTGAAAATAGGCGCAGGTCGAAGTACATCAGAGGGTGTCAGGCGTTGCCGCACCTGAAGGCCGGGTAGTTGATCCACGGCATGTCTGCGACGGGTACCCGATGCGGCATTGGCAGGTTCTAGTTTTGGCTAGGGGTATTTTAACGCCGCGTGCCTAAGCGTGACGCGAATCTATCCTTCTTCGGGCAGCAGGACGACTCGGACGTATCGGTCGGGGATGAGGTACTTTTGGGCGACGGCTACAACATCTTCGAGGGTCAATGCGTCAAGCGATTCCTCAAACTGGTTGATGGAATCAAGATCGCCGTCGCGTTGAGTGATGGTTCGGATCTGATTCAGCCAGAAACCGTTGGTGCGGAGTTGCTCTTCTCTTGGAGAGCGAAGCAGTTCTTTAACGGTGTCGAGCAATTCTTGTTCGCCGCCGGCTCGGAGCCAGTCGATCTCGGCTTTGACCTCGGCGAGCAGTTCGTCAATTCTGGCGGGATCGCTGCCGAAGATGATGACCATCTGGTATTCGGGGTCAGGGATCAGTTGCGTGGTGGCGTATGCATTGATCGCGTAGGCTCCGCCTAGTTGCTCTCGGACGCGTTCACGAACGCGGATGTTGAGCATTTCACCAGCGGCGTTCAGCGCGAGTGCGTCCGTGTTACTCCACTCGAAATCGCCCGTGTAAACAAGAACGGACAGGCTTCGTGGCTCGATGCCGCTGTGGACGACCTCATCAATGAGGGTCGTCGGGGGATCGACGTCGTGATCGATCCACTGTTCGGTTCGGCCCATTGTTGGCAAGCTGGCCAGATAGGTTTCGGAGAGAGTACGGAGCTCATCCCATTCGAATGCTCCGACGAATATGAAGGTCGAGTCTCCGAGATCGGAGAAGCGATCGGCGTAGACTGCGCCAGCCCGTTCTATGTCGAGTTCATCCAGCAGTTCGGGACTGAGGCGACGTTCTCGGAAATGGTTCTGGTTGAGGATGTTGTTTACAGCGTCGAAGAAGACTGAGTCTGGGTCGTTCGTCCGGGTTTCCGCCGATGCACGCAGGCTGCTCTCGAGAGTCCCGAAGTAGACGGGATCGAGGCGCGGCGCGGTTGCATACAAGTTGATGAGTTGGAAAAGAGTTTCGAGGTCGTCGGGGGAGGCATTGCCTTGGAAACCTTCTGACAACTCGTTAATGTAGGGCGAGACGGAGACCTGTTTGCCCGCTAGGAGTTTGTCTAGGTCGATGTTGTCGTGGGGTCCGACTCCGCTGCCCGATACCAACGAGGCGGCGTATTGGGCTGAAACGTGATCCATGTCGGCGACTAGCGAGTGTCCTCCAGGACTGAAAGCGTTGAAGAGGACTTGGTCGTTTCGGAAGTCTGTTTGTTTGGCAATTACGGTGATGCCGTTGGAGAGGGTCCACTTCTGCGCATCGATGGATTCGATTTGCTCCTCTGCTGCAATTGATCCCGGAGTTGGGATGTTGGCCAGTAGCGGTACGTCTTCGAAGGTGTCCACGTATGCGTCGACTTGCCAGGAGTCGGCGGTTTCCAACAGTGATTGGACAGCGGAGGCGAGTTCATCGTCGGGTTTGATGTCGTCTGCTTCTGGGCGGAGGACCAAAAGGACGGAGTTTTCGGTCTGCGACCACGAAGCGGCGACGGCGTTGACTTCGTCCACCGTGATCTGCGGGAGCAGTTCTTGGTAAAGCGGCCATGCAGCTTCGATGCCGATGGTCAGGGAGTTGGTGAGGAAGTGGTCGGCGTAGTTGCTGGCGAGGATGGAGGAGTTTCGTTGGTCTCTTTCTTTGAAGGCGTTTTCGATCGAACTTTGGAGGGTGGATTTCTCTCGTTCGAGTTCGGTGCTAGTGAATCCGTGTTGTCGGGCGCGTTGGAGTTCTTCGAGGAGGGCTTCGAAGCCGGTTTCGATGCCGCCTTTTTCGACGACCGCCCAGAATTGGGTGATGTCGAACCGTTCGACGAAACCGCCGCGCTGTCCGCCGGATTGCAGATATGGCGGGTTTTCGGTTTGCCCGCGCTCGAAGAGTCGGGCGTTGATCATGCTGTACGCAAGGCGTTCGACCGCGTTAGTGCGGAATGCGTCTAGGTCGTGGCTAGTGATCGGGTCGAGTTTCCGGACGAGGATGAGCTGAGTAGGTGGAGCTTCGGGATCGGTGAAGACATTGATGCGCGGGTCTTCATGTTGGGGAACCTCGATGGTTGGTCGAATCGTGGGCGCATCGACGGTCGATCGCTCCGGGGGTGCTTCTCCTTCGGGTTGTGGAACGAAGTGCTGTTGGATTTTGGATTCGATTGCGTCGGCATCGAAGTCTCCGACGGCGATGAGCGCCATGTTGTCGGGTCGGTACCATCGCTCGTAGTATTCGACGAGTCGCTCTTGGGGTGCGTTTTCGATTACCTCCAGCAGGCCAATGGGGGCGCGTTCGGCGTAGAGCGATTCGCCGAAGATCGGGTTGAACCAGTTTTCCTGGAAGCGGGCCCCGAATCCTCGGCTGAGTCGCCATTCTTCGAGAATGACGTCTCGTTCGAGTTCGACTTCTTCGGGATCGAACGTGATTGAGTACGCCCAATCGCTGAGGATTTGGAACGCGGTCTCCATTGTTTCGGGATCGTCGGTTGGGATTTCGAGGAAGTAGCGCGTGTGGTCGAAGGTGGTGTAGGCGTTAAGGTCGGGACCGAATGAGGTGCCGAGGGATTCGAGGTATTCGATGATTTCCTGTTTTTCGAAGCGTTCGGTGCCGTTAAACGCCATGTGCTCGACGAAGTGGGCGAGGCCGCGTTCGTCCTGTTCCTCGTGAACTGACCCGGCTTTGATTACGAGGGACAGCTGGGCGCGTTCTTGTGGTTCTTCGTTGTGTCTGATGTAGTACGTGAGGCCGTTTGAAAGAGATCCGAGGACGACTGACGGGTCCACTGGCAGAGCGACTTCTGCAGTGGGTTCGGGTTCTGGTGTCGCGGTTGGTTCCGGGAGCGGGGTCGGGGTGAAGGTTGGGGGGACTGGTGTGGCGGTCGGCTCCGGGGTCGGCGTCGGCGGTACCGGTGTAGCGGTAGGTTCCGGGGCGAGAGTTGGCGTTGCTGATGGCGGAACTGGCGTTGGTGTGGAGGTTGGTTCTAGGGATGGAGTACGAGTAGCCGTTGGCGGGATCGGCGTAGCCGTTGGTGGGATCGGTGTAGCGGTTGGTTCGGGGGTGGAGGTTGCAGTGCTGGTCGCAGTGGGTTGCGGTGTTGAGGTGGGTGTGTTTGTAGGCGGTACGGGCGTGGCCGTGGGTGCGATGGTTGAGGTCGGTACTCGGACCTCGGGTGCGGGAGTGGCTGTCGGCCGTGGCGGTACGGTGGGATCAGGTTCGGCAGTACACGCGATTAAAGCCAATGCAAACACGGCGATGAGCGCCGAAATGGCCGCGAACCTTCGATTGTGGGGCATGTTCGTCTGATCTCCGATTACTTTTGGCGTCCCGCGAAATGCGTTGGAGTCACTGAGTGTGGATACGTGATCCGCTTAGGCCGGGATTTGGTGAAGTTGAGTATTTGTGCACTGCGATAAAGATGACGTGGAGAAGCGGCGAAGATGTTGATTGGTGGGGCCGAGCGCGTGGAAATGCGTAGGTGTGCGTTATTGGTTTACTTTAAAATCTCGGCCCATCCGCCGATGCCCCGGCACGCACTCCCGCTGATCCGAATCGCCGAGATTTGGTATCTGGATCGGGATCCAGTATGGCTCAGAATTCCAGTCCTGGTTGCGCCTTGATGCCCTGTTCGCGATAGGGGTGTTTTATGTCACGCATCTCGGTCACCAAATCAGCGAACTCGACGGGTTCGTCAGGGGCATACCTTCCGGTGATGATCACGTGGAGCATGTGGGGTTTCTTCTTCAGAACTGCGATGGCGTCCTGCACCGGAATCCAACCGTAGTGCAGCGGGTAGGTGAATTCGTCGAGGATGATGACGTCGTGCTCGTCGGAGAGGATTGCCTTTTTGCAGTTCTCCCACTGCTCCCGCGCCAGTTCTTGGGTGCGATCCATGTCCTTCGATCGCCAAGTAAATCCGTCGCCCATTGCCTTAATCGGGATGCCCAACTTGACGGCGGCGCGTTTCTCCCCGAACAGTGCTCCAGTGTGCTTGAGGAACTGGAACATCTCGACCCTCATGTTGCGTCCCCAAGCGCGGAATAGGACACCAAGGGCCGCGGTGGTTTTGCCTTTGCCGTTCCCGGTGTTGATGACTACAAGGCCTTTCTTGATCCTCGGGCCTTTGATGGATTGGGGTTCTTTTGAGGCGTCTGTCGTGTCTGTCATGGTCTTCTCCGACGACAACTATTCATGGGGTCGGCCCGACAAGCCAGACTTGGGGGCTGCCGGTTTCGGGGTCTTGTTGCACAGTGGTTTCGACGCCGAACACTCGACGGAGGTTGTCGGTGGTCAACACGTCGGCGGGGGTGCCGACCGTATCTATGGCTCCTTCCGACATCAATGCCAAACGATCGCAATACCTACCTGCGAGGAACACGTCGTGCAACGCCACGACCACCGCGACTTGGCGAATCCCGATCTCTTGTTTGAGCGTTTCCATGATCGACAATCGGTAGCGCAGATCGAGGCTAGAGGACGGTTCATCGAGCAGGATGATGTCGGCTTGTTGCACGAGGGAACGGGCGAGCACCACGCGTTGCCTTTCACCGCCGGATAGACGGTCGAGTTGGCGATTTTCGAATCTGACGGTCTCGGTTCGCTCCATCGCAGTCCTTGCCATTTTGCGGTCTCGTCTGCCTTCCAGCTCGAAGCGGCCGAGATGGGGGTACCTTCCCATTAGGACAGTTTCTAGTGCTGTAAACGCGTGATTGGCGTCATGTTGCGGCATGTACGCGATGCGGCGCGCCCGTTCTCCGGCGTTCATTCTTTGGATCTGCGTTTCACCCAATCTGACTGAGCCTTCGTCGGGGCGCGTCAGTCCCGCGAGTACCCGCAACAGGGTGCTCTTGCCAGCGCCGTTCGGGCCGATGAGTCCAACGATTTCGCCGGGTTCGGCTTCGAGGTGAACCTTCCTCAGAGCTTGAGTGTCGCCAAGCCGGACGGATATGTTCTCCGCGATGATCGGGGCATTTTCAACGGTTACCGCCGCCATGTTTTCACTCTCCGTCGTATGGTTTGAAATCTTCGAACGTCACATCGCTGAACACGTCCGGGTAAAGCAGCCTGGCGGTCTCTTCTATGCCGCGTACGTTCCAGTGTGACAGCGTGGTGAACTTGCGTGAATCAACGACGTGGACTTCGCCGTTCATGACCGCCGTGACCTCGTCGAGCGCCGGATGACTAAGCAGATCGTCACGAAACTCGTTGGCTCCGTATTCAACGGGTTGTGCGATAAGGATCACGTCAGGATTCATGGCGGCAATCGACTCGATACTGATCACTTGATGGCCTTCCACGCCATCACGCGCAGACGCGTTCACGCCACCACCAGCCTCGACTATGTCACCTTCGGTGGTATCGCTTCCCGCTGCGTAAATCGAGTCTGAGTATCGAGTTACCGCGATAACCGCCGGTCGCTCGGCGTCGTTCGGAGGCGGAACCTGGTCGGCCACGAATCTCAGTCGGTTTTCGATTTCGGCGACCAGCTCCAGTGCTCGTTCCTCGGCGCCAAGCATGTAACCGATGAGCAGTATGTTCGGGATGTTTCCTTCTGATGAACTCTCCAATGCGGTGCGCGCCACAGGTACTCCGGCTTCTTTGATGAGATTTACGACGTCGGCGTCGGTGTATTTGGAAGCCAAAACCAAGTCGGGTCTAGCCGCCAAGACGTTTTCGACGCCACTTTCGAAGGTTGGCAGATCGGTCGCTAGGTCTGCAACGTTTGAATACGCGGCATCAGCCGCGAAGGGTCCGATTGCGGCGAATCGTTCGGGGTCGATCAGCGCTATCAGAATCTCGTCGTGGCCTAGGGAGTAAGACAAGACTCGTTGAGGCGGTTCTTCGATGACTACGACTTCATCAGCTAATTCGATCTCGCGCGGCCAATCGCGGTTGGTCGGATCGACTATCCCCTTGATCTCCGGATATGACACCACCGTTGGCGCGGGCGTTTGGGTGGATTCGGGTGTGGCCGTCGGCTTGGGTGTAGCTGTCGGTTTCGGCGTCGCGGTTGGTTCTGGTGTCGCGGTAGGTTTCGGCGTGGCTGTTGGTTCAGGCTGCGGTGTAGCCGTCGGTTCGACTACGGCTTTGACTACAGGAGCTGCAGTCGGTGCCGCCGTTGGTTCGGGATCCGAAGTGCACGCGACGAATGCGGCGCCGATCACCATCGCCGTCAGTACGGCGATCAAGCTTAGTTTCGATGTTGTTTGCACTAATTCGCCTTTCGGGTTTTACAGCATTGAAGCGCGAGCCTTGTTACGGGCCAGCAAAAGCACGAAGAATGGCGCTCCAACCAGAGCGGTCACCACTCCTACAGGGATTTCAGCAGGAGCGATTGCGACTCTGGCCAATGTGTCGGCAGCCAAGAGAAAGATCCCCCCGCCGATGGCGCTCAGCGGGATCAAAGCGCGGTGGTCGGCGCCGATCAACAGCCGCAGCGTGTGAGGGGCGATCAATCCGACGAAGGCAATGGCACCTGAGAAAGCCACCGCAGCTCCGGTGATGAGCGAAGCGGCTAACAGCAGTAGGTTGCGCGTCAATACGACTCGGACGCCAAGCGCTTTCGCTTCGTCCTCGCTGACCATTAGCAGGTTCAGATCTCTGGAAAACAGAACCGCAACGGCGATGCCCAGCAGGACGAGCGGCGCAGAGATGCGGATGTCGGTCCAGGTCGATGCACCCAGTCCGCCTGCCAGCCAGAAAAGCATCTCGCGTTGCGCCTGCAGATCTGATGTGAAGAGGATGATGGCGGATATGATCGCCGCGATGAAAGCGCTCAACGCCACGCCAGCCAAAAGGAGTGCGGCCATTGAGAATCGACCACCGAGGGAAGCGACGAGGTAAACCAGAGCGAGAGCCGTGGCGGCTCCGACGAACGCCATGCCGGGGAGAGCGAGGGCAAAAACGGTTTGCAATCCCAGAGCGATGGCAATCACCGCGCCTAGTGCGCCGCCGGTTGAGACGCCGATGATTCCGGGATCGGCCATCGGGTTGCGGAAAAGGCCTTGCATCACCGCGCCCGAGACACCAAGTGCCGCTCCGACGGTCAATGCGAGCAGTATGCGCGGCAATCGGATCGTCTCGATAATCGCCTTTTCGGTTTGTGGCGCGCTGGAACTACCGAAGCCGATTTGCTCGAGAAGAATTTCGATGGAATGGGAAGGCGGGATCGTGTACGGTCCGACGGCAGCGGCGAGGATTGCCAGTCCAAGACCGGCAACGATCAGCGGAATTGCACCTGCAGCGAGTTTCACCAGTACGGGTGAGTTGCTGAGGTGTGAAAACGACCGTAGCCAACGCAAGCGAAGTCGTACGGGCCATTTGCTGGCGCGCGACTTGGCCCTTCGAGAGCGCAGGTGCGGCGCTCTTGAGCTTACTGTCCGCAAACTAAAAATCCCTGCCGCTTTCGCATGGCAGGGATTCCGCTGGTTAGCCTAATCTCGATGGGAGAGTCAGCCTAAACCTGAGGCGCTCCCTATGGCGAAGAGCGACTGCTCAGCTCAATCCGGCAGGTCTCCTGGCTTTCGGATCATCGCCCTACCCGCGCCTTCCCGTCGTGTTTGACAGTGGCTTGAGCGGGGGGCTAACCGATTACAGTGGCGCCTCCGCAGCGGATTCTCACCGCTTTCCCTTTTCGCGCTCGCTTTACGAGCGCCACCAAGTTGAGTTGGCCTTGTTGTGTGGAAGATGCTATCAGCAGTTGTTGACATTTGTCAACGCATGTTTCCCAGACGGGAAGACGTACGATTAGTTCTGATCTGCGATGCTGGTCGCAGATGAATCCTGATATGCGCGGCATCGAATCCATGGCAATAAATCGAATCGACATTTCCAGACCGATGGGTAAGGTGGTGATGTTGCAGGGAACTGGTTCGTCGGTGGGGAAGAGCCTGTTGGTGACCGGGTTTTGTCGAGTCTTCGCGCAGGATGGATTTCGAGTTTCACCGTTCAAGGCGCAGAACATGTCGCGGAACTCGGGCGTTACGCCAGACGGTCTAGAGATAGGCCGGGCGCAGGTGGCGCAAGCTCATGCGGCGGGGATCGAACCTGAAGTAGAGATGAATCCGGTGTTGATCAAGCCAGAAGGGAATGCAACCGCGCAACTCGTGTCGATGGGTAAGATGGCCGGCCAGCTCCACGCTTACGAGTACATGACACGGCGAGTGGCACTCTGGCAGAACATCAAGGATTCGCTTGACGCATTGCGCTCTCGATTCGACATCGTTGTGATTGAAGGTGCAGGGAGTCCGGCCGAGATCAATTTGAGGGCCGGAGACATCGTCAACATGGCGGTTGCGCTGTATGCAGACGCGCCGGTTTTCATCATCGGCGACATCGACAAGGGCGGCGTGTTTGCTTCGCTCTACGGTACGAACGCTCTGATCAGTGATGAGGAGCGTGCGTTAGTCAACGGGTTCATCATCAATAAGTTCCGAGGCGATGCCGGCCTGTTGGATTCAGGTTTGGAGCAACTGAAGCAGTTGACGGGTGTGCCAGTAATCGGTGTGGTGCCGTATTTGACGGATGTGTATGTCCCGGAAGAGGATGCGCCAGTGGAGGCTCGAAGGTCTGATTCTGGTGATGGTGACGAACATGTTGATGTCGCGGTTATCGGCCTGCCGCGGATTGCGAATTTTGATGAGTTTGATCCTCTGGCCCGCATCGGAGGAGTCCGGCTGCGGTACGTTCGTGAGGCGACCGATTTTGGCGATCCAGATCTCGTGATATTGCCGGGTTCCAAGGTGACGGTTGCCGATCTGGATTGGGTTCGGTCATCGGGTATCGAGGGACGAATCAGGCGTCATCTGTGGAATGGTCGCGCGTTGATGGGTATATGTGGCGGGTTGCAGATGCTCGGACACACGATCCGCGATCCGCTTGGTATCGAATCTGATCGACCTGAGGTTCCGGGTCTGGGAATTCTCGATGTTGAAACGGAGTTTGTGGGTGAAAAAGTGACTGTTCGAACCGATGCCTCAGTGGTTTCCGAAACCGGACTTCTTGCGGGGGCGAGCGGAATGAAGGTGTCGGGTTACGAGATCCATGTTGGGGTCAGCGGATCTGGTGGCGGCTCGAGAACGGCGTTGAAATCCGTCACAGCGGACCGCGCCGTTGGCTACCTGGACATTGCAGGTCGGGTGTTCGGGACATATGTACACGACCTATTCAAGAACGAGGATTTCGCTGAGTGCGTGGTCGATAATTTGGCGCGAATGAAGGGTATCGAGCGTACGCCCGAGTCTGAGCCGTTTTCTCAAGACGCCGAGTTTGACAAACTGGCTGGGCATGTTCGTCGACATATCGATTTCAGAACTGTTTACGACTCGATGGGTTTAGCCGTCCGTTAGCTGGTTACCCCTAAGAAACTTATGTGAGCTTCAAGCGATTTCGATGCCGACGGGGCAATGATCGGAGCCCATCACGTCTGCGAGGATAAAAGCGTCGGTGAGATTAGCGGCGAAGTCGGTGTTGGTGAAGAAGTAATCGATGCGCCAGCCCACGTTTCGATCGCGGGCGCGGGTCATCACGTTCCACCAGGTGTAGTTTTCCGGCTCTTGGTTAAACTGCCGGAAAGTGTCCACGAAGCCGTGCTCGATGAAAGTGTCCATCCATGCACGTTCCTCTGGGAGGAATCCTGAAATCTTGGCGTTCTCCTTGGGGCGCGCCAGGTCTATTTCCTTGTGGGCAGTGTTGACATCGCCGCAGACCACTACGTTGCGGCCTTGCTGACGCAGGTTGTCGACGTATTCCAGAAAGGCGTCGTAGAACTCCATCTTGTACCGGAGACGTTCGGCGGAGCGCTTGCCGTTGGGAAAATAGATCCCCAGGAACACAAAATCGTCGAAGTCAGCAACGATGGTGCGCCCCTCACTGTCGAAGCGCTCGACGCCAAGGCCGTAAGTAACGCTGCTGGGGGTGTTTCCTTCGCGGGCGTAGAGGCCGACGCCGCTGTAGCCCTTGCGTTCCGGGGTGGTGAACCAAGAGGAGTAGCCCTCAACTTGTTTCAGGGCTTTGGGAAGCTGGACCTCGTGGGCCTTGGTCTCCTGAACGCAGAGCACGTCGGGCTGTTCAGACTCGAACCACTTGAGGAAGCCCTTCCTGTGAGCGGCCCTGATGCCGTTGACGTTCCACGAAATAAGACGCATTTGTTCCCCCTCAGCGAGTGCGAATTCCACCGGCGACATTCTACTGCAACCGAAAGAAGGCGGATTGTTCGAGACCTTCGTCAGACCGGATCGACGGTTAGCCGCGTCGTATTTCCAGTTGTTCATCGGTCGGTTGTTGCCCGATGAACAGCTTTAACGTTGAACATTTCATATGCAACTAGCAAATGGAGCTTTGAAAGTGAAAACACTTGGAGGTTAAAGTGCCCTCTCGTTTTGATGCCGTATCGGTGACGTTTGGCCGATTCAGGCCCGTCGGCGCCGCGATGATTTCGGGCTGCCCTCGCTAGCTTGGTCGGGGGAGCCGTCGGGTGGATGTCTCTCGGGACTCAGTTTGAGTGTCAGACTAGGATGTCGACTCCCGCGTTTCATGCGGACACGCTGCACCAACGTGGCTAGGGAAATCGGCAGGGTTGCAGCGCCGGAGTGAACCTGATCGGATACGCGCATGATTTGATCCAGGATGGAGGGCCCAAGGGTGAGAACTTGCGAATTTTCCTGCGGGAAGTGGCACTGTAATCATGCAAGAACATCTAGGCAACTCCTCTGCGAGCGTCTCGCTGGCGTCGAGTGCCTGATTCGACTTGGCGGCTTATCGTCGCTTAGTTTCTACCAAAGGAGAACATTCTCGATTGATGACATCGTAGCGCTGGCAGATGATTTGGTCTGAAGCCCTTTGCAGGTCATTTTTCACGGGCGTTTTTGTAGGAATTAGAACCGCGCCGACATGCCAACCTATGCGATGCACGAGCCGGCATGTTTGGAGACATAAGCGGAGTATGTGGACGGGTTGCCTATGAAGCAAACGTTAAACTCGCCGGCGAATGATGAGATAATGATCCAGAGTCGGGCCACATGATGTTTCTCAGTCCCCTGACCGCTGCTCATGACGAATTCTCCCTCACTTGCTCTTGGGTCATCAGACCGGCACAGTGTATTGGCTTGGAGGGATGAGTTGGATCTGCTGAGATTCGATGCCGTTGCCTGAGTGCGTGCAAGGCCATAGCCCTGCCCCTCGGGTGATGAGACGCCGGAAGTCGCGGAGATGGCTCCCAAGATTCAACGTTGATTCTGAGACCACTAGGCCATTGATGAAGAGAGCATCGTACTGTTGAACAGCAACAATTCTCGACGCTATGACGTGGCGATAATTGGCGCTGGCCCGGTTGGCAGTTTGTGTGCGCTTGCCCATGCACGTAAGGGTGCCCGGGTGGCGCTGTTCGAGGCAAATCCCAACGGGTACGACAAATTGAAGGGAGAGTGGCTCCACCCGCCTGCCTCGCGTATGCTGAACCAGGTCGGGCTTCGTTTCGGTACGCAGGGCCACGTCACCAATGGGTTTGTGGTGTTCCCTGAGGATGGATCTGATCCGATACCTCTGCCCTACCCTGGCGGCGCGCGTGGACTGGTATTGCCGCACGAAACTCTAGTCTTGAAGCTGCGTGAGGCCGCGCAAAACGAGCCCAATATCGACTTAATTTGGGCGGCCGCACGCCCTACCCATGACGGTCGTGTCACATATACGCAGAATGGCGTAGAGGAATCTGTGATCGCCGATCGGTTGGTCGGCGCTGATGGCCGAGGGGCCGTCGTACTGCGATTGTTGGGGCTGACATCAAAGCCCATGGTCCGTTCGCGTATGATTGGCGTCCGGATGGATGGAGCGGCCTTACCTATGGAGGGCTATGGGCACGTATTCTGTGGTGGACTTGGACCGGTGTTCATGTATCGATTGGGAGACAACAGCGTTTCTGCCGTGGTGGATGCCCCACATGAATACTCAAGCCGAGAAGCTGTCGACCTATTGTTGAACTCGTATGTCCCCTCGCTACCGGCAGATATCAGGTCGTCGTTCGAAGAAGCAGTGCGTAAGCGACGCTTCAAGTTCGCCGGAAACACGATTCGACCGCGCATATCGTAACGGTAGCTCCCGTTTCGTGGTTATCGGCGATGCGGCGGGACATTACCATCCCATGACTGCCGTCGGTCTGACCCTCGGTTTCGGCGATGCCTTGACGTTGGCCGAGAGCGATGATTTCGACGACTTCGTCGCGAACCGATTCAGGGAGATTCGCGCGTCCGAAATGCTCGCCATGGGGTTCTATGAGATATTCGCCGATCACCGGGATGAGGCTTTGGCGCTCAGGCACGCGATATATCGGATTTGGCGGAAGGGAGGCGGGACCGCTGATCGGAGTCTGGGCTTGCTCGCTTGCGAAGATACGTCAGAGATCAGTCTCGGTTTCATAGGCGCCTTGACGGTTGCCGGAGCCATTGTCAGGACGATCCCGAGATCGGTGAAACCAAACGCTTGGCGACGCGCTGCCGTCACCGTTCGTCGTCTCACTTCACGCATCGGATGGTTCATAAGGGCCGTTTGGCAGTTGCGCAAATCGACGGCCAAAGGCGAAGTCCAGAATGAGCGAGTGCATGACCATTTGGCGCGTAGCTTCGTCGCCACCTCGCCACAGCAGGAACGCCTCGTCCGACCGTCTGACTAGGAGCATGTCATGCGACCTGATGCCAGTTCCGCCCTGAGGATGGCGACCGAGCGCTTGCTGCATCTGCAGAGTGAGGATGGCAGCTTCGAAGGCGAGGTGCTCTGGTGCCCGATGCTCTCCGCTCAGTACGTGCTGTTGCACCACATTCTCGACCGTCCGCTCCTGCCCGACCGCCGCCGCGGCGTGTTGCGATACTTCGAGCGGTCCCGCCTAAAAGGAGGACTGTGGAGTCTCCACGAGCACGAACCGCCAAATCTGTTCGTCACGACTCTGGTCTACGTCGCGGCTAGATTGCTCGGCGTCGAGCGAGGCGATTCGTTAATCGAACCGGCGCGGAGATTTATCCAGAACGAGGGAGTCCTAGGTATCCCGACTTGGGGTAAATTCTGGCTGGCCCTGCTTAATCTCTACGAGTGGCGCGGCATCAACGCGATTCTGCCTGAGGTGTGGGGCCTGCCTCGGTGGATGCCGTTGCATCCTTCGAATTGGTACTGCCATACCCGGATGATCTATATGGGGATGGCGGCCGTTTACGCGCATCGGTTCCAAGCACCTGTCACACCCCTGATTGCCTCCTTGCGAGAAGAGCTATACCCAGACGGATTTGCGAATGCCGATTTTGCTTCTAGTCGCAATCGTCTGCGTGACGCTGACCTGCATGCCCGGCCAAGCGTGTGGCTCCGCATAGGATTCGGCTTCGCCCGGATTTTCGATCGGTTGCACAGCAAGCGTCTGCGCGCACGCTACGTGGATTCGATGGTCCGCAATATCAAATGGGAGTTGAAGACCACCAATCACACCTCCATATCACCGGTAAGCGGAATCCTCAACATCCTTACCTTGTGGCTGCACGACCCCGAAGATCCCGACGGACGTCGAGGCCTCGCACAGTTGGATCGCTGGATCTGGGAAGACGACGAAGGAGGATTGCGCGTCTCTGGGGCCAGAAGCGCCTCTTGGGATACCGCCTTCGCCTTGCAAGCACTCTCGACGGCGTCCGAAATCGTCGGGGTTCGCGATGCGCTCCAAAGCGGCGCCGACTACCTGCGCAACCAGCAGATCGACAACAGCTTCGAAGGCTTTCAAGAGGCGTATCGGAACGATCCTCTGGGCGGATGGTGTTTCGCCGCGGGATGGCACGGCTGGCCAGTGACTGACTGCACCGCCGAGGCGGTCCTCGGACTTCTCACCGCCGACAGCGATGCGACGGACGTCACAGCGCTGGGCGACGCAGTCCGGTTCATGTTGCGGGGACAGAATCGAGACGGTGGATTTGGCACCTACGAAGCGAAGCGCCCCTTGATTGGTCTCGAATGGCTGAATCCTGCCGAGATGTTTGCCGACTCTATGACGGAACACTCGTATGTTGAGTGCACCGCCTCTTGTCTTGCCGCCCTAGTGGCTTGCGGAGAGCGCTTCCCCCAGCTCATCGGACAGGCGGAAGCCAAGGCCATAACACGCGCCGAAGCTTGGCTGCGCCGCGTCCAAGAGAGAGACGGCTCGTGGCGCGGCGAATGGGGCGTTCAGTTCATCTATGGCACGTTCTTCGGGATCAGGGGATTGCTCGCCGCGGGTGCTCAGCCCGGCGATCCAGCCCTGCGTTCGGCCTGCCAATGGCTCCTGGACCGTCAGCGAGATGACGGAGGATGGGGCGAGCACTACCGGGGTTGCTATACCGGTGAATACGTCGCGCATGACGAGAGTCAGGTTATCCAGACCGCATGGGCGTTGCTCGCTCTCCTCGAGGCGGGTGATACAGATTGGAATGCGATTACCCGAGGCGCCCAATTCCTAATAGGTACGCAGAGCGCGGATGGTACCTGGCCCAGACAGGACATGGCTGGGATATTCTTTCGCACCGCACTTCTGGACTACGCGCTGTATCGCCAGTATTTTCCCCTGCATGCGCTTGGTCTCTACGAGCAGCGCCGCCTGGAAAATTAGGCCGGGATTTTATGGCGTCGTTCCTTGATAAGGAACTTGACTTTCTTGCTGGGAGACTGCGTCGGCAGGGGACTTATGCGAAGATCAGCGCCCGGTGGCGAAAGATCGAACGTGAAGTAGTGCGCCAGCAAAAGTACGTTGAGACAGACTTGCATCTCGGCCCAGCGGCTGCCCAAGCACCTGTGCGTGCCTAAGCCATAGGGGGCAAAGCCCGGGCTGAGGTGCTCGTTGCGCGGAGGCAGGTACCGGTCGATGTCGAACTTGAAGGGATCCGGAAAAACATCCTCCATGTAGTGGGGAGCGGCTTGGGCGATAACCACCTGCGCGCGCAGTGGCAACTGATAACCCTCGACGATGCACGAGTTCATGACGTGGCGGACCGAGAGGCTGACATTGGGTGTGAGTCGGTGGGCCTCCATCAGCACGCGATGGGTGACCGCTATGTTCTCCGGCTTCAAGTCTTCTCCGGTGGGATCGCCATCGGCGAACAGCGCATCGGCCTCCTCCCGGACCCGCCTGTACACGTCGGGGTTCGAAGCCAGGTGGTAGAAGGTAAAGCTGGTCAGGTCGGCGAGGTACATGCCGGTCAGCAACAGCGTGTCGAGCGGGAAACCGAGGTCAGTCTCGGGCAAGAAATGCTCTTCGTTGGCATGGGCGGCGAGGTAGCCGTCGATGACGTCCGGAGGCTGCCCGGTGCGCTGGGCCGGGGTATGGCTGGCTTTGATGCGTTCGGACATTTCGGCCACAAGATTGGCGCGGCGCCTCATGCCCGGCATCTTCAAAAGGAACTTGGGCAGGATGCCGGTGAGGTGAGTGATGAGCAGAAGCTTGTTGAAAATCAGAATGTCCTCGAACACGTCCGTGGTGTCGTGGCTAATGAGGAGCGGGGACATCTGCGCGTTCATGTACCGCCGGAAAGCCGGCCCGGCCGCGATGACTTCGCCTACTTCCCATGACAACATGCTCTTGCGCGCGGTCTCATAGACCTCGTCGAGGCGGCGGACGAAGGTTTCGGGTGAGTGCGAGGGTTGCAAGGCCTTGCGCATGTGGAAGTGGTCGGCACCGTCCATGGTGTGTATCGTGCGGGTAGCGCCATGGGCCTTTTCGACGCTTTCGAGATACTCTGTGGCGCGCAGGAACAGGCGGCCATGCTTTTGGACCCACTGGTTTACTTCCGCGCCCGCGAGGAAGAAGTAGGACTCTTTTGAAAACGGAGGGCGCAGCTCGAACACCGGTCCGTACTGCTTGGCGAGGTCGGCGAAGAGGGCCGGAATGTTGCCGGAGCGTACGTGTGGATGGAAAAGCAGCTTGCGCAGTGGGAGGCGCGGTATCTTCTTGGTGGTGAACGATGGCAGTGGGGGCCTGGCGATCGTGCTGCTCACGGCCTCAGCAAGGGCGCGACCGATCACTTCCATCCGGCAAATCAACGCTAAGCGCTGCTCAGCCTCTTCGTCGAGGGGCATGATGACGTGCATCACGTTGCAGGCGTTGAGTAGAGCGATGTTGATGATGTCGCGCGGGTCGGGGATCTCATCCGAGTGGATGAGTGATTGGATGCGCGGCTTGACGAAAGCGTCTGCAGAGCCTTGCTGGGTTCCGACGTACGTCTGCCGGGCGGAACGGCCCAATGTCCAGAAATCGCCCTCGTGGTGTTCGAGGAACTCGAGCCGGACCAGGTCGCTCAGCACTTGATCGATGATCGTTTCTGCACGCGGGACGAGCCGTTCGATCCAATACTGCGTGTTTCGTTGTTCAGACTCTTCAGCTATTTCCGCCAGAATGGGATCCAGGATCGGCAAGCCGGTCGGTGACCCGTCGGTCAGGAACAGGGATTCTGTGTCTGTGTCGATCCGAAAGCGGAGCGAAAGTTCTGCCAGTACGGCTCCGATGACGGTACAGTTGAGGCTCCAGCCCGGCACTTGGTGAAAATACCCGCTCTGCTCGTTGAGGAGCATCAGCACTAATTCCTCGGGCAGCGAAAGGGAATGATGGTTGATTGTGCTGAAACTGGAATCTGTCATGCGAGTCTTGTCCCAACAATCATAACGATGTACAGAACATTCTGAGCCGGTTTATCATCTCTGCCGATACCAGTGATCATTCGTGATTTTGACAACTCTGGTGAGGGATGGCAAACACCAATCTGGTGAGACTAAGCCCCTGGCTGTTGCCCTTCTTCGTGCCGCGCAAACACTGCATCGATTTCATCGTCGAGATCATCCGACCAGGTTTGAACCATCGAACGTAGGCGCATGTTCTGGTACGCGCCCCAGATCATCATGGCGGACGGCACCAGCACCACGGAGAGGATCAGCGAATATGCGATGGTAATCACAACCGTGATGCCGAACTGCTGTAACGCCGGTACCGGCGAAATGATCAACACGCCAATCCCGACGCCTGTCGTCAAGGCCGAACCCAGAAGAGCGGAGCCGGTGGTCTTCAGCGTGCGGACCGCCGCCACCTCAGGAATGCGAAGGTGGTTGTACTCCTCTCGGTATCTATGGATCACATGGATCGTGTAGTCCACGCCGATCCCGATCGAGAGCGCGGTTATGGTTGCCGTCACTATCGTGTAGGGAATTCCGAGCAGCGCCAGCGTACCGAGTATCCAAAATAGAACGATCGCGATCGGCCCGACCGCTATGACGGCCAGAAACGGTTGGCGAAGTGTTGCCCAGAAGAACACAAACAGAATGCCGAGAGCCGCGGCAATCGTAAACATGATCGCCTCTGTTTGGCGACTCGTCATTTCTTCCGTCACCGTCACCGAGATCACACTTCCCGAAGTCACCGTTACGGCTTCATCTTCTCCGAACCAGACATCTTCAATCTCTTCCTGTAGGACCTTGGTTTTATCCGTGTCGTTCGTTACGACTGGGAACTGAACCAGCAACGTATCGATGCCCTGGGGGTCGTTGACCAATAGACGCCGGACGGACGGCTCTTTCACCTCGAGCTTATCCAGAAATTCCTGCATCAGTACCGGATCGAAACTAACTCCCGCCGTGGCCTCTTCCAACAGAACGGCTAGTTCCGGGTCGTATTTGTCCCCGGGTTCGCCCGAGTCGTTGGTCCAATCCTCCACAACTAACTCGAAAGATGCTTGAATCGGCCCGGCCGCCGCCTGCGGCCGTTGCATTTCGTCCTCGAAAGCTGCCGTCAGATCGTGCAAATCTACAAGTGTTCGGGTATCCGTGACCTCGGCGCGCAGAAGCATGTTCGCCATTTCCGATGAACCGCCGAAAGCAGCATCTAATGTCTCCCAGTCTGTCGCAACGCCGCCGCCGCTGGGCAGAAGGTCCAGTATGCTGAACCTCGACTCGATCTGCGTCGAGGCAATCCCGAGCACAATCGACACCACGATTATGGTCACGATATAGGGCAAGGGCTTACGAGTGACACTTACTCCCACAGTTTCCGCGATCCGATCTAAACCCGGCAATGCCTGTGAGACTTGCCGAGGCTGAGCGAGGGTGCCGCGTGATTCCCGCCGACGGTCTATGATCAGTCTGCCTGCTGGCAAAAGCGTAAGCATCACGATCACGCTCATCCCCACTCCCAGGCCAGCGACGACACCAAAGTCCTGGATCGCTGGAATGGGAGAGAGCAATCCAACCATGAAGCTTCCGATCGTCGTGAATGCTGCCAAGGTGAGCGGGAGTATCACCATTTGCAGCCCTGACCGAGAGGCATTCAACACGGAAGTATTGTTCAACCTCGCTTCGCGGTAATGCAACGCTACCTGAATCGCGTAGTCCACTGTCAGACTGATTATGAGTATCGGAATGATCACTGATACTCCGCTCGGCCGACCCAGGAGGCCAAGGCCGTTCGGCCCCAACCAGCCCTCCGCTCCGACGACCCACACAATTGACATCAAAAGGCCTGCCAACGAAAGCAGCAGATCGGAAGGTGACCGGAGGAACAGGAATATCAGCACCGCGATCAGCACGAACGCTGCTGCGACCAGCGGTCCTGTGTCCTCCCTGTACGCCCTCTGGTACTCGTCTTCAATCACCACCGGAGACACGCTGCTCACGCGCAAACTGCCTTCATCACTGGTCGCGATATCGTAGATTCTGCGTTCCGCGTCCTGTAATCGCTCGATATCAACGTCTTGGAGGCGGATCGTGGCAATCGCCACCGGTGAGCCGTCATCGTCGGTTCCGGTCATCGCAGCGAGAGCGCCTTGTATTGCCGGAACATTTCGCACGGCGTCTATCTCATGCTGCGTGACCGACTCGAAACCGTCAATTTGGAGCGCAGCCTCGATGATCAATGAAGGCGCGATTAACGGACCGATCGGTGCGAACAGCCCCGCCACTTCTGGGTCGGTCGAGATATCGTCGATCAGATCGGACATCTGCGAGAGACCGTCAGGAGTGAGGGCATCTCCGCGGAAGAGCAGCGAAATGACAACGACCTCTCCCGATTCGCCAAACAGCTCATCAATCTCGCCCAGCGCCTTGACTACGGGACTATCAGGAGGAAAGTATCCATCCGTCTCGTCGATCTCAGCGCGCAGTGTCACACCCGCGCCCAGCGCAACGGTGATTAGGATTAGCGCGCCGATCGTGAGATAGGGTCTGGCTGTGATCAGACGACTAATGAGATTTAGTGTTCGGTCCATCGCGGGAAAGCGTTTGCATTGCGCGTCACCATTTTACCGCCGTCCCAACCCGTCGGAATTAGCACGGTCAACCAGTTACACCACAAGCCGCACCTGAGAAACTCATCGATGATATGCGCGGACGCCGTTGAGATTGCACACCACGGGTGTGTTCGCGATTTGACAATCGTGGTGGGCGATGGAGGACCCGAACCTCCGAGCTTTTAATCGCCGGAAGTTCGCTGCGCGATTCCTGAATGTTTTGTTATGATTTGACTTCTGCAATTCGGCCCGTACGGGAGGATTTTCGAAAGGACTGCAGCATGGCCTGGTTCTTTAACTCCAACATTCCCACAGTTTTGGCTATGGTCATTTTGCTGGTCGCCGCGGTGGCGGAGTGGTATTGGGTGTGGGGTTTGTTTTTCATCTACTGGGCTATTTCCGGCATCGTAAATGACCAAGCATTCGTATTGCGGATCGTACATCGGGACGATAATCCTGCTCTTTTCTGGTTCATTAGTATCTCGTGGCTGATCCTTTCCGCGGCGGCTATTTGGTTTGACTTTGTGGATCCAACCTTCTTATCGTGACCGGGGTGGTGGTTAGGAGCCGATGATGGGCACCAACCGTGGAATGCCGATTCTTCCGGTTTCGGCCTATACTTCGCAGGAGTGGTTTGACCGGGAGCAAGAACGCATCTTTTCCCGCACCTGGGCTTTTGCCGGTTTTGCTGAGGACATCACCGAGCCGGGCCAATACATCTCGGTGCAGGCGGGGCTCAACAACATCTTCGTAGTGATGGGCCGTGACCGTCGATTGCGTGCCTTTCACAACATCTGCCGACATCGCGGCACTCAGCTCCTCCGCGCAGTGGGTCAAACCCAACGTGCGATCGTATGCCCGTATCACGACTGGACTTACGACTTGGAAGGTTGCCTGATCTCAGTTCCAGCGCAGGAACGGGAGTTCCCCGAATTGGACCTGTCCAAGATCACGCTGCGGAGGGCTTCGACCGATCTTTGGCGAGGAATGTTGTGGGTGCATCCCGACGAGAACGCCGGTTCGATCATGCAATGGTTCGGCGACGTGGAACCCTTTCTCGGACCCCACAAGGTCGAAGAACTCGTCGAGTACAAAGAAGGCCGTACGGAGTACGATGTGCGAGCCAACTGGAAGATCGTGGTGGAAAACTACATCGACGGTTACCACTTGGCCCATCTGCACTCTGGCACTCTGGCGATGTACGACCACTCCCGCATCAAAGCAGAGTTCATCGGACCGCATTACGCCTTTTGGGAACCGTTAAGTGCGGACTACGCGGAGAACCTCGAGAAGAACGCGCCGTATCCGCTCGTGATTCCGACAGAGCAGGCAGGTGCCTGGGTTCCGATGCTCTTCCCCGGTATCGGTCTAGGCGAAAGCGAAAGCTCCTGGTCCCTGTTCCATGTAACCCCTTTGGCTCCCGATCTTACTCGCGTCGTCATTCGCACACGGGTGGCCGACGTGTCCTCCTGGGAGTTCACTCGCCAGTCATTCCGCTCCTTTGGATTCTGGTCCAAGCGGATCGGCGGCAAGTATGAGGGCGATGGAGACGACCCTATGGCTTCGGGAGACTTCACCAAGGAAGACATCTATGCCTGCGAACAGCAGCAAAGGTCACTGAAAAGTCCGTACTTCGTGCACGGACCTTCCTCGGTCGAGGGAGAAGCAGGAGTTCGTGGGCACCAAGAGTTGGTTCGGGATTGGGTGGGTGACGGATGACCCCAACGCTTTCAGTGGAGTGAGGCTTTGGCGTTGTGGGTGACGGATTCCACCAGCTGAGAGTGCTAGATACCTGCGCTGTAACCGAGCAGGCAACATCCTTTCGCTTCGCCGTTCCGACGGGACTCTCAGGCGCATTCCGCTGGCTAGCTGGACAGCACCTGACCCTTCGCTTTTGGATTGATGGCGTCGAAGTTCGTCGTTCCTACTCCATTTCCGAGACTCCTTCATCCGGTGATCCTCTGCGGATCACCGTCAAACGGGTCGAAGGTGGGCTGGTATCCAATCACATCAACGACCGCATCACTGCTGGGGACATTGTTGACGTTATGCCGCCTTTTGGCGGCTTCTGCCTGGAACCGGAACCCAAAGGCAGGCGAACCTACTATTTTTTCGGTGCCGGCAGCGGCATCACTCCGCTATACGCGATGATTCGCACTATCTTAGTCGCGGAACCCTACTCCGTCGCCTATCTGGCCTACGGCAACGCAAACGCCGACTCGATAATTTTCCGGGAACCGCTAGTAGACCTAGAAAATCAGACTGAAGGTCGATTGGTGGTACGGCACGTCCTCACTTCGCCGTCCTGGATGTCGTCCTTCTCTTACTGGCGACGTGGACGTATTGATGCCGAAGCTATCGCCGCTTTCATCGATGAACACCCGCCCTACGCCCAAGACGCGCAGTACTACGTCTGCGGACCCGGAGGAATGAACACGACTGTACGCGCCGCACTCCAAGGTCTGGGCGTGCCGGATACCCGCATCCATACCGAGAGCTACGGCGCGTCCGAACCGCCCGACGACTCGGTAAACGGGATTACCGCCACGACCTCTGTACGGCTCAATGGGGCATCGCTGGTCGTTCCGATATCGGCAGGGCAGGCGGTGCTCGATGCCGTACGCGCCTCGGGAGCCAACCCTCCTTACTCTTGCGAGTCAGGGGTTTGTGGCGCCTGCCGGGCTCACCTCCGCAACGGCAAAGTCCACCTCAGGGCGCGCATGGCTCTGACGGATTCTGATGTCGAGCGAGGAATCATCCTCACCTGTCAGGCCTTGCCCACAACACCGCAATTGGCGGTCGAATACGACTGAGGCGTGGAACCCCCGTCGCACTACATCCTGGATATCGTTACCGCCCCGCCACATGCATCGACGCTCGCCTCGCCCGTCTAGACCGATGTCCGGTGTTGGGTGAGCACGAACCCGTCCGGCAACAATTCAAAGACTGTCCTGTCTATCGTCGAAACGGCTCGAGCGGCGTTCCGAGCCCGAACAAACAGAAAATGGCCCTACATGGACTGCAGGGTGCCGCCCGTGCGACGACGCCCTGCATCTACTCCGCGCCCGGTCCCATTCACGCCGCCACAGCCTCCTGCGTGACCAGCATGGCGGAGCAGCCGGGAACGGCGACCGTTTCGAACGAGAGCACGCCCCTCCCGTCATAGCCCGCACGGTAGGCGTGATCCGCCTTTGCGCCCCATGGAACCCGGTCGCCGGCCCTAATGGTTTCGCCGGCGGGACCGCCGGCGCCGCGCACCACCATCCCGCGCCGCTTCTCCTTGCGCCAGCCCACCTCCTCCACGTGGGCAGGCACAACGCGCGCCTCCGACGTGGTCCGTCGGAAGAGCACGCCGCGCAGCCGATTCAGAACCCCCGGCGACGGGACCACCACGATTTGGCAGGTCCCCAACAGCGGGCTCCGCAAACACAAGCTGATGACGAAGGAGCTGGGGGACACCATCCCCGCGCTCTGCGCCAACGAGCGCGACCTGTACTGGAAGCCGACGCCCCTTGGCGAGATAAAGAGGCAGGCGTCGGGGATATCGGCCTAGGGAGCTGCGCCCGCAAGGAAAGCCGGGAAATCACAAGGAAAGGAGCGACCATGCCTGACGAAGTTGGAACGGAAATTTACCGCTCGGACGCGCCGAGCGTGGAAGTCAGTTTCTTCGGCGATGCGCCGGCGGACGACGACAAACCCGCCGCTCCCGTCCACGAGGAGGACTCCACGGATCAGACCGAACAGGACGGACAGGACGGACAGGGTTCGGACAACGCCGGGGAGAAGGACGCCAAGACGGAGGCCGCAAGGGATGAGCAGAACTCCGATGAAGCAGGAGAGGAGACCAGTCTCTCAGACGACCTGAAGGTCGTCGTCTCCTTCAAGTGAGGCAGGGGCAACATCGGTGTACAGCGACCCTCGGCGGACCCGCGCATCGAGACCTTCGAGGACGGAGATCTGTCAGCGTAGGCCCAGGAGGTCCCGGGGGTGACGGAGAGGGCCAGGACCAGGTAGGAGGAGACGCCCAAGCATCCGGCCTAAGAAAGGCCCGCTCCCCCGCCCAGGCGTCGCAACCAGCGACAGCAGGGGGCGGCGCACGCAAGAGTACGGGCGAGGCCATATGTGCGGCCTTTTGCATTACAGAAAGGACGGAAGCCGATGACAGTCGCAGACGATAACACCTTGAAGATGAATCCAAGAAACGAAAGGAGACATGAAGCCGTGAGAAACGAAGTGTTCGAGATGCACCTGGTTGAAAGGAATACCAGAAGAGAGAGGGCTCTCTGCGGAGTTGGTGCCCCCGACGACGAGCGAATGGGAGTGGCTTACTAACTGTAGATGCGGAAGGACGGCTTCGGCGTCGGGACCGTCGGTGAGCGGTGCAAGGCCCTGTCGATGCCGCTCGCCGAGATCATCATCGAGGACATGGCCCAGAACCTGGAGGACGAGAGACTATTGAATGACGCTGAGGACTGGCGGCAGCTTGCCGGCAGGCTGGCGAGGGAGACGTACCAAGACGACAGCAGGGGCCGGGATTGACGGCTCACAGGTCCATGTATGCTGCCCTTTTTGCGTTTCCGGCCCTGCCCCCTTACTGGGTAACAGGCGGACGCGGCCCAGATCCTCGGCCAGCTCCAGCAGCGCCTGCCAGTAGTGATGGATGGGACGGGTCCTGCCTTCCTTCCAACGCCATACGGTGTAGCGATAGGTCCCGATGCGTAGGGCGATCTCCGACCAGGACAGGCCGGAGGTTTCGTGGAAGCGTTTCAGGCGATCCGGGATGTCTTCGGGGACTTCGTTGGTCTCTCCTTTGTGGTTGATGCGTTGTCTCGGCATCGAGTGCAGTCCTCCCGCAGGACTCATCAAGACCCGGTCCGGTGCGCCAACCACGTGATGTCCTGAAAGCGTGCAGTTCAGCCGGGCCCCTCGGAAGGTGTCCGGCGCCTCTTTTACTGCGGCGCGAAGCTGATGGTGAACGTCCCACCGCCCGCCGTCCCCGCCGCTTCCACCGCGTAGGTCACTCCGGTCGCCAACGTCAGCGTGACGGCGTTCAACCCGGTATGGGGGCCGTCGTGCAGTAGCTTGCCGTTGTCTCGCCTGATCCGGCGTCGGTCTTCGTAGGTCGACCTGGGCTCCGTGCCCCAGCCGTTCTGAGGCGTGTCCCAAGACACGTACAGCGCCCCATCGGACTCCGGCGTCAGGGTGATGGTGACGACGGTCTCCTCCGCCAGGGTGAACTGGAAGTACCGCGCCACGCTGTCCTGGTGGTGCGCCCTGCACTCGTCGTCGTCCCACGAGCCGGCGTAGTCGACTGCCACCGAGAGCGTCCCGAGGTTGGTGAAGCAGGCCGTTACCTGCGTTGCTGGTGTCGTCTCATCCACATCCGTCAGCGTGACGGTTACGGCAATAGACGCCGTCCCGCCATTACCATCGTCAACATCCACAGTCAACGAGTAGCTGTTCTTCGCCTCGAAGTCGTAAGTCACGCCTGACTTGGTGGTCAACTGCCCCGACTCCGAGTCGATCTCGAATGACGCCGAGTCCGTACCTGACAGGCTGTATTCAAGCGTGTCCTCATCAGGATCGGTGGCGGTGATGGCCGCGCCTACGTTGGTCCCGGCGGCTGAGTTCTCGGCGACGCTGCGGGTGGTCTCGCTGCCATCGTCAAACACCGGCGCGCTGTTGGGCGGTGTCTCATCGACATCAGTGAGAGTCACGGTTACGGCGATTGACGCCGTTCCGCCGTTGCCGTCGTCAACATCCACAGTCAACGAGTAGCTGTTCTTAGCCTCGAAGTCATAGGTCACACCCGACTTAGTCGTCAACTGACCCGTCTCCGAGTCAATCTCGAATGACGCCGCGTCCGTACCTGACAGGCTGTACTCAAGCGTGTCGCTATCAGGATCGCTAGCCGATATTGCCGCGCCCACGTTGGTACCGGCGGCACTGTTCTCCGCGACGCTGCGTGTAGTCTCGCTACCATCGTCAAAAGTTGGCGCACTGTTGGGCGGTGTCTCATCGACGTCCGTCAGCGTGACAGTTACGGCGATTGCCGCCGTGCCGCCGTTGCCGTCGTTGGCGTTCACCGTCAGCGAGTAGCTGTTTTTCGTTTCGAAGTCGTAGGTCACGCCTGACTTGGTGGTCAACTGCCCCGTCTCCGAGTCGATCTCGAATGACGCCGCGTCCGTACCTGACAGGCTGTATTCAAGCGTGTCGCTATCAGAATCGCTAGCCGTTATCGCCGCGCCTACATTGGTTCCCGCGGCACTATTCTCGGCGACGCTGCGAGTAGTTTCGCTGCCATCGTCGAAGGTTGGCGCACTGTTGGGCGGTGTCTCGTCGACATCGGTCAGCGTGACGGTAATGGGGATGCTCGCCGCGCCTCCGTTGCCATCTCTGGCATCCACAGACAACGAGTAGCTGTTCTTCGACTCGAAGTCGTATACGATCCCCTCGATCGTGGTGATCTGCCCGGTCTGCGAGCCGATGCCGAATGATGCAGCGTCGGTGCCGGACAACGAGTATGTGATCGTGTCTTCGTCGGGATCGGTGGCTGTTACCGCCGCTCCGACAGTGGTTCCGGCGGCGGAGTTCTCTGCGATGCTGCGGGTAAGCGCTATGCCGTCGTTGAACACCGGCGCGCGATTTGGCGGCGGATCGACGGTCTGCGAATCCCCCGTGACCACTGGCACCGTCACCGTCACATCATCAGAGTCGCTCTCGCCGTCCTTGTCCGTTACGGTGAGCGTGAAGGTGTAGACGGTGCCCGGAACTGCGTCCGAGGGCACGGTGAAAGATGGCTTGCCCTTGGTGGGATTCGTCAGGGCGATGTTCTGCCCCGCGGGCTGCGTCCACAGATGGCTCATGCGCCACCAGACGCCGTGCGGGTTGGTGCTGCAAATGCCTTGCAGAGTCACGGTATCGCCGGGCTGTGCCTCCAGATCGGGGCCTGCGCAGGCCGTCGGCGGCGTGGCTTCTGGCGTGCTGTCCACCGTGACCACCACGGTGTCGCTGTCTGACTGCCCGTTCTCGGCAGTCACCGTCAACTTGAATCTGAAGGTCGCGCCGTCCACCGTTCCTGCAGGAATGATGAAAGACGGATTGCCACGGGTGATGCTGCTCAGGGTCACCGGATGACCAGACAATTGTTCCCATGCATGGGACAGTTGATGCCACTTGCCGAACGGGTTGGTGCTGCATCGTCCCTGAAGCGTTACGGTTTCGCCCGGCGCTCCGACCAGGTCGGGGCCTGCACAGGCAGTTGGCGAGACGGGTTGCGGCGTGGAGATATGGGCGCCGTTGGTCACCCGCACCGTGTCTGTGTCGCTCACGCCCCATATAGCAACCGTCAACTCGAATTCCAGATATTCACCGGACTGAAGCTTAGGCATGAAGAAACTGGTCATGAACGTGTTGGCTTCATCGCTGAAAGCCAAGTCAGATAGTCGTGACGGTGCGTGAACCACATTCCACTGGAAACTCAGGTCACGCCAGTCGCCGGTGGGGCTTTGGCTTGCGGAACCGTCCAGTTGAATCAACTTGCCTGTCTGTTTCGACACGTCGGCGCCTGCTTTTGCCACTGGTGTTGATAGTGGTTCTGTGTTGCCTGGGTTGACCACCTCTAGCAGCAAGTCGAATCGCTTGGTCACACCGGTCGTTCTGTGGGTGGCTGCCACTTGGAATCCCATCTTGGTGCCATGAGGCAAGTCTGGTAGCACGAACAGGTATCCGATCAGTTCCATTGTCGGGCCTGATGTCTGATGCCATTGCCACTCGTAGGGAACCCACTTGCCGTCGCTACGCTTCATGTAGTTCTGGTCGAATATGCCGGATGGCACCAATTTGTTCAGGTTGAAAGTGTTGTCGCTGCGTTGCGCGCGGTAGGTTATGTATGCCGTGACATCCTCGTCTGTCCCGGTGTCGTCATCATCGTCCACCAGCACTTGAATGTCGATTGGCGGAGGTGATATGGTTCCCGAAGATGCGGTCACATCAACCGTTGCGGATGTGGGGTGGAGTTCGGATGGCAAGTATCCCGTTCCGTAAAAGAGACGGACTTCAATCACACGAGCATGGTTGCCGCGTGTGGTGGGGTAACGGAAGATTGCTTCGGTCTGTCCCTTCGGGATTTCAATGCCGTTCGTGCTATATATGGTGGAGAAAGAGATGCCATCAGACCCATACGTTTTCTCGTAGACTTCGAAACCGACGCGGGTTCGTTGCGACGCTGGCGCGTCCGTCATGATCCTGAACTGTGCGTCGTTTCCAGCGCTGACAGAAGTGTGCACAGGCTCGATGGAAATCTCCGGGACGATTATCCGAGTCAGTTCGACCGTGTAGGTATGCCCTACCTCAATGACGTGATTTCCTGGGACTATGTATGCGATGGAATCTATAGACAGATCACGTGTCAATCGTCCGCCGGACTTGATGCCTGTTTCATGGCTCGTCAGATGCAGTCTGTATTTCAAGCCGTCAAGCGGCAATCCTGGTTCGGTTCTGAAAAGCATCACAGAAGGATTCTTCAATTTATCAATATAAAAGACGGAATAATCGACTCCGTTTATTGTGAATTGATTGCCTTCGGATAAAGAGCCGTGACCTGGTGCGAAAGTGGAATCTGTGAAGTAGCCAGGCATCAAATACCCGATGTTATCGCCCTCATTTAGTGTCTCAGCCGTCATCTCTGTCGTCCAGACATTGGGATTCAGATCGAGTGCTATCTGCACGGACGCCGTTGTTGGTAGGCTGTCGTGCAATCGATAGCTGAAATTATCATTCGATGTCACTGGATGCGACGACGGTTGCAACTCTGCCGTGACGTGTCCCGTTAAGCCTGATTGCAATGCGCCGGTCGGAACGCTGAACTCGAACGATGCCACACCATCGGTAGATTGAAGGTTCGTCAACTCTACCGTCCTTGTGCCAGTCGAGACACCTGCGATGTTCGATGCGCTGATGGCTACATTGACTGACCGGCTACCTGGAGATGGCACTTCCGATTCCATGTTGATACGGAAATTCGCCGATTCACCAGGAAAAATGTTGCTGGATACAGGTTCGATGCTCAGTTTCGCAACGTCGTCGTCCATGATCCGCATAAGCGCGAATGCCCGTCCCAGTTTGGCGTTCTGCGGGTTGTACGCTTCTATGCAGAACACCTCTTCGTCTGCCTCGTCTATATCGTCGTTTATCAGTTGAACCGGTATTTCTATGGTCCGCACAGCATGCCCATGAGTTGGGGTCTGAAAAGTCACCGTACCAGATGGAACGACAAAATCTTCGCCGGGCGTTGCTAATGGACTAGTTGGGGGCAGGTTACAACTGTGTTGGTCATCTGCCAGTTGATAGCTCACCGAACGTGGAATAGAGTCAGACCCTCCACTGATAGCGACCGATGTTATTACGGAGCCGAAGTTTTCACCGCCCCTGTAATTGTTTTCGCTAAGTCCGATTGAAGGAGTCGTTTGCAGCCGAACCATGTATTTTCGGTCAGGCTGAATGGCGCTGGTTCCGACCATTGAATAGGTATTGGTCTGTGACGTGTCACGCGTCAATATCCCGCCGAATTTGTCGCCTGACGTATCTATCAAATAGAGCTTGTAGGTTTCGGCAACTGACTGAGGCAAGACTGGTTCTGTTCTGAAACTCAACTTATACTGACTGCTGGAATCTGGAGCGGTGGCAAGTTTGATGACAGAATATTCGATTCCGTCGATAGTGAATTGTTTGCTGGAGATTGAACCGTAGCCGTCAGGATTTTCTTGTCTTTCAAAACTACCCCCCGTTCCAGGTGCAAGGTAGCCTGTATCTATGTACTTTGCTGATTCTGCAGTCAACAGGCTTTTCCATGCGGTATGCAAGCCAGCATCATCGTCCACGATTTTCAGGATCGTCTTGCTTCTTGAGCCAAGAACGGCATTGAACGGGTTGTACAGTTCCAAGCAGGCGAGTTCATCTGCTTCGTCAACAAAGTCATCTGCGATTGGAATCTGTATCGTTTGACGACTTGGCATCGTACCTGATGTATTTCTGAACGACACCTCGCCATCCGCTCCTTCGAAATTCGATAGGTCAGCCCTGAAATTATCGTCCGTGTAACAGTCGTAACTTGGACTCAATCGATATCTTGCGACGCGTTCTATGTGGTCGGACTGACTGATTTCAACAGATACATCTATCGTGCCGCCCTCTGTGGCGCTGTATTCGGTTTCACCGAACTGTATCGTGTATGGAGCGATAGATACGGCGACACGTTGCCCCACGCTCCAACCGCCAGAAGGGACAGTAATGACGTAGTCGCCAGACGTAGGTTGGCTGAAGCTAATCGAGGGAAGTATGAAGCCATCTAAGTGCAACGAGAACGGGAATGGGAGATGCCTGTTAGGGTCGAAAGACAAGCGATAAGTCCCTCGTGACTGGATACCCAGTGCGTATGTATATGACAATCTGTCCAGAGTAAATGTCGTACCCTGATATTCAAAGCTACGTGGTGATATTTCGCCATAATCCGCTTCTATGTAGCCTCTGTTATCTGATCCAGAGCCTCCCATCGTCATGATTGCGGAATAGACCGCTCCGTTTACCGTGGTGGCTCCGTATGCCGAATCCGACCAGACATCCGAGCCAGATGACCTGACCTGTACTTCATAGACGGTGTTGCGGTTCAATTCAGTGATGGTTGCGCTGGTGTCATCCACGCCATACGGTCCGTTGCTCCATGTACCCGCTCCGTCTACTCGATAGCGCAGGTCATAGGAAGTCAAAACGTTTTGCAGTGGATCCCATACCACGGTCAATGTTTCGTTGCTGGGCGATTCGAAACTCACCATGGCGGGTGCCTGTATCGCTTCTCTTTCCTGATAGCCGAATTCATGCCAGGTAGATATGCCGTCGCCGTTCCGATCCGTCTTCAATACGGGATGTTGGATGTTAACGCCGAAATCCCATGGGTCATCCGCGTTCCCGTCACCGTCGAGGTCTACGTTCCAACCAGAGTAAATGCCTGTGTATCCCTGTGGCTCCTGCAATTCCATCTTAGTCTTGGGGTGAACTTCGTCGGTCGTTGCAGGGTGATTGTCGCTGTCGAAATAGACCTGTGCCAATGTCCCGCCATCGGTCACTCCCACCACGCCGTGAACTAAGGTTGTTCCGGATGCCGAACCACGCGAGTAGGATGCACTGATATCGCCTCCGTTGTGTCCCACCAATCCGCCTACATGCTGGTTGCCTGTCACAGTCACATTCGTCCAGTTTGCCTGCATGATTCCCTGGTTGCTGCCTACCAGTCCGCCAACCTGATTTACGCCGGTGACCGACCCTGTGGCGTAGTTGGCTGATATCCGCGTCTGATTGCCCCCGGCGAATCCCACCAGTGCTCCAACGTCCCCAACAGACTGGTCGGTAGACGTTATGTTGACGTTGTTCAGTCCAACGTGGTGGATGTAGGCGGAACCGCCAATCGAGCCAAACAACCCTACTCGCTTGGCATCGCGGTCGATATTTAGGTTTCGGATGGCGTAGCCGTTGCCGTTGAACTCCGTGGTGTATGGGGCATCGTCGTCATGTCCTATGGGTCTGAAGCCCGCTCCGTCGTCATAGGGCCAGTCACCTCCATCGAGCATACCGTTGCCATTGGTGTCGTGGTCGATATCATTGGCGAGTTCGTAACCTGAACAAAGATTTTCTGGGCATCCCATTCCATATTTCGCGTCCGGAAATGCCTCGGGGTACTGTGGTGCGCTTGCCCACAACACATCTCCGTTGCCGTCAGTGTCGAATCGTATGGCGTTGAGTTGCACCATGCTCGTGATTTCGATCAGCCCGTCGCCGTCCGTGTCGTAGACGGTGTTGCCCTGCGTCTCCTGGTCTTGCCCGGAGAACTCTTCAACTGTGTATACGCCGTCGCCGTTCTTGTCCGCCTTCAGCTTGGGGTAGTCCCGCGACGTGCCGAAATCCCATGGGTCGTCACCAGCAGAATCACCACGGATGTTGACGTTCCAGTTGGCATAGATGCCCGTGTAGTCAGTCGGACTGACCAGTTGACCAGTTGACCTGCCCCACTGGTCAGATTCCTGGTGACGGTTACCGTCAAAATAACTATCAGCATTAACTCCAGGTTCATAGTTATCCGAACCCCCACTACACAGGTGTGCTACCGGATGCCACTTTTGACTAGTGCTGGACGGAATAGTCTCAATGACAGAGCCTAGAAAGTACGACGCCTTAACAGTACCGTCCGCTTCCCCGTTCGAGTAGACACAACCTGCAATTCCTCCAAAATACGGATAGGGACGAGTGTAAGGTGGGGTCTCTATACGTACATCCGCCCATGTCGCAACTACATGCCCCGACAACTCACCCACCAGACCGCCAACCTTAGAGCCATTCCCCACTATTCGACCCGTAGCATAAGTTGACGATACCAGACTACCGGCACTACCAGCCACGATACCTACTCTAGTGCCACCGTTGATGTATGCATCCTTCATTCCGAGATTTCGAATATGTCCCGAAACATGTCCGAACAACCCTAGGTAATGAGCAAACGTACGATGAATATACATATTTGAAATCGTATGCCCGTTACCATCGAATGTCGCGCTGTACCAAGCATTTAGGGATCCCCAACTGCCCCTGTTGCCAATGGGGTGCCAACCTGCACCGCCGTTCCAATAAGCGTCGCCTGAGTCCGCTCTTCCGTTGCCGTTGGTATCGAAGTCAAGGTCGGCGACAAGTTCGTAGCCTGTGCAATGGTTTTCGGCGCATCCCATTCTGTACTGGGGGTTGGGGAATGCTGATGCGTATTGCTGGGATTCAGCAGTGCCAAGATTATTGTCCACGATGCCATTGCCGTTCAAGTCGTAATGAATGGCACGGAGTTGTGCCAGACTTGATACTTCGATCAACTTATCGTTGTCAGTGTCATAGTCCATGTCGCCGCTAGGTGGTCGCTGGTCTTGCCCGGGAAACTCGGCGATGGTGAACACCCCGTCGCCGTTCTTGTCGGCTTTCAGTTTGGGGTAATCCTGCACCGTGCCGAAATCCCATGGATCGTCCCCGCCGCCAACCCGGTCCGTGTCCACGTTCCAGTTCACATAGATTCCGGTGTAGCTCGTGGGACTGACCAGTTCAAGCGTGGTTCTGGAATAGGGAGAATCGGCTACCATGTGGCTGTCGGAGTTGTAATAGACGCCGTTGAGGGTGCCGCCGTCGTTCAAGCCCACGACTCCATGCACATTGTGCGTAATGGCGGTTCCATCCACATTAGTGCTCCCCCTCACTGTGCCCAACGCGTAGAGACCTATCGTGAGACCAGTGTTGTGTCCTATCACGCCACCCACGTCATAGCCTCCGGTCACGTTCACATCGGTCCATGATGCCACCACACTGCCGCCATTCGTGCCCACCAGCCCGCCGACGTAATCTGACCCTTCTGTGATGGTAAGTGTGCCTCTCGGATCGTTAGGGTCTATGAGGTATCGTGTAGCCCACACGTTGCCTGTGGCGTAACTGGCGGCTACTGCCGCCGTGTTGCTGCTAATCTTGCCCACCAGAATGCCGACGTTGTCCTGACCACTGTAGCCCCACACACTGGCGTCAATCAGTCCCACATGATGCACGAATCCTATGCCGTTGATATGACCGAACAGACCCGCGCTGATCCCTTCGTAGTTGATCCGCATGTTGGATATGGAGTAGCCGTTGCCGTGGAACTCCCCACTATAGCCCGTCTCGCCACCGATGGGGCGCCAGCCGCCCCCACCGTGCCAGTAGTCGTCGCCGTCGTCCACCACGCCATCGTCGTTGGTGTCGAAGTCCAAGTCGACTGTCAATTCGTATCCGGCACATGTGGAGCTGCATCCCATATTCGTCGCTGCATTGGGGAATGCCGAAGCATATTGCTGGGATTCGTCAGTACCAAGATTGCTATCTACCATGCCGTTGCCATTAAGGTCATGGTGAATGGCGTCGAGTTGCTGAAGGCTTGATACTTCGATCAGATTGTCGTTGTCAGTGTCATAATCGACGGCCAGCCCGAAAACGCTGGGCCGCCCGATGCCCCAGAGGGAGACCTGAATGGTCTGGCCGTCGGTCAGGGACAGGCCGGACAGCGCAAATTGATAGGCATCAAGTGAACCGCTAAAGTCGTTGGTCCCGTGAAATGTGAAATCGGAATCTCCGACGCGAAGGATGTAGTCATGGGCGGGCAACTGACTGTTTTGGGCGCTGCCCTGGACGTTTGACCGTACTATCAGCCGCAGGTGCTGGGTGCCTAACTGGGTCAGGGTCCCGACCCGGTAGCCTGTGCCCCCGATTTCAAAGAGCGACGCTGTAAAGGAGTCGGTCCCCAGGGACCCGAGTTGGGATAGACCGGGCTGCGTTTCACTGTATCCCTTGGCAGTCCCACTGGCCCCGACGGTCAGCGTGGCGGACCAGATACGGGTCTCGACGGCGGGGGTCTGGGCCTGTACGGGCTGGGGGGAGGGAGACAGGAACAGGGCGGACAGCGCCAGGGCGGCCGCGAGGAGCAGGAACAGCCGGGCCGACCGCCGGGTCGTCAGGGCAGACCTGAGATTCGGGACGGGGAGAGTAAATGCGTGCTGCCGTGGACTGGCGCGTGTTCGGCTAGAGCCGGGTCGTCGGCTCCATTCACCGAATGCCGAGTCTAGAATCTCCATCAAACAAATCCCTAGCTGCAGTGTACCCAAGTTTGTGTGTAATTGGTGTAAATTTAAAATTTTTTCCGTGTTTAGTTTTTGTGATTGTCGGTAGCATGGCACAGAATAGAGCAAAACGTGCCTGGTCACGGGTAGAGCCCGCGGCTCCACGTTCGAGGCCCTAAACCTCTGCGATGGAGGTCATGAGTTGAAGGAAGATGACCGCACTCTTGCCCGAACAGCCGCTACTGCGGCGCTATGATGTAGGTCCCGTCATCCACCGTTCCCGCAGCTTCATCGTGTAGGTCTCTCCGGCCGCCAGCGTCAGCGCGTATCTGGCCCTGGTTTCGTAGTCGTAGATCACACTGCTTGTTGTGAGGATCTGTCCCGTCTCCGTGTTGATACTTGATGATGTGGCGTCAGTGCCGGACTGGGAGTAGCTCAGCGTGTCGTGGCGCTGCCGTCGCTACGACGCCCTATCTTGGAGACGTTTCGACCGGCCCGTGAGATGCGATCGGCGCGGTCCGTGAGCGAATTTCGAAAACAATGCGATTCGCGGAGACGTTCCCACCGGGCCAGCGTTCACGAAGCGTGGACTTTGTATGCGGCGAGACTCGAGCATTTCATCGAGCAATCGGCCATGAACCAGGAAAAACGCCTCGCCGTCGCCTGGCCGACCCCGGTTCCAGGGGCTCGTCGTCTGATGTGCAGGTTTCTGGCGCCAGCAACACCCGCGAAGTTTCAAGACTCGCCAGGAAGGACCTGAGAAATATTAGATCGTACCTGAAGTGGTAACCAACTCCATATTCCTATGAAAATAAACTTAAAACGACGCGTTTGTGGTGGAGCTGACGGGATTCGAACCCGTGACTTCCTGCTTGCAAAGCAGGCGCTCTCCCACTGAGCTACAGCCCCAACATCTTCAAGTTTATATCTGCCATTTGGGGCCGATCCGGTTGATCGTATGGTGGTTGGTGGTTGGACTTGGAATCTGCGGTACTTTCGGTATCATTCACACAGATCAACGGGAGGTACAGAACGGTGCGCATCGATATGTCTAAGAGGTTTGGATACTTCATCGGCGCAGTGATTGCGGTCATGATGTCGCCACTCTTGGCGTGCGGGAGCGCTGATCAGGGTGAGGGCGGAGCGGCGGAGGCGGTTGGGTTTCAACAGGTGATGGATGTGGCGACTGTCTTTACGCCGGACCACCTAGACGCCATAGGTTTCAAGCAATCGCGCAGCTATGACCTCGAGGGACTGCCAGGCGCCAGTGCTGCGATATTTGGGTTCTGGCGGATTGCGTCCGGCGACCCGATCGATTACGAGGTTCGTTTCTATGAGAGCCATGCCGACGCGGTTGCGATGGGGACTGAGCTCGCCGACGAGGGATCAGGCGCGGACGCGGTGTTGGATGACGATCTGGCAGTTTACAAGGAGGGCGTTAAGGATCGACGCATGATCGTTGGTTCTGGGATTGGTGGCGGCGCCCGGAGCGGGACGGGGCCACGGTACGGCGACTACGCGATCTATGGGAATGTGGCGATGCTGTGTGGAGGTGCGGCCGGCGAGCAGGCATTGGAACGGTGTGAGGAGTTGGCGAACGCTCTGAATGATGCAGCGGGACAGTAGCCGAGGTGCTCCGGTCGCTCTTGATATTGCCCTTGGTTCCTCTGTTCTTTCTCTTTGGGTGCGGATCCGACGAAGGGGGCGAGGTGATTTCCGTGGTTACCCCGGAGACTGATAGTCGAGTCGTCGATCGAGATTTCCTGCTGTCATTGGACGATCTCGTGTCGCTTGGATTGAAGTCCGGGAAGAGTTACGACGTTTCGACGCTTCCGGGAGGAGTCGAAGCCGGATTGCTCTTTTGGCGCGTTGAAGGCGTAGCCGTGGAGTACGAAGCACGGATCTACGACTCGCACGACGATGCGGTTAGTCTCGGCACTGCTCCTGCCGAAGAAGGGAGCGGAGACGATGCGATCATAGATGTGCGTGATGCGGTTTACAAGGAGGGCATCCGAGATCGCCGGAAGATCTTCCGATATCCAGCAGGCGCGCTACAACCGAAATACGGCGCATATGCGATCTACGGCAATATGGTTGTGCTTTGCGAAGGCAAAGACGATGCCGAAGGCTGGGAACGTTGCGCCGCACTCATAGGAGCGCTGGACAGTCGATGAAGGTCACATTCATATCGACCGGCATGATCGCTATAGTCGTGTTGGCGTCGATCCTATTGATTGGTTGTGGATCGAATGATGGGGCGATCGGCGAGACGGTTGAGGTGGTTGAGTCAGCGACTGAGAGCCGCGTCTTGGATCGAGAGGTGATCCTGACGCCGGACGACCTCGTGGCGGTGGGATTGAAGGCCGGCAAGGACTATGACGTGGAAGATTTGCCTGGCGGTCTGTCAGCGGGATTACATTTCTGGCGAGTGGACGATGTGGCGGTTACGTACGAGACACGTTTTTACGAATCGCACGAGGACGCGGTGTCTCTGGGCACAAAGTTCGCTGAGGAAGGAAGTGGCGAGAATGCGGCGTTGGATGCGGAGGACGCTGTGTTCAAGGAAGGCGTTCGAGATCGTCGGACTGTGTTCGACTTCCGGGGCACTCCTAGGCCCAGATACGGTGCGTACGCCATTTACGGAAACATGATTGTTCTCTGCGAAGGTAAGGATGATGCTGAGGGATGGGATAGGTGCTCAGCCTTGATCGAGGCCCTCGAGAACCGATGAGATTGAAGACCACGGTTCCGAGCATCGCAGTATTGCTATGGGTCGCGTTAGCGTGCGGCAACACGGACGGTGCGCCCGCGGGCGAAGAGGTTGATGTGATTGGGGGCACGGGGCCTGCGATGCAGTTGGTCAAGGAATCGAACCGTATCTTTGGAGTTGTGGACTTTGAAGATGCGGGACTCAAACATTCGAAGGACTACAAGACTGGTGGATTGCCAGACGCGACTGGCGTGTCGCTGTTCTTTTGGCAGGTCAACGGCACTCCGGTGCAGTACGAAGTGAGGTTTTACGCGTCGCATGATGAAGCTGTATCGTCGGGTATGTCGTATGCCATTGAAGGCGCAGGCCCCGAAGCGATCATCGACCCGGATATTGCGCGCTATACCGAAGGATTACGGGATCGTCGGACGATCGTCCACACACGCGGCTCGCCCACGCCTCGGTACGGTGATTTCGTCATTTACGGTAATGTGATTGCGCTTTGCGAAGGCAGAGATGCGGCGCAAGGTGCGGAACGGTGTGCCAGTCTCGTCGATGCATTGGATGGGACTGGCGGTTGATCGCCGAGCGGCTGAGTTTGCGTGTGGCAGCGACTTCAGAGACCAGTTGACGAACGGGGTAACATATTTAATCAATATCCCCGATATGTTGAAGTGCCGCGACGAACGCGTTGCGGCGGAGAGTTTGGTTCAGGAGAAGGAAGAGATGATACTGCAAAAGGTTCAATTGCTCGGAGGACGAGCGTTGTTGGTGGCGGTGTTGTCTGTGGTAATGGCGGTTGCGATCGCTTGCGGCAGTGCCGATACGGCGGAAGAGGTGACCACCGACGGTGCGGCGGGCGGAGATGACGGTGCCGCTCCTGCGGCAGCGGTCGAAGACACGATGACTGGTCCTCCAGGTGTCGAGATCGTGGCGACGGATGTCACGTTCACAGTTGATGACCTCGTCAACACCAAGAATTTCAAAAAGAGCAAAGAGTACAAGGTTGAAGGCTTGGAAGGCGCTACGGCTGCGATTTACGGTTTCTTCGGCCCGGATCCCTACGACAGGCAGGAGTTCGAAGCCCGGTTCTATCCTGACCACGAGACTGCGATGACGTTGGGCGTCGATTTTGCCGATGAGTCCACTGGTCCCGACGCGGTTATCGCCAAGGACCTGCAGCGTTGGGACGAAGGTCTCACGCAACGTCGGGAATGCCAAGGCAACGTTCGTGGGTCTCACCACTCCGGCAAGTGCGACAACGCGAAGTACGGCGATTATGTGATCGCTGGCAACTTGGTCCTGCTTTGTCAAGGTAAAGACTCCGAGACTTCGTTGGCTAACTGCAATGCGTTGATGGACGCCTTGCAGGCTCAATAGCGAGCCGGCGCAGGGTTGTGACGATCCCCTCTTCTCTTTTGTGGCTGCTTCGCACGGCCTTAATCGCTTCGTGCCTGTTCGCTCTAGTTGCATGCGGCAACGCCGACGAAGGCGGGGGTTTGGACCCCGCCGATTATGAGGTTGTCGGGCGTGCTGGTTCTGAGGAAATCGCTCCGACGGCAACGCCGTCACCTGTCGCAGAGTCGGTGGATATCAGGCTCGAGAGGGAGGTTCACATCAAATCCGTCGACGACAGTTTCTCGGTCAGCGATTTTGAAACCTTAAAGAGTTTCAAGCTGAGCAAGGAGTACGACGTGGAAGGCCTAAGGGGCGCAGATTCTGCGATTTACGGGTTCTTTGGGCCTGATCCCTATGATCGTCAGGAATTCGAGATTCGGTTTTACCCCGACCACGAAACGGCCCTGGCGGACGGTGTGGATTTCGCGAATGAGTCCACTGGACCGGAAGCTGTTATCGCCAGTTCGGTGCAGAGGTGGGATGAGGGATTGAGTCAAAGGCGGGCGTGTGCAGGGAATACTCGGGGTTCGCATCATTCCGGCAAGTGCGATAACGCCAAGTATGGCGATTACGTAGTGGCAGGTAATGTGGTGCTACTATGCCAAGGTAAGGATTCGGAGACGGCGTTGGACAACTGCGATGGCTTGTACGCCGCACTCCTTCAATGAATGAACGGAATAGATCGAGGTAGTCATGGTTTCCGAAGGACAAGGCAGGTTCGGTCGCTCGATCATTGCGTCGGTGATATTGTTCGCCGCGGTTTTGGCAGTAGGCATGGCGTTAGGGTGCGGATCCACAGACCCTGACAGCGGATCGGCAGCTGAAGGCGGAGATGGTGGTGGTGATCCGCGGATCAGGAATACGGACGCTAGTTACACGATCGATGATTTAAAGACGGCGGGAGTAAAGGCGAACAAGGATTATGACGTCGAGGAACTCCCGGGCGCTGAAGCCGCTTGGCGTGTGATTTACAACAGGTTGGATTACGAAGTCCGTTTCTATCCGGACCATCAAACGCTTCTAGACGAGGGGATTCCGTACGTCGAGCATGTAACGGGCGACGATGCGGTTGTTATCGGGGATGATGTGATCTGGGAAGAAGGCGCTAAGGATCGGCGACGATGCAGCCGAGACGCGGATACGCCTCACTCTGGGTGCGCTTATTCGCCTCGATACTGGGATTACGTCGTAGTCGGAAACATGATCCTGATGTGCGAAGGGCTTGAAAGCAAGCAGTCAATCGAGAACTGTGACGACTTGCTCGCCGAATTGCAGTGACCTTCGAAAGGTCGAGGGTAGAGTTTGGTAGCTCTTAGGCTTGTGCGGCGTTGTAACTGGAACCCTCGAGATCGCCGAAAACGCCGAAGGGGTTTAGAGATCTGGGCGGGTCGTAGATGTCCATTCTCTCTCTGCGTTTCAGCCAGTTGACGACGAGGTAAGTTGCCGGGGTGGCTAAGATCTCATAGATCGTCTTCGCTATCCAAGCCAAAATCGCCCCGTTGATGGCCGCCTCCCAACCCCATATCCCAGAGATGCCGAACGCGATCGTGTAGAAGAGGATCGAATCGACGCCCTGCCCTACCACTGTCGACGATATGGTTCTCAACCAGAGCATTCGACCAGCGGTCCGGTTCTTTAGGACGACCATCACAATCGCGTTAGTGAATTCGCCGACCAGGTAGGCAACGAAGCTACCGAGGAGCACCCACGCAGTAGATCCGAGGATTGCTTCGTACGAGGATTGGTCTTCCCAGAACCCGGCGCCGGGGATCGCGCCCGCGAGCATGATGATTGTTACGACGATCAAGTTGCAGGCAAAGCCTAACCAGATCACGCCTCTGGCAACCCTGAAACCGTAGACCTCCGTGAGGACATCAGAGATTATGTATCCGAGCGGAAAGCATATTACCGATGCCGAGACTACGTAGAGATTGCTGCCGAGGAACTCAAAAGGCATCTCGAAAAGCGACACTGGTTTGGTCGCGATGATGTTTGAAATGATCAACACAGACACGGCTAAAGCTGTGATCATCACGAGTCTTCCGGAGAATTGCATGGCTTACCTTTCGTCCACGGGGATGCTCAGATATTTTGCCATTGAATTCGCGAAAGGTGCGATCCGACATAAGCGGGAAACTCCTGAGCGAGTCGAAATGCTTCGATGACAGGGTTCAAGTACCGGGAACTGCCGATTTCTACTGTTGTCCTGTGATCTGGTCTTCTGCGGCTTCGATCAGTGCAATGCAGTCGTCAGTCGACACTTCACACAACATCACGAGGTTACCGACGACGAGGAACCCGCCGTACACCCTTCGGCTGGCGAATCCGGATCCGTCGTGAACCACCCGTGCGATGGCTTCTTGTGCTGACGACACGCCAGAGTTCATCGCCTCGTCGTGCGATGGGTAACGGCGGATTTCGACGTCTTTGCGATTGAAGAACCCGTAGCGAGCGTCTTGAGCATTGGGCAGCGTGTCGACTTCGTAGATCTCGTACTGCTTCCAACCGACGGCGATGAAGTCTTCATAGGAGTACTCGCTGTTGGGGCGGGTCCAAGCACTGATTTCCAACCGGTCGCCGATTACGTTGATCGCGTTTTCGTCGGCTTGCGTTGCTTCTCCGGCGGATTGAGCTTCGTCCGCATCGCTCCCGCACGCAGTTGCCAGAACCACGACGATTAGGAACAGAAACGCAGACTGACGTTTGACGAGAAACGGGCGCAATGTTGAGATCATTGATGGATTGCGTCCAAAAGATCGGTGCAGTCTGATACTGAGATTTCGCAGAGCATGACGGTATTACCTGCCACTACGTAGGCACCGTAGAGTGTGACACTTGAGAACCCTGCGCCCCGGCCAGACAGCTTCTCGGTTTTGATCGCTGTCTCCGCCGATTCTTTGCCTGCCGCCATCGCGATTTCGTGCGATGGGTACATCCGGAGTTCGATGTCTTTGCGGTTGTAGAACCCGAAGAATGCTCCGGTCGCTTCAGGGAGCGTGTCTAGGTCGTACTCTTTGTTTTTCTTCCAACCGGCATCTACGAAATCGTCCACGGTGTAGGTGCTACCGGGGCGAGTGTATGCGCGGAGTTCGGGGCGGTCACCGATCGTGACCACTGCACTCTCATCGACGATCTCAGCAACTTCAGCGACGGCATCTTGTGTATCACCGCCGGCGGGGGCATCGTCGTCTGCGGTGCCACAACCGATAGCAAACACAGTTGCCAAGGTCGCTATCACAGACAGAAGTAACCGCGATTTCATGGGCGTTTCGCCTTCGTTTTGATGATGTGGACGGGATCGATTGAAGGGTATCGTACCACGCGCTGTTCGACGATTAAATTAGGAGCCAACCGCCAGAGTCTAGATCCCTGACCAACCCAAAAGGCCGTGCCCGGGAGTTCCAGGCACGGCCTTTCGTTGTCGATTTAGCTGACTTAACTGTTAGTTAAGTCGGGTCAGATCGATTAGTTGGCCGGTTCCAGTTGGTGGATGACCATGGACCAGGTCAAGTGCCACCAAGCCTCGTTGACGTAACCAGTTACGTCGATCGCGCCGACGGAGGTGTCGCCTTGCGGCCAGTTCGTCCATCGCTTCTCACTCATGATGATGCGGTGGTAGAACTCGAGGATCGGAACGTCGGGCAGCTCAGTGAGCCAGATCTTGGCTGCTTCGCGCCAGAGTTCGTGCATGGTGGCGGTGTCGTCTGGCGAGGTCTTGGCGACTTCGTCAGTCAACTCGTCCCATTCGTCGTTCTCCCAGTGGTAGAAGTTCACCTGGTGACCGCCCGGGATGTTCACGGACGATGACTGGTAGAGCTTCATGGTGAAGTACGGGTCACGGACGGAACCGCCGTGTCCGAACATCAAGCACTCGAAGTTACCTTCGGCCATTCGGCTGGAGGCGTCGGTAGGCTGGCCGTAGTCGGCTTGGATGCCGTGGTTGACGAGTTGCTGCGCGACTGCGGGACCGAGGTCTACCCATGGGTTGAAACCTACGATTTCACAGTTGACGGTGTTTCCGCCCTCGTCCTGCCACATGCCGTCGACCTTGGTGAAGCCTGCGCCTTCCATCAACTCGTCACCCCGCTCGGGGTCGTAGTCGAGGGTAGAGCGGCCGATTTCTTCCATCACCTCGGTGGCGATGTCAAAGTAAGGCTGGAGCGGCGGGTACTGCGGCATGGTCAGCGGGTTGAAGGCCGCCGCGCCGTCGTACGCGAGCTCGCGGAGCTCCGCACGGTCGAGGTAGAAGGAGATCGCCCATCGGACGTCCGGGTTGTCGTACGGGCCGAACTTACCGGAGGTGTTGAAGGCGATCGAGACGGGCCACCAGTCGACGTAGCCGTAAGGCTCGCCACGACCGGAGTGGGTGACCAGGTCTTCGTTTTGATCGAGGGTTTCAGCGATCAGCGACGGGGTGGTCATGGCTGCGCCATCGACCTGGTCGTTGATCAACGCCTGAGCACGTTGCTCCTGCGGGACGCCGGGGATGTAGATGATGCGCTTGACGCGCGGCAATCGCCCGTAGTCGCCAAGGTCGGCAACGCCTTCGCCCCACCAAGAGTCTCGGCGGTCGAAGATCTTCTGCTCGGTGGAGGTGGTTACCTGCCAAGGACCGGTGGAGAGGGGCCAGCCCTTCTCGCGGTCGTAGTCGCCAAACTCGGTCCAGTCGCGACCGTGGTAGTGGTGCTGAGGAACGATGTAGACGCCGATGTCGAACTTGTAGGTGAGGAGGAAGAAGAACCTCGGGTCTGGTCGGAGCAGGTTCACCTTGGCGGTGTACTTGTCGACCAGTTCGGCGTTGTCCATCGCGGCGTCAACGTCGGTTCCCCATCGGACTTGTTCTTTGAGTTCCTTGAGGGTGTTCAAGGTGTAGACGACGTCTTCGCAGTCGAAGTCTTCGCCGTCGCTCCAAGTGATGCCCTCTCGGCAGTTGATCGTGAGCTCGGTGAAGTCGTCGTTGTAGCTGTAGCTCTCGGCTAGCCACATGATTTCCTCGTCGGCGAACGCTGAGAAGAATGCCAGCGGCTCGAAGATGAGGTTTGGTCCCTGCTGGTGGTTTGCACCAATAGCGTAGGGGTTCCAGAGTTCGTGGTCGATGAAACGGCCTTCGGAACCGCCGTGGAAGAGTGTCAGAGTCTCTTCGCGGGAGACGTCGCCCGGGTCGAATACGATGCCCTGGGCTTCCTCCATCATCATCGCCTCGTCGTCCATCTTCTCTTCCATGGCCTCTTCAGGCTCTTCCATCGCGGCCTCAGGTTCCGGCGTAGCCGTCGGAGGGACCGGCGTGGCGGTCGGCGGGACGGGAGTGGCAGTCGGCTCTTCTTCGCCACATGCGATCGCGGCCCCAAGGACCATCACACTGGCTAGGAGGGCCAACAAACCATACCGCCCGAATTTAACAGGGAGGTTCATTGTCTTTTCTTCCTCGACTGATTGGTTTGCAAGTCAGACAGATCTCTTAAGCACATGACCGTTCACAGAAACTGCGCGCGGTGTAACGGATCGTCCAACAACGATCAAACATCCATTGTGTACCGAGTTCTACGACTTTGTCAACCTCCGTTTACAGCGATTTTTCTTTGCGAGGGAACCACTTTCTGCGGTTAGACCCACTTTGGGAGAAAAAACGCCTAAACGGGAGTTCTCCGCTCCTCGAAACTTGCGCTAACTCGTTCCAGTGGATAAAATCGCTTGAGACGTTGAAGGTTTCGCAAAGCACTGAAACGTCGCGCGTATCTGTCACGGCGGTGTCGTCACCGCTGATATTGAGAATCCGTTGGCCAATACAACTACTCGACGAGTCAATCCTGCACTGACTGCCAAACCCAATCCTGTGGTGGCATTCGTCGGGGCGTTCTTCGGGAACTTCATCGTTCGAAGATTCTTGTTGTTCCTCTTGACGGTGTGGGTTGCGGCCACGGTAATCTTCGTACTTCCCAGGTTGACCGGGCAGGACCCCGTCAAGGAGAAACTGCTCTTAGAAGCGCAACGCGGTGGGTCAGTTCAGGCAGGGATGAACGAGATGGCGCAGGAGTATTCGGCCCGGTTGGGATTGGACCTTCCTCTGCATCAGCAATACGTGAACTACCTTTATGACCTGTCGCGGCTGGACTTTGGCTATTCGATCGCGTACTTCCCCCGGACGGTAAACGACATCATCGTCGACTCCATCATCTGGTCGTTTGGATTGATGACCGTGACGTTGGCTCTGGCGTTCTTGATCGGCACTGGTGCTGGTGCGCTGTTGGGTTGGTCACGATCTCCGGGATGGCTTAGCTATGCGTTTATGCCGTTCCTGACGTTGTCGGCGATTCCGCAGTACATGCTCGGGTTGGTGATGATGTTCGTTTTTGCGATCATGTTGAATCTGTTGCCGTTTTTTGGGGCGTATAGCCCGGGCAACTTGCCTGAGTGGAGCCTGAGTTTCATCCTCGACATGCTTAGGCACGCGATCCTTCCGGCGTTGTCGATCTTGTTGTCTGCGGTCGGTTTCTGGGCAATCGGGATGCGGGGCATGATGGTCAATACCCAGGGCGAGGACTTTATGGTCCAAGCCGATGCGAAGGGATTAAACGGGGTGCGGATCTTCGTCCGTTACGCGGTCCGCAATGCTCTGTTGCCGCAGGTTACTGGACTCGCCATCTCGTTTGGAACGTTGTTGACGGGTGCGGTGTTAGTCGAGGTGCTGTTCCAATACCCGGGATTGGGCAACACTCTGTTCTACGCGATCCGAGTGTCAGATTTCTTCCAGATCACGGGCATCGTGATGACGATCATCATCTCGTTGGCGTTCGCGACGATGTTGATCGATATGATTTACCCGCTAATCGATCCTCGGGTCAAGTACACGCAAAACTGAGATGGCACGAGAATCGAGTGCAAGAACTGTTCCGATGCGGACGCGAATGCGTCTAGCTCGTCGACGTTCAGGCAGTTTTTATCAAGAGCGGGTTGAGCCCGTAGTTCTTTATGGCCGACGCAATCCCTCATTGATCGTGGGATTAGCCATGCTGGGCACACTGTTGGTGTTCACCGTCATAGGGCTTCTGGGATACGCCCAGTTGGATGCTCACACCAACGATCCGTCCCAACACTCTCGTCTGGATGCATTCGTTAGTGGTGGTGCTCCGGTAGGAGATAAGCGGCTTCCGCCGTCGTGGTGCACGTGGTGCGAAGATATCGCGGAACTTGATGCCGACAAGAAACCGACGCTGTTCCAGTACCCGATGGGGACTGATACGCAGTCACGCGATCTGTTCGCAACCAATCTCAGGGGGATCCCGCTGACGCTTGGTACCGGGTTAATCGCCGGGCTGTTGTCGGTAGGGTTGGGAACTGTAACCGCGTTCATCGCTGCGTACTATCGCGGATTGCCAGACGTGTTAATCCGGTTGCTGACCGACGTCGGCATATCGATACCGGGGTTGTTGGTGCTGATCATCATTCGAATTCAGCTAGGCACCGAGTTGGTGTGGTGGCAGTTGGGAGCTGGTCTTGCAGCCGTAGGGTGGGTTTTCTCATCTCGAACTGTCCGTGCGCAAGTCTTGGTGCTTCGGGAGCAGCCGTACGTCGAGATCGCGCGTCAGTCTGGCATGTCGGGGTTGGCGATCATATTCCGTGAGATGATGCCGAACCTTATTCCGTACATCACCGCTAGTTTCGTTGGTTCGGTGGCAGGTGCGATCCTTGCTTCGATCGGCTTGGAAGCACTGGGGCTTGGCGATTTCTCGTCGCCTTCGTTGGGTATGACTGTTTACTGGGTGATCCAGTTCGGGGCGATAACGTTGGGCATGTGGTGGTGGTGGCTCTTCCCGTTGATCTTCATCGTCATCATCTTCGTCAGCTTGTTCTTGATTTCGGCCGGTTTGGACGAATGGTCCAACCCGAGACTGCGCCGACAGGTTTAGGGAAAAACGGACGAACGCCCTATGGTAGTAGCAGATCAGGAAACCATTACCGACTCAGGTTCATCCGACGATGAATTTGCATTAAGAGTCGAAGATCTTCAGGTCTACTACGGAACGCCGCGTGGAACGGTAAAGGCGGTTGACGGCGTCTCCTTTAATTTGCGGCAGGGCGAGCGGTTTGCGTTGGTTGGGGAATCTGGTAGCGGCAAGAGCACGTTGGCCATGGCTATCATGCGCTTGACGCGTGAACCTGGGCATATTGCTGGTGGCCATATTTATTTGAACGGTCGCGACGTTGTCGAAATGCGAGAACGGGAAATCAGGGATATCAGGCTGCGCGAGATGGCTCTTGTTCCGCAAGGCGCGATGAACTCGTTGAATCCTGTGATGAGAGTGGGCGATCAGATTATTGACGGAATATTGGATCATGTCCCATCTGGAGAAAGCGCCCCGAATAAAGCCCGGCTGAACGAGCGAGTGCACGAATTGTTGGAGCGTGTGGGCCTCGATCCGGCCGTCTCACGGCTGCACCCTCATGAGTTGAGCGGTGGCATGAAGCAGCGTGTCGCGATGGCGATCGCAATTTCTCTCGATCCGAACATCATCGTTGCGGACGAACCCACGAGTGCTTTGGACGTCGTGGTTCAGCGCCAGATCATGCAGACTTTGGGTCGGTTGCAAGAAGGACTTGAGGCGGCGGTGTTGTTGGTGGGTCACGATATGGGTTTGGTTGCGCAGTTTGCCGACACGATAGGGGTAATGTATGCAGGGAAACTCGTGGAAGTTGGTTCGGTGCCTGACGTGTTCAAGGATCCCAGACATCCTTACACCAAGTTGCTGATCGAGAGTCTTCCGTCGTTTGATATCTCCCGCAAATTCATCGGTATCCCTGGCATGCAACCTGCACTGTTGAATTTGCCGCCCGGTTGCTCGTTCAACCCACGTTGCCCATCCGTGCACGACAGGTGTTACCGCGAGGTGCCGGAGTATCTGTCGATCGCTGGCAATCGCGGCGTCGCCTGCCACTTATATGAAGAGGAGGCGATCCCATGAGCGACTTCATGCGGCTCGAACATGTCACCAGGACATTCGGTGGCGGTGCTCTTTCGACCAAACCGCCTATCGTTGCGGTTGATGATGTGTCGTTGTCGATTGACGAGGATGAACCGAAGATCACGACGATAGCCGGCGAAAGCGGATCAGGAAAGACGACGTTGGCTCGGCTTTTGATGGGCACGATCACGCCTTCGTTTGGGACGATGTACTACCGAGGGAAGGATTTCGCCAAACTCTCCCGGCGTGAATCATGGTCTTTCAAGCAGGAAGTTCAATCAATCTACCAAGACCCGTTCGGTTCGTACAACCCTTTCTACAAGGTGGACCACGTTCTCGAGACTCCAATCAACCGCTTCAAATTGGCGACATCTCGGCAAGCCAAAGACTCGATGATCGAGGAAGCGCTGGCGATGGTGGGCTTGCAACCCGGTGACACGTTGGGTCGTTTCCCGCACCAGTTGAGCGGTGGTCAGCGGCAACGGATCATGGTGGCTCGAGCGCTGTTGATTAAGCCGCGCTTGATCTTGGCTGACGAACCGGTTTCGATGGTCGACGCTTCTTTGCGTGCGACGATTTTGGACAGTATTCGCCGATTGAATCGTGAGATCGGGATCTCGGTCGTCTACATCACGCACGATTTGACTACGGCGCTGCAGATCAGCGACAACATCCTGGTCATGTACCGGGGTTCAGTAGTGGAGTCTGGTGCTGTGGAACGTGTGATCTTGGAACCCAAGCATCCCTACACGCAGTTGTTGATCGAATCTATACCGCAACCTGATCCTGACAACAAGTGGGGCGATGAACCGCCTACTGCTCGTTTTGAGGAGTTTTCCTCGATGTTCGGGTGCAAGTTCGCAGACCGATGTCCGCACGTGATGGACATCTGCGGCGAAGAACAGCCGCCGCAGTACTGGCTCGAAAAGCACCGGCAAGCGCAGTGCTATCTCTATCAGGACGAAGCCGAAGAGATGGCGGATCCTGACTTGGCTTCGATCTTCCAAGAACGCCGCGAAGAACTAAACGTCTAGTTTTTCGCTCTGACGACTGGATTATCCAGTCTTAAAGCCACAACTCGCCATGACGATCTGTGCGCTAAACTCAGTTAGGCGACAGCCTCACCACGGAAACAGGGAATCGACATGAAAATCACCGGTTTCGAAATCACACAACTCAAGAACGGCAGAGCGATCTTGCAGATTCGTACGAGTGCCGACATCACGGGAGTTGCAGAGGCGCCGGGTCGGTCGATGGCTGCATTCCAAGCGCATCTCGATTCGGTGGTGAAACCGCTTTTGATCGGGGAGGACCCTCGCCAGATCGACCGGCATTGGGAATCGCTCTATCTTGGCGTAGATGATCGAATCACCAAGTTGCCGCCTCACGTCGTGGGGGTGATCGATATCGCGCTTTGGGACATCTTGGGGAAAGACGCTGGCTTGCCATGTCACGCGTTGATGGGTGGTGCGGCGAGGCTCGACATCCCGCTCTATTGGAGCGTCGGATCAGGTTGGATGAAGACTCCCGATCAGATGCTGGACGATGTGATGGACGGTTGGGAGGCGGGTTACCTTGCGTACAAAATCCGGATGGATTGGAAGTCGTACCGTCAGGACGCCGACCCGGCCAAGGATCTGCAAATGTTCAAGCTTGTAAGGGATTTCCTGCCGGCGAGGATTTATCTAGGTTTCGACGCCAACAATGGATACTCCGTGAGCACCGCCATCCAACAGGGCCGCGCGTTTGAGGATTATGGTCGGATCGACCACTTCGAGGAGCCGTTGCCGCAGTATGATCTACCCGGTTTGCGGCAGGTTGCGGACGCTCTGGATGTGGCGGTGTCGACCGGCGAACAAGATTGGGATCGCTGGCGGTTCAGGGATGTGTTGATGGTGGGCGATCCTGACATCTTGCAACCCGACATTCTCAATGCCGCCGGACCGTCGGAGATCTTGAAGATTTACACGTTGGCGACGACGTACAACAAACCAGTTATGCCGCACTCCCCTAGCGCCGGAATCAACTCAGTTGCTTCGTTGCATTGCTACTCGACCATCAAGAATGCTGTCCGACCGCACGAGTTTTCTGTTGAGTTTGCTCCCCCGTTGGAGGAAATCGCCGAGCTGTACGGCGACCATGTGATTCCAACCAACGGCACGATCACATTGACGGACAAACCGGGATTGGGTATCGAGTTGAACGAGTCGGCGTTGGCGAAGCAGTCGGCGTAGTTGGAAACGTCCCTATCGAAGATGAGCGACGCAACGCTTCCGCGTCACTTCACGGCGACGGCGTTCGTAGTCAATGACGACGCAACGTTGCTGCATTGGCATCATCGCGTTCAAGAGTGGTTGCCTCCTGGCGGGCATGTCGAGGAGAACGAGGATCCAGTTCAGGCCGTATTGCGTGAGGTGAAAGAGGAGACGGGTTTGGATGTGGAGATTGTGCCTACGCAAGACTTGCCGACGATTTTGACGCAGAGTCAAGTCGTACCGCCACGGACGATTTTGGTTGAAGACGTTTACGACCAGAAAGTCGGCAAACACCAACACATCGACCTGATCTATTTCTGCATCATCCGAGGCGAACGGCCTTCCACGCCAGACGGGTGGGTCTGGTTCAGCGCGGATGAGTTGAAGAATGGTCGGAAAGTCGTGACGCCGGGTGGCTTGGAGATGGCACCGCCGGAAGATGTCGTGGTTTTGGGATTAGATGGAATCCGCTTCCTCAGCAGCTGATTTCTGATCTACGTTGCTTCATTTGACTATGAAATCGGTGTTGGAACGTCGGGTGAGGCAATCTTCGATGGTCTCGAGGTACATCGGCATCAGGTCAGGTAGTGACCGAATCTGATCGATGGTGAACCATCGGGCATCGTCGGTTTCGTCGGTGGTTTGGCGAAGTTGTCCGCCCCATTTGACAACGCGGTAGGCAACGGTCAGCAGTTGGGCTTCGGGACGAGTCGGAGCGGTGAAGCGCGGTTCGGAGTAGATGGCGAATGGCGTAGCGGCTTCTACGGTGAGGCCGGTCTCTTCCCAGACTTCGCGGGCCATGCATTCGGTGACGGATTCGCCCGGCTCCATTCCGCCTGCGGGAAGTGCCCACAGTTTGTTGTCGCCGCGACGGATGAGAAGGACGCGGTTATCGTCGTCGAGGATGACAGCTCGGGCGGCGGGCACGATGTGGGTCGGTTGCATGGGTAAGTTCTCCGATCGGCTCGATTCTTAAAATGAAGTGATCGAATCGAATGTAATTCACCAAGAGAGCGGGATACATGGCGACGCAGAAAACTCGACGGGCTGGCAGCAAACGCAACGGGCGAGCACCCGGGAAGTGGCGTTCATGGGAGACGACTGAGGGCGTGATCCGTGCGCCACACAGGTCGATGATGCGGGCGATGGGGATGACGGATGCCGATATCGATGCGCCGTTCGTGGGTGTGGCGTCTACACACAATGAGGTGACTCCCTGCAATGCGGGTATCAAGCCGTTGGTGGACGAGATCAAGAATGGTGTCAGAGCCGCAGGAGGTTCTCCATTTGAGTTTGGGACGATTACAGTTTCGGACGCGATCTCGATGGGGACTGAGGGGATGCGGGGATCGCTGATCAGTCGGGAGATTATCGCCGACTCGATCGAGACGGTGTGCTTCGCCGAAAGATATGACGGATTGGTGGCGGCGGCCGGTTGCGACAAGTCCTTGCCCGGTGCGATGATGGCGATGGCGCGATTGGACATCCCTTCGGTGTTCGTCTACGGAGGATCAATCCTCCCCGGTCACTGGAAGGGTGAGGATATCCAGATTCAAACCGTGTTTGAGGCTGTCGGTAAGCGTCAGGCTGGATCGATCGACGACGACGAGTTGTATGGGATCGAGACGAACGCTTGCCCCGGCCCGGGTTCTTGCGGCGGGATGTTTACCGCGAACACGATGTCTTCGATAGGCGAGGCGTTGGGCGTGTCGTTGCCCGGTGCTGCGTCGGAGCCGACGGTCGACCAGCGGAAGCGAGCATCGTCTCGTGAGGCCGGTGTCGCGGTGATGAACCTGCTACGCGAAGGAATATACCCTCGGCACATTCTGACCCGCGAGGCCTTCGAGAACGCGGTGACTCTGGTCGTGGCGATGGGTGGCTCGACGAACACGGCGTTGCATCTGCCGGCGATCGCTCACGAGGCAGGCGTCGATTTGACGCTCGAAGATATCCATGCGATTTCGATGCGGACGCCGTTGATTGCCGACATGAAACCCGGCGGTCGGTATGTGATGTTCGACCTTGACCGCGTCGGTGGAATCCCGTTGGTGATGAAGCGGATGCTAGACGCAGGTTTGTTGCATGGTGACTGCATGACGGTGACGGGACGAACAGTGGCTGAGAACCTGGCGAATGTTGACCCAAATCCTTCCGAGGACGACGTTGTGCGGTTCCCTGAAAACCCTCTGTCCGAGACCGGCGGATTGGTCGTATTGCACGGCAATCTGGCGCCCGACGGATGTGTCCTAAAGGTTGCCGGCCACCAGTTCGGGGCGCGATTCTCTGGTCCTGCGAGGGTGTTCGATCAAGAGGAGCAGGTGATGGCGGCGTTGCAGCGTCGAGAGGTTAATGAGGGCGACGTGATCATCATCCGATACGAAGGGCCCAAGGGCGGTCCTGGGATGCGAGAGATGCTTGCCATCACGAGTGCGCTCGTCGGTCAGGGATTGGGCGAAAAGGTCTACCTGATCACGGACGGTCGCTTCTCCGGAGCTTCGCACGGCTCAATGATCGGTCACGTCGGGCCGGAAGCAGCCGTGGGTGGTCCGATCGCAGCGGTCGAAGACGGCGACACGATAGAGATCAACCTGAGCGACTTCGAGCTGAACGTGAAGATCTCGGACGAAGAGTTGCAGGACCGACTGAGCAAGTGGGAGCCAAAGGATCCGCCGTATTCACGGGGGTCGCTATCCAAATACATAAAACTAGTCCAATCCGCCTCCACCGGCGCCGTCACAGGCTGAATCTATGCTGTTTAATCGCCTCACATTCGCATAGACTCACTGACAAGAATTCTCAGCTATCGAGTCACAGGAATCAGACATGTACATTAGCGAAGACAGATTACGCGTCGCGAAACGAGTTGCTACGGTCGTCGGAGTTTTCGTAGCCGGCGTGGCGATGGTGGCTATTGGTATTGCCTTGTTCTCTGACGCAGATCCGGACGGAGATCCAGTTCAGGTGTTTTGGGGAGCCGTTTTTGCCGTTGGCGGTCTTATGGTTCTGTTCGCCGGAATTGTGGCGATAGTGGTAAAGCTAATGAAGGGCTAGTTCGTAGGTATAACTTGTGGTGTTGTGCGCCAGAAGAGCGAGGTCGTCGCGTATCAACTCATACGCTTTCCCAAGTCGTTTGATCGACACGGGCAGGTCACCAATACAGGTACGTTGCGTTCGTTGTGTCCGTTGAGTCTTTTCGAATAGTTTCCAACTCACACCCAAGGTATCGGTTCTGTATCGCCTCGCAGATACAGCGGGTGTGACGGTTGACCTGATTTGTTGAGTTTCAGGATGTGCAAACGTCCGGCGTACTTTTCCGCGACTAACGTCGACCGTTCCAAGTAGTTTCCATCATTGCCCCATGCCGCGACAACCATCTGCACCTCGGAAAACAAAGCCTCAATTGCAGCGTCGTTACGGTCACCAATGGGATCGGCAACGCGCTTGATTTCGGAGGGGTTTTGCGCTCGCCAAGCGAAAAGATTGCAAACTTTTATACCACCAAAACCCCAACACTGTGCGAACCGTATGCATTTCCGAATCGTACTGTCGTCACAGCGTGCGTCGGCTGTCGACGGGTTGAGCATCAGAAATCCCACATACGGCTTCGTATCATCCCAACGTCGCCACAAGCGGAAACGATAGTTGCCCCCATTGGATATTTGCGCTCCGCGAAGCATACGCTGGTCACCTCAAAATCGCACACCAACTGTCCGAGATTGTACGTCCCACTCGATCGGTGGGAAACGATTGCCATTCCCACCTGCTACACTCACCCTCTATCGAAACACACTGACCGTTGCGTCCAAAGAGAGAGACCACCATGCCCCTGAAAACTGTCGCTCCCGAAATCATCGAAGGCCTCGCTGGGTTTGATTCGGCTACGGTGCAGAATGCTGCGGCGATTGTGTATGGGGGGTATGTGAGTGAGCATGTGGATTACTCGGGGCCAGATCTGAAGGGATATCTCTATGATCTGGACGGTTCAGGTAAACCGACGGTTGGGTATGCGTTGACATCGACTTGGATGCCGTTGCATGAACCCGCTCAGGATATTGCGGGTCGGTTGGATTACATGGACTCGATCGCATACTCAAACGCTCCGGTGATTGTGGTCCAGCAGGATGTTGATCTGCCTGCGCGGCGCGGTGCGATCATCGGTGATGGGATGGCATACCAGATGCGGGCTTTGGGGGCAGTCGGCGCTGTGACCGATGGGAATGCCCGTGATGTTCCGGGGATCAAGGACGCGGGCCTAGCGCTTTGGGCGACCGGGCGAGTGCCGGGTCATGGTCCGTTCAATTTGATCGACCATGACTTGCCTGTGGATGTGGCTGGATTGCGGATTCTGCCTGGGGATATCTTGGTCTGCGACGGGGATGGTGTGACGCGACTTTCGGTCGATGTTGCGGAAGATGTGTTGAAGCAATGCGCTGAGGTGCGTGCGCGAGAGGGCGAGGGATTCAAGTATTTCCAGAAGCCAGGGTTCTCGACCGACGACTGGGAGGCATACAAGGCTCGGATGGCCTGATTAGCAGGGCATCCGAGTTTGGCGTTGGTTAATCGGCTACCCGGGAGGTTGGATCTGCTCCATCAGGTCGTTGTTCCATTCGCCTTCCACTTGGAAGTGGGCGGCGGCTCCCAGCAGGAACGCCTCTATGAGGTTGTGGCTCAGGTAAGCGTAGAGCCCGGGTTGTCGGAACGTGTGGATCGATGCACCAGCAGAACCGGCCGCGATTTCCCACGTCTCCAGCCCTAGTTGCGGCGGGTTGTCGAAACCTCCGCGTTCCCATACGTAGTCGCCATGTCCGCCGATCAAGTGGGGGTAGGAGACTCTGTTGGCTTGGGAGTGGATTACGAGGACGTTTTCGCCGACGTTTGCGGTCATGGCGTTGTCGCCGGTTAGCGCCCCAACTGCACCGTTGAAAACGATATGCGTGGGGATTAGTCCGCGCATCGCTTCGAGGTCGTCTGCAAAGCCGTCGATAGGACGGTCGTAGCGTTTGTAGTTGCCGTCCTCATCTTTGGGGATGTAGAAGTCTTGCTCGCCGACGTAGTATGCCCTGTCGTATTCGATGCGATTGCCGCCGGGGTCTTTGATGCAGTCGCGCGGGAGGACCATGATTGCGCCGTTCATACCGTGTACGACGTGCCATGGGACCATCTCGCCGCCGGGTGCGCAGTGGTATATGAACACGCCAGGTTTGACGGCTCGGAATCTCAGTACTACCTCTTCGCCGGGGGATACTTCGGTGAGTGCACCGCCACCGAGTGCGCCGACCGATGCGTGGAAGTCGATGTTATGGAGCAGCGTGTTGCCGGCTGGGTTGACTAGGGTTAACTCGACGTAGTCTCCTTCGTGGACGACGATCATTGGTCCGGGCACGGAGCCTTCGAAGGTCATTGCCCATACGAATACGCCTGGTTCGACTTCGATCTCCTCCTCGGAGATCACCATTCGCACTTTGTTGAGGCGTGGTTCCTCTGGTGCGGTCTGTTCGTGTTCGTGCACGAACGGAGGTGGTTCGAGGTCAAGATGCACGACCTCGAGCGCGTCGATGTCTTCGGGCTCCCACTCTTTTTGCGAGTGCCAGTACGCGGAGCCGCTGGCATCGCCGGAGTCGGACTGCTGGTCGCAAGCCAATGCAGAGGCGGTGAGAAGGACAATTGACACCGCCAACGAGAAGAGCGCTCGTTGGGTGAACGCTCGGAAGAATGAATACCGAGTATTCAATTGGTCACCTCCTTGGAGGGACTAACAGGGCACTACCGGTTTGGTTTTCACCCTATCGACAAGGTCTGTAATGCCCTATTGGCTACGACTGACCTTGTCCTTGATTAGATTTTACGCCTGATACGAGATTGTTGCCGGTCAACGAGTGAAGACGGGGCCTCGCATCACCTTGGCTTCGTCGCTGGCCATGAAGGTGGCGATTTTGGCTACGTCTACGGGATCGGTGAGGTTGGCGATCTCGGCATCGTAGTGGGCTTGATCGCCGGTTTTTTCTAGCTGTTGGCGGAGGTTATCTAGGACCAGGGGCGTTCGGACGCGGCCCGGTGCGATGTCTTGGACGCGGATCTTGGACATGTCGATGTGGCGCTGCATGACCATTGTGAAGCCGTGGACGGCGCCTTTGGATGCGCCGTAGGCGTAGGAGGATGAACCTCCGGTTACGCCGGCGCCGGATGCGGTGGTGATGATCGTGCCACCGTTTGGCTGGGCGTTCATGTGAGTTACGACTTGCTTGGCGATGAGGTAGGTTCCTTTGAGGTTTATGTCGAGGACGCGGTCCCATGTTGCTTCTTCGAAGGATTCGATGGGTTCGTATGCGCCGTGGAGGATGCCAGCGAAGTGGAGGAGGACATCGATTCCGCCCATCCAACTGGCGGCTGCGTCGACTCCTCCTTCAACGCTTGCGCGGTCGGCGATATCGACGTGCCAACAGCGAGCCGAAGTGGTGCCGGTGATTGAGTTGATGGAGTTGGCGGTTTCTTGGGCTGCGGTGTCGTCGACGTCGAATATTGCGATAGCGTGGGCGTTGCACTGGGCGGCCATGATTGCGGTGGCTCGTCCAATGCCAGTGGCGGCGCCTGTGATGATGATGCGTTTAGAGGCGAGGTCGGCGGGCATGGGTTGGATGGGGGAACTATGGCGCGAATGATGGGGATGATTTTAATGGGTCTCCCCTGCCCCATCGACCTGCGGGGAGAGAGGGATTGTTGTGGTTGTAGCTTGGATTGGTTTTACGTTTTTCGAAACCACACAGGGCGCGATTTACGACTTTGGTGTACAGTGCTAGGCGTATGCGAGCGTCTTCGCTCGCTGTTAGATGGCTTCATGCTTGGAACTCTGATGGGGTCAGAGCCCTGATTGTAGGGGTTTGCGGCCCAATCGATTGACGTGTCCAATCGGAAGATACCAAAGGAGGAAGAGAGATGAAACGAATTCCTCGAACGATTAGAAACAAAGCGGTGATCACGCTCATGATCGTGTTGGGGCTGTCGCTTTCGGCGATAGGTCTGGCATGTGGTGGCGGTGAAACCGTCATCCAGACTGTGGTTGTGGAACGTGAGGTACGGGTGCCGGGCGAGGCTGTCATTCAGACGGTCGTCGTGGAGAAAGCGGTACCCGGCGAGACTGTGATCCAGACCGTAGTCGTTGAGAGAGAGGTCGAGGTCGCGGGACAGACCGTGATCCAGACCGTAGTCGTCGAGAAGGAGGTCCAGGTCGCGGGCGAAACCGTGGTGCAGACCGTCGTGGTCGAGAAAGAGGTGCAAGTCGCGGGCGAGACCGTCGTGCAGACCGTCGTGATTGAGAAGGAAGTGGAGGTTGTAAAGGAAGTCGAGGTGGTGAAGGAGGTCGAGAAAGAGGTTGAGGTCGAGAAGATCGTAGTCGCGACAGCGACTCCGATTGCGATGGCGATGATGGAGGCACCAAATACGCAGAGTGCTGCAGATACCGCAGAAATGGCGGTCCAGAACCGAGTCGGTCTTACGATGACTGGTCTCAACAGCACCGGTGCTCCGGACGGCCCTTGGAGCATCGCGGAAGGATTCTTCCAGCCGGGCGGACCTGTGGGATCGAACATCGTAGACCCCGTGTTGGCTGAGACTTGGGACGTTGCCGATGACTGGAGTCAGGTAACAGTGAAGGTAAAGGAAGGTGTGCAGTTCCACCGCGGTTGGGGCGAGATGACGGCGGACGACTTGGTGTGGAGCTTCAACGACCTGATTGCGCCGGAGAGCGTGCATAACCAGTCGGGAGACTACGCCGCGGTGTTTGAACCGATGGTGAAGGTCGACGACTATACGGTCGTAGTTCCGCTCAAAGCTCCTAACGTCGTTTGGAACCAGGCTTACTTCAACACGTTCGCGGGAACGAATGGAACGTTCAGCAAGACTGCGTTCGATGAGAATGGCCGCGAGTGGGCGAACGAGAACATCATCGGCACAGGTCCGTACATGTTGAAGGAGTTCGTTCCTCAGAACATCGTGCGGCTGGAGTCAAACCCTGAGCACCACATTCAACCGGCGTACATGCCGTTCTTGAACGTGAACGAGGTTCCGGAAGAGTCGACCCGAATTGCGATGCTGCGAAATGGTCAGGCAGATATTGCCGACGTTTCACTGAAGGCGATTCGCGGTCTGCTTGAAGAAGGCTTCAAGATGTCGGATAGCGGCAAAGCCGCTCAGGAAGGCATATTCTTCGCTGGCAACTACTGGGAGCAGTATGACTACAACTGCTCGCAAGGCAATAGCTCGGTGTCGTGTCCCGACATAACCGTCGGCGAGCCGCAACAGGTCGAGGTAAGCCGTGAAGGCTACCAACCGACGGAGCAGTTCCCATGGATCGGCGAGTACGGAAATGACGAGAGCATGGAGCGTGCGCGTCTGGTCCGAACGGCGATGTCGATCGCGATTGACAAGGAGACGATCAATGATGTGATCGTTGACGGTCTGGGCTGGCTTGTGCACGTGAATGCGTTCTCGATCCGGTCGCCGCACTGGGACGACAAATGGAACATCGAGTACGACCCAGAGGAAGCGGCGAGGCTTCTAGACGAGGCTGGCTATCCTGTGGCATCTCGCGGGATCCGTTTCCAGGTGGACATGTACGTGACACCACACGTTGGCGGTGCAACCGGTACTGCTGGTGAGATTCAAGCGGCGGTTGGCGCGATGTGGGATGCGTTGGGTATCCGCACTAGCTTGGTGAGACACGGCTACCCGGTCTGGCGGCCTACGGTTGTGGATCGTTCGCAGAATCAGCCGTTCCTAAGTGCTTGTGGGGGAACCGACGCCCGTGACTCGGTGCCTTGGGACTTCCCGAAGGGCGTCGTATTCACGACGTTGTCACGAGGCGGTTTCAGCTGTGCGATGGAGATTCCGTTCGTACTTGAGAACCTCCTCAAGACACAAGGTGAGTTGGACAAGGCGCAACGGATCGCGAACAACACCGAGTTGCTCGAGTACTACCGACACTGGCGATTGAACTCAGGCATCGCGGCGATTCCCGAGCCGCTGGTCTGGAACCCGAACTCAATTGAGTCGTGGGAGATGAGGGCGAATGCCGCAGGCACGCACATCGTCTCGCTGGACTTGATCAAACCTGCCCAGTAGATTCTGTGGTCAGAGGATCGTTTCGGTCTGCTTCCCGAGTCCGCCATGTCGGATTTGGGGAGTAGGCCGATGCGCGTTCACTTAAGGATCACAGGGATCATGACTCTCCGATGAGACGGTATCTGATACGACGTTTGCTGGCCTCCGTGGTGACGGTAATTGGGGCCACGTTCGTGGTGTTCGCGTTATCTCGGGTTGCCGGTGATCCGTTGTTGCTATATGCGAACCCCGAGGGGTATGGCCGTACGCCTGAGCAGATCAAGGCGCTGGAGAAGCATCTGGGGTTAGACAAGCCGTTCATCGTGCAGTATCTGGTTTGGGTTGGGCACATGCTTCAAGGGGATTTGGGTCAGTCGTTGGCGGGCGAGCGCAGGGTTTCAAAGGTGATTATCGAGAAGGTGGGGGCTACGACACAGTTGGCGATGGCCGGTTGGGCGTTGGCGACGTTTGTGGGGGTGCCGATTGGGATAATATCGGCGGTTTATCGGGGGACATTGCTGGACTACGTCGGGCGTTTTGTGGCGCTGTTCGGCCAGGCGATACCGAATTTCTGGTTGGGGATTGTGATGGTGTTGTTGTTTTCGGTTTGGCAGGAATGGTTGCCAAGCGGGTTACGGGGAGAAGGATTCGATATCAAGCACTTCATCATGCCGGCGATTGTCGTCGGGACTAGCTCGATGGCGGGGTATCTGAGGATCACGCGGTCTTCGATGCTGGAGATATTGGACTCGGAGTTCATCAGGCTGGCACGGGGGAAGGGGGCGAGTCCGACGACCGTGATTTGGAAGCATGCGTTGAGGAACTCGTTGATCCAGCCGATCACGTTGTCGACGCTGTTGCTCGCGGGATTGTTGAATGGGACCTTGGTTGCGGAGGCGGTTTTCGCATGGCCGGGGTTGGGTCGGACGATGTTGGAGGCGGTGAACAACAATGACTTCCCTGTTTTGACCGGTGGAGTTTTGGTTTTTGTGATCATCTACGTGGTGTTCAGTTTGGTTGCGGATCTGCTTTACATCGTGGTTGATCCTCGGATTCGGTATACGTAGGAGTGTTGGATGTCTGAGATTTCGACACGTTACTACTCCGAGGATACGGAGGTCGCCCCGTCATTGCCGGGGAGATCGGCGGGTCGGCGGCTGTATGCGTTTATTCGACGGTGGCCGATATTGCCAGGGATTGTTTTGGCTGCGATGGTGATATCGGCAATCTTCGCGCCATGGATTGCGCCGCAGGAACCTAATATCCAAGCACTCAGGGACCGAAATGCGCCGCCAATTTGGTTGGAAGACGGGGAGCGGGAGTTGACGCAGAGCTATCTGCTAGGGGCGGATCAAGTAGGAAGGGATGTGTTGAGTCGGATCATCTATGGTGCGCGGATATCGCTTGCGGTTGCGGGGGTCGCGCTGGTTAGCGGGTTGGTCGTGGGCGTTACGTTAGGTTTGGTTGCAGCTTGGTACGGGGGATTCATCGATGAGATTATCGCGAGGGCGGTAGATATCTGGCATGCACTGCCCTTCTTGTTGGTGGCGATTGTGGTTGTGACGTTGTTCGGTGGGAGCCTGACGGTTTTGATGGGGGTTTTGGCGATGGTTTCCTGGGCAGGATTCGTACGAAACGTGAGGGCGGATGTTTTGACGCTTAGGGAACGGGAGTACGTGTTGATGGCGCGGGTCTGCGGGGCATCGCCGGCGCGGGTGATTGTGAGGCACATCCTGCCGGGGGTCATCCCGACGATTATGGTGATTGCGACGTTAGCGGTTGGCGGTTTGATATTGACGGAGGCGACGTTGAGCTTTTTGGGTGCAGGGATACCTGCGCCGACGCCGTCTTGGGGGTTGATGGTTTCGGAGGGACGGGAGTACCTGACTACTGCTTGGTGGTCGTCATTCTTTCCCGGGTTGGCGATCTTTTTGGTGGTGATGTCCTTGAACTTTATGGGGGATTGGATCCGGGACTATACGGATCCACGATTGCGGCAGTTGGGGGATTGAAGCATCACTAAACCCTGCATGCGCACGGTTGCGGGGTTACAATTTGTTGCTAAGTTTGGATGGTGTCGATTGACGTACGCATAGGAGTAGGTGGGTCATGACTCTAACTAGGACGCGAGAGGATGTTGGGCTGATTGCGCATCTGTTGCGCAGGGCTGGTTTCGGAGCGACGCCGGATGAGTTGGAAGCTGCGGTTGAGGCTGGATACGATGCGACGCTGGAAGGGTTGTTGAACCCGGTCGATGATGTTGAGTTGCCATTGGATTTGATACGGCGTTATTTTGTGGATCAGTCTGATTTGCGCAATCAGCAGGCCTGTGCGGCGCATTGGATGTACCAGTTGGTGCGTACTCGGGCACCGTTGCGGGAGAAGATGTGTCTGTTTTGGCATCGCGTGTTTGCCACTGGGGCCTCTAAGTTAATCCAAGGACGGGTGGTGCTGAATCAAATTGACATGTTCCGGGAGTATGGGATGGGGAGGTTCGATGAGTTGCTGTTGCAGCTTTCGAAGGATCCGGCGATGTTGATGTGGCTGGACAACCAGGACAACCATGCTCACTCGATCAATGAGAACTATGGTCGGGAGATCCTTGAGCTTTTCGCGATGGGAGTCGGGAACTACACGGAGGATGACATTAAGGAGTGTGCGCGGGCGTTCACGGGTTGGCGGGTTGTGAATCCGGATTACATGTCGATCAAGATGCGTAACAATACGGCTCGACCTTATGGGTACATCTCGTGGCAGTTCGAATATGACGACGAGGATCACGATCATGGGGATAAGACGCTGCTGGGCGAGACGGGCGATTGGAACGGCGAGGATGCGGTGGACATCATCTGTCGCAACGAGGCGACAGCGCGTTTCATCGCTCGGCACCTGTACCACTTTTTCGTAGCGGATGAGCCGGGGGTTCCGCAGTGGCCGCATGTCGAGCCGAGGGATCCCGAAGCGATACGAGCGATGGTTGATGCGTATTTCGAGTCGGACTACAGCGTCACGGCGATGTTGCGTACGCTGTTCACATCGGATTTCTTCAAGGACGAGGCGGCGAGATACGCGCGGATCAAGAGTCCGGCGGAGATGGTTGTAGGGACGTTGAGATTGGCAGGTGGATTGAAGGTTCCGTCGTACGACGCTTACGCGGCGGCGGCTACCTGCGCGAACATGGGGCAGGCTCTGCTGAATCCGCCGAGTGTCGAAGGTTGGCAAGGCGGTGAGGAGTGGATCAATACGGGGGCGTATGTGCAGCGGGTGAACTTTGCGAGTTCCACGTTGGATGATCCAGATAAGCCGGGTGTTCGTTCGATCATCGATCGGGTGAAGACATCGGTCGGTGGCGGTAGTTTGGGGCCGGAGGAGCTGGTAGATAGATGCCTCGAGATTCTCGGGCCGATCGAGACGATGGATTCAACTAGGCAAGGGCTGATCAACTTCGCGTCGAAGCATGGCGATGTTTCGTTCGCCGATGATGATGCCGCTGAGAATGCCGAGAAGTCGATTGTGGCCGTGATTCAGATCATCGTCGCTACGCAGGAATATCAGATGGTTTAGGGGGAGTGATGGTTACTGCAACTAAGTTCCAAGTTCGGTATCGAGACACGATCGGCTTCAATGCCGATCAGGGAGGTCGGGGATTCCATCTGCCGACGGATATGGTCATACGTGACGATGGCGCGATCTTTGTGGTGAGCCGTAGCAACACGGTGGCGCTGAACATCGTCGGTATCCAGAAGGTGACGTTGGATCACGAGTTCTTCGGGCAGATCGGTGGATATGGCCGGGATATGGGGGACATGATCGGTCCCACTGCCCTAGCGTTAGATTCGGAGGGAAACCTCTATCTGGCGGATGAGGTATTGCAGCGGATCACGGTCTACAACCGGGATGGGGATCCGAGGTCCATGTGGGGGACTGTCGGCGACGGCGATGGGGAGTTCGATGGCCCGTCGGACATGGTGTTTGATGCGGATGACAACCTGCTGTTGGTCGATCACAAGAATCATCGTGTCCAGAAGCTGACGAAGGATGGGGAGTTTATCGACAAGTGGGGATCGTTCGGTGATGGCGAAGGCGAATTCAATTTGCCTTGGGGTATCGCACTCGATCCTGATGGCAATGTGTGCGTCGCTGACTGGCGGAATGATCGTATTCAGAGGTTCACGTCGGATGGGGAGTTCTTAGCCTCGTATGGGAGCGGCGGAGATGGCGATGGGGAGTTTCATCGACCGAGTCGGGTTGCGGTCGATTCTGACGGGAATCTCTATGTGGCCGATTGGGGCAACCAGAGAGTTCAGGTTCTCGATGCTGATGGCAACTTCCTGCAGAAACTGCTCGGGGAGGCGACGCTTTCGAAGTGGTCTGCGGAGTACCTAGACGCTCAGCAGGATGAGTTCCGGGCTAGGTCGACGTTCCAAGAAGTGTTCGAAGTAGACACTGACGACAAGCACGAGATCGCTGCACGGATCGAACCTTACTTCTGGGATCCAGTCTCCGTGGTGGTCGATAAAGAAGACAGATGCTACGTGCTGGAGACGAGCCGGCACCGATTCCAAATCTACGAGAGGGTTGTTTGAACCCACGCCCTGCCCCCTAGAGGGGAGAGGCTAAATCCCTAGGAGAGACACGATGAGTGCTCAAAACGGTAAGAGAGAGCGCAAGCTAGTGGTGGTGCAGTTGTCCGGAGGCAATGACTACCTGAACTGCGTGGTGCCATACGACGATCCGCGGTATGTGGATAACCGTCCGAATGTTCGGATCACCGAGGACCGCGTATTGCCGTTGGATGGGACGTACGGTTTGAACCCGGGGATGCAGCCGATCAAGGAGTTGTATGACCAAGGGAAGGTCGCTGTCGTACACGGAGTTGGGTATCCTGAGCCGAACAGGTCGCACTTCCGGTCGATGGATATCTGGCACACTGCGGAGCCACGCCACATCGCCGATCAGGGATGGCTCGGCAACTCCATCAAGCAGATGTACCCCCAAGGCGACAACGTCGTTGCCGCCGTCAACTTCGGGGGCGGTTTGCCGCGGGCGTTGATTGCCAAAGGTGCTCCCGTCGCGTCGGTGACTGATCTCGAGACTTACGGGTTGATGGGACATCTTGGCGCGGAGGCTGAGAGGTCGGAAGTGCTGGAATTGTTCAAGTACATCTACTCGATGGGACTTGGGAGTGGACCGACGATGGACTTGATGAGTCAGACGGGGCTGGATGCCCTTCGTGGGTCGGATATGCTGAGCCAATGCACTCTAACCTATGACTCGGAGATTGAGTACGATCCCAACGCGTTCTCGAATTCGATGAAGAGCGCGGCGCAAGTTTTACAGGCCGATATCGGGACACGCATCTGTTACACACAACATGGTAGTTTCGACGCTCACACGAACGGGATTGCGCTGCAAGAGAAGTTGCTGCGCGATGTCTCGGGCGGCATCTACGACTTCTACACGGATATGAAGCAGCACGACCCTGAGGGCAATGAGGATATCCTGATCTTGGCGTTCTCCGAGTTCGGTAGGCGGGTGAAGGACAACGGCAACGGGACTGACCATGGCTCGGGTGGCGTTGCGTTCCTGATCGGAGACTCGGTTGCTGGTGGGCAGTACGGGGACTACCCGTCGATGGATGAGAAGGATTTGGTTGAGGGCGATCTGGCGTTCAACTTGGACTTCCGAACGCTTTACACGGAGATCATGGAAGACTGGCTCGAGGTCGATGCTCGCGAAATCATGGACCGCGATTACGGCAAAGTTGGCGTCTTAGCGGCGTAACTACACGAAAGGGAGGTGGTGATGAGTGGGGAATTGACAGGGCTTGTATTCGGTTCGGGATTCGCCGGGCAAGGACACGCCGAGGCGTTGCGGTATTGGGGAGTAGAGGTTGTCGGCATGGTTAGCCGGACTGAGGAGGTTGTGAAACGAGTTGCGGGTGAGATGGGCATTCCGTACGCCTCGACGGATTGGGATCAGGCGTTGGAGGATCTACGGCCGGACGTGGTTGCCATCGGGACACCAGGGGGTGCCCATTACGATCAGATCTTGGCGGCCATCGAGCAAGGTTGTCACGTGTTTTGCGACAAGCCGTTGACGACGAGCTCGGGGACGTCGAGGCATCTGTTTCAGGAGGCGCGGGATAAGGGCTTGAAGACGGCGTATGCGGCATCGTTTCGGTATCAACCACATGCCCTGTTGGCGAAGAAGTTGATATCGGAGGGTGTGATCGGTGAGCCGTTTGAGACGGAGTGCATTTCGCATTACGAGTTGAATCCGCTGATTCCGTGGGGTTGGTCGCATTTGATCGAGCTTGGCGGGGGTCGGTTGAGCAATAACTTCACGCACAAGTTGTCGATCGTGCTTCACGCATTGGATGCGACATTGTTGGATATCAACGGCGAGGCGCGGAACGATATGCATCGGGCGCCCGTAGTCGAGGGGGTGCATGATTTTCGGGAGCGGGGTGAATTTGCGCCGAGTGCGGATGAGTTGGAAGGGATCGAATGGCGGGCGGTCGATTCGGAGTGGTCGTATTCGGTTTTGGCGCATGTGATGCCGTCGACGAAGGTTCGGCAGCCGGTGACCTCGGTGTTTCGGCATGGCGGGATGCAGCCGAAGTTCGAAGGGGATTACGTGGCTTTTTATGGCGACGAATCGTCAATACACATCGGTGGCGCCTATGCTCAAGGGCCGTTGCATGTGAAGCGGCGCGGGTCGGATTGGGAGTTGGTGCCGGTGCCGGCGGACATAACCGATGGGTTGCCGGACATCGAGGACGATACGCAGCGAAACTGGACGGTTTTGATCGGCGAATGGTTGGCGGATATTCGTGGTGAGGGATATTGCGGATACCAGACGTTCAAGGAAGGTTGGCAGTTTCAGGCGGCTGTGGATGCGGTTCGGGGAGGCGATGGGTGGTTTGAAGTGCCTGCTGACGCGTAGGCCACTTATCCATTCCTTAGATATACCATTGAAGAACATTAGGTTCAATTGGGCTCGGCCTTCTCAAGTTTTAACCAAGCTGCAAACCAATCAAGGAGCGGTTATGAATTCGAAAACTGAAGTCTACGAACTCGAGATGGATGGTCTGAATTACGACTATGGCTTTCGTGCCATGCGTGACATGTTAGGTCGAATGAGGCAAGAAGATCACGAACTAAGATCCCAGATAACAGATGCCGAAAAGAAGGCAAGTCGTACGCGAGGCGTAAACAACGAATTCGCAGTTGACGGCTTGATTGAACTCTACGAGTATTCAGGCTATCAAGATGCCGCGCATAGTATGGCTGCGATAGGGATGATCGCTCCTTTTGTTGAATCGTCCTTCAGAGAGGCGTTCGAGGAATTCGGAAGAGTATTGCCAAAGAAGAATAAGGTGGTATACATCCTTAAGACAATCTCAGAAATGGGCTGGGACAAACATATGCCAGAAAATCTCGAAGTCACATTAACTGCTCTATTTGAATATAGAAATAAATTGCTCCATCATGGTTTCGAATGGCCACCAGAAATAAGAAAGAGATTTGCTCAACGACTTAAGACTTCAGGGTGGCCATCAGGATGGTTTTCAAAGGCACCGACCAGGGGTGATGCGTGGATGTTCTATATGACCTATACATTCATCGATCATTGTATAGACACGATTGAAAAAGTCGCAGTCGGGCTCGAAAAGTTAAAACGTGAACGACTAAGTCAACAGTTGTAGGATTTTGTAGACCATGAAATCTCGAATAGACACTCGTTACATCCTCAGATGGTGGTAGAGACGGCGGAAGCTCATCATCACATAGTCATTCAATGATCTCGTCCACATACAAAGGATACGACCTGACGATCCTTGACGAGCGAATGCTGACGGCGGGCGTAGCAACGCCTGAATCTGGGTTCTCGAGCCTGCTTTTGGTGTGCACCAATTCAAGTCTATTGGAGATACGAAAAAGATGGGGCAAAACTCGGATTGAGAGGGCACACGACCGAAGTTTTTTCACTGATGTTTCTCTGAAACGGAGTTTCGGTATCTGGAAATTGGAGATTTCTACATACAGTGGTGAATTGAAATATACAGGTGAACGCGACCAACTAGAGCGCATCGCACAATTTCTGCAGCAATGGGGACACGAAACGGATTATCGAACTGAAACGTCGAACGATAGTACCGAACAAACGGCGAGCGAACCAAATTGGAGGTACGCTCGCTCTACGCCAAAAGACGATGTCAGAAAATCAACGGTTTGGTCACAGTGGCTTAAAGGATGCTCACTTACGGTTCTAGGTGTAATCGTATTGACGATCGGGATCGTGATATTTTCCGATTGTTCAGACGATAGCCCAAGCACGGGAGAACCTGACACGCAGGAAGCAACCCGCGAAGCGCGATTAAACACAAACGCAACCGCTGTGGCGGTGTCCAGGGCCAAGACAGATCTACATACATCCCCAAATACATCCCCAATGCCAACCAATGATTCTAACCAATCGCGCCCCACGCCCACTCCTGTTCCAACTCCGACTTTCGAACATTTAAAGTCCGAAGCGGTTGAGATTGACTACGACGACCTTTTTCGTAACAACGAGAAGCACGTTGGCAAGCGAATCCGATTCGTAGCAAAGATAGTTCAAGTGATCGCGGTTTCGGAAAGAAATAATCAATTCGTTCTTCGCGGAAATGTAACGCGCGGTTCTTACTCGTGGGACGATGCTGTGCTGCTTGATTATGCGGGCCCGAGGTTGTTGGAGAATGACATCGTCGAAGTAGTAGGAACTGTTGCAGGCTTATACACCTACGAGGCAGTCCTCGGAAACGAAGTGACGGTCCCGCACATCAGGGTGATAGCGTCTCAACGGGTTGATCCAGTTGACCAAGTAGCGATCACGCAGACACCAAGAGTTGTCATCGAGACAGTTGAGGTCGTTCAGACCGTCGTGGTCGAGAAAGAGGTCCAGGTCGCCGGTGAAACTATCGTTCAGACCGTGGTAGTCGAACGCGAGGTTGTCGTTGAGGTTGAGGTTGAGAAGTTGGTCATACAGACGGTTGAGGTTGAGAAGTTGGTTGAGGTCCTGGCGACCCCGACACAAAACCCGACCCCGTCGCCATCTCCAACGCCAGGCCCCACAAACACTCCCACGCCCACGACAACGCCATCGCCAACACCTGAACCACCGTCGACCCCTGCGGAGTTGGTGGAGCGAGTAAAAGACAGCATAGTGCGCATCCGAGCGAGATCCGGAGGTACTTTTTTCGGGCGAACAATGGCAGGATCAGGGTTTATCTTTGCAGTTGAGGGAACCACCGCGTTTATCGCGACCAATCACCACGTAATCGACGGTGGCAACTCAGTAGAAGTTCAGATTGAGGATTCCACCTACGACGCTCTAGTTTTAGGGTGGGATGCTGAACGGGATGTGGCAGTTGTGTCGATATGTTGCTCGTCCGATTTCATCGCCCTTCAGTGGGGTGATGCATCGCCTTCCGAAGGAGATTCAGTAGTCGCACTTGGTTATCCCAATAGCGAGACTGGAAATCTCATAACAACGATTGGTGAGGTTCTTGGCCCTGATGACCTCAGCATGGAGCACGACTTCATACCGCATTCCGCACCTCTCAATCCGGGGAACAGCGGCGGACCTCTCTTTTCGATGCCGGGAGGGGCGTTAGTCGGTATCAACACGGCGGGAGGCACTGAAACCTTGGCATTTTACGCCTTGCCTTACCAAGCAATAGAGGAGCAGGTGGAAGAATGGCGCTCTCAGTTGGTTGTTGCTCCCACTGCAAGTCCAACGCCGACCTATTCGGCAAGTTTGCCTAAAACCTTCGGACCGGGAATGCACATTGTAGGGAAAGATATTGCGCCGGGAGAGTACAGAGCTCAGGCAGCGTCAACCGGATCCAGATTCGCGAATTGCAGTTGGGAGCGACTTAGTTCTATAACTGGCGAAGCCGGTTCAACATTAGGTTGGTACGGCTCGCACGAGGGATTTACGTACGTTACGATCAAGCCTTCAGATTTTGCCTTCGAATCTTCCGGCTGTACTGAATGGAGAAGCACTGCCGCTCAACACGATGACCCGCAACCTCGATCTACATTCGCCGGAGGCACACATCTGGTCGGGATTGACATATTGCCAGGTCAATACAAGACTGAAGCGAACCCAGAGGCTCTAGTCGGATGCGCTTGGGAGCGACTGAGCTCCACCGATGGCGAACTCAAGTCGACGATCGCGGGCAGTGGCAATGTACGTGAAGGATCGGTATACGTGATGATCGATGTTGATGATTATGCGTTCCATTCCGTGGGATGCATGACCTGGATAAAACAATGATCCGGTAGCAATCATGGTCTCTGATTATTTTGAGCGCGTTCGATCTTGAGTTTGAGTTCGTCGACTCGTGCTTGTATTTCGGGTGTTCGGCCGGGGAACCGGTGTTTTGCGGTGCCGAGTGATATTTGAGGTATTGGATTGGGTTAACCGCCCCTTGGAGCGGGTTCATCGCCGTGCAGGTCACGGCGTTCGGCGATGATTTCACTAAGCGCGTCGCGAGCCTCATCTAGGATGTCGTCATCCGGTGCGTCTTCGTAGGAAGCCGATTCGGCTTCGGAGATCCATGCCCATATCTCTTCTTGGGCTTCGCGGAGTTGTTTGGCGGTGAAGGTTGAGAAGTCGGCGTGGATGGTGTCGGGGGGTGGGTTGATGGGCATGGTGAGTGTGTGGCGTAGCTATCAAGAGACTGTAGATTTCACATACTTGGCCCGCGCTCGATCTCAAGTTCATCAACTCTAGCCTGACTTTCTGGCGTCCGAGCAGGATGTGGACCCCAATTGTCGATCAGGCTCTTTCCGGGTTCGCTGCTCACTCGAACCGTCGCATCCGATCGTTCTCGTACGCCTGCTTTCAGTCGAGTTCCTACACCGGGACGCTGGGGAGCATGCAGGAAGCCGTCTCGGATGTCTAGGTTGGGGTCGACGATTTCGTTGTACCAGCCTTTGAAGAAGGCAGGCACATGTTCTTGGATCATTGCGTTGGGTGACGACATGCAGATCTGTGAGCAAGCGAAGATGTTGACTGGGCCGGTGGCGTCGTGGGGTGCGAATGGGACTTGGTGTGACGAGGCGAGGATTGCCACTTTGTGGGTTTCGGATATCCCGCCCGTCCAGATCAGATCCGGCATGACGATTCGGGCGGAACCGTTCTCAATGTACTGGCGAAGCTGCCAGCGTGTGAGGAGTCGCTCGGAGATGCAGACCGGCGTCTTGGTCGCGGCTTGCAGCCTAGCAAGAGCATCAGGATTGAGTAGCGGCATCAGGTCCTCTTGCCACATCATCTCGTACGGCTCCATCGCCTGGGCGATGCGAATAGCCACGGGCAACGTCCATTTGCCGTGACCGTCGTTCGCTATCTGCATGTCCATGCCGACAGCGTCGCGTATGTCGCGGATAGGTTTGAGGGCCATATCTAGTTCCTTAGGCAGCAGGAACTGACCATCGGAGGCGATTGCAAGTCCGATTGTAGGGCCGCCCTTCATGGCGGTGATCCCTTCGTCAAGGAGGGCTTTGGCCTGTTCGCCCGCACCGTGGAACTGGAGCGAGGTGGCGTAGACACGAATCTTGCTTCTGACCGCGCCGCCGAGCAGTTCGTATACAGGAACGCCGAGCGCTTGCCCCTTGATGTCCCAAAGAGCGATGTCTAAAGCGGAGATTGCCCGCATTTCTGCGCCGCCGTAACCGGCGTGATCCGACAGTCGGAACATCGCTTCCCAGTGTCGTTCGATGGGGAACGGGTCACGGTCGATTAGCAGCGGCCCAAACCAGTCGTGGACGGCAGCTTCTACGACCGGGGCCGCATAGAAGGTTTCGCCGAGGCCGACGATGCCTTCGTCGGTATGGATCTGTACCCATAGGTTGTTGGGTTGTGCAGCGATGCGGATGGTCTCGATTTGGGTGATTTTCATGATTGGAATTTTTCACCTTCATAACCTTCGGTTCGCATGATCTCCGCGGCGCGGTCGTGTTGTGCAATCTTGGTGTCGACGGCTTCTTTGGCTCGCGTCCAAGTGTCGCGAGCTTCGTTTACCCATCGATATGATTCGCGGTAGTCGTCGAGAAGGCCGTTTACTTCGGGGACGACGTACCTCGCGACCATGTCCCAGCTTCTGAGGGTGTTTTCGCAGTTAGCCCAGTCGTGGACGAAGCCGATCACACATCCGAAACCGCCTGTCAAATCCTGCAACTCTCGGATCTTGGCGACGAGATCGTCTGGAGTGCCGATTACGGCGGTGCTGTTATCTGAAAATGCGACTTCATCGACGGCATCGTCAGGGGTTTCGTAGATAGTGCCTTCGCCACCGGCGAGCGTGCCGACCGTGTAGAGATTGTTGTGGACCATCAGGCCTTGTTTGGCCTGGTCGCGTGCTTCTTGCCGGGTTTCTGCGATGTGCCAACTGAGGACGATGCGCCAGTCTTTGCGATCCACCTTGTTGCCGTGCTTTCTCGCAGATTCTTCCGCGAAGCTCCATTGATTAGGCAGAGAACGCATACCGGCTTGAGTCATCGATCCGATCGAAAGTACTCCGGCGCGGTGTTTTCCGGCAAGCGTCATACCGGACGGACTGACCATAGACGCGACGGCAAACTCCATATCCTCTTGGAGTGGCCGAAGTTGAAGTTTGGCGTCACGGAGAGTAAACCAGTCAGATTCGTAGGTGATGCGTTCTTCGCCCTCGAACAGCTTGCGGATGACCCCCATTGCTTCATCCTGTCGGTCGCGCAGCAACATTGGATCGAAGCCCAAGGTGTGGGCATCGGAAGGCAAGGCTCCGGGACCTGAGCCGAAAATCACTCTGCCCCTCGACTGGTAGTCGAGTTGGACGATTCGCTGGGCAACCATAAACGGGTTGTGGTACGGCAACGAAACCACGCCCGTTCCCAACATGATCCGATGCGTCCGTTCCGCGACCGCTGCGAGGAACAACTCCGGGGACGCGATCATCTCCCATCCTGTCGAATGATGCTCACCGCACCAGAACTCGTCGTAGCCGAGTCGGTCAAGAAGCTGAGCGAACTCCAAGTTGCTCTGGAACTGGAGCAGCGGGTTTTCGCCGATCGGGTGGTGCGGCGCTAGGAAGGCACCGAAGCGGATCTTGGGCATATCGAATCGGGTGTTGTGACGGATAGATGAGTACGTTGAATATGGTACGCGGCAGATTCGGTCATGTGGTCAATAGGATGGGTTATCGAGAAATCCGACATGGATTATGCATTTCGCTGCGAAGTTGTGGATTTTCTACGAATCCCGTAACCACAACGCGCAAAACTCTGGATTCCGTGTAATCTACATTCACGCTTTGGTCGCACTGACGAAAGGCGTCAGTTGTCCTCGTTTGAGGATTTTGGTCAAAGCGCGGCAATGCCATAGAGATTGAGCACACGGAGTGTGGCAAATGAGATATCTCACACGAAAAACCAAGAATAGGACGGTAGCGGCGGCACTGCTTGCCGTCGGCGCCGCGGTCGCAATGTTCGCGGTCGCATGTGGTGAGACCGTAGTAGAGACCGTCGTAGTCAAAGAGACGGTGGTGGTTAAGGAGACGGTGATCGTCGAAAAGGAAGTTGAGGTTGAGGTCCAGACCGAGGTCGAGAAAGAGGTAGAGGTTGTCGTGACCGCGACCACCGCACCCGCAACAGAGGCCATGATGGAGCCGGTCGAACAGTCTGGAACCCTAGTGGCGGCACTCAACACCGTCGGTGAACCGATCGGGACACCGGAGCTCTGCGTACCAGGTTGCGCCAATGAGAAGTATTTCTTCAGCGCATGGGACACCCTGCTCCAATGGACTTCAGAAGCGACGGTCGGCCCTGGTGTCGCCGAAAGCTGGGACTTGGCTCCCGACCTCTCGAAATTCACGTGGCATGTTCGGCCCGGTATCCAGTTCCACAAGGGATGGGGCGAGGTCACAGCCGAAGACGTGGCGTTCAGCACCAACCAAGTCAACTCGAACGTGAACCCCAACTCCGTACACGACGTCGCAGGCGACATGTCGTGTTGCTACAGCGAGACGGTAGCGATCGACCGCTACACCGCTGAGACCGGGATCATCACGTATGACAGCCGAGCCCCAGGTTGGCTCTTCACCAACTTGCGCGACGCCTACGGCATCAGCAGCAAGACGATCTACGACGAGCACGGTTCCGAAGGCATGCGCGACATCCTCGTCGGCACCGGCCCGTTCGAAGTCCGAGAGTGGATCGACAACGACAGATTGGTCCTCGATGCCCTACCCGAGCACTATCGCAAGACGGCATCCATCGAGACTGCACGAATTGTTGAGGTTCCCGAAGAGGCATCGCGAATCGCGATGTTTGAGAGCGGGGACGCGCACATCACGCACGTCTCGCTACCCAACACCTCCAGATTGGAAGATGCCGGTGGAGTCAAGAGGCTCCTCGAAAACGTGATCACACACATCGGCATGAATCCCAACTTCTTGGAACAGACCAACCCGAAGACGAATGGACCACTCGACAACCCGGGTTACGACGATGCCAAAACGAGGCCTGGCGACTTCCCGTGGGTCAGCTTCTACGACCTCCCGGGTTCAAACTGTGACTGGGACATCCTCCTCGAAGAGGTGCCCTCCGACCCTGGCAGCATCTGCCCAGAGATGGAGAACGCTCGTAAGGTCCGGTTGGCGATGGCTAAGGCAATCGACAAACAGGCCATGGTCGACGGACTCCTCGAGGGACTCGGATCGGTAGCCTGCAACTGGGCTATCTCGACCAACGACGTCGCCCACCACGATGAGTGGTGCATCGACTACGACCCCGAGGGCGCTCAAGCTTTGATGGCAGAAGCAGGCGTGGACGGCTTCACTATTGGATGGTGGGCCGGCAACGAGCCTTCAGAAGCACACCAAGCGATAGCAGGTTACTGGCAGGCGCACCTGAACATCGAAGTCGAGTTCCACCTCGGCCCGTTCAGCGTCTGGCAGCCTACATTCGTCGACCGTTCGTTCCAGCACCTAGTGCTCGACGGCGAACAGGGCGGAATGCCATCGCACTATGCCAAAGGGCGTGAAGCTCAGGCATGGTTCGCAGGCGGCATCATGTGGAGCGCAGGAGTTCCGTTCTACCAGCGGATCTACGGCAACATGCTAGGCGAGTCTGACGAGCAGAAACGCGTCGAGGACGCAATCCGATTCGGTAACCACGAAGCCTTCTGGCACTGGGATCCGGCGGTCTGGGAATCCCCCATCTTCACCATCTACAACGGTGATGAAGTCGAGTGGAACCCCACGAGTCTTTCGATCCACACCCAGGTATCGAACTACGTCTTCCCGTTGGAAGACATAGTCATGAAGTAGGTTGAACTGACCAACTTCTGACGGTTCTTTGGGCGGTCCGGCACGCGACTTTTGTGCCGGATCGCCCAGTTGCCGCTAAACCAGCGTCGGTGGATCGGCGCGGGTAACATACCAAACCAAATATGGGACGATTAATCGCAAGACGCATATTCCTGGGGCTCATCGCCCTGCTCGGCGCGATGCTCATCCTCTTCGCGCTCTCAAGAGCCGTGGGTGACCCGCGTTACCTTTTCATCGGCGAGGACTCAGTCGGGATCGATCCCGTCGTGTGGGAAGAGTGGGGGCGGAAACTGAATCTCGACAAACCCGTGCCGATACAGTTCGCGTTGTGGTTGGGGGACATCCTGACTGGCGACTTCGGCGACAGCGTCACTTTGCAGCGACCTGTCCTGCAAGCGATCCGAGAGAAGGCGCCGCATACCATCCAACTCGGTATCGTGGCGTGGTTGCTGGGAACCGCGGTAGGCGTCCCGTTGGGCGTCTTTTCAGCGACCAACCGAGGCAAGCTGTTCGATTACATCGCACGGTCTTTCGCGTTGCTCGGGCAATCGGTTCCCATATTCTGGATCGCGCTCGTTCTGATTTTCACTTTTGCGGTGTGGCTGCATTGGCTACCTGCGGGCACAAAGGGTGAAGGATTGGCGTTCAGAAACTACATAATGCCGGCGGTCACGCTGGCATGGTTCCCAGCCGCCTCATATCTGCGCATCACCCGAACTTCCATGCTCGAAATCTTGGATTCGGAGTTCGTCAAGTTCGCTAGGGCGAAGGGTGTAACCCTCGAGACCGTGAGGTGGAAGCACGCCTTCCGCAACGCCATCATCCCACCGTTGACGCTCTCCGTCTTCGTGTTGTTCGGCTTGCTGAACGGGACGATCATCATCGAGACGGTCTTCGCATGGCCAGGGCTCGGTCGATTGGCGATTGAGGCGCTATGGGCGACAGACTTCCCGCTTTTGGCCGGACTGACGATCATCTACGGCGCTGCGTTTGTCGTCATGATCCTTCTGCTGGACATCGTCTACGCGATTCTCGATCCACGGATCAGATACGTATAGGGGCATCGCGATAGCCACCACAGCGACAACGACTGCGCCTGAGACGAGAGAGTCACCAATCGAAACACGCCCGAACGTGTTCTCGGCAGCGTGGTTCTTCGTGCGTCGCTACCCGGTGATCCCCGTCTTGATCTTGGCGCTCCTCGTGTTCTCCGCCATCACTGCGCCTTGGATCTCCCCACACGAACCGAACCAGATCGATCTCGTCAATCGACACAACCCACCGTTTTGGTTGGAGGAGGGTTCGATCACCAATCCTCTCGGCACCGATTTTTTGGGCAGAGACATATTGAGTCGCATCATCGGGGGTGCACCGATCACCGTTTTCGTTGTGGTCGCGTCGGTAGCGACGGGCGTTTTGATCGGCACCACATTGGGTTTGGTGACGGGGTATTTCGGCGGCATAGTTGACGACATCGTCATGAGGGCGGTCGATGCTTGGAACATCCTCCCTGCGCTATTGATTATCCTCGTCGTGGTGCTGACATTCGGTCAAGGCTTGCCGGTCCTGATCGGAGTTTTCGCGATGCTCTCGTGGCCCGGCGCTGTGAGGCTCGTACGCGCCGAGACTCTCTCTTTGAGGCATCGGGAATACGTAGCTTTGGCCCAAGTCGCTGGGGCGTCCAATTTCCGAATCCTTATCCGGCATATCCTTCCTGGCATCGTCAACATCGTCATCGTCACAGCGACGCTTGGAACTGGGAACATCATCCTCACCGAAGCGGCGTTGAGCTTTCTCGGTGCAGGCATCCCGCCCCCTGACCCCACTTGGGGCAAAATGATCTCAGAGGAGCGCCAGTATCTAGACAAAGCATGGTGGGCGACCTTCTTCCCCGGCATCGCCATCGCACTGGTAGTCATGTCCGGCAACTTCCTAGGCGACTGGATGCGCGACCGGTTCGACCCGACGTTGCGGCAGCTCTGATATTCACGGATATTTCGCATTTCGACGTCACGCATTCAACGCGGAACTGATTCCGTAATTTACCCGCGCAAATCCGTCGATTCCGTGTACAGTAACTGCACGTCCTATCGACGCGCCATAACTGCGCGCCGGACGTTGCTGGTCGAACGACATCGGGACTGCAATATCCCCTAACGAGACTTGGGAGTGAAGATGATGAAAACCCTGACGTATTTACCCATGCGCAAGGCGGTTGCTTCCGCGTTGCTTGCACTCAGTGTGGCGGTAATGGTCTTTGCCGTCGCCTGTGGCGGAACTGAGACTGTCATCCAGACGGTCGTAGTTGAGAAATCAGTTCCGGGCGAGACCGTGATCCAAACAGTCGTCGTCGAAAAAGAGGTGGTGGTCGAAGGCCAGACCGTCATCCAGACCGTCGTCGTTGAGAAGGAAGTACAGGTCGAAGGCCAGACCGTCGTCCAGACCGTCGTCGTCGAAAAGGAGGTCCAGGTAGCGGGCGAGACTGTAGTCCAAACAGTCGTCGTTGAAAAGGAAGTCGTCGTCGAGGTTGAGAAGGAAGTGGCGGTCGAGGTCGAGAAGGAAGTCCAAGTCATCGTGACTGCAACGCCCGAGGCGATGATGGAAGCAGAAGACGACGCGATGATGATAGACCCGGCGGATCTTCCCGACTCAAAGAGCCCTCCCGGCAACGTAATCATGGCCGACCTCGGCTCTGCGCTTGGGAGTATCACGGGTAACGGCGGGAGTCTTCCCGACGCTCCGCTCAGCGCGCGTCACTGGGGCGCAGGCGAGAGTCTGTTCACACCTGGCGATGCCGATTGGGACGTACCGATGCTCGCAGAGTCCTGGGACTTGGCCGACGACCTCAGCGGCGTAACGATCAACATCCGCCAAGGCGTCCAACTACACGATGGTTGGGGCGAGTTGACAGCTGAAGACATGGCGTGGGTATTGAACCGCACCAACCCGGCAATCAACCCAGAGTCGATCGCAGCCAGCGCAGCGAACTTGACGGCGCTGTTCGGTGATGTGCCTGTCGAAGCCATTGATGACTACACGATTAGCGCGCAGTTCAACAACTTCGACGTGCGCTGGGCGAGCAACTTCCTGAACCAGGAGGCTTCGGGCGGATTGACCACGATGGCCACCTCGAAACGCGCATTCGACGAGAATGGTCGTGACTGGTTGAAGGACAACTTTGTCGGCACCGGGCCGTTCCGGGTCGCAGACTTCAAATCAGGCACGAGCGTCACGCTCGAACGGGTTGACGATCACTGGCGGACTACTCCTTCTATCAACACCCTAAGAGTGTTGGCCGTACCAGAAGAATTCACTCGCGTGGCACTGCTTCAGAACGGTGAAGCCGACGTCGCATTCATCGACCCTAAGGACTTGGCGCGAATGGCTAAGTCCGGCTTCAAGCAGGTCGGTGCAGGTCAGGGAATCCAAGAAGGCGTAATGTTCCCAGGCAACCTTTGGGAGACCACTAACGCGCTTACTGGCGAGGCGATCGACTTCCCCTCACACGGCGTGTTCGTGCGCGAAATTCCTTGGGTCGGAAACCCGCACAGTCCTCAAGACGCGGACAACCCTACCGGAATTGACGACATGGAACAGGCTCGTTTGGTTAGACACGCGCTTGCTCGATCAGTCGATCGAGATGCCATCGTTGAGCACGTTCTCGGCGGCGTCGGCAACCCAGTCCACGTCACCTACTTCAGCACGTTCAATCCGAACTGGGAATCCCAGTACGAATTCCCTTACGACCCGGCTGAAGCGGGTCGTATGCTCGATCAAGCTGGATATCCGGCTGATGATGATGGCACACGTTTCCAGATCCCGCTGTTCGTCGGTCCAGAACTAGGCGGCGGTGAAGGACCTGCTGGTGAAATCGGCGATGCCATTGCCGGCTTTTGGGAGGATATCGGCGTTCGAGTCGAAGTGCTCAAATATGCCTACGGTGTCTTCCGCCCGGGGCTGGTCAGCCGTTCAACCGTGGTTCCAATGCTCACGTCGTGTGACGACGGTAAAGAGTCGTACCCGTTCGACTGGCCCAAAGGTTTGGTCCAGACGACCTTAACCCGAGGCGGTTTCAGCTGCGGGTTTGAGTCGCCGGACATCTTGGCGTGGTACGAAGCGGCCGCATCAGAGCCAGACCGTGAAGAGCGCATTCGGATCAACAAGGAGTACCTCGCGTACATGCACAACTGGGCACTGTTCCCCGGTTTCGTGACGGTTCCGCAGGCCTACTACGCGAACCCGAACTACATCGCTTCTTGGGACATGCACCTAGGCAACACCTACAACTCGCCAGAGAACATCGTTCTGAAATAACGAACTGGTGCGTTGGATTTCCGCTCTGCGGGTCGGTCAATTACCGATCCGCAGAGCCTTGCATCCGATCTTATGCACGGTCCTCGTGTTGAGACGATAATGGGTTCAGCATGCGTCGCTACCTCATCAGGAAGTTGATCTTCGCAATAATCACGTTGATCGTTGCCACGATTTTCGTTTTTGCTCTGTCACGTATGGCAGGTGACCCGTTGCTGTTGTTCGCCAAACCGGGCGGCTACGGCATGTCCCAAGAGCGCGTAGATCAACTCAGCCAAAAACTCGGCTTAGATAAACCGCTTATCGTCCAGTATCTGGTGTGGCTGGGCAGAGTAGTGACCGGTGACTTCGGCGAGACGATCGTTTCGGAGACATCGGTGAGCAAATTGATTTGGGAACGGGCAGCACCGACTCTGCAGTTGGCTGTCGCGTCGTTCATACTCTCGATATTGATGGGTGTCCCGTTAGGTGTGCTGTCGGCGGTCAAACGGGGATCCATGTCAGACTACGTCAGTCGCACGATCGCATTGGTAGGACAAGCCGCGCCGATATTTTGGGTTTGCATCATGGCAATCCTCCTATTTGCGGTCACCCTCGATTGGTTACCCGTTGGAACCGCCGGCCCGGATGATGTTCCGTTCTGGACTTGGGCAAAGTTCAAGTATCTGATCATGCCCGCCTTCGCCCTGGGTTGGGGTCCTGCGGCGGCATTGCTGAGGTTAACCCGGTCGGCGATGCTCGAAGTTCTGGATTCGGAGTACGTAACACTAGCCAGAGCAAAGGGCACCAACTACAACGTTGTCATCTGGAAACACGCGTTTCGCAATGCAATCCTCCAGCCGTTGACGACTTCGGCGATCGTATTGGCAAGTTTCGTAACCGGTGCCGTTGTAGTGGAGCGTATATTCGCGTGGCCAGGCGTCGGGCAATTGATGACCGACGCGGTCTGGAACAACGATTTCCCGACGTTGACCAGCACAGTATTGGTCTTCACAGCCGTTTTCGTCGGCACAAACTTCCTTGCTGACATGCTGTACGGCGTGTTAAATCCCGTTATCCGGTACGACTAAATGAATGTTCAACAAACATCTACGGCGAGCCCCGCCGCACAAACCGCACCGACGCCTCAACAACGTCTGACGCTGTGGTACATCCTGCGCCGGTGGCCGATACTTCCGGTGCTTCTCCTAGGACTCTTGGTGACATTGGGGTTGGGTGCTGACTGGATCGCCCCAAACGATCCAATCGATCAATCTTTGCCCGATCGCAACGCCCGACCTCTATTCCAGGACGACAGCCCCTATCTATTGGGCGGCGACCATGTTGGTCGTGATGTGCTCAGCAGAGTCATTCACGGAGCGAGAGTCTCCCTATCTGTGATGGCAGTCGCACTCTCCGCGGGGATGTTGATCGGAACAGGTCTCGGACTGCTTGCCGGTTACGCAGGGGGACTCGTTGACGAGGTCATCACGCGAATTGTCGACATATGGATGGGTTTCCCATTCCTCTTGTTAGCCCTGGTCGCGGCGATCATCTTTGGTGCGAGTTTCAGCACCATCATGGTGTTGATGATCTTGGTCGCGTGGGTATCGTTCGTCCGCAACGTCAGAGCCGACGTCTTGGTTCTGAAAGAGAGTAACTTCGTGGCTTTCGCGAAGATCTCGGGGGCTTCAACCACACGCATCCTCGCACGGCATATATTTCCCGGGACTGTCGGGACGATTACGGTCATCGCGTCATTGAGCGTAGGGAACTTGATCCTCTACGAAGCCACGTTGAGTTTCTTGGGTGCGGGCATACCGTCACCGACACCGTCTTGGGGCAACATGGTCGCAGAGGGTAGAGACTACCTGCAGACCGCTTGGTGGACTTCGGTGATCCCTGGCACAGCCCTATTCTTGACGGTGATGTCGTTGAACTTTTTTGGCGATTGGTTAAGGGATCGGTTGGATCCGCGATTGCGGCAGTTGGGGTAGACCTACACCCCCTCAAGCACCAGCTCCTCCGCCCGGTGGCAACTAACCAGCCGAGAAGAATCAATCTCTCTCAGCTCAGGTTTCTCGACTGCGCACTGCTCGGTCGCGAACGGACACCTAGGATGGAAATGGCAACCTGAAGGTGGGTTGGCGGGATTCGCAGGTTCTCCACCTAGGACAACTCGTTGGCGTTGGGCTTCGATGCGAGGGTCGGGGACTGGGATGCCGGAGATTAACGCGTAGGTGTAGGGATGGAGCGGATTACGGTAGAGGTCGGCGCTCTTGGCAACTTCAACGATCCGACCCAGATACATCACGGCGACGCGATCGCTGATGTGACGAACGACTGAAAGGTCATGCGCCACGAAGAGGTATGTGAGACCCAGATCGGCTTGCAGGTTTGTCAGGAGAGACAAGATCTGAGCTTGGATGGAGACGTCAAGAGCGGACACCTGCTCGTCGCACACTATGAAGTCGGGTTCTACAGCCAAAGCCCGTGCGATACCGATTCGTTGACGCTGCCCACCGCTGAACTCGTGAGGAAACCGCCTCGCCATTTCGGGATTCAGTCCCACCATCTGCAGAAGTTCGGCGACACGTTCGGAGTATGCGGCTCGATCAGTCGCGAGTTTGTGGATAGTGATACCCTCGCCGATGATGGCCCCCGCAGACATGCGCGGATCGAGCGAGCTGTATGGGTCTTGGAAAATGATCTGCATCTTCCTGCGGAGATTGCGGAGGTCGCGCCCACGCATCTCATCCATCGCTTCGCCGCCATATCTGACGCGCCCCTGCGTGGCTTGTTGTAGGCGCAAGATGGCGCGGCCCAAAGTCGTCTTCCCGCTACCGCTCTCCCCTACCAATCCAAGACATTCGCCCTTGTAGATGGTCAAAGAGACATCGTCAACGGCGTGAACAACGGTGCGACTCCGACTGAAAAAAGTTCCCGTACCCACAGGGAAGTCGACACTCAACCCTTCGACGTCGATCAGCGATACGCCGTTCCCGTTGCTGTTTGCAATGCCATCTTGTCGACGGTCTTCATGCATGACTGAGTTGCAACGCGTTGTCGTTGTATACGGCCTCCGCCACCCAGCAGGCGGAAGTGTGTTTTGGTTCGACCTCCACGGTCGTTGGGTACTCCCGCTCGCACTTGTCAATCGCATTTCGACATCGTTCCGCGAAATGACAACCGGCGGGCAATCGTGCGAGATCGGGCGGTTGGCCAGGGATCGGGTCGAGACTTGAACGCGTGTCGCGGTCGATTCGCGGGATTGAGTTGAGGAGACCGACTGTATAGGGATGAGATGGTTTCTCGAAGATGTCGGTCGACGCCCCGTGCTCGATGATCCGCCCTGCGTACATGATGTTGATGCGCTCGACGTATCGAGCCACGACACCGAGGTTGTGCGTAATCAGAAGAAGCGCCATGCCTCGCTCTCGAGTCAGCGTCTGCATGAGATCGAGGATCTGCGCCTGGATCGTGACATCTAGCGAAGTCGTCGGTTCATCCGCGATTATCAGGTCGGGTTCGCAGCTCAAGGCGATAGCGATCATCACCCTCTGCCGCATCCCGCCGCTGAACTCGTGCGGAAACTGCTTCAAACGCCTTTCAGGATCGGAGATGCCGACAGTCTCCAACAGTTCCAACGCGCGATCCCCGGCCTGTCTCTTCGTGAGACTAAGCTGAGTCATCATCCCCTCGGTGAGTTGCGTCTCGATATTGATCACCGGGTTGAGGGACGACATCGGTTCTTGGAAGACCATGGCAATGCGCCGGCTACGATACCTCCGCATCTCTGACGCGGACAACTGCAACAGATCGGTGCCCCTAAACTTGACCTCGCCGTCGACGATCCGTCCCGGAGGGGAAGGTATCAACCCGAGAATGCTCAATGAGCTAACGGACTTGCCGCAACCGCTCTCCCCTACCAGTGCGACGGTTTCGCCTTCTTCGATGTCATACGTGATGCCATCGACCGCCTTTACTACGGCGTCATCGCTGTAGAAGTAGGTCTTCAGATCTTCGATTTCGAGAAGGGGCACGACGAATCACCAATGGTCGGGTTCAAGCGGCGAACGGGCGCCGTCCGATCGTAGTCGGCCATGGCACCGGTTCATGATCTTCGGTCTCAGTCGCCCACTCCATGAGCAATCCGCGCATCTCGGCTATGATTCCCACGTTTTCGGGAGCGTTGATCACATTTCGGAGTTCCCAAGGATCATCGTTCAAGTCGTAGAGTTCGTCTATGTCGTCGCTGCCAGGGTCGGTTACGAATTTCCAGTCGCGGGTCCGAACCATCCGTCGGCGACCTTCCGCTTCGCGAATCCACAACGTGTTCATGATCAATTGGCGTCCCGCCTGACCCTGATCCTTCAACCCTTGCAGCGTTTCGTCGGTCAATGACGGCCCACCAGTGCCGTATTCGCAAAAGGCTGCTGACCTCGACGGCGATTCGGTAGCTGTCGGCAACGGTTTGCCTTGAATGCGACGCATAGATTCGGAATTAATCCACCGGGAGTCGTTGTCGCACAACACCTTTGGTCCCGGGCGATCAATCTCATCGCCTTCTTCGCCAGCTGGTGGCGAGTTGAAGTCGGCTACACCAGACAGTTGAAGGATCGTGGGGATGAGGTCGATGGTATTCGCCATCGAGTCGTCTTCGACACCGCATGGCACGCCACCTGCAGGCCACGACACAAACATCGGCACACGGGTAAGGCAGTCGTAGAATACTCCACCTTTCCCCAACATATCGTGTTCACCATTGAAATCACCGTGGTCTGCCGTGAACACCACGATCGTGTCTTCGCGGAGGCCTGTTTGCTCAAGATAGTCGAGAATCTCCCCGACCCCGTCGTCGACAAAACGAGTCATGGCCAAGTAAACCGACATCGCGTTCCGCACCTCATCTGGGTCGTCTTCACTTACGCCGATCATGTCGTGAAGTTGTCGATTGCGAGTCGGTTTTGCACCGTCCGAATACTCGTCGCGACGACTCGGCGGCATGACAACGCTTTCGGGCGGCACCATCTCCGCGTATTTCCTAGGCGCTTCCAGTGGTGTGTGCGGATCGGGGTACGACAACAGCAAGGCAAACGGTCTACGATCAGACCCGTCGACCGATTCGCCGAACCGATCCATAAACGCCTTCGCCTGCGTCGTCAGCGATGCACTCGAGTACCCCTCAATGGGATGATCCGTAACCGCGTAGGCGAATGAAGGGCTTTGGCTAGGCATGTCGACGCGCGTCGAGTGCGACTCGTTGATCGTCTCTTCCGGAACCACCCATCCCATGCCCTGCGTGCCAGGGATTTCGCCTTTGTAGTCGTTTCTAGGCAAACCAGAGTGCGACATCTCACACCTGACATCGAAGAGATCGAGGTCATCTTGCTCGATGAAGCAGTGGTTTTTGCCTATCAACCCAGTCGTATAACCAAGTTCCTTCCAAATCCGAAACGCGTGAAGCTGTCCCGATGGCATCAGCGTCTCGTTGCGTCGACAACCCGTTGAATGTGGGTATCGGCCAGTCATCATCGACACGCGGGCGGGAACGCATAGGGGGTGAGGAGTGAATGCATGACGGTACGCAACCCCTTCGTCGGCGAGACGCTCAAGCGATGGCGTTTCAATGCCGATCTCTGAATACATTCTCAACGCCGTGGCCTTTAGCTGGTCGGCGACGATGAAGATGACATTCGGAAGTGACGATGGGTTGCTGTTCGTTGACATCGCTGTTTTAGTCCGTCCTAACCTCTACCGCGCAGATGCGGATCCAATATGTCTCTCAACGAATCGCCGACCAAGTTGATGGCGAAGACGACGATCGCTATCGTCAATCCCGGAATGATCGCTATGTGCGCGCCAAACCGGAAATACTGCTGAGCAAACGTCAGCATATTCCCCCAGCTAGGTGTCGGCGGCTGGACACCCAAACCGAGGAAACTCAACCCTGCTTCCGCAGTGATCGCCGCTCCTACCCCGACGGTGAAAAGCACCAGTGACACCGCCATCGAATTGGGCAATAGATGCCGGAAGATGATCCGCAAGTCTGAAGCGCCCAATGCACGCGCCGCTTGCACGTACTCAAGTTGCGACTGCGTCAACGCGTGAGATCGCACGACACGAGATGATCCTCCCACCACGTTCAGAGAAAGCGCCACAATCACGCCCCAAACGGAAAACCCCAACGCCAACGTCACCGCCATTGCGAGAACCAATCCAGGCAACGAAATCAGCACGTCGACGACTCTTTGCACCAGCAGATCCACTATGCCGCCTCGATAGGCACTCACGATCCCGATGATCGTCCCCAATGTCACGCCCAACAATGGCGCTGCCAGTCCGATCACGAATGAGGTCCGACCAGCGTGTTGTAGGCGCGTCAAAATGTCCCGACCCAATTCATCGCCACCTAAAACCAACAACTCATCATCAAAACCCCGCGACATCATTGGAGCCGCCTTCCCGCTCAGCGTCCGATCATACCGGTGAGGGGTCAAAATCCCGGCACTGAGGATGAAGAGGAGGATCAGAATCAAAATCACCAAACCGACCGCGCCCGTCGGATGTTTTCGCATGATCCGCCATGAAGAAACTGCGATCCTGCGGGTCCGCGTGGGTGCGACTTCTGATCTTTCGGGTGCGGCAATCATTCGAGTTGAATCCGTTTGTCCAATGCCACGTAAAGCAAATCAATTAACAGCATCCACACCATCACGAATGCGCCGAGCACGAGAACCAGCCCTTGGAGCAACTGGAAATCGCGTTCAGACGTCGCCGTCACGATCTCCACGCCCATCCCAGGCAACGCGAAAATCCGCTCTAACACTACAGCCCCGTTCAGCAAACCAGCAAAAAGCAAGGCTGAAAGTGTGATCACAGGCAACACCGCGTTTGGCAATGCGTGACGCACGATCACTCGATTCGGGAACAACCCTTTCGCTCGCGCCGTCCTTATGTAGTCCTGATTCAGCACCTCCAGCATCGTTGATCTGGTGAGGCGTGTCGCGACTGCAGCGAACGAAGTGCCGATCGCTATCGAAGGCAATATCAGGCGTTGTAACTGTTCAACCGGAGCATCCAAAAACGTCTCCTGGAAGATTGGCGGACTCCAGCTGAACCACGTTACTAACGCTAGGAGCAACAGGATGCCTAGCCAGAAGTTCGGCAATGCCAAGAAGACCGCCGAGAAAGTTCTGATCACCTGATCCGGCCATCTGCCACGCATCATTGCTGACAGGATACCGAAGGGTATCGCCATGACCGCGCCGATGATCACCGAAAGTATCGCCAGCAGGAACGTGACCTCCGCCGTTTCCGCAACAACTTTCACAACCGAAATATCGCTCACATCGGATTTGCCGAGGTCGCCCTGCAATAACTGCAACATCCAACGCGCATATTGGACCGGCATCGGATCGTTGAGGCCGAGACGGTCACGTATCACCTGAACCGCTTCTTGGTTGATGACGCTGCCGTCTTCCGCCACCAACCCCAGTGCAACGTCGCCCGGCAAAACGCGCGCGAGGAAAAAAGTCAACGTCGCCAATATGAACAGGTTCGGGACAAGCAACAGGACCCTTCGAATGATGTAGTCCCGCAACGTGTCAACCCTCGTTCAGACGGTTTATCTCCGACCTGTTCATACTGACTACTGTAGATCGATGCCGCACCTCGAATACCAACCCGGTTCAGGCTACTTTCGAGGCGAATTGTCGTCTACCCAGACGTCCATCCAAGTGTGCAGGTTGAACCACTGGCCCAGAGCGCCCGGCCGGTCCTGCACGTGATTTGCGATCAACTCGCTAGACCCGACCTGCTTGCCCATGGGAACCACTGGAATCCATTCTTCGCGCATCACTCTTTGGATCTCACGCGTCGCGGCGTGGGCGTCTACGGGATCCGTCGCGCCTTGCAGGTCTGCCAACAGATCGTAGATCTTGTCCGGCGGAGGAGCAGCATTTGCCTCTCGACCGCCAGGCAGGTATTGCTCAAGCAGGAACGCGCTCACACTCGGCAACACCACGTTGGGCGTGCTCATCGACATTTCGAAGTTCGCGTTCTGAATGAGCTCCGCATTCGCCGCGGAGTCGCCTACGTTGAGCGTGACCTCCCAACCCGCGTCGGCATATACCTGCGCTGCAAGCTGTGCCAACTCTTGGAAGAACGACCGCGAGTTAACAACCATTTCGAAACCGGTTATCCCAAGTTCATCAGCCAGGGCTTTACCTTCGGCGAGGGCTTCTTCTCTGGAGTCTTTGCTCACTTCCCAAATATCTGGGATCTCATCAATGAACGGATCGACAGTGCCGAAGAATCCTGTCGGGACGGACGCAAACTCGCCGGTCGGCAGACTTTCGAGCTGCTGCATCCTCAGGCGGTCAAACAGCAGATACGCGGCTCTCCGCGCTTTCAGGTCGTTGAATGGTGGACCGTTCGCGTTCATGCTCAGGTAGTTGATACCCGCTAATGGCGAAACCTCCATGCGCACGGTGTCACCGATAGCGTTGAGAGCGCCAACCGCTGGAGCGAACTCAGCCGGGTCGAAACTCGAGATGTCGACGCGTCCGGTCTGGATGGCTGCGATTCGTGCTTCGACGTCAGAAAGCGCCACAGTCGTCATCTCGTCTAGATACGGGAATGGGTCGCCGTCCGGGGCGTCAATGAAGTAGTCGGGATTGCTCCGCGACGTGACGAATTCCTCCATCTCGGCTTCGTCGATGATGAATGGCCCGGTGCCGACTACCCGATCCGGCCCGTTCATGCCGCCTTCCTGTTCCATGACGTGCTGCGCGAACACAATGCCCCACGCGGCGGCGAAGTTCTGGATGAATTCGGCGTTCGGGTTTTCGATTTCGATGGTGATGGTGTTGTCATCGATGATCGTTATGTCGGTGATGCTTTGCAGAGCCAAGAGGCGCGGATAGCGTTCGCCTTCTGGTGGTGACTTTGAACGCTCGAATGTCCACTTGATGTCCTCCAGCGTCAAATCTTGACCGTCGTGGAATTTCACGCCGTCTCGGACAGTGAAGGTGAAGCTGTCGGCGTCGTCCCCGATGCTCCATTCAGTGGCTAGGTCAGGAAGTATCGTGGTGCCATCCGACGGGTCGAATCTGACTAGATTGCTGTAATGTCGTTGGAGGCTTTGAGGTGCGAACCAAACTGCTTCGGTGTTGTAGTCCCACTGACGGAGTGTTCGAGATACGCCCCGGATGATGGATCCCCCTCGCATGCCATCTGAAGACGGAGCCATCGCCTCTTCCGCCGGTTCTGGTGCAGCGGTGGGCTCGGGCGCTTCTGTCGGCGCAGGTGCCGCTGTCGGTGCAGGCGCTTGCGTGGGCGGCGGGACTGGCGTAGCTGTCGGCTCCTCTTCACCACACGCGCTGACGAAGGCGATCAAGGACGTACACGCGATGATCAAAAACAGCGGGATAGTCAAGCGCGTAGATCGTTTCTTTTTCATGGGATCTTGCCTTTTCGATCGGGTCCGCCAAGCTCTGTAGCGGAATTCGTCGCATTCCAGTCACAGTTATTCGGAATTCGGATGATTCGCTACGCGAAACCAGCGCCTCGTTAATCGTGAGTTCAGTTAACACGGTTTGACAATTGGCGGAGCGTAAATTAGCGTTTTGCCAGCATCGGCGCGAAATGCGGCGGATTACTTTTTGGCTCTAAAAAGCCCGGTCTGTCCGTTTTCGCGTCTTTTAAATGTGACTCGGCCCCTTTGTTCGGTGGCGCGGGTCTCGAAACTAGCAACAAACCGAGAGGTGACATGATGCGAAACTTGAAACCGGGAGGACTGCTCAGCAAGCGATCTTTCCTTTTCTTGGCGCTCACGGCAATGGCCGCTGCCCTCACGACCGCTATCGCCTGTGGAGGCGGTGAGACGGTGATCCAGACCGTTGAGGTCGAGAAGATCGTCGAGGTCGAGAAAGAGGTCGTCCGAGAGGTCGAGGTAGAAAAGGTCGTCGAAGTAGCCGGCGATACTGTCGTCGAAGTCGTCGAGGTCGAAAAGGTCGTCGAAGTGGCCGGAGAGACCGTCGTCGAAGTCGTCGAGGTCGAGAAGATCGTCGAAGTCGAGAAGGAAGTCGTCAAAGAAGTCGAGGTCGAAAAGATCGTCGAAGTCGCTGGCGAAACCGTCGTCGAAGTCGTCGAAGTCGAAAAGGTCGTCATCCCGACGCCCGAACCGGTTCGTGTCGACTCACCTCACATCACGGCCGACGTCTCCCCGAATGAGTGGCCCACCATCTACGATGCGAGCGGCAACCTCTTCGCCAAGCCGTCCTCATATAAGGAAGCGCCCATGCTCGCGGACCGCGTAGCAGCTGGTGAACTCCCGCCCGTCGAAGAGCGATTGCCTGAGAACCCGCTCGTGCTCCAGCCTACTCGTGGCATCGGCAAGTACGGCGGAACCTGGTACCGCGGCTTCACTGGCCCGGCAGACGGGCAGAACATGGAGCGTCCGCTAAAGGACCACCTCCTCTTCTATGAAGTCTCTGGCCAGATCCCTCAGCCGAACATCGCTGAGTCTTGGACACAGAACGAAGACTCGACTGAGTTCACCTTCACTCTCCGCAAGGGCCACAAGTGGTCCGACGGCGAGCCGTTTACGACCGCAGACATCATGTTCTGGGTCGACCACATGCTCAACAACAAAGACCTCAACCCGACCAAGCCTGCGTGGACGCAGCACGGCGGGGAAACTCTCCAATTTGAGGCTATCGACGAGCAGACGTTCAAGGTCACAGCCGCCGAGCCTTACGGTCTTTTCGTCCAGCTGATGGCATCAGTCATTGTTGCTGGTCAGCACACGCGAGGCGACGGAGCTGACGGTCTCTACGCGCCGAGGCACTACCTCGAGCAGTTCCACCCCGACTTCGTCGGAGAGGATGAGGCCAACCGCAAAGCAGAAGAAGCCGGTTTTGACAACTGGATTACTTACTTCTACGACCGGAACCACGCCAACGCCAACCCGGATGCTCCCATGCTCACCGCTTGGCGCGTCACCGGTAGCATCAACACCAACGAGTGGTCGTTCGAGCGCAACCCGTACTACTACGCAGTCGACACCGAAGGCAACCAATTGCCTTACATCGACCGTGTCGTCCTTACCCTCGCTCAGAACCTTGAGGTCCTGAACCTCAGCGCGCTGGCAGGTAACTACACCGTCATGGGTCGCCACATCAACATTGCGAAGCTGCCGCTGTTCCTTGAGAACGCCGCATCAGTCGGCTACCGAGTACAGTTCTGGCGCCAGCCGCAATCCGGAATCGCAAACCTCTCGTTCAACGAGTCTTGGGATGGCGATGCCGAGACCGCGAGCTTTATCCAGAACGTCGAACTCAGGAAAGCTCTCTCGATGGGTATCGAACGTGACCAGATCAACGAGGTCTTCTTCCTCGGTCTGGGATCGGTCGAAGGCCTCTGCGCAGGTTGGGATGACCCAGACAACCCTGGCAAGTACGTTGGTGAAGACTACGTGCGATTCAACCCTGACGGCGCCAACGCAATCTTGGACGAGATCGGTCTCTCCGCGAAAGATGGCGAAGGCTTCCGGTTGATGCCTAGCGGCGAACGTCTGACGATCCAGTTGCCGTCTGTAGTGGCAGCATTCGAAGACTACCCCGCAATCAACGAGATGATCGCCCGACAATGGCAAGTCAACATTGGCATTCACGCCGAAGTCCAGCCGCTCGAGCGTGGTCTCCACGGTGACCGGGCACAGCTCAACGAGTTGATGACCCAAAACTGGGAGAACTCCCCACGCGTGACCACGATCATCACGCCGACGCACCTCTTGCCGGTTGCCGACGCCACGTTCGTTGGTCCGCTGTTCTCTGACTGGTACGACTCCAACGGGGCGACAGGAATTGAGCCGACGAACCCGTTGCTCCGCGAACAGCAAGAGCTCTACGCGGAAGCGATCTCAACCGCAGGCCCTGCCCGCTACAACGAGATTGCACGACGAGTGGTCGAGCTGAACTGCTTGAACGTCAACCCAATCACAACCGTGATGAACAAGCCAACTTACGTTGCCATCATCAAGAACAACGTGAAGAACATCCCGAACCCGTTGCCTTTCTCATTCCACAACCAGACGTCCGGAAACGGATTCCCTGAACAGTGGTGGATCGACGACGAGAACGCGATGGAAGGCAAGTAGAGCGAAAGCTCGCTAGACCGAACCTTCGGGTTCATCGCAAGTTAGGCATCCGCCCCCGTCCCCGAGGCGGGGGCGGATGCGGCTAACAGGCGGTTGGTTCGCACCGCCTACTAGAAATATCGACCATATTCGATGCTGAGTTTCATCATACGCAGAACGATCTACGCGATCATCGCCATGTGGGCGGTGTCGGTCATTTCCTTCGTCATAATCAACCTACCCGCCGGCGACTTTGTAACCACCTACATCGCAACGCAAGCAGCAACAGGCAACGTGATCTTGGCCGATGAAGCCGAGAACCTGCGCGACGTCTATGGCTTGAACGATCCCATCTATGTTCAATATGTGAAATGGATCACCCGCATCGTCCGAGGCGAGTTGGGTTTCTCGTTTGAATTCAACGCCCCGGTCCGACAAGTCATCGAGCAAAACCTGGCCAACACTCTCCTGTTGGCATTGGGCTCAGTAGTTTTCATCTGGATCGTCGGCATCCCAATCGGAATCTACTCGGCAGTCAAGCAATATTCGCCGGGAGATTACGTCGCCACCTTCCTCGGATTCCTCGGACTCGGGATACCCGACTTCTTGATCGCACTCGTCGTGGCATACCTCGTGTTCGATCATTTCGGCATCCTATTGACAGGCCTCTACTCCGCGGAGTACCTGACAGCGCCGTGGAGCTTCGGCAAAGCCCTCGACTTGGCTCAACATCTCGTGTTGCCTGTAATCATCCTTGGAACAGCCGGCACGGCTTCGCTGATCCGTATCATGCGGGCCAATTTGCTCGACGAATTGAAGAAACCTTACGTCACTACGGCACGCGCGAAAGGCGTCACCGAGTGGCAATTGATCATGAAGTACCCAGTTAGATACGCACTAAACCCCGTACTATCACTCACCGCATACATCCTGCCGTTCCTGATCTCCGGTTCGGTGGTCTTGTCTTACGTCCTCGACTTGCCTACCGTGGGTCGCGATTTCCTCCGCGCATTAACTGCGCAAGATATATATCTCTCAGGTGCAATCATCTTGGGCACCGGTTGGCTGACAATCATCGGAACCTTCTTCTCCGATCTGCTCCTCGCATGGGTCGATCCACGCATCAGGTTGGAGGGAGATTAGGCGTATGGTAGCTGGATCACAAGTCGGACACCAATCCGACACTCCCGGATCAAACATCAGCGATGTTGATGCCGAAGGCGAGATCGAGGTAATGTCGCAGCGCCAGTTGATTTGGCGCAGATTCAAACGACACCGCCTCGCGATGGTCGCAACCGTCATCGTCGTCTTGTTCTACGTGGTTGTCGTCTTCGCCGACTTCCTCGCCACGAACGATCCAGAAGACAGCGAAGCCGATCGACAGTACACGCCGCCGCAATGGCTGCGATTATTCGACGGAATCAAACCCGACCTCCACGTCTGCAGGTTGGTTGGAACACGAGACCAATTCTTCCGCAAGGTGTACGAACGGGACTGCGAACAAAAAGTCGACATCCGGGTATTCGGACGAGGCTACGAATACTCGCTGTTCGGCTTGAAACTTGACCGTCACCTCTTTGGGGTTGATCACCCAGAGTTGACCGCAGAAGACACAGTCTTCATCCTCGGCACCGATGTCCAAGGCCGAGACATGTACTCGAGATTGATGCGTGGGACTCGCTTGTCTCTCCTGATCGGTTTGATCGGCATATTCATTTCCTTGATGATGGGAACCGTCCTAGGAGCAGTGTCGGGTTTCTACGGCGGATTCGTCGACAACGTGATCCAACGCGGGATAGAGATCATCAGATCAATCCCGACCGTGCCGTTGTATCTCGGGCTTGCCGCCGCATTCCCAGCGGATTGGTCGGTAGAGCGTAGATTCTTCGCCATAACTATCGTCGTATCGTTGTTCGCGTGGACTGAACTCGCACGAGTCGTCCGTGGTCGTTACTTAGCCATGCGACAAGAGGACTTCGTCACAGCGGCCATTACTGCCGGCGCCAGCCAACGCCGCATAATCTTCCGTCACATGCTCCCGTCGTTCTACAGCCACATCATCGCTGCCAGCACCCTTAACCTGGCGTTCATGGTCATCAGCGAAACAACGCTCAGTTTCTTGGGCCTAGGCCTGCTGCCACCAGCAATTTCATACGGCACATTGCTCTTCACCGCCCAGAACCTCCAGACCGTCGCACTCGCTCCATGGCTGCTCATACCCGGCTTATTTGTAGTAGTGCTGGTGCTTTCACTCAACTTCATGGGAGACGGCATCCGAGACGCAGCAGACCCATATGGAAGTTGATCAACTCTCCCCAAACGATGACGACTGAAACCGCCACAGACCAGACCACCGAGCAACCCCGCGGCCTTGACGCCGACCCGGTTATCTCCGTGCGCGATCTCGAGACGCACTTCTTCACAGACGAAGGCGTCGTCCGTGCCGTCGACGGCGTCAACTTCGACGTCCATCCGGGCACGACCATGGGCATCGTGGGCGAAAGCGGATGTGGCAAGAGCATCACAGCCAAGTCAATCCTCCAAATCGTCGAAGCGCCGGGACGAATCGTGAATGGCGAGATCCAATATCGTCGCCAATCCGGTGAAGCAGTCAACCTCCTCGACTACCCAGCCAACAGCGGTCGAATGCGCGCCATCAGGGGTGGCGAGATCTCAATGATCTTCCAAGAGCCCATGACCTCTTTCAGCTCCCTACATACCTTCGGCAACCAGATCGACGAAGCTCTGAAGCTCCACACCAATCTCTCGAAGGACGAACGATTCGAACTCGCCGTCGATTGGCTCGCGCGCGTCGGCATTCCCAACCCCAGTCAGCGAATGCACGAGTATCCATTCCGCTTCAGTGGAGGCCAGCTGCAACGAGCGATGATCGCGATGGCAATGTGCACCAACCCCAAGGTGCTTATTGCAGACGAACCAACTACCGCCCTCGACGTCACCACCCAAGCCCAGATCCTCGACCTGCTTCAACGGATGCAGGAAGAAAACGACATGGCCATCGTCTTCATCACCCACGACCTCGGAGTCATCGCCGAGATCGCCGACGAAGTAACCGTCATGTATCTCGGCAAGGTTGTCGAATCCGGGCCCGTTAACGACTTCTTCGACGCCCCGCTGCACCCGTATTCCCGTGCCCTACTTACCTCCATACCGAGCATGTTCACCGGGTCCCGAGAGCGCCTGCCATCCATTTCTGGCTCCATCCCGCATCCTCAAAACCGACCATCGGGCTGCGCGTTCCACCCCCGTTGCCAGTCATTCATCAACGGCGTCTGCGACATTCGCGAACCGAATCTCGTCAGCGTCAACGAGGAACAGGACGTCAGCTGTTTCCTATACGAGGACTAGTAAATGGCGACCGAAACCACACAGAACGGCAACGACCCGAAAACTCTCCTCGACGTCCGCGGGTTGGTCAAATACTTCCCGATTAAACGCGGCTTCTTCCGCAGGACCGTCGGAACCGTCAAAGCAGTCGACGATGTCAGCTTCGACATCAACGCAGGTGAAACACTCAGCTTGGTTGGTGAAAGCGGCTGCGGCAAGAGCACCACGGCACGGTCAATCATCCGGGCATACGAACCCACCGCCGGCGAAATCCTCTTCAGAACCGAGGATGGCGAATCCATCGACCTCGCCCAGTTGTCGTTGACGGAAATGCGACCATTCCGCCGCCAAATGCAGATGATCTTCCAAGACCCGTTCTCGTCGCTCAACCCGCGCATGAACATCTACGAGATCATCAGCGAACCACTCCTCGTGCACGGCATCGGAACCAGCGACGAACGAGAGGATCGCGTAGCCGAACTGCTCCGCCTCGTCCGATTGCGACCCGAATACATGCGTCGATACCCGCACGCATTCAGCGGTGGCCAACGCCAACGCATCGGCATCGCAAGAGCGTTGGCATTGAACCCGCGCCTAATCCTCGCAGACGAGCCCGTCTCCGGTCTCGATGTTTCAGTTCAAGCCCAGGTCATCAACCTCATGATGGACCTCCAAGACACCCTTGGCTTGACATACCTCTTCGTCTCTCACGACTTAAGCGTAGTCAAACAGATCTCCAACCGCGTCGTCGTCATGTACGTCGGCCGCATCGCCGAGATCGGTACGCCTCAGGAACTTTTCGACTCTCCCAAGCACCCATACACCTCGGCCCTCATGAGTTCCGTGCCGAAACCGCATCCGAGCCAGCGGAGCAAACGGTACGTTCTCGAAGGCGAGGTAGCCAACCCGGCAAATCCGCCGACCGGCTGTTACTTCCACCCTCGATGCCCATTCGCTACCGATCAATGTAAGGTTGAGGTGCCTCCGCTCGTAAAATCAAAGGATGGTCGCTACGTCAGTTGCCACCGCGCCGACGAGATCGAATTGACGGTCAACTGAACTTCGACCGCCGTCAATCCCCATCAGCGGATCACCCAACGCCATATCAACCACCGATATCTCCCGACTCAAAACGCTGGATGTCGTCGTCCCCGACCGAAACCGGCGTATACGGCTAACTCTGGCAACGACGTTCCTCGGCGTGGCTCTGTCCATTGCTGCGTTTCACGTCTCCGTCCTCACTAACGCCCAATACTTCGAGGAAGCCATCCGCATCCAAGGCTGGGGCGCCTTCTTCTTTTCAATCGCCGCAGGATTAGCCGCGCTGATCATCGTGCCGTTGTCGATCTACCACGCCCGGGATATGGCGCAAAATCCCGCGCATCCTCTAGTTTGGTTGTTGCTCGGAGCAAGTTTCGGCTTTTTCACCCCCTTGTTTACCGGAGGATTCACCCGAATCTCCGCCGCATTCACCGGTGTCGCTGAAGGCGCATACAGCCCTGGCGACTTTCTGTCCCTGTTCATCGACGGCGTCTTCGTATTCCCCTATGACTTCGTCGTGCAAGGAGCACCGTTGATCTTCGTCGGCATCGAATCGGGCGCGATCTTCGCCGTAACCGCGTTTGTGATGGATCGCCTCAATGCCACCGAAAACGAAGTCATTTCGGTTTGGGGACCTTGGGCGGTCTCCGGAATCGTCGGCTTCGGCGTGCTTCTTTTCGCCCTGCTAGGGCCGATCGATTTCCTGCGAGATCTCGCCTAGACTACCCAGGCGATTGACGCTAGTCGATTAGGCGTACGACTTAAAGACGTCCGACACGCTCATCACATCGCCCAACGATCCCTCGCGATGCAGGTAGCACTGAGCCGCTTGCGTATCGCCAGTTCGATACAACGGCGGCATCTCCACGGTGCACTCAGACATCACAAACGGGCATCGCGGCGCAAATCGACAACCAACGTCGCTCACGTCGCTTCCCGTCTCTTGCGATGCCATGTCTCGCCCCCAACGCTCCTTCGGATCAGGACGCGGGATCGACTCTACTAGCAACTGCGTGTAAGGGTGCTGCGGGTTCTGGATTACATCCTCGACCCTACCGGTCTCCACAACCGACCCTCGATACATCACCAGGATGTTGTCGCTGATCTGGAACGCCGTCGTCAGGTCATGCGTGATGTAGATGACGGCGATACCCAACTCCTTGTTGAGCAAGTCGATGCTACCCAAAATCGTCGCACGCAACGACGCATCCACCATCGAAACCGGCTCATCCGCAACGATGATCCTGGGTTTCAACAGCAATGCCCTGGCCACCATGATCCTCTGACGCTGACCACCGCTCAACTGGTGCGGGAAACGACCGAGCGTCTCCTGATGCCGCAACCCGACGGTCTCCAACGATTCAACCACGAGGTCACGGGCCTCACTCTTGTTCCGAGCCAATCCAAAGTTGTTGACCGGAGCCATCAAAACGTGGTCAACCTTGTAGAACGGGTTGTAGACCTCGAACGGGTCCTGCATGATCGGCTGCACTTCCCGACGGAATTCCGTTCGTTCGCGCCGGCTCAATGTCGCAACATCGCGATCATTGAACAAGATCGATCCTTCGGTCGGCGGAATTATCCCGAGCATCAATCGAGCCAACGTAGTTTTCCCACTGCCGCTCTCCCCTGCTACCGCTGTGATCCCCGGGTTGGCCTTGGGAACACCCATGCTCACGTTGTCGACCGCAATGGTTAAATTGCGACGCATGATCCCGCCACCAAAGACCTTGGTGACGTTCTTCAGTTCAAGGACGTTATCTTCGTCCGTTGCCGAACCGGGTGCCGGCCGATCAAGAGTTTGAGTCGCCAATTTAAGCGTCTCCTTCGTATAGATGACACGCCACCCAGCGTCGAGGTTCCATCTCCTTCAACGGCGGATCAACCGTGGTGCACAGCCCGGTGTCAAGACTACCCCTCAGGTCCACAAACTCGCCACGGAAATCTTCGTCATCGTTGTAAATCGGGCACCTCGGGTGGAACCTGCAGCCAGGAGGAGGCACCACAAGCGTCGGCGGCAATCCCTCAATGCCTGTAAACGTGCCCTTGACTTGAATATCGGGCAGGCTGCTGATCAGCTTCTTCGTGTACGGGTGCTTCGGGTCCTCAAAGATCTCGGCGATCGGCGCAAACTCGACAAGATGACCGGCGTACATCACCCCCAACACATCCGCAAACTGCGCCATCAACCCCATATCGTGCCCCACTAGAAGCACCGACGCCTGCATCTCCTGTTGCAGCTGCTCCAACGTCAACATGATCTGACGCTGCACCACCACATCCAACGCGCTGGTCGGCTCATCCGCCAAGATCATCTTCGGACGCAACGACGTCGCAACCGCAAGAGCTACACGTTGCTTCATGCCGCCGCTGAGCTCATGTGGATACATATCCGCGACATTCCCATCCAACCCCACACTGTTCAACAGCTCATAGACCCGCTCGTTCACGACCTCTTTACCCGGCATCTCGCCTTTGGGAGTGTGATGCTTGATCCCGTCAACAATCTGATCGCGCACCCGATAAACCGGGTTCAACGAGTTCATCGCTCCTTGCGGCACGAGTGCGATGTCTCTCAGTCGGGTCTGTCGCATCTCCTCGTCATTCAGATCGAGAAGTTTGACGCCGTCGAGCGTAACCGTTCCCCCGGCGATCACAGCCGGCGGCTTGTGCAGCCGCATCAACGCCATCGCCATCGTCGTCTTCCCAGACCCAGACTCGCCGACCAATCCCATCCTCTCGCCACGCCTCAGCGTGAACGAGACATCATCAACCGCTTTAACCTGACCCGCATCCGTGTCGTAGTAGACCCGAAGATTCTCAACCTCCAGCAAAACGTCGTCGGTGCGACGACGGTCTAGCGCGGTTTCGGGTACAGCTTCTGCGGTTGTCATTTAAATTCCTATCGAGATATTTCCATCCATGGATCGCTCACACACGCCGTCGCAATCGCGGGTTCGCTACCTCGTCGAGACCGGCAGACATCAGGAACAGCCCGACGAAAAGGATAACGATAATCACGATCGGCGGTATCAACCACCACCAAAGTCCCTTCAACAGGGACGACGTGTAAATGTTCCAGTAGATGGTCATCCCCAGTGTCGGTGAGTCTAACGGTCCCAATCCAAGGGCCTCCAAACCGACCGAAGCAAGAATCGCCCCGGCAACCGACGCGACGAAGCTCGCCAACACATACGGCGACAAGTTCGGCATCATCTCCTTGAACACGATCCCGATCGTGCTCGTCCCCGACATACGCGCCATCTCGACATACCCGCGTTCGCGCATAACCAATACCTGCGACCGAATCGCCCTTGCTGGACCCGGCCACGCAAGAATCGATATCACAAACGCCATCTGATCGACGGATAACCCCTTCCCCGGATTCAACGACGTCGCAACCAGCACCAGGATTAACAAGCCCGGTATCGGTATGAGACTATCCACCGCCACTCGAATGACGCCGTCAATCCACCCGCCCATATACGCCGCCAGAAATGCCAGAATCATCCCCACTCCGACGCCAATCGCAGCCGCGATCAATCCGATACGCAGCGTCAACGGGGTACCCACGATCATCACAGCCAAGATGTCTCGTCCCTGTTCGTCGGTCCCTAATGGGTGGACGCCAAATGGGTTCCAACTTGGCTTCTCACGGGCCTTGACCGACAGCGCCCTCGTCAACTGATCGACGCCTTGCTTTTTTCCAAGGAGATCTTCCTGTTCGTAGAACAGATACCCAAGGACAACAACCCCGAACAACCCGACCAGTAGACCGATCCCACCGATTAACAACGGGTTACGTCGCAAATAGCGCAGCAACGGCAAGATCCGCTCACTGTAGACACTGCCAGACTCGACAACCGCCTGCGTTTGCGGTAGTTCAGTAACTGCGGTCGGTGGTTGCATCTCAGTACGCCAACTAACCCTGTGAATACTTGATCCGCGCATCGACCAGCGGATATATCAAGTCCAAAATCAACGTCGCCAACGCGGTCCCGAGCGCAAGCACGAACACGATTCCTTGGATAACCGCGTGGTCGCTACGCGGAATTGCCTGCACGAGCAGACCTCCAACTCCCGGATACGAAAACACCACCTCGACCAGCACCAAACCTGACACGATCAATCCCAGCTGCAACGCCAAGCCCGTCAGTTGAGGCAACAGCGCATTCCGAATTCCGTATCGCAAGAACATCACCCTGTCCGGCAGTCCTTTCGCCTCAGCCTGCAACATGTAGTCCTCGCCTTTGGTCGTGACCATCATCCCGCGCATGCCCATCGCCCAGCCTCCCAGCGAGACCAACACAACCGACAACGCAGGCAGTGTCGCGTGCCAAAGAACGTTGCCGATGAAGCTCCAGTTCGACCAGTCCGGCCACCCGGCGATGCCTCGAGAGTAACCGCCGAACAACGGGAATATGCTCCACACAAACGAAAACGCCAGCAACAACACCAACCCGAAAAGATAGTACGGCACGGCCGACAACGTCAATACAGGCGATAGCAAGACCATAAGGAAAGTCTTCTGCCGTTTCCACTCAAGCACCGCCCCCATCAACGAACCGATCACAAAGGCAAATACCAATGTCAACAATCCCAATGCGAGCGTCCACATTATCGTCTCGGCCAGCAGTTGATTCACCGTTTTTGGCCAGTTGAATATCGATCGTCCCAAGTCGAATTGAACGATATCGACCATGAACTTTACATACTGTTCCCAAAGCGGGTCGTTGAACCCGTACTTCTCATCGAACGCCGCTACCATCTCGTCCGTGTCTTCTAGGAATCCTCCCCGAGCGGCCTCTTCAAGCAACTTCTCTTCGAGCGGATTCTGACCGGAAATACGAGGCAGGAAAAACACAATCGTGCTGGCGATGAAAATCGTGACGAAGAACATCGCAACCCGGCTCAATATGTAGTTCCAAGGCATGTTTGACAGTCGAATGCGTTTCGATGCAGATAATGCTGTAGACGGTTCAGTTCCCGCATCTACGAGAACTGAACCGTCGTGTTGTGGTTGACCTTAATCGCGTGTGGTTATTGAACCGCACGGAGGTTGTTCAGGATCAACTGGAAGGTCAAGTGCCAGAACGCACCGTTGGTGTACGGGTTGTCATGGGTTGGCCAGTTGGTCCAGTAGGTCTGGTTCATCGGGATACGGTGGTACCACTCGACGACCTGGACGTCGGGCAACTCATCGAGCCAGATGTCCATCGCTTCGGTCCAAAGCTCCTCGAGCTTCGCGACATCATCGATACCAGTCGCTGAGACTTCATCGGTGAGTTCGTTCCAACGCGGGTCGGACCAGAAGTAGATGTTCGCCTGGTGACCCTCGCCTGCCTCTGCGGTGTCTGTGCCGTAGTAGAGGTTCATGGTGAAGTACGGGTCACGCACCGAACCACCGTGGCCTCGCAGACCACAAGACGCCTCGCCAGCCGTCTGTCGCGAACCAGCGTCGGGCGGGTTGCTGTAAGACGACTTGATGCCGTGGTTGTCTAGCTGTCGGGCAAGGATCGGACCGAAGTCGTTGAAGATGCCGAAACCGAGGATGTCACAGATGACCTCTTGGCCATCCTTCTCCCAGTATCCAGCGGAGTTCTTCTCGTAACCAGCGGTCCTCATCCGGGCATCACCCTTTTCGGGGCTGTACTCGGTGGTGTTGTAGTCGCTGCTGAGTTTGTCCTCGATTGCGTCGTAGTAACGCTGCAAAGGCGCGTAACTTGGCAACGGAAGCCGCGAGGGCGTCCCCGCACCGTCGTAAGCGACGTCAATCAACTGATCACGGTCGATGTAGTAAGACAACGCCCATCGGACATTCTTGTCGTTGTACGGCGGCTGGCTGGCGTTGAACAGCAGGCTGATGGGCCACCAGTCAACGTAACCGTATGGCGGGTTGAAGCCAGAGTGGGTAACTACGTTCGGGTTTCGAGCCAGCACCTCACGAATAGTCGTGGGGCGAAGGTCAAGCGTCGCATCCGCGGTGTTGTTGATGACGGCCTGAGCCATCTGAGTCTCGCCCGGGTTCGGGACGTAGACAATCTGCAAAACCTCAGGAAGCTGCTCGACTAGCCCTTGGTCGACCGCCCACCACGAGTCGCGGCGGTTGATGATCTTCTGCTCGGGCGAAGTCTGGGTAACGTGCCACGGACCAGTTGTCACGGGCCAACCTTGGTCGAGGTCGAAGTTCGTGAATTCTAGCCAGTCTGTGCCGTCGTAGATGTGCTTCGGCACGATGTACAGACCAATGTCGAACTTGTAAGTCATGAAGTAGAAGAACTTCGGGCGCGGGCCGAGGAAGTTCACTACGACCGTGTGCGAATCAACTTCCTCAATCGACTCGATGTCGCGTTGGACCTGTGAACTGCGGCGAAGACCGGAGTTGTCCTTGAGGTAGTTGAGCGTGTAAGCAACGTCATGCGCGCCAAACGGCTCGCCGTCACTCCAGGTGATTCCCTCCCGCAGGTTGATCGTCAACTGCGTGAAGTCGCTGCTGTACTCCCAAGACTCGGCAAGCCACGGGTACTCAGCGTCGTTGAACGCAGAGTAGTACGCCAGCGGCTCATGCAAAAGAGCCGAACCGTTCTGGTGGCTCGTGCCTGGGTTGTATGGGTTCCAGATGTCGTGGTCGGTGTAGCGACCCGCTGCACCAACTCCGCCAGAACCACCCCAAAGGAGGATCAACTGACGGTTACGAGCAATCTCGTCTTCCATCATCATCATCGAGTCGTCGTCCATGGCCGCCGTCACTTCAACCTCGACCTCAACCAACTTCTCGACCTCAACGACCTTCTCGACCTCGACCACCCGCTCCACTTCCACGGTCTCGACAACTCGTTCGGGCGCTGCGGTAACGACGCGCTCCACAACGACTGTTTCTACGACGGTCTCAGTTCCGCCACAAGCGACGACAGTTGCCACCATCGCCGAGAGTGCGACAACTAATGCCGCCAACTTATATCTCATCGGTTGGATACCTCCAATTTTTTTGGGTACACACGAAAGCCGCGACACGCGCGCGGCGAATGACTCCGAAAATCTAACACCCGATTCCCTGATTGTCAAACTGATACGAACGCAACAAACTGGTGCGAACGAGTTTCTGCTCCAATTGCGCCAAGAACAATCGGCCCGATCACCTAGTCATGGGTGATCGGGCCGAAAGTACTACGTCCGAATTGCTGCGGACTTCACGGCGTCATTGAACAGCCCTCAGGTTGTTCAGAATCAGCTGGAAGGTTAGATGCCAGAACGCGCCGTTCGTGTACGGGTTGTCGTGGGTCGGCCAGTTAGTCCAATAGGTGGTATTCATCGGAATGCGGTGGTACCACTCGAGGATTTGGACATCAGGCAATTCCTCCAACCAGATATCCATCGCTTCTTTCCAAAGCTCTTCCAGTTTGCCCACATCGTCGATGCCAGTCGCCGACGCCTCGTCGGTGATCTCGTTCCATCGATCATTGGACCATCTGTAGAGGTTCGGGCTGTCTTCCGTACCCCGATAAAGGTTCATCGTGAAGTAGGGATCACGCAGCGACGCGCCGTGGCCTCGCAAACCGCAGGACGCTTCGCCGGCAACCATCCGAGAACCCGCATCCGGTGGATTGGCATACGACGACTTGATGCCGTGATTGTCTAGCTGCCTAGCTAGGATCGGACCAAAGTCGTTGAAGATGCCGAAACCTAGGATGTCGCAGACGATCTCGTTGCCGTCCTTTTCCCAATAGCCGCTGGCATTCTTCGTGTATCCGGCCTCCATCATCCGGGCGTCGCCCTTCGCCGGGTTGTACTCGTTGGTGTTGTACTCACCCGAAAGCTCATCCTCGATGGCGTCGAAATACCGTTGCAGCGGCGCATACGTCGGTATCGGCAGCGTGGAAGGAGTCCCCGCACCGTCATACGCAACGTCAATCAACTGGTCACGATCGATGTAATACGAGACCGCCCATCGCACGTTCTTGTCGTTGTACGGCGGCTCGCTGGCGTTGAACAGCAGTCCAATCGGCCACCAGTCCACATAGCCATAGGGCTTGTTGTAACCCGAGTGCGTAATCACGCTCGGGTTGCGCGCCAGAACCTCACGAATCGTCGTCGGGCGAAGGTCCAACGTTGCATCCGCCTCATTGTTGATGACCGCCTGAGCCATCTGAGTCTCCCCAGGGTTCGGCACGTAAACGATCTGCAACACCTCAGGCAGTCGGTCCACGAGGCCTCGATCGACCGCCCACCATGAGTCTCGCCGATTCATCAGCTTCTGCTCGGGGGACGTTTGAACAACCTCCCACGGACCAGTGGTTATCGGCCAGCCACGTTCAAGGTCGAAGTTGCTGAACTCCAACCAGTCCTGACCTTTAAATACGTGCTTCGGGACGATATACAACCCAACGCCGAACTTGTAGGTCATGAAATACATGAACTTGGGCCGCGGACCCAAGAAGTTCACGACGACGGTGTGGTCATCGATCTGCTCGACCGATTCGACGTCACGTTGGACTTGAGCACTTCGATTGATGCCCGAGTTCTCGACAAGATGGTTGATCGTGTACACCACGTCATGCGCACCAAACGGCTCTCCGTCGCTCCAAGTGATTCCTTCCCGCAGATTGATCGTCAACTGCGTGAAGTCATCGTTGTACGACCAAGATTCGGCCAACCACGGATACTCGGTGTCGTTGAACGCCGAGTAATACGCCAGAGGCTCGAACAAGATGACCGTCCCGTTCTGGAAGCTTGTCCCAGGGTTATAGATATTCCAGATGTTGTGGTCCGTGTACCGGCCGGCCGCACCAACTCCACCGGAACCGCCCCACAAAAGGATCAGCTGCCGGTTTCGTGGAATCACGCCGTCATCCATCATCATCTCGTTGTCCATCGCCTCATCAGCGACTTCGACCTCAACTTCGACGACCTTCTCCACCTCAACCTCCACCACCTTCTCAACTTCCACGACCCGTTCGACCTCAACGGTCTCTACGATCCGTTCCGGCGCCGCGGTAATCACTCTCTCAACCACCACCGTCTCAACCACAGTCTCGGTGCCCCCGCACGCAACGACTGCGAACATCGCCGCAACCGCCGCAACTAGTAGTCCCAACCTATATCTCATCGCTAGATTCCTCCGATCAAATCGTGTCGCGCAAGCCATCCAAGCGACTCGTGCCGCCGACTGTGCAGGAAATCTTACAACCAATCCAGCGTCACACAGCATTCATCCACCCCGCGATACTGACAGCTTGCTCCCTAGACCCGCCGACGTAACCTCGGATTGGCGACCTCATCAAGCCCCGCCGAAATCATGAACAATCCCACGAACAGCACGATTAACACGATGATCGGCGGCAACAACCAGTACCACAATCCCAGCAAAACCGAACTCGTGAAGATGTTCCAATAGATCATGCTCCCTAACGTCGGGGAATCCAACGGGCCAAGCCCCAGCGACTCTACGCCGATCGACGCAAGTATCGATCCCGACGTCGCTGCAACAAAACTCGCCAACGCGTACGGCGCAAGGTTCGGCATCATCTCCTTGAAGATGATCCCCAACGGACTGGTCCCCGACATCCTCGCCATCTCAACATAACCACGCTCGCGGATCACCAACACCTGCGACCTGATCACACGCGCAGGTCCCGGCCACGCTAACACCGCGATTACAAACGCCAACTGATCCACAGTCAACCCCTGCCCCGGATTCAACGAAGTAGCAACCAACACCAAGACCAACAACCCGGGAATCGGAATGAGACTATCCACTACCGTTCGAATCACTGCGTCAACCACACCACCGACGTAAGCCGCTACGAAAGCCAGCACCATGCCCACTCCGACACCAATCGCCGCCGCAATCACCCCAATCCGCAACGACAACGGAATCCCAACCACCACCGCCGCGTAGATATCCCGCCCCTGCACGTCGGTTCCCAGCGGATACCCGCTCCACGGATTCCAAGACGGCCGCTGATTCGCCTGCACCGACGCCGCACGAACCAACCCATTGACTCCTTGCTCCTCACCCAACAGATCGACCTGCGAATAAAACAGATACGAGATCCCGACGAACAGCCCCAACGCTGCAAATGCGCTCAATCCGATGATCATCAACCGATTCCGACGAAGGTATCGGAAGATCGGCACCAATCGGTCGCGGACAAAATCCGAACGATCAGGTAACGTCCGCCACCATATCGGGCTCACTACGCTGGCTTGCGCTCGCTCCATCTAACCCCTCTACTCCCCGGCACTCTTAATCCGCGGATCAAGCAATGGGTACAACAGATCCAGAGCAAGCGTCGCCGCCGCCGTCCCAAACGCCAATACAAACACAATGCCCTGTGTCGTCGGATAGTCGTTCGATCTCACCGCCTGCAGCAACTGACCGCCGACACCCGGATAACCAAACACAATCTCTACCAGAACCACACCCGATACGATCAATCCCAGCGCCAAAGTCAATCCCGTTACCTGCGGCAACAGCGAATTCCTGATCGCGTACTTCGTAAGCATCACGCGATCCGGCAATCCTTTCGCCTCCGCCTGCACCATATAGTCTTCGCCCTTCGTCGTCACCATCATCCCGCGCATCCCCATCGCCCAACCGCCGAGCGAAACCAGAGTGATCGAAAGCGCCGGCATTATCGCATGCTTCACAACGCTCAGAATAAACTCCCAGTCCGACCAATCAGGCCAACCGATGACGCCCTGCTTGAAGCCGTACACCAGAGGAAACTCACGATCGATATTGAAGACGATCAACTGCAACACCAACCCGAATATGAAGAACGGCACCGCCGATATCGCCAAAATCGGCGCCATCGCAACCATCAATCCCCAGTTGTTCCTTCGCCATTCCAACAGCGCACCCATCGCCGAACCGATGAAAAACGCCAACACTAGCGTCAACAACCCCATCACCAACGTCCACATGATCTTCTCAGCGAGAATCTCGTTCACCGATTTGGGCCACTGAAATATCGACCGCCCCAAATCAAACTGAACTACATCAACCACGAACTTCACATACTGTTCCCAAAGCGGCTTGTCGAAACCATACTTCGCTTCGAAAACTCTCACCCGCTCCGCAACATCGGGATCCTGATAGCCTCCCTGCTGCGCTTCCTGATAGATCCTCTCCGCCAGCGGGTTCTGCCCAGAGAGTCGCGGCAAAAAGAAGACGATCGTACTCGCCATCCAAATCGTGACGACAAACATCGTCAACCTACCCGCGATGTACTTCCAAGGCATGAATATCGAAAACCTTAAACGCCGCGATCCCTAAAACAGAGATACAAAGTCAGACGGGCCCGCACGGATTCGCCGAACAGGCACGTCCAACTTCGTGATCGCTGCTACTGCACCGGCTCGATCTCGTTCAAGATCAACTGGAACGTCAGGTGCCAGAACGCACCGTTGACGTACGGGTTGTCATGAGTCGGCCAGTTCGTCCAGTACGTCGTATTCATCGGAATCCGGTGGTAGAACTCCAACACTTGCACGTCGGGAAGCTCTTCCAACCAGATGTCCATCGCCTCTGCCCAGAGTTCCTCTAGGGTCGCAATGTCGTCGATGGCCGTCGCGAACACTTCCTCTGTGATCGCGTTGAACTCAGCGTTGTACCAGTGATACGCATTCGGCGGACGGTTATCCGGACCCTGAGGCTGCTCAGGGTCGTATGTCGCCGGGTCGCCACCGGTGTAAAGGTTCATCGTGAAGTACGGATCACGGACAGAACCACCGTGACCACGCAGACCACACGAAGCCTCGCCATTCTGCTGGCGTGTCCAAGCATCCGGCGGTGTGCTGTACGAAGACTTGATCCCGTGGTTGTCCAGCTGCCTCGACACGATAGGACCGTAGTGGTTGAAGATCCCGAAACTCAGGATGTCACACACCACTACATCGCCGTCCCTTTCCCAATATCCGTCGGCATTCTTGCTGAAACCGGCCTCCGTCATCAATGCATCGGCCTTCTCAGGGTTGTACTCCGTCGTGTTATGGGTAGTCGCCAACTTGTCTTCGACAACGTCTAGGTATCGCTGCAAGAGAGCGTAGGTAGGCATCGGCAGGTAGGAAAGCGTTCCCGCTCCACCGAAACCGATCTCGATCAACTGCTCGCGGTTCAAGTAATACGAAACCGCCCAACGAACTCGTTTGTCGTTGTACGGTGGTTCGCTGGCGTTGAACAGAAGCCCGACTGGCCACCAGTCGACATATCCGTACGGAGGGTTGTAACCGGAGTGCGTGATGATCGCGGAGTTACGCGCCAGAACCTCACGCATCGTGCCTGTCTGCAATGACAGCGATGCATCCGCTCGGTTCGCGATCATCTCCTGCGCCATCTGCGTCTCTCCCGGGTTCGGGATGTAAACGATCTGCAGCACCTCCGGCATCTTGTCCACCAATCCCTGTTCGACCGCCCACCAAGAGTCCCGTCGGTTCAAGATCTTCGACTGCGGAGTGGTCTGAACCACTTCCCATGGTCCAGTCGAAACGGGCCAACCTTTGTCGAGATCGAAGTTGCTGAACTCCAACCACTCCTGGCCCTCGAAGATGTGCTTCGGAACGATGTAAAGACCGATGTCGAACTTGTAGGTCATGAAGTAGAAGAACTTCGGCCGAGGGCCAAAGAAATTCACGACCACGGTGTTGTCATCTACGAGTTCAATCGACTCGACATCAGCTTGCACCTGACCAGCGCGCGCCAGACCCGAGTTCGTCCTCAGGTGCTCCAGCGTGTACGCCACGTCATGCGCACCGAACGGCGTGCCGTCGCTCCACTCAACGCCCTGCCGGGTGTTGATCGTCAACTGGGTGAAGTCATCGTTGTATGACCACGATTCAGCGAGCCACGGATACTCCGTGTCGTTGAACGCCGAGTAGAAAGCCAGCGGCTCGAAGATCAGTTGACCTCCATCCTGGTGGCTTAATCCGCCGTAAACATTCCAGATGTCGTGGTTCGTGTACTGACCAGCAGATCCGACTCCGCCGGAACCGCCCCACAGCATGATGAACTGCCGTTCCCTCGGGATGACGCCGTCGTCCATCATCATTCCGTCGTCCATCGCCTCGGCCGTAACCTCAACCTCGACAACCTTCTCAACCTCAACCTCTACGACCTTCTCAACCTCAACCACACGCTCCACCTCGACGGTCTCGACGACTCGCTCGGGCGCCGCGGTAATGACGCGCTCGACGACGACAGTCTCAACAACAGTTTCCGTGCCTCCGCATGCAATGGCAAAGGCCATCACCGCCGAAATCACGGCAACCAATCCTATCCGTTTCATTTGATGCCTCCCCTTAGTGCAACGAGCAACAAATTCCGACCGCAATCTGCGGTTTGGTTGTGCGAACTGAAGCATGCGCGACAGATTACGTCAATTTACGCAGAGTAAACGCCTCGCTCGCACTCGATGAACAGCAAAGTGGCTACTGTTTCGGCGTTGGAGCCACTTCAATCGTCGAGAGCGAGGCCATCATCCCAACCGTCGTAGTCAATGAGGTGGAAGTCCTCAACGGACCGTCTTTCCACGTCTCTTCGGGGCAGTTCCATCGACGGTACCGCCTGGATGAGTTCGTGGGCGAACCACGCGTTGTCGGTTCCGAACACGAAGAACTCGGGTTGCGGTCTTGCGCGATCTCGGGTGACGGCGACGGAATCGGCGTACAATTCCACCGCCACAATCTTCGCGAAAGGTATTCGGAACGATTTTGCGCCGTTGAAATACAAATGCTTGGAAGTGACCGCCAACATTCCTGCACCGTGGTTCTCCATGTATTCGGTTTCGACTGGTGTCCCTCTCGATGCACCAACGCGTAGTGACACACCCTTTGCGACCCGGACGCTTCCTCCAGACGACCTGCCCACGATCTCTCGTTTGACGCGTTGCTCCAGGTATCCCACACTTGGGAATACGAAAATCACATGCTCCGATTTCATGAAACGGAATGGCAACCTTCCGACAGTAAATTCCCAATCGATGTCTGGAATTTCGTTGCGTTCAACGATGGCAATGACGTTCTCTTGGTTCTGTCTCCGCTGCTCTGCCATGCGCCGTTCCTGCTCTTTAATGCGTAACATCTCCTGTTGTTTGCGTTCCTGGGCTTCTCGGCGTTCATCAGCCTTTTTCTGCAACCATTTGAGCATGTGCGGGCATCCTTTCGGACGTTTACTGCGAATGGCTATTGATATTAATGTCTACTAGCCTGATGAGGCGCTAGAAATCAATTCAGAGCACGTGAAATTAGCCGCCGATTAAAACGCGTCGCTGTCGGTCTTCGAGCATTACGGCCTACCGAAGAAACGAAATCACCATCGGCAAATGCCGACCGCCTAGCCGCTACTCCCAAACATGCACAATTAAACCCATGACGAACTCAGATTCCACCGCGCTCGAAGACCCTCACTCCGAGCCGGCATCTCCTTCAACCCAATCCCGCGCCCAAGCCCTGAACCGACTCCGCGAAGTCGAAAACGAGCGCCTCGGCGAGGAATACATCATCCGAAAACGCCTCATGTGGCTCGGTATCGTCGTCGGTGCAGCCGTCGGCATGACCGTCGGTTACATGGGAACCCTCATCACCATCGTCGACGCAGGCGTCGGAAATTTCGGCTTCGACTTCTACCGACCCAATTTCATCGACGGCTTCCTCCGTGTCATCACCGCCTACATCATCGCCGGAGGTTTCGTCGGCGGCGGCCTCTCCTATGTCCTCTTCACGACGCGATCCGAAGCAGCGAGCCTCATCAGATGGTTAATCGTCGGCGTCTCTTACGCCTTGGCCACTCCTCTCCTCATCGGCTTCCTGCTGCCAGTTACATTCCTCCTCTTCGCTGACATCGTCAACGGTCTGCGACCCGGACTTTGGCTGTCGGCATTCGTAGAAACCCTCCTCGGCTCGTTCCTCGACGGCTACATCTTCATGGTCAAAATCCTCGCCGCAGGTTGGATCGGCACGGTGCTGTTCCTCGTCCTGATGGCCGCCACCTACACCTTCTCGCAACGCGTGCCGTTGCCCGAAAACCTCACCCGCAACATACCATCCCCCGCGATCTACTCCGCAATCGCGGCTGTGATCGCCATACTCCCTCTCCTTATCCTTGCATTCGGACCGTTCTCGCTGACCACATCCTTCACCTCCTTCATCACCGGCGAAAACCTGTAGTCGATCACCATTAGGACTGTAGGCACGAACCACCGAGCCAAAACCGACTGTCAAGTACAATCGACTCTGTTCTAAGCAAACGGAATCAGGTAACAAATGGCAAGGCAAGTCCCAGGCGAACCATACGCCCGAATCACATCCAAAGAAGCCTACGAAATGGTCCAAAACGGCGACTCAACCGTCGTCGATGTCCGCAACCCCCACGAATGGGAAGCGGGCCACGTCGAAGGCGCAATCTGGATACCAGTCGACGACATCATCCCACGCTTCGACGAACTCCCGACCGAAGGCAACCTCTTGTTCATCTGTGAGGTCGGAGCGCGCAGCGGATTAGCAGCAGAATACGCCGCCGCAATGGGTGCAGGAACGGAACGCCTCTACAACATCGAAGACGGCACCCCAGCCTGGATCGCAGACGGCCTGCCTCACGCCACCGGCGCGTAAACCTAACGTGTCCAACGGCAACATGCACAGCTCCGAGGAAACACGCACGCCGCTGCACCTCGGAGTAATCCCGAAAACCCTCACCGGTAACCCAGCATGAATCTCCTCGTCGTTGGATCAATGGCGTACGACGACGTCGAAACGCCCGCCGGTACCCGAACCCACCAACTCGGCGGATCTGTAACCTACTTCTCGGTCGCCGCAAGCTACTTCACCGGCGTCGCTATCATCGGAATCGTCGGGCAAGACTTCCAATCGGAACACCGCGAACTCCTTACCTCCAAAGGCATCGACACCTCCGGCATCGAGATCGCCGACGGACAGACCTTCCACTGGTCCGGCAGCTATCTCAACGATCTGAACGACGCCGAAACCGTCGAAACTGACCTGAACGTCTTCGCAAATTTCAACCCCACTGTCCCGCAAAAACACCAATCAACCCCGTACCTCTTCCTCGCCAACTGCGACCCAGAAACACAACAATCGGTCCTGAACCAGATGACCGACAACCTCCAACTCGTCGCTGGCGACACCATGAACCACTGGATCGTCGAGAAGCGACAACCGCTTGACCACCTGATGACCCAACTCGACTTCTCCGTCATCAACGAGGCCGAAGCCCGCATGTACACCGAGAAGTCAAACCTCGTCGACGTCGCCGAGGGAATCCTCGACGAAGGACCCGACAACGTCATCATCAAACGAGGCGAATACGGCGCTGTCCTCTACAACGAAAACCAGCGATTCATCGTCCCTGCATACCCCGTGCAGAACATCATCGACCCTACCGGCGCCGGAGACTCCTTCGCTGGCGGCTTCATGGGATACATCGCTGCAACAGGCAGACACGACCCTGAAACCTATCGGCAAGCCGTCATCGCTGGATCAGTCATCGCATCCTTCACCGTCGAAGGCTTCGGACTAGACCGGCTAGCAAACCTGACCAACGACGAGATCACCGACCGATTCTTCGAATTCGAAGACTTGACCACCTTCGACACGGCGATCCGCCTACCCCTACGAAACTCAACCACTTAAACACCGAACACTCGGAGACTTGATGAACCACGACATCACTGACATCAACCTCGCCCCCGAAGGCGCCCTTAAATCCGAATTCGCCGACAAACAGATGCCGGTCCTCGCCGACATCAGAAAACGTTTCGCCGAGACTAAACCCCTCAAAGGCCTCCGCATCGCCGCATGCCTTCACGTCACTTCCGAGACCTCGAACCTCGCCAAAACCCTCGTCGCTGGCGGTGCCGAACTCGCTCTATGCGCATCCAACCCCCTCTCGACGCAAGACGACATCGCCGCATTCCTCGTCTCTGAAGGCATCGCCGTATTCGCACGAAACGGTGAAGACTCCGAAACCTACTACAACCACATATCAGCAACCGTAGACGCCAAACCCCATCTCACAATCGACGACGGGGCCGACCTAGTCGCACTGCTCCACTCCGAACGCCGCGAACTCCTCGAAACAACCATCGGCGGCATGGAAGAGACCACCACCGGCGTCATTCGCCTAAAGGCCCTCGACGCCGAAGGCAAACTCGCATACCCCATCGTCGCTGTCAACGACTCCCAAACAAAGCACATGTTCGACAACCGATACGGAACCGGACAGAGCACCCTCGACGGCATCATCCGCGCAACCAACATGCTCATCACCGGAAAATCCGTCGTCACCATCGGATACGGATGGTGCGGACGTGGCTTCGCCGATCGCGCACGCGGCCTCGGCGCACACACCATCGTCTGCGAAGTCGACCCCGTCCGAGCCCTCGAAGCAGTAATGGACGGACACCGGGTCATGTCCATGGAAGAAGCCGCCAAAATCGGCGACATCTTCCTAACCGTCACCGGCGGTATGCACGCCATCGACAAACACCACTTCGAGAACATGAAAGACGGCGCAGTCGTCGCAAACTCCGGACACTTCAACGTCGAAATCAACATCGACGCCCTCCAAGACATGTCTGAAGCACGACGCCAAGTCCGCCCATTCGTAGAGGAACACACCCTCGAAGACGGACGCCGCATCAACCTCCTCGCAGAGGGCCGACTAGTCAACCTGGCCGCCGCCGAAGGCCACCCGCCCAGCGTTATGGACATGAGCTTCGCCAACCAAGCCTTGGCCAGCGAATACATCGCCGAAAACCACGAATCCCTCAAACCCGGCGTCCACACTCTCCCCAAAGAGATCGACATCGAAATCGCTGCCCTCAAACTCAACTCCATGGGCATGACATTCGACACCCTAACCGCCCAACAAGAAAAATACCTCAACTCATGGGAAGCCGGAACGTAGATACAAAGCCGACACCCTCAAGCCCCAAGAGGATTCAACAACGGAGGATTCAACAATGACAACCAGCAATTTCAAACACCTCCTCACCTCCGAGTCGGTCTCCGATGGCCACCCAGACAAGATCTGCGATCAAGTCTCCGACGCAATCCTCGACGCCGCACTCGCCGGCGACCCCAACTCCCGCGTCGCCTGCGAAACTTCCTGCACCACAAACCGCCTCTGGATGTTCGGTGAAATCACCACATCCGCAGACATCGACTTCGAAACCGTAGCCCGAGGCGTCATCCGAGACATCGGCTACACCGAACCCGAATACCAGTTCGGCCACGAAACCTGCGAAGTAAACGTCTTCCTCCACTCCCAGTCCCCTGACATCGACGCCGCCGTCTCAACCGCACTCGAAGACCGAGACTCCGACACCGAACAAGCCCAACAAGGCGCTGGCGACCAAGGCATGATGATCGGCTACGCAGTCGACGAAACCCCCGAGCTCATGCCGCTCCCCATCTCACTCGCCCATCGCCTAACCAAGCGAATGAGCGACGCCCGTCGCCACGGCGAAATCCCCTACCTACGTCCCGACGCCAAAAGCCAAGTAACCATCGAATACGACGACGACCACAACCCCGTCCGCATCGACACCATCGTCCTATCCTCCTGGCACGCCCCCGAAGCCTCACAATCCCAAATCGAAACCGACCTCATCGAGCAAGTAATCGACCCCTTAGTCCCCAGCGAACTCCTCGACTCCAGCACCCAATACCTAATCAACCCCTCCGGACGCTTCGTAACCGGCGGACCCCACGGCGACGCGGGCCTAACCGGACGCAAGATCATCGTCGACACCTACGGCGGCTCAGCCCGACACGGAGGAGGCGCATTCTCCGGAAAAGACCCCTCCAAAGTCGACCGTTCCGGAGCCTACGCCGCCCGATACGTAGCCAAAAACATCGTCGCATCCGGCCTCGCCAAACGCGCCGAAGTCCAGATCGCATACGCCATCGGAAAAGCCGAACCCGTATCCCTAATGGTCGAAACCCGCAACACCGGCAAAATCGCCGACACCAAAATCGCCGACCTCGTAGCCGAAACCTTCGACCTCCGCCCCTCCGGCATCATCCAAACCCTAAACCTCCGACGCCCAATCTACCGCCCAGTAGCAGCCTTCGGCCACTTCGGCCGCCAAGACCTAGACCTCCCCTGGGAAAACACCGACAAAGCAGACGCCCTCCGCAAAGCCGCCGGCATCTAAATCAACCGTCGTTCCACAACCATAGCGTCATTCCGGCGAAAGCCGGAAACCATAGCCGCAGCGAAGCGAGGAATCCCCTCTCCCCACCGGGGGAGAGGGCCAGGGTGAGGGGCCAAGGGCGGCCAAGGGGCGGCACCACCCAAACAACGACAACGCAACCACCAACCCAACAGTCCCCTTCAACCCTCGTTGCGTCCGGCCTCTCTCTCCAACTCCGTCACAACCTTCTCCGTAAACTCAATCGCTTCCTTCGCCGTTCGAAACCACTGCGTAACCATCCGGTCGAAATGGACCGAAATCGGCTCTTCGTACGACGCCCAATACTGCGCGTAAAACGTGATCGCCTCGCCGCTCGTCGCCGATTTGATCTCCCTCTTCATCGCCTTGTCACTAAACCGTTCCCATCCAGCCTCCAAAAATGGCAACTTGAATTCCCTGCCATACCGTTCACCCTCGCCACTATCCGCAACCCATCTCTGGAGGTGATCCGCAATTTCGTTTGGCGTTCTCGTTGTCATTCTTGCCACCTATTCTCCATCCAATAGCCTAACAACAGCGACTACGATGCCGACGACGATCACCGTGTGACCGACCAGAATGCCCGCAACCCACTTGTAAACCTCGCTCTTCACATCCGCAACAGCGGCTTTGGTATCGGATGCAACGGATTGGGTTTTCACAACTTGCGCCCAAACCTCTGTTACCCGTCTCCGAGTTTCAAGCTCGCCATTAGCAAGTTCATTGCGGACGTTTTCAACCTCCGCTTTCGTAGCAAAATTCTCTCTCTCAAACATATTCCGAGACATTAAACCATCTACACAGTCGAGAACACCCCCATTTCCCATCCCCATCTGCCCTCTGATTTTACCCTGATAAACGCCTCTCACGCCAACATCGCAAGTCCCAAGCCTCAACGCCTCAACCACCCACCCCGAGCGAATCCACCACATAACCACCAACCACACCATCCCCCATGCCCAACACCCTCCCACAAATCTCATTCGGAACCGACGGCTGGCGAGCAATCATCGCCCAAGACTACACCTTCCAAAACGTCCAAGCCTGCGCCCTAGCAGTAGCCCTCAAACTAGAAGCCTCCAACCAGACCCACCGCGGCGTAGCAGTCGGCTACGACACCCGCTTCCAGTCCCAAGCCTTCGCACAAACCGCCGCACAAACCATCGCAAACCGAGGCATCCCAGTCCAACTCTCCGACCGACCTCTCCCGACGCCCGCCCTCAGCCTAGCCGTCACAAACATGAACGCCGCCGCAGGCGTCATGATCACCGCATCCCACAACCCGCCTGAGTGGAACGGCTTCAAAGTCAAATCCGAAGCCGGTGGGAGCGCCCCGCCAGACCAAGTCGAACGCATCGAATCACACCTCCCATTGACCCTTTCCGGCAACGCCCCAAAACCAACCTCTTCCACCGCCGAAATCAAGACCACCGACATGGTCTCCCCCTACCTCGATCAACTCGCATCCCTAGTCGACATCGACACCATCAAATCCGCCGGCATCAAAGTAGCCGTCGACTCCATGCACGGCTCCGGAGCCGGCATCATCGCCACCCTCCTCGAAGGCGGCAATACCCAAGTCACCGAAATCCGAAGCGAAATCAACCCCGCATTCCCCGGCATGAAGCAGCCCGAGCCGGTCGACGACAACCTCCACCCCCTAATCGACCTCATAAGCAACCAAGATTTCGACGTAGGCCTAGCCACCGACGGCGACGCCGACCGCCTAGGAGTAGTAGCCGGAAACGGCACCTACCTCACGACTCTCGAAGTCTTCTCCATGCTCTTCCACCACCTCAAATCCCGACGCAACCTCCCCGGCGGCGCCGCATGCACCATCACCATGTCCAGCATGATGGACCGCCTCGCCGAGCACCACAACACCGACCTATATCGCACCCCCGTAGGCTTCAAATTCGTCGGACCCGCAATGATCGACAACGCCTGCGTCCTCGGCGGCGAAGAGAGCGGAGGATACGCCTTCGCCGGACACATCCCCGAGCGAGACGGCCCCCTAAGCGCCCTCTACTTCCTCGAAAGCATCGCCAAATCCGGCAAAACCCCAACCCAACTCCTAGCCGAAATCCACCAAATCACCGGCCCACACACCTTCCGACGCATCGACATCCAATTCACCCCCGACCAACGAGACCGCCTAACCCAAGCCCTCAACCACAACGCCCCAAAAACCCTAGGCAACCTAACCGTCCAAAACCAAGACCGCCAAGACGGCCTCCGCCTAAACCTAAGTCAAAACGCCTGGGCAGTAGTCCGCCTATCAGGAACCGAACCCCTCCTCCGCATCTACGCCGAAGCCCCAACAACCCAAACCCGAGACGCCATCCTAAACGACTTCCGAACCTTCCTAAACGCCTAGATTCCTCACATGCCCAGATCGACACTCAAACTCTTCTTCGTATAACATCAAAGCAATGGAACTAGTTTCTGCGTAGCGGCGGCTAGTTCAACCGATCGAGAAAAGTCGCATCAAAATGTGAATGTAGTCGATAGGTTCCCGGGGCTAGTTTCTGCGTAGCGGCGGCTAGCCCATTCTTTTTTGTTAGGGCAACACTATCAACCCACGCGCATCATCCGATCCACCATTCAACAATTTGCTCTTTACAATTTCGAAATCCTCTCTGTCCGGCTTTCCAGCTACGTGGCGTCCGATTGGCGTCACAACAAGGTCTGCAATCTGCAAACCAGCGATATTGTCTGCTTTAGGCCGGAGATTAAGCTCCTTGATTCTCCGCCTGATTTGACTTCCCGATATCTCTCCCGCCCCTCGCTTGAGATGCCAATCCCAGTTGTCGTTGAGCCTTTTGTCGAATTCCGGCTCCCGCCGTTCCGCAACGATCTCGCCACGTCCTCGCACACGACGTACCTCATCATGAAAAACTTCCAGTAGAAACTCAAAACTCAACGAGTAAAGATCAAGCCTCCGATAAAAACGCCCACGTAAACGATCCTTTTGCACCACCGCCGAGACTACGGAGTACTCGAGACGCCGCATCAACCCATTCAAATCGTCCAAAAACCGTTCTCTCGTCTTCCTATCCTTCAGTATCTCGAACTCAAGGCGGTTGCGCGTTATATCGGCTGTGTGCAAAACCGGGCTGGTGCTGCCGAACCAAGACATCTTGAACTCATTGACCTCTTCCTCCATCACCGTCTCGGCGTAACTTTCATCAACGATTACACCGCCCAGTACAAACACAGGGTAGTTGGGATCAATCTTCTTCAAATCATGGTTGCCTGACTCATCAAGATACATAAGCTTCCTGGACAACAAAACCCTCCTAACTCATCCGCAAATGGATTTAGCAACGTTTCAACCCGTCAATAGTACCCCCATGCACCCGGTCAACCAGACTCCCATCAACCCAAACCCGAGACGCCATCCTAAACGACTTCCGCACCTTCCTAAACGCCTAACCTCCTCAACCTAACCCGTTATTAGACCCCTCTTCAACCATCGATCGGCGTCAACTCAACCTTCCCATTGGGCTGCAAATCGACCCTAATCGAGTACCCGGCCATCAGTTCCGTACCGATCTTGGCCGTACCCTGAGCAACGTCCGCAATCAAAACCGGACTTTCACGCCCGTCGAATTCCATCACCCCTTCATAGGTTGCTGGCTTGCTGTCGCGTCCATCCCCATACTCGAAGGTTAGGTCTATCTCAGATTCTTGAAGATCAAGACAGCGAACCTCCGCGCTGGGCAACCCTACATATCCGTTGAAGCCGCTATCGACCAATACGTCCACACTACGCCAAGAACCGTCCGATTTCAAAAATTTGATCGCGACGTACGGCCGGAAATCTCGACCGATCCAACCCTCGATCAATTCTCGTTTCCCGAACTCTTGACCGTCGCCGAACCATCTCGAAACACCACTTCACCTTCCACTAGACGCGTCAACCAAATTCGCGCCTCTGTATGACGAGCATTCAGTCTGTCATACGCTTTGAAGTCATTGCGATCCCGCTGGAGTTCGTAGTCGCCCGAATTCAGGTCTATCGCTACTTGAAATCCCTCAAACTCGGGTAGCAATTCCTCCAACAAACCAGGCAAGATCTCAGAATATGCATCTCCGATGCTTCGGACATTTCCTAACTCCGATGCCATCAGATCACCTCTCATTTAGAACGCTTTGCCCACAGTCTAACACGCCGCCATCCCCCTCACCATCGACATCCACCAAAATCCCGAAAATCCCAGTTTAGGCACCCTCCGAACATGAGTCGGTTCAGAGATCAGGCACGTTAAAGCAGCCGTCTCAACTAATGGCTCAATACCGCTGACATCAGTAGTGCAACGCGCCACATCAAGCTCACATATCCGCTGCAGATTGAGCCAGTAGTCCGGCGTCGTGCCAAGCGCGCGCCCAATCCAGAGCGCAGTGTCAGCAGTTATCGATCCGCAACGTTTGATGATCACGTTAATGCGGATCGGCGGCACGCCGATCGTCTTGGCCAGTCGATACTGTCTGATGCCGAGTTCATCAAGGAACTCCGCAAGATGCTCGCCTTGTGCCCGATGCGGCGCAGCGCCACGCAATCAACCACGAACGTCCCCTTTCGGAGCGAAAGGGGACGCGAGCGAGTGAAACGAGATCGCAGGGGCATGCGGGCGGAGACGAGGGGCCAGGCGGACTAAGCCAGCCCACCACTCATACCCACTACCGCATCCACCAACTACAACCTCCATCCATCATGGACGTGTCCCCTCTCCCCCAAAACACCCAACAACAGCGGGAGAGGGCTAGGGTGAGGGCAACCGGGGGACAAAAGGGCGGGGCCAGCACGACGCCCCCAGCGCAAACACCACATCCGACATACCCCCTTCCTTCCCTCCTAACCCTTCCTTCCCTTCCTAGTTCAAAAAACACCCCCAACCCAGCGCAACCCCTCCTAATCCACAACAACAAAATCCCAAAAATCCCCCAAATCCCAAAAATCCCAGTTCAGACAAACAACCATCCTCAACATCTTAGTTCTTACAAAATTCCAAAACGCGCTTGACACCGCCAACATCCGTAATATTATAGATATCAGATCGACGGATCAATACAGTGCTGCGCAGACGTGTGCAGACCCCCGACCCAAACGGTCACAGGGAGAAAGCGTGAGGAAATGAAGGCAACAGTCGACATAAAAGATACGGCCAACAGCCGTATCGAGTCGCGGCGTCTTT
>JAJEAU010000010.1 GCA_022824185.1 Dehalococcoidia bacterium
CCCTCGAGGGGGATGACCGTCCAAGGGCCGGACGATGCCTCGTCTTTTCCGACACCACGTCATGTCCGTTTCGTTGGGCGGGCGATGACCACAGCGTAGCAAGGGGCACGAACCGAGCAAAGGTCGCGGAGGACCTCAATACTGAAACTCCGCGGAAGGGACGACGGACTAGCGACGTCGCCCGCGCTGGAACTTTTTGTGGAGAAACAATAGATTTCGACCGCGCATCCCACCGATCTTCTGATCGACGGCGCGGCGAAGCTTCGCAAACAACCCGGCCCCCAAGGGTTGGCCGCCAAACGGCAAGACGTCCGAACGGACGAAGGGGAAAACAAAGAAAACACATGACAAAACCCCGAAGCAAAGAAAAAAAGACCGACCAGCAAGACGATCCCCATCGCCCCGTCCGGCAACCCCGGACGATTCAACGCGTCGACAACAATAGGAAATGCCGCCGCACGGCACAAAAAGAAAAGCCGCTGTGCGGCCCGCCCGACTTACCCGCTCGCGGAGATGTTCGGATTTGGCTCTGTCATCGAGAAGGGATCTAGTGCCTCGTCCAAGGCTTCTTCGTCGAGGTCGGTGTTGCGAAGGGCTACTTGGCGCACAGTTTCGCCGGTTTCTGATGCTTCATGGGCAATCGCCGCGGCAGCGTCATAGCCGATGATGGGGGCTAAAGCGGTGCAGATCGCAAGACCTTGGGCGACCATCGAGGGGCCGGTCTCGGTTGCGGCTATGTCGGACACGCACTGACGCTGTAGGTTGAGCGATGAAGCGGCCAGGAGGTCGATCGATTCGAGCAAGTTGTGTGCGGCGACGGGCATCATCACGTTGAGTTCGAAGTTGCCCGACTGTCCTGCGATGGCAATTGTCGTGTCGTTGCCGATGACTTGAGCGCACACCATGGTCACAGACTCGGCGATCACGGGATTGACCTTTCCAGGCATGATGGAGCTACCCGGCTGAACCTCAGGCAGCGCAATCTCTCCAATTCCAGCGCGGGGACCCGAGCCGAGCCATCGAAGGTCGTTGCAAATCTTGAGCAGGCTGACCGCAACGGTTTTAAGAGCGCCGGATGCGCTGACCACCGGATCAATGGTGCTCTGAGATTGGAAGTGGTTGCTGGTCTCCGAGAAAGGAATGCCAGTGCGCTCCGCAAGTTTGGCGATGACACGTTCGGCAAACTCAGGGTGCATACCGATGCCGGTGCCGACAGCGGTGCCGCCGAGAGGAAGGACAGCGAGTTCATCAAGGGCGCGCTGGACACGCTGGCGTCCGAACTCAATCTGACCGGCGTATCCAAGGAACTCCTGACCGAGGCGAATCGGCGTGGCATCCTGCAGATGCGTCCGACCGGTCTTCACGACATCCCAAAACTCCTCCGACTTGGCGCGCAACCCGTCTTCGAGTTCCTTCATCGCAGGCAGCAGGGCGTCGGCAATGGCAACGGCACCCGCAACTTGGATCGAAGTCGGGATGACATCGTTCGACGACTGCCCGCGGTTCACGTGGTCGTTTGGATGCACCGGGTTACGGGACCCAAGTTCGCCACCAAGAGCCTCAATCGCGACGTTCGAGATCACCTCATTGGCGTTCATGTTCGTAGACGTGCCCGACCCGGTCTGGAAGATATCGACAACAAAGGCATCGTCAAATTCGCCGTCGATCACCCGTTGTGCAGCCGCAACAATCGCTCCGGCCCGATCCGCATCCAGCGCCTCGAGTTCCAGATTGACCTCGGCCGCACACTGCTTAACCTGTCCGATGGCCCTGATGAACGACCTGCTGAAACGGAGATCGCTGATCGGAAAGTTCAACTCGGCACGTCGAGTATTTGCGCCATAGTAGGCATCGGCAGGGACGTCCAAGACGCCCATTGAATCGCGTTCGGAGCGGAAGTTTTGTGTCATGGGGTTGGTGCGGTACCTCGTGGTTGGTGTTTGAGATACTTTAATTTGGTCTCTCGATTGAGACATCGCCGTTGACTTTGAATTCGACGCATCCGGTCCAGGTTGGTAGGGCTTTCATGCCGAAAACATGGCCGCCATCACTGCCTAGATCCAACGCGGCCAACCGTTGTGGTTGACCGTCAATGATGCACTCAACCTCGAACTCGAGAAGGGTTTCGATGTGGCCGTTGCCGAACCTAGTAGTTTTCTGTGCCAAAAACGATTTCGCGAGTCGTTCAAGAGTTATAGAGGAAAGGCCGAGTTCGCCGTTGAAGCCTGTGTCGAGTTTCAAATCTACGGGGACGATTTCACCGTCGATTCCGCGAAACGGGAGCTCGAATTTGGGTTGCAAAAATGCGTCGACTGTGCCGCGGATCATTACGCGTTTTAGCTCAACACGGTGGGACCGGAGATTTCGTAAACTACATCAGAACCAACCCGAGCGGTGAAGACCACGGCCTCCCCGCCACATTTTTCCAACAGCTCCCTGTGGATCGCCGCGGCCCGGCTTCGACCAAGAGCATATTTGAGAGTCCGACCGTCTACCTCAACGATGTAACCCTTATAGTCTTCGATCAGTTTCGGCTCCAACGATTTTTTGTAGAACCGTTCGGCGCGTTTGACCAATCGGTCGCGCTCTTCAGTCGATGTTTCAAACTTCGTAGCCATTTGGCAGTTCCTTGGGGTTTCTTACCATGATTCTGCCACAAGGTTGAGATTGCGAAAGCCTATGTACCACTCCCGAGAAAGCGGGCAAAAAGGGCTTTGCAGGTGGTGACCAGTTTCCCCTGAAGTTGCAATCAGTCGTTGGCGTGGCGTTCGTCGTAGTCTTTGAAGGCCTGTTCGGCGGCATTCAGGGCGTTGACCGCCGCCGGGTATCCGCCGTAGAAGAGCATCTGGGTGATGAGTTCGACGATCTGCTCTTTCGTCCAGCCGTAATTGAGGGCGCCAGTGATGTGCCCCGGAAGCTGGTTAGGTTTGTCGAGTGCAATGAGAGCCGCCACGGTGCAGATGCTTCGGACGTTGCCCGGCAGCGTCTCGCGCTGGTAAATATTCCCAAAGAGCGTCGCGTTGATGAGGTCAAAAGCATCGTCGGTAACGCCATCTGTAATCGGGTTCGGAGCGGGAGCACCGTCGTAATACCAGTCACGCCACTCTTTCGATTTAGCCAGGAGTTCTTCGTAGTTATGCATGTTGGGTTTCAGGCCTTTCGGGGGTTTGGGTTGGGGCGCGTTTTTTGCGCTCAGGATTCAATTTTAGGTGTAGGGAAACGCTGGTTCTTGGAGCGATGCATTTAGCGAGGACGTGCCTTCGGCACCTAGCGACGCCAGCGACGGCGCCGACGCGACCTACGCGATTGGCGGGATCGGGGTTCCTGCGAATTTAAGTACGCGATTATCCCTAGTGTCACCAAAGCGATCGCTGCCGCAGCAAATACCATGATGCCGATCATCCTGAAAAAACCGATGACGGACTGTGCGGTTCTTAAACCTGTGACATAACCACCCAATCCCCCCGCTATCGCTGCCGATACCCCAGTTACCGCGATCGTGATCAGCGTATTGCGGATATCGCCTTCAATTGGTCTGTTTAGTGGTTTCCAGATTGCTAATCGTCCGAATATTTTTTGCAGAAAAACGCGGGACGTAAAGCCAACAGCAATCAAAGCGACCGCGCCAACCATTATGCTTACATTAGCAAACCCGTCGACTTGGGGGTCCGAGGCCCGAAAACCAAGCACGTAACCGATCGCTACCGCGAGGACGAGGACGACAACGAACCAAGCGAATACCTTTTTCATGTCTAATCGACCGACGTGGTTACTGCGATACTGGTAGTGGCGATTGTCCCGGTTCGAAACTAATGGTTTGCTTCGACGATTGTCATGTTTGGGTTCGAAATTCTCGGCGACAGGTACTGTTTGAATGCCATTGCCGGTTTCGACCAACTTTGGATGCCGTTGTCCCTTTACAGGATCGGAGTCAGGTTTGTGCCGGATGAACGGCCGCGGCTCCAAACCCGTAATTTCCTTAAACCGATCAGACCTTTGTTCGCGTAACGATTTCAGTGCCGCTTCGAACTCTTGCGCGTCATTCCGTGTAGTTAACGGACGTGATTTCCAAGCGGGTCGAGGATCGGAACCCCTCGTGGCTGGTGCATCGCCACGAATATGTTCGTCGATCCGTTGGCGTAAACGGGCGGTGTGTCCTACGTAATGTCCGAACTCAGTTTCAAGCACGTATACAAAGTACTTGCGACCAGGTATCGAGGCGTCCCGTTCGTCTTGATCAGGACCTAGGTCTTCTGGTTCGTAGTACAAATCGTTTATATTTTGACATACATTCTAGACCATGTCAATCTCCGTTTGGTTGCGGTGGCAGAAATAGTATTTGTCTTGATAAATGTTTACATCGCGTTGACAGTAATCGTTGACAAAGGCTTTTGGCCGTTTTCCTGCCCACCTCGCTGCAATGCGCTCATAGGACATCAGGGGTGTCTACCTCGCTGATGCGAAGGTGCGGAGGCGTTTGATGTTTTGAGCTAGTTGGAGCATGCAAGGTTGGACTAGGGATTTGGAGTGTTCGTAGGTTAGATCTAGGTGGGAGTTTAGGATGCGTGGCGTTGGGGCTTGACGACAAAGGTGTCTACGAGCAGAACCTCGCCGAAAGCGATTATTGCGCAACCCGCTCGCCGTAAATCACGTCACGCAGGACTTGCCACGAGTAGGTTTCTAAAGGATCGTGACCATCTGGATCTCCTACGCTGAAATCTGGGAGGCCGTAGCGTTCCCGGCGGGTAGGTGATGTCGGTTGGTCTTGGATTTCGTCCGTCGACTCCATGTGTACCCATGCTAGCCATATACGCGAATATCTTCAAGGAATGTTGGTGTGTTGCGGGGTTTGTGAAATGTCATTGTCATGATTTGTGATGATGTTTGAGTTGATGGTTGTTTACCGTACCCCTCCCGTTTGTCCGCCCCGGTCACCCTCACCCTGACCCTCTCCCGCCGAGCGGGAGAGGGGACAACTCCCATCCAGCCCCACATGCTGGTTGTGCGAAGCTCGCAATGGTCTCGCTAACGAAGGGAACCTGGTCTCATCTCCGATAACGCGGAATGCTGCGGAGATATTTGCGGAAGAGGAGGACGGGGATTGCGGTTATGATCATGCCGGTGATGGCGATGGCTAGGACTGCGTTGTCGGTGCCGATTTGGGTGGCTAGCCAGCCTACGTGGAGGGCTCCGATGGGGCCGGAGCCGATGGCGACGGCTAGGACTCCGAGGACGCGGCCTCGCATCTCGGGTCTGGTGGATGAGACGACGATGATGGATTGCATGGTGCCGAATCCGGACATGCCGAATCCGCCGATGAATAGCAAGGGCAGGGCGAGCCAGTAGTAGGAGTTGATGGCGAACGCGGCGATGATGGCGAGGAATCCGAGAGAGGCATAGGTGTAGACGCGGGTGGAGTGTCGGGGCTGGGCAGCGGCGGCGATAGTGAGTGCTCCGAGGGTGGCTCCAAGGCCCTCGACGCTGAAGAGAAGACCGATGTAGACCGGCTCGATCATGAGCTTCTCAGCGCCCAAGACGGGAACCATCTGCTGGTAAGGGAAGGCGAAGAGGTTCATCGTTATCGTGATGATGATGGTGACGAGGAGGACGGAGTCGCCGACGATGTGCTTGATGCCGGGACGGAGGTCGTAGGTGCTGGTTGTCGACGGGGTGCGGGTATCGAGTGCCGGTTCCTTGCGGATGATGAGCATCGAGAACGCCAGGCTGGAGGCGACGATGAAGAGCCCGGTGCCGAGGAAGTAGACGGCCTGCATCCCGATTTCCTGAAGGAATGCGCCACCTACGATGGGACCGATGACACGGGAGAAGTTGGAGGATGCCATGTCGACCCCGAAAGCGGAGGAGACTCGGTCGGCAGGGACGGTGTCGGCGATCATCGCGCGCCGGACGGGGAAGTCGGTTGCCCATACGACGCCGGCGATGAAGGCTCCAAGGGAGACGTGCCAGAGTTCGATGCGGTCGGCGATGATGAGGAATCCGAGGGTCAAATATACGCCGGCAAGAGTAAGGTTTGTGAGGGCGAGAATGGCGCGGCGGTTGGCGCGGTCGGCGAATGCCCCGATGAATGCGCCGAGGACGAGCATGGGTGCCATACGTAGGAAGCCGACAAAGCCGACGAGGAATGCGGATTCGGTGAGGTCGTAGACGAAGACACCGAGAGCGAGGGTTTCGAGCCATCGCATGACGTTGGTCGAAATGCCGATGCCCCAAAGGCGGGCATAGTCGCCGTTCAGGACGATCTTGAAGCGCGCGATCGGGTTTTCGAAACCGCTGCGACGGCGACGTCTTGAATGTGACGCGCGTCTGGCCTTTTTTTCGGCTGACGCGGCTCTGCGAGAGTTGCCTGGGAGCTTCAGTTGAAGCCCTCGTTTCTGTTGATAGGAGGTGGTTGGTCGCCCCAATGTCCGAGGCGTTCGAATTGGGCAGCTTCGCTCCAACCCTGCAGGTTGATGTGGTATCGATCAAGACCGCCTTGGGGATCAGACGGCAGGGCGATGCCGTTGCGGACGAGGAGTCCGTTGACCATGTTTTGGTTTGCGTAGACGTAGCGCAGAAGTCGTCCGAAGTCGTCAGAGTCGCGCTCGTCTGCTTCGAGGAAGACTTCCTGGTTGGCCACGAGTTGTTGGTTGGCAAGAAAGCCTACGTCGTACCAGGGGGAATCGATTGGCAACGGCTCGACGCCGATGTACCGCACCGTCGCAGGTTCGCCGTCGATTTCGACGATGATGGTTCGGATGTCGATGACGTCGGTGACGATAGCAGGGGTGTATTCGATGCGTTGCGATTCGTCGGAGCTGGAGGTGCCCAAGAATGGGGGAGCCATGCTTGCTATGAGACCTAGAACGATGAGAATTGAGACGATTGCTATTCCGGCTTTCACCCACCAAGGGGTTTCGGATTTCGTCTCGCTTGCCCAGCCGTCGGTTACTCGGCGGGGCGATTCTTCGTAGTAGTCGTTTCCTTCGGGATCGTCGTCGACTTCGTATGCACGATAGCGAAGGTCGATCTCATCGTCATTCGAGCGAGTTTCTTCATCGTCGGGATCGGGCCCTGGAAACCTGGGGTTCATGCGGTTTTGGCGACGAAGGGAGGTAAAGGTTGCTATATCGCAACTTTAATTCCTGAATGGGTTCTGGCAGAGATACCTTCGCACATTTCACGTGGCGGAGAACACAATTCTTGCCGCAGGCGCTTTGCCCGGATCGGCTGGATTCCGGCCTGCGCCGGAATGACGTGCTTTGTGCGCAGTAATGACCTCGAGTTGTGCACCGGAATGACGTGCTTTGTGCGCAGGACTCTCAGGGGGGTAAAATCGCATTATGACCACCATCGCAGAACCGGTTGCGGTTCCGGTGACGGCTCCGACGACGGGTGAGTTCAAGATCGAGCACGAGTTCACGCCGCAAGGCGATCAGCCGGCTGCGATTGACAAGATTGCCGAAGGGATCATTCGGGATGGGTTGAAGCATCAGACTCTGCTTGGGGTGACGGGATCGGGCAAGACCTTCACGATGGCGAGCATCGTGGAGAAGGTGCAGCGTCCGACGCTGGTGATCGCGCACAACAAGACGCTTGCAGCGCAGCTCGCGACCGAGTTTCAGACCTTCTTCCCGAACAGCTCGGTCCAGTATTTCGTTTCGTACTACGACTACTACCAGCCAGAGGCGTATATCCCGCGGTCGGATACCTACATCGAGAAAGAGACCGATATCAACGAGGAGATCGACAGGTTGCGGCACGCGGCTACTCGTTCTTTAATGACCCGTCGGGATACGTTGATCGTCGCGAGTGTTTCTTGCATCTACGGTTTGGGTTCGCCGCAGGAGTACAACCAGATCACGTTGCGGTTGCGAGTAGGGGATGAGCCGGGGTTGATGCGGATCACGCGGCGGCTGGTGAGCATGTATTACGACCGGAACTTGTTGGATCTGCGGCGGGGGACGTTCAGAGTGCGTGGCGATGTGTTGGAGATAATGCCAGCGGATGAGGAGCTTGCGGTGAGGATCGGGTTCTTCGGGGATGAGATCGAACGGATCACGTTGATCGATCCTTTGACTGGCGAGGTGTTGAGCGAGGAGGAGCAGTACGACATCTATCCGGGGAAGCACTTCATCACGCCTGAGGAGGAGTTTGCCGACGCGCTGAAGGACATTCGGACGGAGTTGGAGCAGCAGTTGGAGACGTTCAGGAACGAAGGGAAGCTGCTGGAGGCGGAGCGGTTGGAGCAGCGGACGTTGTTTGATCTCGAGATGATGCACGAGACGGGTACGTGTCCTGGCATCGAGAACTATTCGCGGCCGCTGGGCAGGAGGCCGGCCGGTTCGGCTCCTTGGACGTTGCTTGACTATTTCCCTGAGGACTTCCTGCTGTTCGTCGATGAGTCGCACATGACGCTGTCGCAGGTTCGTGGGATGTATCACGGCGACTACGCGAGAAAGACGAACTTGGTGGAATACGGGTTCAGGTTGCCGTCAGCGATCGACAATCGGCCGTTGACGTTCGAGGAGTTTGAGGATCGGGTCAACCAGGTGGTGTACGTTTCGGCTACTCCGGGTCCGTATGAAGGCGAACATGAGCAGCAGCGGGTGGAGCAGATAATTCGTCCGACGGGTTTGATCGATCCCGAGATCGAGGTGCTTCCGACTGAGAACCAGGTTGATGATCTGATCGATCGGATCAGGGCGACGACGGTTAAGGGTCAGCGGGTGCTGGTGACGACGCTGACGAAGCGAATGGCGGAGGATCTGGCGGACTATCTGCGGGAACTAGGGATTCGGGTGCACTATCTGCACTCGGAGATCGATACGTTGGAGCGGACGGAGATATTGCGTGATCTCAGGTTAGGTGTTTACGACGTTGTGGTTGGGATCAACCTGTTGAGGGAAGGACTGGATCTGCCAGAGGTTTCGCTGGTGGCGATATTGGATGCGGACAAGGAAGGGTATCTGAGGTCAGGAACGTCGTTGATCCAGACGATTGGCAGGGCAGCGCGACATGTCGAGGGGAAGGTGGTGATGTATGCCGACCGGTACACGGACTCGATGACGTTTGCGATTTCAGAGACGCAACGGCGCAGGAAGTTGCAGACGCAGCACAACCTCGACAACAACATCACCCCGACGTCGATCGTGAAGGACATTCGGGATATCACGGAGCGCGTGAAACAGACGGAGCCGACGGTGTTGGCAGATGAGGGTGAGCCGTTTGGGTTGGATCCGGGTTTGCCGAGGGATGAGTTGACGAGGATCGTCAAGGATTTGGAACGCCAGATGAAGAAGGCGGCTCGCGAGTTGGAGTTTGAGTCGGCGGCGCAGTTGCGGGATCAGATTGTGGATTTGAGGAAGTTGTTGGCGGAGGGGGAGGGGTGAGGCGTGCCAAAACCCCGCCGAAAACACCACTCATTCATCCACTATTGGACTGGCGGTTGGGCACCGCCGTTGCAGTCTGGAAATCAAGACGCTGACCGGGACCGTGGCGATGATTACCTCCCCGATTATGGTTCTCAGCTTAGAAGGTTCTTGAAACGTCTCGCGATTGGAATCGCGTCTGGTGTAGTTATAGGCCTTATCGTCGGGACCATCGTCGTGCAGGTTTCCGGCGAGATCTCCGCGAATTGGCCGATGATCCTCTTTTTTGGTTTTCTGGGAGGGAGTATTGCAGTGATGGCGGTTTGGAATCATGAGGCGAACGGTCGTCGCTGAACCATTGGTTGAGGATGCGCAGTCCGTATACTTGACGCAACCTAATCGGGATCAGCGGGAGTAGAGTTTCAAAGCCATGTCACGCATCAAATCTGGCATCTTCATCATGCCGTTTCACCCTCCTGAGAAGCCGCTTGCTCAGTCGTATGACGAGGATATGGAGCTGATCATTCGTGCGGATGAGTTGGGGTTTGATGAGTTTTGGATCGGCGAGCACCACACGATGGCGTTCGAGAATATTCCGAGTCCGGAGATTTTTATTGCGGCGGCGATGCGTGAGACTGAGCGGATCAGGATGGGGCCAGCGCCGGTTTGTATCCAGCAGCATCATCCTTTTCATGTGGCGACGCGGTTGGCGATGCTGGACCATCTCTGCAAGGGAAGGTTGAATCTGTGCTTCGGGATGGGGAGTGTGGCGACGGATTTGGAGGTGCTGGGGATTACGCGTGAGGATTCGCCGATGATGGTTGCGGAGGCGGTGGCGACGGTACTGGCGCTTTGGGAGTCGGATGGACCTGTGGAGATCGAAGGCAAGTTCTGGAACATCTCGATGAAGGAGAATATCGACGATGCGGTGGGGCTCGGGATCGTGCACAAGCCGTATCAGAAGCCGCATCCGCCGATTTCGATGCCGATCACGTCGATGAATTCGGGGACGGCGAAGGCTGCCGGACGGATGGGTTTCGAGCCGTTTGCTCACAGTCTGATCGCCAACAATGTTGTCGCGAACATCTGGGAGACGTATGAGGCGGCGGCGGTGGAGGCGGGGAATGATCCGGATCGCGCGGATTTCAAGATTGCTCGTGCGGTGTTTCTAGCGGACTCCAAGATGGAAGCTCAGAAGTTGGCGCGGAGCAACTCCGTGGCAGGCGGTTTCCGGTATATCTGCGATTTGCTAGATCGTTCGAATCGCAGTCGGGGGATGTTCAAGCGAGATCAGGAGACGCCGGACAGCGAGGTCGATGTCGATTACTGGATGCGGGAGCAGATAATCGCAGGCGATCCGGACTTTGCGCTCGAGCGGATCCTGGAGATGACTGAGGAGACGGGGGAGTTTGGGACGTTGGTGATGATGGGTTACGACTGGGATGATAAGGATGTTTGGGTGAATAGCATGGAGCTGTTTGCAAATGAGTTGATGCCGCGGGTGAATGGGGCGTTGGGGGATTAGGCGGGTTGGATGTCGGTCTGCGAGAAGTCGTCGCCTTTGAAAAGCAGGGGTTCGCCGGTGGTTTTGGCTAGGGCGTAGGAGAAGCAATCGCCGAAGTTTAGGCGTGCTGGGTGGTTTCCCTTGCCGAAACGTCGCCATGCGATGCGTGCGGCTTCGGCTTGTTCCTCGGTAAAAGGACTGATTTCGATCTCGGTTTTGGCAATTAGGTCATCGAGTTCGTAACCCGCTCTCGAACCGCCCTTGTTTTCCATCACGATCGACACCTCCACGTACGTTGCCGCCGACATACGGATGCGAGGCGTTGCGGCCAGTTTATTCGCGAAGTAATCGCCGTCTGCTTCGCGCAAAAGGACAGCGACGATAGCGGAAGAATCGACGATCACTTGGGTAACCCGTGTTCGTCGTACAAAAGATCGTCAATATCAGCCGAAGTAAATCCTGGTTCAACCAACTTCGAGCACCGGTCGGCTATTGCTCGAATGTCGCGTAGCAAAGTTTCGCGATCGCGTTCACGATTCAATTGCTCGCGACGCTGCTTGAGCGCGATTGTGATGGCGCCGGTCATGGTGTCGTCTGTCATTTCGGCGACTTCGCGGGCAAGGTCGCAGGTTTCTTGGTTTTTTATGTTTAGGGCCATGGTTGCTATTAGGGTAGAAAGCTGCTTGATGTTTCTACCCTACCACGGTCCGACAAGACCGGTGACGTTTAACCAGACGATTTGCTCTGGCTGGTGAGAGCGACCTTTGGACGGATTTGCGCTTAAATCGCGTCTTCTGCGGCGGCGATTTTTGCTAGGTCGGGGCGGGAGTAGGAGCCTAGGGAGCGGAAGTTGAATTCGGTGTAGTTCTTGAGCCACTGCATGGATATTTTGACGGCGTCTTGGTAGCGTTGGACGGCGGCGGCAGGGGCGTTGGGACCTAGGAGGCGGACAATGTCTTCTCCTTCGCTGGTGATGATGGATTTGAGGAGGGCGAGGTCGTGGGTTGCGCCCGAGTCTTCCGCTTGGGCCTCGTGGATCACACGTTGGGCCATCTGGGCGACGGAGATCCGGGCTGTGGCTAGGTCTTCCATCAATGCGGGTCGGCGTCCGGGACGGCCGGCCAAGCGGTCGATGCCCTTTGCGCCGCGGCCACCGAGCCATCCTTCGACGTATTCGATGAGGGTTCGGGCGTTTTGACGGGTGCCTTCTTGCGTTACCGGTCCTTCAGGGGTTTCGATCTTGACGGGGTAGTTGTCAGGGTTGCCCATCTCGGCGGTGGGTTTCCAGCCGGTGGCTCGTAGCTCTTTGAAGGGGTCGGCGGCGGGTTTCATGTGGTAGATGTGAGCAACCCAGCCGCGGAGGAAGCCTTGCTCCGCCTCCCATGTCTTGTCGCCTCGGACGGTGACGGCGGCTTCTTCGTTGACCTCTTGGTCGCGATGGGGCAGGGCGGTGGCCATTCCGCCGATGGGGACTGCGCTGTGCTTCTGGCAGACTGCGACTAGGCGTCGGAATATGTTGGCGATGAAGGGTGTTGTCGGGACGGCGACGCCGAAGCGGTCGGGCCAGAGGCTGGCTCGGTCGGCCATGACGTATTCGAGGAGGGATGCCTTGAGGTCCCATCGGGCGGCGTTCAATCCGGCCGCGTACGGACCGAGGGCGTGGAGGCTCTCTTCCATGGTCCAAACCAATGGGAGAGATTCGACTAGCAGGATGCCGCGTATGATGGTGTCGTTGAGTGCGGGGATGCGGTTTTGGATCGATGCGAAGAGGTCGCGGTAGAGAGCGGCTTCTTCAGGGGATTCGGTCTTTGGGACGTAGAAGTAGACGCCTTGACCGCGTTCGGTTTGGGCTTGTCCGGCGTGGTAGAGGGTCAGGAGAGTTCCGAGGACGGTTGCAGAGACAGGGTTGCCGTCGATAAGGAGATCGGGTTCGTCGAGATGCAGGCCGCGTTCGCGGTGCATGAAGAAGGGGATTTCGCCGTCTTGGATGGAGTAGCTTCGGTCTCGGGCTTCGTTGTAGAAGGAGAGCGAACGGTCTACGGCACCCTCGCGGTTGCGCGCTGCGAGGAGGGTGTCGGCGAGGAGGTGGCTGGCGGCGTCTTCGTCGTCGTCGAGGTCGCCCTCGGCGCGTTCGCCGTCGGGTCCTGGGTTGAGCGCGTTGATGAACATCGAGGTCATGTGGGCAGGCCCGGAGATCTCGATGCCGGGGTTCCGGAGTTCGTCCGGCATGTCAGGGACGGACCAATCGGTCGTCGTGGCGTCGCTGGGTGCGAGGTGTCCCGGTTGGATGCCGCGTTGAGTGGCACCGTCGATCATGTCGATGCGGGCTTCGCGCAGTCCGGCGATTCGTTCGCTGAACTCGTCTTGGAGCGATGCGATGTGGCCTTTTACCTCTTGAGTGAGGATGTCGTCCCATTCGCCAGTGACGTTTGCTTGGACTCTATCTGCGTCGGCCATGGATCCCCCGATCGGTCCGGTTAGTTGGATTTCGAGAAGTGATTTGAGCGAATCAACATGATATATGTTGGGGTTTTTGATCCCCGAAAGGGCGCTGTTTGCCTCACCCCTCTGGATTCCGGCCTACGCCAGAATGACGGGAGTGGAGCGCCGGCGAGTGACGGGGTGACGCGCTAGCGAATGACGGGGGTGACGCGCCAGCGAATGGCGGGAGTGATGCGCCGGCGAATGACGGGGGTGGAGTGCCAGCGAGTGACGGGGGTGACGCGCTAGCGAACGACGGGAGTGATGCGCCGGCGAATGACGGGGGTGACGCGCTAGCGAATGGCGGGGGTGGCGCGACAACGAATGACGGGAGTGGTGTGCATACCGTCGGGTGACGGGGATGGTGCGCTTGCGGTGGGTTGACGGATGCGGTGCGTAAGGGTACTGGCTTTGGTTTGAAATGCAACGGCCCCGCGTTGTTCACGCGGGGCCGTCCCTGTTTCTCGCCTTGGAAAGCAGCTCTCTAGTTGAGATGCTCTTTCATTTCCCAGACGGCGCTGCTTCGCTGGAGGGTTTTGAGGGCGGTTCGCTCGATTTGGCGGATTCGCTCTCGGGTGAGGTCCATGCGCAGGCCGATCTCTTCGAGGGTGTACTCTCTGCCGTCTTTGAGGCCGAAGCGGAGGATGAGGACTTCGCGGTCGCGGTCTTCGAGCTCGGACAGGATGTTGGAGATGTCGTTGCTCAGGAGACGCTGGGCGGTCTCTTCCGGAGGAGCCAAGGCTTCGCGGTCGGGCAGCAGGTCGCCGAGTTCGTTGTCGCCGTCTTCGCCAACCGGCGTTTCGAGAGACATCGGCTCTTGGCCATTCTTGAGGACGTCGGTCACCTTCTCGACGGTCATCTCGACGCGCTCTGCGATCTCTTCGATGGTCGGTTTTCGGTCGTATTCCTGCGCCAGCTCACGGGATGCACGTCGGACCTTGTTGAGGGCTTCGTACATGTGGACCGGGATGCGGACGGTTCGCGACTGGTCGGCGATAGCTCGGGTTACCCCTTGGCGGATCCACCAAGTTGCGTAAGTGCTGAACTTGAAGCCTTTGCGGTAATCGAACTTGTCGATGGCTCGCATGAGGCCGATGTTGCCTTCCTGGATGAGATCCTCGAAGGTCAAGCCGCGGTTGGTGTATTTCTTGGCTACGCTGACGACCAAGCGCAAGTTTGCTTTGCCGAGGTGGTCGCGGGCCTTATCGCCATCGTGCTTGATTGAAGCGAGGTGGGACTCCAGGATCGAGCTGGTCTCGGCGAGGTAGGACTCGTGCCACGGCTCGATGCCCTCTTCGACGTGTAGGTCTTCGAGCTTGAGGTCGGGCGGCATGACCAGGCTGAGGTCGGGCGGGAGCAGGCTGGAGAGGATAGCCAGTTCGCGGACGAGCAGGCTAGTCTTGTCGAGCCTGCGCTTGAGGCGCGCCTCTTTGGTGTTGAGTTTCTGCGCCTTCTTGCCGCGACCTTTTTGCGCGGTTTCGTCGAAGACACCGTAGCGCTCCATGAGGTCGGTGGTCTCGTAGATCTCGAGCGTGTCAGCGAGGTACCGCAAGAGCAATTCGTAGGGCGGCAGCTTGCTGTCGTCCTTGACCTGAGTGTCGCGCGCCGAGTTGATCATCACGCGGTAGTCGAAGTCGACGAGTAGCTGTTCGAGGGTTACGGGTTTGGGTTTGCCCATGTATGCGGCGACGTAATCGGCAATTTCGCCGAGGCGGCTCATGCGTCGAAGGACGATTGCGACTACATCGACGGCGGCCACGAGCGACGGGTTGTCGGGGAGCTGGTCACGATTTCGCGGGTATTCTTTGAAGCCGAATTCGGTCAAGAGGGTGCCGCGAATGCCCCACTCGATTCGCTCGAGCCAGTTTGCGGATTCGACGCGTTGCGAGAGCATGCCCTCGTCGGATTTGCTGAGGAGTTGGACATCGCCGATTTCGCGGAGGTACATCCTGACGTTGTCGTCGGTTGCGGAGTCTTCGGTCCCTGCGGCGGGATTGATGTCCGGGCCGTCCTCGCGAGCGGCTTCCCACGCTTCGAGTTCGGTCGAGGCGTTGGTAGATGCCATTGAAGGGGCGCCTTCGTCGTCGGACGACAGATCAGCGAAACTAAAGGTGCCACCGTCGTTACGTGGCATCACGGCAGCGCCGGTTTCGCTGGCTGTCGCCTCCGTGTCTTCAGAGGCGTCGTCGACTTGGGAGTTGGCAATCGTAACCAATTGGAGGGGTTCCCTTTCGTTTTGTCCGTTACTTTGTTGTTAGCTGTTGGAGGTTTGAAGTGACTGCGCTAGGCTGATGGCGACGCTTTGCGATCTGTTGGGTTTCTGATACGATCAATCGCGACGGCGCAGGTTTTTCGGTTTTCTCGTTGCCGGTTGTTGGATCGGCAGGGAGTGAGTTATGGTGAGAGGCGTTCGAGACGCACTGACACCATTTTCCGAGATTGCTGTTGCGTTCTTCTAGGTGTTACGACGCGTGTTAAAGCGAAGTTTCTTTTGCGGTTTGGGGTGTTCCGCGGGGCGTCGTCAATTGATATCTAAAACGGTCCCGGCGCGGAAGTTTCAATTCTAGCAGGAAATGGAATTTCGCGTGCAAAACGAAATTCGCTCATTGAATCGCGTCAGGATTCGTTAGAAACGAGGTCGGTATTTGGTTTTTTCGCGCCCTATTTTCTCGCCCCAGCAGTGCGTATTTTGAATTGGTATCGGTAGGGGTTATCAGTTCCAGTTGATGACGAACTTTCCGGGAGCGCCAGCTTCGAACTTTTCGTATGCCGCAGGAGCATCTTCGAGGGAAATGCGATCGGTTATCAGTGTCTCTAGCGGCACTTGGCGACGCGCGGTGAATCTGGCGGCTTCGATCAGTCCGTGGGTGCTGAAGGTCCAAGAACCTACGAGGGTCAAGTGCCGGTGGATGATGTCAGGGCTTGGCAGGACGTGGAAATCGCCGCCTTCGCCGACGAAGCAGCAACGGCCGAACACCCTCGTGGATTGGACGGCGGCCAGCCTGGTTGCGTGGATGCCTATTGCTTCGAGGGTTGCGTCAGCGCCTTCGCCATAGGTGAGATCGATGATCTGCTCGACAGCGGAACCGTCGGAGTTGTCGACCACCTCCCAAGCGCCGGCGGCTTTGGCCATTTCCAATCGTTCGCCCGAGATGTCGACGGCGATAACTCGGGCACCCATAGCTTCGGCGAACATGACACCGGCGAGTCCGACAGGGCCTGCGCCGAATATGGCAATGGTGTCTAAACCGGAGAGTTGGAGTTTCTTGAGGCCGTGGAAAGCGGTGCTTGCTCCGCAGGCGAGGTATGCGCCGACTTCGTAGGTGAGTTCGTCGGGTAGAGGGAGGCATGTCGAGGCGTGTGCCAGCATGTAGTCGCCATGACCGCCGTGCCGACCGGAGCAATGGACGGCGCGTCCGGGCCATCTGCATAGCTGCTGCCATCCGGTGTTGCAGAAGTCGCAGTTTCGGCAACCGTCGTAATGGTGCTGCATGATGCGATCGCCGATTTTGAGTCCGGTTACGTCAGGCCCGATCATCGCGACTTCGCCGCATGGCTCGTGGCCCGGGCGTATGGGGTTTTTGGCGAGTTCCTCGTCGGAGAATGGGACGCGATACCGGTGGAGATCGGAGCCGCACATCCCGGATGAGCGCATTTTCAGGAGGACGTACCCCGGTCCTGGTTCATCGTCGGGGTAGTCGATGATTTCCGAACGCCGGTCACCTAGAAATCTGATGCCTCGCATGGGGTCATCTCCCAAGGATTCGAGAATAGTTTCCGCGTTAGCAATCGCGTTGATGCAGGAAGTCTATCGCGGATTTAGACTCTGCACCCACGTGCGAATACAATGCGTGAAGTTGACTTAGCAGATCGGAGAACGACGCAGATGGCAACAACGAGCACACGTTTCAGTTACGAGGGTCTCTTCTCGGAGAGATCGGAAGATACGCCGATCAACAAGGTCGATCACGCTGAGTACGACTTTGCGGTGGCGTATCCAGCCCCTGAGACCTCGCCGATGGACGGGCTGATATCGGCATTGCAGACGGCGATGGACTCTCGAGGGGACGAGATTGCCCGTCATATGGCCTACTACCCGCAACCCGCCGGTTCGCCGGAACTCAGGGAGTTCGTGGCGTGGAAGTTGGAGTATGACCGCGGGTTCAGTGTGGATGTGGACGACATATTGCTGACGAATGGATCGGGCGAGTCGATCGGCTTGGCGATCCAGGCGTTGACGAACCCGGGTGACACCGCGATCACGGAGCATTTCGTATACAGCGGTACGTTGGGGCAGCTGCAGAAGTTCGGAAACACGGTGTACGGGAGCGAGACGGATGAGTTGGGTCTGGTGCCCGACGCGCTCGACGAACTGATCGGCAAACTCGACGGCAAGGGCAAGAAGCCGAAGATGATCTACACCATCGCCGAGCATCAGAATCCGATGGGGCCGACTCTGCCGGAAGGACGTCGGCGAGAGATTCTGGAGATCGCGCACAAGCATGGCGTGCCGATACTTGAGGACGAGTGCTACGTCGATCTACGTTTCGAGGGCGAAGTTCAGCCTGCTTTCAGGACGATGGACGATTCGGGGATCGTGATCCACGTCGCTTCGTTCTCAAAGTTGCTTGCGCCGGGTTTGCGGTTGGGCTACATCACAGCAGCACCCGAGGTTCTGCGGCGTGCGGCCAGTTGCAAGATTGGATCGGGCCCCAACCAGTTCGCGGCGTATGCGATCGAAGGATTCTTGCGGACGAGCCTGGATGAGCATCGCGCTCGTTTCAATCCGCTGCTCAAGCAGAAGCGAGACGCGATGGATGAGTCGTTGAACGACAACTTCTCTGATATCGGAGCGAAGTGGTCGCATCCGGAAGGCGGTTGCTACACGTGGCTGACGATGCCGGAAGGGACTGACATCACGGCTCCGCGAGACGAGATCTTTGCGGAAGGCGTCGGTTACAACGGCGGCGTCGGGTTTGCTCCGAATGGCGACGGTCAGAACTGCGCTCGGTTGTGTTTCGCGTTTGAGACGCCGGAGAAGTGCTACGACGGGATTGGCGCGTTGGCGAAGGCGTTTAAGAAGCGCGGGTTGATGTAGGGTCAGCGCGGGAAGCCGTTATCCCTCTTGAATTCGTCAAAGTCTGTGTATACAGACAGAAAAATCGGGGCACCCGTGAAGGACAAAGGCGACACTGGTCCGGTCAACATGAATGGATATTGAGAAGGTTGGATCGCCTGGGGGTCGACAAATGACCTGTAAAGGTCCAATGCGTCTGGGTCGCCTATTGTTTCTCGAAGTCTTGCGCGTTCAGTACCAGACGTGAGGCCATAACCGAAACACCTGACCCTAAGTTGTCGGTAAATTCCGTCGCGCAACGATCCAATTTCTTGTGTTATAAACGTCCAACCTACACCGTACTTCCTAGTTGAACGTACGTATTCAACTAACCTGTCAGCGAGCGCTCGTGACTCTTCGTCCTCCGGGTTAGCGGCTGCGAATCGTTGAGCTTCGTCAAAAACCACCATCGTATTAAGGTTTTGGTCTGAACCGTACCTTTCTTCTGCGATCCGATTTATGGTGCTACAAATTTCCCTGATAAGCCGCGCTTTTATCTGCGTTGTTTCAAGTACTGCGCCTGGAGACTCCGAATCCGAATCAGACGCGCCTCCTCGATTTGAAACGTCGATGATAATCATAGGCCGTTGTTCTGCATCGGTGCCCAAGAGCCTCCGCAGTACGCCTTCCATTGACTGACGCGTACCGCCATCAAGGTTAGTTCTGGTGAATAAAGAGTGCAGTGGCTTCAACATTTCTAGCGCCATCGAGAACTCGTGGTCTCCAGCCAGCATCGATCTAACTATGCTCGATACACGATCTCGGCCGTCGCGTTGCACATAGATGCGTCCAATGATCGACGCGTCGTTATTGAGTGTTGTTAGTACCCGTCGAAGAAGAGTCTCGGCATCAATTTCGGTCCAATCTGGTTCATTCTGGACGATCCGCGTCAACTCCGCAGCCGCCGATTCTTGGTTATTGGCACCTCGGATTGTAAAGAGATCGCGCAAAAAGCGTGTTTTGCTCAGTAGTTCGATTAACAAAGGTGCGTTTTTGCGAAGCTGCAAATTGGTCGAGACCGAGAAGATTTCAACATGCCGACCGATATCCCTTGACCAATCGTGGAGAGAAAATGGGATTCCGGATCCTGAAGTAAATTGGCCTTGTGGGTCGATAATCAGGATTCCAAGTTGCAGATGACGGGCATAAGCTGCTAATAAATATGTCGCAAACACTGATTTACCGCTGCCGGTCATTCCGAAAATGCCAACATGGTACGCTTCCCCAGCACCGCCTTCGGCAGGTGATCCGTAGTGTCTTAGTGTTAACGGTAGCCTCACCCCGTCCATGCCATAGGCGAAACCTAACTTGACGATCTCGGTCTGATGTCGTCTCAGCAGGTTCGAAAGAAAGTGATCATCAATCCGAGATACACGACCACCAGTCGTCGGTGACATGGACAATGAACCACCGCTCTCTTCGGGCGGATCGCCTAGTGATGGATCTTCGGCTTCGGTAAGATAGACTGCCTGCACAGAAACATCGGCAGTTCTGACATCCCCGACTCCACTGAGGTGTGGCAAGCTGCCGTGGCGTTTTAGCACCCCTCTCATGTTCGCATCCTCGTGCCACCGGTTGGAGGTTTTGATTTCGGTAACGGTTCCCAAGGCAATCAGATAACGATCCTCTAATTGATGGCCCAATGAGACCAATTGACCTCTGAGAGGAAATTCAGTGGCTTCTTCGGTTATGTCGACTGTCACTTTCGATGTAGTACTCGGCGAGCCGACTAATCCAATTTCATCGATCATTAAACGCCCTCCGTGCGATAAGAACGAACCAACGTTTCAGAAATCTCCGCGCGCCCAATATTACTGAGTCCTAGTTGAACAGCCGTCTGCAATGCGTTAATTCCTAGACCTACAGATTTGGCCATGACGTCAGCTAGGTACTGTGGGTAAGGTTCACGTACGAATGGCCCTGTGATTTGTTCACTGAGTGTAGAGCAAAGCAAATCCAAGTCGATGTCGCGTTGGCCGGGTTTAAACTCCAACCTGAATGCGGGCGAAAGAGAAGTGGGTTTGAAATATGTAAACATCAAATCGCGCCGTTTCAAAGGAACGATTGCCTGCGAAAACGCTTCTTCGATATCCTTGTCCGAATCTGAACCCGCGCTAAAATGTAAGGATCCCCAAGGGTCGTCAGGTACCCGTTCGGGCACCAACAACTCTCCCGGCTCCAAAACTAAACCCATCAAGTATTTGTCGTCTGCTGGCAAGGTTATACCCAGTCGCGACGACAAGCGGGAAGAGATTGTTTGTGACGAGTCGAATTTAGGCATTGCTACCACGTTTACATCCGAACACACGTTTCCCAATCCGTCGACGGTTTCTAGTCGTTCCCAAACACGACGAGCTTCCCTCCTGATCTCCTGAGATTGCGAACTAAGTGCCGAATTCAACTGGATAACCAGGGTCAAATGTGAACCATCGAGCACTCTAAACCTGTGAGGAGCGTTCTCTAGTATGGCTATCTCACATGCTACCATCACCCCCCTTGCCAATCGATCAGCGTCAACATCGTGTCTCGCAACCTTGGTCCACCACTCGTATTGAGTCGAATCCCATATCGTGGTGGTTGGACCCAATCCTTCAACGCCCACAGCGACGACTTGGGATAGATCCACTGCGGAAGTCCGCTCAACCACATAGCCACCATCCACGCCGGCCATAGATTCAGGTTCGGTCTCCTGGAAACTTCGGATTAGGCCGAGATCAATTAATTCTTGTCTCAAGTCATCTCTTGAATCGAGAATCGGCACGAGTAGCTCAACGACCTCGTCAACGACTGTGTCGGCGCCTTCAAGCAAATCCTTCAACAGGTCTTCAGGCAACCGCGCGTAGCCTTCAAGGTTTTCACCAAGTACCATCAGATCGACCCAAGCACGTATTCGCGTTTTGGTTTGCCCCAAAGCAGATAAGAATCCGGTTCGAATTTTTTGTATGATTCATTTCGTTTCGCCCGAGGCAACAGCCATCTATTCCTGAATTTTGAGAATAATTCATCACTGTCTTGAGATAAATGTTCGAGATCATCCTCATCCCCTCGCAGGAATCGACGAGTGTTGTGCGCCAACGGGACTACGTAGACCTGCCGGTGCACGCCGTGATACTGAAATCTCGATGGAAGTTCCAATTTCTTTAACGACTTTCGAATGACTTCTCTCCGACTGCGAAAACCAACCCCCCACTTACTGTTTTTCGCTGTCGGGTCACAATGTTCCGTGGCGAAGTCGAACAGTTCTTGGTACAGTCCGTTTGCAAAGTGGAATTCACCCGACCCTGCCGTATATCCGACAGGTTTGTAAAGTAACCGATTTTTGAACACAATTCGGTTATAAACAGATGAACGGCCCAAAGCCGATGTTGTTGTGATCATCGCAACTCGGGCATCACCTTTTAATCCGCTGATCAACGCGGCCCGTTCGCGATATTTGCGCTCGAAAGATCGTCTTACATCCGAACTAGCCGCCAACATCGCCACAAGCTTTCCGCACAACAGTGAAGAGTAGGGCGGCACGGAGCCGAGAACGTATGCATCGAGTACATGGCGTAGGCGATTTCGCCGTTGACCAGCGTCCCAACTCACCCAGCGATCCCGTACCCCTAGACCGAAAACAGGATCACCGAGGCCGATTATCCCGATGAGTTTGTCGTTTTGCCGGTCTAGCACCAAAAATCTGATGCGTCTACCATACCCGGACGACACCGGTATGCTCCAATGGAGAGACACATAGCGAAATAATTCTGCGTCTCGGGAATTTGGCATAACCTCTACCAGATATGGTTCTACTTGGTCGGGTTTTACCTCTGAGCCTGCGGCTATCCGTTTGATCAAAAATGGCTCTTTTGGTCGGAGACGATCCCCCCGCTCGATTTTATGCCGTACGGCCGCGAGGTGTAAATCACGCAACGAAGCTTTGTTCGTTGGATCTGGAGGGACGATTCCATCTCTTTCAACGGTGAAACCTTGGTTAATCAAAGATGAAATGACCTTGTCTCGCAACTCTGAAATCGAGGATTCCTGGTCCGATTCGGGCGATAGCCGCATCAAGAGCCCCTTGGTGATGACCTGGGAGTTACATGTCGATTTCGGAACTGTCGTCACTTGATCCTGCGTCGCGGAGCATTGCTGAACAGTCAGGGCGCATGTGAGGATGGCGTTCCCGACTCTCGAATCCTAATTGTTAACAGAGTGGAAACCCTTAAGTAAGGCGACTTCATCGGCGTTGCCGATGTACATCGGGGTGCGGTGATGGAGTTGGGTTGGTTCGATGTCGCGGATGGGGATCGTTCCGTTGGTTGCGGCACCGCCTGCTTGTTCGGCGATGAAGGCGAGGGGAGCGCACTCGAATAGGAGGCGGAGTTTGCCGTCGGGGCTGCCTTTGTCTCCGGGGTAGGCGTAGATGCCGCCTTTCATGAGGTTTCGGTGGAAATCGGCGACTAGGGCTCCGATGTAACGACCGGAGTAGCCTTCGGCTTTGACGTGTTCTACCCAGTCGAGGTCGGGGTCGTTCCACTTGCCGGAATTGCCTTCGTTTGCGGAGTAGACGTGGGATGAGCCGTGGGATCGGACGTTTTCTTCGGTGAGAAGGTAATCGCCGAGTGTCGGATCTAGGGTGAAGAAGTGGACTCCGTTGCCAGAGGTGTAGGCGAAGATGGTGGATGAGCCGTAGAGGACGTATCCGGCGGCTAGCATGTCGGTACCGGGTCGGAGGATGTCCACGTCGCCTGCCCGGACTCCTTCGCTTAGGCGCCGGTAAATGCCGAAGATGGTGCCGATCGGGGCGGCGACGTCGATGTTGCTGGAGCCGTCGACGGGGTCGTATACGACGACGTATTCGCCCGTTGTGGCTGCAACTCCGCAATCGATGAGGCCGGCGTTTTCTTCGGAGCTCATGGCGCAGACGAGGCCGGTTGACAAGAGGGCTTCGGCGACTACGTTGTCACCGATTACGTCGAGTTTCTGCTGCTCGTCGCCGGTGACGTTGGCTGCGCCCGCGGAGCCGAAGATGTCACGGAGTGCGGCGCGGTTGATCTCGGATGAGATGAATTTTCCGGCTGATCCGATTGCGTTCAGAAGGATCGCCAGATCTGTTGAGTTCGCAAACTCGTCGTTGGAGTTTTCGATTGCGAATTGGAAGAGGTTGGGTGGTGACACGGGCATGGTGGTCGTCTCGCTTTGTTTGCCTAGCTCCTATTCGTTACTGTATGCGAATCTCCGGGATTCTGCGCGGTCAAGAAGGGAGTCGATATGGGTTAGATGTCGCGACAATGCCGTATCATTTCATCAGATGTTAAGAGCCTGATCGGGAGGATTCAGAACGATGGGTAATGAGCTTCACTCGATTGCGAAAGCGATGGTTGCACGGGGTAAAGGGATTCTCGCAGCCGATGAATCGACGGGGACGATAGGGAGGCGTTTGGCTTCGATCAATGTCGCCAACGAGGAGCCCAACCGTAGGGCATGGCGGCAGTTGCTATTCACGACGGAGGGATACGGGAAATACATCAGCGGGGTCATCCTTTACGACGAGACGCTGCGACAGTCTTCAGATGAGGAGATACCGTTCGTAGAGTTGCTGAAGAAGGAAGGTGTGATTCCGGGGATCAAGGTTGATAAGTCGACCAATCCTCTGGCCGGTGCGCCTGGTGAGGTGACGACTGATGGTTTGGACGGGTTGCGTGAACGGTTGAACGAGTATTACGAACTCGGTGCTCGGTTCACGAAATGGCGGGCAGTGATCACGATTGGCGATCACATCCCGTCGGATTACTGCATCAATGTGAACGCTCACGCGCTTGGTCGCTTTGCCGCGTTGTCGCAAGAGGCTGGGTTGGTGCCGATTGTCGAACCTGAGGTTTTGATGGATGGCGATCACTCGATCGAGACGTGCGAATGGGTCACCGAGAAGACGTTGGATCGCACGTTCGAGGAGTTGAAGACGCAGCGTGTCGACCTCGAAGGGATGGTGCTGAAGCCGAACATGGTTCTGAGCGGTGCGGATGCCGAGGATCGCGCTGATGCAGATGAGGTGGCAAGGGCGACGGTTGGTTGCTTTAGTCGGAGCATTCCGGCGGCGGTTCCGGGCATCGCGTTCTTGTCTGGAGGTCAGGGAGATGAAGAGGCGACGGTGAACCTGGATGCGATCAACAAGTTGGCGACATCGGAAGGTGCTCCTTGGGAGTTGACGTTCTCCTATGGTCGGGGACTGCAGGCGACTCCGTTGCAGACCTGGGGTGGCGATCCTGCCAAAGTGCCCGCGGCGCAAGCGGCGTTTTTGGAGCGTTCGATTGCGACTGCGGCGGCTCGCGAAGGCAAATACGTCTAGGCGTGGCCGATCGAGTTTCAGAGCTTGTTGCGGCTCGTGGCAGCGAGATTATTGCCACGCGTCGGCATCTTCATGCGCGTCCTGAGACGGGTTACGTAGAGCACGACACGTCGGCATACATCGCGGACAGGTTGCGAGCAGCAGGGTTGGAGGTCCACACTGGCATCGCCGAAACCGGCATCGTTGCGATTTTGAGGGGTGGGAAGTCTGGTCGCCGTCTGGCTATTCGGGCCGACATCGACGGCTTGCCAATCGACGAATTGACTGGTTTGGATTTCGCGTCGAAAAATGGAGTGATGCATGCGTGCGGTCACGACGGGCACATCACAATGGCATTGACCGCCGCGGAGGTTTTGGCTTCGATCTCAGATGAGATTGCCGGGGAAGTGGTCTTCATCTTCCAACCGGCCGAAGAACTCTGCAATGGCGCCGAGGCGATGATCGATGCTGGTGCGATGGAGTTGATCGATGCCGATGTTGTGGTCGGGACGCATCTTTGGAATCAAACACCGGTAGGGTATGTCGGTGTCAATCAATCGACCGTTTTTGCGGGTGCGGACCTGTTTGAAATCACGGTGAAGGGTCACGGCGGTCATGGCGCCATGCCGCATCTTACGGTTGACCCTGTCGTTGTCGCGGCGAACATCATCAACGCTTGCCAGACGGTCGTCGCGAGGGAGATTTCGCCTCAGGAGATGGGCGTTGTGACGTTTGGGAGCGTGCAGGGCGGTTCGGCGGGAAATGTGATCGCGGATGAGGTGAGGCTGAATGGGACGATCAGGTCGTACAACGCTGAGACGCATGAGGCGATTCGTAGGGCATTGAAAAGGGTCACGTCGGGGGTTGCCGAATCGTTGAGGGCGACGACGACTTACACGCATCTTGCTGGAACACCGCCAGTGATAAACAATCCGGAAGTTGCCAACTGGGTTACGGGTTTAGCGATGCAGGCGGCGGGTGAGGATTCTGTCGGGGAGTTGGAGCCGATATCGGTTGGCGATGATATGGCTGAGTTCCTGAACCGGATTCCGGGAGTGTATTTCATTCTCGGCGCATCGAAGGACGGCACGGAAGGGCATCACAACGCCAAGTTTGATTTCGACGAGGCGTGTCTGCCGATTGGGACGGAGGTGTTTGTGAGGGCGGCTTTGGATATTGAGGGGATGCCTTAATCCCAAAAACCTCCGGCGACTACGAGAAAGAGACTCAAAACCCACCTTTGTGCCCGTTGAATAGAATGGGCTAACAAATGGAGAGTTGCCAAAAACAATGATCAGACCAACGAAAGTTAAACCTCTGGACGACTACAAGATTTGGGTTGAGTTTGAGGATGGAGCGGGTGGCGAGATTGATCTAAGCGAGTTGGTCGTGAAAGGTGTGTTCAGAAAGTGGTCGGATCGGGAGTTCTTTGAGGATGTGAAAATCGGTCCTGACCGCGCCATAATTTGGGGCGACGGTGAAGAGATCGACATGTGTGCGGATTGGGCTTATATGGAAGTTACGGGCAAGACTTTGGACGAGATTCGACACCAGTTTAGCCATGCCTGAACTTTCGCGGTTTTACGGTATTCGCATCAGCTTACACATCCCGGATCACCCGCCGCCACATATCCACGCCACGTATGGCGAGTTCGAAGCCACGTTTGATATCGACGCGCTCCAGGATTCTGATGGTTACTTGCCGCGTCGGGCGCGTAGTCTGGTGATCGAATGGATGTCGATACACCAGACCGAATTGATGATTGCTTGGGATCGGATACAGAACGGGCAATCCGTCGACAAGATCGAACCCTTGCGATAGTTCCAGACGGAATTCAGTAGACCGGCGCTGCTCCACCGTCTACGTTGACCGCTGCTCCGGAGACGTAGCTGGCGGCTGGGGAGCAGAGGAAGGCGATTACATCGCCTGCTTCGCTGGCCTCGCCGATGCGGCCTAGAGGGACGCCCGGACCAAACGTTGCCCAGTGATCGTCTAGCGAGTAGGAAGGGTCTTTCGCGTTTGCGGCTTCCCAGCGAACGCGGTGTTGTCGGCTCTTGAGGACTCCGACGCAGACGGTGTTTACACGGATGCCGTATTCGCCGAACTCTTTCGACCATGCCTTGGTGAGGGAGATACCAGCGGCTCTTGAGAGAGATGTGGGCTGGCTGCCACCTGCGGCGGCTTTTCCGCCCGGAGTGGTGGTGTTGCAGATCGCGGCGCCATCGGAGTTCTTGAGGTGGGGCAGGGCGTAGCGGGTCATGTAGATCGCGCCCTTGACCTTGAGGGAGAAGTCGATGTCGAGTTGCTCGTTGGTCATGTCCTCGAAGGTTGATGCAGAGGATGTTCCTGCGTTGTTCACGAGGATGTCGATGCCACCAAGCTGGTCGGCCGCTGATTCGACGGCACTCTTGACGGCGGCTTCGTCGGAGACGTCGGCTGGAGCGGCGATCACGGTGCTTCCGGTCTGGCTGCTCAACTCCTTCGCCACGGCTTCGAGGTCTGAGCGAGTCCTCGAGACCAATGCCACGCTTGCGCCTTCCGCCGCGAAACGGGTTGCTGCTGCTCTGCCGATTCCTTCGCTTGCGCCGGTTACGATCGCTACTTTTCCTGCTAGTCCAAGATCCATGCCGTAGATTTCCTTCCTTGATTACCGACCACGTTCGTCCGCACTCTCGAGCGAATCGATTGGTCTGAACTGCAAGTATCGCACTTGCTGGTTCATCAATAAACCGGTGCAGCTCCTCCGTCGAGGTTCACCGCCGCGCCAGAGACGTAGCTTGCGACCTGAGAACAGAGGAACACGATCACGTCGCCAGCCTCTGCCGCCTCGCCGATTCGTCCTAGCGGAATGCCGGGACCATAGGATGCCCAGTGGTCCTCCAGAGTGAACGAAGGGTCCTTCGCGTTTGCGACCTCCCAGTGTCGGCGATTCTGTCGGCTCTTGAATGAACCGATGCAGACCGTGTTAACTCTGATGCCGTGTTCGCCGAACTCCTTGGACCAGGCCTTTGTCAGCGAAATGCCTGCGGCTCGGGACAGTGCGGTGGGCTGAGCACCGCCGGGCGCCGCTTTGCCGGCCGCAGTCGTGATGTTGCAGATGGCTGCGCTTTGTGACTGTTTGAGATGAGGCAGGGCGTACCTCGTCATGAATATTGCGCCTTTGACCTTGACGTCGAAGTCAAAATCGAGGATTTCGTTGGTCATGTCTTCGAATCGGTTGGCGTTTCCCTGACCGGCGTTGTTGACCAGGATGTCGATACCGCCAAGTTTCTCGGCGACATCGTTGACCGCGCTTTTCACCGCGTCTTCGTCGGCGACGTCCGCGGGTGCCGTGATGACATTGCCGCCGGTTTTACTTCTGATGTCAGCGGCTGCCGTTTCCAGATCGAAAGCTGTGCGTGCCAGGATGGCGACGCTTGCGCCTTCTTGTGCGAAACGCGTGGCGGCGGCTTTGCCGATGCCGAAGCTGGCACCAGTGACTAAAGCGACTTTTCCTGTTAGTCCGAGGTCCATAACGATGATTTCCTACCTGAGTTTCTCGCGTTTACAATTGGCACGTTATCTCAACTTCATTTGCCTGAGTTGCCGATATAGATTATCGTGATTTCGCAACCCAACATTGATCTGAGGTGAGGATCCTTGACATCCACGCAGTCCGAAAATGGGAGAATGGCTGACCCTAACTACCTGGCCACGCGGTCGCGGTCGGTGCCGCGCCGTATGATTCTTGGGCCGGGTCCGAGTTCAGCCAGCCCCCGGGTTCTTCGTGCGATGTCGCAGCCGATCATCGGTTACCTCGATCCGGCGTTTTTTGAGATTCTTGAAGACGTGCAATCAATGTTGTCTCGCGTCTTCCTTACGAGTCAGACCACAATGACGGTCGCTGGTGCCGGATCCGCCGGTATGGAAGCTGGACTTTCGAGTCTTTTGGAGCGCGGGGATAAGGCGATCATCTGCGTTAACGGATTCTTCTGCGAGCGCCAGATATTGATGTGCGAGCGTCTGGGTGTGGAGGTCGTCAGGGTTGACGCGGAGTATGGTCGGACTGTCGATCCGCAACTTTTGGAAGATGCGCTGAAAGCAAATCCCGACACCAAGCTGGTTTCGGCGATCCATGCAGAAACCTCGGCGGGGGTATTGCAGGACATCGCGACGCTTTCGGGTTTGGCTCACGATCATGGCGCATTGTTCATGACTGATGTCGTCACGTCGTTGGCGGGAACCTCGGTTGAGTTTGACGCTTGGGAGGTCGATTACGCGTACGGGGGTTCGCAGAAGTGTCTCGCGGCTCCACCAGGGATTAGCCCTGTGGCAGTTTCTGATCGGGCGTTGGAGCACGTGCGGAACCGGAAGACTCTGCCGAGTTCGTGGTATCTTGATCTGTCTCTGATTGCCAACTACTGGGGGCCCGACCATGTTCACCATCACACGACCCCGGTGAGCATGATCTACGGTTTGCGGGAAGCGTTGGTGTTGGTGGAGGAAGAAGGGCTGGAGACGCGATGGTTGCGGCATGAGAAAGTCGCCGGGGCGTTGCGGGCGGGTCTTGCGGCGTTGGGCCTCGATTCTCCCGTTGATCCTGAGCATCGGCTGAACCAACTAACCGTCGTAACGCTGCCAGAGGGAGTAGATGACGCTGAACTGAGGTCGGCTCTGTTAAACGAGTATTCGATAGAGGTCGGGCGTGGGTTGGGCCAGTTCGCAGGGAAGGTGATCCGCGTCGGATTGATGGGCGAGTCTTGCGTGCCTGCCAATGTGTTTGCGCTGCTCAACGCTCTGGAACGCATCTTGCCGCGATTGGGTTACGAGGTGCCGCAAGGTGAAGCGGTCGCGGCGGCATCGATGACGCTGGCGGATGATCCCTCGCCGGTTGCGGTCGTTTAGGCGTAGTCTCCGCCGGCTCGGTACACCTCGTCGAGGATATCGACCGCGTAGCGGACTTCAATTTCAGAGCCGGCTCTCGTGAGCGCGTTTCCTAGCTGTAATGCGCATCCGGGGTTGCCGGTGGCCATGTAGTTTGCTCCGGTGGCGATGATGTTCCGGGCTTTGCGGTCGCCGAGTCGGGTTGACATGTCGCGTTGTGTGATGGAGTAGGTCCCTGCGGAGCCGCAACAGACGGTGGATTCGGCCATCTCGACTACCTGCACTCCGGGAATTGAACGCAGAATCTGGCGTGGCGGATCGCTGACGCGTTGGGTCGAGAGGAGGTGACACGGGTCTTGGAAGACGACTCTGGCATCGAGGCGTCCGGTAGGGGTTTTGAAACCGTAGTCGGCAAGGAGTTCGTGGATATCGCGCGTCTTGTTAGCTAGTTCCTCCGCTCTTTCGTCGCCATCGAGCAGTTCGCCGTACTCCTTCATCGTCGAGCCGCATCCAGCGGAGGAGGAGACCACGGCATCCGGGTTCATCGACAAGAGGGCGGTGACGTTGTTTGCGGCCATCTGGCGCGCGGTTGCTCGTTCGCCCGCGTACATGTTGAGTGAACCGCAGCATCCTTGGTCTGACGGCAGATGGACCTCGAATCCGTTGTGAACGAGGACGCGGAGAGTGGCCTGCATCGTCTCGGCGTGCATCATCGACATGACGCAGCCTCCGAGCAATGATACGCGGGCTTTGATCTGTCCTTGGGGTTTCAGGACTCGGCCATCCGCCACGAAGAAGTCCTTGCCCATAGGCGGCAGCGATTGATCGAGGTATTCGTATCGATCGGGCAGGACCTTCAGGACGCCGATCTTTTTCGTCAGGGTGCGTGCGCCGGATCGCTGGTAGAAACGGGTCATCTTGCCGAAGGTTCGCATGAGCTTGGGTTTCGGGAGCAACCGGTTGAAGCCCATGTTGCGTGCGAATCTCTCCCGCATCGGGCGCTTGACCGGAGTTTTCATCTCCGCTCGCGTTGCCATCATGATGCGACCGTAAGGTACGCCGGACGGGCATGCGACCTCACATGCGCGGCATTGGAGGCAGAGGTCCCAGTGGCGCGTCACGGTCGGTGTCATCTCGACGCGGCCTTCGTTGACTGCTTTCATCAACGTCAAACGGCCGCGTGGGGATTCGGCTTCCAATCCGGTTTCGAGATAGGTCGGGCAGGCGTTGAGACAGAATCCGCACTGGACGCACTTGTAGAGATCGTCCTCCGACGGCGCGTCGGCGGTGATAAATCCTCTTTCCGGTGTGGCTGGTGTGGATTTCAAAGTGGGCGTCCCGCGATTAGATATTGAATGCGAATCGGCCTGGATTCAAGCGGTGTTCCGGGTCGAATTGGTGCTTCATGTTTTTCATGATCTGCGCGGATGAGGCATCGATGCCGAAGACGTCGATCTCATGCTTGACTTGGATGGGGCAACGCTCGACGACCAGAGAACCGCCGGTTTCTCGGAGAATCTCCTTGGCGTTGTTGACGAATGTGATGGCGTCGGCGTCGGCTATATCCTCGATGCCGAATTGAATAGAACCGTATCCTACGTCGATGATCGAAGAAGTCGAGCCAAGTCGGCTGCGACCCAAGAGTCGTTCGAGTCGGCTCAATAGATCAATGGAGACGGTGGGTTTGGCGGCGATCCTGAGGCTTAACTTTGCGCTCTCGCCCGTTGAACCTGCGTAGGTCCAGATGTCGGTTTCCGACGCGCCGGATAAAACCTCGTAGCCGGTCGCAGGCACAGTTCCAGCCAATCCTGTCAATTCGTTCAGTTGGCGGGTCAGTGCTGTGGGTGATCCGGTCACTTGGACAAGCATGAGGTGGTATGCCTCGCCAGAACCGTTGTCCGTATCCATGTGGCGATTCGCGGCGAGTTCTCTGATTGCACCGACCGCTGTCGGGCCAGTGAATAGACGTGCCGCTTCGACGTTGACGTTTATGTTGCCGACGTCGACTGCAGCATTGGCCGCTGAACTCAATCGGTCGAACCACATAGCTACAGTCTGGCGACCCTCCGGCACAGGGATCAGTTTCAGTGCGACGCTGACGATGACACCCAAGGTGCCAAAGGCGCCGGTATGGAGTCGGTGGAGGTCGTAACCTTGGACGTTTTTGACGACTCTGCCGCCGGACTTTGTAGGAGTGCCGTCGGCGAGGACGACTGACATGCCAATCACCCAGTCGCGGATACCGCCGAAGCGCGGAGCTAAACGGCTTGGCGCGTTGGAGGCGATGGAACCTCCGATCGTCGCATCGGTCGGATGAAGGACTTCAAACGGCAATCTCTGCTGGGATTGGACCAGCAAGGATGAGAGGTCGGCGATCTTTGCTCCGGCGTCGCATACTAGCGTCATGTCTCCGGCAACGTGGTCGATCTCCGAGGTCAAACCGCTCAGATCCAGGGCGACATCGTAGCCTTTGGGCGTGTTGCCGATGCCCATCCGTGTTCCGCCGCCCCAAGGCACTACCGTCTTGCCTTGGCGGTAGAGGTCTGACAGATACAGGACGACGCCCGATTTCTTAGTCGGGCTTATTACTTCAGCGGGAAGTAACCCGTCAACAGGGAAGTCGCTCAATCGGTTTATACGTCCTTTAGTGCTCCGTGTTGAGCTGCCACCCGATGCCGAACTTGTCGATGCACGATCCGAAGTATGAACCCCAGAACATCTCTTGCATCGGCATCGTCACCGTGCCGCCATCGGATAACTTGGCGAAGAGTTCGTCGGCCGATTCTTTGCTCTCAGGTTGGTAGGAGATGGAGAAGTTGTTGCCTTGGGTGACTGGTGGTGCGAACTGCGCAGGTACGTCTGAGCCCATCAACACGCTGCTGCCGATTGGGTATGTGACATGCATCACCTGGTCGAGCGCTTCTTCCGACCAACCATGCTCTTCCGCCGTGCCTTCCATTGGAGGCATGTTGTGGAACGTCTCGAAAATCGCGAATTCGCCGCCGAATATGGATCGATAAAACTCGAAGACTTCCCGGCAGTTGCCGTTGAAATGAAGGTAGATGGTAAGGCTCAATGTGCACTCCTCGTCCGGTGCGTTGTTCGAGTCAAGTCTAACCTTGGTTGTAAGTGCCTCCAACCTCGGCGTAGGTGGTCCTGACGGCTTCGCTTGCCGCCGTTGCTTCGTCTATCGCTTCTTGCGGGACATCTTCGTGCCAGGCTTTGAGATTCGAGCGGACATGCTCGACGGTGTGGGCGCCCATGATGCAGGCGGTGACGTTGGGATTTTTGATGACCCACTGCGAGGTCAACGCGTTCATGGAGACGCCATACTTTGCTGCGATGTCGACAATCTTCTCGACGACCTCGAAGTTGGCTTGCGACCAGTAAGTGTCGCGGAATGATTGGAAGTGGCGGAAATCAGGCGAAAACCGGCTGCCCGGTGTGGCTTTGAAGTGGAGATCTTGACCTAGCAGGAGGCCCCCGGCTCTCGGGGAGAACGCCATGACGCCGAGACCGTGCTCGCGGGTGACCGGGAAGAGCTCGCGTTCGGGGTCCCGCGCTAGGAGGCTGTATCGGGTTTGGAGGCAGTCGAATCGGCGGGCCGTGCGTTTGTCCGCTTGCCACAATGCTTCGATGAGTTGGAACGCGGCGAAGTTGCAGACGCCGATGTATCTCGCTTTGCCAGACTTGACGACGTCGCTGTAAGCGTCGACGAACTCATCGATCGGCACGTGAGTCGGGAAGTCGTGGATCTGGTAGAGGTCGATGTAGTCGGTTCGTAGGCGACGCAGGGAGTCGTCGATTGCCTGCATCGCATACTTTCGACTGACTTGCCGGTCGTTGGGGCCGAGGCCCAAGCGACCGTTGCCTTTGGTCGCCAAGATAACGTCGTAACGGCGTCCTTGCAGGAACTTGCCGATGAACGTCTCGGAACGTCCTTCCTCGTAGACGTTTGCGGTGTCGATGAAGTTGACGCCGCCATCGAAGGCTGCAGCCATCACGCGGAGCGATTCGACTTCGTCCATCTGCCCGCCGAAGTTGTCTCCCCCCATGCAGTATTCGGAGACTTTGAGGCCGGTTCTTCCTAGCCTGACGTATTCCATGGGATTTTGTGTTGGGTTCAGACCTGTGCGAATGTTGTCCGAACGGCTTCACTGACGGCGGTTGCTTCGTCGAGTGCCTCTTGGGGCACTTCTTCTTCCCATGCCGACAGGTTGGACCGGAGCTGTTCTTCGGTTCGTGCTCCGACGATGCAAGAGGTCACCACAGGGTTGCTGATCACCCATCGCAGGGCGAGGGCGTTTGCGGAAACGCCGTAGCGTTCGCCGATCCCGATGATTTTTTCCATCGCGTCGAACATCGGCTCGGACCAGTAGGTGTCGCGGTACCACTGGGAGGCTCGGAAGTCGTCAGAGAATCGCCCGCCAGCTTCGGCTTCGAAGTTTCGATGCTTGCCTAGGAGGAAACCGCCTGCTTGAGGAGAGTAGGGGATTACGCCGAGGCCGTATTCGGCGCAGACGGGGAGCAGTTCTCGCTCGGGATCGCGCACTAGCAGGTTGTATTTGGGTTGCACGCAGTCGAAGCGACGCGCACCGAGGCGATCTGCTTCCCACAACGCCTCGACGAGTTGATACCCGCTGAAGTTGGATACGCCGATGTAGCGCGCCTTGCCCGATTCGACGATGTCGGAGTAGGCTTGCACGAACTCGTCGATGGGGACATCGGGTGGGAAGGAGTGGATCTGATACAGATCGACGTAATCCGTGTTTAGTCGTCGGAGCGAGTCGTCGATGGCCTGCATGACGTATTTTCGGCTGACGAATTGGTCGTTGGGTCCGTCGCCTACTCGGCTGTTGCCTTTGGTGGCGAGGATGACATCGTACCGTTTGCCTTGGATGAACTTGCCGACGATGGGTTCGGATCGTCCGTCCATGTAGGAGTTGGCAGTGTCGATGAAGTTGACGCCGCCGTCGAATGCTGCGCCCATAATGCGGAGAGCTTCCGATTCGTCGGTCTGGCCACCGAAGTTGTCGGCTCCGATGCAGTATTCGGAGACTTTGAGGCCGGTTCTTCCTAGGTTTGTGTAGTTCATTGAGATTCCCTATGTATTTCTGCTAGCTGTCATTCGTGTTTTCGACGTGAGTTTTGAGAACAGTGAGAAAATCAGGAGCGTATTTTTTGTGCGAGGTGTAGTGCACGTTCCACAATCCGGATTTCCTTACTGCATGATGTGAAGCAGATCGGCCTAACCAACTACTGGACGGAGGGTCGATGGAATCTGGTTTTCGGTTGCTCAACAACGCGATCGAATCGCGCTCGATCATTTTCCGCGTGTCGTGACCATTCTCTTCGTCAACTTGGACCCACATAAACCGCATATTCCCGATGTGATCGGTGATGCTGCGCGAGTCAACGGAATATGGGTCCTGATTCGGCTCGCAGGCGCGTTCACGGAGCGCATCCCTGACATGAACACGAAACACAGATCGCCCGTTGTACATCAAATGCTCAAACAGCCGCGTCCAAATGGTGCTGCGCGAGTTGGCAGTCAATCCGTGCGTACCGACGCGGACCACCCTCAAACATTCGGATTTGGCGCGAGTCTCTCCAGGTTCGAAGATGTAGTACACGCCCTTGACACCGGGCGAAACAACCGAGGTGAAGTTCAAAAGCGGATGCGGACCGCCAATTCGTTCGCTGAGTTGGCTCATCAACCCGTAAAAGCAGTCGACATCCGTTTTCCGATCCGACATTGGCCTACGCCGCCCTAGCCGTCGCCACCCCTGCCTGCCCAGATTGAGGCGGGTAGTTCATTGGTGCAGACGCTTGGAATTCGTCGGCGATTGCTCGTACCTCCGACATCGCCTCTTCGCTCGCGGATTCGCTCCACGCGTCTAGGACGCCGTCCAGCTGGTCGATGCGTCGTGCGCCGAAGATCGGAGCCGTCACGCCATCGTGGTCGGAAACCCATTGCATCGCCAACCTGATCATTGGTTCGTTGTAGCGGTCGGATACTGACTTCAGCTTCGATACAACGTCGTGCCGTAGATCATCGCCGTAGCGTCTTTTCAATACGCCGCCTCGGGAGTCGTCGCGTGTGCCGAACTTCGAGTCTTCGGCATAATTCTCGAGGTGCTTGCCGGTCAACATTCCGCTTGCCAATGGGCTGTAGGGGACAACCGCGACTCCGTGTTTTCGGGCGAATGGGGTCATCTCGATGGCGAGCCCCGGTTGGAGGATGTTGAAGACGCTCTGGATCGCCTCGAAGCGGTATAGGTTGCGAACGTCGGATGTCCACAACGCCGACGCCAGCACCCAGGTAGGGAAGTTGGATGCGCCTGCGTAAACCACCTTGCCCTGATGGATCAGATCATCGACTGCGCGGAGCGTCTCCTCGATCGGCGTCTCGGCATCCCATGAGTGGCAGTAGAGGAGGTCGATGCGGTCGGTTTTCAGTCTCTTGAGCGAGGCTTCGACGGTACGCACGATGTGGTAGCGGGATGCGCCAATGTCGTTTACTCCGTCGCCGACCTGCGAGCGGTACTTCGTGGCAAGGACGATCTGATCGCGCCAACTTGTGGAACGGAAGAAGTTGCCGATCACTCGTTCTGAGTCACCGATGGAGTAGGAGTCGGAGGTGTCGAGGAAGTTGATGCCCGCGTCGAAGGCCTTCGCCATGATTTGATGCGACGTCGCTTCGTCGCATCCGTACGGGTTTCCGAAATTGTCGGAACCGAGGCAGAGGTTGGATACCTTGGTGCCGGTTCGACCTAGCTTTACGTATTCGAGTGGGATGGTGTCACCTCCGAGGTGTGCGTGGGATGGGATAGATGATAGACCGATGGTTGGTTGATCAAGCCTATCGCTCGATATCGATCCATCGTTTCTCCTGCCAAGATCGATGAGCTGCATCGACGATTTTTGCGGCCTCGAGGCCCACTTCAAATCCGGTGTCGATCAACGACTGATCGCCCGCCAACGCGCCCGCGACGAACTGTTCGTACGGCATCGGGTAGGGCGGACCCGGATCGATGTCGTTCAAAGGCTCGTTGTCGCCCGTCGATCCGACTAGACCGTAGAGGCCGTTGAGGGCGATGCGACCAGATGAGCCCGCGACATCGACCAAGATGCCGCGCCTCGGCACCTCGCCTCGCTGGACGAAGCTGGTGTGGATGACCGCGTAGGCTCCGTTGACGTATTCGAGCAAGAATGCGGATGAATCCGGCACGACAACGTCGAAACCGTCAGGTGCATCGACGAATTCGCGGCGTGCTTCGGCGGTATTCAGCATGGCAGATACCCGAGCAACTTCTCCGTTGAGCAGACGGGCCATGTCGAACACGTGGATCAGTTCGTAGACTGTGCCTCCGCCGTGTTCGGGCATGAAGCGCCATGACCCGACTTCTGGTCGGACGTCCTGCTGCATGGACATGCCCCATCTGATGTTTACGTGATAGACATCTCCGACGTAGCCGTCGGCGATGTATCTGCTCATCTTGCCGACCGGCGTACGGCCTCGCTGGTTGAAATTGACGGCGTGAACCACACCCGCCTTTTGGGCGGCGTCGAGCATGTCCTGGCAATCGGCGCCGGTTAGAGCTAACGGTTTCTCGCAAAGAACAGGACGACCGCTTTGGATCGCTTCCAGGGCGTAGAACTTGTGGGAATCGGTCGGCGTGATGATGTCAATGGCGTCGATGTCGGGATCGTCGAGCATCTGACGATGGTCGGTGTATCCTTTTTCGACGCCGAACCGTTCTTGCATCTCGCGCAGGGGACCTTCAGAACGACGCATGAACGCGACGACTTCAGCGTTTGGGACGTGCGAGAACGCCTCCATGTGGTCGGCGGCGAAGCCTCCCGCGCCGATGATTCCGATTTTGAGTTTTTGGTTGCTCATTGGTTCCTCAATTTATGTTTGCACTACCTACGCGCTACGTTAACCTCATTTTCGCCACGCCGCGCATCATTTCCCATGTATGTGTGATATTATTACAGCCACTGGACAACGATACACTAAACTCTTATACGAGAAGTGAGGCTACATGCTATGACGAGCATTGAGGAACGAGTCAGCCGTTTGGAAGGTGGATACGAGCACCTTGCCACAAAAGCGGACGTCGCAGGATTGAAATCTGAGATCAAATCCGACATCGCTCGTCTCGAAAGTCGGTTGTTGAGATGGATGGTTGGGATGCTGTTGACCTCGATCGTTGCAGCTTCGTCAGTGGCAACGCTGCTCCAAGGTTTCCTCGATTGACCGATCTCAAACCGCCTGCAACCCACCGGGGCCTGTAGCTTTAAACGCCTCTTCGGAGATTCCGTACGCGCTACCGTGGACGGCTCCGCCGGGGAAGACCTTGCCTGGGTTGAACCGCTCGCCAGCGCCGAATGCCGGGCGTAGCTTCGCCATCGCCTCCATGTCATCCTCGGTGAAGACTAGGGACATGTAGGCCTGCTTTTCGATGCCGATGCCGTGTTCGCCGCTCAATGCTCCGCCCGCGTTGACGCAGGCTTCGAGGATTCTCTCACCGCACTCGATCACTCGGCGAACTTGCGCCTTGTCGCGTCCGTCGAAAAGGATACAGGGGTGCAGATTTCCATCGCCGGCGTGGAATACATTGCCGATGGTCAGCTCCAGCTCCTCGCCGATCTCACGGACTTGGCGCATTATGTCGCGCAGTTTGGTGCGCGGGACTACGCCGTCAACAAGGTAGTAGTTGGGTGCGATGGTTCCGAACGCGCCGATGGCTCCTTTGCGGGTCGCCCAAAGTTCGGCGCGCTTGGCGTCGTCTTCGGCTTCCCGAATCTCCGACGAGTTGTTGCCTCGACAGATCTCGCGGACGCGTTGTCCCTGTTCGTCGACGGTTTCCCGCAGGCCGTCTAGTTCAACGATGAGGACCGCTTCGGCGTCTTCCGGGTATCCGGGATGGTAAACAGGTTCACATGCCCTAATCGTGACGCGGTCCATCATCTCGATTGCGGAAGGCACCATGCCAGCGCCGATGATGTCGGAAACAGACTGGGAGGCGTCGTCCAGCGATCGGAACGCAGCGAGCAGCGTCAAGACGGCTTCGGGTTTGCGCATCAATCGAACCGCCACCTTCGTGACGATGCCGAGGGTTCCTTCTGATCCGATGAATGCTCCCCGCAGGTCGTAACCGAACGTGTCGCGAGATGTGCCGCCAAGCCAGACCGTTTCGCCGTCTGCGAGCACGACCTCCATTCCCAAAACGTGATTGGTGGTCACTCCGAGCGCCAGACAGTGAGGGCCGCCGGCGTTTTCGGCGACGTTCCCACCGATGGTGCAGGCTCGTTGGGATGAGGGATCGGGCGCATAGTAAAGGCCGTACTGAGCAACGGATTCGGTTAGTTCGATGTTCACCAGCCCGGGTTCGACTATCGCGACCCGATTCTCGACATCGACTTCGAGAACACGATTGAGGCGCGTCACAGGCAGGACAACCGAGTCCTGCAACGGCACGGCTCCGCCGCTCAGCCCCGTGCCCGCGCCGCGTGGCACGATGTTGGCGTCGTGTTCGTATGCTGCGCGGACGCAGTCGGCCAGTTCATCGGCGCTGCCAGGAAGAACCACTGCGCCTGGGGGCGAGCGATCAATCGATCCGTCGTACTCGTACAGCAGGAGATCGTCGGAACCCCAGATGACGTACTCTTCGCCAACGATGGATCGCAGGCGATTTATTAGTGTTTCGTCGATCATCGGTGTGAACGGGCGAGGGATTACGACGCGTTGTCGTCCATGAACTGTTGGGCGCTGTTCAGCAACAACTCGTGGATCCAGATCGAATCCATGATGTCACCACTCATGTGGCGTCCTTTGCTGCGGATATAGTCGGAGAGCTCGTTCGCAGCCTTGACGACGTCGGGATGTTCGGGTTCGCCGGGATAGCCGATGCCCTGAGCGAAATCGTTCATTCCGATGCCGAAGTAGTGAATGCCATCGACTGCCAAGATGTCGTCGATGTTGTCGATGGATCCTTGGTCTTCAAGCAACGCGCCGACGATCATGTTGTCGTTGGCCTGCTGGTAGAAGTCCTTTTTGTCGCCCCATGCGTCAGGGGTGAATGAGTAGTTGGTGCCCCGGTTGCCGCCGAATGAGCGATGGCCGATGGGGCCGAAGTAGCAGGCATCGACGAGTTTTTCGGCGTCTTCTCCGCTTGCGATGTGCGGGCCCATGATGCCTTGGATGCCGCGATCGAGATATTGGAGGATGTGGGACGCCTCGACGTTTTCGACCCGTGCAACCGCGGTTGCGCCTGCGGCTTCGACGGCGCGCGTCATTTCCTCAAGCTCTGAGTAACCGAACGGGCCATGTTCACCATCCAACCAGACGTAATCGAAATCCATTCGGCTGAGGATCTCTACGTCCCAAACTGACGGGAACGTCATTTGATACCCGAGAGCCTTTCGACCCTCCTTCATTGCTTTGAGAATTCGGTTTTCGCGAACCATCATTTCTGCCATTGTTTGTCTCCTATCGTTTGTCGTTGCGTCCGTGTCGTCGGATCAGATTGTTTCGGGCTTTAGCTTAACCGCTGTACCGTAGCAAAAGACGCTGTAGTTCTGGTCGGAACCGTGTTGGCCCGACGGTTGGATCGGATTGATCGTCAGGTCGATTACGGCATCAGCATCGACGTTGCGTGCCGCGTCCGTCAGTCGTTCCACGGCTTCGGCCGTCTTTTCTTCCATATTGTTCGTGCCGCCTCTTCCTAACTTCTCGGCACCGACAACCAAACCGATGAGGCTTTCGATCTCTCGACCGGGTACGGAATCGGTCGTAGTTAGGAGTATCGGTCTATCGCGTCCAAACGTCATTTCGCCAAATCCTTTGGATTGCTCCCTCGTCGTTCAATTACTTTAGTGTGACCGCGGTTCCATATGCGAATATCTCGGAGAAACCCTGCCCGACGGACGACGTGTTGTACCTCGTGGCGACAATGGCATCGGCACCGACGCCTTCTGCTTCGGCGATCATCTGCTGCGTCGCTTCCTCACGTGTATCGCGGAGCAGACTCGAGTACTCCGACACCGCGCCACCTGTGATGTTCTTGATGCCGGCCATGAAGTCGTAGCCGATGCCACGCGCCCGCACGGCGTTGCCACGCACCATGCCGAGGACCTCGGCGACCTCCCTGCCCTCAACTTGTTCTGTAGTGACGACGATCATCTCGCTGACTCTCTTTAAATCTCCGTGTGACGTTCGATACAAAGTTAACACCCACATCTTCATCAGCCGATGTCATTGGTCGTGCTGTTAATATCCTCTTAGCCTGGCCCCGAGCGCCGAAATAAAGGCCGAAGGTAGGCCAGTCCGCATTCATCACAGGAACCGGAGAACCATGTACCCAAGCACGATCAGATCCAAACTCGCTACTGGCGGCGCCGTCCTCAGCTCGAGCATGTTTTCGCGCGAACCCCATGTGGCGCACACCATCTACAGCAGCATCAAACCCGACTGGGTCTGGATCGACCAAGAGCACAGCCCCTGGGGTACCGAGAGCATCGGAACGATCTGCGTGCAAGGGCGAAATCTTGGCGTTTCACCTGTCATCAGAGTTCCTTGGAACGATCCGGGCGATATCAAGAAGGCATACGATGTCGGCGCAGTCGGCGTGATGGTTCCGCAGGTGGACAATCCTGAAGAGGCGGCCGACGCCATCCGATACGCCAAATACCCCCCGTTGGGCGAGCGTGGCATCGCGCCATGGTTCGCATCCCTGCTCGACATCACTCAGGACGATGTCCTCAAACACGCCAACAACGAAACGCTTCTCATCATCCAGATGGAGAGCACCGAGGCGTATGAGAAGGTCGACGACACGTTGGCCCTAGAAGGCTTCGAGGTCCTGCTGGTCGGTCCGACGGACCTCTCCGCAACCCTCGGCATCCCCGGGCAGATCCACCACGACAAGGTGGAACAGATCATGTCCGACGTCGCCCAGCGCGTCAAAGGCACGGGCAAATTCCTCGCCACAACGTTCCAAGATGCAGATGTCGCACGTCGCTGGATCGGCGAAGGCTACACGATGATGAACATCTCGAGCCCGTTGGCGCTCGGTTGCGGACCGCTTGCAAAACTTTTCGCGGAGATTCGCGAAGAGTTTCCTTGCGAGTAGTTTTAGCCTTCTTGCCGCATGACGCGCCGGCGGGCGCCCGTTAACATAACGCGATCATGGAACCTCGCGAACCGGAACACCTACGCGACCTGGTCCGCAAGTTGTGTGCGTTGTCGTCAGAGTCGGAGTGGGTGGAATTCAAAGTAGGCAACACGGACCCGGAAGGAATCGGCAAACGAATATCTGCCCTTGCAAACGGTGCGGCCTTGCAAAACGAGCCAACCGCGTACATGGTCTGGAGGATCGAAGATGAGACGCATGATGTGGTGGGCACGAGTTTCCATTACGAAACAACCAGGCAAGGTAATCAACAACTCGAGTCGTGGCTTCGCTCGACTGTAAGCACCAATGTCGATTTCCGATTCCACGGCTTGACAATTGACGACCTGCGAGTCGTGATTCTTGAGATCGGCTCAGCAACACAACACCCCGTCAGTTTCAGAAACATCGAGTATGTTCGCGTTGGTCAATCCACCGAACCATTAACGAAGCATCCACGCATCGCCGCAAGTCTTTGGCAAATCTTGAATCAAACTAGATTTGAAGACGGGATTGCGAAAGAAGGATTGACGGGGGAACAAGTTTTGGATGCTTTGGAGTTCACAGCATATTTCGCTTTGCTTCAGGAGCCACTGCCAGACGGCCAAATCAGCATCTTGGATTCGTTGCGCCACGATAATCTGATCTGCAAGTCCGTTGCAGGCAGATGGGACATCACAAATCTTGGCGCAATCCTACTTGCACGACACTTGGCAGATTTTCCTGGCCTTCGGCACAAGTCCGTTAGGATCATCAAATACGACGGAAGCGAACGATCACGTGCGGAACGGGATTGGTTCTGCGAACAAGGGTATGCGGCTGGCTTTCAACGGATCATGGATCAATCAATGGCATTCATACCTGCTGGTGAAGAATATGACGGCGCTCGAAAGGTGCCCCAGCCTATGGTCCCAGAACATGCCGTCAAAGAACTTGTGGCTAACGCGCTGATACATCAAGATTTCTTGGTATCCGGAGCCAGAGCGTTGATTGAAATCTTCGACGATCGAGTTGAAATCAGCAACCCTGGTGAGTCACTCGTTGAAGAGGAAAGAATGCTGAACGCGCGTCCTCGTTCCCGGAACGAGAATCTTGCAGACATGATGAGACAATTCCGAATCTGTGAGCAGCGCGGGAGCGGAATTGACGAGGTTATGCGGCAAGTTGAATCGGCCAAATTGCCTGCACCTGACATCCAAGTGTCTAATGAATCAACCGTGGCTATTCTGTTCGGTCGCAAAACACTAACCATGTTGGACAAAGAGGCACGCGTCCGCACGTGTCGCTGGCACGCCTGTTTGCGTTACGCCAAAGCCCAACCCACAAACAATCGATCGATAAGAGAAAGATTTGACATTCCTGAAAATCGACCAGCTCAAGCTACGAGATTGCTCAACGAAGCAGTAGCGGAAGGAAAGCTAGTCATCGCGGACCCATCGGTCGGTAACAAGAGCAGAGCTTACTTACCATCTTGGGTCGTAAGCGCCGAATATAGCTAAATCGTTTCTTTACCCGTTCTTTTCACAAAACACCCTTTCCGAAAGAAACCTCTGAGATTCCAAGTTCAGAGGCTCACAAGATTTCTTTACCCGTTCTTTTCACAAAACGCCCTTTCCGAAAGAAACCTCTGAGATTCCAAGTTCAAAACGCGGGAAAATTTCTTTGCCCTTTCTTTGCACCAAACCCAATCGCCACGCTGGCCACCCCGCGTTAATCACTGATCACACTCCAGTCTTACCATTGAGTCTTATTGCCCGATCCCGATCCATGACCTGAGGCCAATCCCCCATTGATCACTCTCTACCTGGTTCGCCACGGCGAAACCCACGGCAACGTCGCCAACGTCGCCAGCGGCTTCACAGACGATGAACTTACCGAAAAGGGCAGGGCACAAGCAGAACTCCTCGGTCAAAGACTCAAAAACCACCACTTCGACGCCATCTATGCGAGCGATCTCCAACGCGCCGTGCAGACCGCCGAGCCGTTGCTGAAACTACGGCCCGACTACGACATTGAAACCACCCCCGAGTTAAGGGAAAAGTCATTCGGCGCTTACGAAGGCGCTCCCTGGCACAAGATCGTGAAGGATTTCCCCGAGATTCTCAATCCGGACGTCGGCTCTGACGTGAGGATGCCCGGCGGTGAATCGGACCGGGACCATTTGGAACGCGTGGCGAGGTTCACCAACCAAATCATCTCCAACGATGGTGAAGACGCAAAAATCCTCGTGTTCAGCCACGGCGGTTCAATCGGGGCCGCCGCCGTCCACATGTGCGGCTTTCGAATCAAAGACCAATGGCGACTGAAGACTGACAACACTAGCATCAGCACGTTAATTTCGGAACCGACGTGGCGGGACGACAAGTGGCAGGTCGAGGGCTGGAACGACACACAACACCTTTCGATCGCTCAGTTGAACTTGGCATGAATGATGCGCAGTCGGTCAGCGGTGGTGTGGTGCCAGACTTGGTCCCGCGCACCATAATCTTGGTTCGCCACGGCGAGACGCAAGGCAACATCGACGATAAAGCCCAGGGCCATCTCGATGTGCCTCTAACAGACTTAGGCGTACGGCAAGCGAAAGCCCTGGCTCGACGATTGGCGGATATCGACTTCGATGCCGTCTACTCTAGCGACCTCCGTCGGGCCGTCGATACCGCCGCGGCTTTAATCGCCCTCCGACCCGATCTCGAGATTCAAACTCGTCCTGCTCTGCGCGAGGTCTATTTCGGTTCGTACGAGGACATGCGATGGTCAGAGATCAGAGAAAAAGATCCTGACCTGCACCAACGGTGGACCGACTGGAACACAAGAATCAACGCCGACTTCCCGCACGGCGAATCGCCGTTCGAAACACGGCGGAGAGTGGCAGACGTGGCGGACGAAATAGTGACACGGCATCAAAAAGATAACTCGGTGATTTTGATCGTGGCCCATACGGGGTCGTTGCAACCTCTATTCGCTCATTTCTTGGGACTTTCCACAACCGAGCAATGGCGCTTCCATTTCGACAACACCAGCGTCACCGCACTTAGAGAGCACCCGTTCGCGCCTAATGGTTGGCGAGCTGATTTGGTCAACGATACCCACCACCTGAACGGCCTCGCCACGAATGGATGACCTCCACATGACCACTTCTTCCCTCATCGTCAATCCCTCACCCCGCACCATCACCTTGGTTCGTCACGGCGAGACCCAAGGCAATATCGAAGACAAGGCGCAGGGCCATTTCGACGTGCCGTTGACGGATCTGGGGCGTCGTCAAGCGGAAGCCGTGGGCAATCGATTGGCTACCACGAAATTCGACGCCGTCTACTCAAGCGACCTCCAACGAGCACTCGACACAGCCAAAGCAATCACAGCGCACCACCCGGAACTGGAGATCCAGACCAGGCCGCACCTACGGGAATACAACTTTGGCGATTACGAAGATCGCTTGTGGGACGACGTCGGCGATGCGGCGCCGGAGTTGTACCGACGATGGCGAAACATCAACACGCGGATCGAGATCGATTTCCCAGGAGGAGAATCGATACTAGACGCGTGGAACAGAGTCGGCGTCTGTGTCGAAGAGATCGTCAGCACCCACCAAGAAGAGAATGCGAACATCTTGATCGTCGGGCACGGCGGTTCTCTGCAGGCCGTCTTTTCCCACTTGCTGGGTCTCCGCAATACCGATCAATGGAGCTTTGTTTTCGCGAACACCAGCGTGACCTCACTCTACGAACACCGGTACACGCCGGACAAGTGGCGAGTGAACCTGTTCAATGACACGAGCCATCTGCATGGAATCGGTGTGATCGATCGTTCGAAGGGTTAAAGATCTACCGTTCGCAAACCACCCCATCGCCGTCGCCATCCCGTGCACTAGGAACCTGCCATGCCGGGAAGCCGCGGCCGCTTCCATTCGAGCCTTGCACGCGTTCCAGCCCCGCCTCCGCCGCGGCGTCGCAGTCGGGGTAAACGTCTCCACTTTCTTCTGTGACCTTTGTTGCGGTCGGCACTGTTGTCGGCGAAGACTGGCCACTCACTTCACAAACAACGCCGTCACCATCGCCATCCCGCGCGCTCGGGACCTGCCAAGCCGGGAATCCACGCCCAGTTCCGTTCGTGCCTTCTATTCGTCCCAGACCCGCTTCCGCAGCCGCATCGCAAGATTCGTAGACCAGACCCGTTTCGGGTTCTGACGTGGGAACGGGAACAGGAGTGGGTGTCAGCGTCGGTTCTGGCATCGGCAGGGGAGTCGGCTCCGAGGCTGGAATTGCGGTAGCCGTCACATCCGGAGCCTCTACCACTGGCGTCTGCGCCTTCCGCCATTCGGACTCCGGTTTTTCGCAGACATAATCGTCGCCATCACGGTCCCTCGGCCCATCAACCAGTTCCTTGGGGAATCCCCACCCGTCTCCTTCGGATCCTTTGACCGGTTCCAGCCCTGCCGCGAACGCGTCATCGCAACTGGTGTAAACCACGCCATCCGATGTACTAACTGCTGTCGTTTCCATCGGCGGCGTCGGAGCAACCTGAACGGTCGGTTCAGACTCCGCGGTGGAATCGGAATCCACCGTCGGTTCGGGATCCGCCGTTGGGGACGTAGCCTGTTCCTCAGAACTCACCGCCTCTTGTTGCATCACAAGCCCTGCAATGTGCCCCGCCTCAACCAATGCCTTGCAATTCTCTCGATGCTGATCGAAGCTCCGTGTTCCGCCCTCATACGCCACAGCCAGTCCCTCTTCCAGCAGAAAATCCTTCAACATCTGACCGTCCGGAGACCGGATGTCGCCCAATATCCGCCCGAACGCTCCATCCTCGAACTCCGTCACCAGAACGTAATGCCCATCGCCAGACAAAAACTCCTCGACCCGGGACTTGGACCAGTTTCCACACGCCTTCTCGAACTCATCGCTGGTTCGAGTCTCTGGGGTATCCACTCCCTCGATTCTCACGGTTTGGTTTCTCAGTTCCGCTATGCTCACAGACCCGATCTCAACCTCGATCGTATCCCCGTCGACGATTCGCAGGATCTCAACCTGATACTCGCCTTCGATCATAGGATCAGGTGCCGGAGTCGCAGTAGGAATTGCCGTCGCCGTGGGAAGGGGAGTGGGAGTAGGGAACTCGATGATCGCCCGCGGTTGCGATGACGATGTTGAGGTCGCTAATGGGGTTTGCGGCGCGGGCGAAGATGCAGGCTCCCTCGTTGCTGTCGGTTCCGCTGGTGACGTCGGTGTTTCAACCTCGGCACAGCCCACGAGGAAAACTGCGAACGCCGCGCTTGCGACAACGGAAATCAGTAATTTGGCAACCACAAGGAAACGATGTTAAATCGCCCGCGTGAAGAGATATCGCGGATGGTGGTGACTTGGAGCGCGTAAGTCCGTCGCCTACATCGTCAAAGCAACCCGATTCGCCGTCGTCCCACCTTCGCGTCCCTGCCACTCGGCGAATTCGAACGCCTCGTTGATCTCTTCAAGGGGATATTTGTGCGAGATGACATCGTTCAACGGCATCCGATCCTGCACTCTCACCAAAAACTGCAACGCCGCCTCAATGATCCAAGGATCGTAATGCGTGGTGCCGAACCACTGCGTCTGCTTGCCGATTATCTTCGCCGCGGGAAACTTGATGCTCCCTTCGCCGATATTGCCGATGTCGATGTATTTCCCGTTTACCCGAACCATGTCCAAGCCTTCGAGCGTGGCGGCAGGGATACCGACCACTTCGACAACGACGTCAGCACCTACACCGTCCGTCAACTCCAAAACGCGCTCAACCCGCGACTCAGCCGTCGGATATTCGAGCAACGAGATCGTGTCTGTAGCCCCGCATCTCATCGCCAAATCCAACCGCGGCTGCTGTCCGTCGATCACGATCACCCGTGATGCACCCTTCTCTGCTGCAACCGCCGTCGCGAAAATCCCGAGTCCGCCAGCGCCTTGGATAACCACTCGATCGCCAAAATCCATCTTCGCCCGTTCCAAACCGTAGAGCACCTGCGACAAAGCGCAGTTCACCGGCGGTACCGCATCTGAAGGCAACTCGTCAGGCACCTTGAAGACGTAGTGACCCGGCGGAAGATAGTAGAAATCGGCGTAGCCGCCATCGCAGAACGGATGGCTCTCGAGATCCTTCCGGCGCGACCGATGTGGGCAGGCGTGGAACTGCCCTCGGATGCACCAGTAGCAACGGTTGCACGGGTTGAAGAAGGGGAAGGCAACGCGGTCACCCTCATTCAGCGGCCTTCGCAGCGAATCCGTCTCGATCCCCTTGCCGAGAGTGTGAACAACGCCGGTGAACTCGTGCCCGACGATTCGGTTCGAGTGGGTCGGCATATCCCCGCGCCAGATGTGAAGGTCTGAACCGCAGATGACGGCGTGGGTGTTCTTGATCAGAAGCGCGCCTGGCTCGACCTCGGGTGTCGGCAGTTCCCCGATCTCGAACGGCACTCCCGGGACATCAAATATCGTGACTTTACCTATCGGCATCGTTGACCTCTTTCTTTACATCGTGAGCGCAACGCGGTTGGCGGTCGTTCCACCTTCGCGCCCGTGCCACTCAGCGAACTCAAACGCTTTGTTGATCTCTTCCAACGGGAACTTGTGGGAAACGACGTTCGCGACCGGCATGCGATCCATCGTTCGCACCAAAAACTGCAACGCGGCTTCGATGATCCAGGGGTTGTAATGCACCGTGCCGAACCACTGAGTCTGGTTGCTGATCACTTTTACCGCCGGAAATTCGATGCTGCCGCCGCCGATATTCCCGATGTCGATGAACTTGCCATTGACTCGCACCATGTCCAATCCCTCGAGAGTTGCCGCAGCGACGCCAACTACCTCGACAACAACATCAGCACCTACCCCGTGCGTCAATTCCTTGACACGTTCGACGCGAGATTCAGGCGTCGGATAATCGAGCATCGATATCGTATCGGTTGCGCCGCATTCCACCGCCAGATCCAAACGTGGATGTTGACCATCGATCACGATAACCTTCGACGCGCCTTTCTCAGACGCGATCGCGGTTGCAAACACTCCTAACCCTCCTGCGCCTTGAATCACCACTGTATCCCCGAAGTCCATATTCGCCCGTTCCAACCCGAACAGAACCTGCGATAGAGCGCAGTTCACTGGAGGCACGGCATCGGTCGGCAACTCCTCGGGCACCTTGAAAACGTAGTGGCCCTGCGGCAGATAGTAGTAATCCGCCATACCGGCATCGCAATAGGGATGCTCCTCCAATGTCCACCAACGACCACGATGCGGGCAAGCGTGATGCTCAGCGCGAATGCACCAGTAGCAGCGGTTGCAAGGGTTGAAGAAGGGGAACGCGATACGGTCGCCCTCTTTCAATTGACGACGCAATGAATCGGTTTCGACATCCTTGCCCAACGAGTGAACAACGCCGGTGAATTCGTGACCCGTCAATCTCCGTATCGGTGGAATCGGCTCATCCCCATCGCCGCGCCAGCCGTGCAGGTCAGATCCGCAGATGACGGCGTGCGTGTTCCTGACTAGCAGTCCTCCCGGTTCAACCTCCGGCGTCGGCAACTCGACGATGTCGAACGGGACGCCCGATGTCGTGAATACAGCGACTTTTCCCGTAGGCATGTGAACGCTCCGACAGTTCCGTGGACCGGCGAATGAAGCCAAAAACCGTCTAACTACATCGTCAAAGCAACTCGGTTCGCCGTCGAACCGCCCTCGCGTCCGTGCCATTCGGCAAACTCGAACGCGTCGTTGATCTCTTCGAGCGGGTACTTGTGCGAAATCACGTTGGCGATTGGCATTCGATCTTGCACACGCACCAGGAACTGCAACGCGGCTTCGACGATCCACGGGTTGTAATGCGTCGTGCCCAACCACTGAGTCTGATTGTTGATGATCTTGCGAGCTGCAAACTCGATGCTTCCGCCGCCGATGTTGCCGATGTCGACGTACTTCCCATTCGTCCTCACCATGTCCAGTCCCTCCAAAGTAGCGGCAGCGATCCCGACGACTTCCACCACGATGTCTGCTCCGACGCCATGCGTCAACTCCCTGACGCGTTCGACCCTTGCTTCCGGAGTTGGGTAGTCCATTATCGAAATCGTGTCGGTGGCACCGCACTTCATCACAAGATCCAACCTCGGTTGCTGACCGTCGATCACAATCACCTTCGACGCACCCTTCTCAGCCGCGACTGCAGTCGCGAACGTCCCCAATCCACCCGCACCTTGGATCACTACTGTGTCCCCGAAGTCCATATCCGCCCGTTCCAGACCGAACATCACCTGGGAAAGTGCACAGTTCACCGGCGGAACCGCATCAGTCGGCAACTCGTCCGGAACTTTGTATACGTAGTGTCCCTGCGGCAGGTAGTAGTAATCAGCCATCCCACCATCGCAATAGGGATACGCATCTAGTCCTTGGTGGTTGTTGCGGCCACGGTGCGGACACGCGTGGTGCTCGCCGCGTATGCACCAGTAGCAACGGTTACACGGGTTGAAGAACGGAAACGCAACGCGATCGCCTTCTTTGAGTGGACGACGAACCGAGTCGCTGTCCACGCCATCTCCCATCGAGTGCACGACGCCTGTGAACTCATGGCCTGGCACTCGGCGTATCGCCCGCTGCGGGCCATCGCCATCGCCTCTCCAACCGTGCAGATCAGACCCGCATATGACGGCATGGGTGTTTTTGATCAGCACCCCTCCCGGTTCGATTTCCGGCGTCGGCAGTTCCTCGATCTCGTACGGGATTCCAGATGCGGTGAAAACGGCGACTTTTCCGGTTGGCATGACTTACCTCTCAGCGATGCTCGCGGCGACGCGTCATTGCGCCTCAGCGTGTTGCACGCGAATATACCCCATCGCGCCCGATTGTGAACGGCGCGTTGGTATACTTTCGACTCGTCAAAACGAGGTGCGGCGCGTGTGTGACGATCCCCGGTCGTTCGAACGGTGTCCCAGGCGCCTCATAGAGGCCCGAATACGAAAGGAACACCCGATTGCTCGAACGTTTCCACGTCCCACACGACATCGCCGTGCATGTCGAGATCGAAGACATGCGCGCAACCGTCGAGGACATCTTCCGAAAAATGGGAATGCCGGAGGATGATGCCGTCCAATCGGCCGACGTCCTCGTCTACGCCGACGCCCGAGGCATCGAGTCGCACGGCGTCTCCAACATGCTCCGCTCATACGTCGCCTCATTCGGTCAAGGCGGCATCAACCCGACGCCCGAACCCAAGATAGTTCGCGAACTGCCTGCAGCCGCAACTTTAGACTGCGATGGCGGACACGGTTTAGCAGTCGGTCCGATGGCGATGCGGATGGCGATGGATAGGGCAGAGGTTTACGGCATCGGCACGATCACCGCCGTCAACGGTCGCCACTTCGGCGCCTGCGCCTACCACGCCGCGATGGCCCTCGAACGCGACATGATTGGCGTCGCAATGACTACTGGCGGTGTAAACGTCGCTCCCGTCCACGGCGCAGAACGCTTGGTCGGCCTCAACCCCTTGGGCATCGCTGCACCGACCCGTGACGAACCGCCGTTCATCTTCGACGCTTCGATGAGTAGCGTCGCAGGCAACAAGATCGTCCTCGCCAAACGTATCGGCGTGCCTGTCATGCCTGGGTGGGTCGCGGAAGCCGACGGCACTCCCGTCATGGAAGAGGCCGAAGTCCCAGAGGACTTCATGATGCTCCCAGCAGGTGGCACCCGCGAACTCGGAGCTCACAAGGGCTACTCGATGGCCGTCATGATCGAGATCCTCGCCGGTATTCTCGGCGGAAACGCCGGTGGACCAAACCGACGCCGAGGCGCATCGCATCACTTCATCGCGTACAACCTCGAAGCCTTCACCGACATCGAAGACTTCAAGACCGACATGGACGAATACATGCGGATGCTGAAAGACAGCAAACCCGCACCCGGCCAAGACCGGGTAGTCTACGCCGGTCTCCCCGAGCACGAGGAAGAGATCGAACGCCGCGAGCACGGCATCCCGTATCACCCGGAGGTGATCGACTGGTTCCGGCACATCACCGCCGAACTAGAAATTCCATGGCGCCTGACATAACCAACTACGTCTAAACCAAAACGAAAGGCAATACCCAAAATGGGCATCAACAAATGCATCGACCTCCTGAAGGAAGGTCAACCCTTCTACGCAACCCACACACCCGATCTCTCCTACGACGCGGGAGTTGAGATGGCCCAAACGTGGGCAGACATGATCCTCGTCGATTTCGAACACCACCACTTCGACATCGGCGGCCTCGGCCAATTCATGAAGGGATTAACCGCCGGAGGCCCAACCGCGAGCGGACATCTCACGCCGACGGTCGTCGCCACGCTTCCCCACAACGCGATCACCGTCGAAGAAGTCCGATACAACGCCTGGCAGATGCGCCATGCGCTCAGTACCGGCGTCCACGGCTTGCTCCACACTCACACGCGCAGCCCTGAAGCAGTCAAGTGGTTCGTCGCTGCATGTCGATACCCGTTCCAGACCCTCGGTCGTGACATCATTCCCGAAGGACTGCGCGGAGGAGGAGGGCAGGGCGCACCTGCGGCTCTGTGGGGCATGTCAGCACGCGAATACGTCGAAAAAGCCGACCCGTGGCCCCTCAACCCGAATGGCGAGCTTCTTCTCGGCCTCAAGATCGAAGACCGTCACTGCCTTCCGAATGCCGACGAAATCGCCGCCGTCCCGGGGATCGGTTTCGCCGAATGGGGACCTGGCGACATGGGGATGTCATTCGGGAATCCCGACGCCCACGACCCTCCGTATCCCGACTACATGAACGACGCCCGCGACACCGTCAAGAGGGCCCTCGACAAAGCTGGCGTAGGTTTCTACTCAGGATGGCGTGACGACAACATGTCGATGGAAGAAACGGTCGACCACCTCATCGACGTCATCGGCGTCAAGATGATGGGCGCACCAAGCAAAGAGTTCGCCGACTACGGCCGGGCCAAGACGGGTCGGACGATGCCAGTGTAGCGACAGACCGCCAACAAAACTAAAAACCCGTCATCCGACTCGATGTTGGATGACGGGTTTTTTGGTTCTAGGTTTAAGTCGGCCTAGTATTCCGGGATCGGGTTGCCGAGACGATGCCATCCGGATCCGAAGACGTATCCGCCGTGTTCGACCAACCAGAAAATCTTCGGTTCAAATTCACCGCTGACGGGGTTCACATCACCGTAGATGTGCCAAACCCCTTCCCCGTCAACATCAACCTGTGTTCCCAGCAACCGGCTTAACGGTGAGCCGATCAATTGGCGCTGGTAGTGCCCAATGATCGACCGATCCGGGCCGGCGATAAACACATACCATTCGGCCTCAATGCTGCGCGGGCTGTTGTAGTGCGTGAGAGTCGGGAGCAGTCCCTCCTCCTCAAACCTCCTGATCGCATCATCAACGATGGACTGCGTGTACTCGTCCGCAGCGACGTACCATCCGGAACCAAACAATAATCCGTCGTGCTTCACGACCCAGACATGCTTGTACTCCACCGCTCCCTTCTGCGTGCGGTCCGATACTGGGGCGCCGGGGAGGTCGTCCACGTAAGAAACCCATTTCCCATCCTCATCCGCCTCCAATATCGACTGCCAAAATGCTCGACCATTCGCATCGTGTCCGTAATCGCCCTTGATATCCGACCCCAACACGCGCGGATCATGGTGAGCGATCAGAGTTTCCGAGTCATCGACGATGAAGACGTACCATCGCCCATCAACGCTGTCCTTGTTGTTGTAATACTCAAGCGTCGCTTCCAAACCCTCGTCTTCGTACCGCGCAATCGCGTTGTTGACGAAAAACTTCGTGAATTTGGCGGGTGCCGACTCTGTCGGGATGTCAGCGACGAGACGCCGAGCGATCCGTTCGGCCTCTTCCACAGTCAATCCAGGCTGCACGTCGGGCAGCGCATCAATCGCGTCGCTGACAATCGCCCGAACTTCCGAAGCGGTCGCACCAGTTTCAGGCGACGGGATTGCCGCAATCGCGGTGCCGACGATCCTCTCAACATCACCATCATCCAATCCTCTCTCGGGCGCAGGGATGCCCGCAATCGCCGTAGAGACGACGCCTGCGACGTCCTCGAGGGTCAGATCAGGTTCGGGTGTGGGTATTGATGCAATCGCGTCTGCGATTGATGCCTCGACTTCTGCTCGTGTTGCCAGTTCTTCCAACTCCGCCAACGTTGCCGTCACTGTCGACAGGGCCGACGTTACCGCTTCGCTGATCGCTGTTCCGACGATCTCCTCAACAAGATCACGGGAAACCTCAGGGGCTGAAGGTTCGACCTCCGCTAATTCAGAGGCCACGATTTCTTCGACTTCGACACGGTTAAGCGACGGTCGAGACGCCAGAAATTCCGTGATCTCATTTACTAGCAGCGTCTCAGCATCAAATCGCGAGATGCCCGTTGCAGGTGTCGGGATCTCGGCAATCGATTCGGCAACGATTCCTTCGACTTCCTCCTGCGTCAAGGCTGGCGTCTCGGCACCGGTGTTACACCCTGCCACAACCATCGCCACGACTGTCACCAGTCCCAGGATCAGTTTCCGGTTGGTTTCAAATCTCCGCATCAGTCATGTGCCCTCGATTTATCCTCACGTTCGATTCAATCGTTCATCGGTGAACCGATGCACGATAACCCAATACAAAATGTTAGCCCCACTCACGACTGATTCTCCTATTTTGCCGCGGGAAATCGGTGTTTCGGCGTCCAACGCGTATCGTACAACGTTGAGCAAATCTCCATCGTCAATATCCTCCCCAAAACGATAAAGTAATGAAACGCGCAATCGACCGGACCGCGCGACGCAGATCGAAGGAAAGCGAAAAATGGGCATCAACAAGTGCATCGACCTACTCAAACAGGGGCAACCCTACTACCACCACGGCACCCCCGAACTCTCATACGACGCTGGCAGGGAGAACGCCCAGACTTGGGCCGACATGATCCTGGTCGACTTTGAACACCACCACTTCGACATCGGTGGCCTGGGACAGTTCATGAAAGGCCTGAAAGAAGGCGGTCCGACCCCGAGCGGCCATCCGACGCCCACCGTGGTAGCGTCAGTGCCTCACAACGCCATTACCGTCGAAGAGGTCAAGTACAACGCTTGGCAGATCCGTCACGCCCTCAGCACCGGCATCCACGGCATCCTCCACACTCACGCACGCGACCCCGAAGCCGTGAAATGGTTCGTTGCCGCGTCTCGCTATCCCTTCCAGACCATTGGGCGCGACATCATCCCGGAAGGCCTCCGAGGTGGGGGAGGGCAGAGGCAACCCGCAGAAATATGGGGCCTCGACCCACGCACATACGTGCAGGTAGCAGACCCGTGGCCAATGAACCCCGACGGCGAACTCATGCTCGGCCTGAAGATCGAAGACCGACACTGTCTGGCAACCGCAGATGAGACCGCAGCCGTCCCCGGCATCGCTTTCGCAGAGTGGGGACCCGGAGACATGGGCATGTCATTCGGCGACCCAGACGCACACGACCCGCCGTACCCCGACTTCATGGACGACGCCCGAAACACGGTCAAAAACGCCCTTGAAGCGAATGACGTCGTTTTCTACTCCTCATGGAACGACGACGACATGAACAACGAGCAGATCGTCGACCACCTCATCGACGAACTCGGCTGCAAGATGATCGGCGCACACTCTCGTGACATTGCCGACTATGGCAGGGCCAAGACCGGACGGACGATGCCGGTCTGATCAACCGAGGTACGGTACCGACTGGTACCTACACAAGATAGGGGCGACCGTGACGGTCGCCCCTAACGATGCGCATTCGGTTCGGATACAATCGTTGCCAATCGGAACCGTTGAACTGGGATGAATTCGCTACCCGCGAAGTTCACAGCCTATTGGGAGATCCTGAAAATGCATCGACGAGCTTTTGATCCCGCCAAAGCACGCCTAGCATCCGTATTGGCGACGGTCATCATCCTGCCTCTGATCGCCCTCGCACCGGCGTACATCGCGTACCAAATCGTCGACAACGCGTCAAACACCGAAATTGACCTCGACGCAGCCACCGCAAACTCTGTGGGCGAACCCAACGAAATCATCGAGACCGTTCGAGTGTTCGATTCAGCCACCAACGGCGAATTGCCCGGATTAATCAACATGCCGGCCGATTTCCCTATCGATGACGCCGACATCTTGAAGATCACCGTTGAAGATGAAACCGGCGCGAAAACCCATGTTCTCGAACCCACATCTGACCCCGATTGCATGTTCACTCTTCGACTCGAAGACTCCGTTACTTACACGGACGACACACAAAGTTCGGGTTACATCAGACTGCACGGTGACTTCGAAACCGAATCCGACAGGTTCTGCTCCATCTACTTGATCGACCCATTCGTGATCGACCCGTCGAGCGAATAGGATTCCCAATGCGCCATATCTCGACTACCCGTTCCGATTACTTAAGTGAAACACACAAGATATCCCGGAAGATATCTTTAGAGCGCCAAACATGCCTCTCCAAACCAACATCGCACAATGGGGCTCAAGCCTCGCCGTACGAATTCCCCAAAACATCGCAGATGACGTGGGAATCACAGAAGGAACTTCAGTCGAACTGTCGTTGGATGGCAACGTGCTCAGTATCTGAAAATCCGATCCCGACATCTACGAAGTGATTGCGTCGAAAGATCCAGACAACAAACCTTAACGACCTCACTACCTACCCAAGGGACGATGAAACCCGCGAAAACGAGAATTCGTCAAACCGCCGCCGCGAGAACATTTGCCGCGGCTTTCGCGGTCGTAGTCGCGACTGCCTTAACCCTCATCGCCTGCACCTCCAACACTGGCGCAAATCAAGTCGCAGTCGAGCGCGCCCAAGCGACAGCCGAGGCCGCAGTGATTGATCGCAACAACGCCATCGCGGAACGCGACGACGCCGTTGCCAGAGCCGAGATCGCCGAAGCATCAACCAACCGCTTGAAAACAATCCAGGATCGCGGCACCTTGGTGTGTGCCACCGGCAACGACACCCCCGGCTTTTACTTCCTCGACGAAGAGGGCAACACCATCGGATTCGACGTCGATCTATGTCGCGCCGTGGCCGCTGCTGTGTTGGGAAACGCCGATGCCATCGATTACCGCTTCATCGACCTATCCGCCCGCGGGCCAGCACTCCAATCCGGCGAGATCGATCTGTTGAATATGACCACCACGTGGACATCAACCAGAGACATCAACTGGGGCAACTTCGCTCCCGTGATGTTCTACGACGGACAAGGTTTCATGACCACCAAATCCCTCGGAATCGAATCCGCAACCGAACTCGATAACGCCGCTGTATGCGTAACCGCCGGCACTACTTCCGAACTCAACCTCGCCGACTTCAGCCGGCAACACAATCTAAACATCCAACCAACTGTCTTCGAACAAGACGACACCACCGTCAGCGCGTACCACGCAGGGCAGTGCGACGCAATCACCACCGACCGTTCAATCTTCACCGCCTACATCGAAGAGTTCGACAACCCAGACGAACATCTCGTCCTCCCCGACATCATCTCCGAAGAGCCGTTAACACCATTGGTCCCGCACGGCGACGACGCATGGTTTGACATCGTCAAGATCGTCATGGCCGGAATCATCTACGCCGAGGCATACGGCGTCGACAGCGACAACGTCGACGCTATGGCCGATAGCGAGAACATTAAAGTCAAGCGCCTTCTAGGAGCTGAAGGCGATTTTGGACAAGAAGTAATCGGCCTCGACAAATCATTCATGGTCGATGTCATCAAGCAGGTCGGCAACTACGGCGAAATCTACGAACGTAATCTCGGTTCCGAAGGCATCGGCCTGCCGCGCGAAGGCCGAAACGACCTCTGGTTGAACGGCGGCCAGATCTACGCACCACCCTTAAGGTAACGACGTTTCCCAATTACCTCGGCACGGCACAGCAGTTGTGCCTTAAAACCGCCGGTTTGCAGCAGCCCCATAGCCACACGCCTCGGGTCTCAGCACCCGAATCTCCCGAATCGTCCGATCATCGGACAAATAATCGCGGGAACGCGGTATTAGCGTAAAATTGATTACGCGTGTGTATCGATGTTGTTTCAGAGTGTCTTAGTATCTCGAAACGCCAAAAACGAAAGGGACAAACAAACAGATGAAAACCAAAATGCTGATCGCAATGCTCGCGACAGTCTCAGTCTTCGCAGTCGCGTTCAGTGCTTGCACGAGCGACGAAGGGCCGACAGACGCCGATTTGCAGAACGCCCAGGCAACGGCCTCCGCTGCACAGTCCGCGCTCAATGACGCTAACGCAAGAGCCAGCGAAGCCGAAGCACGTGCCGACGAAGCCATGAAGATGGCTGACGACGCCAAAATGATGGCCGATGATGCAATGATGGCCATGGAAGAGACCGGCGGACGACTCGCTCAGGTCCAAGACCGCGGTCACGTCATTTGCGCTAGCCGTAACGACGTGCCTGGATACGGCTCACTTGACGACGCTGGACGAAACGTCGGCTTCGACATCGACCTCTGCCGGGCTCTAGCAGCCGCAGTCATCGGCGACCCCGAAGCCATCGAGATCCAGTTCATCACCGCTGCTGAGCGTGGCCCGACCATCCAGTCCGGTGAAGTCGACATGCTCGTCCGCACCGTCACTTGGACCACGAGCCGTGACGCACAGTGGGGCAACTACGCTCAGACCATGTTCTACGACGGACAGGGCTTCATGGTCCCCGCAGACCTCGGTGTCACCTCCGCTTACGAACTCGGCGGCGCAGCCGTCTGTGTCACCAGCGGTACCACCACCGAGCTCAACATGGCTGACTTCTTCCGACAGAACAACCTCGAGTACAACCCCAACGTCTTTGAGGACACCGATGTCGTCCTTGACGCTTACGAGTCCGGCCAGTGTGACGTCTTCACCAACGACCGCTCGCAGCTCGCAGCACTCAGGACCGCTCTGCCGAACCCTGACGACCACGTCATTCTCCCGGAGACCATCTCCGAAGAGCCTCTCGGTCCAGTCGTTCCACACGGCGACGACCAGTGGTTTGACATCGTCAAGACCGTCATGTCTGGCTTGATCTACGCCGAAGCCTACGGGATCAACAGCGGCAACGTTGGATCCGTGGCCTCTGGTGACAACGTCAAAGCCAAGAGACTGCTCGGCACCGAGGGAACCATCGGTCAAGAGGCATTAGGCCTTAGCGAAACCTTCATGCAGGACGTTATCAACGCCGTCGGAAACTACGGCGAGATCTACGACCGCAACCTAGGGCCTGACGGCATCGATCTCCCCAGGGAGAACGGTCGTAACGCCCTCTGGTCGAACGCTCCGTGCACTGACTGCCCCAAGGGCGGACAAATCTACGCAGCACCTCTACGCTGATAGAATGCATGGGCGAGCTTTCGCCAAAACCCATGGAAGGGGGATGCTTGCGCATCCCCCTTTCTTTTTGCTTCCCGCACCCATAAACTACCCGTAACGCAAACGCAAAATCTAACCGGCAACAGAAGTGCAGAGCATCCTAAACCCCGGCGGCATCCCGTTCTGGCGGAACGTCGTCTTCATCCAATGGGCAATTCAGATCGTCTCCGCAGTCGTCGTCATCGCCATCGTTTCGGGCTTTATCGTTAACGTCGCAACCGAGATTCACGATCGTGCAATTCCGTTCGGGTTCTCGTTCCTCGACGAATCAGCCCAGATTCCCATAGGCGAGAGTCTCATTGACCACGAATCTTCGGATTCATATCTTTTCGGTTTCGCGGTCGCCGCATTGAACACCGTAAAAGCGTCTGTATTCGGTGTCATTCTGGCAACGTTGCTTGGGATCGTCATCGGTGTCTCACGTTTATCTCGAAACTGGATTCTCAGCAGGCTGGCCCTCGTCTACATCGAAACGTTCAGGAATATCCCGCTGCTGATCCAACTCCTCTTCTGGTTCTTGATCGTCCTCGAACTACCGAACGTCCGAGAGGGCTACATCTACTTTGACGCGGTCTACCTCAACAACTCAGGCTTGTATCTCCCGTGGGTGTCGCCGATGGGCGGCTTTTGGCCATGGGCAATCCTGTCATTTGTCGGCATTGTCGGCGCAGTTTATGCGTTCAAATACCTCGCGAAGCGAGAGATCGAAACCGGGCAACCCAGCTATCCAATCATCGCCGGTTTTGCGATTTTCTTCGTGTTGACAATCGTCGGGCTCATCATCTTCTCGCCATTGGAAATCGTAATCCCTGAGCGTCAAGAAGGCCCCTTCGGACGGCTCCAGGGCGGAGCAAGGTTGACAGGCAGCTTCTTTGCCCTCTTGCTGGGCCTCGTTGTTTACACGTCCGCCTTCATTGCCGAAATAGTCCGTGCGGGAATCCAATCCGTTAGCCGCGGCCAGACGGAAGCCGCCCGCTCCCTCGGACTTAACACCAACGCGGGACTCCGCTACGTCATCTTCCCGCAGGCGATGCGCGTCATAATCCCGCCGCTAATCAGCCAGTACTTGAACCTCACCAAAAACTCCTCGCTCGCAGCAGCGATCGGCTACCCGGACCTCGTCAGCGTCACGTCGACGATGGTGCAGATCGCACCCGCGATCTCGCTCATCGGCATGGTGATGGTCACCTACCTCGCCATGAGCCTCTTCTACTCCGCTGTGGGGAACATTTACAACCGATTGACCAAGTATGCAGGCGTAGGTTAACGAGATACACATGGCCGGATCTTCAACAAGACCGAACCCGCCACCGCCGGCTTTGACCGTCGGCGTTCCCGGTTGGATCAGAGCCAACCTCTTCAGTTCGCCTCTCGACGGCGTCACCTCAATCGTCCTCGGCGCAATTGTCGCGCTGGCAATCTTCCAAACCGTCAACTGGGTCTTCATCACAGCATCCTGGGAAGTCGTCACGTCGCGAATTCCTCTTTACCTCATCGGTAGATACCCTGAAGAGTTTTACTGGCGCCCCCTGACAGCCCTCCTGCTTGTCAGCCTCATCCTGGGTGTAGCGTGGCGAATGTGGGGCGGCATGGCCCGCGGATTCGCCATAGCGCTCATCGTCATCACTCTCTTGGCTGCACTCCTCCCGTACGCCGGCGTCGATCTCGGAGCACCGCGTGTCGATCCCGACATCGAGCTCGAACCTTCTGCGTCCCCATCGCCGAGAGAACGTCAACGCGACATCTCTGACGGCATCCCAGAAAACGCCCGCGACCTGCGAGACATCACTTCTAACACCGGAACCCTCTATCAACTCGCCACACTTGACGGTGTCGAAGATGTCACGGACTACTATTCATTCACCATTGAGGAGACCAAAAAGCTCAAAGTCGGTTTATGGCAACTCGAAGCGAACGCGGATGTAACTCTCCAAAACGAGACAGGCGCCTCTCTCCAATCGAGTAGCAATACCGGCACCAACGACGAATCGCTCGAAATCGACATCGAACCTGGCACCTATTACGTCCGTGTCGATGCGATGCAAACCGCCCAAAACGAGTACGTCCTAGGTGTCAGCGTCGCAGATCCGCCGAACAACCTGGTCAACGTTCTATTCGCAATCAACTTCCTCGCCGTCGCTCTCGGATTTGGACTTGCCACATTTCCATCGGTCAGGCAACCTAGGACCCTATTCTTCGGTGCACCGATATTGTTCCTCATCGGCGCGCTTCTAGTCGTTGGGTCCTCGTACGTTCCGGGCCTTGAACCCGTCCCGACCCAAGACCTTGGCGGCCTCACACTAAACCTCCTCCTCGCGACTATTGGCATAGTGTGTTCGATACCCATCGGCATCGCTTTGGCGCTCGGTCGACGTTCCGAGTTCCCATTTCTTAAATACGCCTGCGTCGGCTTTATTGAGATCATCCGCGGCGTCCCCCTGATCACCCTCCTCTTCATGTCGAGGCACATCCTACCGCTCACATTCCCCGAGCAGTTCTCAATCGACGAACTCTACCTCGCTATGATCACCATCACGATATTCAGTTCCGCCTACATGGCTGAAAACGTGCGCGGAGGAATGGCGGCCGTCGCGACCGGTCAAACCGAGGCCGCCCGTGCCCTCGGCCTCCGAGCGTGGCAGACGACCATCCTCATCACCCTTCCGCAGGGCCTCCGCAACATCATTCCGGCCATAGTAGGGCAGGCCATTTCGCTCTTCAAAGACACCTCGCTTGTATTCATCATCGGAATGCTCGACCTGGTCGAGATGGGCCGAGTGACGATCCAAGGGAACCTCGACTTCGTCGACGATGGCCATGAGGTCTACATCTTCATCGCCTTGATCTTCTGGATCTTCACCTTCTCGATGTCGTTCGTATCCCGCAAAATCGAAACCGCGCTCGGAGTTGGAACACGCTAGAGCTTGAGGAACTGCAACATGACCACCACCCACTCCCTTGAAGAAACCACCGTAACCAACCCCGAGGTCCGCAAAATCCCGCTCGAGGAACGCGACGACATCATCGTCTGCGAAAACGTCTTCAAGTGGTTCGGGAACTTCTGCGCCGTCAACGACGTCACCATGTCCGTGAAGAGGGGAGAGGTCGTTGTCATATTCGGTCCCTCTGGCTCCGGAAAATCCACGTTCATCCGCATGATCAACCGCCTTGAGGAGCACCAGCAGGGCAAGATCGTCGTCGACGGTATCGAGATGACTAACGACCTCCGAAATCTCGACGCCATCCGATCCGAAGTCGGCATGGTCTTTCAACAGTTCAACCTATTCCCGCACATCTCCGTTTTGGGAAACATCACTTTGGCCCCGCAACGCGTCAGACACCTTCCCAAAGCCGAGGCAGAAGACCTCGCAATGTCCCTCCTCGAACGAGTAGGCATCCCCGAGCAGGCCGAGAAATATCCCGCCGAACTTTCTGGAGGTCAGCAGCAGCGAGTGGCCATCGCCCGCGCCTTGGCCATGCAACCCGAAATCATGCTCTTCGACGAGCCAACGTCCGCACTCGACCCCGAGATGATCAAAGAAGTCCTAGACGTCATGCGAGAGCTAGCCGACACCGGCATGACGATGCTCTGCGTGACCCACGAAATGGGCTTCGCCAGAGAAGTAGCCGACCGAATGGCAATGTTCGACGAAGGCCAGCTAGTAGAACTAGGCACCCCCGACCAAATCTTCAACAACCCAACCGAAGACCGCACAAAACTCTTCCTGGATCAGATTTTGTAGGGCGTTAGCCCCTTCGCAAAGCGTATCGGGCTCGCGAAGCCGAGCGATCAAACCAAAAACGAACGACAACATAGATCGCGGATCCATCGTTCCTCATTTTCCATGCCCTCCTTCAGAAGGAGACTGGTGCAAGGCGGCAACACCGACCCCAAACTCACCGCCGCATCGCCCGAGCTATATCCCGCTCCTGATCACGACGCCGAATCGTATCCCGGCGATCCCCATGCGTCTTGCCCCGAGCCAACGCAATCGACGCCTTCGCAACTCCACGAACGATGTAGATCCGCTGAACTACGATCGTCAGTCCCTGCTGCTCGGCCTGACCCCTCAACGACTCGATTTCCTTCCGATGCAACAGCAACTTCCGCTGCCGCAACGGTTCATGTTGCCCCCATAAGCCAGCCGCATCATACGGAGCGACGTACATATTCATCAACCAGGCCTCGCCGTCCGTAATCCGCACGTACGCATTCGAAATATCCACCTTGCCATCCCGAATCGACTTGATCTCCGAGCCCTGCAACATCAACCCGGCTTCGTACTCATCGATCAGGTTGTAATCGAATCGGACGCGCCGATTGGTAGCCATCGTCCCAGACGACGCCGAACCGCTGCCGTCAACTTTTGTCTTGCGTTTTCTACGAGCCATAACAGGGCGTACCTGATACCCATTTTCCGCCACGACGACCTCAACCGAAACCCGGTCGATCGCACCTATTCCGCTTGCTGCAATCTACGGCCCAACCGCCGTCGTGACCTGAGTCTGGAAATTCAACTGCTTGATTGCTGCGTCCATCTGCGGCTCGACCCACTCGACATCTCTTTGCCCGGGAACCGGCTCCGTCTCCACAACCACATCTGGCGTCAACCCTACGCCCTCAATCACATTGCCATTCGGCGTATACCACCGCCTGATCGTGATATTCAGTCCGGCACCATTGGAAAGCGTTCGAGTGATGTTCACACTCCCTTTCCCAAATGTCTTCACGCCGATCAAAACCGCACGCCCATGATCTTGAACAGCCCCAGCAAACAACTCCGCACCGCTGCCGGACCATTCGTTTACCAACACCACGATCGGCACATTCGCAAAGTTCGCTTCACCGTGCGCGTAGAAATCCCGACGCGCCCCGTTGCGGTCCTGCTCATATGCCAGCATCCCCTCAGGGATAAATTCGCTCGCCGCGTCAAGCGTCGCATGCAACAATCCGCCAGGATTGTTTCTCAAATCAATCACCACGCCCTCAGCGCCTTCCGACAGCAGTTTCGACATATGCTCACGGATTTCCCGTGGGGTCTCATCCGTGAACTGCCGAATATCCATCTCTGCGAACGGGGTATCAGGAATCATCCGCGTTTGAACCGATTCCAGCTCTACGCGACCCCGAATGATCTCGATGTCCACCGGGTCTGTCTCACCGACGTGCAAAACCGTCAACACCACAGGCACACCTTCCTCGCCGCGGATTATCAACACGGCCTCGCTAACGCTCCAACCCGACGCATCCACGCCATCGACCTTTAAGATTCGGTCGCCAGGCTTGATCCCAGCCCTCATCGCTGGCGATCCTTCCATCGGCGCCTGAATGATCACACCTTTGCCATCGGGCGCTTGCGCAACCGTCGCACCGATGCCGAAGAACGAACCCGCCAAATCGTCTCTGCTCATCCGCATCTGATCCGGCGTTATGTAAGTCATGTGCGGATCGCCTAGTGCCTCGATGAACCCCAGAATCGCCTCTTCAGACATCTCGGCGTGGTCGACTAGCGTGTAATCCACATATTCGTTGTTGATGAACTCAAACGCCTCCCATATCACCGCGACATCCTCTGGCACCGCATCTGGCAGCTGCCTAGTCTTCGGCGACTCGATCACACGCGGCACAGCTTCCTGCTCGACACCGACCATCTCCGCCGGATCTTCTTTCACCTCTTGGTCAACCACGATCTCCACCTCATCCGGCGGAGTTTCGATCTCTTCAACCTCGTCGACTACCTCGACAGATTCCGTCGCCACAGCGACTTCGACGACCTCGGTTACGGGAACGGTATCCTCAGATACGATCTCCGCTGCCGGTTCCTCCTCAGCATCGCAAGCAAACGCGAAAAGCAACACGACCGACAGCAACGTGACGGGCAGCAACCGCATCGGGTCAAGAAGTGTTTTTCGATTCATCTGGGTTCGTTTATCCCTGAGCATTCGTTCATCGCCCACATTGCTATCAGGGTATACGACACCTAAACCAAAACCGATTGCAGGAGGTTTAATCCAACTCACTGGCTACTACCAGCTTTACATAACGTGTCTAGTGCGAAGTGGCCTGCACTAGCCTCTGCTTGCGGCATGCAAGCCCTGTCAGCCTCGGCCTTAGACCGTAATCGGTTCGTTAACCTCTTCTGTCGTCCCCTCGACGTCGCCATCACTTAACGCAGCGTCGATTGCCAACCTCAACTCCTCGATTCCCCAGCGCTTGACGGCCGACGTCATAACCGAATCGTCACTCCAAATTTCGTCGCGACTCGGTCGCGAATCCGTCACGAGGTCCAGTTTGTTCAAAACAAGCAGTCGCGGCGTCTCACCGAGTCCGAGATCTCCCAACACGCCGTCGACGACTTCGGCAGCCTCGGCCGCCAAAGGGTTTGAGATATCGGTGACGTGCACCAACAGGTCGGCAAACATCGCCTCCTCCAACGTCGCGTTGAAGGCATCGATCAATATCGGCGGCAACTTATTGATGAAACCCACGGTGTCGCTCAGAGTCGCTTGCACGCCGGACGGCAGGTACAACCGCCTCGTCGTGGTGTCTAAGGTCTCGAAGGGTCGATCCACCGACCGGATGTCGGAACCCGTCAGCGTGTTGAAGAGAGCGGATTTTCCGGCGTTGGTGTATCCGACCAGTGAGACGGTTCGGACATCGCCGCGCAACCTCCGACGCCTCTGCGATCCACGCTGGTCTCGAACACTCGATATCGCCCGCCGCAAATCTCGGGCTTTTAACCGCATCAACCGTCGGTCAGTCTCAATCTGCGACTCACCTGGCCCCCGAGTCCCGATTCCGCCACCCAACCGCTCCAAGTGCGACCATTGCCCCGCTAGGCGAGGCATCAGGTACTCGACCTGTGCCAGTTCTACCTGCAACTTGCCTTCACGAGTCCTTGCGCGACCCGCGAAGATATCCAAGATCAATGCCGTCCGGTCGATGACTTTCACTTGCAACCGATCTTCGAGCACGCGTTGCTGCGCCGGCGTCAGTTCATCGTCGAAGATCACGGTCTCGACGTGAAGATTCTTTACCGTATCCGCCAACTCGTCAAGCTTGCCTGAACCCACATATGTCGGCGACGGCGCGTTCAGATTCTGCGTGAGAGTCGCTATCGGATTCGCGCCAGCGGCCTGCGCCAATGCATCCAGTTCCGACACCGAATCGGTCAGCGACCAGCCATTTCGACCGCGCCGAACGCGCACTCCCACTAGGCATGCACGCTCACGCCTCGAAGACGTATCGTGAAATCGCTTGCGTCCAGCCAATTTGAACCTCGATATCTTGCGGATCTAAACCTGCCAACCAGATATTCGACGAATTCCTTCATCAATCTGGTCGTCGGGGATCGTGAGCGACAGACGAATATAGCCCTCACCAGAAGGCCCGTACGAAGCCCCTGGGGTGACGACGACATCGCGTTCTTGAAGCATCTTTTCTGCGAAGCTCGCCGATGTATACCCTTCAGGCACTCGCGTCCAGATGTACAACGTGGCTTTCGGCGTAGTGGCTTCCAATCCGATTTCATTCAACGCCGCGACAACCCGGTCCCGGCGATTCCGATAGATCTCGTTGTTGGCATCAATCCATTCCTGCGGGAGGTTCAAAGCCTCGATGCCCATCTCCTGTATCGCCTGGGAAAGTCCCGAGTCGATGTTCGATTTAACGCGCATCAACGCATCGACCATTTCGGAGTTTCCGACTGCCGCACCGACGCGCCAACCGGTCATATTCGCCGTTTTCGACAGGGAATGGAACTCCATCGCCACATCTCGGGCCCCGTCCACCTGCAATATGCTCGGAGCGACGTAGCCGTCGAACGTCACCTCCGTATAGCAGGCATCGTGCAACAGATAGAGATCGAACTCTTTCGCGTACGCTACTGCTTGCTCAAAATACGCCAGATCTGCGACCGCTCCGGTTGGGTTGTTCGGGTAGTTCAACCACAACGTCTTGGCTTTGCGAGCCACATCGGTCGGAATCTGCTCGAAGTCGAGCAGGTAGCCGTTGTCTTCTCGCAACGGCACAAAGTGGGTCTCGCCCCCAGCGAACATCGTTCCGATCTCGTAGACCGGATACGCAGGATCGGGAGAGATTGAGACATCACCTGGATCGATGAAACACAAAGCCGCGTGGGCGATGCCCTCCTTCGCTCCGATCAGGTTGATCGCCTCGGTGTTGGGGTCCAGTTCTACTCCGAACCGCCGAGCATAGAATTCGCATACCGCTTGCCTAAATTCCGGCAGTCCTTCGCTCTCAGGGTAGCGATGGTTGGGCGTTTTCCTGGCGCCGCGATCCAACGCGTCGAGCACAGCGTCCGGCGTCGGTATATCCGGATCGCCGATCCCGAACGACACCACGTCGATGCCCTGGGCTTTCTTCGCCGCGATCGCCCGCGAGATGTTCACGAACAGGTACGGCGGTAGTTGTTGCACTCTTCTTGCTAGTTCTGGCATTGTCCCTCGACTTACACTCGACTATTCGCTATGAGCAGCCGTTATTCGTTCCAAACCCCGGTAAACACTTCTACGGCTGGGCCTTCCAGAAACGCCTCATCGTTTTCGTCCCAAGATATCCGCAATACGCCGCCATCAACAACGACATCAACGGCATCATCCACCAAGCCCAATCTCCGGCAAGCGAATGCCGACGCGGTGCTGCCTGTCCCCGACGACATGGTCTCCCCTGCTCCTCGTTCGAAAATTCGGGCTCGAATGCGATCGCGGGCATGAACATTGACGATCTCAAAGTTGATCCGTTGCGGGAACATCGGATGGTTCTCCACGTGAGGACCTACTTCGACCAAAGGGAAATCTTCGACTGGATCATCCATGATCGCGACTGCGTGGGGATTGCCGATACCCAAGCAGGTTATCTTCAACGAAACACCAGAGATCTCAACCTCCTCAGCCACAACCTCTGCGATCCCTCCCAAAGCCGCGGTGTCCACCGGAACATCCGAAGCCGCAAATGTTGCAGGTCCCATCGCTACGCGTGCCGACTGCATCCTGCCATCAGTCATCTCGGGCCAAACCGTCCTCACTCCGCCCATCGTCTCGACTGTGAGTTCGCCATTCGCGAGTTCAGCCAACTGACGATCCAACACAAACTTCGCGAACAGCCTGATCCCGTTCCCGCTCATCTCGGCTTCGGATCCGTCGGGGTTAAAGACGCGCATCCTGACCTGTGCTACGTCGGAGTTTTGCAACAGCACGATTCCGTCAGATCCGACGCCGAACGCCGGCTTGCTCATCTCGGCGGTCAGGGCATTCCAATCGCGGTCCAACGAACGACCGTCGACCGCTATGTAATCGTTGCCGCAACCATGCAATTTTGCGAATTCAATCGCCAATCGAGCTCTCCAATCAATATCGGTTGACCATCAAGCGATTCTATCGCGCACGTGCTTCAACCATCTGCCTTCAACCAGGCGCGTACCGTCTCGTATGCCGATTTCGGGTAACACTCATCGGTTATGTCAAGCCACCGAATCCTTGGATCCCGGGGTTTGAACCAGTTGTGTTGTGCTCCGATCAGTCTGTGACTCCCGATCAATATCTCCTCGCGTGTCTCCTCCCAAGCCTTTCGTCCCTCAATATGCTCAGCCAGTTGTCGGTAGCCGATTGCCGACATCGAAGGCAACTCGTTTGTGACCCTGTCACCCAGCAAGGATTTGACTTCTTCAACCCAACCGGCATCGATCATCTCATCTAGTCGTGCTGCGACCCTGTCGTGCAACACCTCCCTCGGAGCCTTCAAGCCGATGATGAGTGCATCGTAAGGCGGCGTTTCACTTTTGCTCGCCCCTCCCATAGCATCACCTGTCGCGACTGCCCGTTCGATGGCTCGGATCAACCTCCTAGGGTTCAACACCTCTACCCGATCGATGTTCTCCGCTCCCGTTGCCCTCAAACGTCGTTGCAGAGGTTCGATACCTTCCTTAGCCAGTTGCGCCTCCAACTCTTTCCTCAACTGCTGGTTAGGCGGTATCTCTGGGACCTCCCAGCCTTCGAGCAACCCCCATATGTACTGCCCGGAACCACCTACGATGACCGGCAATTTTCCTCGCTTATGGATGTCGGCAATCGCTTCATTGGCGGCACGCAGAAAGTCGTTCAAACTATAGTTTTCGTGCGGATCCAAGGTGTCTACCAAGTGATGCCGCACACCTCGGCGCTCGGCGCTCGTCGGTTTGGCAGTCCCGATATCCATTCCGCGGTAAAACTGCCTCGAATCGGCGTTAACAACTTCGCCGTCCCACGCCAACGCCAGCTCGACTCCCAACGTAGTTTTTCCAGTCGCCGTGGCTCCAACGATGGCGACGACTTGGATGTCTCGATCCCGCAATTCGCTGCCGGTCAAACTGTTTTGGTATTAATCAGAGCTGATCGTTTGAGACATGGTGGCAACCATCGCCGAGAACTCGACCTCGTCCAAACTTGCGCCACCGACCAATGCACCGTCAACTGTGTCGCTACCCACAATCTGTCCGATGTTCTGGGAGTTGGTGCTGCCGCCATAGATGACCCTAATGTTCTCCGCAGCCTCTTGATCGTAGACTTCGCTGATCTCTTCGCGGATCGAAGCAGCCATGTATTCGATTTGCCCGACCGTGGCGGCTACGCCGGTCCCAATCGCCCAAATTGGTTCATACGCGATCACTACCTGCGATGGATCGTCCGCTCCGGCAAGCCCCAATCGCACCTGACGTCGCACAAAGCGCTCTGCGCGCCTGCGTTGCCGCTCGACGTCGTCTTCGCCTACGCACAATATCGCGGTCATCCCTGCATCAACGACTGCACCAACTTTCGCTGCGACAATCTGGTCTGTCTCCCCAAACGTTTGACGGCGCTCAGAGTGACCCACGATCACGTGAGTAACCAGTCCCTCCAACATCGCAGCCGAAATCTCGCCTGTGTACGCCCCGCTAGGGTGTTGGTTGACGTTCTGCGCCCCGAGCATCACACTCGTTTGATGCACCACACCAAACACAGCGATCAAGGAAGTGAACGGAGGACAGAGCACAACATCCACCGACTCCGAATCGCCGATCGAACGACAGATGTTTTGAGACAACGCCACGCCTTCCTGCGGCGTGGTGTTCATTTTCCAGTTACCCGCGATTAACGGTTTGCGAGTTGACAAGTGTAGCTTAGGACTTTTTTACCCGCTGCGACAGACCATTCTGCTGGCGGCGACGCCTTACGCGCAAGTTAAAGATAACGCCACTTCTGAGAATCGTCAACCACCAAAATCTCTGAGACGTTACGAATCCCGTCGGGTTTTCGCCGAATAGACCGAACGTTAACGAATTCACCCTCGCATCAACGCAGAAATGCCCGGCAAGGTTTTGCCTTCAAGATACTCGAGCGACGCGCCTCCGCCCGTCGAAACGTGCGTCAACTTGTCGCTAATTCCTAACGCATTTATGGCTTCGACCGTCGAACCTCCCCCAGCCAATTTGAATGCATCGACATTCGAGGCGATCGCGCTTGCAACCTCTTCAGTTCCCTTGGCAAACATCGGCCACTCGAACAGTCCCATTGGCCCATTCCATATGACCTTTTTGGCCGAGCTGATGATGCCAACGAATTCCGTCGCCGTTTTGCGACCGATGTCGAGCACATAGCCAAGTTTCGGAATGGCATCGACGGACACCTCGATTGACGTTGAATTCGCGCTGAATTCTCCGGCAACCACAACGTCGATTGGGAGACGCAATTTCTTGGAGATTTCTGCGTTGTCGAGTAACGATGCAGCGGCCCTCAACTCCTCGGCGCTCAGGTCAACCGAACCGACGTTGTGTCCTTGGGACGCCAACATCGCTGAAATCATGCCCCCACCAACCAAGACTGCGTCTGCCGCTGGGGCCAAATTCTCCACGACCCCGAGTTTGTCAGCGACCTTGGCACCTCCGAGCACGACGACCGCTGGGCGCTCGTCCGAACCAACAGCACGCTCCAGTGCCGCAATCTCCGATCTCATCAACAAACCTGCGCAGGCCGGCAAAACCTCGGCAACGCCAACGATAGACGCGTGGGATCTGTGGGATGCACCGAATGCGTCATTCACGTACACGTCTGCGAGAGATGCCAACGAATGCGAAAACTCGCCGCTGTTGGCTTCTTCACCCGGATCGAACCGTAGATTCTCCAGCATCGCCACGTCACCATCCTGCAACCCGTTGACGGCGTTAAGGGTTTCCGCGCCAACTGGTCCGCCCGCGTACGTCACATCGATCCCCATCATCGCCGACAACCGCGCCCTGACGGGTTCGATTCGCATGTCAGCAACCACCTTGCCTTTGGGCCGACCCAGATGCGAACACAGCACGATCCTTGCACCCTTAGCCCTCAACAGGTCAACCGTGGGGACTATCGCATTTATCCGACTGTCGTCTGCAATTTCGGTAGTCCCGGGCTGGAAAGTTACATTGAGATCCGCGCGCAGCAGAACTCTTTTGCCTTTTAGCGAAGCCTCTTCGATCTTAGGAAGCGCGTACGCCACGGCCTTACCCCAAATTGGTCTTGCCAAGGATGGCTTCCAACTGACTGACGTTGCCGATATCACGGGCCAACGCCATCAGATTTGCTGCGTGGTTTTCGTCGATACCCGATTGTGACAAAGCGTCCTCTGCCTCTCTCAGACGCGCGGTTATTCGTTCCAACGTGAACTCTTTGGCGCCTGCCTCCGCGGCTAACTCTGTCAGCTCCGAAATGCGAGAAGGGTCGATGACTCGCTGCAGATACATCTCCCCTGCCCGTCGGAGGATTGACGGGTCCTTCACCGTATCGAACAGAAACGCGATCGGCAATGACTTTTTCTTCGAGATTATTCTTCCCTGCTCCGCCGGATCCCGATCCGATCCGCCAAAAAACGACGTCCAGTCAGCGACGAGTTGTTTGACAATCCCGACACTCTCGCCGAACCTTCGCAATGCCAATCGCCTCTCCATCCCGTAATCGTCATCAAGCACCGTCGCCAACTCGGCCGACGCACCGTAGAGTGAGCCCACGCGCATAGCGACCATATCGATGTATTCCGAAACCGACACGGAAGGTCGTTCCTGAAACGAAATATCCAGAAACTCTCCTTCGCAGCGACGCAAAACCGCGTCGTCTATGATCTCCAACGCGGCGGTGACGCGGTCGATCGGTTCGCCGATGTCGCAGAGCTCGAACAATGACAAGCGCGCCAATGCATGCATCCCATCGCCGGTGTTAATGGCTTGCGATGGGCCCCATTTCCACCAAATCGATGCCCTACCCGATCTCTCGGTGTTTCCATCCTGCACATCGCCGTGAATCAGCGCAAAGTTGTACATCAACTCAACTGAAATGGCGTATTTCACCGCTGGTTGGAAGTCGCCATGGAGAGCCTTCGCGACCGCCAAAAGCAACGAAGCATGCAGCCGACGTTCGGTTGGTTCGTTAGTTGGTCGTCCGCGCTCGTCGGTGTGACCGAGTTGCCACGACATCATGTGATAAATCTCTAAATCTCGACCGTCGAAAAACGATCGAATGGCATCCTCGATCTGGTCTTCGGCCTCGATTGGCAATAAGGCACTGGATTGTGTCGTCACGCTGTCAACCTCAATGCATCTTCAAGTTCTTGGCGAGAGATCGGCCCTTCTCTCAGCACTCGGAGCGCTCCGTCGACCACTTGCACGACCGTCGATGCTCCAGATTCGACACCGCAGTCACCGGCGACGATCGCGTCTAACTCCTGACCGATCGATTCCTCAATCACCCGCCAGTCCTTGCTCGGCGGTTGTCCCGAGATATTTGCGCTCGTCCCTGTCAACCCGATGCCTGTTTCCGAGATTAGTCTGAGGGCCAACTCATGATTTGGCATGCGCAACCCGACAGTCTGCAACCCGCCCGTCAGCACCTCAGGGATCTCGTCGGCGGCCTCGACTACGATCGTCAATGCACCAGGCCAAAACCGATCGGCAAGAATCAGAGGCAATTTCCCGAAATCGCCTGACAACCTGTCGATCTGAGATCGATCTGAAATCAAAACCGGCATCGGTGTCGTGGCAGGCCGTCGTTTAATTTCGAACGCTCTCCGGATTGCCGATTCGTTCATCGCATCCACTCCAAGCGCGTAGAAAGTGTCGGTGGGAAACGCGATTACACCGCCCGAGTTAACCGCGGCGACCGCGTCGCTTAGATCGATCTGTTCCAACGCCATCCAAACCTGCTAGGTGCACCTGCGCCAATGCGCCTTGACAATCGTACCATCGCCCATTGTTAAGTCGTTTGCTGCACGGCGCGGCGTCTGGGGAGATTAGAATCTGGAATGATCATCACCTCGAAATGACCTCAGTGAAACCTGACACCCCCTCCCATCGCGTCGCCACATCTGACGACATCGAGCTGAATACGTACCTCGAGATCGCCGAACGCGATCGGTTGCATGGCGATTCGCCGTCGGTCCCGGTGCGAACCGAGTCGATCGTGATCCTAGATTTCGGTTCACAGTACAGCAGACTGATCGCCCGCCGCGTACGCGAATCGAATGTCTATTGCGAGATCATTCCATTTGATGCTGGCCCGGACATCCTGCACTTGCAAGACGTCAAAGGGATCATTCTCAGCGGCGGCCCAAACAGCGTTTACGATGCTGGCGCGCCGTTGATTCCATCGTGGGTGTTCGATGCCAAGGTGCCGATCCTCGGGATCTGCTACGGAATGCAGGCCTTGGCGCACCAACTAGGCGGTGGAGTTGTCGCGGGCATCGAGCGAGAGTATGGTCACGCCCTGCTCCACCTGAACGGCGCTGTGCATCCATTGTTCCAAGGTTTGGACACGACTGTCCCGGTCTGGATGAGCCACGGCGATCGCATCTCGGAGATGCCTCCGGGATTCCTTTCGCTCGCGTTCTCCGAAAACTCGCCTTGTGCCGTCATGGGAAACGAGGCTATGCGGGCGTACGGCATCCAGTTCCATCCTGAAGTCACGCACACGCAACAGGGCGAACAGATAATCCGCAATTTCATTCATGGGATTTGCGGAGCGTCCGGTTCATGGACTCCGAGCAACTTCGTTCGCGACTCGATTTCACGCATCGAACAGCAGGTTGGCGACGGCAAGGTCGTATGTGCCCTCTCCGGCGGCGTCGACTCGTCAGTTGCTGCTGCGCTGATCCACCGCGCAATCGGAGATCGGTTGACTTGCATATTCGTCGACAACGGTCTCATGCGGCGCGGCGAAGCTGATCGGGTCCAATCGATTTTCGCGAGCCAGTTGGGGGTCAATCTCAGGTTCGTGGACGGCACCGAACGATTCCTCAGCGAATTGAAGGGAGTTGTCGACCCCGAAGAAAAACGGAGGAGGATCGGGGAAACCTTCATCCGCGTCTTCGAAGAAGAGGCTCGTGACATTGGCGACGTCGATTTTCTAGCCCAAGGTACGCTCTACCCCGACGTCATCGAATCGGTTTCGCCCGAAAGTTCCGCTGCGCACAAGATCAAAACCCATCACAACGTTGGCGGATTGCCAGAAAAGATGGACTTGAAGCTCGTCGAACCGCTTCGCCATATGTTCAAAGACGAGGTGCGAGAAGCTGGTCGCGAACTCGGACTTACCCAACAATCCGTTAATCGCCAACCATTTCCAGGACCAGGACTGGCGATTCGGATAATGGGCGAAGTCACCTACGAAAAACTCGAAATCCTTCGAGCCGCAGACTGGATCGTGGTCGATGAGATAAAGGACGCAGGGCTGTATGAGCAACTCTGGCAGAGCTTTGCCGTTCTGACGGACACTCAAAGCGTTGGTGTGATGGGCGACGCTAGAACCTATCAGTACGTCGTCGCGATCCGCGCCGTTGTCAGCACCGACGCGATGACCGCAGATTGGGCACGCCTCCCGTACGACACTATCGCTCGGATGTCTAACCGCATCGTCAACGAGGTGCCCGAGGTGAATCGGGTCGTTCTCGATGTAACTAGCAAACCGCCCGGAACCATCGAATGGGAGTGAACATACTCCCCTAGACGCGATGAAGATACTCGTAATCGGATCCGGCGGCAGAGAACACGCCCTAACCTGGAAACTCGCTAAGTCAGATCTGGAACCGCAGATCACTTGCGCACCGGGCAATCCCGGTATTGCGGAGATTGCAGACATCGCCGACGTAGGAGCGGAAGACGTCGACGCAATCATCGAATTCGCGTCTAAACTCAACCCGGATCTGGTCGTCGTCGGGCCCGAAGCCCCTTTGGTCGACGGCTTGGCGGACAAACTGGCAGAGCGTGATATCCGAGTTTTCGGTCCATCCGCATCCGCGGCTCGCATCGAAGGTTCGAAATCTTGGGCCAACGACTTGATGTATCGCCATAACGTCCCGTGTCCCAGTAGCCGGACATTCGATGAGGCGTCGGCCGCGATCAGTTATGCCGAGTCACAACCAGCGGGTTCAGTCGTGGTCAAAGCGGATGGATTGGCCGCTGGAAAAGGCGTAACCGTTCCCGAAACTGCCGAGGAGACAATCGCTGCAATAACCGAGGCAATCGACCAGCGCGCGTTTGGAGACGCTGGGGCGACGATTGTCATAGAAGAGAGGCTTGTTGGCCCCGAACTCAGCGTGTTCGCGTTCGTCGATGGGGAGTTCGTGTCGGATCCCGTCGCGGCACGGGATTACAAACGGGCTTACGACGGCAACATCGGCGCAAACAGCGGCGGCATGGGAGCATTCACGTCGCCGAAACTTTGCGGCCCTTCTGATATGCAACACATCCGAGAAACGATTCTCGAACCGGTTGCACGCGCCTTGGCTAATGAGGGTTCACCCTATCGCGGCGTTCTATATGCCGGACTGATGTTGACGGATTCCGGGCCCAAGGTGATTGAGTTCAATAGCCGTTTCGGTGACCCCGAGTGCGAACCGTTGATGTTGCGCCTCGATTCCGATTTGGCCGAGATATGCATGTCGGTTTCCGAAGGGCGGATGGCAGAATGTCCAGTGGTCTGGAACGACAACTGCGCAGTAGGCGTGGTTGTCGTATCCGATGGCTACCCTGGCGCATACCAAACTGGGCACCGCATCGATGGCGAGTTGCCCCTTGAAGGCGATACAGCAGTTTTCCACGCCGGGACCGCGATTAACGACGATGGTGAATTGGTGACCGCGGGCGGCAGAGTTCTCGTGGTGACCGCTTCGTCTTCTCAATCGGTTGCGGCGGCACGTTCCAATGCGTACGAGTTAGCATCCGAGATTCAATTCACTGGCGCTCGCTACAGATCGGACATCGCCGAAAACGAGATCTGACCGTACGGTGAATTAGTATTCTTCAATCTCCAAGCGATTGAACCAACACAACTGCTGACCAAAGTGATCCCGCGTTACTCAAGACCTGCCATGAGCCGAATCTGGTCGGAAGATCACCAGTTCGACCTTTGGTTGAAAGTCGAGATAGCGGCGTGTGAAGCGTGGGCGAAATTGGGTGTCATCGACGAGGACGACATCCGCAAGATCCGCAAAGCACGGTTTTCACGCGAAGAATACGATCGACAGTTCGAGGAGACGCGTCACGATCTCGTTTCGTTCACACGCGCAGTAGCGACTTCGCTCGGCGAAGAAGGCCGATGGATTCACCACGGCCTCACCTCCAACGACGTTAAAGACACCGCTCTAGCGATGCAGATGTCGGAGGCGACATCGCTGTTGATCGACGGATTAGACGCGCTTTTAACAGCGCTCGCCAATCGGGCGGTCGAATTTAAACACACGCTCTGCATGGGTAGGTCTCACGGAATCCACGCCGAACCGATGTCGTTCGGGTTAAAGCTCGCGCTTTGGTGGTCGGAGATGCAACGCAACCGAGAACGCGCTGTCGCAATGAAAGACCGCGTGTCTGTCGGCATGCTCTCAGGGCCTGTTGGAACTTTCGCAGGCATTCCGATCGAGATAGAAGATCACGTATGCGCAGAACTCGGGCTCAAACCTGCCGCTGTGTCGAATCAGGTGATCCAGCGAGATCGCCACGCTGAATACTTGCAGGTCCTCGCTTTAACCGCAGCGACTCTCGACAAAATGGCCACCGAGATTCGTTCTTTGCAGCGTACTGAGGTCGGCGAAGTCGAAGAACCTTTCGGTCAACCGGGATACGTAAGCAAAGGCTCTTCGTCGATGCCGCACAAGAGAAACCCGGAACTGTCAGAACGTATCTGCGGTTTGGCAAGAGTTATCCGATCAAACTCCTTGGTCGGGCTCGAAAACGTGGCTCTGTGGCATGAGCGAGACATATCTCATTCGTCAGCCGAGCGGGTCGTTCTAGCAGATTCCTCGCTCGCCCTCGATTACACGCTCGATCTGATGACGGGCATCATCGCCAACATGACCGTAAAGCCAGACCGGATGCGGCGAAATATCGATATGACCCACGGACTGGTCTTCTCGCCGCGTGTGATGCTGGCTCTCGTCGAAGCAGGTGTGGAACGTGGCGTCGCGTACGACGCCGTTCAACGAGCGGCGATGACGGCACTGGACGAGGAATCCGAGTTCAGATCGATCATCTGCGGCGACGAAATCGTCACCGCCCACCTGAGTGATGCGACGTTGGCCGATTTATTCGATTACAGCTACTTCATCAAACAGGTTGACCCGATTTTCGACCGCCTTGGTATCGAGGAGACCAATTGAACTCCAAAAACGCCGTATTCACGACCAGCCTGCCTGATCTCGTCCACCGCGGCAAAGTCCGCGACACCTACCGAGTCGACGAAGGCGTACTCTTGATGATTGCAACCGACCGCATCTCTGCGTTCGACGTGATCATGGACGATCCTGTGCCTCAGAAAGGCGTTCTCCTCGCCCAGATGTCCGCGTTCTGGTTTCGCAACGTTATCGGCGACATCGTCGACAACCACATGATTGGCATGTCATCCGACGAAGATGTCGTGGTCAATGGTGGCTACGGGGAAGCGCTTGCCCACCTACCTCCTGAATGGCGAGACCGGTCGATGTTGATTAAAGAAGCAGAGCGTATCAATATGGAGTGCGTCGTGCGCGGATACCTCGCAGGCTCCGCTTGGGCCGAGTACCAAAGTCACGGCACGTTGAACGATGCACCGATGCCCAAGGGTATGAGAGCTGCAGAGAAGTATTCCGAACCGCTGTTCACCCCGTCGACGAAACCCGAGGAAGGTCACGATATGCCTCTCTCGGAATCAGAAGCCAAGAATCTCGTTGGTAATGAGCTTCACGATCGACTCAAAGAGACCAGCATCGCAATCTACGAACGCGCACGACGACATGCTGAAGATCGCGGCATGATCCTCGTGGACACAAAGTTCGAATTCGGGTTCGCTAACGGCGAGTTGACGTTGATCGATGAGGTGCTCACGCCTGACTCGAGCCGTTTCTGGGACGCTGAAGATTGGCATCCCGGTTCGTTCCCGCCGGCGTATGACAAACAGCACCTTCGAGAGTGGTTGATGACAACAACGTGGGATCGTGAACCGCCTCCGCCAACAATCCCTGATGACGTGATGGACATGACGCGTCAGCGGTATATATCGGCATACGAACGTCTAACCGGCAATTCGTTCGAGGCGTGAGAACCCTTGCTTAACGCTTGAAATAGAATCGTAGGTTCATGGCACAGTCAAGAAACAGAACTGCTACCACGCGACCTGAACACCGTCGGGGCATGACACGGTCTCAGGTCCGCGAAGAACGACGTGCGAGGAGCAATCGTCGGAAGCAGCGAAAACGGACAATCCTGATTGCTTTTGGTTCGATTTTCGCGGTGTTTATCATCTTCGCGTTGGTCTTCCAGCAAGGATTCGTTTCCCAGGAGCAGCAACTCGGTGGTGAACGCGGGCCGTACAACAGCGGCGGCCCAGTCCCCGAGGACCCCGACGATGGTCGGGCGCACGTCCCAGATTCGGTAGTGCCTGAAACCCGATACAGCGTCTATCCCCCAACCTCTGGTCCGCACTGGAACTCTCTAGGCAGCGCCGCGAACAATTTCGAGAGAGCGCCGACTGCATGGGGACCGTATGAGCGAGTCATCCCCGACCAAGCTCTGATACACAACCTCGAACACGGCGGCATTGGTTTGCACTATGACCCCGAGCAGTGCCCGGACGGCGATTGCACAGAAATCGCGGATACACTCGCACGGATCGCTCGGGATTGGAACGACGACGAAACCTACACAGGATTTGTGATTTCGCCGTACCCGTTCACCGACACCGCCATCACCGTGACCGCTTGGCGTCATCACCTGCGGCTTGACGAGATCGATGAACCCAAAATCCTCGAGTTCGTCGACGCCTATTTCGACCGAGGGTTTGAACCCCAAGTCGCTGGCATGACTCCGGTCCGATAGTCAACCACGATGAGCGGAACCTACCTAGCTCACATCCGTGTCTCGTTCAAACCCGGGGTTCACGATCCCGAGTCCGAAACGATCGATCGGGCTTTGAACCGTCTGGGTTTTGACCAGATCGCGTCGCTGACTTCCGGCAAATTCTTCGACATTCAGATCCAAGCGGAATCTGTTGGAGCGGCTAGGCAACTGGCCAGCAACATGTGCGAAAAACTACTGGCGAATCCGGTTATCGAGACGTACTCAGTCGAAATCGTCGACTAAGCGAGTTTCCCACACTACCTGCCCCAGGCTTCGATCGCCCTTCTCTCCCATCGCCGTAGGATCCACGGCGAGACCCAGCAGCCACGCCGTCAACCAGACAGTGTGCCTTTGGTGCTGGGCACCGAATCCTCGGCCCGTTCGTCTACCGACGCGGCTTCTCTGAATGCGCGAGCAAACGCTTTGAACGCCGACTCAATCATGTGATGTTCGTTTGAACCCCGCATTACGGTGAGGTGGAGGTTTATTCGGCCTTCATATGCCAACGACTCGAAGAAATGCCGAGCCATGTCCGGCGAAAAATCGCCGATGTTTGACGTCGAACCCATGTCGATCACGGGGTATCCACGTCCGCTAAGATCCACAACCGCGTGGGACAAAGCCTCATCCAACGGGACGTGCTTGCTCGACATCCGTATGATGCCTGAGCAGTCACCTAACGCTTCCGCCAAACATCGACCGATCACGATTGCCGTGTCCTCAACTGTGTGGTGCGAACCCGTCTCGATATCGCCCGACGCGGTAACAGAAAGGTCCATCATCGCGTGTTTCGCCAAGGCGTGCAGCATGTGGTTCATGAAACCGATCGGGGTGTCAATCTCCGCCCTGCCCTGCCCGTCGATGTTTAGATTGACATGAATCTGTGTCTCGCCAGTGACGCGCTTAATTTCTGCGGTTCGATCACTCATCAATGCACCTCAGCACTCAATTATCAAATCCCACCCCGCTTCAATCCTCACTTTGGGATGCAACCAATCGAATCAAGCAATCTCCTGCAACGCTGAGATCACCAAATCGTTCTGCGGCGGAGTGCCGACACTCACCCGAATCGAATTTTCCAACCGCCTGCCGCTGAACTTTCTGGCGAAAATACCCCTTCGGGCCAATAACTCATACGCCTCGTCGCCGCTCCGATGTTCGAACTTAATCAACAGGAAATTAGCAGTCGAAGGCGAGTAACTGACTCCGTTCAGCTCATCGATCACGGATTCGATGCGTTTGCGTTCGGCAGTCAGCGTATCGATTCGCGCCAGTAGCTTGACCTTGTTTTCCAGTGCGGCAATTCCCGCGGACTCAGCGGCGATGTTCAAGTTATATGGCTGTTTGATCGTCATCAGGTGATCTACGATCAACTCTGACCCAAGCGCGTAGCCGATTCGCAGGCCAGCTATCCCAGCCCACTTGCTGAACGATCGAATCACGACGAGATTCTCATACTCGTCGAGCAAGCCAGCGGTAGTCTCACCGCAAAACTCATAGTAAGTCTCATCTACGACCAAAACGACGCCCGTTTCCAGGATTGCCCGTGCATCGCTTTCAGGCAACAGATTGCCGGTGGGGTTGTTCGGCGAAGCGATAAACAACAGCTTCGCACCAGTCCGTTCTATGGCGCCGACCGTCGCCTCAATATCCAACTCCCAGTCATCGCGACGCTCGACTGCGACCAGTTCAGCCTCAGAAATCCTCGCACAGAACTCGTACATCCCAAACGTTGGCGGACAGTCGATCATCGATTCCCCGGGTGCGACGAACAGTTTGGTCAGCAACTCGATGATCTCATCGCCACCAGAACCGGCGATGATCTGTGCCGGGGGACGGCCCGTGTATTCGCTCAATTCCGCCCTGATGCGCACCAAATCTTGATCCGGGTATTCGTGTATGGGTAAACCGACGAGAGCATCGGCGATCTCCGGCAGAGGGTCGTACGGATTCTCGTTCGCGTTCAGACGAATCACGTCGGTCGGCGCCAGTCCCATTGACGTCGCCAGTTGGTCTGAATGTTGGGCGCCCACATACCCTTGAGGGTCGTAGAGATGGGGCCGCATCATTTCTCTCAAGTCGCGCATCGTCGCCTACCTTCCAACGAATATTGACAACGCAATACTATCGCCGCCGTCGAATGTCGGCAGCCATCGCGTGCCCTTCCAGCATTTCCAGTCGGGCGAGGCTTGACGCTGCACCGACGATATTCTCGAAAGTCTCAGCATCCAAGTCCAAGAACGGCGTCACGCGCACGAAATCGCGAGCAGAAAGTGCCGACGAAAATCGAGCCGAGCCGCCAGTGGGCATCACGTGGCTCGGCCCGGCAACATAATCGGCCATAACTTCGCCCGACCGCTCCCCGACGAAAATACCCCCCGCGTGACGAGCGTCTGACAACATTTCATGTGCGCCTTCGAAACCCAGACATAGGTGTTCTGGCGCATAGACTTCCGCAACCTTTAGCGCGTCTTCGACTGTTTCCACTACGACGGCTGCCCCGCGGCCTACGAGCGCTTCTCGCGCGATATTCGCCCTGGGCAACATCTCCAACTGAGTGGCCAATTCCCGCTCTACGGCGTCAATGGATTCATCGGAAAGTGCGACCAATATCGGTGCAGCCAACACATCGTGTTCAGCTTGCGCCAACATATCTGCTGCTGCGATGGCCGGATCGGATCCTTCGGCGACGATGACCATTGTTTCTGTAGGTCCGTAAACCCCGTCGATGCCAACCATGCCAAACACACGACGTTTAGCCGCTGTGACCCATACACTCCCAGGGCCGCAAATCACATCCACTTTGGGGATCGTCTCCGTCCCCACCGCTAACGCCGCAACTGCCTGAGCGCCACCGACCATGAATACATCGTCGACACCGGCGACGTCGCAAGCCGCTAACACTGCTGGGTGAGGAAGCCCGTTGTTGCCCGCGGGCGTAACGACACAGACATAAGGCACGCCCGCCACTTTCGCCGGCACGACCGTCATTATCACCGTAGACGCTAGCGGGGCAGTTCCTCCGGGTATGCAACAGCCCACACGCTCGACCGCATGGACCACTTCCCCGTATCCTGCCTGCTCGTCGCGCCAAGAATTCGGCATCGTCCTTTTCTGAAAGGCTTTCACACGTTCGGAAGCCAGCCTCAGCGCTTCGATCTCTTCGGCATTCAGCTCTTGGTAGGCCGATTTGACGACCTCGTGCGGGACCTTGAAATCCTCGACATCAACGCCATCCAACGCTCTCGTGATTCGCTTGACGAATTCGTCTCCGTGAGTTCGAACGTCAGAAATGACCCGGTCGGCAAATTCATCCAACGAAAGTTGAGTGTCATAGATCCCGCCGCCGTCAGTCTGAGGAACTTCGCCATCACCACCTGAGCTGCGATCCGTAAACGCTACAGTCGCTGCGTCCAATCCATAGATGCGCTTCAACATTCTGTTGCCGCCTTGGCAGACTGATCCAGTCGATCGACAAGCGATCTGAACAACTCGCACTCCTGCCGATATAGAAATTGCAGATCAGTTACTGCCGTGCCCGTCCCGCCAAGGCTACGCAAGTGATCTACGACCCGCATAACATCGCTTTTTCGCGTGACAATCTGAACGGAAAACCACTGATTGCCGTCGGTAGTGAAGACTTTCGATACCGTGGGACCCCGCATCCCCGAAAGTTCGGGCGAAGCAAGGATAAGTTCTGCAATCTCGCCTTCAGACTTGCCTTTTACGTTTGCCGTAACGCGACGGTAAAATCTCGATCTCAATCGCGCTTCAATCCGTTCGAGTAACTGTCGCGTGAGTTTGAGTTTTGAATCCGCACTGGTCAACAGCTTCGCGTTTCCGATCATTATCGCTTGCGATTCAATCGCCACGCCGTCGGTCAATGGTCGGAGATTGTTCTCACGCAACGTGTTGCCGGTGTCAGAAATGTCCGCGATTATGTCCGCATAGCCGATCCTAGGAGCCGCTTCCAACGCGCCGTTGATTGCAACCATCGAAAAGTAGTTGATGCCCCGAAGGTTGAGAAACCTCTTGACCAGCCTCGGGTATTTCGTCGCGACCCTCAGATCGTGGCCACGTTCGTGGAACTCCAAACTCAAATCTGACAGGTCGTACATTGATGTGATGTCGAGCCACGAATCCGGCACCGCGATGACCAACCGGGATTGGCCGTACTCCAGATCAGGAGCAACCACCAAAGAGTCACCGTCCTCCAACCTCGCCTCCAAATACCGATCCAGACCGACAATCCCTAAGTCAGCGTTTCCCGAATCGACGATCGTTGTAATGTCCGATTGACGTTGATAAATGACCTCGATCCCAGGTATCGCTGGGATTTCCGCCGTATAACGCCGCGAATTCACTCGACTGACCGCGGCATCGGAATCGGCGAGCAATCGAACCGCGCCTTGTTCAAGCGCACCGGTAGAAGGAATTGCCAGACGTAGTCTATCCGTCATCCGTCATTCCCCTCAACATCCGTACCGCCTACCTTCACAACCGACGCATCGCCCATCGTCCTTGCAACCGCTTCAGCATCGTATTTGGGGTCGAACAGCGACACGACATTTTTGCCTTCATTCCGTAGCCGAGAAGCAGTTGCTGCGACTTCTTTGGCGGCCTTGTTATTCGTCGGTGATAACACCACATATTGCCGACGGGGTTCACATGAAAAACCGTCGCCTGCCAGTTCCGCGATGATGTCCAAATTCAACGCGAAACCCAAAGCAGGAAGTTCCGTTGGCGATCCCAACGCCGACGCCAATCCGTCATATCGCCCGCCTCCGCCTAGCACTTTCACGGTGCCACCAACATGCCCGCGCACTTCAAAAATCATCCCGGAATAATAGGCAATCGAAGCGGACAGCCCGAAATCAACGGATATATCGCTGTCAGTTACGCCATTTGATACAGCGGCATCGATGATCGACATCAGTTTGTCGAGACTTTCCAACTCACCTAGACCGTGTTCTTTGAGCAACGACCTTGCGGCACCAACCGCATCAACCGGAATAGCTTGTCTCATTGACTTGCCGTTACCGACGCCGAAACTGTCGATCTTGGCCAACTTTGCCATTAGGTTCAACGCGCTCGAAAAATCAGCGTTATTTGCATCCCACGCCACTTTCCTTCTTAAACCATCAACTATGTCCTCCGCCCTTCGAGTTACCGAATCGGAACTCCCCGGTAAACGCACAGAACCTGTAGCAAGCCGCGACAGCAAATCGGCGGCCGAGGCTTGGGTTTGCGACCCCTGTCGCCCTTCAGTGGGGATCAAACCGAGCCGCTTCGCCTCGTCCACAACCGCCGTCGCACCATCCGGTTCCGCTAAACGGGTGACATTGTTGGCCAAAAACACCCGCGACCTTTCCGACAGTTCGAAGCATCCCAAAACCTCTCGAATTAAACCAACGTGGCCAATTCTGATCGAAACTTGGTCTATATTCGACGCCCTACCCAACTCATACGCGGAAGCAATAGTCTCACCATCTGCGAAACAATGTGCATCGCCAACTAACTCAGCCCCAACTTGTATAAACTGTCTTTTATTGGGAACCGAGCTCGGCGGCTCATCGTACGGTCTCTCAGCGTATCGGAATATCGGGGATCCATACTGAAGCCGCCTTGGCATTGGCAACGTCGGTTGCTCAAGGACATGACGAACCACAGGCGCGGTCAGTTCAGGCCTAAGACTGACCTCGCTGCCGTCAGGAGCTGAGAAATCAAAGAGTTGACTGGAAAGAAGCCCGCCTGATCGGCGCAAAAACAGCTCGGTCTGTTCGATCAGCGGCGTCTCAATCGGCTGATAGCCACGCGCGTAAAGAACGTCTCGCGCGACGTTCATCAGTGCCTCGACCCGCTCAAAGTACCGTCCGGCACGGTCCTCGAAACCGGGTGCACGTCCTATTTTGCCGTTCCTGTCGTTGATCGATACCATCTGCCAACCCCCGAAGCCTTCCGGGGAACGAGTAGACTACCTCGCCATGAATGTCACCACACACTCCAAAAACGAAGCGAACCCTACCGCTCAGTTGCAGATTCTAAATCCGCCACCCCAATCTCCTCGTGGGTCAGCTTGCAGAGGTTCGAGAGATTCCGGTCAAAAATCCTCAGATCCGGCTGCGAGGCGCACGCATTTACCTCAACAAGAGGCAGTTATTGCCACAGCAGGGACTAGACACGAACGGTCAACCTCGGCGGATGCCAACCCCGAGACCTCGCAACCGGGCGCGATTCTAGTTGTCGAAGATGACATATCTATGTCGCAGTTGCTTAGCGTCTAACTTCAGCACGAAGGTTTTCGGACACTCGAAGCTACCGATGGGACCGGCGCTCTGAAACTCGCGCGTGACGCTGATGTCGCGCTCGTCATTCTTGACCTCAATCTGCCTGGGCTCGACGGCAACGATGTTTGCACTCAGTTGAGATCGTTCTCCGATGTCCCGATCATCATGGTCACGGCGAGGGTTGACGAAGAAGACAGATTGAAAGGTCTAAACCTAGGAGCCGACGATTACGTCACGAAACCTTTCAGTCCTAGGGAATTAATGGCCAGAATCCAAGCGGTTTTGCGCAGGACGAATCGTGATCTCTCTCCCTCGAAACGATCACTCAAACGACTGATCGCTGGCCCGTACCAGATCGACTTGGAAACTCGCACCGCGATGTTGGGTGACGTAGACCTAACGTTGTCTCCAACCGAATACCAACTGCTAATTTTCTTTGTTCGCTCAAATCGGAAAACGGTGAACCGAGATCAGATTATCCAAAACGCCCTCGGTCCAGATTTCGCCGGATTCCACCGTACGGTCGACACCCACATCTCGAACCTCCGCCGCAAACTCGAACAGGCCAGCGGCGGCGTTCGGCACCTTCGAACCGTATATGGCGTAGGTTACCGTTTTGACGCTTCCTAGTTGGGCGAAAACGATCCAAGCCCGGCTGATCATCGGATATATGGTCCTCCTTACTTTGTTGCTTTCGGCGGTCGGCATTTGGACCACCAGATACATACATTCCGAACTGATTGATTTCGAGAATCGGCTTCGTACTGAGAGATTGCAAAGCGCGGCTAGCCTGATCAACACCACCTTTCAGATCGAGGAGGACCGGTATCATCTCCAAGCGATTGTCGAATCGATCGCCATCTCCGCCGTTCAACGCGTATTCTTGATCGACCATGACGGCGGAGTGATCGCAGATTCTCATTCGCGCTCTTCAGATGCAGATCTGGCCGTTTTGCCAGATCCCCAATGGATGAGTAAAGTCGACCCGGGCAGTTGGGCGGCGTTCCGCATCGACGACGCGAGAATCGGGTACGTCGTGTTCAGTGCAGTGGATTATGGTGAACTGCCTCGTTTCGATCTACCATTTCCGCCTCCTGATCTTGATGCCGACACCGCCCCGTTGGCTCCCCTTCCCAGCGACGAGGTGCTGACTCAACGGCATATCTCTCTTGGACAGTCGACAGTAGCTGACGACGTTGCCGGAAAAACAACCAACGGGTTACCCAGCGCCTTGACGCGTGAACCCACCGTCTGGACCACCAGTTTGCATAGTGGTTCTGGCGAATCGCCGACATACGAAACAACCTGGCAGTTGGTCAGGAAAATTCGTTGGGCGCTCGGGCTGAGTGGAGCGAGCGCGGCAATCCTCGGTTTGATTACGATCTTCGTTCTCGTTCGGCAAGCTCTTCTACCCTTACAAAGGCTCGCAGAATCCGCAGAGCGATTCGGCAAAGGTGACTTCGGAGAAAGGGTCGAAACAGGTTATCAAGGGGAACTAGCCAAGGTGGCGACGGCATTCAACTCCATGGCCGACGACATTCAAGCCGCCGATATGAGGCGTAGACAGATGGCAGCGGATGTCGCACACGAGTTGAGGACGCCTCTCGCAAACATCCAAGGTTATTTGGAGGCGATGAACGATCGGGTGATCGCTCCAGATTCGAAGACCTTGGACACGGTTCACAAAGAAGCGGTCCATCTTACTGCGCTTGTTGATGATTTGCGTGTTCTTGCGCAATTGGATGGTGGATCGCTGGCTCTCGATGCCCTTCCCGGCCGAATCGACGAGTTGACCGGTACAGTCGTGAGTGCGTTCGTTCATCGAGCGAATGACATGCAAGTGAAAATCAACTGCGACTTCGGTAACCAGTTGCCACTGGTGGACTTCGACAGCACGCGGATGGCACAAATCATCCAAAACCTGTTGGCAAATGCTCTGCACCACTCGGAGCGTGGAAGCGAGATAAACGTTAGGATCGAGTGCCACCATCCGTCGCCGACAGTCGTACTGACAATCGAAGACCACGGGCCCGGAGTCGCCGACGAAGATCGAGAAAAAATCTTCGAGCGTTTTTATCGAACTGACACCTCTCGAACGCGCTCGACTGGTGGCACCGGCTTGGGTCTCACAATCGTAAAAAGGCTCGTCGAAGCCCACCGTGGAAAGATCAGTGTTCAAAGCGAACTCGGCCAAGGCGCGAAATTCATCATCGAATTACCTCGTTCCGAGGCGACGGCGACCGCGGACTAACCGGCGAAGTTAAAATCGCGCCCACGAAAGTTGGCTCGATCTCGGGGGTTTAATTTGGAATCTGATACTTCTGCAGACGCGATTGTCATCGGTGCTGGTGCCGTTGGCTGTTCCGTAGCCCTGACGCTTGCAGAATCTGGCATCGCCACGATTGTCGTTGAACGCGACGATATTGCGTATAACGCATCCGGTTACGCATGGGGAGGTCTCTCCGCACACTTCGGGAGCGGCGTGCCGGGGCCGATGACCGAACATTATCGGACCTCGATAGCGAAACACATCGCACTCTACGAATCATTCGGCCACGATGCTTCGCACGACTGGGAACTCCAAAAGGTCACCTCTCTTTCCCTCGCCGACAACGAGGCCAGCGCTGAAGGATTGAAATCGGACGTTGAGTGGATGCAGTCCGAAGGTTTCGACGCCGAACTCATCGAAGCGCAGGAGATATACCGCCTCGAACCTTCGATCCGCTCAGGGTTCGTGGGAGCCACGCATGTAAACGCAGGGTTGGAACTCGACAGTTTTTCGTACACCCAATCAATGGCGACGGAGGCAAAACGACGCGGAGCGGTCTTCGTTGATGGCGAGGTAGCGGCCGTCAACAGCACCAACGACCGTGTCACCGGCATCACTCTTGCTGACGGGACCGAGTTGAGTGCGGGATTGGTCGTAGCTGCCACCGGACCGTGGACATCCGATGTTGAAGGCATCCCATCGTTGCCCATCAAACCGATTAAAGGCGAAATTCTGCGATTATCTCGAGATGGCAACGACCTTCAAAACCGTGTCGGGTTCAACGGATTCAACGTTGGTCGCAAACCTGACGGAACAGTTTGGGCCGGGACTTACGAATGGGATCGAGGTTTTGACCGCAGCGTCACCAGCGAAGGCAAGGACCACATCTTCAACGGTGTCACGGAGTACATTCCGTCACTTCAACATGCGGAAATCGCCTCGTCTACCGCATGCCTGAGGCCCGTCGCAGTCGACGGATTTCCGATCATCGGCTCATCGTCAATTTGCGATGGGCTCTTCTACGCCAACGGTGCGGGCAAGAAAGGCATCCTTCTTTCACCGTTGATCGCCGAGTGGATCGTCGACCTCATCCATAACGAGGTTCCTCCTCCCGCCGTCGTATCCTCGGCCCGATTCTCAGAGATATAACCACCGAATCCGGTCGGCGCGATCTAATCGCAATTAGGTCTCACACCCCTACGGACATTCTGATTTCCGAATGCTGGTATATTTGGTACCTACTCAATATGCCAGATCCCTATTCGAGCCTGCCGAAATGCCCCCCAAACGAGACACAGGATACAAAAGCTCGACTCACGAACGTGCCCACGGTTACTTTTCGACCAAATATGGTGATGCGTTCGAGGAGTTCATGACGCGAGGCCGCATCCGAAACTGCAAAATCCCTGAACACCCCGAAATTCTTGATTCTGACGAACGTCGCGAATTCTTCAGGGAAGGCACATATCCATACCCTCGCAAGATCAGCCTCGAAAGTTACTACGAGCACAAGTTCCCTCTCCAAATCGAACTCGTGAAGATGCAGAACTGGGTCAGGGAAACCGGCGAACGACTTGTCATTGTCTTTGAAGGTCGAGACGCTGCGGGCAAAGGCGGTACGATCCGTCGTTTTATGGAACATCTGAACCCGCGTGGCGCTAAGGTGGTCGCCCTCGAAAAACCGACGGAAGAGGAAGCTGGCCAATGGTACTTTCAACGCTACGTCAGGCACCTGCCAACGCGCGGCGAGATCGCTCTATTTGACCGCTCTTGGTACAACCGCGCTGGCGTCGAAAAGGTCATGGAATTCTGCACCGAAGAAGAGTACCAGGAATTCCTACGTGTCACCCCTCAAATTGAGCGCATGTGGTCAAGCGCTGGCATCCGGATCATCAAACTGTATTTTTCGGTTAGTCAACGCGAACAGAAACGACGATTCAAACGGCGCGAAAAAGACCCACTCAAACAATGGAAGCTCAGTCCGATCGACCGGGCATCCCTACATCGGTGGGACGACTACACCAGAGCTAAAGAGTTGATGTTCTACCACACCCACTCGGAACGGGCGCCCTGGTATGTCATCAAATCCGACGACAAAATGCGCGCTCGAATCAACTCGATTCGTCACGTGCTGCACTGCATTCCCTACGCAGGCAAGGATCCCAACGTCGTCTACGCAGCGGATCCGTGGATCATCGCACGGGCCGATGAAGTCTGGGGTATCGCTGATCGTTCTGAGCCGAATGTCCTAACCAACGGCGTGTCTCAAGAACGGCAACTCGCATCCGTCGCCGATTGATCCTTCAACGGCCGTTTTACTGCGCCGTGAAGCCTCCATCGATGACGAGATTCGCTCCCGTCACAAAGGAGGCTTCGTCCGACGCCAGAAACAGGACAGCGCGCGCAATCTCGATGGGTTCCGCGAATCTACCTATCGGATGCAACGCCACGATCTTGTCGTAAGCGTTTCGATCCTCACGCGTCCGGCGAGTCATCTCCGTCGCTGTAAAGGCTGGACAAACTGCGTTCACCCTGATATTCGACTTCGCCAATCCGAGCGCCATGTCTCGTGTCGCATTCACAACTCCACCCTTCGAATGAGGATACGGATTGAATCCATCCGTCATGAACGATGGATACCCGACCAGGCCACGTATAGACGCTAGATTCACAACCGCCCCGCTCCCCTGCTCTTTCATTTGATCGGTGGCGAACCGAGTCATCATCACCGTCCCCCGCAAGTTCACTCCAATCACCAGATCCCACCGTTCGCCGTAACTCAAATCCGGCATGTTCCTGTAACCGACACCGGCGCTATTCACCAAAATATCCAATCCCCCAAATCGATCGACCGTCGCGTCCACTGACGAAGCGCAACTGCTCTCGTCGCGTACATCCAGCTCAACCGCCATCGCGGCACCGCCACTATCCTCAATCTCGCCGGCAACCCGTTCAGCAGCGTCGCTATTCAGGTCGGCAACCACAATCTTTGCGCCTTCCTTGGCGAATAATTTCGCGCACGCTTCGCCAATCCCGGATGCCCCACCGGTTATCAGCGCGATCTTTCCCGACAGTCGGTCGATCCCGCCAGGTTTCATCGTTTTGGCCCTCGGTCTCTCATTGGTTCAAGCCTCCTAGACTATTGCGCCGTGTACCCGCCATCAACGGCCAAACTCGACCCTGTAACGAATGATGATTCGTCGGATGCCAGATACAACGCCGCGTATGCGATCTCGATCGGTTCGCCTAGGCGTCCCATCGGATGCAAAGACTCAAGTTGAACCTTCATGTCAGCATCATCCGTCAACGATTTGGTCAGGTTCGTGTACGTGAACCCGGGACACAACGCGTTGACTCTCACACCTCTTTTGGCGAATGCCACCCCCATATCCCGCGTCATCTGCACCACACCGCCTTTTGAATGAGGATACGGATTGAACCCATCACTCAGTCCGGCGGCATACCCGACCAACCCGATGATCGACGCCAAATTCACAATAGATCCGTAACCAGCCTCAAGCATCACCTCAGATGCCGCATGTGACATCAACATTGTCCCTTTGAGGTTGACGTCGATCACCCAGTCCCATTTGGCCTCAAAATCCCATTCCAATGGCGCCTTCCGAGGTGTAACTCCTGCGCTATTCACTAACACGTCCAAACCACCAAACTCCGCCATGACCTTTTCTACCAAGTCATCACATTGGCTACGCTCGGTTACATCCACCGACCCTGCCGCCGCATGCCCACCGCGCCCCAAGATCCGATCTGCAACCTCCTGTGCCGATCCGACCTCCAGATCCGCACAAAACACGTTTGCTCCCTCAGCACTGAATAATTCCGCACACGCTGCGCCAATCCCTGAACCAGCACCCGTCACCAACGCTGTCCTGCCGTCAAGCCTGCCCATGTTCTCTCCAATCTCAGTTAACCGTTTGGCCTTAGTAAGTGTAAGTCCAACGGCTGCCCAACGATAGAATCTCAATCGCTGACGATGACCACACCGCGACGAAGACACCGTTCCCGACCGATTCAACCCGAAGACCCGGTCCTAACCACTTACACGCCTGCCGCGGATGAGGAAACGACGCCGCAACCTGAACCGACCATCCAACCAATCGAGTCTCTGAATCTCGAGTTCGCTGGCCCCTTGCGACGCATTTACGCTTACGCCATCGATATCGGGATCCTCCTGATGGTGGTTTTCACCGTCGGGCCAATTCTTGGAACTCGAGAGGGCGTATTCAACCTGCCCAACATTGGTGAAGGCATCGTTGATGTTTTCGTCTTTCTCGCGTACTTCATCATCCCTACTGGGATCTTCGGAAGAACCATCGGGAAATGGGTCGCCGGCGTCTCAGTTGTGGACACCGAAGGGAACAAACCTGGCGTTGCCGTCGCTATCCCCCGCGAAGTCGTGGGGCGGTTCGTATCGGTGATCACCTTCGGTTTGGGCTTAATCTGGGTGATATTCGACCCCAAACGTCAGGGATGGCACGACAAGATCGCAGGAACCTACGTCGTCATCATCCCCAATAGCGGCGGGCCGGGTTTCCTTGCCAGAATGTTCACTACCCAGCCGGAAGAGAAACCCGACCCAAACCGACAAAGACGCGTCGGACGACCGACAACCCGCCGACGAAGACGTAACCGTCGGCGCAACTAGTCTGTAATCGAAAGGCCCACCAATGGCGATCTCCAAACTCGCAAGAGAGCAAATGCAGGCATCATCATGGATTCGCCGGATGTTTGAAGAGGGCATGGAACTGAAATCCGTCCACGGCCCCGAGAACGTCTTCGACCTTTCCCTGGGCAATCCACTGCTCGAACCTCCGCCCGAATTCAAACAAGCCTTAGCTGAAATCGCCAATGAACCGGACAACGGCCAACACCGTTACATGCCGAACCCGGGATTCATCGAAACCAGGGCCGCTGTCGCCGATGCCCTCACTCGAGAATCCGGCACTACCTTCTCACCCGCCGACATCATCATGACCGTCGGTGCCGCGGGCGCTATCAACGTGGCTCTGCGTGCACTCCTAGATCCCGGCGACGAAGTGATCATCATCGCCCCGTACTTTGCCGAGTACATCTTCTACGTCCAACACGCGAACGGGGTGTACCGAGAAGCCCAATCCACACCCGATTTCATGCCGGACTTCGAGTCGCTCGCCTCCTTGATGAATGAACGGACCCGAGCCATCATCATCAACTCACCAAACAACCCTTCCGGCGTAATCTACCCCGCTGAAATCATCGCCGAACTCGCTAAGCTCGTCCAATCCACCGAGACCAAACACGGCACGGAGATCTACATCATCACCGACGAACCGTACCGAAAACTGATCTACACCGACACCGCATACCCTTTCGTCTTCAATCATCACCCACGCACCATAGTCGCCACCTCTCACTCCAAAGACCTCGGTCTTGCCGGAGAACGCATCGGATACCTAGCCGTCAACCCCGATGACCCTGGCAAAAGCGATCTCTTGGACGCGTCGGTGTTTATGCTTCGCACACTCGGTTTCGTAAATGCCCCGGCGATCATGCAACGCGTCGTCGCGAAGCTCCAAGACGCCTCGGTCGACATCTCCGAGTATCGGCGAAAACGCGACATCATCCATTCCGCCCTTACCGACATCGGCTACCAATCAAATCTCCCCGACGGCGGTTTCTACCTGTTTCCCAAATCTCCAATCCCCGAAGACACCGCATTCGTCGAACTCCTCAAATCGAGACTCGTCCTCGTCGTTCCTGGCATCGGTTTCGGCATGGAAGGGTATTTCCGAGCTTCGTATTGCGTCCCGGACGAAATCCTTGAGGGGTCAATCGACGGATTCGCTGAAGCTTTCGCCGAAGCCAACGCTTAGGAATGTAGTCCTAAAAATAGAATCGACTCCCATGTTCGCCACACAACGCACTCGAATCGCCCAGTTCCTCATAGTGACGTCCATCGCGCTGTTCGCCGGATTCATTGCGATCGCATGTGAAAGCGATGTCGAACCAACTACCGTCGCTCTACCCACTGCTACTCCAGGCGCCATGCCCACGACTCCCACTCCCACCGTCTTCCAAGACGAGGACAACGGAAAAGTCCAGATAGGTTTCAACTTGGGTCTCCAAGACTACCCACAGCAGGGGGCAGGAGTAATCACACAACTCGATCGCGGCACTCGCATCAAAGTCACGGTTCGACCAGCACCCGGCACCATCCAACAAATCAGTATCCGCGAAGGCGTCTGCGAAAACGCAGGTGATCTATCTCAATTCAGATGGGTAGAAACTCTGAACCACGCCATCGGAGGCGTCTCCGAAACCGATCTCTCCGAGCGACACGTCAGCACGATCCTCGATGGCAATCACGCGATCGCAGTCTCAATTCCCGGCGGTACGTTCTCGCAAGTAGCGACCTGTGGAAACCTCCCAGACCTGTCGCATTTGGCAATCCCGGGTGCTGACGACGAAGGTTAGAAGCCTTCCCGCCAGTTCATGCTGGGCGCACAACTGAGGTCGGAGCACCTAGCTCAACGGCTCCTTCAAACCGGAACCCGTCACCACGACGACAACCCCCGCGTCCTCACCTATCGCGCCCGTCCTCACGAGCTCTTTCAAACCCGCGAATGCTGCCGCCGAAGTGACCTCACAGAAAATCCCAACCTCTGACGCTAATCGGTCTCGCCACGCCAACATCGCCTCATCAGGAACAGCGACACCGGTCCCGCCAGAATCGACTACAGCGCGTGCTGCTTGTTGAGCACGCGGCGGCAAACTCACCGATATCCCCGACGCAACCGTCGGCCTCGCCTCGCTAGCATTCCAGTTCTCGTTGCTTATCGCCCGCAGCAATGGTTGAACGGCCTTTGACTGCACGCAATGGACTCGTGGACGATTGTCATCGGTGCTTCCTGCGTAACTCCCGATCAACAACGCCCCATTCCCAGCCGGAGCCACGATATCCGTCGCCGCAAATCCCGCATCCCTGATCTCAGCAACCATCGCCTTCACACCCTCAGCAAACCAAGGGCTGAGAGCGTGGGATAGATACGGTATCCCTTCTCGCTCTGCAAACTCCATCGCCGCATCCGTCGCCGCCTGTCGAGGGCCGTCGATCAGATGCAACTCGGCTCCGAAAACCCGTATTTGGTCCAATTTTCCCTGAGCAGCGCTCGAAGGAGCAAAGATGTGCGATTGCATCCCCGCGCGTGCGGCGTACGCCGCCATCGAAGCGCCCGCGTTCCCCGACGAGTCCTCTACAAATTCCGAAACACCTTCTTCTTTCGCCGCTGAGACGAGAACTGCGCTCCCTCGATCCTTGAAAGACCCCGTAGGCGAACAGAACTCCAACTTCGCCGCCAACGCCTCGACGCCAAACTCCTTTGCCAACTTATCCAATCTCACCAGCGGCGTATTACCCTGCCCCAAATCCACACAAACCTCATCCCTAGCTAACGGCAGTCCAGCAACAGCGTCCTTCGCGTTCAAATACCGAATGTCATAGATCTCGCCGTCGTCGCTGAACAATTGCCTGACCGAAGGCACATCCGCCGCTTTCCCGGAGAATGCGGAGACGAGTTCAAACCGCGCCGATCGCGCCTCGAATACTTCTGACGGCCCTGGGTTCCGCATCAATCCACAACCGGTTCAACTACGGTCAACCCAACGCCATCACGCGCCAATCCGCGACTGACGGCAACAGCGCCGCCGTCGGAACGCCAACATGATGAACCCGCCAGCGAACCGTCATCCCCGAACTCGATGATGTTCATGCCACCAGCAACGTTGTTGACCATCTCCACTTTGTGGCCGATGCCGCGCAATGAACTCGCAGTCGTCGTCCCGAACTCCTTTTCCAACTCCAACGACTGGCCTTGAGTGAACATTCTCGGGGCTTCAATCGCCTCCTGCGGTGTCATCCCATGATCGGCAATGTTGACAATTGCCTGCGCAACGGACGGCCATATCCTCAATCCTCCCGGCAAACCAAGCGCAAAGGCCGGTCGATGCCCGCGATACGCAATCACGGGAGCCATGCTGCTTGCAACCCGTTTCATGGGCTCAACCGAGTTGGCCAGATTCGGATGCGGGTCGAAGTTCGCCATCGTATTGTCGAGCAAGACACCGGTGCCGGGCACGACGACCTTCGATCCGAATATGTGATTGATCGTCTGCGTCGCCGAAACGATGTTGCCGTCTTTATCCGCCGTTGTCACGTGCGACGTGCTGTCCGACTCCGCCAATGCTGGAGTCGCCAACTCAGGCAAAACCGCATTCGGCAAAATCTGACTCAGCAACTCGCGAGCGTGGAACTCCGAAAGCAGTCGGTCGTCGGGGATCTCGTAAAAAACCGGGTCGGCAAGATACCGGTTGCGATCTGCGAACACCAGCTGCATCGCTTCCGCCATTAGGTGGATCGTTGCGCTACGTCCGAAACCCATCCCTCGCACGTCTCGCAACGCCAATATGTTCAAAAACTCGAGCAGGTGCAAGCCGCCAGCGGCTGCAGGTGGAGGGCCGGTAATCGTGAAACCCCGATATTCGCCCTTCACGGGGTCAGTACGACGAAGCTCGTAGTTCCTCAGATCGGCCATCGTGAGGATGCCGCCTTGAGACTGCGAATACCGGACGATCGTCTCCCCTAACTCGCCATCGTGAAGATAATCCGCACCTTCGATCGCGATCCGCTTCAATGTACTTGCGAGATCGCGTTGGATCACCAGATCGCCTGGTTGCGGCACACGCCCATTAGGCATAAAGATGCTGCTCGTGGCGCTGAAAGACTGCATCTGATCCTGCGTGTCCGACACGAACTTGCAGTGGTGTTTCGTCGCTCGGAATCCGAGATCTGCGTATCCGATCGCTGGTCGCATCACCTCCGCAAGCGACATCCTCCCATGCGCTTCCTGCACCTCGCACCAAGCCTTCAACGCACCAGGCACTCCTGACGCCAACACTCCCGTTTGGTTCAGATCGCCGCGGGCGCGCATGTAGTTGGGCCACTCATCTGACAACGGTGTAAACATATCCATCGTCGCCGCAGCCGGGGCCTGTGAGTAGTTGTCGATAACGAACTGGTCGCCATGCGATAACCGGACATTCATGAATCCCGCGCCGAAAATCCCCATCTTCATCGGCTCCACCACACTCAGCGCAAACAACGCCGCGACCGCCGCATCGATCGCGTTACCGCCAGCCGCCAAGACTTCCGCCCCAGCCGCCGAACCAAGAGCGTGTGTAGAAGTGACGACGCCGTCGTAGCCGATGGACGGGCGATTCGACGGACTAAATGTCACCGGCGAGTTTTCTCGCCATCGCTGTGATGTCAAAGCACCCGCGGGCATACGCGTCTATCCACCTTCTCGATTCTTTTGCATCTTCGCAATTTTAAGACTGCACTGACGAATAACCCCTGCCGCCCAAAGCAGCCGCACCACCATCAGATCACCCAGTTCACAATCTCAAGCGATAATGTAATTACCCCGAATATCATTCTCGTCAACCTCAGACCGCTTCTACTGGTCGAACAAAGGAGCAAACATGCCGATCATCACCGTCGAAGGTAGAGTTGGTGCAGGCGCACCAGACCTCGGTAGACTCGTCGCACGCGAACTTGAAATCGACTTCGTCGATCGCCTCATCCTTGCCCAAGTTGCACGAAGAGTCAATGCCACGATGCGCGCGCTCGTCGACCAAGAGCGCCGTGTGCCTTCGTTGGTGAATCGTTTGGCGCTACGTGTCCAACGCGTCCTTGAGCGATCCGCTGTTGCCGGGATGGGGGGCGATCCATACTTCGGACCTGGCGTTGAAGACCTGATCTCGCGCCAATACAGCGAATACGAAGAAGAACCGCACACCACCGCTGAAGAAGTCGACGACGACCGATTCATCGCGACTACGCGGGAAGTCATTCAAGACATCGCCGACCAGGGCAACATCGTCATCCTTTCCCGCGGTGGTGCCGCAATCTTGAGGGACCGCAAAGATGTGCTGCGCGTCGGTGTCGTCGGACGCATGGAGGATCGCGCGGCTAGGGTTGCAGAACGCGAGAACATCAACATAGACGAAGCAAGAGAATTCATCGCCCACTCCGACGCCGCTCAGCACCGGTATTTCGAAAAAGCGTTCGGCACCAGCCCTATCGATCCCTTCCTCTACCACATGATGTACAACACCTCCGACGTCACTGTCCAATACGCCGCGAGGGCGACCGCCATCGCCGCTCATTCGCTAGACGATGACGGGGTCCTCTGATTACTGGGTGTCTCATTCCGAGCTGGATGTTTGACGCCAGCCTCGACACCAATATTCGGGTTGCGCCAACCTCGATCGATGCTCAGGACGGACCCGCAACGTTCATCATCTAAAATCAGGTAAACCCTCGCGTTAATTCGAAGTCCTACCACGATATGCCACCAAGAAATCGAAACCGACGGCGTTCAGGTCGCAGGCCTAATGTATTTGTTCAGACTGAACAGCCCGCCGGTCGCCCCAGTCCCGAGACTGAGTCCGAAACACAAGCCGTGGATACTGCTGATGCCCGACCGTCTGCTGCGGTGACACCGACACCAGCTACAGTTCAGCAAAGCGCGCGGGCCCCGCGCCGAACCCAACGCACCAGATCCGAAGTGTATGCACGAACTTTCCCTTTGGAAATCCGCAAAATGGGAATTCTGGCGGCAGGGATCGTAGTCGCCTTAACCGTCTTCACATTGGTTCTCTAACAACCCGACTCCGGGTAGTTTCGCTGAACTACAGGTCAAGCGACTGATTTCCGCGAACCTGATCGCAGAGGTCTCATTCGTTGCGCCAAGCCCTCGAGATTTTTCTCGACGGTTGACGATGCGGATTGATACAGGTCTTACTGACGCGTTGACGTTACGTAGACGCGCCTAGGTCGATGTCCGACATCATTTGAGCCGATAGGCAACGGGCTATCGCCGACCTTGCGTGCCTTGTCTGACGTCCGCCCTTAGAATCAACTTACTTCCTGATGTCTTCGTCTACCCCGACAGAATCCCCCACCCGCGCCGATCTATTCTCCGATCGTCTAGCCGCTGTGCCGCGTGACCCCGGCGTCTACACGATGCGCGGTAAGAACGGCCAGATTCTCTACGTCGGCAAGTCCGTCAGCCTGCGTAACCGTCTGCGGTCCTACTTCGCCAACGAAACGAGACTTACGGGCAAAACCAAGCGTCTGGTGAAGCTGATCCACGACTTCGACTACATCGTCGCCGAATCTGAACGTGAAGCGCTCCTCCTCGAAAACTCGCTGATCAAGCAACACAAACCGCGCTTCAACGCACGTCTTAAAGACGACAAATCCTACCCGTACATCAAAGTCGATCTGGACGACGAGTTCCCTCGCGTATACTTCACCCGACGACGCTCAAAGCGCGACGGTGCCCGTTACTTTGGGCCTTACGCGTCCGCATACTCGGTTCGCACTACACTCGACCTGCTCAAGAAGCTCTTCCCTTATCGTTCCTGCACGATGAAGATCACGGGCGAAGAGGAACGTCCTTGTCTCGAGTACCACATCAAACGATGTGTAGCTCCTTGCACCGGATACGCCGATAAAGCCGAATACGGAAAGGTCATCGAACAAGTCGTCGCATTTCTCCAAGGCGATACGAACAAGGTTGTCGTTGAACTCCAAGAGTCGATGAGCGCAGCAGCCGAAAACCTCGAGTTTGAACGGGCAGCCGCTCTCCGAGATCGGCTGAACGCCATGCGCATCGTTTACGAAGACCAGAAGGTCGTGGGTATCAGCCAAGAAGACATTGACGTGATCGCGTGCGAAAAAGGCAGCGACGAAGCGTGGATCGACGTTTTCTTTATCCGGCGAGGCAGCATGGTGGGGCGCGACAACTTCATCATGGCTGGGACCTACGATGACCCGGATTCCCACATCATCGCCAAGTTCATCGAACAGTTCTATATCGACAGCAACCCTCACATGCCGCGCCGCATCCTCACTCAAACGGAAGTCGAAGACGCGAGTGTCCTTGAGGAGCTTCTGACTGAGCGTCGTGGCGCCAGGATGGAGATCAACGTCCCCAAACGCGGTCCCAAGCGGAAACTGGTCGATATGGCCCGCGAAAACGCGGTGCAGGGACTTTCACAGCTCAAACTCAAGTGGCAGGCCAATTCTGACCTCATGTCACGTGCGCTGGACGACCTTCAGGACGCTCTCAGCCTTCCTGCACCTCCGTACCGCATCGAGTGCTACGACATTTCGCACATCCAAGGGACTTCTTCGGTCGCAGCGATGTCGGTGTTTGAGAACGGTTCACCCGCTACTTCGCAGTACCGTCGATTCAAGATCAATTCGGTTGAAGGCAACGATGATTTCGCCTCGATGCGGGAGGTTTTGACTCGGCGTTTCAAGCGGCTCAACTCAATCCGAGAAAAGCGATCCAAGGGCGAAAAACCGGAGCGTGAAGCGGATTCCTTTGGGATAACGCCGGATTTAGTGCTCATCGATGGCGGAAAAGGTCAACTTTCGTCTGCTTTGGGGACCATGTTGCACCTCGGCGTGGCCGACATCCCGTTGGCGTCTATCGCAAAGAAGGAAGAGGAGATTTTCGTTCCAGATAGTTCGGAACCTATCGTTTTGCCTCGGAATGCCCCTTCTTTGTTCGTTTTGCAGCAGGTTCGGGATGAGGCTCATAGGTTTGCGATCACGTATCACCGGAAGACGCGCGGGCGGACTTCGTTGAAATCTGCGCTTGATTTAGTGCCGGGAATCGGGCCGTCTAGGAAACGGGCTTTGATTCGACGGTTTGGGTCTGTGAAGGCGATTCGGGAGGCTACTGAACTGGAGTTAGCTTCGACGCCGGGAATGACGCAGCGGTTGGCTGAGAAGGTGAAGGATTACCTGTGATCGTGGGTGATTCGGCGTTTTCGGGCTTCTAACACGCCCATGAGGACGTCGAGGTTTTCGATGGTTTCGCGGAGTTTGAGGCTGCCGTCGTCGTAGCGGAGCTCTAGCCAACCTTGGGGAACGGTGTCGGGTCGGGTTGTGGCATTTGGGTGTTTGGAGGCGACATTGTCACTATTTTGGGATCCGTCTTCGGTTAGAAAAGCGCGGATGCCTGCGAATATCCGCTCAACCATGGCGACTCGGCGGTTGATGTCGTCTAACTCAGCGCCGGTGATTTCTTGGAGCATCACGGTTAATACGCGTTGATCGATGACACTGTCGCCAAGTCGGTCGTTCAATTCGTTGAAAAGGGGGACGGAACTGGCCAATTGCGTCAGGACCTGGCGTTCCGGTGCCGAATCAGGGACAGCAACGGCCCTTACGGCGTCGGAGGTGAGTTTGATGATGCTGCGGCCTGTTGCGAGGTTCCAAAGGCGCAAAGCCCCGATTTTGGCCCCGAAAGCGCCTCCGGTGGGCGACATGTCCAAAACGACGGCTAAACCGTCTCTACGGACCTCTCCGCCCAGTTCTTCGTAGATGCGACGGGCTAGATCGACGGATTCCATTAAAGAAACCTCTGGGAATTCAAAATCGCCTAATTTCGCCATATCTTGCCGTTTCTGCCGCTTCTTGCCGCGGCTTTCAGCGTAACACGGCAAGTTTGCCCGCTCTAGCCGCGTTTCTGCCGCTCAGACGGCATTTTGATGGCAAGTTTGCGTAAAGCCTCGGATTTCTCGTAAATATCCGGCGATTACGGCGGTTCCATGGCCGCGGTGGCGCTCTGAATTCGCGAATCACAAGACCGTCAGAGCAGGCAGCACTCCCAAAACTGAACGTCGATCCCATATAAGCACCAGTCGCCAAAAACGCGACCTCGAGAGATCATTGGCCGGGTCTCCGATACAGCTCAACTGATGCAGCCTCGGAAGGATTCGGTCGCCACTCGGTCCACTCAGTTACGCACTAGGCACCGCATATTCCAGACGCAGAATCCCTCTCGCGAACAGGTCGGCATATGAGGTGCAGGTTCGGCGTGATTTAGATGCCGACAGGGTGTAGATTCTGAAAATTCGCGGCCTGAGAGTCCGTGGTATGGCGCGAGTGTGAAGTCATGAGTTGAGGTGGTCGTAGGATCAGGAGTAATTTCGGTTGTTGTCTCATCTGACACTTGTTTTGATATGTCAAGTTAGAGCAACTTTTCGTCGATCCATCTCAAAGAGAAAATAAACTTAACATGTGCCGAATTTGAACGCAAAAAATAAAGACGGGATCGATTGATCCCGCCTTCATGATTCGGTTATTTGTTTTACAGCTTAGTTTCTTTCCTCTTCACCAGTTGCGATGCCCATCATGTTGCCGATTCCGCCCATCAGCTTGGTCATTTCCATCGGGAGGACGAACTTGGTGGCGGGACCAGCTGCCATCTCCTTGAGGGCGTCCATGTACTGGAGTGTCATGGTGTTTCCGCCGACACCTTGAGCGGTATCTTGGATGCGCTGGAGGGCTTCGGAGTAACCGGCAGCTCGTAGGACGGCGGCCTGTTGATCGCCCTCGGCTTTCAGGATCTCAGACTGTTTGGCACCCTCGGCCTTGAGGATCTCGGACTGCTTCTGCCCTTCCGCGACGGTGATGTCGGCTTCCTTTTGTCCGTCGGCCTCGAGCACCATGGAGCGTCGCATTCGCTCGGCGGACATCTGACGGGTCATTGCTGCTTGGATGTCGGTGGGTGGTTCGATTTCACGGATTTCGACGTTGGTGACTTTGATGCCCCAACGTCCGGTCTCTTGGTCGAGGCGGGTACGGATGAGTTCGTTGATGCGCTCTCGTTGTGAAAGGACGTCGTCCAAGCTGATGTCACCAACGACGGCGCGGAGAGTCGTGGTGGCGAGACCGACGACTGCGGAAGTGTAGTGTTCGACTTCCAAGACGGCTTTGTGTGCCTCGTTGATATCTACCCGCATGTACACGAGGAAGTCGATGTCGATGGGAGCGTTGTCTTTGGTGATGTTGGTCTGGCGGGGTATCTCGAGGACGGCAGTTCGGGTGTCGACTTTCTGAATCTGATGGAGGATCGGTATCGAGAAGACGATTCCCGGGCCCTTCATGCCTTCGAATCTGCCAAGGCGAAATCTCGCTACTCGTTCGTAGTCACGGATGAAGTTGATGATTCCCATTAGACGCTCCTTGTGATGGCCGTTCGCTGGGTTTAGGTTACGAACGGCTTGTGTGGCTTGAGGGTGATGTTACTTTGATCGGTTTAACGCGGTTGTTTATGGGTATGGCGTCCGGTTCCTAGACGGATGGACAGGTCGCAACGGCAGACGCAAGGGTGGGTCACAGACCCGTCACGACCAGGGAGTGTTAATCGGAGTCTGTCCCGTATTGTGATACGGGTTCTACTACCAATTGGATGCCATCGGTGTCAACGATGGTTACGCTCTGCCCTTCTTGGATGTGCGAGCGGGTGCGGGTGTGGGCGGTCCAGTGTTCCCCGGCGGCATAGACTTCGCCCTCGGGGTTTAGCGATTTGGTGACGAGTACGGAGGTGCCGATAAGGCCGTTGGCTGTTGCGGCTGGCATGTAGGTATCGGGAGTAGATGCTCTGCGGATCTCGTATATGACCCAGATGACGAAGGCTAGGAGGACTGCGCCGACGGCGGCGAGGAGCCATCGGCTGACTTGGACCTGGCCTCCTGGAAGGTCAGGAGCGGTGATCGGCGGGAATGGGAATAGGAAGAGTCCGCCGAGGATCAGTACTATGACTCCGGCGATGCCGAAGAATCCGATGCCTGGTGCGACGAGGATTTCGGCCGCGAAGAGTGCGAGAGCTACGGCGATGAGGATGACGCCCGCCCATTGGAATGGGAGCTGTCCGACGCCGGCGAATCCCAGCACTAGAAGCACGACGCCAATGGTGCCGGGGATGAAGGTCCCGAAGTTCCAGAGTTCGACGATGAGGCCGATGCCGCCGAGGGAGATAAACAGGAAGGCGAGGTTTGGGTTGGCGAGGGCACTGAGTATTCGGTCCCAGATCGTGTATTCGCTTTCGACGATGCGTGAACTGGTGAGGTTTTCGAGGGTTATCTCACCGGCGGCGGTTTCTACGGTGCGGCCCTCGGCCCAGTGGAGGAGTTCGTCGAGATCGGCGGCGACGACGTCGGCGATTCCGATTTCGACGGCCTCCTCGGCAGAGTAGGCTTTGGCTTCGAAGACAGTCGCTTCGAGCGCTTCGGAGTTGCGGTTTCGTTTTTCGGCGATGCCACGGATCAGAGCGGCGGCGTCTTCGTTTGCTTTGGTTTGGAGAGTTTCGCCTAGGTCTTCGCCTTGGCCACCGACGACGGCAGCGGCTCCAATCTCGGTGACAGGTGCCATGGCGAGGATGTTGGCGGCGGCGCCGATGAAGGTGCCTGCGCTGGCAGCGCGGGCTCCGGATGGGGCGACATATATAGCAGTCGGAGTCGGCGATTCGAGGATGGCGTTGACCATCTTGCGTGTGTTGTCGAGCAGACCGCCCGGGGTGTCTAGTTGGATGACGACGAGGGCGTATTGTCCCACGGCCTGGTCAAGGTTGTTGATGAGGTAGCGCTGGGCTACGGGGTCGATGGCTCGGTCGAGTTGGATTAGGTAGGTGCCGCGGGGGGAGTTTGGTTGGGCTGAGGTGGTTTGCGGGAGATTGATTAAGGTGAGGAGACCTATCAGGAGGAGGGATAGGTAGATTGATAGGCGGAGGTGTCGCCACGCGAGACGAGGAAATGGGCGTGTGGTTGATTGGCGTTTTTGGTTGGGAGTTCCGTTGGTGATGGTTTGCCGTACCCCTCCCATTTGTCCTCCCCGATCACCCTCACGCTTCCCCTCTCCCGCCGAGCGGGAGAGGGGAAGCTGCATCGCGCCGGTCGTCGATGCGTTTGCGGTTTTGGGGTGATCTGTTGGCGGGGATTTCATTTATGTTTGGAGGTGTCACGCTTCGGTGGGCATCCCGCGCTCTCGCTTCGCTTGCGCGCTCTCTTTGTCTTCGCGAAAGGGGCTATTAGTTAGTCGCTGCCGCTGGCTCCTACGGTTCCGGCCCAGGCGCCTACGGCCATCATGCCGCCGTCTACGTTGACATACGAGCCGGTCATGAAGGAGGCTTTGTCGGAGGCTAGGAAGAGCATGACGTTGGCGATGTCTTCGGGTTCGCCGATGCGTCCTAGTGGGTGGGTCTTGGCGGAGTCGATGAGGCCCTGTTCGATGTCGTCACCGGTGCCTTCGAGGGCTTTCCAGACCATCGGGGTGTTGATCGTGCCCGGGTTGACTGAGAGGACGCGGATGTTGTCTTTGGCGAAGTCGATGGACATCTGCCGGGTCAAGGAAAGGTCTCCGCCTTTGCTTGCTGCGTATGCGGAGACGAACGGCATGGATGCGAGGCCCTGAACGCTGGCGACGGAGATGATGACGCCTCCGCCTCGCTCTCGCATGGATGGGACAGCGTATTTGGCCATGAGGAACCGGGAGCGGAGGTTGATGTTGATGATGCGGTCCCACTCTTCTTCGGCGAGGTCTACGGCGTCGACGTAGGAGGAAGGGGGCTGGATGCCTACGTTGTTGATGATGATATCGACGCCTCCGTAGGCGTCGATCGCTGCGTCGACCGTCGAACGGCAACCGCCGACAGTGCCGGCGTCGGCGGAGATGTATTGGGCGGTTGCGCCCTGCCCTTTTAATTCGTCGGCGAGTGCGTCTCCGGCTTCGTCGTCGATGTCCATGATTGTTACGGACGCGCCGGCGGCCGCGAAGGCTCTTGAGCATCCTCCGCCGATGCCGAGTGCTCCGCCGGTGACGATTACGGATTTGCCGTCGAACTGGGTCATTGTTTGCTCTCCGAAGTTGGGGGGTGTTTGGGTGCTGTTTGCAAACCAATGATATTGGTGGTTGCGAATTGGGTCGTGGTTGTTTGCCTTGCACCTCCCTGTGGTCCCCCGGTCACCCTCACCCTTGTCCTCTCCCGCTGAGCGGTAGAGGGAGTCTTGTTTTGATGTTACTTGCGTGCTATTATTGTGATCGATGATGGTTTAGGAGGCGTTGATTTGATGAGGAAGCGGGAATGTCCTGCGGATCGGCTTTTGGAGAGTGATCGGGTTGTTGGTAGGTTAGACCCGGTTTGGTTTGTGAAGCGGGTTTTGGGGGTCAAACCGTGGGCGAAACAGGAAGAGATACTGAATGCTATCCGGGAGCACGATTACGTTGCAGTGCGATCTTGCAACGGGTCTGGGAAGACTTTTGTGGGTGCGCTAGCGTTGATCTGGTGGTTGCTGGTGCATGACGAGGCGGTGGTGATCACGACCGCGCCTACGGAGCGACAGGTCAAGGAGGTTTTCTGGCGTGAGGTGCGAGCGTTGCGACGGAAAGCGCGGCATATAGTGACGGGCAAGATGGGCGTGAACCGATTGGAAATGTCTGACAAGCGTTTCGCGTTTGGTTTTACAACGAACATCGAGGAGTACTACCAAGGGTTTCACAGCGAGAACATCTTGGCGATTGTGGACGAGGCGTCGTCGGTCCGTGATGAACTCTTCAACGCGATATTCGGGTGTTTGACGTCTTCCAATTCGAAGATGTTGATGTTGGGAAATCCGACAAAGGTTCGAGGGACGTTTTACGACGCGTTTCACAAAGACCAAGAAAATTGGAAAGGGATCCACATCTCGGCGTACGATACTCCCGCTTTTGAGAAGCTGGATGAGGATGCCGTGATGTCGAACTCCGAGGAGTTCTTGAGGGTCTGCGGCGAGGCGTCTGAAATGAATGGCGGACCCGTTGGGATGTCTACACCGGGTTGGGCGCGCAGGTTGGCGATGTTGCGAGGGGTGGATTCGTCGGCATACCGGATTCGAGTTCTGGGCGAGTTTTTGGATCGTGTCGACGAATCCGAAGAGGAAGATGGGTATGATCCGAAGGTGCTGAGGGCTTGGTACTACGACGATTTCTTGGACGACGATGACGGTGATTGATGGAGGAATGTCGAGATGGTCGGGATTTTGCGGTGGATTGCGGTTGGCGGTCTTGGTTGAATGGGCTGGAGTTGCCTCGTAGGTTATGCCCTGGTCGTTGCGCGTATGGGGTTGCATTGGGGTGTATCATGCAATGAATATTTCATTGGATCTGGGCTAAAGGCTCGGTTCGGTCGTTAGAGCCGGTTGGCCACTCGAACTCGCATATCTCATTCCCGGACCGAGCGCGTGAAGCCTTGGTCCTCGTTCAAGCACTACGATTTTTCGGTGCTTTGGGCGGCGCAGGTGACGATGATGATGGCGATGAACCTGCGCCTGTTGTCGACGAGTCAGTGGATCTTCGACGAGACGGGATCGGCGGCGCAACTGGGGATATTGGGTGCGGTGCAGCTTTTGCAGATGCCAGTGGTGATCTACGGCGGGGCGTTGGCGGATGTGATGAACCGGAAGATTCTGATGGCGATTACGCAGAGCGTGTCGTTCCTGTCGTTGGTGGTGCTGACGCTTCTGGCGTTTTCGGAGGTTCTGGCGCCGTGGCATATCTGGGCGGTTACGGGTGTGACGGGGATGGTGAACATGCTAGGGAACTCGGCCCGACCGGCGATGTTGCCTCGGGTGGTGCCGCGTTCGCATCTGACTAATGCTGTGACGATCTCGACGTCGACGATGCAGGTGGCGTCGATCACGGTGCCGTTTGTGTTCGCGCCGCTGTATCTGACCCTGGGGATCGGCCCTACCCTGCTGGTGACGGCGTGTATCGCTGGGGCGAGCATGGTTGCGCCGCTTTTGATCCGGGCGTCGGGAGCGCCGGAGGAAGGCAGCGGAGGCGGCGTTAAGTGGAAGACGATCGTTGAAGGGTTCCACTTCGTGCGGACGCATCCGATCTTGCCGGGTCTGTATCTGCTCGACATCGGGGTGACTATTGTCAGTTTCTACAGGATGCTGTTCCCGTTCTTCTCGCACGAGCTTTACGGGATGGGGGCGCAAGGAACGGCGATGCTGACGTCTGCGAACGCGTTGGGAGGCGTATGTGGCAGTATGGTCGTGTTCATCACGGAACGTTGGCGACGCAAAGGGATGATCGTGTTGGTTGCAACGTTGATCTACGTGTTGCTGTTGTTCGTCTGGGGGTTCAACCGTATTGATTTGGTCGATAACCCGTTCGTGACGTTGGCTTTGGGCGGTTTCTCTTGGACGATCAACTACATCTTTGCGATCGGCTTGGGGATTGTGGCGCTGCTGGGAGGGACGGATGCTGTCGGGATGACGATGCGTCAGGCTTTGGTGCAGTTAACCGCGCCCGACAATATGTTGGGGCGTGCTAGCAGCGCGCACTCGTTCTCAGCGATGGGGGCGAACCACCTCGGTCAGATGGAGGTGTCGTTTGTAGGTGGGATTATCGGTGCAGGGAATGTGATGGTACTGGGAGGATTTATTTCGTTGGTTGTATTGGTTGCGATCTGGCGGTTGGTGCCTGGGATACGGAATTATCGTTATCGTCCGCGTCGGAGTGGAGTCGATTAAGGGGACTCTTCGCCGGGGATCATTTTCAGGATGGGGCCGTTGAAGCGGAGGATGTAGATTTCGCCATTGTTGTCGGTGCCGAAGGAGGCGATGGCGGGGTTGTCGTATTGGGTGTCTTCGGGCGCGATTGGTTTGAGGGCGACGCTGCCGTTGGTCCAGTCGTTGGCGTCCATGATGCGGATTTCGCCTTTGCAGTGGTCGGAGTAGAGCAAGGCTTCGTTGAGGGATGGGATGGCGGCGCCTCGGTATACTGGCCCGGCGATTACGGAGCAGTGGCCGGATCGGGGCGGATAGTCTTCGATGGGGAGGGCCATGCCGGTCTGGTTGCAGTCTCGGCGTGGTCGGAAGCAGGCGGTGCCTTCCATGGTGCTCCATCCGAAGTTGGTGCCGCCGTCGGTAAGGGTGTTGACGACGTTGATTTCGTCGCGATAGCTCTGGCCGACGTCGCCGATCCATAGGAGGTCGGTTGCAGGGTCGAATGTCATGCGCCACGGGTTGCGGAGGCCGTATGCCCATATCTCGTCGGGGATGTCTGGGTCGTCGAGGAAGGGGTTGTCTGGAGGGATGCGGTACGGTTCTTCGTCGGAGGATTGGGAGATGTCAAGGCGGATGATGGTGCCGTAGACGTTTGAGAGGTCTTGGCCGTTGCTCTGGGGGTCGCCTAGGGAGCCGCCGTCACCGAGGCCGAGGTAGAGGTATCCGTTGTTGTCGAATAGGATTTTGCCGCCGTTGTGGTTCCCGTAGGGTTGGATGAGTTCGTAAACGTGGTGCTCGGAAGACCAGTCGGCGATGTATTCGTCGACGGTGAACCATGAGAGACGTGTGCGTCTGATGCCGCCTTGGACGGAGTAGTACATCCAAACACGGCCGTTTTCCTCAAATTTGGGGTCTAGGGCGAGGGAGAGTAGGCCCTCTTCGTTCGAGGCGCGGCTGACGCGTTCGCGGATGGAGAAGGTGAGGATGGGGTCACGTCGGGCGTCGAAGAAGACTCGGTGGACTTGTCCGATCTGCTCGGCCACGAGGGCGGATTCGCCATCGGGTAGGAAAGCGATGTCAACGGGTCGCTCCCAAACGTGTCCGCCGAATGCCTCGACGAACTGGAAGTCGTAGCGGCTGAAGGTGCGAGACGGTGTCGGAGGTAGAGCCGCGGTTGGCGGAGGGGAGACTCTGGAGTCGGCGTCGGATGTGGGCGTGACGGTGGGAAAGGGAGTTGGTTCGTTGGTGCAGCTGGTGAGGATAGCTAAGCAAACGACGACAACGAGAAAGGCAGCGACTATTCTACGAGCAGAGGAGTTTCGTGCCGTAACAACCGCCCTTCCCTGCTGGGTCCCCTGCCTTCGCCGTGAAGGTTCTAAACCCCCTTGTATTCCCCCCTGAACGTCAAGGGGGAGGAATAGGTTGCGACCTACCACTGAACGTACATCGGCATCACTACATGGGTGAAGCCCGGGTGGTTTGAGAGGCGGAAGACCGCCGGGCTTGAGGGCGTAGTGATGGAGAGGATGAGTTTTTCGGGTCCGGTCGCACCGTCGGCACCGTCAGCGGTTTCGACGGGGTTGGAGGTCCCGCCTTGTGAGTTGCTGACGAGGTCGGTCAAGAAGCGAACGTTGAATGCGATTTTGCCTTCCTCGCCCTCGAGGTCGACGTCCAAGCTGGCTTCGGTGTTTCCGAGGTCTTCGGCGTTTGAGGAGACGGTTAGGCGTCCATTACCTTCCTCTTCGCGGGCGACCATGCGCACGATTGCGCTGCCCTCTCGAGCGATCACCTGCATGGAACGTGCGACTTGCTCGATGCTCTCGAGGGAGATGGACATCGTGCTGTCAGCGTTTTGGGGCACTAGGCTCTTGTAATCGGGATAGGTTCCGGCGATGAGCTGAGTGATCATCTCGACTTCGTCGCCGATTCGGAACATTGCCTCGCCGCCGGTTTCGGAGACCATGATTTCGACGGTTGAGACGGTGCCGGCCATGAGCGAGGTGAGTTCGCGCAGGGCGCGAGCGGGAATGAGGGCGTCGAAGGATTCTTCGGGCGCTTCCATGAGTTGTGCGGACTCGACGGATAGGCGGAATCCGTCGGCGGCGGCAAAGGTGGCTTTGTCGCCCTCGACCTCCATCTTGACGCCTGTGAGGACGGGCCGTGCGTCGTCGGTTGCGGCAGCGAATACGACTCGTTCGAGGGCATTTCGGAGGATGCCCGAGTCGACGCGGACGCGGTGTTTGGGAGAAACCTCAGGGAATGGGGGGAAGTCGTCTTTGGGAGCGCCGCGCAGGTCGGTGTCGATGGTGACCGGGTTGCCTCCGCGCTCGGTGGTCGTGGTGATTTTTGCGCCGTAGGGTTCGTCGGTGACTTCGATCTCGACGCGGCCCATTGAGAAGCTGCTGATGGTGTCCAGAAGGGGCCTTGCGGGGAGGGTGATTGCGCCGGTCTGTTCGATTTGTGCGCTGACCCAGGTGGTGATCGAGAGTTCCAGGTCGGTTGCGGCGAGTTTGAGCCTGGCGTCTTCGGTTTCTATGAGAATGTTCTGGGTGATCGGCAGGGTTGCCCTTGATGGGACGGCGCGTCGGACGACGCGTAGGCCACGAGCTAGGTTGTCCTGAATGGAGGTAATCTTCATGCGGCGTACCTTTGGCGTACCTTGGGGTGTTTAGTTTTCTCGGGTTTAGTTTTCAATTGGCGAATCTGATCAGGGTTGCAGATTCTAGAATCACGATTCGGCGAACGGTCGACACGCCTCTTCGCAACTCGCGATTTCTTCGGTGTAATGATATAGCGAAGGCGAGTTTGGCTTAAGTTGGGCGTGAGTTCAAAGCGGAATGTAGCGAGATGGTCGGAGAAACGAGCGGAATTTCCCAATCTGAGGGCGTTTACGATTCCGGCCTGCGCCGGAATGACGGGGGTGCTGCGGATGACGGGGGTGCTGTGGATGACGGGAACGTTGATTCCGCCCTACACCGGAAAGACGGGGGACTGTTGTGAATGACGGAGTGATCGAGGATATGGGGTTCGCTACTGTGGACTTGGATCGGGAGCGCCGCACCGGTTTTCCGGAGGTGGTTATGGGTGAGGGCAAGACGGTCGAGCAGATAGCGAGCATCGCCAAGCGGATCTATGATGCGTCAGGGGTTGTGTTGGTTACGCGTTCTGTTGAGAAAGCGGCGGACGCGGTCAGTGAGTTGATACCGTCAGCGCAATATGAGCCGTCGTGTGGGGCGATTTGGGCCGACGACCGGGGCTTGGATGCGCAGCACCGGGGATTGACATTGGTTTGTGCGGGGACCGCAGATTTGCCGGTTGCAGACGAGGCGGAGTTGACGGCTCGGTTGATGTTGTGTGAGGTGACACGGGTCAACGATGTCGGCGTTGCGGGGATTCACCGTCTTCTGGCGCACGAGGATGTGTTGCGGACGGCGAAGGTGGTTGTGGTCGTGGCGGGTATGGATGGAGCTTTGCCAAGCGTCGTTGGCGGGTTGGTTGCCGCGCCGGTGATTGCGGTGCCGACCAGCAACGGGTTCGGGACAGGATTGGACGGCTACGCGGCGATGCTGACTATGTTGAACTCGTGCGCCGCGGGGGTGTCGGTCGTGAATATCGACGGTGGTTTTTCAGCGGGATATCAGGCCGCGATGATTTGCCGGGTGGGAAACTAGGATGCGAAGGATTGGGAAAGATCGGAAGTATGCAGTGGGTGGAGGATTTGGTCTGCGTGTTGGGCGGTAATTGATGGGGAGTACCCGCCTCGGCGAGCATCCCCGCGCATTACGCTTCGCTCCACGCGCGCGCCCTTCCCCGCGAGTTGGATTCCCTAGTTGTTGGCTTTTACGAAGGCCAGGAGGTCGGCTAGCTCTTGGTCTGAGAGGTAGTCGAAGGCTGGCATGACGTTGGTGAAGCCTTCGGCGATGTAGGAGGAAGGCTTGGTGATGGACTGAATGAGGTAGTCGTCGGCGTCGAGATCGGTTCGCTCGCCGGCTCGGGTGTAGAGGCCTTTCCAACCGGGTCCGACGATCGTGTCGTCGTCGGTCGAGTGGCATGCTGCGCAACCGAGGGTTGTGTGGAGCGCTTCACCGTCGGCAGCGCTGCCTTCGGGGAGTTCCCGTGGTTGCGAGAGTGTCGCAATATCGATTGCGGAACCGGCAAGGACGAGTTCGCGGGTGCCGGGAGGGGCGGGAGTAGGATCGAATGCCACCGGCGTTGCGGTTGGGTTGAACACCTCAGTGCAGGCTGAGAGTAGCACGGAGGCCAAGAGTAGGACGGTCAGGCTTGCAACCGAGATGAGATTGCGTTTGGATTGGACGCGTTTCAACGAGTTACGGGCGATGCGCAATGCCATGCTCTCCGTATTTCTTGCTCTACAGACTCAAACAATTCTACGATAGCGGAGCGCGTGGGATGTGCATGTCTAGATGAAGTCGAGCATTCCGAGCGTTGCGGTGGTCTGATCGGGGTTGGACCGTTTCTTATTTCGGATCTTTTCGATCAGTGCGAGTTCATCTTGCGTCAATCGGCCGAGTTCGTCGGCGCTGACGCCGCGCTGTTTCGACTCGCGGATCAGGTTAAGCCATTCATTTCCGACGTCGGTTAACGCTCCGGGGTCGATGCCCTGTTCCCTAGCGTTGTTCATGAAGGTGATTTCATCTCGGGTCAGCGATGCGATTTCGTTACTCGAGATTCCTTCGGATGTGAGTTTTGCGATGGTCTCGAGTGTGCCGGCGTCGATGAGGTCTATCTGCTCGTCGGTGAGGCCCATGCGTGAGAGACGACGGAGGGCGACGATTTGGGTAGCGTTCATGGCTGCCAACTCGTCGATTGGGATACCTAGTTCTTGAAAACGACGGAGGGATTTTGCGGCTTCGGGGTCGGTTTCAGCTACGTCGTCGGCGGTCAATCCTTTTTCGAGAACGACATCCAGGAGTTCGGATTCTTCTTGCGAGAGGATCCGGACGACCTCATCGAAGTAGTGGGCGACGCGGCCGTAGTTGATGCCGAGCCGAGCCATCCAGTAGTTGATGGTTGCCTTCTGAACGTTTACCTGCTGAGCGATCGTGCTGACGTTGATGCCCGGTTCGTTGAGTTTGTGTCTAAGAACTTCCCTGAGTGGGCCGCCCAAGGTTGATTCGGCGGCGGTTACGGCCTTGGTAGCTCGGAGGTAGTTGTAAGTGGTCATCGTATTGCCCCGGCGTGCTCTGTTTCGAGATGCGATCCCAGTTTGAGCCACGGTGTTTTCTGACTGTATTTGAATAAGTTTAGACTAAGTTTCGAGCGCGTTTCAACGGTTTTCATGACGTTTTCAATCATTTTGCGAATTTAGATTGAACTAGTTAGAAGTTGTTCGCTCAGGCTCTCGATGTAGTGTTGAATGAGTTTTAAACTCTAGCAGATTTGGCTTTGAGATCGGAGTGATTTGAGACTGAGGTTCTGTTTGACGTGGATTGAACTAGTTCGAAAACCGATTGGACGGCAAGTTCGGCAAGTTGGGGCAGGATTTTCGGGAGGCGTTGTATTCGCGATCTCTGGGAAGGATCCAATATCGGGCCTAGAAACGGCGAAGATAGGGTTTCTTATGTCGTTGATGCGTCGAGGGCCGATTTTGGCGACGTTGAACTGAAGCGTGTTTGATGCGTGGAATGAGTGAGTGGAGGAAGGGGTCGTTGGCTTGGTCGCATGGTCGGATGGGATTCCGGCAGGGAGGTTGGATTGGGATGATGCGGACCGGCGATTGTGAAGGTACGCCCTGCCCTGTCAGTTTGATGGAACGGATTCATCCTACGGTGGTTTGCCTGCGTGGAGTTGTTGACTAAAATGGTGGTAAATCTCGTATTCGGGGAAATCATGACTTCTGTTTCCGTCAACGGTAAAGTTCAAGGTGGCACCAAGTGGTTGGATCTGCGCGTCAACGGTGTGGCGGTTCAATGCGCTGACGGATCGAGGGTGTTGGACGCGGTGAAGGATGCGGGATTCGAGGTGCCGACTCTTTGTTATGACGAGCGGGTTGGTCCGCAGGGGACGTGTCGGATGTGTTTGGTTGAAGTCGAGGTAAATGGTCGGACCGAGCAGGTTGCGTCGTGCACGGCGTTTGCGGAGGATGAGATGTCGGTGGGGACGCATACGGAGGAGATCAGGGACTACCGGAAGACGCTTCTGGAGTTGTTGCTGTCGGAGATGGCGTCGCCGAACACCAATCCGTATACGAACAAGGTTGGACCTACAGAGTTCGACCATGCCGTCGAGGAGTATGACGCGAGGTGGGACGCTTTCCCGCGGTTGAAGGTCAGGGAGAAGGCGGCGCATGATGAGAATCCCTTTATTCAGCGAGATTATGACTATTGCATCGCCTGTTACCGGTGCACGAACATCTGCAACGAGTGGGAGCAGGCGTCGGCGATCACGGTGGATGGGCGTGGTCAGGATTCGAGTATCTTCACGTTTTTTGGCAATGAGTTGATGGATTCGCCGTGCACCTTCTGTGGACAGTGCATCAACACCTGCCCGACTGGTGCCCTGAGCGATCGGAAGGTTGTGAGTCAGGACATTTCGGCTGCGGACGTAGATCGGACGCAGACGATTTGCCCGTACTGTGGCGTGGGTTGCGGGATCGAGTTGCTAACGCATGACGGGGAGATCATCGGTGCGGAGCCGGATTTCACAGCTCCGAGCCGAGGGTCGTTGTGCGTCAAGGGTCAGTTTGCGTCTTGGGAATTTGTGAGGAGCGAGGACAGGTTGCGGCATCCGCTGATCAAACAGGCGGGTGGTACGTTCAGGAAGGCGTCGTGGGACGAGGCGTTGAGCTTGGTTTCGGGCAAGTTCAAGGACGCTATCGAGACTGAGGGTCCGGATTCGCTAGTGTGTTGGGCTTCGGCGCGGGTTGTGACAGAGGCGAACTATCTGATGCAGAAGTTCGCAAGGGTGGCGCTCGGGACGAACAATATAGATAACTGTTCTCGTACTTGACACGCTCCGTCGGTCGCCGGTCTGGCGGTCATGGTAGGAAGAGGAGCGATGTCGAACTCGATTGAGGAGTTGGCCGAGACTGACTTCCTGCTAGTTGCGGGATCGAACACGACCGAGGCGCATCCTGTCATCTCGTTGCGGATGAAGCGTGCGGTGAAGAATGGCGCGAAATTGGTCGTGGTTGATCCTCGGAAGATCGAGTTGACGAACTGGGCGACGCGGCATGTTCAGATCAAGGTTGGGACGGACATTCCGTTCTTCAACGCCGTGGCGAACGTGATAATAAACGAGGAGTTGCAGGACTCGTGGTTCATCCAGCATAGGACGGAGGGGTTTGAGGCGTTTGCGCGGCATGTGCAGATGTACACGCCAGAGTATTCGGCAGAGATCTGTGGGATCACACCGGAGGAGATTGTAGATACGGCTCGCGAGTTTGCGGCGGCGGCCCCGCACGCTGCCATTTGTTACACGTTGGGGATCACCGAGCATTCGTGCGGGTCCCACAATGTGCAGTCGTTGGGGAACTTGGGGCTGTTGTGCGGGACACTGGGCGTGCCGAACGCGGGTGTCAACCCGTTGCGCGGGCAGAACAATGTTCAAGGCGCGGGCGATGCGGGGTGCATTCCTACGGACCTGCCCGGTTACCAGAAGGTGGAGAGGCCGGGGATACGCGCTATATTCGAAGAGGCGTGGGGTGAACCGCTGCCTCGGCGTCGAGGGATTACGAAGATCACGGCGATGGAGCAGATGATCAAGGGTCGAGTGAAGGCCGTGTATGTGATGGGCGAGAACACGGTTGTTTCGGATCCCCACGCCAATCACGCCGAACATGCTTTGAGGTCGGTAGATTTCTTGGTTGTGCAAGACATCTTCCTGACAGAGACGGCGCAGTTGGCGGATGTCGTGTTGCCGGCGGCGGCGTTCGCGGAATCAGATGGGACGTTTGCGAATAGTGAGCGTCGGGTGCAGCGGGTACGCCCTGCCGTCCCGCCGCCTGGCGAGGCTCGGCCGGATGTGGACATATTGCTTGAGATGTTTGCTCGGATGGGCAAACCCCAAGAGATGAAGACGGCGAAGGATGTGTTCGAGGAGATGCGGAGCGTGACTCCGATCTATGGCGGTTTGTCATACGAGCGATTGGATCGGGAAGGTGGCATTCAGTGGCCGTGTGGAGATGAGGACGACCCTGGGACGGTGTATCTGCACGGGGATGAGTTTTCGACGGGATTCCCGGGGTTCTTTGCGCCGGTGGACCACATTCCACCTGCGGAGGAGCCGGATCAGGAGTATCCGTGGTTGTTGACGACGGGTCGGAGACGGTCGACGTATCACACAGGAACGCAGACTGGTAAAGCTACCGGATTCGAGAACCTGGTGCCGCATGAGATGTTGGAGTTGAACCCGATGGATGCGGCTGAGATGGGACTTGTGGATGGGGATTTGGTCGATGTGTCGTCGCGGCGAGGGAAGGTGACGGTATCAGCGCGGTTGACGGAGAAGTCGCCGCGGGGTTTGGTCTTCATGTCGTTCGCGTTTCCCGAGATTACGAGGACGAATGACGTGACGTCAGATGCCTACGACTTCATCACAGAGACCCCGGAGTTTAAGGCCTGTGCGGTGAAGATATCGAAGTCGGAGTATCAGGACGAGGAGGTTCGGGTAGCGCAGAGGCGGATTCGATTGGCCGGAGAGGTCAAGCAGCCAACGGAGTTGATGCCGGTTAACGGGCATCGGAATGGGTCGCGCTAACGGCTAACCCGGCGTCTGCTTCGGGGCCATTCTTGATGCCCAGAATGCGGGGTCGCCGGCGGATGGGTGGGTGACTTGCTCGACGATGGAGCGGGGTTGGTGGCCTAGGGCGAAGTGGCCGAGGTTGTTCAAGATCCAAGCGGAGGTGGTTTGGGGTCGTCGGGAAGCGGAAGATCGGCGAAGGTCTGATGGCATTCGACGGTAGTCGATCTGCCTTTCCTGTTGTTCGTTGAGTTCGTCGATTGCGTCTTGATCGACGACTTGTTCGCCGGACAGGTTGATGATCGTGGCGCCCACGCTGAGGAGGCTGAGTTCACGATGCGAAAGCAACGGGTCGGAAGTAGGACCGTGATGAACAGAGACGAAGACGACGTCGCTCCGGGACAAAACCATGTCGAGGGATGATCGGCTGGCTCCGACATTTTGGAATGACATCTGTCGGGGCGTGCGGATGTCGTTGACCCAGATCTTCGCGCCTTGTTCGTTGAGCCGACTGGCGAGTTCGATGCCCAAAGTTCCGAAGCCGACGATTCCGGCGACGATCGTTCGGCCGCTTTGGTGCCTGGGATACCGTCGCGCTATTTCGCGCCATTGATCGATTGCCCAATCTGCGGGGTTTACAGCTAAGAGAGTGGACGCGTTTGCCACGATCAGGTTTTCATCGGTGACGTTCGGTGCGCCCGAACCGCATCCAGTGAGTTGCAATAAACGGACTGACGAGGGTACGCGACCGATTTCGTTGTCTAGAGTCTCGTTGTCGGTGACAACCACGTCCGCCTTTGAAATCTCGTCAGTCAGGTCGTAGTCGCCGAGTCCGAGGTCACTTGCGGCTTGGATTGCGTTTTCGATAGCCGATCGGATGGCGGGGCGTCGCGGCAGAGCTACGTGGATTTTGTATTGGTTATCCATTATTCGGTTCTAAACTAACGGCTCAGGAGTTTCAGTTGGGTTCAACATCATTCTCGCACATAAATCTTCGGTGTCCGCTGTTCATTCCGGGCAACCGTTCGGACATGCTCGAAAAGGCCGGCCGTTACTCGCCTACAGCTTACATACCCGATCTTGAAGATTCGGTGCCGATGGCCAACAAACAGGAGGCGCGGGAGACGACGGCTCTGGCATTGGCCTCTTTAAATGCGATACGAAGGCCGGTGGTGCCTCGGATCAATTCGTTGCCGACCGGTTTGACGGAGGATGATTTGAAATCGGTGGTTGGTCCGGACATCGTGGGCGTGAGCATCGGGAAGGTCAATGACGCGTCGGATATCCGGGAAGTGGATCGGATGATTTCGGTGTTGGAGAGGTCATGCGGTTTGGAAGAGGGGACGCTAGGCATTTTGCCTTGGTTGGAGACGGCGCGGGCGATCGTCAACGCTTATGAGATCTGTGTTGCGTCTGATCGGGTGTGCTGGGTTGCGTTTGGCGCCGAGGATTTCAGCGCAGATATGGGTATCAACAGGGCCGTTGATCGTGACGAAGTAGGAGGTGGAGTCGACGAGGAATATGGAGAGGCTTCTCTTCTATATGCGCGATCAGCGGTTGCCGTGGCGGCGCGTGCGGCTGATGTCGAGGCATTGGATACGCCGTACGTGAAGTTTCGGGACGAAGATGGGTTGCGTCGCGAAGCTGCACTTGCGCGTAGGTTGGGTTACCAAGGCAAGTTCGCCATCCACCCGGCACAGATCACGGCAATAAACGAGGTGTTTTCGCCGACAGCGGACGAGATAGCGCGTGCGAAACGAGTGGTTGAGGTTGCTCGGGAGGCGGAAAGTGAAGGGCGCGGGAGCGTTTCGCTGGATGGCGAGATGATCGATGCCCCGGTGGTGGCGCGCGCGCGGAATATTCTCGCTAGAGTCGACATCGACCAGAATGTTTGAGGTTCAGGACTAACTGAGCAGATGCAGCACAAGGAGACTGGCAATGAGTGACAACGGCACCAATGGGTTTGGGCGGTTTTATGAGGATTTTGAGATCGGGGCTGTCTACCGGAACTGGCCTGGTCGGACGATCTCGGAGGCCGACGACACTTGGTTTTCGCTGTTGACGCAGAATCAGAACCCGATTCACATCGATGCGAACTACGCCGAGAATCACACGGCGCATGGGCAGTGTCTGGTGAACGGGATTTTGGTATTTGCGATCGTGATTGGTCAGTGTGTGCCAAGCGTGTCGGGACGGGCGATTGCGGCGCTTGAGTACGAGAAGGTTACGCACCTAGGTCCGACGTTCCATGGGGATACGATCTATTCGGAGGCGGTGATTCTGGATAAGTGGGAGACTTCGAAGGGTGATCGAGGGGTTATTCGTCTGGACTGTTTCGGGTATAACCAGCGGAACGAGAAGGTGTTGTCGGTGAGGAGGACGTTGTTGGTTCCGAAGCGGAATCATCCGACTATGGGGGAGGATGCGGAGTTTTTTCCGAGGGTTGGTTAGGTGGCTAATCAAGGTTGGGCAATCACGGCCTTTAAACATGCATCGAAAGTGTTGAGCATGTCGACGATTGCACCCAAGGTATCGTTGGTGCTTGCAATAATCGCCGTTGGAGGGATGGCACTATTATGGTACGCGCATATCACACACACGCATGATTCCACCGAAGGCGGATCTCAACGCGCGTTGGTAACAGGTTTTCGTGACCTACATCCAAGTTCATCGAATTTTGGCGTTTCGTTTCGACCGGCCCGGGGCGCAGTGGACTACGCGTTGAGGGTTTACGACACTGAGACCAGCGTCATGCCGTTAGACGATGTTTGGTGGTCAGATTCTGGGTGTCTACCGTACGATGAACAGGACTATTGCATTGATGCTGGGCCACATTTGACTAAAAGTAGCTCAATCGCAGGTTCTAGGGGCATGTTGCCCTACTGGTTCAGCATGATCGTCAAGTACCCAAATCGTGAAATTGAGGGCGAAAGATTTTGTTTCGACGGATTTCACCTCGATGCTAGTCTCTGTCCCGAATCGGAAACTGAACGTTTGGAACTCGTTGAACGGGATGGGGAGTGGGTGGTTGAACGTAAAGTCCGAACGGCGAATTGGGATTGATTACCCCGCGTGTTTGGCTACTGGCTGGCATAACCACCCCCAAAATTGACATCCTCCCCCAATCCCGCATAAGATTAGGTCGATACCTTGTTCTGGGTTGCCGGTCCCAAAGTGGCGCTCAGGACGGTCGGTGAATCAGCGAGCTTAGGATCACAGAGCTGCTGCTGTCACTCCCGGCACGGGTTTACCGCAACGGTTCCCATGCGCAGGAGAGTTAGGCGCCAGCGCAAATCGAGGAACGAACCCCGTGCCACACGTCAATGGTCTCCGCTGCAAGGAATGCAGCACCGACTACCCGATTGAGCCGCTCTACGTCTGCGACTTTTGCTTCGGGCCGCTCGAGGTTACGTACGACTACGAGGCGGTTAGCCGTTCGATGAGCCGGGAATCGATCGAACGTGGCCCGGCGACGCTATGGCGATACGGCGACCTCCTCCCTGCCGATTCGGCAAACGCGGTCGATATCGGAGCAGGGATGACACCGCTACTCAAGGCGGACAATCTGGGAGAAGTTCTAGGCCTCGACAACCTGTGGATCAAGAACGACACGGCGAACCCGACGCATTCGTTCAAGGATCGAGTAGTTTCGGTGGCGACGACGAAGACGGTGGAGTTTGGTTTCGACACGCTGGCATGTCCGTCGACGGGGAACTTGGCAGGCGCTACCGCGGCGCATGGTCGGAAAGCCAAGTTGAACACGATGGTGTTTGTGCCGCATGATCTGGAACGTGCGAAGATCAACATGGCTGCGATCTTCGGGTCGGTGATCTTGGTTCGGGGGAATTACGACGATGTGAACCGGCTTTGCAGCGAGCTTGCGGACGAGCGTCGATGGGCGTTCGTGAATGTGAATATGCGCCCGTACTACTCGGAGGGGAGCAAGTCGCTCGGATTTGAGGTGGCGGAGCAACTTGGTTGGCGTGCACCGCGGCACATTGTCGTGCCGGTGGCGTCAGGATCGCTTCTGACCAAGGTTTGGAAGGGATTGCGTGAGTTCACCGAACTCGGTTTGATCGAGGACGCTGAGACTTCGATGCATGTTGCGCAGGCAGAGGGTTGTTCCCCGGTTGCGAGCGCAGTCCAAGAGGGCCAGATGCATCCGCGTCCGGTTGTGCCGAACACGATTGCGAAGTCGTTAGCCATCGGTAATCCGGCTGACGGGTACTACTCGGCGAAGATCACGACGGAGAGTGGCGGTCAGGGTTGCATCGTGCCTGAGGAAGATGTCGCAGCCGGCATTCGGCTGTTGGCCGAGACTGAGGGCATTTTCGCTGAGACCGCCGGCGGTGTCGTGATTTCGTCTTTGAAGCAGCTTGCGGAGAGCGGTGCGATCAAGCGCGACGAGGAGACGGTTGCGTTGATAACAGGTTCTGGGTTGAAGACGATGGATGCGGTGGAGGATTCGATCCGAGTGAGCACGATCGATGCGACGGTTGCTTCGTTCGACGAGATGTTGATGGGAGCAGTCGCGGCGTAGGTTTCGTTGGCAACTGCCCTATCGGTTTAGTCGATAGCGTCTATGGCGACGGGACCGTTTGGGATGACGCGGATTTGTAGATCGTGGTTTCGTAGCATGGCCATTCCGATGAGGGGGTCGCCGTCTTTTTGATGGACTTCAACACGTCGATTTCGACCATCCCAATCGACCTCTGCTGAGTAGACCTCAAAGGCAATGGGATCTCCATTTGCCAAGGTCATCGTTTCGTCCGTGATCTTTGTCAGTCCGAGAGCTTCGATCGCGTAGGACGGTAACGTGAGATATTCGGTAAATCCGGTATCAACTATCGCCTGTACACGAGCTACCGTGGTTGTCGATCCTTGCACGGATAACTCAACGAAGGATTGGAGGGTTTCGCCGCGGGCGTTTACTCGTCCAGTGACCATGATTCGGGGGTAAGGGGTGCAAATCCGATTGAACCGACTGAGTATGAACCATGCAACATGCCGAAAAAGCGGCCTGACGGACGACGTTCACGGAGTTTTTGGGTTGTTTCAAACCTAGTAGTGCCGACTTCGTAGTCGCCGGAGTCGACGTCGATCGCGAGGTACATTCCGAGTTGGTCGTCGGTAAGTTCGTGTTTGATCGCGCCTTCGTAAAGCTTTTTTGCCAGTTCGAAGGTGTCCTCTTGTTTTTTGCTTGTTTGAACCATGTCTTGTGCCTTATGGATAGTCATGTTAACACATTGTTACTATGAGTTTGTTTTTGCCTGAAGTCAATGGCTTACGTCTGGGTCTTGGGCATCGGGTGTTTAGGAAAGGAATAAGGACCGCGATTCGGGCGATGGAGACGCGTATCTTATTGAACTGGTTGTAAAAGAACCGTGTTTCATTGTGAACACGTTAGCGTTTGGGTTGCGTTTTCGGAGCTTCAGTGCTGTTTCCAAAGTTGATGTTCCCAACTCGTAGTCCCCTGTCTCCACGTCGATCGACAGGAAGTGTCCGAGTTGCGCATCGGTCAATTTATACCTGATCCTAGTTTCGTAGAGATGCTTGGCGTGTTGGGAGATTTCCTCTTTTGATCGTCTGACTTGAGCCATGTCTTTGAGCCTTGTGGATGTTTACATTAACACATATTTGCTATGCAATAGTTGCTCTTTGGCGATGACAATTTCCGATGCGGTTGCAGGGTGAGTCGCGGCTGATTTTCGTTGGCTGCCTGTTAGTAGATGAGCTCGTTGTAAGATTCGTAGGTGGACTTTGGTTCCGCGCGGTATTTGAGCATCTTCAAGGAGTGAAGGCAGGATCATGATCCCAGTGCTGATAGCGATTGTTGTCGCTTTCTTCGTAGCAGGTCTTATCTGGCTCTTGGTGGAGCTGGTTTCGCAGGAAGACCCGGCCTGATCTCATCTTGGCTTTTCGACGCTTCGACCTCGGTGTCGTTGTGGGTTGCAGCGTAGGGTTCGGGTTTATCTGAAGTTGTGGCTGATGTCTGGGACTTTGGCTCGGGGTGTGTAAGCAGGGACTAGCGGCCATGCCTGTCGAACCGTGATGTTCATGGTGTCGTTTTTTCGTGAGATTTGACCTTCTGCGACGATGATGGGCATTCGAAGGACGTCGCGATATCTGACCCACGTGTCTGGTGGGATCGCCAAGGGGATCATACCGAACTCGTCTTCGAGGGTCATGAAGACCATCTTTCCGAGAGGACGTTGACGGCGTAGGACTTTGCCGGCGACGAGAACGCGTTCTTCGTCGGACTTGTCATCGAGCTTGGTGCTGTCTATGATGTCGTTTTCGATGAGCATCTCTCGCATCGTCGACATGACGTGGCCGTTTGTCCAAAGTCCCAACGTTTCGTATTCATAGGTCATGAGATCGCGTTCGAGTGCGGGTCGGAGTTGGGCCATGTCTTGGAGGATTTCGAACTTTAGTCGTCCTTGCGGGCCGCTGGCTTGATATCGGAGACCGATCTCCCAGAGTGCTTGCCGTCGGTCGTCGACGCCGGGCAACTCGTCGCATGCACCGGCTTTGACTAGGCTTTCGAGCGCGGCACGTTGGACTCCGGATCGAGAGACGAGGTCTGAGAGCGATGTGTATGGTCCGTTCCAGTTTCGGTTTTCGATGATGGTGTTTGCGGATTGTGCGTTTAGGCCGCGGACGCATGTCAGGCCGAGTCGGAATGCGTCCTGCCCTTCTGGGATGCATTTGTCCTCGCTGAGGTTGACGTCCGGGTTGAATATGGTGACGCCCATGCGTTTGGCGTCTTGCTTGAGGGTTTCGAGCGGCCAGAAGCCCATGGGTTGGGCGTTGAAGATCGAGGTGTAGAACTCGGTGGGGTAGTGTCTTCGGAGCCACGCCATGTGGTACGCGGTGACGCCGAAGGCTAGAGCGTGGCCCTCTGGAAACATGTAGTGGGGGTTGAACTTTAGGAAGATCTTCTCGGCGATCTTTTCAGGCACTCCCCTATCGGCGGCACCGTCACGGAAACGCTCCCAGTAGCGCTTGATCATGGCCTCGTTGTTGCGACGTTGAAATGCACGGCGCATCTGGTCGGCTTCGGATGCGGTCATGCCTCCGATATCCATGCCGAGTGTGACGACTTGGTCTTGGAAGAGGATGATGCCGAGGGATTTCTCCAAGGCTCGCTTTTCGAGCGGGTGGTCGTAGTTCCATCTGTTGCCGTTGCGTCTTCGGATGAATTCGGAGACGCCGTCGTTGGCGCCTACACCTGGGCGGACTGCGGCTACTTCTAGTGCCAGGTCGTAGAGGTTGCGCGGCTTCATGCGAGTGATGGTCTGCATCTGGGCGGCGGACTCGACTTGGAAGACGCCTACGGTGTCGCCGCGGCCTAGGTCGTCGTATACGGCTTCGTCTTCGAAGTTGATGCGGGTCAAGTCGATGTGTGATCCAGTGCGTTTCTCGATGAGTTGGAGGCATTCCTGCATCTGAGAGAGAGCGCCAAGGGCTAGGAAATCGATCTTCAGGAATCCGGCGCTGTCTGCGCCGTGTTTGTCCCACTGGCAGATGTAACGGCCGTCGATGGCGCTGGGTTGGACGGGAGTGATGTCGATGAGCGGCGTGGAACTGATGATCATGCCGCCGGGGTGTTGGGCCAAGCCTTTGGGGAAGCCTTGGAGTTGGGAGCCGATCTCGATGAGATCTCGCCATCCGGGGAGGCCGATTTTGTCTTTCAGCTCTTCGATGCGTTCCATCTCGGCAGCAAGACTGGCTGCGTTGTAGGATTCGGCTCGTTTGGCTAGGATGTCGAGTTCGAGAGGCGGGAGTCCTAGGACTTTGCCGACATCGCGGACTACGCCCTTGAGCTTGTAGGTCGGGAGCATCGCGGTTAATGCTGCGTGGTCCCATCCGAATTCATCGAAGACGCGTAGGATCAACGCTTCTCGGATATCACGGGGGAAATCTAGGTCGATGTCTGGGGCGTTTACGAGTTCATCGTCGGAGATGAAGCGTTCGAGTGGTAGGTCGTATTCGAGCGGGTCGATATGTGAAAGTCCGATGAGGGTTCCGACCAGCATGGCGACGGATGATCCGCGGCCGCGGCCAGGTGGTTTTTCTTCGATGGGAACCTCGATTGAGGAGTGTCCGAGTTCAATTGCCACGTCTTGCGCTAGCGAGATGACGCGTCTGTAGAGGAGGAAGAAGCCTGCTAGTCCGTGCCGTTTGATGAGGCTGAACTCGCGGTCTAGGCGATCACGGACCTTTTCGGTGATGCGCCCGTAGCGTCGTTTTGCGGCCTCGTTGCAGACGTGTTCGAGGTATTCCTGGTCATCGACGAACTCAGGAGGAACAGTCTCTCGTGGGAAGTGGTAGTTGATCTGTTTGGCGTTGAAGGATTCGCAACGGTCGGCGATACGGCGGGAGTTTTCGATGGCTTGGGGCCACTCCCGGAAGAGCTGCTCCATACGTTCGGGGGACTTCAGTTCGTAGTGGGAGTTGGCCTTGCGTTGGCGGTGGGAAGTTTCGAGGGTCAGGTTGTGTCTGATTGCAATCAAGACATCGTGGAGGCGGCTGCGGGCGCGCTCGTGATAGCAGACGCCGCCGGTGGCGACTAGTCCGATGCCGTTGCGTTTTGCGAGTATGGCTAGAGCGCGGTTTCGCTCAAGGTCTCCGTATATGAAGTGGCGCTGCAGTTCGATGAATAGGTTTTCTTTTCCGAACCATCCGATGAAGCGTTCGATCATTTCGTCGGCTCTTGACATCGATCCGTCTTTGGCGAGATCTGCGATGGTGCTGCCGGGTTCTCCGATCAGGGCGATGAGGCCTTTGGTGCGGTCCTGAATGTAGCGGGATGAAAGCACGGGATCGATGCGGCCTGATCCGACGTGTGCGAAAGAGATGAGGTTGCACATGTTGGCATAGCCTTCGCGGTTCTCAGCTATGAGAGTGATGGGCAAGGTTGTGTCCTCGCCTTCGTTGCCTAGGGCGAGAGTGACGCCGGTGATGGGCTTGATGCCGAGTTCGTCTGCGGCTTCAGAGAAATCGAGTGCGCCGGTGATGTTGTTGCGGTCGACGAGAGCTATTGCGTCGTAACCGAGTTCATGAGCGCGTCCGAGCATCTCATCGGTGGACGATGCTCCCTCCATGAACGAGTACCAGCTCATGGCTCGTAGTTCGACGTATCGCGACATGGATCAGTATTCTTGGCAGAACCACTCGTCTGTGGAGAGGTCTTTGAAGACGGTCATGACCCGTCCGGATTCCATGAGCAGTCGGTAGTATCGGCGCCGGATCGATTCTGTGCGCCACCATTCGTCGTCCAGCTCCCATAGATCGATGACGTTCTCGACTTTCGACGGCACGGATCGTCCGTTGCGGTTCTCGGCGACGCTTATGGGTTGGCCATCTGATGTGCTTGTGACGTTTACCGCTATCGGCATGTTCAGCGGCTGGTAACTTCCGCCAATGCTTGGCGTCTTTCTGGGATTCGAGACCATGGTTCCACATCCACTACGGTTTTTATGGGCGATGCGGTCAACTTTGCGTTGAGTTGTCGCAATGCGGTGTCTAGATCGCCCTTTTCGTGATCGTTCCATAGGCCGGATTGTTCGGCTCGTGCTTGTCCTAGGCGTGATAATTCGACGCTTATTGTTTCTACAGGGCTCCGTATAGGTGAGGCATCGCTCTGCACTATCGTCTCGACATGTGTCATAACAACACTGTGAGCGAGAGTGGCGGAGTCGGTCGGTTCTTTGAAGACGTGCGTATAGTCCCAGTGCTCAGCGTCGGACATCTCACACGTCAGGTCCATCCGTCCGGCGGCTTTGCTGATACGTTGCACGGAGGCGAATGCGCGGTCCAGCAAAGCCCGGACGCCAAAGGACAAGGCATCCATGCTTGCCACGGGCCATGGGAATTGGAGAGTGTCGATGATTGTCTTCGTGCGTTCGATGGTGTTGAGCGTTGAGCGATCGATGCCGTTCACAAGCTCCCATGCGCGGCGTCCGTCTGGTCCGAGCTGCGCCTGCAACGCCGATACGGATTGGTTTGCCAAGTCGCCCATGGTGTCGAGTGCAAAGTCGTGCATAAGGTCGATGGCACGGTTTTCCAGTGGCAGGATGTCGACCGGCATTGGGGCCAAGAAGTCTCTTACCGCCGCTCGATTGCTGGGGAGTTTGACCGGTTTGTGCGGTCGGGCTCTGATTGCGGCGCAGTATGCGGGGAAACGTCCGGGAGCAACTCCTATCCGAGCTTCGAAGCCGTGCTTGGTTGTCGCTTCGGAGATGAGAGCGATGGTTTGGTCCTGGCCGCCGTAAAGCTCGGAGAGTCCGTCGATGGCGATGAATGCGTTGCCTCTGGCAGCATCTTCGACGCGGTCGCTTACGTTCAGCAAACTTTCGATGACATCGTGCCACCGTGCGTCGTAGAAGGCTTCGTCGGCGCGGATGACAGATGCTTCGGGGTGCTGAGACATCGCCCTGAGCAGGGACATGCCGCGTCGGAGGCGGGTATCCGATGAGGCATCCAGCACTGTCGGGCGCGACTCCTCGCCGTGGTAGATGATCACGAGCCTGGAGCTCAGATCTGGTGCTCTCACCAGTTCACACTGAAGTGGCAGATGCGATATTTTGACGCAAGCGATGGTCATAGTTCAGCCTTGCGTCTATTGTAGCATTAGCGTGCTACTCTATATCGTGATCATACTTATGTTCAGTAATTTTCAGCAGTAGCTATCCAAGTAAGCGAGGAGAGTAACCGACCCGATCATCTGACCGGGGCGATGCGGACATCGCCGCCGTAGATGGCTCGGATGTGCAGGTCGTTGCCGGTCAACAGTCCCATGCCGATGAGGGGCAGGCCGTTGGATTCGTAAACTCTCACAGCACGATATTGGCCTTGCCACGCGATTGTGGCTTCATAAGTATTGAATACTCGAATTTCCCCTCCACCCAGTTCAACCTCGACCAACCCGATATTTCTCAATCCCAATGCACTTATCACATCCTGGGGCAGAGTCAGTTCGTCGGTGAATCCTGTGTCGATGGTTGCGAAAGGCCGGATCAATGTGCCGTTGTCGCCGAAGATCGTCAACTCAACAGCTGCACGAATAGACGCACCTAGCCGAACTACCCGGCCTGTAATCATGTGTGAGTAACGATCCTGACTTGAAAGAGTAGAAAGCGAATTGTCGACATCAGTCTACTTATGTCGCATGAAAAACGTGTTGGATGAAGGCAGACGTGATTGCAATCGATTTCCGGCTTCAATCATTGATTCATCCGCTTCAAATTCGCCAGAGTCGATATCAAATGCGATGATCATATTTGCTTGCTCTTTGCTCAGCCTGTGTCTGATGTGCCTTCGAAAGAAATCGCGGCCGCGTTTGTCAACCATCAAGTGCTGGTCGTCACCGAGTTCGGCAGTTTGAGTATCGGCTTCAGGCGCTCCCATGTATCCCACGGCGCCGGCTCCATGTCTCATCACGAATACACTCTCTGCGTCAACCCGTCTTTGAAGATTCTCAAACTCCTCCAAGTGCTCGCTGTGTACCGAGAATTCACCCGTTTCGACATCGATTGCGATGAACTCGTTCAGTTGATCGTCAGTTAGTTCGTGCTTGATCCGACGGTCGTAGAGTTCACGCCCACGTTCACAGATGGCTCGTTTGTCTTGTCGTGATTTCAACAACCTGGGATCCTCGACTGGCATGCTTCAACTGACTTGTCGGACCTTTGAACACGATTTTACAGGTCTCTTACATGGCGACGGGTTGGCCGCAGAAATTGGGATTGAACCCATCATCTAAAATCATCAAACAGCATCGAATGTTGAAGTAGGACGCCGTTTGTAGCGGCGGTGATTGAGGGAGTTCACAAGAATGGCAGTTTCAGTCAAGATACCGACGCCGTTGCGACGGCTGACGAACCAGGAGTCGACCGTAAGTGCTGACGGCGGCGATGTCTCGGCGATGATTGAGTCGCTCGACGGGTCGTTCCCGGGGATAAAGGCACGGCTTTGCGACGACAATGGTGAGCTTCGCCACTTCGTGAACATCTACATCAACGGCGAGGACATCCGGTACATCGACGGAATTGATACTTCCCTCAACGACGGCGATGAGGTGAGTATCGTCCCGGCGGTCGCTGGCGGTTAGGAGCCCTCACCTTGACCCTCTTCCTCTGGGAGAGGGGATATCACGTCGGCCAAGGCGGCTCGGACGACCTTGGTCGAAACCTCGTTGCTTGTAGTGGAACGTCCTGCCCCACGGAGCAACACCCAGCGGATTCTGCCGCCGCGTGATTTTTTGTCGGAGGTCGTAGCTTCGATCAATGTGTCGGCATCTACGCCGCTCAGGGAAATCGGCAGTTCGAAGCGTTCCAACAGGTTGCGTTGACGGTCAACGAGTTCTTCAGAGATCAACCCCATCCGCTGCGAGATTCCAGCGGCAACCATCATTCCGATGCTGACCGCTTCTCCGTGTAGATAGGTGCCGTACTCGGTGACTGCTTCGATGGCATGTCCGATGGTGTGTCCGTAGTTGAGCAACACCCTTTCGTTGCCGGTTTCGAACTCGTCGGCAGAGACGATGTCTGCCTTGATCTCTACGGAGCGACGAATGACTGGCTCCACCAAGTCGCCTGAGAGTGCGGCGAGGTCTTCTGCATTGGATTCGAAGGTATCCAACAGGTCGTCGTCTAGTATCAGTGCGTGTTTGATGGCTTCAGCCCATCCGGCGGCGAGTTCTCTGCGCGGTAGAGAGTCTAGGAAATCGATGTCGTGGACCACTAGTCGGGGTTGTTTGAACGCGCCGACTAGGTTCTTGCCGATGGGGAGGTTTACCGCTGCTTTGCCCCCGATTGATGCGTCGACCATAGCGGCTAGCGATGTTGGGATGTGAACAACGGGCACACCTCGTAGCCATGTGCCAGCTACGAAACCGACTAAGTCTGTCGTTACCCCGCCACCCATCGAGACCAGACAGTCGATTCGTTCTGCGCGCTGTTCGGCTAGCCATTCGTGAATTCTTGTGGCGGTCTCGATGGTTTTCGCCGCTTCTCCTAATTCGAGGATCAGCGCGTGCGTTTCGTAACCACCACGTTCGAGCGCTTCGTGGGCACGCCTGACCAGAAGTGGGAACATCGAGTAGTCAGCAATGAGGAACGCCCTGCCGGAAACTCCGGCTTCCCGCATCTCCGGACCGATATCTTCGATCGCGCCGCGTGAGACTATGACGCGATAGTCTCCCTGGGATGTTCTGACGGTTGCGGCGGGTGGATTGATCGCCGATCGGTAGCTAAGCATTTGCGGCCTCGTTGGCTTGTCGAGAATGGGCTGACAGTTCGCGCCATGCATCCCCGATTTCTGTTGCTACTTTTCGGTGAGTCAGTCCGTCAGTGTTTATGGAGCGATCAGCGCAAGAGTAGGCTTCGGTGCGTGCGGCGAGAAGGTCGGCAATTCGTTTTTCGGGTGCGTCGTCGCCGAGCAACGGGCGCAACGTCCGGTTGCTGTTCTGTCTCGAGGTCAATCTTTGGTGGATGGTCTTGGGAGTCGCGGTGAGGAGGAGAATGATTCCGCTCGCGCTCATGATTTGACGATTTTCTTCGCTGACGGGCACTCCCCCACCGGTAGAAACGACACGGCTGGGTTTTTCGGACAGTTCGCGGAGGATGTTTGTCTCGATCCTTCTGAACTCATCCTCGCCGTCCTCTTCGAATATCTCAGGGATCGATTTCTTGGTTCGATACTCAATCAGATCGTCCATATCCACGAACGGGAGTCGAAGCAGTTCCGCGGCTCTGATTCCGCTGAGGGATTTGCCAGTGCCGGAGAATCCGATGAGATAGATATTGCCCGAGGGGTCCACTCTTACGCAGCCGTTCCGACGCCGAATTCTTGGTGGGATGCTATGTAGGCGTCGTAGTTCCGGCGAGTTTCGGCGATCGAGTCGCCGCCGAATTTCTCCAAGAACGCGTCGGCTAGGACGAGTGCCATCATCGCCTCGCCGATGGGGCAAGCGCGGGAGATCTGGCAGATGTCTGAGCGGTTGTATGCCGCTTCGATCACCTCGCCGGTGTTGATATCGATGCTTGGCAACGGGCGGGTCATAGTTGCGATCGGTTTGACCGCGACATGGGCGACGACCGGATTGCCGTTGGACATCCCGCCGTCGATACCGCCTGCGTGGTTGGTCAACTGTCTGAAGCGACGCCTGTCTGACGGGTCAGGGACGATGACGTCTTGAACATCGCGGCCCCATTTTGCGGTGTTGTCGAAACCGTATCCGATCTCGACGCCCTTGACCGCATTGATGCTCATCATGGCTTGGGCAAGCCGTCCATCGAGTTTGCGATCCCACATGACGTGGCTGCCAAGCCCGACAGGCACGCCAAAAGCGATGATCTCCATCACGCCGCCGATTGTGGTGCGTTCCTTTTTGGCGGTGTCGATGGCGGCTTTGAAGCGTTCGTCTGCATCCGCGTCCCAAGCCCGGACTTCAGACGCTTCGACGGCAGACCAGTCGATGTCTTCAGGATCGATTGCGGGTGCTCTTTCGGCACCACAACTGATGACATGGGCGCGTATCTCGATGCCGAACTGCTCGAGGATGCGCCTAGCGACGGCGGATGCGGCGACACGAGCTGCTGTTTCACGAGCGGATGCTCGCTCTAGAACGTTGCGTACGTCGTGATGTAGGTATTTGAGGGCACCAGGGAAATCGGCGTGACCGGGCACGATGCGCGTGTGCGTCTTTTTGTCGACATCGTCGCCGACCGCGGCTACCGACATTGCGTCGATCCAGTTGGCGAAGTCTTTGTTTTCGATCCACATGGCGATCGGAGAACCGAGGGCCATTCCGTGGCGCACTCCACCTCGGATGACGGCGCGATCCTTTTCGATCTTCATGCGGCCGCCTGATCCGTACCCCTGTTGTCGCCTCGCCATCTGTTCTTCGACGTAGTCTTCGTCGATCGGGAGGCCGGCGGGTACGCCCTCCACTATCACGGTGAGACCGGGACCGTGTGACTCCCCTGCTGTGAGAAATCTGAAGTGCGTCATCTCAGGAAGTTGCCCGTTTCACTGCTGCGAACATCTCGTCGACTGGGGCTGGCTTGCCAGTCGCCAGTTCGAATCCGACGGCGCCTTGAAGCAGCAGCATGGTCGATCCGCCGAGGGTCTTGCCGCCGGCTTTCTCTACTTCTTTGAGGAAGGGCGTCATCGGTGGCGCATACACGGCGTCATAGGCGACGACGTCAGAACTGATCATGTCGGCGGTGACAGGCGTGGCGTCAGGAGCCGAGCCGCCATCCATTCCCATAGACGACGTATTTACGATCAGATCGGCTTTTGCGATGACTTCAATCAAATCATTTGACGTCAATTCGCAAGAGCCGATGGATATCGAGTCGTCAGAGAAATCTGACGCCAACTCTTCGGCTCGCGAAAGAGTGCGGTTGGCGATCGTCATGGATGCGACGCCTGCAGATTTCAGAGCATGAACGATGGCGCGAGCGGCACCGCCTGCTCCGAACACGACAGATGATTTGCCAGCGGGATCGAACTCGCCCAACTCGGTCAACGCGCGAAGGAAGCCCGGCGAATCGGTGTTGTGGCCCGTCAAATGACTGTTGTCGTTGATGATCCAATTGACGGCTCCTACCGCGACGGCGGTCTCGGCGAGTCCATCGATGAGGGGGATAACCGCCTGCTTATGCGGCAATGTGACGCAACTTGCCAGGAAACCCTCGGCACGGAAGGAATCGACTTTGGCTTCTAGGTCATCGGGATGGGTTGGCCAAGCCTCGAAATTTTCATCGATGCCGTGGACTTCTAAAGCGGCGTTTTGAAATACCGGGGACAATGTGTGGCCCAACGGGTAACCGATGATGCCGAAGTTGCTTGTGGTCATTGAGTATTGGCCGAGAGTGTTGGCAGATATGGGTGAGTAGGTTGCGTCAAAGTAAATGCTATATCGCACGTCCTTCGCCAAGAAGAGTGGTTTGACCACCCAATGACCTGATGTCGATCAGCCCTGGCTCTGTTCAGATCAAACCGGAAACAGTAGAGATCGAAGACTGTTAGTCGCCGTCGAGGTACGACTGCAAGATGATAGCCGCGGCAGCGGAATCGACCCGACCTTTCGGTCTGTTGCGTCGACGAGCCGCACTATCCACCGCGTTCAAGGCTCTTTCCGCTTCAACAGTGCTGAGTCGTTCGTCGCGTGTCACAACCGGCACGCTGACTGTTGCTCTGAGTTGGACAACGAACGACATCGCCTCTTCGGCCATTTGCGACATGCTGCCGTCCATGTTTAATGGGACACCGACCACGATCTCTGTGATGCCGCGTTCACTCACGAGCGATTTGATGTGGTGCAATGCACTGTCCGTCGCGACGGTTTTCGAGGGCGAAGCGATGGTCCGAGACGGATCCGAGATCGCGAGGCCTACTCTCGCCAATCCGTAATCGACACCCATGCACCTGCCGGTGCGACGTTTGCGGTCAATGCTCGTCATGATTATCCCGCCGTTTCCAAGGTCGCGCTGACTAGATTTTCTACGACAGACTGGGCATTGCCAAGTGCTTCATCGATTCGCGATGCGTCGCGCGCGCCTGCTTGCGCTGAATCTGGTCTTCCGCCGCCGCCGCCGCCGATGGTGGCGCTGATGCCTTTGGCGATATTGCCGGCATGGACGGGTTTGCCCGCGATGTCTTTCGTCGCCATTACGATGATCACCGGGCGTTCGTCGATGACACTGCCGAGAACCACAACGCCGCTCTTGAGCCGGTCACGCATGTGGTCGCCGGTGCGTCGCATCGAATCGACGTTCGACGCTGGGATGTTGCGAACCTGAACTGGGAAGCTGTAACCGTCCACATCGAGTTGGAAATCGAGTGAGTCGGATGCGGCGGATGAACCATCGACTGATCGTCGGAGCAATTGCTCTTCGAGATGAGCCGCGCGGCGTCGCGATTCCTCCAACTCGGTGAGCAGCGATTGGGTCCGATCCAAAACTCTTTCGTTGTCTACTCGAAGGGCGGCCGCGACGCTGTCGACGATTCCGAAACGTCGCTGGACTTCGCGCTCCGCACCGATGCCTGTGAGGGCTTCGATTCGGCGGATGCCAGAACCGATTCCGGATTGAGAGACGATGACGAACAGCCCGATACCGCCGGTGGCATCCATGTGGGTTCCGCCGCAGAGCTCGTAGCTCCAAGGCGCGTCGATCTTGATGGTGCGAACGTCGTGCTCGTAGGTGTCGCCGAAGAATGCCAAGGCGCCCTCTTCGACCGCCTTCCCGTAGGTTGTCCAATGCACCTCGACCGGGATGTTCTCGCGAATGGCTCGGTTGACACGGTCTTGGACTTGCCTGATTTCCTCTTGGGTCAATGCGTCCATGTGGGTGAAGTCGAAGCGAAGGTAGTCGGGTGCGACGAGGGACCCCGATTGACGGACGTGAGAACCGAGGATCTCCCGTAATGCCGCGTGAACCAGGTGCGTGGCAGTGTGATTGCGCTTGATCTTTTCTCTACGGTCGCCGTCGACTTCAGCGGTCAAGATATCGCCGATTGAGATTGAACCTTTTTCGATTTCGCTGGAATGGATGTTGAGGTGGCCGTAGGGTGCTTGGCAGTCGTCGACCCTGACGGTGTTTTCGCCGTTTCGCATCCACCCGGTGTCGCCGATCTGACCTCCCCGCGCCGCATAGAACGGAGTCTCGGCGAGAAGGATTTCGACATTGTCACCTTCGGATGCGCCTTCGGCAAGTTCGTCGCCTTTGACGATGCCGAGGACTTCGGCGTCGGCGGTCAGAGTTCGATACCCGAGGAACGGGACTTCCTCGATGCCGAAGGACCGATAGAGCGATTCAGTGTCGGCATCGGACGAGAACATGCTCGCGGAGGACCGCGATCGTTCACGCAGACTTTCCAACTCGGCTTCGACGGCATCCTCATCGATGTTGATGCCCTTCTCGGATGCGATTTCTGCCGTCATCTCGATGGGGAACCCGAACGTGTCATAGAGCCTAACGACTGACGCGCTTGCCACCGTGTCTTCGCCAGCGGCGTTTGCCTCTGCGATCACCTCGTCGAGCATCCGAGAGCCTTGATCCAAGGTGGTTTCGAACGACTCTTCTTCGCGTTGGAGGACGTGTTGAGTGAAAGAGAGGTTGTTGCCCAGTTCAGGGTAGATGTGCGACATCTGCGATGAGGTCGCTTCTGCGATCTGCGGGAGTATTGGGCCAGAGAGTCCGAGTTCCCGACCGAATAGCATTCCTCTACGAATAACCCGCCTCAAGACGTATCCCCTACCTGTGTTTCCGGGGACGACGCCGTCTGAGATGAGGAACGATGCGGAGCGCCCGTGTTCGGCGACCACGCGAATCGCTCGGTCTGCCTCTTCGTTTTCGCCGTAACTGAAGCCCGCGCGATTGGCGACGAGTTCGATCAGAGGAGTGAAGACGTCGGTTTCGTAGACGTTGCTCTTGCCCTGAAGGATCTGGCAAGTCCTTTCGAAGCCAAGGCCGGTGTCAATGTTCTTTTTGGGCAGGAGTTCGTCGTTGCCGTTTCGATCGCGGTAGTACTGGGTGAAGACGAGGTTGTAGAACTCTAGGAAGTCTTCGCTGATGCCAGGCCCCCATGTCGTTCCTCGGACGGGGGAATCAACGTGAGGCAGGTCGGCCAGATCGCCGAGGTAGTAGTTGAGCTCGCTGCACGGCCCACATGCGCCTTCGTCTCCTGCAGGCCCCCACCAGTTGTCTTCGTCGCCTAACCGCGAGATGCGATCAGCGGGGACGCCGAGGTCACGCCAAATCTCGTAGGCTTCGTCGTCGTTGGTGTAGATCGTCGGGTATATCCGCTCGAACTCCATGCCGTAGACGCCAACGCAGAGTTCCAGGGCCCATCTGCACGATTCGGTCTTGAAATAGTCGCCGAAGGAGAAGTTGCCCAGCATCTCGAAAAGCGTCAAGTGGGAGACGTCTCCGACCTCTTCGATGTCGGTTGTGCGGAAGCTCTTCTGGGCCGTCGTGATGCGTGGCGATGGAGGCGTCAGTTCGCCTGAAAAATACGCCTTGAATGGCACCATGCCGGCGGTTGTGAGAAGCAGCGTGGGATCGCCTGCAGGGATGAGCGATGCTGATGGGAGACGGAGATGTTCCCTCTCCTCGTAGAACTTCAAGAATTGTTCACGGATTTCGTCGGCTGTGAATGTTCGTTCGGGCATCTTGAGGGCAGAATCGGAATCGTCTGCGAATCAATTTTAAGAAACGGGGCATTTGGTTCGACGCGAATCGACATCGAGAAAATTCGCCATTAAATGTAGCCTACAGGATACGAACGTGATATGATCGAAATTAGACAGACTGAAACGTATGCTCGTTGGTTCGGCAAGTTGCGCGACCGGCAAGCCAAAGCCAAGATTAACGTCCGCATCCGAAGGCTATCCCTTGGCAATCCGGGCGACGCTAAGTCGATAGGCGGTGGCGTCTCGGAACTGCGAGTGCAGTACGGGCCTGGATACAGGGTGTATTTCTGCGAACGCGGAAGCGAATTGGTGATCCTGCTCGCCGGAGGCGACAAAGGGTCGCAACGACGTGACATCAGACTCGCCCGCGAACTTGCCCAAGCCGTTTGAGGTATTGAAAAGATGAACAAGATAGAGACAACCCGATGGGACGCCGCTGATCACCTTGAAGACGATGAAGACGTCGCGGCATACCTCGAAGCCGCATTGGAAGATGGAGACCACGGCGTTATCGCTGCTGCGCTCGGAGACATCGCGCGCGCCCGGGGCATGACTTGGATGTCACGCGAGACCGGACTCGGACGCGAAAGTCTATATAAATCGCTCTCGCCGGACGGCAATCCGGAGTTCGCCACCGTCTTGAAGGTCATCAAAGCACTAGGGTTGCGATTCCGCATGACCGTAGTCGGCGATGATGCGCCCTCCTCCCTCTCCTCTGCCACCCTGCTCGCCGACGAAGGGGAACCCTACGGATAGAATCGAAGTGCAAGCAGGGCCTGTAGCTCAGTTCGGCAGAGCAGCGGACTTTTAATCCGAAGGTCGTGGGTTCGAATCCCACCGGGCCCACCAATAGTCGAAAGATTCCAGTTTGGAACTTCCAGGTCGGTCACGAACTTGATCGAACCGTTTCCAACTCAGATTCGCCGCCTCGGCCTAGGATCGCGCACCAGACTTATGCCTTGGAAACCGTCTAGCGTTTTCATTTAGGGCCTCAACGAGGGACGGCGGCACTTCAAACGCGGATTCAATGTTGGCCCCGAGGGGCGGGATTAGCGAACTCAGGCTCGAAGTTCGTGCCGCAACTCGGCGAGCCTGAACTTCAGTTTGTTGCTGGGCGACTGCGAGGGTAGCGGATCCATCGGCACGCGCTTGTAGGGGCGGGCAAGCTCAATCTTGAAGTAATGTGCCAGCATGAGCATGTTGATCGCGAGTTGCATCTGGGCCCAATGGAAGCCAAGGCATGAGTGCGTGCCCAACCCGTAGGGTGCGTAGCCTGGACCGGCGTGTTCGTTTCGCGGGGACGTGTAGCGGTCGATGTCGAACTTCATTGGTTCAGGGAACGCCTCTTCCATGTAGTGCGTAGCCGTCTGTGCAACCAAGATCATCGACCCGACTGGTAGTTCGTAACCCTCCACGACGCAAGTATTCATCACGCTTCGCATCGACATAGCCACTATCGGCGACATCCGTAGAGACTCCATGAGCACACGGTGGGTGACGTCGATTCGGTCCAGCGTGAAGTCGTCCTCGCTGGGATCGCCATCGGCCCACAAGGCGTCCGCTTCAGCCGTGACTAGCGCGTACAACTCTGGGTTCTTCAACAACCAGTAAAGGGCGAAACCGAGTTGGTCGCCCATGTACATGCCAGTCATCAAGATTGCGCCCAGCGGCAGGGTCAAGTCCGATTCGGGCAGGAACTGGGGATCGGACCCGTGAAGGCTAAGATAGGCGTCCACCACATCGGGAGGCAATCCGATCCGCTGTGCCGCTGTATGGGTGTTTTGCATGCGCTCTACGACCCGTTGAGTAGCCTTTTCTCGCCGGCGCATGGACGGAGTTTTGAGCATGAAACCCGGCAGGAGCTTGATGAGACCTACGTTGAGCACACGCATCTTGTATTGAAGCGCGTCGGCGATCTCATCTTGGGTGTTGATGCTGGCAAAGAGCGGCGACGCCTGCGCGTTCAGAAAAGGACGTAGCATTTTCTGCGCCGGGAGTTCCGCGCCAATGTCCCATGTCGCCATGTGCGAGCGGGCCAGGTCGTAAACCTCGTCCAGTCGCCTAGTCAGCGTCGTACGAGAATAGGCGGGTTGCAACGATTTGCGAAAACGAAAATGATCTGCACCGTCGATCGAGTGCATAGAACGCGACACACCATACGCTTTGTCAACGCCCTCGAAGTACTCCTTCGCTCGCAAGTAGAGCCGCCCCTTCCGTTGGACCCATCGATTAGTCTCCTCCCCAGCGAGGACGATCAAGTTTTTACGGAACGGGAGGCGAAGTTCAAACACCGGCCCGTACTTTTCGGCCAAAGTAGCGAACCCAGCTGGCAGCCTGCCCTCTCGCAGATCGCGGTTGAAAACCAGATCACGCACGGCGACGGCTGGTATCGGCTTGGTGAATGAGGGTCGGCGAAGCGAGGGTGCGACGATACTATCGGTCACCGCCGCCGCGATCGCTTGACCGATCAGGTCCATCTTGCTGACGAGTTCGATCCTCCCAGCCACCTCCTCGTTGATCGGAAACATCATTTGGAACACGTCGCAGGCATTGACGAGGCCGACGATTATCGCGTCGCGAGGGTCTGGAATCACGTCCGTGAAGACGATCGTGGTGAGTCGGGACTTGACGAACTCGCCCACCGTGTAGCCATCTACAGGAATTGTCTCGCCCTGTCGATGGTGCTGGCTGAAGGTGTAAAACTCTCCAGTGTGGTAATCGAGAATCTGCTGCTCGACTAGCCCTTCCAACACATCAGCAATAATCGATTCGGACCAAGGAGCGAGTCGCTCGACCCAGTACTGGGCATCGCGCTGTTCCTCTTCATTCGAGATCTCCTGCAAGATCGGGTCGAGCAGAGGGTTGCCGGTTTCGGTCGCATCTAGGAGAATCAGCGACTCCAGATCTGTGTCGATCCGACCGTTAAGCGACAGTTCGGCCAACGCTGCGCCAACGACCGCGCAGTTCAGATTCCAACCGGGTACCTGATAAAAATACCCGCTCTCTTCGTTAAGAAGTACCAGCAGCAACTCTTCGGGCAAACTCAGCGCCATTGCCGCCGGGCGATTTCCAGTTGACATTTCGTCAGTCGTCAAATCACCTCTCCACAGCAAAAGATGTTTAGATTCTAATGCTTTTCGTATCCTTTTGATACTTTACGGGATTCGGGGCACGTGATTCCCGAGCGCTTTCATGCAAGTTGACGTGGTGTCCCCGCGTGAACTCGTCCAAGACGGGACGTCTCGCAGAAGACGCAAATGGGGCAACGTTGGGTAGTCGAGCACACTTTCTCACCATTGGAAATCCGCTGTTCCGACAACGGGTGTATGCTTGCGCTTACTTAGCAAGACGGTTCCAATCATTCATTGAAAGCCCGAAAAATCGCAGTCACCGGCTCCGGCGGTTTTCTTGGCGGACATATCTGCCGAGTTTTGATCCAGCGGGGATACGAGACGATTGGCGTGGTTCGTCGAGATTCGTCTCGCGGGTTACCGGCCGATCTGATCGGGGAAGCAGAAACCCGAGAAGCCGACGTTCTCGACCAAGTCTCGTTGGCTGAAGCGTTTCGGGACGTTGACGTGGTCGTCAACACCGTCGGCATCGTTCCCATCGCCGACGAACACCGCGATCAAGCGGATCAAGTGAACATCAACGGCCCCCGCAACACGATTCAAGCTTGCGTTGATGCTGGTGTCCCAAAGCTCGTCCACATCAGCAGCATTCATTCTTTTGGACCATTGCGAGGGATCGCCCTCAACTCCGATACTCCTCTGGCACTCGCCTCACGTTTCGCGTACAGCGTCGCGAAAGCTACTGCCCATCAAGACGTCGTTCGAGCGATGTCAGATGGGATCTTGAGCGGGTCGGTCATTTGTCCGTCGGGAATTATCGGACCGCAGGATGATCGACCATCCATCGTGGGCAGGATGCTTATCGACATCGCCAACAAGGAAGTGCCGATGCTGATCCGGGAAGGATACTGGTGGACTGACGTCCGCGATGTCGCCGATGCCGTCGCCGCTGCGGTGGACCATGACAGCAACGGCGACGTTTATCTGACCGTCGGGGAGTACGCGACTCTGTCGCAACTCGCACAACATTGCTCGGAGTTTCTAGGCCGCGATCTGAACCTCAAGGCTGTGCCTTACGCCGTTGCGCTGGCAGGGCTCCCGTTCGTCCGGATGTACGCCATGTTGAGGAACGTGTCACCTGTCTATACCCGCGAGTCGCTTGACTTGGTCCGAGACTGTCCAGTGTCCGTCGACCAACACCCGCCGATGATCGATCTAGGTTATCGACCGCGACCGATCCGAGAAACGGTTTTCGATACGCTCGAGTGGTTCAAACACAACGAAATGCTCACAGAAGCGTGATCAACTCCACATTCGATCTAATCGTGCTGATTTGGGCGGCATTGGCCGTCCCAGTATTCATCGTCAGCACCCGCGGTTTCGATTTCATCGGACGTTTCGGCGGCAAACCTATCGGACCACGTATCCCATCTGCTTGGGGTTGGTTCATTATGGAGTTGCCCGCTCTTGCGGTCCTGCCTTTGGTGTACATTTCCCTGGGCAACCGACATGCCGTAGGTGACGTCTTGGTTCTGGCGTGGATCGCGCACTACGGGCACCGAACCCTAGTATGGCCGTGGATCGTCCAACGCCGCAGCGCCCCGATAACTGTCGTTACTTCCCTTTCGGGTTTTGGTTTCAACGTCGCTAACGGGTTGCTCATCGGATGGTTTCTCGTTGAGATCGCCGACTACCCGGCACACTGGTTCTCCGACCCGCGGTTTTTCTTAGGTGCCGCCCTGTTCCTGATCGGCGCCGGACTTAACATTTCATCAGACTATCGCCTAGCTTTGCTGCGAAGGGCGTCCAGCGAGCGTTACATCATCCCACATGGCGGAGCATTCCGATTTTTGTCATCGCCGAACCTCGTCGGCGAGATGATCGAATGGATCGGATTCGCGTTGATGATGTGGTCGCTGCCAGGGTTGGCATTCGCGATCTGGACTCTCGCAAACCTTGTGCCTCGCGCCCTATGGCGGCACCAATGGTACCGTCGTACATTCGAGGACTATCCAAAAAGCCGCCGTGCCCTCGTTCCTTGGCTGATGTGACCACGACGCTCCACCGTCTGACCAATGACCACCCAGAACGCCGAACAACCTGTCCGATTTGAACCCGAAGAGGCCTGCCCTCCATCGATCGCGTTGACGGTCGGTTTCCAAGGGGCCGTATTGGTGTTGGCATCGATCGTGCTGAACCCTGCGATCGCGATCCGGGCATCCGGTCTCAACGAAACCTATCTGACGTGGGGCGTGTTCGCCGCGATGTTGATCTGCGCAGGCGTCACGGCGTTGCAGGCCACCCAGTTGTGGCGGTTCGGCGCGGGCCACACTGTTCTCTCTTGGCCAGCTGCGATATTCATCGCGATCATGGTCGCGACCGTCACCCGGGCCGGCTTGGAGACCTTCGCGAGCCTGATGGTCGTGTGCAGCTTGGTACAGATCGCGCTCGCTTGGTGGCTCCCAACTCTGCGACGGATCATAACGCCGACGGTCTCGGGTACGGTGACGATGTTGGTAGCGGTAAGCGTGCTGCCCATCGCGTTCGACACCGTCACGGATCTGCCAACCGATGCACCAGTTGCCGCCGGACCGACGATTGCGGGAATCACATTGCTGGCCTCGGTCGTTGTAACTTTGCGCGCCAGCGGACGATGGCGTCTGGTGGCGCCTCTGTTCAGCATCTTTGTCGGTAGTGCCGTCGCCGCCGCGTTCGGTGTGCTCGATCTTGGCCGTATCGCCGACGCTGGTTGGTTCGGCGTTCCTCAGGTGCCGCCGCTGACCTTCGATCTCACCCCGGGACGCGAGTTCTGGGTGCTATTGCCGTCTTGCGCGATCCTCACGTTGGTACTCGGAATCAAGACGATTAGCGATGGCGTGGTGATACAGCAAGGATCACGACGAGTGCCGCGGGCTATCGATTTCCGTCAAATCCAAGGCATGGTCAGCGTCAACGGCATCGGCATGTTGCTGTCAGGGATCGCCGGCACGTTACCGCCGATGTCCATGTCCTCGTACAGTCTCTCGCTGTTCAACTTGACCGGCGTCGCGGCTCGCCGCGTCGGTGTTGCTGTGGCGATCGTCCTCGTGACTTTGGCCGTCTTCTCCAAGGTCACCGCCCTATTTTTGGCGATACCGGGCCCTGTTTTGGGAGGTTACTTGATGCTCGCCATGGGCGTTCTATTCGTCAGCGGCTGCCAGACGATCTTCCGCGATGGTCTCGATCCACGACGCGCCGTGGTGGTTGCGGTCTCCTGCGCGTTGGGATTGGGCTTAAACGGCCATCCTCTCACCAGGGACCTTTTCGGCGAAGAGTTGGGCGGCTTGCTCGGCAGCGGAGTGACGGTGGGAGCCGTGGTCGCGATCGTGATGACTTTTCTACTCGAAACGATGCGCACGCGCAGTTCGCGCCTCGACGTAACGCTTCACATCGACTCTTTACCTGCGATCGACGAGTTCCTAACCCAACTGGCGTCGAGGATGAAATGGGACGATGCTTCCTCATTGCGGCTACGATCCGTCGGTGAGGAGACGCTTGCCGTCCTGATGACACAGGGCGAAGGTGTTGAAGGGTCGGATAATCCTCGCTTGGTGATCGTAGCGCGGCCGCAGGACGGGATGGTCGAAATGGATTTCGTCGCCACAACGCGTCAAGAAAACATCGAAGATCAAATGGCATTTTTGACTGACGAAGCGGCGGTACCGTCCTTCAACGATCTATCGCTCCGCCTCTTGGGATACTACGCGTCTGCCGTGCGCCACCAGAAGTTCCATGGCGTGGATATCGTGACGGTTCAGGTCGAGGGCAGCACTTGATACCGTCGGCGCCCCGCTGGCACCGTCGATCACGCAACTAGAAGCCGACGCAGGCTCTACTCACTACCTTGAGGACAGATTCCTGTTCGAACTGCGACTTGTACTCCTCTGAGATTTCGTCGATCAAGGAGTTCGCTTCGTCGCCTTTAGGCGCCAAGATGATCAACACCTTGGAATCTTCCCGTTGGACATCGCCGCTTTCACCGCGCCATTGACCCTGGCCATTTAGAACTGTCAACCCATCGGGGAATCTTGGCGTCACAGTGTCGTCCAAAAACGCGGCCCATTCTGAATCGTCGACAACTTCGCCGTCTGGTGCGCTTCGTCCCATGAAGAGTTCGTACCGCACCCATAACTCGGTACCATCCGGGCAACGGTAACCTTCGAACTTCTCGCAACCTGACACGACCAAAACCATCAATATGGTCGCCAAAACGATTGTTAGTCGCAAAGAGATCACGTCCTAAACGGATTCTAAGCGCGGCGAAATGTCGAATGACTGATCCCCGTCCGTATCATCGAATGATCCAACGATGTTCAACCACCTACCATGCAGAGATTCCACGACCTAGACGCACTCCGCGCATCCGCGATGCTGCTAGGGGTAGTGTTGCACGCGGCGATGTACCTGGTTTGGGCCGAATGGCCGGTTGTGGGCAAGGAGATCTCCCCTGACCTTCCATATGACGACATCGTGCACTTCATCCACGGCTTCAGGATGCCGATCTTCTTTCTGTTGAGCGGGTTCTTCACCGCTTTGCTGTGGCAGAGGCGAGGCCGACGAGAGCTGGTCAAGCATCGATTGAAGCGTGTGGGACTGCCGTTGCTGATCGGCATGTTCACGATCATCCCGCTCAACATCTTGTGGTTCATCGCGTTCGGCGAAGACGAGTTGACCGTCGTGTCGGTGATCTGGTCGTTCGCGATTGGTTGGGTTTTCGGTCTGCAGCACCTCTGGTTTTTGTGGATGCTTCTGTTGTTGGTCGGACTCTTCGTCGGGATCGCGGCCCTCGGTGTCAAATTCACGCATCGATGGGTCTGGTGGGTGATGATCCCCTTGGTGTTGTTGCCTCAGTTGCTGATGACCGAAGAGGTTTGGGGGCCAGATACAGCTTCCCACTTGCTGGTCAATCCCGTGGTCCTCCTCTACTACCTCTGCTTCTTTATCTTCGGGGCATTCATTTTTCAAACGGATATGGCTATTACTCCTCGTTGGATGTTGGCGTTGTTGCCTGCAATCGCCGCGTTTTTGATCGGGCGCGAGTACGAATTCGTCAGCGACGCCTCGTACGCCCACATCGCCTCGTCTTTCTTGCAGGTCGCATTTGCCTGGGCTATGTGTTTCGGGTTGATGGGACTCATCAAAGCCGTCGCTTCGGTGGATCGGCCTTGGATCAGATACCTCTCAGATGCTTCTTACTGGATCTACCTCTGGCACCTGACATTGATCTATCCAGCTCAACGAATAGCAACCGAACTTGACGTGAACGTCCATCTGGAGGTGTTGGCCATCATCGTGGCGGTCACGGGCGTTCTGTTGGTCCTTTATCACTTCGGAGTTCGATACACGTGGATAGGGACGATGTTGAACGGTCCGAGATCCAGAAGCGACGAACCCAAGTCAAATGGGACTGGAGATCAAACTCCAGAACTCCCCAGGACCGTCGGCGAGAAGTTGTAACCTAGCACTCGCACATGTTCGCGATTTGAAACGCGACCATTTCACTGTGTCCCACGCTGATACCCGACTGGATCAACAATGCAAACCCGCACCCTCGGAAGAACCGGCCATCAGAGCACTGTAGTCTCATTCGGCACATACGCCGTCGGTTACGTGGATCAAGACGAAGCGGACGAGGCAATCCAACTCGTCCTCGACCATGGAGTAAACCACTTCGATATCGCGCCGACCTACGGACACGCCATGGAACGCGTCGCGCCTTGGATGCCCGAAATCCGAGACCGCATCTTTTTGGGTGCCAAGACCGCAGTGAGGGACCGCGACGGCGCGTGGCGAGATGTCGAGAGCATCTTGAAGCGTATGAACGTCGAGAATTTTGACCTGTTCCAACTGCATTCAGTCGGAACCATGGATCAGCTTGATCTCGCAACCGCGCCGGGCGGATCACTAGAGACGCTGGTCGAGATGCGCGAACAAGGCATGACGAAATGGATTGGCATTACCGGCCACGGACCGGAAGTCCCGGCGACAATCCTCGAGGCGTTGAACCGCTTCGATTTCGACACGATCATGTTCCCATTGAACCCGGCCGCGGCGCGTGATCCTGGGTACAACCGCGTCACTGAAGAACTCTTGGCGGTTGCCAACAGGCGCAACATCGGGATTCAGACGATCAAGATGATTGCCCGTGGCGGTTGGGGCGATGGTCAAAAAGAGTGCCGTACTTGGTACGACCCGCATCGAACACAGGATGATATCGACCGATCGCTGTGGTGGGTCCTATCGCAGCCGATGCACACTGCACCTAGCTGTGGAGAGATCGACCTTTTGCCAAAGGTCCTCGACGCTGCCGGGAGATTCCATCAGTTGAGCGACATTGAGTTGGGCCGCGTCGTCGAAGCGCAAAGTCCTCCTCGTCCGTTACGGGAGTTGGCGATCCCGGCGGCCGCGTAGTCCCAAACGCGCCCCGCATAGGATACGTTTCGCACTCCGCCACCCTACTTCTTTATCCACTCACGAGATTAGCGCCCTTTGCAGGAAACCGTGAACCAAGCCCTGAAACGCAAGAGATTCCACATGTTGACCGCCACCGCGTTCGTGGTGGCGATCGGGGCTCTGGTTTACATCTTCGGCTCGGTGTTGTTCACCATCTTGTTGAGCGCTCTAATCGCCTACGTGCTTTTGCCGTTGGCCAAAATGCTCATCAGTTGGATGCCGTGGCGTGATTCGCGGCCGGAGTTGAGTCGTGCTTTGGCGATCTCCGCGATTTTCGTCGCGGCGGGTGGCGCAACAGCGGCAATTCTCGCGGTTGCAGTGCCGCCGACTGTCAACCAATTGGACAACTTCATCGAAGAGTTCCCGACGTTTTTCGCTTCAGCACGGGAAACCGTAGAAGGATGGGTTGGGACCTATTCCGACCGCGTACCTCAACAGGTGAGGTTGCAGATCGAAGACTACGCAGCGAGCATGGGCAGCGTGTTGGCGGAATCGGCCTTCGACGTCTTGCCCGACACCGTGGGATTCATTACTGGCAGCTTCAGCTTAATCATCGGTTTGGCCACCATGCCGGTCTTGGTCTTTTATTTCGCAAAAGATTCCGCAAAGATCGGATCATACCTGATCTCGCCATTCCCCAGCGGTATCCGAACGTATCTGATGGACATCTCCCGCATCGCGGACCGGACCATCGGCGGGTACATCCGGGGGCAGTTGATCCTCGGGATGATCGTGGGCGTCGCCGTGACCATCGGGTTGATGGCTCTAGGGATCCCATTCGCCGCGGTTTTGGGAGTAGTGGCCGGAATATCGGAACTGGTCCCAATCGTCGGCCCCTGGATAGGTGGTGCCGCGGGTGTTCTCGTCGCCCTCGCCACGGCGCCAGAGAAAATCGTATGGGTGGCGTTGCTTTACCTGGGGATACAGATCGTCGAGAACGTCCTGCTCGTCCCGAGGGTCCAAGCCCACACGCTGAACCTTCACCCTGCGGCTGTGATCGTCGTGATCATCGTAGCAAGCCAATTCTTTGGCTTCTGGGGCATCATACTTGGACCGCCATTGTTGTCACTCGCCAAGGACATCGTCAAGTACTTGGCGGATGAATGGGATCGGCCACCTGTAGCGCAAGAAATGGGCGAAATCGGCCTATCAGACGATCAGGGATCGGGAGACGACGAACCCTCCGAATGATGTCGAGATCATTTGATCACGACCGTATCCAATCGATACTGCTCCAACCCATCCCAGTCGTACTCGACCCCCAATCCGGGCCCCTCAGGAACTGACACATTCCCATCGCTGTCGATCGAGTCGATCTGGTCAGCGTAGTCGCACCTGTAGAGACGTGGTCCTGGCTGAACGATCTTTGGGTGAACGAGACCCATCTCGTTGAAGTTCGAGTTCCGCATCGCGGCCATGCAGTGACGATGGGGAGGGCTCGAAATATGCAGTTCGAGATCCATTCCGAATCCTTCGGCGGCGTGGGCGATCTTCATCACGCCCGTGATCCCGCCATCGTAGTCGACGTCGGCTCGCCAGAAATCGGTCGCCTCGGCGATGGCCATGTCGGTGTGCGCTTCGACCATGTGGAGATGCTCGCCCTGAAGCAATGGCGTCTTGATCATCTTCTTCAGCTGCTTGTGCGCGTAAAGTGAAACGCCGCCGTCGCGCATAGGGTCTTCGTACCAGAAATAATCGTACTCATCACAGGCCCTTCCCACTGCCAGCGTGTCTGCGAACGTGTCGTAAACGCAACACGGATCCGTCATCAGCGCCATCTTGCCGCCTACCCTCTCCCCTACTGCGCGCACTGTCGCGATCTCACGATCAATGTCGACCTCGCCCCACGAATGGATCTTGAACCCCGGGTATCCCATCTCCAGACATTGCTCCGCGAAATCGGCGTAAGCCTCTGGGCTACTCAAGCCGTCAGGCTCGCGATCGGCGTGATACGTGCTGGCGTAGCAAGGCAGCTTTTTCCGATGACCGCCCAATAGTTGATAGACCGGCGCGTTGTGGAATATCCCTGCGAGGTCCCACAAGGTGACATCGATCGGCCCTACACCCATCCTGTCGTTTTTCCTGAGGATCGATTTCGCTTGGTTGTAGAACCTCTCACGTTCCAAAGCGCTCTTCCCGATCAAGTAGTCGACGAACATCAACATCTGTTCATAGGCAGCCGGAGCGCCGCTCATGTACTCGCCAGTCACGCCAAGATCAGTGTGAATCTTGATGCCGACGCGGGACCGGAAACCATGCGCGCCGGGCTGGTAAAACTGTCCCATGGCGAATCCGACATCGGTTGCCAAGTCGTACGTGGGAATGCGGTATCTCGCCAACTCGATGCGGGTGATGATGGGTGCATTGCCCATTGTTGCGACTCCGGAAATGTGGTTTGACGATAGTTGGCTACAGATTATCCGAGACGCTGGGCCGACGACCCGCGTATCTCCGCGAAAATGAGTTCGTGTCGCACCTCATACGAAGCGACACAGCCAAAACGCAAAACCCCAAAACCAGGACGAATCACTAGAAACGCCGAAGTTAACGGCAGGGCGCTTTCCGGTGACTGATGAATCGCGTCGCTATCGACGAGCCTAATGCTCGGGCGTCGTACCAACCCTCAGACCAAAGCGTTCCTGATACACGCCAACTCCGATCACGATCCACCAAATCAGGTAAAACAGCGACAAAGAGGTCAGGATCGGTCCCAATGTTTCGACCAGTTCATGGAATGGCTCGGTCAGTACGAACCCGATCAGCGAGAAGACCGCTCCAATCCCCACGATGAGCGCGAGGATCCGGTACAGGCCAGGCCGGAATTTACGGGCGAGGGCAAACCCTAGGACGACATATCCCGTCAACCCGACAAACGCAGCCACCAAGCGTGCGACTCCCGCAGTCAACTGCAGTTGCACGCCGAATGTTCTCAAGATTTCAGTTTGGTCTGGGCCGGCCCCAAAGCCCACCCCATGGTCCACCGCATGTGAGGTCGCCAGATTGGCCAATTGACCGAACATCAGGAAAACCAAGGCAATCATCACGCCTACGAGGCCAAACTTGACAAACGTGTCTAACGCGCACTTGTTCTGCGCCGTTTGCCACATCACAGTCAGTCCCCAGAACAGAAACACCAAACCGACACAACTTAAAACCGCAGTGAATGCCGCCAAAAGTGCGTGATCGGCTAACGCGTCAACCAACCCGTAAACATCGCTTGCGGTTGCGTTGCCAATCAGATACCCAGGCGTGATGAACGTCGCCAGGATATATAGAACTGCACCGATAATCAGAGCCAATCCTCCCACCCTAGGCTCGGTAATCATTGCCATCACAATTCCTCCTAGTTGCTCAGAACCGCCCCCGATAGATTGCGAGTTGAACTCTATCACGTGACCGTGTCAGTCACGTTATTCAAGCTGGCGTAACGACACGAAAAGGCCCTGTCCTGACCTCGTCGCCTGGATCCCGCAAGAGAAACACGCTCAATGAATCGGTCCGCTGCAATAACCTGAAACTGTTTACGACCAGCCAAATCGCCACCCTTGGAACCATTGAGCAGCAAAGGCAACTACTCGTGATCGACCTCGCCGGAGTTTCCAAACACTATCAAGTCGGTCCTGTGACCGTGCACGCTCTTGACGGCATCGACATGCGCGTCGACGAAGGCGAATTCGTAGTCATCTTGGGTGCCTCAGGAAGCGGCAAGACTACGTTGCTCAACATCATCGGGGCTCTCGACCAACCCACGTTCGGAACCGTCAAAATCGGCGGACGTGATTTCGCCAGCGCCTCTCGCTCCGAACTGTTCGCTCTCCGGCGCGACACCGTGAGTTTCGTTTTCCAGAGTTTCAACCTGTTCGCAGGATTGACGGCGCTCGAAAACGTCCAGTTCGGTGTCGACGTCGCTGGGAAAACCAACGGCGATGGTGCTCGATCTCACCTCGAAGCCGTCGGACTAGGTGATCGCATAGACCACTTTCCGCACGAGTTGTCGGGAGGCGAACAGCAACGCGTCGCCATCGCCCGGGCATTAGCGACGGAAAACCCAATCCTGTTAGCCGACGAACCTACCGGCGAACTCGACTTCAGAACGGGTGCACAAATCATGGAACTCCTCATCGGGCAAGCCACCGAAAAGAGCGCGGTCTTGGTCGTCACACACAACCGCGAGATCGCTCGCGTTGCTGATCGTGTCATCGAACTGAGTAGCGGTCGAATCGTGGGCGACGGCCCTCCGCAAGGTGGCAAAGCGCCAATCTCGGAGCTCCGATGGTAGTTTGATGAACTTCCTGCCGCTCAAATTCCGTTGGGCAATGCGAGACTTGCGCAACCGTTGGTTGCAAGTCGCCGGAATCGCCTGCATGATCGCCATCGGCACTGGACTAGCTTCCGGTCTACAGAGCTCGACCCAGTGGCGCACAGCATCCAACGAGGCGAGCATCGAGTTGACGAACATGTACGAGTTGCGTGCCCGGCTCGGAGGAGACTCTCAACTCCCTCGCGGCTCCATCGAAACAATCGCGTCTGGCATCAATGGCATCGAAGTCGCCGAAGAACGTCTGATTTACGAATCTCAGATCGAGACTGACACTCCCGAAGGTACCGTGTTCGTTCCGAGTCGCGTCATCGGCGTTGACATGTCGGACAACGGACCTCACGTCAACGGGGTGATACCTGCTGTTGGTCGCGGCATCGAACCATCAGAGTTCGGCGAACCCGTGGTCCTGATCGAACGAAACTTCGGCGTCTTCTACGACATCCCGATTGAAGGCGAACTCCGGTTAGGTGGCGGGACAGACCTCCAATTCGTCGGCCAAGCAACATCTCCGGAGTACTTCTTGGTGGTCGAAGACGGCGACGTCTTGGCCCAAGCCAATCTGGCAGTCCTCTTCACGTCGCTCGAGACTGCCCAAATACTGTCGAATTCGCCGGGCATGGTGAACGATCTCGTCGCGACGCTCAAGCCAGGAGCCGAATTGGACGAGGTCGAATCTGCTTTGTTGGCCGAAATCGAAAAAAGCCATCCCGGAATCAATGTCGTCACATCCACCAGGGCCGACGATGCCGCGTACGTGGCCTTAACAGCCGACGTCGAAGGAGATGCGGCTGTTTACAACGTGCTCTCGATCATATTGTTCGGGGGAGCAGCATTTGCGGCGCTGAATTTCGCCGCACGCATCGTCGAGACGCAACGCCGCGAAATTGGGACATTGATGGCGATGGGCGTGAAACCCGCTTCAATCGCCGTTCGACCCGTTCTGATGGGACTGCAGATCGCAGTTTTGGGCGTCTTATTCGGTTTGATGATCGGATGGTTGATCTCACGCATGATGGCAACGGTCATCGAGGATTTTTTGGTCGTTCCCGTATTTTCCGCTCCGTTCCAATTCGAAGTCTTCCTAGTCACTGCCTTTATCGGGTTGTTGGTTCCTATCGTGGCAGTGTTGTGGCCTGTATACCGTGCAGTCCGTGTCCAGCCCGTCGAAGCGATCAAAACTGGGCATTTAGCTTCCCGAGGTGGAGGTCTGGCACCTCTAGTCGGTCGTCTACCGCTCCCCGGCAACAGCGTGATGCGCATGCCGTTCCGCAATCTGCTCCGTGCGCCTCGCCGCACCGTTCTCACATTGATTGCCCTCAGCACCGTGTTGGCGTTGATTTTCGCCGTAATTGGGATGCGGGATTCGTTCATTACCACGCTGTCAGAAGGCAATGACGAGTTGATCGGCGACCACCCAGACCGCCTGATCGTCAATCTCGACGGTTTTCACCCGACCCGCTCCGACGTAGTCGCCGACATTCTCGCCAACCCGGTACTCAAATCAGCCGAGGCCGTCCTCACCGTAGGAGCGAATGTGCGTCCCGATGCTGATCGGATCCGAGTAGGTGGCGACTTTGCAGAATTGGCCAGCGCCGCGGACGCTGTGCGCCACATCGCAGATGAAAACTCGTTACAGCTGTCGATCCAGATACTCGATTTTAGGAGCGAGCTATGGACGCCCACAGCGCGTGACGGCAGTCTCGTCATCGATAGGCCGGGCATTGTGCTGGCGCGAAAAGCCGCATCCGACCTCGGTGTCGGGGTTGGCGACAATGTCGCACTGGCTCACCCGAAATCAACAGATCAAGGAAACTACACGATCGGATCAACGAGCGTTGAAGTCATAGCCATCCATGGATACCCGATCCGGTCGGTCGCATACGTCGACTCTAGACAAGCCGAGACTCTCGGTCTCGCTCAAATCACCAACGGGATCACCGCGATTCCCCAAGACGGGATGTCGTTGCACGATGTCAAGCGCGTACTCTTCGAGACTCCCGGTATCGCAACCGTCCGGGGTTTCTCTGAAGGCTTCAAGGCGATCCGCGACCTCTTCGAACAGTTTTCAGCGATCTTTCTCGTTATCGAAGTCGTCATCCTTGGGTTGACGCTGCTAATCGCGTTCAACACGGCCAACATTAGCATCGAAGAACGCGCTCGCGACCACGCCACCATGTTTGCGTTCGGGGTCTCTGTACCCAGGGTGCTCTTCAACCTGGCCATCGAAGGCCTCGTCCTCGGCGCTGTCGCCTCTGTGATCGGATTCGGACTCGGTTACGCCTTGCTCGTCTGGATATTCGTCGCGTTGGTGCCTAACGGTTACCCGGAACTCGGGATAGTTTTTGCCGTCAACTTGGCCCAAGTCATCGTGCTCTTGGCGATCGCCATCGCCGTTATCGCTTTGGCGCCGGTCTTGAGCGTCCGCAAACTCCGCCGAATGGACGTGCCAAGCACGTTGCGGGTGCTGGAGTAGACGCCGTCAATCGGCGAACAACGTGGCCTGTGGCTCGATCAGATACGGCCCGTTGTTCCTCGTCGATCCCACCGCGGGATTCGCTTCGCGGGCATCCATGTTCGGCCAATCACGCGATTTGCAGGCTTCGAGCAACGCGTCTCGATCCGCGGCATCATCCAGCCAAATCTCCCGCCATTCATCATCCAAGATCACCGGCATTCGATCATGAATCCGCTTCACCAACCCATTGGGTTCGGTTGTCAGGATTGCACACGATTCGACCAATCCGTTCGGTCCGCGCCACGCGCTCCAAATCCCTGCGAACGTGATCACGCTCGGATCAACCGCATGTATCCACCATGGCGTCTTCTTGCCGGGAGCATCCGATCGCCACTCGAAGAAACCGTTGGCTGGAACCAAACACCGCCTGCTCGCAAATGAATCTCGGAACATAGGACGCTCAGCCACAGTTTCGGATCTCGCATTGAACATCGGTCTGCCGAACGCTTTGTCCGGTTTCGCCCACCTCGGAATCAAACCCCATCGCATCATCGATCCCACGCGACCTTCGCCTACATCAGTTATCGCAAGCACATCCGATGTCGGGCCGATGTTCCATCGCGGCTCGAAGCCTTCGGCATCAATAGTGAGTTCGAAGCCTAGAAGCTCAACCAGTTCCGACAAATCTGTGAACAGGCCGAAGCGGCCACACATCTCGAATCAACCCTCCTGCGATCTAATAGTCACCGTCCCAACTCCTGACCCGTTCAAGCGTAGCATCCCCGATATCCACGCGATATCATCATGCGAGAACGTAATCCGACCCCCATCACAACCTCTCATGAACCTACTAATCAACGGATCGCCCACCGCAATCGGTAGGGCCGTAGTCGCACAACTCGCCAACTCCGGCCGCCAACTTCGCCTAACGGCGATGGCCCCGTACGAAGAACAAGACGTAATCGTCTGTGAGCTTGAACACGACGAGGCTACCGACGATCTCGTGTCGGGCATCGACGCGATCATCAACGTCGGTTACCAAGACGAAGTGGAAATGCCAGTGTCGTTCCACCTCGACTACTACACCCGCCGGACCTACAACCTCTTTTGGGCCGCCGCCAATGCCGGCGTCAAGCGAGTCATCAATTTGAGCACGCTGCGTCTCATGGCCGAATACGAAGAGAACCTCGTCGTAACCGAAAACTGGCGCAGCAAGCCGCTGGCAAGCGACCTCAACCTTCTCTGCGCCCACCTAGTCGAGATCATCTGCAAAGAGTACGCACGCGACCGCAAGTTCGAGGTCGTCAATCTGCGCCTCGGATGGCCACTAGTCGGGGGAAACGCAGCAGCGCTCGGCGCCGATACTGGCGATTCGCCAGTCACCACTGAAGACCTCGGCCGAGCCGTGCTCTCCGCCCTCGATGCGGACCTCGCACCATGGCAGGACATTCACATTCAATCGACGGTCCCCAATCAGCGATACACAACGGCCAAGGCTTCCCAACTCTTAGGTTTCTAACCTGACCCCTCAATCGAAGGATTCACAACATGAAAGTTCTCATACTCGGCGGATGTGGAATGCTGGGGCCTTGGGTGGTCAAGGCTCTGAAACATCGTCACGAAATCATCCTCACCGACATCAATCCCCCGGGAGACGCCGTCGAAGGCGATTTTCGCCAACTCAGTGCCGACGATCTGGACGGCGTAGTGGCAAGCGCAGAAGGATGCGATGCCATCATCAACCTCTCCGTGCTCCGCGAGGACCGCAAACTCGCCTTCGACGTCAGCACTCGCGGCAACTACAACATGATGGCCGCCGCGCTCGAACACGGGATTCAACGCGTTATCAACACCGGTCCGCACTTCCAACTGGTCGGCGAGACATACGAGAACTGGGACTTCGACTTGAACCCCGACATGCCACCTCAGTTCGGCACTCGCCTTTACGCCCACAGCAAAGGCTTGGGACAAGAGATTTGCCGCGTCTTCAGCGAGCAGTACGGCATCTACGTCATCACGATGCTCTACTACAACATGCGCCACACCTGGAACTGGGGATTGGGACGAGGAGTGCCCGAAGCGACACATCACGAAGACATGACGCCGTTCACCACGGCATGGACCGATTGCGGCACCGCCATTCAGGCCGCGCTCGAAGTTCCCCTTGAGCGCCTACCGTCCCGCTGCGAGAACTTCTTCACTTTCCCCGACGGCGCCCCGCATCACAAATTCAACAGCGAAAAAACTCGGCGCATCCTCGGTTGGGAACCGCGCTACACCCTCGAGACGCTGTGGAACAAACCTCCGATGGCGCCGCCAGACCATCTTCACGGGGCGTGGTGAACTAAGTAGCGGGGTTTAAGCATGACATCAACAGCCAACGTCTTTTGAGGCGTTGAATACAGCATCATCCCATTTCGGTAATCGTTTCAAGCTAAATTACTCGTAAACTCGCTATGCCAGCTATCCACCGAGAAGGGCCGTACAGCTTTTCGTTTTACTCTGACGACCGGCGAGAACCGCCGCATATTCACGTCAAGCGAGATCGAAATGAAGCGAAATTCTGGCTTGATCCGGTTCAGTTAGCTAGGAACGCGGGCTTTCGACAGACGGAACTCAACCGGATGTCGCGGATAATTGAACAGAACGAGGCTATGATGCTAGAAAGATGGTATGCGTACTTCGACCAATAACCAGATTGCTACCTTGGCCACTGACTTGCGATTCACGAATGATTCCTTGATGGTCGATCTTGCCGACGGACGAACCATCACCGTCCCGTTGTCCTGGTATCCGCGTCTTGTCCACGCGACGCAACAAGAACGTGCGAATTGGGAGATCGTCCTTGATGGCGAAGGTTTTCACTGGCCTGATCTTGACGAAGACCTGAGCGTCGACGGCTTCGTCAACGGCCGACCATCAGGCGAAAGCAAACGCTCCTTCGATCGCTGGTTGAAAGCCAAAAAAGAAGGCCGAGGCTTGACGATCCCGGAACTGGTCGCCTACGAAGAAGCACAAAAACAACGGCAACGCACTAACCTCGATTGAACCCCAATCACGATCGTCGCAGGCAAGAAGTCGACGCTGGTCGACCGCTTCGCCCATTCCGCGTCTACAGTTCGCATTTCAGTTTCGGCGCTAACAGGAAATTTCGAATGGCAAGACTCGGATGCGGTGCACTTTCCCTCGGCATTGGGGCGTGGATACTCCTGTGGGCATTCGACCTCATCCCGTTCTCGCCACGCTTCGTGTGGCTGCCACTTGCTATCGTCCTAGTAGCGATCGGCCTGCGATTGCTTCTCGTCAATCGCAAATGAAAGCGACCGGGCACCTCACCCCATCAACTCCCCTTCTTCGCTCATTACCGCCATCAGATTCCCATCCGGGTCCCTGAAAAACGCCATCCACAACGTGTAGTTGTCAGTCTGATGGATGATGTGCGGCTCCGATCCCAGCTCGATTCCCTTCGATTTCAACTCCTCAGCGGCATCCTGCGCCGAATCGACTGTGAAATAGACCACCGACGCGGAGGGCGTTGCGTCGGGATCTTCCGGTTGCACGATGTACAGCCGCGTCCCGCCACAATCGAAAAAAGCCATACCGGGGCTTCCAGGCACCTGAAACAGGAATGGGATTTCCAACACGTCTCGGTAAAACGCCACCGCCCTATCCACATCCGAGACCGATATCGAAACTTGACCAACTCCGTGGATCTTCATTGCCGTTGCCTCTCGTCAGGTAGCACCTAAAGCTCCTTCATCTCCGTGATGAGATCTTCAACCGACGCTCGAGCATCACCGAAGAACATCATCGTGTTTTCCAAATGGAAAAGCTCGTTCTCGACGCCGGCGAACCCCGATGCCATCGATCGCTTCATCACAATCGCCGAACGCGCCTGATCGACATTCAATATCGGCATCCCGTAGATCGGACTGCTCCGGTCCGTCCGCGCCGCCGGATTGGTAACGTCGTTCGCGCCCACGACGACCGCGACGTCGGCACGCCTGAAGTCGTCGTTGATCTCATCCAAATCCTTCAACTCGTCATACGGCACATCAGCTTCCGCTAGCAACACGTTCATGTGCCCTGGCATCCGACCTGCCACTGGGTGGATCGCGTACCTCACCGCTGCCCCGCGTTCCTTCAGCATGTCCGCCAAATCCCTTACCTGATGCTGAGCCTGAGCCACCGCCAACCCGTACCCGGGCACGAAGATGACCGAATTCGCGTAACCCAAAACAATCGCAGCCTCGGCGGCGTTCACCGACCGAACCGGCCGATCTTCCGCGCTCGCACCCGGTACGCCAACACCTGTTGAGTCCGCCACACCAAAACCGCCGAACATCACATTCGCCAAAGACCGGTTCATCGCCCGCGTCATGATCCTCGTCAATATTAGTCCCGAAGCACCAACCAACGATCCCGCAATGATCAACATCGCGTTGTCGATCACAAATCCCGTTGCCGCCGCGGCAAGCCCCGAGTAGGAGTTCAATAGAGCGATCACTACAGGCATATCCGCCCCACCGATGGGAATCACGATCAACACGCCCACAATCAACGCAATCAACGCCATCGCAACCAACGCCCACTCCAGCGACGGATCGATGATCATCAACCCCGCCATGGCAAGCGCCCCGACTCCCATGACCACAACCACGACGTGCCTGAGAGGTATCAACACCGGCTGCGTCGCAACGATCCCCTGCAACTTCCCGAACGCGATCAGACTACCCGTGAACGTCAACGACCCAATCAAGACCGACAGGGCTACCGTGACGCTCACCACCGGATCAACATCACCGCTGTCGTTCTGATGCAATATCTGCGCCGCCGCCACGACCGCAGACGCCGCTCCCCCGAAACCATTGAATATCGCCACCATCTGCGGCATCGCCGTCAACTGAACCTGTCGTGCGGCAACAGCCCCGATCAACGCCCCAACCACAAACCCGATGATGATCCACTCGTAACTCACGATGTCTCGGTCGATCACCGTAAAGACGACCGCGATCAACATCCCCAACGCCGACAACCTGTTCCCGGCACGTGCCGTCTCTGGCGACCTCAACCACAGCAATCCCATGATGAACATCACCGACGCCACGATGTACGCGGCGACCGTCACATTGTCGAAAACCTGGCTTGCGCTATCCATGCCTATTGCCGATCATCGTCGCTGCGGTGGAACATTCGCAACATCCGATCAGTTACCAGATAGCCACCCACCACGTTGATCGTCGCCAACGTCACCGCGACGACCCCCAGAATTGCACCCAACAGACCACCAACCGTCCCAGCGACAACGATTGCGCCCACGATGACAATGCCCGAAATCGCATTGGAACCCGACATCAACGGCGTATGCAACGTCGGCGGGACCCTCGTTATCGTCAGATAACCCACGAAGATCGCCAACACAAACACCGTCACCGCGACCAGCAGTTCCTCAATCGACATTTCCACCTCCTGAGTTCATCGCCCGATCGTATGACCTCGCACTTCGCCGCCGTGCGTCACACACATCGCGTCTACAACCTCATCCTCGAAATCCAACATCAAACCCAAATCATCGCCCACGATCAGACTCAACAACGATTCCAAGTTCCGAGCGTACGTCACCGACGCGTGATACGGCATCAACGACGGCACATTGACAGGCCCCTTCACCACGACGCCATTCAACACAACGTCCTGCCCTGCTACCGTCGCCTCGACATTCCCGCCCGTCTCCGCCGCCAAATCGATCACGACACTACCTGGCCTCATCTTCTCGATCGTCGACGTGTTGATCAGCAACGGTGCCCGCCGCCCCGGAATCGCCGCGGTTGTGATCACCGCATCGGCCCTGACGACATGCTCAGCCAAAAACTGACGCTGCCGTTCATTCTCATCTTCGGTCTGCGCCCGAGCATACCCTCCCGCAGCCTCAGCATCATCCGAGTCTAGCGGCGCGATGAACCTCGCACCCAGACTCTCGACCTGCTCGCCAGCAGCAGCACGAACGTCGAACGCGTAGACATCGGCACCCAACCGCTTCGCCGTAGCAATCGCTTGCAGCCCTGCGACACCAGCGCCGAGAATCAACACCCTCGCCGGCGGAATCGTCCCTGCCGCCGTCATCATCATCGGAAAGAATCGGCTCAGCGAATCCGCCGCCATCAGCGCCGATTTGTATCCCGCAATCGAAGCCTGAGAAGACAGAACATCCATGCTCTGAGCCCGAGCAATCCGAGGCACCAGATCCATCGCGAACGCCGTCACTCCGGCCTTTGCCAACCCATCAATCATCTGAGTGTCCCGCCGTGCGTCCAATGTCGCCGCCAAAGCAGTCCCCTCACGAACCGAACCCAACTCTTCCTCACTCGGCTTTCCGACATGCAACACCAAATTTGCGGTCGCAGCCACCTCGCTCATCGTTTCACAGATCGTCGCCCCAGCATCTCGGAAGGCTTCGTCTGGGAACCCAGCCTTCACACCTGCATTCTGCTCAACGACGACCTCATGCCCGGCCGTAACCAACTTTGACGCCAAGTCGGGCGTGCCCGCAACCCGATTTTCGTCGGGCGCGCTCTCTCGGTTTATGCCTATCTTCAACTGGGTCGGACCGGTAAGTCGGTGAATTCCGAATATTATGGTACCCGCAACGCCTAATACGCGTATTTCATCGACCGAAGGTATGCGCTTCAACGACACTGATTAAGAAACGAGGAAACCGAATGTACATGCTCCGCCGGGTCTACAAAGCCAAACACCGCGAAGGCAAACTCGTGGCATCCCTTGTTCGCAAGCAACAGGACATCTACGAGATGGCAGGCCGATCCAAGGGTACGGTCTACTTCAATGCTGGAACGGTCCCCGGCGAACCCGACTCCGTGGTTCTCGAGTGGACTCAAGACAACCTCGGTTCACCCTACGTATCCGGTGGAGGCATCCCTGCCGAAGCCCTGCAAGTCGGTGCCAAAGTCCGCGAGCACATCGAAAGCCAACATATCGAGTTCTGGGAACTCATGACCCCCGAAAAGATGGACAACGTCTAAACCGCCCAATCCACCCGATCCGCGGTCAACGTTTCCCACTTTCGGTCCTGCAATGCGCCACAAGTGGGTAAATCTCATTCTCCTAGCACTCGTCGCCGGCGAGTTGGTGACGGGCGCGTACGGTCTCATGAGCGGCAACGCTCGCAACGAGATTGTCCTGCAGATCCACAGCATCCTCGGCTACAGCATCGTCGCTGTCCTCACGTGGAAATCTGCGTTGGCCCTCCACTCCCTGAAGCGGCCGGCCCGAGGACGACCTCGCAACATCGCTATCATCCTCTCCGTTCTACTCCTCACCGTCCTGAGCATTGGCATCGTCTGGAGCACGGGCGGTTTCTGGGCCATCGAAGGCATCACTGGCATGAGTCTGCATATCTACGCAGGTGCCGCCATCCTCCCCTTCATCGCATGGCATGCCTGGGCCTACACCGTCCGTTTCCGCGTCGGCTACAGCACCGAACGACGCGACGCTCTCAGATTCGGCTCCACGCTCGCCGTCGGCACCGGCGCATGGCTGATCGCGGAGAACCTCATTCGCACGATCCCAACCGCCGGAGCGGACCGACGCTTCACCGGCTCCCACGAACGTCGATCTTACGAAGGGAACCCCTTCCCAACGACATCCTGGCTGAACGACAAACCCGCTCAAATCGACCCCACCTCATGGCGACTGTCGGTAATCGAGACCAACGGCACAACCCATCAACTTTCCCTGTCTGACATCGACAACCCCATCTCCGATCTCCCGCAAAGAGAGGTGGAAGCCACCCTCGACTGCACCGGCGGCTGGTACTCACACCAATTTTGGTCCGGCGTCACGGTCTCAGACCTATTCGACCACCTAAACATCAACGCCGATGACCAGACCTGCATCTTTCACTCCGTCACCGGTTACACCCGTAGATATGCTGCCAAAGACTTCGACAAACTCATGCTCGCCACCCGAGTAGGAGGCGAACCACTCTGGCACGGCCACGGCGCCCCCCTCCGTCTAGTCGCACCCGGAAGGCGAGGCTACGACTGGGTCAAATGGATCGATGAAATCCGCCTGACAGAATCCCCAGCGTGGCTACAACCTTGGTTGCCGTTGCAATAGTCGGCAATCAACGCATATTGGCAACGGTGCCCCTGAGATCGGTGCCACGCCCAAGCTGCGTGAACGCACCACCCCAACCGCCGCACACACTTCATCTAGCCTCGTCTGCGAGCCAATTCAGCGTCGCGCTCTTCACGAGCTTCGCGAATCAGTTTCGCGGAATCGATCGAGATTCCCGTCATGGGTTGCGAATCCCAGTCACGCCACCATTCGGATCTCTTGAGCTCGCGTTCCAGAACCGTCTTAACCGCCGCGCTTACGCTGCAATTCCGTTCTGACGCCAAGACTTTAAGCCGTTCGTACATCTCCTCGGAGACGTTTTCTACTCGCAAAGTGACCATAATGCTCACAATCGTACCACTGACGCATCGATAGAATCTCTCGCACCCAATCTCTGTCTGACGGCTTAACCTGAGCTCGCCGTCAGCTGCCCAACCCAAACCCAAACGGATACAACAAATCCTCCTCCGCATACCCCGGCGCGTCCGAATCCTGCGTTAAGATCGCATCGGCGCTACCTGTCAGCGCGAATGGCAACTTCGCTTCCGACTTAACCTTTCCGGTCAACACATCCATCAAAGCCGCGTCGCTCGCGCCAAACGATGCAACGATTGCCCCAGCGTTCCTCATCTTGCTTTCCTCGTCCAACACAAACGGCTGACGGAATCTGACCGCCAACACCGTCCGGTCTGCGCCAATCTCAGACATCACTCCCTTGATGTCCGCCAACGAAGGTCTCACAACCCAAGATTCCGACGCCGCCATATCCGAAAACGCGATCTTGTCCAGTTCCTCGGGATCTGGCACTGGAAGGAACCCACCGCCAACCTTGCTGCGATTGCCGACAACTACTCGGATTACCGCATAGTCGGTCCCTTCCGGGACTGCGGGGCGTGTCTCACCTTTCTCGGCATCGTAATCGCCCGAAAACACGTCGAACTCGTTCCAATTCGGTCCACCAACCTCATCGGCGTTCAGGCCCATGACGTAGAGCTTCCGACTGATCGGATCGCTCGGCGCCTCATCAGCCTTCCCGTCGGTGTGCATCCCCAGAGCAACGAACATGTCGGGTTGAGGCTTCGGCGTCGGCATCTCCAGCGGCAACAAACCGTTCGAGTTCTGGAGAACCACGACCGCCTTTCGCTGAGCCGCATCCGCCTTCATCTGCGTGATCCGATCACCGAGAACGTATCCAGCACGATCGGAATCCACGAACGGATTCTCAAATAGACCTAACTTGAACTGTTCGGTCAACAACCTCGTAACGGCTTCATCGACGCGTTCCTCGGAAATCAGACCCTCATGGATGTTCTCCATCATCTGGCCGTGGTCGCTGAATCCCGAAAGCACGTCAACGCCCGCATTAATCGCCATCGCCACCCGTTCGCCCACGCTTTTGTCCTCGACACCCCAAGGCATCGTCGTCGCGATTGCCGTATCGGAGTTGACGTTGCCTTCGAACCCCAACCGTTCTCGCAACAGCTCTGTCACGATCCCCTTCGAGAACGACATCCCAACATCATTCGGTAAATACTTCTGCCCTACCGGCACACCGTAGTACGGCATGATCGAAGACACTCCGGCTTCGATCGCCGCGATAAACGGCTGCAAGTGGTACTCGAATCGGTCCGATGGATACGTCTGGAACTTTCCGAATGGGAAATGCGGATCCGAACCGCCCTCCTGAGGCCCTCCTCCCGGGAAATGCTTCATCGTCACGGCCACGCTGCGATGATTCAGCTCATCGCCCTGGATGCCCTTCACCAACACCGTCGCAATCTCGCTGACCAATCCCGCGTCTTCCGCAAAGGTCTCCGTGATCCTGAACCACCTCGGCTCCGTCGAAAGATCGAGACAGTAACCGTACATCCCCCGAATACCGACCGCGACCCACTCCCTGGCAACGGCACGCGCGAACTCACCGATCAGATCCAGATCGCGCGTCGCCGCCAACCCAGCCTCCTTCGGCCACGCCGAAAACGCACCTACGGTAGCATCCAATCCGCCCATCCAACCTTCTTCGAAATGATTGCGAGGGTTCGACTTGAACAGCGCTGGTATCCCCAGACGCGAAGATTCACAAAGCTCCTGCACCGCGTTCGTAAACTGCGCGGTATCGTAAGGCGTTAGCTGTGCTCCAAAGAACGGATGATGTGCCGTTTCGCTCGGACTGTTCGTGATCGTGTTCCTGAAGATGAAACGCCTCATCTGCGCCCCGTTGACCAACGTGTCAGCAAGCTCCGGAACTTGACCGCGCGGATCGGCGTTCAGTTGATCGATCATCAACATCCCCGCCTTCTCTTCCAGCGTCATCTGAGAGAGCAGATCTTCAACTCGTTCATCCACCGGCCGTCGCCAGTCCTCGTAAACGTCGACGCGACCATTCTTGTTCAAGTCTCGGAACGGCAACCCGTCCTCGTACCGCAACTCAACCGATCTCGTCTCTACCGCAGGCCGCGTTCCATTAAAGCTTGACGCCATCAAGTTCAATCCTTCCTTTGCGCCGATCAAGGCGACTAAGCATCCATCATCTGGATGCAGACTGGCCCCGGTATCGAAATCATGTGGCCCGTGTGGGAAAGCCTCCCCGTATCGGCATCCCGCCTGAACGTGTGGATCGTTCCCGAGTCTTGGTTCTCCGCAAGCACCCACGTCCCCGTCGGATCAATCGCAAAGTTCCTCGGCGTGTTGCCACGCGTCGACTCGTTCGCAATGTAGTAAAGCATTCGAGCATCCGCGTCCCATCCATAGATCGCCAAAGTGTCGTGGCCTCGATTCGACCCGTAAACGTGCTTACCGTCCGGCGAAACATGGATATCCGCCGTGCTGTTGCCATCCTCGTACGTCACATCAGGCCGCACCGTGCCTACCCAATGCGTCTCAGTCAATCCACCCGTGTCCTGATCCACGTCGTAGCAACTGATCGTCAACCCGATCTCGTTGATCGCAAACGCGTTCTCGCCGTTTGGATGGAAAGCAAAATGCCGGGGCCCGCCACCGGGTGGCGAATCGACCGACGCATCCTCGTTCAACACCAGTTTTCCGCCCTCATGGTCGATGTCGTAGACCAGCACCTTGTCCAACCCCAAATCACACACGATCAACTGATTGTTCCTCGGCGAAACCGTCACCGAGTGCGCATGAGGCTCATTCTGCCGACTCGCTTCTACGCCGCTCCCACCGACATGCTGGTGGAAATCACACGCCTCGTTCAAGCTCCCATCGTCATTGACCTCAAACATCGCCACCGAACCACCGGCATAGTTCGCAACGAACAGATACTTCCCGTTCTGCTCCACAACTAGGTGACACGGTCCCGTCCCTTTCGTCGACTGCTTGTTGATCAACGAGAGCTTACCGTTCTCGCCGATGCTGTAAGCATGAACACCGCCCGCGTCGTCGCCCTCGTAATCGTTGATCTCGGCGACTGAGTACAAGTAATTCCCATTCGGGTGGATGGTCACGAACGACGGATTCGGCCCGCTATCTGTCGCGACAGACAACTCGGTCAACTGTCCCGTCTCGCCGTTCAACCTACACGTATAAATCCCCTTCGCACCGAGATTGGTGTAGGTCCCCACAAAAATCAACTGGTCTTTAGGATGTCCCATGCTTGCGATCCGCCTTTCGATCAATCTTCAATCGCCTTCTGGCATGCGCTTGAAAATGATAAGCGACAATCTTCAACGCACGTTCGCTGTTACATTAAATGTCAACGCCCCGAACACTCTTACCACCAACAAACAAACACGAGCCGCGCATGAATTCAGCACCTTTCGACGCCGTCAAGACCCTCGATGTCCAAGGCCAAAGCTACCGCTACTACGACTTGGCAACTCTCGAAGACGCCGGACTCTGCACCATCGCAAAACTGCCGTTCTCGATCCGCGTCCTCCTTGAGAACGCCCTCCGGAACGCCCACATCGGTCCCGCAAACGACGACGATGTTCGAATCGTGGCCTCATGGTCTCCTGACCAAGCTCCTCCCAAGGAGTTTCCCTACATGCCGGGCCGCGTCACGCTCCAAGACTTCACCGGCGTGCCGGTCGTCGTCGACCTCGCCTCCATGCGCGACGCAGTCGCCGAAAAAGGCGTCGATCCAAGTGTCATCAACCCAGTCGTCCACTCAGACCTCGTCATTGACCACTCCGTGCAGGTCGATTACTTCGCATCCGAAGGCGCTCTCGCACGCAACATCGACCTCGAATTCGAACGAAACGTCGAGCGTTACAAGCTGTTGAAATGGTCGCAGACCGCCTTCAACAACATGCTCGTGATCCCACCCGGAACCGGCATCGTCCACCAAGTGAACCTCGAATTCCTCGCCTCCGCAGTCCTCACTGCCGATGTCGAAGGCGAAACTATCGTATACCCCGACACCTGCGTCGGAACCGATTCCCACACCACCATGATCAACGGCCTAGGCGTCCTCGGATGGGGCGTCGGCGGGATCGAAGCAGAGGCCGTGATGCTCGGCCAGCCTTACTACATGCTCGTCCCCGAAGTCGTCGGCGTCAAACTTTCCGGCAAACTGCCCGAAGGCGCAACCGCCACAGACCTCGTCCTATCTGTAACCGAGATGCTACGAAACGTCGGTGTCGTCGAGAAATTCGTCGAGTTCCACGGACCTGGCCTCGCAAATCTGCCTGTCGCCGACCGCGCAACCATCGGCAATATGTCACCCGAATACGGCGCAACTTGCGGCTTCTTCCCCATCGACGACCAAACTCTCGACTACCTACGCAGAACCGGTCGCTCTGAAGAAACCGTCGCCCTAGTCGATGCCTACGCCAAAGCCAACTACCTGACGCCTTCAGAATCCGACGACCCGCAGTACACCATCTCCTTGGAGTTCGACCTCGGAGATGTCGAGCCCAGCATGGCAGGTCCGAAACGACCTCAGGATCGCGTCACCCTCGACAATGTGGCCGGAAACTTCCGCGACGCCTTCCCCAAAGAAACATCAACTGCTTCCTCCAACGGTGCCGATGTCACCGACGGATCAGTCGTGATCGCCGCCATCACCAGCTGTACAAACACCTCCAACCCATCCGTCATGGTCGGCGCCGGACTCCTAGCCCGCAACGCCGTCGAACGCGGCCTTGAGCGCAAATGGTGGGTAAAAAGCAGTTTGGCACCCGGCTCTAAAGTCGTCTCAGACTACCTCGACCGTGCCGGCCTCACCGATCCCCTCGAAACCCTTGGCTTCCAGACCGTCGGTTACGGATGCACAACTTGCATCGGCAACTCCGGACCTCTCCCGCAAGAAGTCTCCGACGCCGTCAATGACCAGGACCTCGTCGCAGCCGCAGTTCTCAGCGGAAATCGAAACTTCGAAGGCCGCGTCCATCCGCAAGTCAAAGCCAACTACCTCGCATCACCGATGCTGGTTGTCGCCTACGCCCTTGCCGGACACATCGACATCGACCTCACCAAAGACCCGATCGGCGCCGACCCGAACGGCAACGACATATTCCTCTCCGACATCTGGCCCAGCCAAAACGAGATCGCCCAGACCGTCGCATCGGCAGTCGGTGTTGACCAGTTCAATGACCGCTACGGCGCCGTCTACGAAGGCCCGGACCAGTGGCAAGACCTCGAATCTGCAACCGGCGAACTCTTTCAGTGGGACCCCGGAAGCACCTACATCCAGCCACCGCCATACTTCGAAGGCTTCGAACTAGAACCCGAACCGCGAGACGGCATCGAGAACGCCCGCGTACTAGTAAGCGTCGCCGACTCCGTTACCACCGACCACATCTCCCCTGCTGGCAGCATCCCGCCATCCGCCCCGTCCGGCCAGCACCTCATCGGCAACGACGTCCCCCGTCGAGCCTTCAACTCCTACGGCTCCCGACGCGGCAACCACAACGTCATGATGCGCGGCACCTTCGGGAACATCCGGCTCCGCAACCAACTAACCCCTGACCACGAAGGCGACTTCACCATCTACCATCCGACCGGCGAAACGATGCGCATCTTCAACGCCGCCGAGCGATACCGCGAAGACGGCACCCCGCTGATAGTCATCGCCGGCAAGGAATACGGCACCGGTTCATCCCGAGACTGGGCCGCTAAAGGCCCCATGCTCCTCGGCGTCCGAGCAGTCATCGCCGAATCCTTCGAGCGCATCCACCGATCCAACCTCATCGGCATGGGCGTGATCCCCCTCCAATTCACCGACGGCCAATCCGCCCAATCCCTAGGCCTCACCGGCTCCGAATCCTTCACCATCGAAGGCGTAACCGGCACCGTCCAACCCGGATCAACCCTGACCGTCAGCGCAACCTCAGAAGACGGCTCGACGAGAACATTCGATGTCCTCTCTCGCGTCGACACCGCCATCGAAGCCGAATACTACGAACACGGCGGCCTGCTACCCTACGTGTTGCGCCAAATGATCGCCCAGAGCTGATCTCACGCCATCCCGGCGAAGGCCGGGATCCACCTGTCTTCTAAGTGCGACCGGGGATCTAAGCCGCCCCCGCCATCCCGTCGTCTTCATCCTCGACGACACTCGACACACGATCGGCTAGCTCAAACCGTAAACACTCGCGCAGATCACCAAACTCGAACTCAAACCCCGCATCCAGCAACTTCTCCGGTATCACCAACGCACTGTTGATCACCAACTCTTGGATGTAATTCCCAATCACCAAGTTCGCAACCACCGCTGGCATCCAACCGAAACTCGGTTTACCCATCACATCGCCGATCGCATCCGCCACCTCGGAGTTGCGCACAACGCCCGGCGCAACAACGTTCACCGGCCCTTCCAGCCTCTCATTCTCCGCGACAAACAGCAACGCCGAGACCGCATCGTCGATATGCACCCACGGTGTCCACTGCCGCCCATTACCGATTCGACCGCCGACTCCCATCCGAAACGGCTTCAACAATGCATCCAACGGCCCGCCACCCGCGCTTAGAACCATTCCGAACCTCACCGTCGACGTCCTAACCCCAAACTCTGAAGCACTTTCCGTCGCCGCCTCCCATGGCACCGCTATATCCGCAAGCACCCCATCGCCCTTGGCGCTCGACTCTGTCAACTGCTCATCCCCTCGATCGCCGTAAATCGCCACCCCTGAAGCGGTCACCAACACCTTCGGCGGAACCTCCATACGTCTCAACACCTCAACCAACGTCTGAGTAGTCACGATCCGACTGCTCGATATCACCTCCAAGTAACGGGTCGTCCAACGCTTCGCCACCGATGCGCCCGAGAGATTAACGACCGCATCTACATCACCCAAAGCCGCCACATCCACGGAATCAGGATCGTCAGGACTCCACTGAACCTCTTCCACTTCGGCGTCGAGATTGGCCTCCCGACGAACCAGATGAACTACCTCATCACCGCGCCCCAGCAATCGTTCCGTTAATGCCTGACCGATATAACCACTTGCACCAGATATGAGAGTTCTCATATTTCAATCATAGAGCAGCGCCACCATCAACCGTAATCATCGAACCTGTTATCCCGCTCGCCTCGTCCGAAGCCGCAAACAAAAAAGCATTCGCCAAATCCTCCGGCATCATCATACGCCCCATCGGCGTACTCGCAACTCGGCGTCCAAGATTCTCAGGATTGTCGATGCTCGTCGACTCGTCATTGGGGCTGTATTCGTTGTTCCCCCTGATGAACGGTGTATCCACATGCCCCGGCGAAATGATCACCGAGCGGATGTTTTCCTTCGCATAACTCGCAGCCGCCGCACGATTCAGTCCCACCATGCCCATCTTCTGAGCAGCATATCCGGGCGATCCGCCTCCCGGCCGTATCGACGCCAAAGATCCGATATTCAGGATCGCACCGCCGCCAGCCTTCCGCATGGACGGAACTACCGCTTTGATCCCCAAAAACGCCCCCGTCAGACCCGTCTCCATGATGATGTTCCACATATCCAGCGACTGATCATCGAAACTCACTCGGAAATTTGCCCCAGCGTTATTGCACAAGATACTCACTGGACCGAACCTTTCCTCCGTCGCCTTCACACAATCCGCCCAGACCGCTTCATCTCGAACATCCAACTCAAAACCAAACGCCTTGCCTCCATACTCGCCGATCTCGGCAACCACAGCCTCAGCCGCATCCATCCTGAAGTCGGCGACGCACACCGCCGCACCATGCGCCGCAAAAAGCCGACACTGCGCACCACCCATGGCACCGCCACCACCAGTAACGATGGCGACTTTACCTTCAAGTCGCTTGCCGAAATTCGCGTTCATATTGACCCTCGATGCTTGGACGGTGTGTTTCGCATGAATTCTTACACAAATCCACGTCGGGAGCCGTTTCAACCAACGAGTGGTTTGATCAGTCCGACGAGAGCGCCTTGAGGATCGACGATCCAGGCGATACGCCCGATGCCAGGCACGTCCCACGGTGGATCAGGCAATTCGCCCCCACGTGCAACGGCTCGCTCCGTCGCAGCGTCGACATCGTCCACGTTGAAATACACAACCCACGCAGCGCCTCCAAGTCGCTCCTGCAAATCCTCCCTCAACCCACCAGACGAACTAATTCCCATTACCGGTCCGTCTGCGGTGTGAACGATTGAATTGACCGAACCATCCGGCATCTCCATGGGTTCGGTTTTTACCTTGAGCAAGGTTCTGAAAAACGCGGCGGCAGCCTCCGGATCGGGCGTCATCAATTCGCACCACTGCATCGAACCATGCTCGTGCTTGATCGTCGGTCCCGACTGATACGCCTGCCATATCTTCACCGTGCCTCCGGTCGGATCTGCGACTTCAGCGAGAACGCCGTACTCCCCTACCTTTTCCGGAGCCGCCGCCACAGTCCCGCCGAGACCCGCAACGCGCCCAGCGACTTCCTCAGCGTCGTCAACTAGCAACTGCACGCCCCACGACGCCCGGGCGTCGCCCTTGACTTCGTTTTTTTCGTGCTCAGCGATTCCAGCCGCAAACCCCGACGAATTCTCCGCCCACACGTACCGAATCCCACCAACCTCCTCCGGCGGTGCCTCCTCATATCGCCAGCCGAACAACCCGTTGTAAAACGACTTCGACGCATCTAAGTCGGGCGCACCAAGATCGACCCAAAACGGGGAACCGTGGCCGAGTTCTGTGTATTGAGGCATATCGTTTCGTCTTCATTCCCCATAAAGTCAACGCGTCGGAATTGAATCGCAAATCCTGTTCACCACATTATCCGCGCCTTCGACCTCGCTCACCTGTCTATCATTCCCCTTGAATTCGAGACTCAACAACGCAGAAATCCGCCCCCTGCGGATCCCTCAACACAATCAACCGGCCGATATCCGCTTCCGCAGGTTCGTCTGCCATCGCCTTGCCGCCGTTGGATTCCACGTAGTCCACCGCTGCGTCGAGATCGTCCACCTGAAAGTAGACGAACCACATCGAAGGCACACCATCAGCGATCATCCTATCCGGCCACTGAAACATGCCTGCAACTTCAATCCCATCGACAACCCACGTCGTGTAACCGTCGAGACCATCCATAGGTCTGGTCGCCGTCTCAATCCCAAGCACCTTTTCGAAATACTCGACCGCCCCCCTCCGATCCGAGCTCACATGCTCGAACCAGGTGACGGCTCCTATCCCAGCCCGCACTGAGCTGCCTTTGAACTCGTTCGGTTCCCAAAGAGTGGTTCTACATCCCGTCGGATCCTCGATCACCGCAGTTCGCCCGGCACGATCAACCTCCGTCACTCCCGCAACGACCATCCCGAACTCCCGCGCACGTTCAACCGACGTCTCTACATCGTCGACCGAAACGTAGACATTCCACGCCGATCCGTCCATCGGTCGCAACTGACCCGGACCTAACTGGTATATCGCCGCCGTAGCGCGCCCATCAACCAACGCCATCGCATACGTCCCGATCCCCATCTCTCCCATCTCCTCGTCCGCGTACTCCCAGCCAAAAAGCCCCGAGTAAAACTGCTTGGCAGCCGAAAGATCGGTCATCGCCAGATCGACCCAGCACGGAACCCCATGCCCGTATCGATCAACCCGCAGCATAAACCGCCCGACGGGATGCGATCCCCTAAACCGTCGCCGGTTGATTGATCCCGAACACCGCTCCTTGAGGATCCTGCAACACCGCGATGACCCCAATGTCGCCCATATTCTCAGGCCCGAACATCACCTCCCCTCCCATCGACTTGGCGGCATCCACCGCCGCAGCCGCATCATCAACCGCGAAGTAGACCTCCCAATGCGGCGGGACCCGCATCTCAACCAGATTCGCAGGCATCGTCATGATCCCACCTTTTGGCTCACCTTCGACCGAGATTAGGTGATACGGCTCACCTTCCGGCGTCGGCATCCCGCTGTCACCAACTGTCACCCCAAGCAGCCCGGAATAAAATTCACCCGCACGAGCTTGATCTTGGGTCAACAACTCGGCCCAAGTGATCGCACCATGCTCATCGCGCACCTCCGCTCCAATCTGACCGTTCGCCTGCCAGAAGTGAATAATCCCGCCGGTCGGATCCTGCACAATGCACATCCGACCCGCTGTGAACACGTCGAACGGCTCCATCATCACACTCCCACCAAACTCCGGCACCCTCGCCGCGATCGCATCAACATCATCCACCGCGATGTAAATCTTCCAATGCGACGGCAACTCCATCTCAGCCTCTTCCGACACTTGTTGATACATCGCACCCGCAGCTAACCCTCCGATCCGAGCCATCGAGTACACCTGCCCATCACCCATCGGATTGTCCTGATAGTCCCAACCGAACAATGTCGAGTAAAACCGCTTCGCAACATCAATATCCGTCGTCGAAAGATCAACCCACGACGGTGTCCCCTGCTTGTAGCTCTCTATCTTCATCACCGGTCCTTTCCTCGTAAACCGACAGACTGACAATCACGCAAGTCCGCCGACATTTACCAACTAACCCGCTTCCGGTTCCTGTATGCCAAAAACCGCACCCTGAGGATCCATAAACACCGCAATCGTCCCCACCATCGGTATAACCTCAGGCCCAAACACCACTTGCCCGCCTTGCGCAGTCGCCGTCTCAACCACCGACTTCGCATCATCGACCCGGAAATAGGCTTCCCAATGCGCCGGAACGCCCCGATCGATCAGCTCCTGCGGCAGATCCATAATTCCGGCTGCCGGATAATCTCCCGCCATCAACATGTGGTAATCACCGCCCTCAGTCGTCGGCATCGCTTCCGTCTCGAGACCAACACCTAGCAGTTTGGTGAAAAACTCCTCAGCGCCAGCCTGATCCTCCGTCAGCAACTCCGCCCAGCAAAGCGCCCCGTGCTCCTCACGAACCCGCACCGGCGCACCTTCGCCCGGTTGCCAGAACTGCACGAATCCACCGGAAGGGTCCTGCACCACGCACATCCGACCCGGCTGAGGCACATCAAACGGACCCGCAATCAGCTTCCCGCCCAAATCTTCAACCTTGCCAGCAACCTCATCGACATCATCAACCGACACATAGACATTCCAGTGCGGAGGCGCACCCATCTCCTTCTCCTCGCCATGCTGCGTGAAGATCACGCCAGCGACACCGCCATCAACCTTCGCCAAGGCGAACATCATCTCCGGACCCATCTGGTGGTCCTCATACGTCCACCCGAACAGCGAAGCGTAAAACTCCTTCGCCGCGGGAACATCCGTTGTCGATAGATCCACCCAAGAAGGTGTCCCTTGCGGGTAACTCGTCTCTCTCGGCATCTATGTTGGCCTTTCTCGCCTAATTGTCCTTGGTACCGAACCGTGCCGAACCGAAACTCGACATCCCTCTATTCAACTTAAATCCGCTCTACTCCATCGGTCGCAACGACATGATGCTGAACGTTGCGCCTTGCGGGTCGTTGATCACCGAAAACATCCCCGGCGGTATCTCCGTCGGTGGCACACACACCTCACCGCCTAACTCCGTTGCCTTAGCTGCTGATGCTCCACAATCCTCAACTCGGAAATACGTCATGTAGTGCGAAGGCATATCCCCCCAGCTCTCGTCCATATCCATCATTCCGCCCCGGTCCGGCTCCAGACCAGGCACCTTCCACCAGTGATACTCGTACTCGATTTCTCCCTCCGCATCCTCGAAATCCGTCGGCGGTCGCGTCAAGTCCACGCGTTGATACCTCGACCCAAACACATGCCCCACAAACTCGTTCAGCCCCTTAACATCCCGAGTGTAGTACTCGACCCAACAGACTCCCCCAACCTCCCAATACGCTTCGTTCTCAACGCCTTTATCCCCGCTCCAGACCACAAAAGGCGCACCTTCCGGCGTCATCAACAACGACTTCTTACCGCCGCTCGCCGGATCATCGCAAGCCGGCATGATCACCTTTCCACCCTTTTCCACTGCACGATTCATAGCCGCCTCAGCATCGTCCACCCAGAAGGCGTTGATCCACCGCAACGGCCCTTCCGGCAAAGGCATCCCATCTTGATACGTGTAGACTCCGCCGACCGTCTTACCGCCAACCGTCGCAACCGAATAGACACCCTCCGGACTCGACATCAAATCGTCCCACTCCCAACCGAGCAGTCCCGAATAAAAAGCCTTAGTAGCGTCAACATCCCGCGACGCCAAATCCCACCAAACCGGCGTCCCCTGAACGTGCCCTGAAGAATTAGCCAATTTCAACTCCTGACTTCCTGATGCGACGGATCAACCACAAATTCAACCAACCGTTAATCCTAACCCGCACCAATCATCGCAGACCAACGAGATCCCGACCCAATCGGATCAACCATTGATCTACGCGCCCCAGCTAGCACCCCTGCCAAAAGCTGAAACCCATCCCCTGCGGATCACGAAACGCCGCAAATGATCCCGGCGGCACGTCTATCGCTCCCGTCACCTACTCGCCTCCCAACGACACCGCTTTCTCAACCGCAGCACCTACATCCTCAACCATGAAGTAAGTCACCCAACTGGCCGGGTTCGACTTATCCGGCAACTCCACGAAAGCGCAATGCTGATGTTCACCAACCGAATTCACCATTGTCAAACCGAAGTCCTCACCAGATCCATCCTCTCGCGGCATCCGAACCTCCTCGAATCCGCAACCAAATACAGCCGTGTAGAACTCCTTCGCCGACTCTAAATCTTGAGCGTGATACTCCACCCAACACACCGCACCAGGCTCTCCGAACACTTCAGCCCCATACCCCCGCAAGCTCTGCCACAACCCGAATACCGCACCCTCATGCGTCGTCACCCGAGCCGTCACGCCCCAACCATCCGCATTGCTCGGACCCGACAAGACACTCCCACCGTTAGCCTCGATCCTCCGACACGCCTCCTCCGCGTCCTTCACATAAACGTGATTCCGCCAAACCCGAGCCGCGCTCTCCGGAAAATCCCCCTCTGCCTCGGGATGCAACCCAACAATGTTGGCATCATTCCTGATCGCCATCGAATAAACATTCCCACCCGACATCGGCACATCCGCCCACTCCCATCCAAACATCCGAGAATAAAACTCCTTCGCACCCTCAACATCCGGCGAAGCCAAATCAAACCAAATCGGCAAGCCTTCTAGCTCTGGCATTCGTGGATCGGCCATTCTCAGTCCCACCTCAAGGCTCAAAAACTACTGGTTCAGGCCCCTCATCATACCCCGCAGATACTCGATCTGCCCGAGATGCTCTGCCTCCTCACAAAGCAGGTGACCAAGAACCCATGCGTAGTTGATCGGATCGTAGCGAGGGTGGGTGATTTCGATGTCCAGATCTGCCTCCGTCATCTCATTGGCGAAATATTCGGTCGTGCCTGCGCGCACCGCCTCGTAATACTCCATGATCTTCGGCACATCAAACGCTGGCGTGGCCCTGATATCCTCCGCCGTCTGACCAAATCCGTTGGTCGGCTCTTCCACACCCGTACGCTCTGCCCACCCATCGCGGTCCCAGATCGACTCCGAGTTCCTGAGCCGAACATTGATCCAGTTGTCCTCAACCCGAGCCATATGCCACACCATCCAGTCGATCGTGTTCGATTCGAGGGAAGGACGCCAATGCAGTTCGTCTTCGCTCAAACCATCCAACGCCCTCTTCAACTTTTCGAACGCCTCATTCAGACCAGAATCTATCGCTACCAAGAACGGTTGCATCATTGGTTCAATCCTCTCATCATTCCACGCAGATACTCGATCTGCCCTAGGTGTTCACCTTCTTCGCACAGCAAGCGCCCCAAGACCTGAGCACCGGTCCAACCACGAAAGTTTGAATGTTCGATGACTCTGGTTAAATCATCTTCCTGCATCTTGTTCGCGAAGTAGTCAGATGTAGCGTCTCGCACAGAGCCGTAGTATTCCAAAACCTTATCCACATCGATCCGGCCCATTTCACGGATCTCACGCATCGTCATTCCCGCGCCCGCACCATCGTATGAGATGTTTAGTCGCCGACCCCAACCATCTCTATCCCAGATCGAACCGTGATTCTGAAGCACGACGTTGATCAGGTTGTCCTCTACCCTCGCCATGTGCCACACCATCCAGTCGATGGGGTTTGCGTGTAGAGTCGGCTGCCAACTAAGCTCGTCCTCGGTCAAACTGTCCAAAGCGCGGTTCATCTTGTCGTAACACTCATTGACGCCGCTATTGATTGCCCTGATGAATGGTTGCATGACGATTCCCAAGCTATCCATCCAAACCCCGCATCATCCCTCTCAGATAAGCGATCTGCCCCAGGTGCTGCGCCTCTTCAACCAAGATGTGCCCCCAGACCCAAGCGCCGCTCACCGCAACCTTCCGACGCGGGTGATAAAACGTCCGATCCAAATCCTCAACTGGCATCGAATCCAGATGCGCCAGCGTCACCTCACGCGCCGCCCGATAGTATTCCATCATCTCGTGGATATCCGTCTTCGGCATAGCCCTCATCTTCTCCGCCGTGTCCTCCCGACCGTAGTCATCGGCATCCATCCCAAATCGTTCGAACCATCGGTCCTTCACCCAGATATCATCGTCTTTCCGCAGCACCAGATTCACCCACCGATCCTCCACTCTCGCCATGTGCCAAACAATCCACTCGATGAAATTCGCATGGAGCGCCGGCTGATACCGCAACTCATCCTCGCTAAGCCCATCAAGAACCTTCTCGAGTCCCTCCATATACTCGATCAACCCGCTCCTGACCGCATCTCGAAAATCACTCATCGACTATCTCCTTCGCTTATCCCAGTCGTGGCCCATAGCACGACCTCAATCGTCGGCCGATCCCTTCGAAACCGCCTCGATCATCGCCTGTATATACCCATTCGCAAACGCCCTGCCCCGATGCCCCCACTGTGTATCCTCGAACGTTTGCGGAACGTGATCATCGATAAAAAACGAGTCGTATCCAACTTCGTGGTAGATCTGCATCGCCTTGTACATATCCACGTGTCCTGTGTTGATGAACTCCTCGTGGAACTTCGGCACCGTCCCCGAGACATTCCTGAAGTGCACATACAGAATCTTCTTCCGCTCCCCGAAGTAACGAATCATCTCGTAGATCCCACCATCCGCCGCATCCTCCATCTCCGAAAACGTCCCCTGACAGAACTCGATCCCATTGCACGGCGAATCCACAATCTCGATCAACCGCTTGTACGACTCGAACGACCTGAACAGAAACGGGATACCGCCAAGTTTCTCGACCGGCGGATCGCACGGGTGGATACCGCACCTGACCCCCGCTTCTTCAGCTACCGGTGTGATGATACGAATCCACTCCTCCAACCGTTCCCACATGCCGTCCTCATCGTAGTCCTCGCCATGAGTAACCGGGTACCTCTTCCCGTCTTCATGGTCATATGCCGTCGCAAGCGCTCCCCCGCGAATCAACTCCGGCTGGGTCCGCCACACCTTCTGCGGCATCCAGCTATATCCGAAGATCGGGATACCGGCCGTGCCGATGTTCCGGATCGTCTCGATCATGTTCTCGATCTGTCGCTCCCGGTCGGGTCCGCCCAACACGATCTCGTCGTAGAAATGCGACGGCACATTCTCCAGAGCCGTGAGGCTCAACCCCTCGCTCTCAACCTGCAACCGTAGCTTCACCAGATCGTTCACCGCCCACTTGCCGCCTGCTTCTGGCAACTTCGGCCTGTTCAACAACACGTCGGTCGCCCCAAACTGTGCCGCGAACCTCAGATACTCACGACCCGGAGTATCGAACTGACCAAATCCCGCGCGCATCGCGTATTCCCCAATCTTCCGGTAATCTCGCTACGCGGCCTGCTTCGTCACGGCCTCGATCATCGCCTGAATATACCCATTCGCAAACGCCCTGCCCCGATGCCCCCACTGCGTATCCTCGAACGTCTGCGGAACGTGATCATCGATGAAGAACGAGTCGTATCCAACCTCGTTGTAGATCTGCATCGCCTTGTACATATCCACGTGCCCCGTGTTGATGAACTCCTCACGGAACTTCGGCACTGTCCCCGAGACATTCCTGAAATGCACATACAGGATCTTCTTCCGTTCTCCGAAGTACCGAATCATCTCGTAAATCCCACCATCCGCCGCATCCTCCATCTCCGAGAACGTCCCCTGGCAGAACTCGATCCCATTGCACGGCGAGTCCACAATCTCGGTCAACCGCTTGTAAGACTCGAATGATCGGAACAGCTGCGGAATCCCTCCCAGCTTCTCCACTGGCGGATCGCATGGATGAATACCGCATCGCACTCCCGCCTCCTCGGCGACCGGCGTGATGATCCTGATCCACTCCTCCAACCGCTCCCACATCTCCTCTTCAGTGTGCTCCCGACCATGCGTATTCGCCATCTTCTGCGCTTCATCATTGTCGAACGCCGTCGCCAGCGCACCGCCTCTGATGATCGCCGGTGTCGTCCGCCAAACATGCGAGGGCATCCAGTTATACCCAAAGATCGGAATCCCAGCCGCGCCGATGTTCCGCACCGTCTCGATCATGTTCTCAATCTGCCGCTCCCTGTTCGGACCGCCCAACATGATCTCCAGATAGAAATGCGTCGGCACATTCTCCAACGCCATCAACTTCAACCCCTCGCTCTCCACCTGCAACCGCAACTTCACCAGATCATTGACCGCCCATTTGCCCCCCGCATCCGGCAACTGCGGAGTGTTCAACAAGACATCCTTCACCCCATACTGCGCAGCAAACCGCAGATACTCCCGGCTCGGAGTGTTAAATTGCCCAAATCCTGCTCGCATTCCAGACGCTCCTATCTCTCCGTTTACCTAGACATTTCGTGACTCGGGTTCAGCTCGTCATCACGGTTTATGACGTCATTCCGGGCCATCCCGTCATTCATGGCCATATCGTCATTCCCGCGCAGGCCGGAATCCGCTTGCCTGCCCAGAATTCGACTGATTGAACTCTACATCCAATCCTCCTTGATTAGTGAAACATCATACGCCTCAACCTCGTTTATCGTTGATTCCCAAACCCGCCATTGACCTTCAACATTGCCTCGAATACTCGTAACCTACGGCACCAAGTACGGCTCCACCGCCGAGATAGCCACGCACATCGCCACCCGTTTCACTGCCGCCGACTTCGACACCGACACACTCGAAGCGAACCTCGGCATCGACGTCACCAAGTACGATGCCCTAATCGTCGGATCCCCCGTCTACGCCTCGCGCTGGCTCCCTGAACCAGCCCTGATCCTAATCGCCAACCACGAACGCATCCACGACATACCCGTCGCCCTATTCAGCGTGGGCATGATCGATGTCAAACATCCCGGCAAGCTCAGCGAGGAACACGACGCCTGGATCGAAAAAGCCTTCACCCGGGAAGAAATCAACCTCAACATCATCGCTACAACAACCTTCAACGGCGCATACCACCGACGCAACCTCCCTCTGTGGATGCGAATAGTCGACTCGATCCTTCGGATCACCCCACATGGCGACTTCCGCCAGTGGGACGAAATAGAGAATTGGGCGGACGAGACTGTAATCACCTTGAGCGGACTACTCCAAGGCGAAGCCAGCGACGCCGAATCGCCAACATGCTGATCGACATCCATACCCACATCCAACAGCACGATCCGTCGGAAGTCGATGGCATGCTGCAACGAGCGATCGATGCCGGCGTCTCGACGATCTTCGCTGCGGGCACCACGATCGAAGACTCGAAACGTGCCATCGCCCTCGCCGAAACATATCCCAACATCTACGCCGGGGTCGGAATCCATCCCGCCGATCTCGAAGCACCCATCACCACCGAGGACACCAACGCTCTAGACGAACTCGCCACCCACGATCGCGTGACAGTCATGAGCGAGATCGGCATCGACCACATGCCTAACAGTCCTGATCACCACTGGCAAGAAGAGGCCTTCGCCGCCCAAATCCAAATCGCCAAGAACCACGACCTTCCAATCGTTTTCCACGTCCGCGAACATCTCGACGACCTTGGTCGTCTAGACGCTAGAACTTCCGCCCTATCGATTCTCGCCGACCTCGATGCAGGACAACTCGGCGGCGCAGCCCATTACTTCCAAGGAAACTACGACTACGCTTGTAAAGTCCTCGACCTCGGCTTCAAAATCTCCTTCGCCAAACCACTCCTACGCTCGCAAGAACTCCAAGACGTCGCAAAACGCATCCCCATCGATGCCATCGTCCTGGAAACCGATTCATATCCCCAACCGTTCAAAAAGAACCGCGCCCGTTGGACGGAGCCGAAAGACACTCGTCAAGTCGCCGAACGTGTTGCCCAACTCAAAAACATCCCGTTGGAGACATTGCACAACCGCTTCGTATGACCCGCCGCGCCGCTCCCAACGGCGACACTAGAATCGATTAGAACAGCCTGCAGACCTTCACGAACCTCACCATTGACCGAATCGACACTCAATATCGCCCTCAAAGAATGGTCCGCGACCATCAACGCCTTGGCATCCGGAGATCAGATCTTCCTGTTGCGAAAAGGCGGCATCCGCGAACCCAACCGTCGGTTCGAACTTCCCGCACGGAGATTTCTGCTCTATCCAACCCAGTTTCACGAGGCAGATAGACTCTTGAAACCCGAGTTTCATCAGCTCCTAGACGCCGACAGGTCAAGTTCTCGGGATCAAGTAGTGTTCCGTGCCTGGGCGGAGGTCGCCGAAGTAGTGCCCATCGACTCTGCAGAACATTTCGCATCGTTGTCCGGACATCACGTCTGGACCGAGGAGTTCATCTCCAAACGAATCGCTTGGAAACCACGCCACGCCGCCGACCTCATCATTCTGAGAACTCATCGACTCGACAGTCCGTTATCGATGGCCGTCGAATCTCACCACCGAGGATGCAAGTCCTGGGTCGATGTTGATCCGCCAATCGACGCAGCTCGGTCCACACCCGCTCTGCCCAATAGCGATTGGGAAAATCGAGTTCGAGAGATCAGCAGTCTTCTATCGCCGATCACCGCCGGAACCGTAACTGCAACATGAACCATCGACGACTCAAAGGCACCGATCTTACCCTCTCCGAAGTCGGCTTCGGCGTTTGGAGCGTCGCCACGACTTGGTGGGGAGTCAAGGACCACGACCTAGGCATCGACCTATTGCGAAAGGCTCGTGACCAAGGGATCACCTTCTTCGATACAGCCCCAGCGTACGGCGATGGCTACGGCGAGACGATCCTCGCAGAAGCGTTCACCCGGTCGGAGATAGCCGACCTAGTCATCGGGACCAAGTTCGGATACGACATGGATGCACCCCGAACCGGCCATCGCGAACGCCCCCATGACTGGTCGCCACCGGCCGTCATCCAATCATGCGAGGACGCCCTCGGACGTTTGAACACGGATTGCATCGACCTATTCCAGATGCACAATCCCCGCCTCGACGCCATACGTCGCGACGACACGTTCGATGCCTTGGAAACCCTCAAGTCTGAAGGCAAGATCCGCTACTATGCCGCAGCTATAGGCCCTGACCTCGGTTGGCAAGACGAAGGCATCGCCGCGGTCTCGGAACGACAGATCCCCGCTCAGATCATCTACTCCATCCTTGAACAAGATCCAGCTCGTGTGATCCTAGAGGCTGCGAGCAATAACGAAGTTGGGGTTTATACCAGAGTGCCTCACGCATCTGGGATGCTAGACGGCACCTACACGAAAGACACGGTGCTCGACGAATCGCCGTTTTCGACATCTGACCATCGCTCGCACCGTCGCCTGCTTTGGATGCGCTCGACGATTGGCAAACTCGCGAAACTGGACTTCCTTCTGGAAAACTACAACGCCACGATCGGCCAACTCGCAATCCGATTCTGCCTGACACCTGAAACGGTTGCCTCGTGCACCCCTACGATTACCAGCATCGAAATGCTGGAGGAGTATGTCGCGGCATCGGATACTGTGCCATTCAGCGAGGCCGACATCCAAGAACTAGACCGTCTTCACAAAACCAACTTCGACGTCGAAGAACAACCAGCACGGATGAAGTCCAGCACATCCAAAACCGGTTTCGTCCTGATGGATGGCGTGACCGAAGCGGAACCAATCGCCGCCTGATCTGCCCCTCCGCTACGAACTCGGCTTCTTCCCCTTATTCGGCCGACGCGTTTCGATTTCCGCCTCGTCTTCTTCCATCTCCCCATCGCTTTCATCCGCGTATCGGCTCAGTTCACCTTCCAAGAGATCAAAATCGCGCTTCGAGAATATGTGCACCATCCCGAAAAACGCTAGATCCCACATCTCCGGCGGCCAGCGTTTCACATACTCCAACGTCGGCCCGACTTGCATCGCATCGACCCAGTCTTCGGCTTCGGGCATGACGTCAAGTTCGATGTTCACGCGGCTGCGAAAACGCTCCCGATTCGAATGATGCTTCCAAATCCGTGAACCATTCTGGAACGACTTCCCCTTGACCGTGGCCGTCGCCGCAAACTTCTTGCCGTCTTGGACGTAAAACACCAACCTGTCGCCAGATGCCATCTGCGACGCTTTCCTTCTGTTGGGGGTATCGATCCCCAACAGCTTGAAACCCTGATCCTTCGTGATGTCGAAGTTCTCTCGGCTTGTGTTTATCATCCAGCAGGTCATATTCTTCTCAAGATAATACGCTAGGAATGAAGGCGTTCCACACTTCACCCATCAACTTCACACGCCCGACGAGGTGAGCATTGACTGATCAAAGCCGCGAGATCGAACAACGCGTCACGTCTTTCCTTGACAGCATCGACGCAGAATACGAAATCGTCGACATTGACCCCGACTTCGCAGACACGATCAACTTCTGCGACAAATACGGCTTTCCCATCGAAACTTCCGGCAACACGATCATCGTTGCCAGCAAGCGCGGGGCCAAGAAACACTCCGCATCTGTGGTGCGCGCCGACAAACGTCTCGACGTCAATCACAAAGTGTGCGAACTGATGGGCATCAAACGCGCCTCCTTCGCCAAGGCCGAAGAGACAGTCGAACTCACCGGCATGATGATCGGCGGCGTCACGTGCCTCGCTCTCCCTGCCGACATCCCCATCTACATCGACGCCGCCCTCCTCGACCAGCCTTACGTGATCCTGGGCGGCGGGAGCCGATCGACCAAGATCAAAGCAAATCCCAGCGTCTTGGCAAAAATCCCCAACGCCACGATTATTGACGACTTGACGCTTTAATCAGGTCGTGAGGTGCTCGGGATCGGTTGCCCTTCCCTCTGTGGATTCCGGCCTTCGCCGGAATGACGAGGTTTGTGCAGGGGTCCTAGTTGGTGGGAGCGGCCGGTTTAGTATTCCGCCCGCCGTTGGAACTTGGCTCGGATGTAGATCGCCGCTGCGTTCATCGTCAGCAACATGATCAGCAGGATCACGATCGCCGCGGCAGCAATGTGCCGGAAATCGTCTTGCGGTTGCGATACCCAACTCACGATTTGAAGCGGCAAAACCGTAAACCGATCGAACGGTGAAGTCGGCACGTAGGTGATGAAGACCAGAGAACTCACCACCAGAATGGGTGCCGTCTCCCCAATGGCTCGCGACATCGCCAAAATTATGCCGGACATCATGCTTGGAATCGCTTGCGGCAACACAACCATCTTCACAACCTGCCATCGCGTCGCACCCATGGCGTACGCAGCATCTCGATAGCTTGGCGGAACCGCCCGGATCGCCTCTTGCGACGCAATGATCACGATGGGCATGACCAATAGCGAAAGCGTCAGCGCGCCAGCCAAAAGGCTCCTCTGACCATCGAACAGGTACTGAACGAATATCGCCAAACCGAGCAACCCGTAAACGACTGACGGGACACCCGCCAAATTCGAGATATTCAACTGGACTAGACGAGTCACCCGGTTTTCCGGTGCGAACTCCTCCAAATACACGGCGGTCGCGATGCCAACTGGCACCGTCATCAACGCGGTGAGGATAATCACCCAGAATGTGCCTGCGATGGGTGCGAGTATCCCCGCCTGATCGGGGTACCGCGACGAATAGCTTGTGAGGAACTGCCAGTCCAGCCAGCCGATGCTGTCGACGAAAACTTCGATCAGCAACCAGGCTAGAACCAACACTCCGACCACCACCGAACCGAAGAACAGCGCAGCGAAGACGTTGTCCCTCGCCAACCGGTAGGTCTTTCGTGTGTTGCGTTGAGTTTGAATTGCCATCTCAGCTACCTGTCATTGGATGCGTTGCGATATTCACGTTGGGACTTGATCAGCCGGTTACTCGTATTTCTGGCGGAACCGCTGCACGACCAATCGTCCCATGATGTTCATGACCAGCGTGACGATGAAGAGCAGCAATCCAACGACAAAGATCGTGTAGTACTCGATTTCGCCATGGGGAGTATCACCCAACGCCACGTTGACGATGAATGCCGTCATCGCCTGCACAGCTTCGAGAGGGTTGAAAGTCAAGTTCGGACGTCCGCCTGCTGCGAGGTAGACAATCATGGTCTCGCCGACCGCCCTAGACACGGCAAGGATGAAGGACGAAACGATGCCGGACAACGCCGCCGGGACAACGACTTTGGTCGCTACCTCGAATCGGGTGGCTCCGAGGGCGTATGCGGCGTCTCGTAGAGAGCGCGGGACCGAGATCATCGCGTCCTCGCTCAACGTCGTTACCATCGGCATGATCATGATGCCCATGACCAAACCTGCGCTTAACGCGCTGAACGTTCCGAGGTTATCGTCGCCGATTATGAACCGCAGCGCCGGTCCGACCGTCAGCAACGCGAAGTAGCCATAGACAACCGTCGGTATGCCGGCCAACACCTCCAGCACTGGCTTGATCACCCTCCTCACGCTTTCCGGCGCATATTCGGAAAGGTATATCGCCGCACCGATCCCTAGACCAAGTGACACGACACCGGCGACAGCAGCCACCAAAAAGGTGCCAGTCAATAGCGGGATTACGCCAAAGGATTGACCTAGATCGCGGTACGGTTTGAACAACGGCGCCCATTTGGTGCCCGTAAGAAAATCCCAAATCCCGACGCGTTGGATTGTGCCGTTGACGCCCGGTTCGCAAGATTTGATCGGCTCACCTTCATTTAGGACACATACCTCTTCTTGGAAGAACCCGACGCTCTGCGACACGAGAACGGCCACGATCCCTATCGTCGTCAAGATTGAGATCAGCGCCGCCGCACGCAACACCCACAACACGGTCGCCTGTTCCAGATTCCGCCGTGAGCGGTGACGCGCCAGTTGCGCCTCGTCTATTCTCAGCGACATCGTGGTTGGGCCGCCTTTTGCATCATCGGGCTGATGCTCGGGCGTTGAGAGGTTGATGCTGGCTCCCATGACCCCGTGCTCTGTTGCCATCGTTAGCCTTTCGGTGGATCGTCGCCCGTTATGTTGGTTTCAATGGTGACCATTAGCGAAAAATCCCCATCAATTGGGGAATGTCTTTACGAAACACTTGATTTCTTAAGTTAATTATGGTGGTGCGTGGCGGCGCTATAAATCGCGCCGCCTCGCACCGTCGTCTAATCACCGTTGGACTTGCACGTCCGGCGTCGGATTCGCCACGAGGGCCAAACCGGCGTCGTACAAGTGCTGAGGCAGACCGACGTAACCGACGCTGGCGGCCAAGTCGGCGGCGTTGCGAAGGTAGAAGTCGACGAATGCTCGCACCTCTTCACGCTCGAGCGCCGCGATGCTCACGTAGATGTAAAGCGGTCGGCTCAGTGGTGAGTATGTCCCGTTGTTGATCGTCTCCTCGTTAGGCTCGATACAACCGGACCCTCCGTCGACACCCACGAGCTTGAGTTTGTCGGTGTTCGCGATGTAGTAAGCGTAACCGAAGTAGCCCAATGCGCCTTTGTCTCCAGCGATGCCCTGCACCAGCACGTTGTCGTCAACTGCCGGGAAGAAGTCGTCACGGATGACACCTGTGTCGCCGTTGATCTCCTCGGTGAAGTAGTCGAACGTGCCAGAGTCGGCGTCGGGACCGTAGAGGACGATCTCACGGTCTGGGAAGCTCGGGTCAACCTGGTTCCAGTTGCTGATCGCGCTGTCCGGCTTCCAGATCTCGTTCAACTGTTCGACCGACAAGCATGTCGCCCAGTCATTGCTGGGGTTGACCAGGACGGATAGACCGTCGTATGCAACCGTCAGTTCGATGAACTCAACGCCGTTTTCGGCGGCAAGTTCGCGCTCGGAGTCCTTGATCGGTCGGGAAGCATCTGAAACGACCGTTTCGCCCGCCGCGAATTTCTTGAAGCCACCGCCCGTGCCGGAGATACCGACCGGAATCTGGACATTCGAGTGTTCCTTTCGGAACTCTTCCGCGGCCGCGACCGTCACGGGGTAAACCGTGGACGAACCATCGATGATGATTTCGCCGGACAAGGGACCTGACGGCTCGAACGGCTTCACCGCCATCATCATGGCATCACCGACATCCGGGACCGGATTGTTCAGCAAAACCAGACCTTCGTCGTACAGCGGCTGGGGAAGGCCGACGTAACCAACGCTGGCGGCCAGTTCGGCCGCATTGCGGAGGTAGAAGTCGACGAATGCTTTGACTTCCTGGCGCTGGAGCGAGTCGATGCTCACGTAGATGAACAGCGGTCGGCTCAGCGGGGTGTACCTACCGTTGTTGATCGTCTCTTCGCTCGGCTCGATACACCCTTCGCCGTGGTCAACGCCCACGAGCTTGAGTTTGTCAGCGTTCGCGATGTAGTAGGCGTAACCGAAGTAACCCAATGCGCCTTTGTCACCAGCGATGCCTTGAACTAGCACGTTGTCGTCAACGGCCGGGAAGAAGTCGTCACGGATGACGCCGGTATCGCCGTTGATTTCTTCGGTGAAGTAGTCGAACGTACCGGAGTCGGCATCGGGGCCGTACAGGATGATCTCTTGATTCGGGAAGCTCGGGTCTACCTGGTTCCAGTTGTTGATCGAGCTGTCCGGCTTCCAGATCTCGTGGAGCTGGTCGGTTGTCAAACAGGTCGCCCAGTCATTCTCCGGATTCACGAGCACGGACAGGCCGTCGTATGCCACCGTCAACTCGATGAATTCGACGCCATTCTCAGCCGCGAGTTCTCGCTCGGAGTCCTTGATCGGTCGAGATGCATCGGAGATGACGGTCTCGCCGACGGTGAACTTCTTGAAGCCACCGCCCGTGCCGGAGATACCTACCGGAATTTGGACACTCGGGTGTTCCTTTCGGAACTCTTCGGCAGCTGCGACCGTAACAGGGTAGACCGTGGACGAACCGTCGATCAGAATTTCGCCGTCAAGCGTGGCGGTTACCACGACAGCCTCAGGAACGATGCGCTTCAGGTCCGGGGTCGGGTTAGCGACCTTGGCTTCCATCTGGTCGTAGAGCGGCTGGGGCAGTCCAACGTAACCAACGCTGGCGGCGAGGTCTGCCGCGTTCTCAAGATAGAAGTCGATGAAGGCTTTCACCTCAGGTCGGCCTAGTGACTGGATGTTGACGTAGATGAAGAGCGGTCGGCTCAACGGGGTGTAGGAACCGTTGTTGATCGTCTCTTCGCTGGGCTCGACACATCCATCGCCCGGGTCGACGCCGACGAGCTTGAGCTTGTCGGTGTTTGCGATGTAGTAGGCGTAGCCGAAGTAACCGAGTGCACCTCGGTCACCGGCGATGCCCTGCACCAGCACATTGTCGTCAACCGCCGGGAAGAAGTCGTCGCGGATCACGCCGGTGTCGCCGTTGATCTCTTCGGTGAAGTAGTCGAACGTGCCGGAGTCGGCGTCAGGGCCGTAAAGAACTATTTCGAGGTCAGGGAAGCTCGGGTCAACCTGGTTCCAGTTGCTGATCGTGCTGTCGGGCTTCCAGATCTCGTGGAGCTGGTCGGTCGTGAGACACGTTGCCCAGTCGTTGGCAGGGTTAACCAGAACTGAGAGGCCGTCGTACGCGACGGTCAACTCGATGAACGTGATACCGCTTTGCGCCGCTGCTTCACGCTCGGAGTCTTTGATCGGCCGAGATGCATCGGAGATGACCGTCTCGCCGGCTGAGAATTTCTTGAAGCCACCGCCCGTGCCGGAGATACCGACTGGGATCTGGACTTGCGGGTGTTCCTTGCGGAACTCTTCGGCTGCGGCGACGGTCACAGGGTAGACAGTCGACGAACCGTCGATGATGATTTCGCCAGACAGCGGACCCTCAGTCGGGTCGGCGCCTTCACGCGCAGGAGCCGCCGTTGCCGCTGGGGCCGCGGTTGCTGCTGCTTGCGCTTGCTCACCAGCGCGTGCGGGGGCTGCGGTTGCAGCCGGGGCCGCCGACCGTGCCGCTTCCGCGGGTCGCGCAGTCGCTGCTGGAGCAGCTGCCGCACCTGGGACTGCGGTCGCCGCCGGTCGCGCCGTCGCCGGAGCTTGCGGTTCTTCGTCGCTACTGCAAGCAGCGAATACCATCACTGCCAACAGACCGACCATTAAAAGGCTCTTGGCATTAACCAGTTGCCTAACGAGTTGATATTGCATCGGGTCTCGGATCTCCTGATACCTATCTGGATCATTTCGCGAAGCGCACAATTCGTGCGCTCACCAAGGAATCACGATGCAACATCACTTTTAATGGATATTTACAAAGGTGGCGTGAACGGAACGTCCATCATCGAATCGGCAACTTCACCGAGAATCTCGAACCCTCACCAACTACGCTCGATACCTCAACACTGCCGCCATGCATCTCCACGATGTTCTTCGTGATCGCGAGCCCCAACCCGAAGCCAGGTCGATTGCCTCTGGGCCGATGTGATTTGTAAAAACGCTCGAAAACGTAGGGCAGGTCATCAGCGTCGATCCCTTCGCCCGAGTCTTCTACGACGATGACCACTGAAGAATCCACCACATGAGTTGAGAGTTTGATCGTGCCTCCGGGCTCTGTGAATTTCTGGGCATTCGCCAAAAGGTTGCCCACGGCTCTCGACATCTTCTCCTCGTCGATCAAAACGTCGGGCACGTCATCAAGAATCGCCTTTTCGATCGCGTGGATCGGCTCGATGCCAACAGACCTGTAACCCGTGATGACCTTATCGACAAACTCCGACACGTTTACCATCCGCGTGTGCAACGGGGATCGACCCGTCTCCAACATCGTCAAATCCATCATTTCACTGACCAACGACGCCATTCGTTGTGCGTTGTCATCGATCCGGTCGAGGAACTGTTCGGTAGTTTCCGGATCAAGGGTCGTTCCGAGCTTCAATGTGTCTACCGACGCCTGAATCGACGCGATTGGCGTTCTCAACTCATGCGAAGCGTTGGCTACGAACTCGCGCATCGTGACGCCGAGACGGATCTCATCCGTGCGGTCGTTGATCATCACGATGGCGCGACCGATGTTTAGGTCTTCCGGCGGCAATGCGCGGGAAATGACCTCTAAATGTCGTTGGGTGTCGTACAGCACCACATTGCGCAAAACCGTATCCCCGACCGTCGCACTCGCCGTCGCTGCGGCGTTGATTTCGTAGACGTTCACCTTGGATGCCAACGGCGCGGGCAGCGGCCCCTCCCCGTCTATCGAAAAACCGAGCATCGATCGGGCCGCAGGATTTGCGTATTGCAGATTCCCTTCAGTGTCCACGACCAATATCCCGACTGTGAGTTCGTTCAGGATCGTCTCGTGGTAGACGCGGTTTCGCGCCGAGGCCGCCAATATGGCTTCGACACTGTCTGCAAGACGATTGACCGCGTTCACGATCCGCTGCTGCTCCGCGGGTCCATCAACCACGAGGCGATTCGCCCTGTCAATCGACTGGGTGCGCAGAATCCCGTTCGCAGTCCGCAAGAAAAAGCCCGACTGCCGGATCGCCAAGAACCAGACCGTCACGATCGAGGTAACAGCACCAACGAAAACAGCGACAATCCCGAAGACGAAGAAAAGTGCCGATCCGATCAGTATCGGGACAGCGGCCGCGGTCGCGTATCGCCACCTAAGCGGCAGAAAATCAAAGATCCGGCAGAGATCGGGCATCGTTCATGCCACGAAACGATAGCCCACGCCCCTCACGGTCAACAGACGTTCGGGATTCGACGGATCGGTCTCCAATTTACGCCTGAGAAGAGAAACGTGAACATCGATCGTTCGCGATCCTCCATTCCCGTCCTCGCCCCACACGCCCTCCAGCAACTGAGACCTCGAAAACACACGACCGGGTTGCGACGCGAGGTGCACCAACAGGTCGAACTCCTTCGTCCTCAGTTCGAGGTCGTCACCACCCAACACCGCTTTTCGTTTGATCAGATCAATCTCCAACTCGCCGACTGCGATCTTGTGATCCGTTTTGCCTAGATCTTGTGTCGTTGTCGCAGAGAAAACCTGTGCCCGGCGAAGTTGAGCAGATACCCGAGCCATCAATTCTTGAAGGCCGAACGGTTTGGTGATGTAATCGTCCGCCCCGCTTCTCAAACCGTTGATCCGATCAGGCTCCTCGTGCCAAGCAGTCAACATGATTATCGGCACCGTATCGCCAGAGGCACGCAACGCCTTACAGACCTGCAAACCTCCCATCACAGGCAAAGAAAGATCCAGGACGATCAGGTCTACGTTGTTAGACCGCCGAACCTCAAGAGCTGTAGCTCCGTCTGTCGCGGTCAGCGCCCGGTAACCAGATGCCCTGACGTTGAACTCGAGCGTTGCCAAGAGGCCTGGGTCGTCCTCGACTACCAAGATGGTCTGTTTGGTTCCGGTCTCTTGAGTCAAATCTTCCTGAGTTCCTGTTCCTAGACTTTTTCGATCACACCGGATTCCGCGGATCGATACGCGGCGTCGATCATTTCGATTGCCCTCATTCCGGCCCAACCTGGAGCCCAGTTCGGGACATCCTTACCCAGCATGATGTCTGCGAAGTTGTCGGGCGGTCCACCGCCGTAGTATTCGCCAGCGTCGGCACCGATATCGACTTTGATGTGATCACCATCGTGGCGTTGCACTTCCAACCGCGCCCTATCGACGTCCAGAACGAACGCGCCTTCGTCGCCGAACACGCGGATGTCCAGTTGGAAAGTCTGATCCTGAGGTAACGCGCCAGCGCCGGAAAACGTTCCGATTGCCCCGCCTTCAAATCCGACCGAAAACGCGTTGTAGAGCTCGACTTGCGCCGTCGGTGCCGAATTGAACGCGAACACCGTTGCAGGTTTAAGTCCGGTCAACCAATAGGCCATCCCGGCCGAGTGGGTCATCTGAGCAAATGCGTACCCGCCGCCTGCAACGACAGGATCGGCCCAAGTCTCTGCCGCGGGTTCAAACATGTTGTCTCCCGCACCACCGCCATCTGCGAGGAACTTCTTGCCTTCCAGCAAACTCCGTACCGGTGATGCCATGTGGCACATCACGAACTCGATATTGCCCACCGGATGCTGGTCCATGATCTGCTTGGCTTTTTGGATGTAAGGCGAGTAGTGCCAGCCGTGGGGGATGAGCAACTGGACACCTTGCTTGTCTGCCTCCGCCACCATCGCACGTGCATCGGCGGCGCTCGTTGCTAGAGGTTTCTCACACATCACGTGTAAGCCGCGCCTCAACGCTGCCATGGCGTGTTCATAGTGCATGGAATGAGGAGTCGCGACCACTATCCCATCCAGCCCGTCGATCTCCAAAAGCTCCTCATAGCTTTCGGTGGCATGCACGAAACCGAACGAATCCTTCACCAACTGAAGCTCATCAGCACCCAGTCGGCAAACGGCCGTCATCTCAACGTCTTCGCGTTCCGCGAACACTGGCATGTGATTCGCGGTCGCCCACCAACCAGCGCCAATGAATCCGATCTGCACCGTACCATCAGGTTTCATGATTTCGACCTTTCGACGATATCGACCGCGAGTTAATTCACGTCAACAATCGATTGTTGCAGAATAAACCTTTGGCACCAATTGTAAGTGAACGCCGCCGTTTCACCACTAGAGAACAAATTCGGACACCTCAACGATGGAATTATGGCTTGTCAGACACGGGGAGACTATCGTCGGTGAAGACGGCCTCTACCAACCGCACCACGGCTTGACGGAACTCGGTCTACGCCAGGCCGAATTAGTCGCCAAGGCGTTGGAACACGTAGATTTCGACGCTTGCTATACCAGCGCCCTACCTCGCGCCATCCAGACCGCCGAAGTTTTCGCCGAGTTGACATCTCGCGAGATCACACAGATCGGCACGTTGAACGAAATCGACGTTGGCCAAATCGAAAGAGCTTCGCAAGTATTCAAAAACAAGGTCATCAACCATCGTGTCGATCTAGATTTTTCGCAATTCGGCGGCGAAGGCCCGCAACAGTTCGCTTCCCGGATCCAACGCGGTTTCGACCAGTTGATACGTGACGCAGAGATCCGAGAAGCCAATCGGATTGTCGGGTTCTTGCACGGCGGCACCATCGGCGCAATCTTGGACCACATGCAGGAACGAGACTTCGACTACCGCAGCCGACCTCGCATGCCTAACTGCTCGTTCGCGGTCGTAAACAGAGACATGGATGGGAAATGGTCAGAATGGCAAAAATGGCATTCCGACCATCTGAACGTGCTTACCTGACCGATGCGGTCAGAGCGCAATCGCGACCGGTTCGTAACTGCATTCTGCCGAAGCTAGATCGGCGTTAGAACATTCACAGGCGCGGCAGTAAATCACCGGGTTACCGTTGGTGAGGTCGAGCGCAATGCTCGGGGCGTCGCAATGCGGGCACTTAGTCACCATCGACGCTCCACAAGTGATGCACGTGAAATACGTGCTGAAAGCATCTTGCTGCAACCGCATCACCCCAGTTGTGCATTTCGGGCAAAGCGTTTTTGACAACAACATCGGGATGGCTCCTTCCCAGAATGTAGAAGCAGAACTACGGTATGCGGCAAATCTTACGGATTTGCCGGAACCCGTTTCAACCCGTTGAGACGCGTCTTGCGAAAACGTCTGCCCGTAATTTGGGAAACAGACGAAACTCATTTCGTGGGCGCAGCCGTGCTGCTACGGCAGAAGTCCCTCTTGCGGTTTAGTCCATGGTGCCCTAGCCGACCATGCCTTCGGTCGCGGTAAGCGTCCGAGTTGCACTTCGACCAGACACGGGGCATCAGCATCGATGGCGTCGCGGATCGCTGTGGTCAATTCATCTGGACTTTTCGCCAAGAAAGCTTTCGCGCCGTACGCCTTAGCCATAGCTACGAAGTCAGGGTTTACGAAGTCCGCTTCGTAAGTACCGCCGAAATCTTGATCCAAATCGCGAGCTACGTTTCCGTAAGCGCCGTCGTTGAACACGACAGTAACGAGGTTGATACCGTACTTGACAGCAGTCGACAGCTCGCCTGACGCGTACATGAACCCACCATCGCCGACGATGCAGATCACGGGACGATCCGGCACACCGACTTTGGCACCGAGAGCCGTCGGGAATGCATAGCCCAACGTTCCCATGTAACCAGAATCGATATACGACCATGGTCGATCGACTTCGAAATGTTGACGCGAATAGTACCCCAGCTGCGTCATTCCCCAAATCCCAGTCGCGTCTTCGGGATATGCGTCGCGAATCGCCACCAACCACGGATAGGCGGCGTCTTCCATGCGATCCTCTTCGCGGGATTTCTCGAGCGACGCTTTGTCGAAAGCGTGACGCTCAGACATCGCCTCAGTGTCGCAACCTGCATCCTTCAAAGCCGCATTCAACTTGGCGAGCGTCGCCTTTGCGTCGCCCTGCATCTTCAATTTGTTTGGGTGCGGACGATCCAGGATCGTTTCGTCTGGATCGATATGGATCACCTTCGAGCCGCTGCCTGCGGGGTTGCGCGGCGTAAACCTCGAGCCTATCGCCAATATGACATCGGCGTTGTCGATCATGTCCTTGATCGGACCAGCGGCGCCCACCCAAGATCCCAAACTGTTGGGATGCGAATACGGGATGACGCCCTTGCCTCCCGCTGAGTTGACGACAGGGATACCCGTCATCTCCGTCAATTCGATCAGTTCGTCGAATGCGCCTGATCGCGCTATACCGCCGCCTACAAAAATAACGGCAGACTTCGCGTTCAGGATGTCATTCGTTGCCTCTTCAATCAGCGCATCGTCGCAGACCATTCGATCCCCCGGCGCGCTCTCCAGCAGATCGACCTCCTCGCGCTCGACCTGCCCTTCCGGCGGTATGTCGATATACGTCGGTCTCGGCCTGCCGGAACGCATCTGCCTAAAGGCCTCTTGCACCGCACCCGGCGCTTCATGAGGTCGCCGGATTAGCGCCTGATACTTCGTGACTGGCTTGACCAAGTTCACCTGGTCGACAATCTCATGCAACCCATCTAGTCCCAAGTTGATCTGACCACGCGGAACTTCGCCAGCTAACAGGAGCATGGGTGAAGACCTTGCGTATCCGGTCGCCAAGCCCGACCCCGCGTTGTACAGTCCCACGCCCGGCACGACCATGGCCACGCCCGGTTTACCAGTCGCTCGCGCATATCCATCCGCCATATGCGTCGTGGCGAATTCGTGCCTTGTAGTGATCATGCGAAGGCCCGGTTCGTCTCGGATTCCCGTCACCAAGCCATACATCTGGACACCCGGCAACCCGAATATGACCTCAACCCCTTCTCGAACCAACGATTTTGCCAGCGCTTCGCCACCAGATAGCTTTGCCACGGTCTTCGCTCCCTAGCCTTTTCTTTGCTCGCCAACCCTGAATCTGAGCCGACGTGTGTTTGATCTCTATGCCCCGTCGAAAGATGTACGGGTTGAATGGATTATATGAGCGTCAGGGTCTTGAACCTTAACGAACCATCGACTCCAACAGAAACTTGGGCGTGAGACTCTCAGGCATTCCCGCAAAATCACAAGGCGATGACCAACTTGTGATGCCCGTCCCCATCAAAACCGAGTCCAGTCCTGCCGTGTTGGCTCCGGCAATGTCAGTCTGCAGCTGATCGCCAACAAATGCGACTTTGCCATGATCAGCCAACCTGCCTTTGATCGCATTAAACATCGGTTCATACGGCTTACCGAGCTTGGCAAACTTAATTGCCGGATCATCGCCGAATCTCCTAGACGCGGCTACTTCCAACATTTCCGCCAATCCGCCCGGCCCTATCGCGAAACGGTCACCACCGTCCGGATACAGAACATCAGGGTTTGGGACTGCCAAATGCAACGGGTTTCCGGCATCCATCCGTCGGAATATCAATGTCAACATCTCGGAAGTCGCTTCGAACCAGTCATATCCGGTTATCCCAGCGATTACCAGAGATGCCGCATCATCATCAGTCGATGTCAATGGAACCGGATCACATCCTGCCAGCCGTACGAACTCGACCGCCTCGCCGCTGCCAGTGGCTATGCACGGAGATCCCGCGATGCCACGGTCTTCGAAAAACTCCCGCAGCAACGAACCTGCAGATATGATCTGATCGTCGTGGATGGGAAATCCCTGATTTTGCATCACGGCCAGTCGGCTCGGGTTCATCCGCGAAGCATCGTTGGTCGCCAACACCCACGGTTTTCCCGACTCGGACAGGCGCTCTATCAGTTCGATCGCACCGGGCAATGGGTCCACCCCATCGACGAGAACGCCGTATGAGTCGAATGCGATGGCATCGAACTCTTCGACCAGTTCGTCGACCGAGATGACCGTCGGCAAATTGCTAAGCGAAGTCAATTCACCATTTGCTCGACTGCTCGTTATAGACGTGATCAGGCACCGCGTACGAGATTCCGGCTTCGTCGAACGCTGAGACGACTAAAAGGTTGCTGAACTGGTCAAACTTTGTCCTGTCGAAACGAGAAATCAGTGGCAACCTCCGCAAAACCGGGTTTCGCATCATGCGTTCGTATCGTTGCTGGATCCTGAACCATGCCAACACTCCCATCGTCGACGTGTGGGGATACTTCAGCTGGTCCGCGAGTTCGCTCCCGATCACCGCCCTAGAAACCCCGTAGATGTAGCTGGCGAACTTCTGCCTGATTTCAGGATCCGTCATCTCGGCAAGTAGCGGAGCTGAGTTGACTAACGAATTCGCCATCGAAATCGACTCGACGCTAGGTTCAGGCTCGCACATGCCGCCGATTTTAAAGAGTTGCAGCGCCTCCTCCTCGTCGCGGAACAATATCGTCTCGGGTATTCCCATGAGGTACCCGACGTATCGCCACACAGCCATGAAGCTGGCACTCTCCTCATCGGTGTAATTAGCGCCCAAGCGTTTCATATGTTTCAGCAACCTCGCTGAAAACGCTGTCAAGGCGTAACCTAGATGCGCTGCGCTTATGGGTAAACCCCACGCGTCTTCATCCCATTCGTCCGATTCGCCAAGCAACCTCCTGACCTGAGCGTGAATCAAACGGAGGCGCACCGAGAGTTTCCAACCGTCACTGTCCCGATCCAAACCGCCTGGGATGAATGATTCCACAAGGTGACGATTGTTCTGCTGCAATCGACGTACCCCTTGATCGCGTACACGTCCGGTAATGAAAAACGACTTCGAAATGTTGGTCGTAAAACCTTCGATTAGCACGCCCCCGACGAAGGCTGCCAAGATCACCTTTGAGTTGCGATGAAACATGCGGATTCCTGCCGCGAATTCCGATGGATCATACCAAGGTGGGGGAACTATCGACTCGAAAAACGCCCTCACTTCGTCTGGCCCGCGGGACAGCGCCGATTGATCTCGATCCATCCCAGCACGCAGAAACTCGCGGACTTCGGCGTGGTCGTATTCCGACAACTCCGCCATCAACGCGTCACCCTCGGGGTCGCCAACGTAGGCATGGGCCACGTAGTTTTTCGCGACTCCAGAGTCCACCTCAACAGCCTTCTCGAAACCGGCTATGTTGTCTGTCGGTATCTTCATGTGTGCAACCAGACTTGGCGCATGCGAACCAGTCGAAACGGACGGATTGTAGCTAGTCTTCCGCTTCCACTCGGAGATCTGGCAACCACTCCAACCAAGAAGGCAGGTACCAGTTGCCTCGCCCCAGCATCTCCATGCTAGCTGGCACTAAGACCGATCTGACTAGCGTTGCATCCAACAAAATCGCGACCGCTAGCCCAAATCCCACCTGTTGATTGATGATCGTTTTGCCCGACGCGAACGCACCGAATACAGCCACCATTATCAACGCCGCACCGGTTATCAGGTTTGCGGTAGACCTGAGCCCGTAACTCACCGCCTCCGCATTGTCACCCGTTTGATCGAATCGTTCGCGGACGCGGCTGAGGAGAAAAACGTGGTAATCCATCGACAACCCGAACAGGATTGTGAATAGGAAAAGCGGAATCCATGCATCAATAACTTCCGCCTGTTGGAATCCAAATAGATCCGCCGCGAAACCCTTCTGGAAAACCAACACCAACAATCCGTACGCAGTACCCACGGAAAGCAGATTCATTATCACCGCTTTGATCGGAATGACGATCGAACGAAACACCACAAGAAGAACCACGAAACTAAACCCCAAAACGAATGTGAAGACTATCGGCGTGTATTGATCCACCACGTCGTAGATCTCCGAAGCAGCCTCGCTCTGGCCTCCGATCTTCACCACTGCATCCACACCGGCAAACGCTGCTGGGACCAGTTCTTCACGTAGCGCGATGATGGCCTCGACGGTCGCGTCTCCGGTCGGATGGCCAGGGAGCGCCAACTTCATTAGCGCTATCTGATCATTCGAAGCCGGATCGAGGTAAGGCGGCAACGTGAATCTCGAATCTTCGACGATTGCCAGGGTCAACCGTTGCATCGCACCTTGGACTTCAGGGCTCTGGATGTCCCCTTCGATCAGGATGTCCGAAGGCGAAGCGACACCAAACGCGAACTTATCCTCCAAAACGAAAAACGCTTCCTTAGTCCGCGAGCCATCAGGCAGAGCTTCGACCCCATTGATCCCCGTCTCGATCTGAAAGTAGTAGACGATCGCCACCACCATCGGAATCGCTACCACTAGGAAACTGACGACAGGCACTTTGGTGACGATCCTCGTCGTCACCTCCCAAAAACCACTGTCCGATCCCTCTTCGGAACTCGCCCGTGATCGTTTCCTGAAGAAAGGAATCGACAGAATGTCGACCCGCCGACCCAATAAACCCAAGACTGCGGGCAACAGCGTCAACGTCGCCGCCATCTCGACAATCACCACCAGAATCGCGCCCAGCCCGAGCGACTGGAAAAATCCCATCGGGATGATGAACATCCCGCAAAGCGCGATCACAACCGTCACACCGCTGAATAGCACGGTTCTTCCCGCGGTTTCGCCAGCCCGGGCTACCGCGTCCTCAACGCCGAGGCCATTGTCGAGTTCCTCGCGGAAACGGGAAACGATGAATAGGGAATAGTCGATGCCGACCGCCAAACCGATCATCGTGATCATCAAAGTCACGAAAAACACCAGATCGAAGTACTGACCGATGATCGCCACCAAACCGAGCGCTATCGCTATCCCGACGATTGCCAATCCGATCGGGATCAAAGCGGCCACTACTGCCCCAAAGAGAGCAAGAAGTATCAACATCGCGACCGGGATGCCCACCCGTTCGCCTTGTTCCAAGTCGTGGGTCGCGAACTCGTTAGACTCGAACGAGATGCTTGCCGGGCCGCTGATCAACACACGGAAATCATCCGCCGCGTCTGCTTCCTCGACCACGTGCATGACTGCCTCGACCTTTTGGGAAGCCTCATCGAAATCCCCGACCATCGTGACCGTAATCAACGTCGTCTTCCGATCCGCTGACACCAGCTGCGATGCCGTCTCCGGAGCCAGCACAGCGGCTAGGTAATAGGTCGCGACTTGTGAAACTGTATCCTCGCCCAGCGCACTCAGTTGCTCAAAAACTGATTGGACCTTCGCCGCGAACTCGGGATCATCGACAGTCAACGAGTCCGATTCCACAATCACGACCTCGGTTACCGGCTCGGGACCTCCCCGCAACCGTTCCAACGTCGCCGCTGCTTGTTCCGATTCAAACCCGCTGCTGAGTCGCAGCTCAGTCGTCGTCGCCGTACCCAGCAAACTGGAAATCACCGCGCCTGATGCAACGACCAAAGCTACCCACACCAAAATGGTGATCCAAGGCTTTTTGGCGCATGCCCTTGCAAGTGATTGAGTCAAGTCGATAATCCCCAATTCATGCCGAATCGATTGGCCTTTTTACATGGTACTGGCGCGCATCGATTTGAAACCGCACAAATCTTGGACATTTCTGGGGTGTCCACATCAACAACGCTGGATCGATGTTAACGACAACTTGAACGCCCTTGGCTACTGTGTAGCGCCTCATCGTTAATCTCTGCGTTCCGGCGTCTCAGTCATTTGATCCGAATTCTCCTCGGATCCCGATTCGCCTTCGGGGTTTTCAAGTGTTTCCGAGGTCTCGGGTGGCGACGGGTCGTCGGGCGCGACCTTTTGGGCCGGTTTAGAGGGTCGCTGCCTGAACAGCGTGTAGCTGAACCCGAACCCGAGGCGCAGAACAAATTCCAACCCAATCAGGAACGCAAGGTAGTAGACAATCGGCTCGCGATGGTCATTCAAATCAGACAACACATCCAACGAAGCACCGATGTCCACGAACGAGCCGTCGATGATGAAGATGCCCAACAACGCAAACGGAAGCATCTTGGCGATATCGCGCGAAAGGTCCTCGGAATAGTACGCCGAGAATCGGATCGCGCTCACCGTGGCCAAAGAGATTAACAAAACTTCCGCAATCTCTCTGCCGAGCGAAAGGAAAACCAACATCGCAGTCAACACGCCGAACCAAAAAAAGGCGAACAAAGGGAACACGATCAGGTACTTCAAGATGTACATGACGAATCCGAGGAAAACCCGCATCGCACGAAAACGCGATTCTTCGTAACGTGAAAAGTCGATCATGAACATATCTCGCTGCGCAACGAACCTATAGAAATTGAAAACAAAGACCGCGTAGATCGCCATGCCAGCCACATAGAGCGCGAGCGGTTCAAGCAAATCGACGGCATCAGCAACGCTTAATCCGTTCGGGAACAGATCGTCAAAACCCATGAGTGTCTCCCCTATCCCACAAATTCACAGTTTCGCCTCGACCGTCTTCAAACGATGACTAACGGTTTCCGAGCTCAATCGACTTTCGATGATACGGCAATGCACCACCAGACGCATTCGAAAGGCGTATCCCTAAACCACGGCCTCATTCCCTCGGTCTGCCCCACGCTATGACTAGTTTCAACGGTTTGTCACCGGCACACCGAAAACCATGATCGACTCCAGGAGGAGCGATGACCGCATCGCCCGCTCCCACTGTCCGTTCTTCCCCATCCATCCACATCACGCCGTTGCCTTCGATGAAGTAGTAGAACTCCTCCAGTTGGTCGTCGCCGTCGTGGACATGGCTGCCCTCACTCGCCCCCGGCGGCAGCTCCCACACCTCAATCTTCACCGGCAGCTTGGACGTTTCTGCGAAGAACCGCCTCCGCGTCACCGTCCCATCGCCTTCGTGAAGACCCTCGTGGAGTATCACATCCTCCGCTTCGTGTTGCTTCCAATCCATATTGTCGCCTAGTTCTAATTCACCTTCCGAGACTAACCATAGAAAATCCCCGATTCTCCGTGGTGGGTCAAGGTCGACGATACGCACAACCGTGATCGAATTCGCGATACCGCTTTGGATCGTCAGGGACTGATTGGATCGGCTCCATCTGTTCGCTCATTCGAGCAAACCCGTGTCCGAGCCGTGGGCATGGGCGGCAAGACCTTGCGGATCCGCCGTCACCCCAAATCGGATGGGTTGGTATCGCTTTACGTTGATCGCGGCGGTCATACCCAGTGCCGTCTCCGTTGGAACGGATAGTGCGGCAACGCGATCCTTCGCCTCGATTCCCCGGCGAACAGTCCTTCGAACCTGATCGGCAATCCCGCTTCGTAAGCGTGGGCGACGCCATCAACGAATCTCGCATCACCAGCACAAGGAACAACCTCGAGAGATCGGTTGACCGACGCACTGTTGTCATCCGATCGCCTCGGCGTATCCGTCAATTTCGAAACTTCATCGGCGTTCATTCCAATCCCGATGATCACGCCGACGTCAAGATTGGCGAGCGACTTTACTGCGAGATCTGCCGGTTCAGGTTTGATGGAATGCGAGCGCCAATACTCGCCGTTTTTCAATTCACTTCCTGCAACCCTTAGACCAGTCGCGCTGCTCAGCATTGAGATTCGCGATTCCATGAATTCTGCGCTCGCCACAACGGCGTCGATTTCCTCGGCTGCAACTTCCCCAGAAGTCGATTGCGACAACCTGCCAAGTCGTGTCGCTAGCTTCAACCCATCCTCCAGACTGACGACACCGGCAGCGTAGGCTGAGGCGATCTCTCCGACCGCGCTGCCAATCACCAAGCTCGGGGTGACGCCAACACTCTCCCATAGAGCTGTCATCGCACATTCGATTGCATACGTTGCCGCATGAGCCCAACCCTGATCGTCGGGCGGCGCTTCAGATCCGTTTGTTGCCAACAGGCCGTCCAGCAGACCATCACCGGAGTCAGATGCGAACACTTCGTCACACCGATCCATGACGGCGCGTACAACCGGTTCGCCTTCATACAGATCGCCGATGGACCGAGACCAAGAAAGCAATCCGCCAGAATAGACGAACGCAACCCGCGGCGGTGTGTCGGACGGACGGTCGACCGTTTCTTCTTGCGCAGACGCTGCGCTTCGCAGACCTTGAAGCAAAGCCTCGGCATCGCTGAACACGATCGCCTTCCGATGCTCGAAATGGCTGCGCCCGACTCCCGCTGTCCAGGTCATATCGGCAAATGAATTGCCCAAATCACCGTTCTCATTCGAACTATGGTTTTCGACCCAATCGAGATACCGTGCCGACAGATCTTGCAAAGCAAGCTCCGATTTCCCTGACAAAGGCAACAGGCGCGTAGTGCGCTCTTGGGTTTCCCGTACCTCGATAGTCAATCCCGATATGAGGTCCGTGAAGTCCTGGCCGACCTCCTGCTCGCTCCCAGTCGGCACTCGGAAACCGTTGTCTTTTGCCGCCTCGCCATTGGTTCCGCCGTATTCGGCCATCAACAGGTGTGCGTTTGCGCCGGACATCCCGAATCCGCTCACGGCAGCCATTCGATGTCGTTGCTTTGGAACAATCCATTCGACATTTTCCGTTGGAACGCGCAGCGGCAATCGGTCCCAATCGATGTGCGGATTTGGTTCATCGAAATTCACTTGTCTAGGAATCACACCGTTTATCATCGAAAGCGCGACCTTGATCACGCTCGCCACTCCGGCGGCGCGTTCTAAGTGACCGACATTTGCCTTCACCGAACCCACGAGCATCGCGTGATCGTCTTCCCGATTCTCCCCGTACACCGCACCGGCGGCGTGCAGTTCGATCGGGTCGCCTAGCTGCGACGCACCACCGTGCGCCTCGTAGTAATCGACATCACCAGGATTGATGCCCGCAGTTTTGACCGCGTCTTGCATAACCCGCTGTTGCGCCGATCCGTTGGGCACCGTCAAACCCGCGCTCGCGCCGTTTTGATTGACCGCAGACCCAAGGATGACCCCCCAGATACGATCGCCATCGGCCTCCGCATCTCGCAGCCGTTTCAGCACCAACATCCCGCAACCCTCGCCACGAACGAAGCCGTCGGCATCGGCGTCGAATGGCCGGCTACGAACACTCCGAGACAACATCGTCAGATCAGTCATGTATTCCGTGATCGGAACCGATAGCACAGCGTTCACACCACCCGTAATCGCCATGTCGATCTCACCGCTGTCGAGACTCTGCACCGCTTGGTGTATCGAGGCATGAGACGACGCACATACGAGATCAACCGGAATTGCAGGACCTTCCAAACCCAGAGCGAATGCCAGTCTCCCTACCGCCATGCTGGAAGTGGTGCCCAAGTAGTTGTCAGGGAAACCGCTCGCTGCAATCACATCGCGGTACTCGCTCGAACCGACGCCTACATACACGCCCGTTCGGCTTCCCTTTAGCCTTTCCGGATCGATGCCCGCATCCTCCAGAGCGTGCCACGCTGTCTCCAGCATCATGCGCTGCTGTGGATCCATGAGACGTGCTTCGATCGGTGAAATCCTGAAGAACCTCGAATCGAACTCGTCTACATGGTCGATGAATGCGCCCTTTCTCAAGACTTCACGCTCGGCGTACGGATCGCCAACGACGTCGCGCCAGGATCCTCCATCTTGCCGTCCGTCCGTAATCGCGTCGCTTCCAACCTCCAACAGACGCCAAAACTCGTCGAGATTATCCGCGCCAGGGAACCTGCAAGCCATGCCGACAATCGCTATTCCATCGACGTCGGTTGGCAATCTCGGCTCTTCCTCCGGTTCGTCGTCCGCGGCAGGGGCGACCTGAATCGAAAAGACCTGTTTTTCCTCACTCAGATCAGCGAGTTCCTCCGACAGGTGACGGGCCATTTCCGCAACGTTTGGATAGTCGAAAACGATCGTGTTGGAAGCGACGTACTCCCCGGCGAGCGCCCGGTTGAGCCGATTCCTGAGCTCCACAGCCATCAGTGAGTCCATCCCCAAATCGAAGAACCCGACCGTCGGGGAAGGCGGCGCGGACAGTCTCAAAACCGCTTGCAACTCGTGTTGGAGGAACGAAATCAGCACATCATCGCGTTCCCCTTGAGGAACACTCCTCAATCGTGTCAAGACGTCTTCATCTGCAACCGCGTCTCCCGACCCATCGTCATCGGGAGAAGACAGTAGGTCTTCCAAGAAAGGCGGGCGATCTTGTACTGCTTCTTCGAACACAGACCAATCCATCGACATAACCACTGACGTGGTCTTGTCCTGGCGAATCAACGTTTCGAGCGCTCTGATGCCTTGCTCAGGCGTGAACCAACGGCCACCGAGAGCCGCACGTCGCTCCTCAATCCGTTCCTTTTGCTCGGCCGCTTCACCGATCTCAGACCATGCTCCCCAAGCTATCGCCTGCCCGGGTAGACCCATCGCACGTCGATGTCCCGCAAGTTGGTCGAGGAATGCGTTCGCCGCAGCGTGGTTGGATTGACCAGGGTTACCCATTACTCCAACACGGCTCGAAAAGAGTACGAACATGTCGAGATCGCGATCCAGCGTCGCGCGATGCAGGTGCCACCCTCCCACAATCTTGGGCCATAGCACCCGCTCGAAACTCTCCCAAGTCTGGTTCGGCAACGCCGCATCGGAAAGCACGCCGACGCTGTGAATCACCCCGCCAAGAGGCGGGCAATTCGCATCCACGCGCTCAAGCATCGCGTCGATAGCAGACGTTTCGGTCACATCCGCAAGCTCTACCTCGACTCTCACTCCTCTGGCACGCAGTGATTCGATCGCCTCTTCAGCGTCCGCATCCGGGGCTCTACGCCCATTCAGCACAATCGACCCTGCGCCATGGTTGGCAAGCCACGCCGCGACCGCGATCCCTATGCCCCCGAGACCGCCGGTTACCAGATATGTTCGGTCCGAACGTAGTCGGCCCTGGTTCAGCGGTGGAGGCGTCAACACGATTTTCCCTATGTGCCTCGCGGATCGCATAAACCCGAGTGCAGCACCGGCTTCAGCCAACGGCCATCTGCTGTGAGCGATAGGTTTCAGTTCTCCAGAAGAGATTCCCCTCATCACGTCCCGCAACACTCTCCCGACCCACTCAGGTTCGGTCTTTTTGAGCACGTCTAGTTCCAAGATGTCGTAGGACACATCCGGACGTATCGAAGCCATGTCTTCGACACTCAAGATGTCTCGCCGTGCCAACTCGATGAAACGTCCGCCCTGAGCCAGACAATCCAAGCTCGCATCGATGAAACCTTCGCTCGTGAGGCTGTTCAACACAACATCCACGCCTCGGTCGCCCGTCGCTTCGTTGATTTCCTCACCGAAATTCGTCGTGCGACTGTCGAATATGTGCTTGACGCCCAGCGATTTGAGATACGCCTGTTTTGGAGCGCTCGCAGTAGCAAATACCTCGGCGCCTGCGGCTTGGGCCAACTGGATCGCAGCAAGGCCCACGCCGCCCGATCCGGCGTGGATCAGAACTCGGTCGCCAACATCCAACCCCGAAAGTTCATACGAAAGCGCCGCCGAAACGAATGCGCTCGGAATTGTCGCCAAATCCGATACTGAAAACCCTTCCGGCGCGAGTGCAACCAACTCACCATGTGTGATCATCTCAGGCGCGAATGCCCCAAACCCAAGCCCGACAACCTGATCGCCTTTCTTTACAGTCGTCACCGCCGTACCGGTCTCGATGACCTGACCAGACAACTCACGACCGAGGTCACCTTCTTCGATGAATCCGAGAGAACGGAACACGTCCCAGAAATTCAGACCGGTACCTTCCACCGTTACACGCACTTCCCATGGTTCCAACGAACGGCGTGTGAGCCTTTTGATTTGCGGATTTTCAAAAACGCCGGCCTGATCTGGTGCCAATACCCAGTCCGAATCCTCCGGTAACGCCAAACGCTTCCCGGTAGCGTCGGGACGTGCCAACCGTGCAGCCAGTCGCCTTCCTGTGCGATAGGCGATGTGATTCTCGCCGTCGGGATATAGCAGATCATCCGCTAAATCAGAAGGTGCAATCGGCACAATCGGATCCAGATCGATCATTCTCGGCTTGAGATGCCCGGCTTCCAAGTTCGCCACCTTGCCCAATCCCCAAAGAATGGAACCCGAGAGTGCTCCTCCACGCTCCCGTTCCAGAACCTGCGCGCCACGCGTCACAAACCAAACGCCCTTTGCCGGAACCGCGTCAGATTCCGTCAACCCTTGAACCATTGCTAGAGCACTTGCACCTGCTCGTCTGACATCCCGCGCCATATCGTCCGTCGACGCCTCGGGCCCATGTCCATCCAAAGACAACGTATGGATGACACCGTTGAGCGGCAAGTCCCCGATCAAATGCCCGAACAGCACGCTCCAACTCTCGCGATCCTCGACCTCCAAGGCACTATCCAACACATTTGGTCCGTCTGCAGCAAATTGAACATCCGCGACACCTTCGGCACCAACCAACACGACCTTCTGATTGCGTCCCGTCAACTCATTTGCGATGCCTTCTGCCACACCGCCTGCGTCTCGAGTGATAACCCAGACTCCCGCCGATTCGGTCACCTCCGAGGGTCCTTGAGAAACGATCACGCCCTTGTCCAACATGTCGTGCGTGAACGAGTCGTCAACCCCCAGCACCTCGGTCTCCTCGAAACCGGCATCACTTAGCGCTTGACGCCACACCGCTGGGCTCGCAAGCGCATGATGCGGACGATATTCGTCAGCAAATCGCCACCAACCATCCAATTGACCAAATGTAAGGTCCATCCAACCCAAACCGCGAAGGTTCTCCAACGCCACCAACTGGCCCGACGGGGCGAGTAACGCTTGGCAATGCGTCAAGGTCTCTTCCAGGGAACGCGTCGCGTGCAACACGTTCGAAGCGATCATCAAGTCGAAACCGTGCGAATCGAAACCTTGGGCTATGGGGTCCTTTTCGATATCCAATGACCTATATTCGATGGAACCGTCCGCGTCTCCGAACCTGGCTTCAGCTTCGGCAAAGAACCCCGCGGAGATGTCCGTGTATACGTAATCGAACTGACCTTCGGGCAGAACCGGTAAAACCGACGCAGTCGCAGATCCAGTACCCGCACCGACCTCGATCACTCGCAGCCTCCGACCCTCCGGCAAATCCGCCACCAGTTTTTGGACGGCGTCAGCCAACAAACGGTTCGCCGCTCGTGCGACCGGTGCCTTCAGATACAGATCGGCGGCGGTTGGTTCACCGCTGCTGAATAACAACGTAAGCGGATCCGCATCGCCTCTCAGGACATCAGCAAGCGCTGCGCCAGATCTCTCGAATAGCCCTACTTCCGTCAAGCCGTGCGAATATCGACGGGCCATCTCCGCAGCGTATCCGTCGGGATTGGATGGTAACTCGGAAGGCAACGGGTCTCCATCGCCTAGAACGACCGTAAAACCATCATCTGTCTCCTCGACGACGCCCGCGCTGTCAAGCATCTCCAGCAGTCGACGGAACAACCGACCATGCTCTCCGGTTACACCGAGGTGCTCTCTCAACTCTTCAGGGTCCACGACTTCGCCAACTCGTCGTTCCCAACCTAGCTTTTCTAGAGTGCGTAACGCGTACGACCTCGACCACAGCTCCAAATCCGTCAACAGACCGTTCCTGCCGGCAGGATCGACGCCGGCTGTCGAGAGGTAATCGGGGAAAAGTTCCGTGCCAGCCGCCACGTCTCTCGGTTTCGGGAAGAAATCCGCTGGCACGATCCCAGATTCAAGTTCCCTATCGCGCCAAACAACCTCGTAGAGCAGGTCGTCCACCTCTTCAACCGCCGAAAGCAACGCTTCGCGCGTCGCCTTCTTGACCGTGTATCCGCTTATCCCGCCGATCAATCCGCCGTTCAAATCGTAGATGCGAATCTCACCACTTAACACCTCCGGCGACCCACTCCCCGACTCCCGCGCTGCTTCGCTCATCTGAACATGGCAAAGGACTTGGTCCGGCAACGATCGGTTCAGCCACAGTCGCTCCCAACCGAACGGCAAATAGGTCGGTTCTCCCGCCTCGCCCGTCATGTTGCGAGCCATTCCTACCACCTGAAAACACCCGTCGAGTATCAGCGGGTGCACGTCGAGTTCGTTTCTACCCAAGACCTCAGGAAGAATCACTTCTCCCAGAGCTTCTCCCGGACCCGTCCAGACTAGGCCCAACGTGCGGAAAAGCGGTCCGAGGTCGATCCCGGTATCGGATTTGGCGCGGTAGTAGTCTCCGACGTCAGATTCCGACAAGCGTGACTTCAGTCCGTTCAGATCGATCCTATCGACTGCATCCGCGAGAGGATCGCCTTGGGAGACGCCACCCTCTACATGGAGCGTCCAGTTGCCGCTGTTTGCTTTGGAATAAACCTGAACGCTACGCGTAGACGCCCCATCTGATTCGTCCAAGACAACCTGCATGGTCCGCCCCTCTTCGCCCTCATCGTCATCAGACTTCTTCTCCGCAAACACCATTGGACTGTGCAGCTGGAAATCCTCAACCACCACCGAACCATTCCCCTCATCTAGCGCGGTCGAAGCAAACATCGCGCCGTAAAGTGCACCAGGGGCGACTAGTCGGTTGAATACTTTGTGGTCGTTCAACCAGACCGGTTCCGACGGAAACACTTCCGTCTCGTACGCGATTTCACCGCGTGCCGATTCATGTTTAACGCCGAGCAAGGGATGCCCTGCGCTCAACCGACGTTTTTTCGACTGCTCAATCCAGTGTCGTTCCCGTTGAAATGGATAACTGGGCAAAGATATTCGTCGCCGCTCCTCACCCGCGTACAACCCCTCAAAAGAAATCTCCAAACCGGCTTCGTACGCCTCTGCCACCGCATCCACAAAACCACTTTCAGGCTCCGCACTCGAAGCGTCCCTCGGAGGACGACGCAGACTGGCGATAGCGACCGGCGTCCTTGAAGGCTGTTGACCGCCAGAAGAGGTCGGCCACGCCAATGTCGTCATCGGTCCGAGAACGGCGTGCGGACCGATCTCCACGACCAAATCAACGCCCTGTTCCGCCATCGACCTCACACCGCTGGCGAACGCCACCGCCTCACGAGCGTGGCTTCTCCAATACGAACCATCCAATGCCATGTCGGGCTCGACCACCCGACCAGTCAAATTGCTAACCACCGACAACTCGGGCGACTTTACCGACAACGCGTCGACGAACTCTCCCAATGCGTCCAGCGCGGGTTCCACCAAAGCGCTGTGGAACGCTTTGGCCGTATTCAGTCGTCTGGCACGGACTCCTACCGCCTCGAACCTGTCTACGATCTTTTCGATATCAACGACTGGGCCGCTGACCACCTGATGCGCCCCGTTGTCGCCTGCGATGCTGAGACCCACACCGTCGGACGCCGCGTTCAGCTCCTCAATCGCCGAAGTGACCTCATCCGGTGAAGCAAAGATCGCCGCCATCGTGCCCGGTTCAGTTTCCGAGAGCAATGTGCCTCGGACGGCCGCGAACCGCATTCCGTCTTCCAAACTGAACACCCCGGCCGCATACGACGCCGCAATCTCCCCAACACTATGACCCAATACGACGTCGGGACGAACACCCACGCTCTCCCAAAGAGCCGTGAGCGCGCAACCCAACGCGTACAACGCCGGTTGCTCCCATGCGGTGTCACCAAGATCCTCATCCGCACCGTTACGCCCCCACATCACATCGAGCAGCGACTCGCCGCGTTCCTGGCGGAACACCTCTTCGCAACGGTCAAAAACAACCCGCGCCACGGGTTCTTGCCTGTACAACGCCTCACCCATCCCGACCCATTGGCTTCCTTGGCCTGTGTAGACGAACGCTACTTTGGCGGGGCGTCGAGGCTCGAGCTCAAGGTTGCGCTCCGCCAGATCAGTTAACTGTTGACGCAAAGATTCGCCATCTCCGAAAACGACACTCGAGCGGCGATCGAAGTGACTACGCCCGACGCCAGCCGTCCAAGACATATCCGCGAGTTTTGCGTCGTTAACGCCATCGGCGTCTATCTCCAGCCCATTCGCGTCGATCCAAGACACGTACCTCCGAGCGAGATCCTTGACCGCGTTATCGGTCTTGCCGGAGAGTGGCAAGAATCGCTTATCACGACCGTCGAACACATCACTCCGATTAACGGATTCGATCAGTGGCTTCGGCAACGACACTTCGACAGCCTGAGCTGATCCCATCGTTCCGTTCCGAATGTCAACGTTGTCGCCGTTAGCGCAATGTTCCTCCAACACGATGTGTGCGTTCGTGCCTGAGATCCCAAATGAGTTCACGCCAGCCAGACGCGGTCGACCAGGCCGATTGGGCCAGTCGATCATCTCTGTCGTCACCTGCAACGGCACTTCATCCCAGTCGACTCTCGGATTGGGATTGGTGAAATGCAAATGCTTCGGAATTACACCGCGCTCCACCGCCAAAGCGGCCTTGATGAGTCCAGCGATCCCGGCAGCAGATTCCAAGTGACCGACGTTGGTCTTGACGGACCCCATGAGCAAAGGTCGATCTGCTTCTCGCCCGCGCCCATAGACCTTCGCCACGGCTTCTACTTCGATCGGATCTCCCACCGCTGTCCCTGTCCCGTGCGTCTCCAGGTAATCGACTTCGGACGCAGGAACGCCCGCATCGGCATGTGCCGCCTCAATCAGCTTCTCCATCGCCGGTGCATGCGGAACGGTTAGTCCTGCACTCGCCCCGCCGTGGTTAACTGATGCGCCGCGGATCACGGCCCAAATCCGGTCCCCATCCGCCTCCGCGTCGCTCAACCTTTTCAACGCAACAACACCACATCCCTCACCGCGAACGTAACCGTCCGCAGAAGCGTCGAAAGTCTTGCACTGACCTTCTTGCGACAACATCATCGCTTCGGCCCGCAGTTCGTAAATCCGACCATTGAGAATCGCTTGAACACCTCCCGCCAAGGCGAGGTCCGCTTTGCCTTGTTGCAAATCTGACACTGCATCATGGACCGCAACTAACGCCGACGCGCAAGCCGCGTCGACTGCTTTGGCCGGACCGTTCAAACCGAGGACAAACGAAACCCGGCCGGCCGTCCCATTCAGGTTCGTCCCGCTCAGCGCGTAGAGACTGCCAGCGGCCTCCGTCGGCCTCGTCGTTTCCAGCACCAACATCCGGTATTCGTCGTTGCTGATACCGCTGTAAACCCCGGTATTCGTACCTTTCAGACGGTCGGGGTTTATTCCCGCATCTTCCAACGCAAGCCAACACATCTCGAGCATCATGCGTTGCTGCGGGTCAAGCAGGTCTGCTTCGACTGGTGAAATCCGGAAAAACCCTGCGTCGAATTTGTCGATGTCGTCTACAAATGCGCCGAAGCGGCAGGCGTCGTTCTCAATAATTGCGTCGCCGAAAATCTCTGCAAATCGACCTTCGCCAGGACCGGGAGCATTCTCAGTTACAGCGTTTTTCCCTTCGACCAGAAGGCGCCAAAACGCGTCCAAGTCTTCTGCACCTGGAAACTTGCAAGCCATCCCCACGATCGCAATCGGCTCGCCAGACATCCCATTCGATCCCGCACCAACCGCATCATCGCCCTTTCGCCGTTCGAGATCGTCGATGACCTCTGCTTTTACCATCGCACACTCCCTGCAGACTAACTGCCAAGTTCAAACGAACGCGATGAACAAAGCATATACTCACGCCGCCTCATCACGCCTCAAATGCAATGCTAAAGGTCAGCGATACAACGTTTCAAATCGGGCTTCTTCCTGTGTCAAAACAAGACCCGACCAAACCCCGCCAGGAACATGCCCATCCCAATGCCGATTTTCGCAAAGGTCGGTTGTGGTGGGCCAAGGTTGACTGTAGGGAGAACCATCTTCGAACTCGCGATCCCGATCTGATTCGCTTCTACTTGATTGACGAGCCTACAGTTAATGGGCCCTGGGGTGTGAAACTGCGAAAGTTCGTCATGCTGGATTCGCTATGAATTCATGTTCGATTCGCCATACGATTTGAGGTGCTGGTTCGAGTCTTCTGGGATGAGCCTGATGCTACGTCGTATGGAACTGTATTCGAATCGGTGATCAAGTTGTGAACCGTCTCGACCAAACGCCATTTATCAGAAGGCTAGTGATCCCGAACACTGCGAAATCCATCTCATCCTATAAGCGGTTCGTCGCGAAAAACGAGCAGCGCGAATAGAACGACCCAGCAGTATCAATTCGCGGGTAGTTGCGGCCCGAGCCAATCACCGGACCTACCAGAAACCTGGGCACGGGCGCGCCCAGCACGGTAACGTTTCAGATCGCGGAGTTCATCGCCTGTCCTTCGAACCGTGCTCGGAAGGACGGCGGGAAGACTCACGATGCCAACAATCGATCGCGCCGTGGTAACCGGCGCCTTCAGCTACACTGGCGGCCACATCGCTCGATTGCTACTCGACCAAGGGGTTGCGGTGACCACGCTTTCTCGCCATCCTGACCTGCGCGACGAGTTCGCGGGAGCCGTGGCAACAGCCAGCTTCGACTTCGACAACCCTGGCGAGCTTCGCAGAACGATGGAGAGAGCAAGCGTCTTCTGCAACACCAAAGCATTTGCATTTCTAGCGCTTTCTGACATTAACTGAAGCGGAGTTTCTATGCTTTTGGCGAAATGAAACAGAACGGGACTGTCTACGGGCCCACACAGATCTGCGGAGGACCTCCAACTCTTCACTGGAGGTGATGAGTTGGAGATCCTCAAGGCTGGTGGATAGCGTCGCTCTCGACTGGCTACTGCGGCGATATGCTGATGGCGAAGTCGCCGGATGCGCCTGCTGCTTCCGCCGTGTAAGTCCCGGCGGATAGCGTCAGCGTGACGCTGTTTTCCCCAGGCTGGACGCCTGAGTGGACCAGCTTGCCGTTGTTGGTGCGGACGTTCACTCGGTGCTCATAGCCCGGGCCTGGCACCTTGCCCCAGCCGTTGTTCGGCGTGTCTTGTGACACGTAGAGCGTGCCAGCGGAGAGACTGATCGTGACGTCTGTCTCCGCAGTAAGCGTGAAGTGGAAGTACCGTCCAAGACTGCCCTCATGGTGAGCCTTGCAACCCGCATCGTCCCACGACCCGGCGTAGTCGACCGCCGAGGAGAGCGTCCCGAGGTTGGTGTAACAGGCCGTTACCTGCGTTGCCGGCGGCGTCTCATCGACATCCGTCAAGGTGACGGTTACGGCAATAGACGCCGTTCCGCCATTGCCATCGTCAACCTCAACCGTCAACGAGTAGCTGTTCTTAGCCTCGAAGTCGTAAGTCACGCCTGACTTGGTGGTGATCTGACCCGTCTCCGAGTCAATCTCAAACGACGCCGAGTCCGTACCTGACAAGCTGTACTCAAGCGTGTCGCTATCAGGATCGGAGGCGGAGATAGCCGTGCCTACGTTGGTCCCAGCGGCTGAGTTCTCGGCGACGCTACGAGTAGTCGCGCTGCCATCGTCAAACACCGGCGCACTATTGGGCGGAGTCTCATCGACTTCCGTCAACGTGACGGTTACGGCAATACTCGCCGTCCCGCCATTACCATCGTCAACCTCAACCGTCAGCGAGTAGCTGTTCTTAGCCTCAAAGTCATAGGTCACGCCCGACTTCGTCGTCAACTGACCCGTCTCCGAGTCAATCTCAAACGACGCAGCGTCCGTACTTGACAGGCTGTACTCAAGCGTGTCGCTATCAGGATCGGAGGCGGAGATAGCCGCGCCGACGTTGGTACCGGCAACACTGTTCTCGGCGATGCTGCGAGTAGTCTCGCTACCATCGTCAAACACCGGCGCACTGTTAGGCGGCGTCTCATCCACGTCAGTGAGAGTCACGGTTACGGCAATGCTCGCCGAACCGCCATTACCATCGTCAACCTCAACAGTCAACGAGTAGCTGTTCTTAGCCTCGAAGTCGTAGGTCACGCCTGACTTCGTGGTCAACTGACCAGTCTCCGAGTCGATCTCGAATGACGCCGAATCCGTACCTGACAGGCTGTACTCAAGCGTGTCGCTATCAGGATCGCTAGCCGATACCGCCGCGCCCACGTTCGTCCCGGCGACGGAGTTCTCGGCGACGCTGCGTGTAGTCTCGCTGCCATCGTCAAACACCGGCGCGCTGTTGGGCGGTGTCTCATCCACATCGGTCAGCGTGACGGTTACGGCGATTGCCGCCGTGCCGCCGTTGCCGTCGTTGGCATTCACCGTCAGCGAGTAGCTGTTCTTCGCCTCGAAGTCGTAGGTGATCCCTTCGATCGTGGTGATCTGTCCCGTCTGCGAGCCGATGCCGAATGATGCAGCGTCGGTGCCGGACAACGAGTATGTGATCGCGTCGCCGTCGGGATCGGTGGCTGTTATCGCCGCTCCGACATTGGTTCCGGCGGCGGAGTTCTCTGCGATGCTGCGGGTGAGCGCTATGCCGTCGTTGAACACCGGCGCGCCGTTTGGCGGCGGATCGACGGTCTGTGATTCGCCCGTGTCGCCCGGGACGGTTACGGTCACATCGTCGGAATCGCTCTCCCCGTCCTTGTCCGTCACCGTCAGCGTGAAGGTGTAGACCGTGCCCGGGACTGCGTCGGACGGCATGGTGAAGCTCGGCTTGCCCTTGGTTGGATTCGCCAATACGATGTTCTGTCCCGCTGGCTGCGTCCACAGATGGCTCATGCGCCACCAGACGCCGTGCGGGTTGGTGCTGCAAATGCCTTGCAGAGTCACGGTATCGCCAGGTTGTGCCTCCAGATCGTCGCCGGCACAGGCGGTCGGCGGCGTGGCTTCCGGCGTGCTGTCCACCGTGACCACCACGGTGTCGCTGTCGCTCCGTCCATCGCTGTCGGCCACCGTCAGCCGGAAGATCATGGTGGATCCATCCGTCGCGTTTGCAGGGATGGTGAAAGATGGGTCGCCGCGGTTGACGCTGTTGAGCGTCACCTCGGTGCCGGAGAGCTGTGTCCAGGCGTGGGCCAGATGGTGCCACTTGCCTGAGGGGTTTTTGCTGCATCGGCCCTGGAGGGTGACCGTCTCTCCCGGCGCGCCGGTCAGGTCTGGCCCTGCGCATGCCGTCGGCGACGGCGGAGCGGAGACCGTGACGACAACCTCGTCGGATGACGATGCGCCCGCGCTGTCTGTCACCGTGAGCTTGAAGATCAGGGTGTCGCCGTTGGCGGCGTTGGCGGGGACCGTGAATGACGGGGTGCTCCGGTTGGCGCCGTTCAGTTCCACTTCGGGCCCGTGGACCTGCGTCCACTGGTGGGTCATCGCGGTGCCACTGGGGTTGAAGCTACCCGTGCCATCGAGCGTCACTCGTTGGCCGGCGCGCGCCGACCGGTCGGGGCCAGCATTGGCCAGCGGAGCCGACTGCACGCTAAAGCTGTATTGCACCGCCTGGCCAGGGTGGCCGGTCAGCACCGGGGTCGAAATCGGCGGAGCATCTAGAAGCCTGAACTTGCCAGGGCAAAGAGGCAAAAGCTCGGCGCCGTCTTGCTGATTCTGGTCCCTGATTTGCACCTGCGCGTACTCCGTTTGCCCTTGCAACAGGTAGTCGCTGCTAGCGGACAGGTAGAGGTACACGGAACCGGTGCAGGCCCGTCTGTCGGGGGCCGTCTGCACTTCGACGACCTGCGAGAACCCGTTGCCCGGGATTTCTGTGGTCATCGGCAGGACGCGGTTGTCCTTGCAGTCGTCTCCGCTGTCTGGTGGACAGTCGGGAAGGTGATCGGTCAGGGAGGCGGCGTCCCACTTGACCGTGAGGCCCGAAGAGGGCGCGCCTGGCAGGATCGTGACGACGAAGCGCGCGATCTCGCCCTCCGTGATCTCCAGCGGGTGGGTCGTGGCGAAGCTCCCATAGGAGTTCACGGAGACGTGCACCGTGGGCTTGGATCCGTGGGCTTCCGAGACCGCGACCGTGGCGTGGTCGTAGGCCGTGTGCACCGAGTACCAGTTGTCGAAGTCGTAGGGATACGGCGCCTGCAACTCTACGTTGATATAACCGCCCGTGCCGATGCGGAAGTACTCGGTCGTGCCGAATCGGTAGGTAGCGCTGGTCTGACCCGCCGGGATCGTGATGGTCTTCCGTATGATCCCGCCCGGGATCCGTTGGTCGCCGCCGGCCGTTACCTCAAACCGGAACGGCACGTCCCACGGCTGCGCCTGGTTGGCGGTGAACGTGAACTCCGCGTACTGTCCCTCGGTGATGTAGGGCACGTCCGGGGTGACGCGCAGTTCCATCAGCGACGCCTTGCCGAGGTCGTTGTCGGCGACGGCGAGCGAGGCCATGTTGCCGGGCGAATCGACTACGGTGTACGACCCTTCGACCGGCGTCACTTCCGCCGTGACATAGCCGTTCTTGCCGTCGACGTCGTCGTCCTTGGTCGGCAGTTCGAAGTATTCCCACGACCATCCGCCCTGCATCGTCACCGTGTGTTCGCCCGGTTTGATCCCGAATGGATCAGCCAGGTCGCTGGTCACGTTCACGGTCACGTCGAGGTCGGACAGCAGATCGCCGTTGGCGCGGAGCATGAACGGAACCGGCTGACCCTCCCAGACGATGGGAATCGGCACGCCCTCGCGGGTGAATCGCGGCGCCTCGCCGGTCCAGATGTAGGACTTGCCCGGCGCGATGCTGATCTCCGCCGGCACGAGCTCCACCAACCGGAGCCGGTACGAGCGGTAGGTGCTGAAGAGCGGCGCGGGTCGGTCGCCGGTGTAGAAGGGCTGCCCGGAGGACAGCGCGTAACCGACGTTGCCGACGTACAGCCGGAGACGGCTGCGGTCCAGCAGGCTGTTCGCCATGGAGGCATCCGCGTCAAACTCGAGGCGAACCGCGCGCTCGCCGATGTCCAACACTTCCACGGCCTTGACGTTGAACCGGAGGTCGTCCAGCTCGAACCAGTCGCGACCCTCCAGCGATCCGATGGGCGTGCAGTTGTCTTCGCCCTCGAGGCAGTCTCGATAGCCCGTGATCAGGTAGTCGGCCGCCGCCGGCGACCTCTCGCCGGGGTGCATCTCGGCGGACCAGATTTCTTTCTCGACCAATGCGCCCGAGGAACCGCCACCCGGCGGCGGAGCGGCGCAATCGGTGACCACCGTGAGCGAGACCGAGACGGTATCGCCCACCGACCAGGACAGGCCGTGATTCTCGATGGCGATGCCTTCCGTGCCGTCATGGGCAATAGTGATCTCGTTGCCGTTGAAGCAGAACACGCTGCTGTCCAGCGCCAGCGAGAACAGCGTGTTGCTGAGCGTGCTGGCGGACGGCGGGCTGATCCCGAATCGCAGCGTTGGCGTCGGCACCGGGTCCGGGTCATCGAAATCTGGCGGAGCGTTGTAGGTATACAGGTGATTGACGGACACGGTACTGCCGTTGTACTCGAAGCTGTCCGGACCCGCGAAATTGGAGCCGAAGATCAGGTGGGCGCCGAGGAAGTTCGATCCGAAGATTCCGGCGTCGCTTCGAGACACCGTTTCGACGGTCAGCGTGCCCGACCAGATTGCCGAGCTCTGAGCCTGGACCGGCTCGGCCGGTCGGGCGATGAGCAGCGCGGACAGCACCAGTGCGGCGAAGGTCAGTGCGGCGAGGACGCGCGTGGTCAGGCGGCGGCGGGGAGGGGTAATGAACCAAGACGAGCTAACCACCTGTCGCTGAGACCGCGCACGTGCGCCGTCATTGCCGTGGTGGCTACTCAATTCAACCGATCCCATGTGCAGACTCCTCGACGACAAAGGTTCCTATGTTGTCCATTTGCATTTTGACACCAACTTGCATTTTTAACACAAAGTTAAATATGGTTGGTGTGCTTTTAAGATTTAGTGAATGTGCAGTTTCTGTGCTTTCAGCAAAATGAAGCAGAAATAGACTTACAGAAGACCGAAAAATCTTCAATAATGGAGGTGTTGAGTTGAAGGAAATCGACCAGCTTGCTGAGGAGAACGAGTCGCTACGCAGCCGACTCTCCCGGCTGAGCAACGCCAGCCTCCGAATCACCGAAGACCTGGACCTCGACGTTGCGCTCCAGGAGATCGCCGACGAGGCTCGCTCCCTGACCGGCGCCAGCTACGCCGTGGTCGCCTCCCTCGGCGAGTCCGGCGAGGCGGAGTCCCTGTTGGCCTCCGGCCTGAACGCCGATGAGGCCGGCCGACTTTGGGAGATCCCGGGAGGTCCGCGTTTCTTCGAGCACCTCAGCGCCCTCCCGGGCCCGCTGCGGGTGGCGGACTTCGCCGACCACGCAAGGTCCGTCGGACTCCCCGAGTTCCTCCCGCCCATGCCGATGAGCTCCCTGCTGGCGGCTCCCGTCCGTCACCGAGGCGCAGGCGTCGGACACATCTACGTTGCCAGGAGCGCACCCGGCGAGGAGTTCAGCCGTGAGGACGAGGAGACGCTGGTGATGTTCGCATCCCAGTCCGCGCTGGTCATCTCCAACGCCCGCAGGCTCAGGGACGAGCGGCGGGCCAGGGCGGTCCTGGAGACGCTGATCGACACCTCGCCCATCGGGGTGGTCGTCTTAGATGCGAAGACGGGAACGCCGGCGTCCTTCAACCGGGAGGCGAGACGGCTGGCCGACGGCCTCCTCGGACTGGGACAGTCGACGGAAGAGGTGCTGGACACGCTGACCGTCAGACGCGCCGACGGACAGGAGACGGCCCTGTCGGATCTGACCCTGGCCCGGCTGATGAGCGCGGGCGAGTCGGTGCGGGCCGAGGAGATGGCGCTGCTGGCACCTGACGGCGGCAGGGTGTCCGTGCTGGTCAACGCAACGCCCATCCGCTCGGACCGCGGAGAGGTGGAGTCCTACGTGGCCACCCTCCAGGACCTGACGGAGCTGGAGGAGCTGGCCCGGCTGCGGGCCGACTTTTTGGCGATGGCGAGTCACGAACTGCGCGCGCCGCTGACATCCATCAAGGGGTCCGTCGCCACGCTGCGGAATCTGGGACTCTCCCTGGACTCGGAGGAGACGCTGCAGTTCCACAGGATCATCGAGGACCGGGCCGACCACATGCAGCGACTCATCACCGACCTGCTGGACGTGGCCCGCATCGAGGCGGGCGCGCTGTCGATCTATCCCGAGCCAGTCGACGTGGACGCCCTTGCGGACCGGGCCAGGGTCGCATTCCTGAGCAGAGGAGGCGGGCACGATGTCCAAATCAACATCCAGCGCAACCTTCCAAGGGTGACGGCCGACCCTCGGCGCATCGCCCATGTGATGGACAACCTCCTGTCCAACGCCGCAAGGCATTCCCCGGAGTCGTCCCGCATCCGGATCACCGCCGTGCAGCGCGGCGTCCACGTGGAGATCTGCGTCGCCGACGGCGGCGTGGGGATATCCGCCGAGCGTCTGCCGCTCCTGTTTGCAAAGACCTCCGTGCTCGACGGCGACAGTGGCGGACTCCCCGAGTCGGGCATGAAGCTCGCCATCTGCAAAGGAGTAGTGGAGGCGCACGGGGGGCGGATAAGGGCGGAGAGCGACGGTTACGGAAAGGGGGCGCGGCTCATCTTCACACTTCCCACGGTCGAGGCGTACGAGCACGTGGAACCAGAGCAGCCCTCATCGCGACGACGGCGGTCCGGCAGAAACCGGATCCGCATCCTGGCCGTGGACGGCGACCAGCAGACGCTCAGACGCGTGCGCGTCACCCTGGAGGAAGCGGGTTACGACCCAACCGTGACAAGCGACCCGAAGGCGGTGAGCCGACTCATGGAGGAGACGAGGCCCCACATGGTCATTCTCGACCTGATGCTGCCGGACACCGACGGGGTGCAGCTGATGGGGGTCGTCCGCAGCATCGCCGACGTGCCGGTGATCTTCCTGTCCGCCTACGGCGGCGATGGTAACGTGACGCGCGCACTGGAGGCCGGGGCCGACGACTACATCGTCAAGTCGTTCTCCCAGACCGAAATGGTGGCGAGAGTCCGGGCGGTCCTGCGCAGGTGGACGGCTACTAGGTCGGCGGAACCGCCCGAGCCATACGAGGTTGGCGAGTTGAAGGTCAACTACGCCGAGCGCAGGGTCTCCATCGCTGGTAACCCCGTGCAGCTGACGGACACCGAGTACCGGTTGCTCCTGGAGCTGTCGGCCAACGCCGGCCGGGTGCTGGCCCACGCCGAGCTCCTGCAACGTGTCTGGGGCCCGGCGCACTCCGGCCGCAGCGGCGCCGTGCGCTCCGTCGTCAAGAACCTGCGGCGAAAGCTGGGCGACGACGCGAGCAACCCCGCATACATCCTCAACGAACCCCGCGTCGGCTACCGGATGCCGAAGGTGGAGACGCGGGACGAGGAGCGCTAAGGGAAACGTTTCCCGCGTCCCTTCGTCCCCATGCGCCACATTATCGGAATCGCGAGTCCGCGGTGCATCGATAGACTGCCGAGCCACAACTCAAAGATGAAGTCGAACGAGTAGATATGGAACAGGAGGTGACCAGGGCGGGGAAAACTGGGCAACGCTGCTGAATGATTGGCTCCCCAGCACGTATGCGGTCGTGAACAAGGGACCGATGATCTGTGTCCCGGGGCTAGGGCATGTGCCAAAGGTTCGGGATCTAGCGACTACCCTCACAACAACGATCAGTTGGTTTACTTTCCGCACGCGTTTGAGAACGACAACATGACCGAGTACAGATGGACCGCTGTGAAGACAGCCGCTCGAACCGTGAACAAAACGAGAGTGGATGGCACGACATTCCAACAACACACATATTACTTGCCGCGTACGTTGAAACACGAACTCGGTCACACGGCTGCGTCCGTACGCCCGCGATGACCGATCCGTTTACCGATTCTTTCACAAAGGTGAGCTTCTACTTCCGCAAAGGGTTCGACTGGGCTCCGGGTGAGATCCTGCCCGGTACTCAGTGCTCGGTCATGGAAATTTGGGCGGCACACGAAACTGGGCACGCGTACGGAATGGGCTCGCTTTCCAACGGACATGCGACACTTCCCGATGACCAGACGATTATGCGGTCAAACATTTCAGACGCTCTGTGCGAGCCGCAGCCTCTCGACGCTGTCGCAATGATGGCACTCTACCAGTCCAGATAGGAAGATCTGATGCTGTTCAAATCAATGACTGCGGCATCGACCCTGTTTTGCGCGTGGTTGTTCGTCGCTTGCACCTCGATGGCCGTTCAGGAAGTAGTAGAGGTGTCATATCTTGATACAGTGATCGAACCCTGTGTTCCTGTGGACGGAACCGACACGGACCCGTGTGCCCCTGTCGAAAGTTTCCCCTTGGTAGAGTCCGCCGGACTCGGCTCGGAAGTACACGGTGACGTACCTCCGACACTCAAAGAAGCGATGTGGGACCCGCGACTGGCAGAAGATGCCGTTCATATCGTAGTTAGAGCCACATATCTACCGGGTACCACGCGGTGCTCCACCAGACTGTTCGTCCCTTTCCCTCATCTGGTTGAGGAGTACGAGGACCCTAGTAGCGTTCGCTACTTACTCTGCTTCATCGACGCCCGAGTCAACGAATACATAGTCGGACGCGGGTCACCGAGGCTGTCGGTCATGATCGGAGGCCTGGGACTCAACATACACGACTATCCCTCGAATGAACAGTACCTTTCAGCAGTGGAAGTTTATGCTGCGCAGTTAGCAGATCAGTACGATTCGGTTTACTCGGGAGTTGAACGCGTCGTTCTGTTGTCGCCTTCATGGACCCTATCCACTGAGGCGTGGGTCGTGTCAGGATCGTTCTGGGATGTTCAGAGAAACGCTGCGGGTGAAGTGATAACGATACCTTCATACATCCACGCGTTTCCCAACGAAGGCAGAATGTCGCTGGTAGACTTCGCGGGCGAGGTGCAGAGAGTTCATAGAACAGTAGTATCAGAGGCAGAATCAATTGCAAGTGGCCAGAGCGAACGTGTTATGCCTTTGTTTATAACCGACACACACGACTTAAAAAGCTACTATTCGCACTTCGGAGCATACGACAACTCAGTTGCTACTCCTGCGCCGCCACCGACGGTCACTGGGGGCGTTCCTCACACTCCGACTCCCACCCCCGAACCGCCCGACGACGGCGGCGCAGTAGGCGGTATCGACACCCCGACGCCAACTCCATCACCAACTCCCACCCCAACGCCAACACCCGTCCCATCCGACGAAGGCGGAGCGTCAGGCGCGGTCGAAACGCCAACGCAGACTCCAACCCCCACTCCCGAACCGCCGCCCGCGCAGGCGACGTCTTGCTCCACCGATGTCGGCGCTCTCACGGCGAGTTCCGAATGGAGCGGCGCGTGGGACGACGCCGAATGCCGCGCGCATCACCGCGCCGACAGCCCGGCGCGCTACTTCACATTTACCCTAGCCGCGGAGACGACCGTCTCGATCACCCTGACCTCGCAGTCGGAAGCCGCGGCCCTCTTCGTGTCGACCGGCGGCGATCCCAACAGCGGCTGGGGCGCCGCGCCTCAAGGCACCTACGCCAACCGCATCCAAACCCGCCTCACCAACGGCAAGCTCCTCCACAACGCAACACCCGCCGCCACCCTCACCCTCACCGCCGGCACCCACACCATCGAAACCGCCGGCCCATCAGACACCACCTTCGCCCTGACGATATCCCCCTCATTCCAGCAACCTTGAGATGCAGCATGATCCTGGCGACCCACAACGGCGATCCGTACGGCGCATGGTCGGACGGCGTGACGATGTGGGTGTCGGACCCGAAACGCGATGAACTGCGCTCCTACAGCATGAGCACAGGGGATTATCTGAGCACAATATCGCTTGCAGGTCCGAACGCCAACGCCAAGAGCATCTGGTCCGGCGGTGTCACGATGTGGGTGGACGCTCGAGGACGAAATGGGTGAATAGGGAAGAACCGTTGAACAAGAAACGCATCGCGCAAATCGCACGAGTTGTTTGTGTGCTTGCAATTTTAGCCATAATCACCGGGTGTCTGGGTAGCCGAAGACAGATTGACGAGCAAGTATCGGTTGAACCTGATGTGGTAGCTACTGCTGTAGAAATTGGAGCAACTGCTGCAACAGCCCCCCAACCTACATCTACAACACTCCCCCAGCCGCCCACCACCATCAAGCCTACCCCGCTCCCCGAGGAAGTGTGGGTCCAGTGGCCACCCGAGAACCCAATTGCCGGGAGCGGAGAACATATTGAAGTGTTCAGATCTGGGGAGTATCCGTTGTATGTGAACATATCGATAGAGGAGCGTATCGCCATATCTGATGTAGTTGCACGCGCCGAGTATCTGTCTGCCGAAATGGGGGCGAGAAACGTCGGCGGGAGCTACCTTCCAGTTGTCCGTTATAAATTCCTAATGTTGGAACATTTGAAAGGCTCGAGCAATTCGGAGGTCATCGTAGAAACCACGATTTTGGAACCTTTGGAGTGGCTCGAACATCAGGATGCTCTCAAAACGTCTGGCATCGTGCTTGGAAATCACAAACATTGGTACGACCGCGAAATGGTGCTCATGTTGCTGAACTCCTCAAGAACTCATTTCAGCAACCCAATCACTGACAATTCCGCTATCTATGTTTTTGCGGGGCCAGGTAACCAGCACTCTGACAGGTTCATGGTCGGAAGTAAAGAGAATGTAGCCTGGTTCCCGGCAACAAATGGAGTGGCAGGTAGCGACAATCAGCAGTTCATTACCGAACTCCTTAACGGGTCAGCCAGCGGCACCGTTTCTGCGACCATGTCTCTTCGCGAGTTCAAACAGTTAGTAAATCGTGTTGACGTACGGGGTAGCGAACAAACTGACCAAACCAAACTTAGTGAGTGCGCCCGGCGAAGGTACGCGTCGGGAATTAGTTCGCGACAATACGAGGATCCTGAAACCCTCGTTGAGTTTGCAGCATCCTCTGGTGCGGCCTCTGGCACTGTTTTCCACACTTCTGACGACTATGGCGTCGAAGACTGGGGATACTCCATAGATTTCCTCACTGGAGATTTAGGCGGTGTTGTAGTGACAGAAATTATCGACGATGATGAAGACCCAGTTAACGGTTACGAGACACGATGGTCTTTGAACCGCCCCGTGCCGATGGGGACTTACGCCAACTACTTCAAGTCCACATTGTCCGTTGAAGCTTTGATTGAATTGTCAAAATCGAACCCTTGTTTCGTCGAAGGCGAATACAGCGAAATGACGCTAGACGAACTAAAAGCCGCCCAACCCGAAAGCAACGACAAGTGGAATATCACTGTCACGGCCCCACCCGACACAGTCCACGAAGCGTTCTTCGATCCGGGTGCTGACGGTGCCGCGCACGGGTACGAGCAAGACAGCTATGGCAGGTTCGAGCCTGCGACCGCCGAGGGCATCGACTTCGCTGTCTCCAAGCTTACTTGGCAGGATGGTCAAGTGTCGATGGCGACGACTGGTTCTCAAACCTTGTCCGCGCACAGCATCGATTTCATCAACCTCGACGGCGAAACAGTGCTGTCATTGCCGATCGACTCCACATCCGCAGTCGAGGGAGTATCAGGCGGCTACAGCTGGTGCGTGACAGAGCAGCCGTGGAAAGACGGAGACCTGCTCATGGCACGCATCCGACTGGCAGGTGCGACCGGCGCATCGTCCGCTGGAGCTCCCATCTGCCTCGAACCTACCGCGACGCCGAATGCGACTTCCATGCCATAGCAGCGTTGATCGCCATCTACCAGTCGCAAGTGCAACAGAGAGTGTCGACGGCGAAAAAGACAATCACCATCTTTCTGCTGACCGTCGCGCTGACGGCGGGCTGCAGCTTCGGACAGGACGAGCCGCCGCAGGCCCAACTGCTGACGGCTACGATTGCTCCCTGCGCTCCGATTGCCGGAGCGAGCATAGATCCATGTTCGCAAGCCGCATCGTTGGAGACGCCTAGTTTGGCACTCACAAGTTCGTCTCCATTCGACGACCCTCCCACATTGAAAGAGCACATGCGTCCCGACCTCCCCGAGGCGTCGACTCACATAATCGCCAGAGCCACTTTTTTGCCGAATACCACTCGATGTACGCTCAGTCCGTGGACTCCTTATCCCCACTGGCTGGCGGAAACTGAGTTTACGGCGGAAGTCGCCGCTGAAAAGCATTACATGTGGTGCTTCACCGATGCGCGGGTCAACGAATACATCGTGGGAGACGGTCCCGATCGACTGCAGATCGCCGTCTATGGCATCGGCTTCGAGCCGTGGGAGTTTCGAGACGACGGCCACAAAGAAACTGTCCTGAATCATTGGGCGGGCGAATTTGGATCAAGACACGAGGGTGTTGAGCGGGTTCTGATGCTGGCCCCTTCATGAAACTTGGCAAACAAGATGTGGATAACGACCACGTTCTTCGATGTTCAGCTTAACGACGGAGGAAACGCCGTCGGGGTTTCGTCTTACGGCGCTCACCAGCCCGAAATTCCTTTGACGCAGTTGACAAACGACCTTCAGACCGCGCACAACGCTCTCGTGACAGAGGTGAAAGGACTTGCCGTTGGATCGGAGGACGCAGGCATACCTCCCGTGTTCCTTACGGATACAAACGACTTGAGTTCTTAATTCAATCGCTACGGAGCCTACGAAAGCGTGATCGCCACTCCAGCACCGCCACCGCCTGTTCAATCAGGGCGTTGACTCTGTCGTTCTGGAGTTACAAGAATCCGGTATGACCTTAGACAACCAAATATCGCTGGTGGGGGAGGCGGGATTCGAACCCGCACGGCCGAAGCCACATGCTCCTAAGGCATGCGCGTCTACCATTCCGCCACTCCCCCTAAATGCCCCTCGCTTCAATGGTACTTCGGCGCCCTATTCGATTGGCAGATTACATCGTGCGCCACGCGTCGAGCGATTAGGGGATCGTTAGTACACTGACATTTGCACGACTAGTTTGCCGTTCTAACAAGGGAAACACGAATTGAACCGCATTCGGTCTGCTCTGCGGCGGCGGTTGCTTGAGGATTTGCCTGCTGGTGCCCGTCGTGTTTGCAGTCGCGCCTTTGTCCGAGCGAGTATCGTCGCCAGTTTGATCGTAGCGGCCGCGTCGTTGGTCGGTTGCGGAGAATCGGTCGAACGAGTGCAACTCGACGCGCCCGCGGAGACGCCACTGTGGATCCCGCCATTGCTCCTTCCGACTGTCGAAGACGGAGTTGCTCACTACGACCTCACCATCGGTCAATCACAGCACGTCTATCGACAGTCAATCCTGACGGACACCTATTCCTACAACGGCTTGTCCGTGCTCGGCCCCACGCTCCGTCTCAAGAAGGGTGACTCCGTGGCCATCAAAGTCACCAACGAGTTGGACCAGATCACGACTACGCACTGGCACGGCGCAGACGTCCCTGCCGAAGACGACGGCGGACCTCACAGCACGATCGCACCCGGCACGACTTGGATCGCAGATTTCGACGTCATTCAACAAGCCGCCACCATCTGGTATCACCCCCACGCCCACGGGTCTACCGCCGAGCACACTTACCGCGGCGCCGCCGGCATGATGATCATCGACGATGACAACGTTGCTGCCACATCGTTGCCAGCCGCCTACGGCATCAACGATATCCCGGTCATAGTTCAAGACCGAGACTTCACCGAGGCCGGTCAATTGGATTTCGCCATCGACCCCGGCGGGAGGGGCAATCTGGATGTCACGCTTACTGTGAACGGTACGATTGACCCGTTCGTCGAAGTGCCCGCAGGCCTGGTGCGGCTCCGGCTACTCAACGCCAGCCAAGCCCGGGTGTACAAACTCAGCGTACACGGCGGAAAGATGACCAAGATTGCCTCCGACGGCGGGTATTTAGACATTCCCGTGGTGCTCGACGATCTTATACTCGCTCCCGGCGACCGGAGCGAGATTATTGTCGACGTTGGTGCGTCCCCAATCGCTCTGGTTGACGACACCTTCAGCCGCGTACTCGAGCTCCGTCCCAACGGATCAACCTCGGGGAACGGTCAGATTCCGCCCAAGCTGGCCACGATAGATCGAATCACTGAGTCGGAGATCGTGGTTGACCGAAGCTTCCATTTCGACAGGTTCGGCGACCAATGGGGCATAAACGGGGCACTGATGGACATGAGGCACGTCAACGTAAGAGTGCGATTCGGCGATACCGAGCGCTGGACCATCACTGCCGAGACCGGTAGGCATGTGTTCCACGTCCACCAAACCCAGTTCCAAATACTCTCTATCAATGGCGAGACTCCCCCGCCAGAGGACGCCGGTTGGGAGGACTCTGTGTTCTTGGATCCCGGCCGGGAGATCGTTCTCGCCGCCCGGTTCAACTCATACGCTGACAACGATGTGCCGTACATGTACCACTGCCACATGCTCGATCACGAGGATCTTGGCATGATGGGGCAGTTTCTAGTCGTCGAGTAGAACGGCACTAATCGTATATGTTCGACATCTGCCACGCATCCAGCGACTTCAATGTCGCGCCCGATCCCTGCGCCCGCAACGACACACCCACACTGTCGTCGCGCCCGGGATAGACGCGCGCAGCAATGCACTGTTGATCGTTAACGAAAATCTCCACGATGCTCCGATCAACGAACACTCGTAATCGCAGCGGCTCCCCGTCTTCCAAAACAATGGGCGCCGACTCCGGTGGTCGGGACAACGCGCCCGGCAAAGTCGATGAGTAGGACGTGTCGAGCGAAACGATGCTCTGCATGACGGGTACTTTCCTCGGCGCGCCAAATTTCGGCACAGCCGGTGCCCCGCTGGCCAGCAACGCGCCGTTCTTGGGTAGGTCGCGATGCATCCGGAAACCTCGATCCTTGAAGAACGATATCCGCGTGTACTCCTCCCGGTTCGGCGACCGCAACACATTCAACTCGACCATCGGGGAGTCCTGCGCGTCGATCTCCAACACCAGCTCCATCGCATTCCCCGACACCCCGTCCAGCACCAGCTCCTCGTTCGGCGGTAACAACGTCTCCCCTACCCGAACGTGGTCCCTGCGCAGCGACTCCACATCCCCAGCCGGTTCGATCCTAAGTTCGTCCTCACCATCACCCAATGTCAGCCGACGAGGCAACGACATTATCTGGTTCCATCCTTCAGACGGATAGCCCGGGTTCATGTTGTGGATGATGATCACACCACCTTCACCATCCGGCGTCGCCGACGGCGCATGAACTCCGGAAGGCGTCGAAGCTCCGAAATTGAACAATCCGGCGCTGGTCACAACGAACTTGTCGCGCTCCATGTCATAGTCGCCAAGAAGATACTGCCCACCGCTCATGTGACTGAAGAACGGCAGTATCCACCTGTCCCCTATCGGCCAGAAATACGGACACGCCCCGTCATCGCCGACCAAAGTGAAGCGATCGTCTTCGGTAAACGGATGAAGATACTCCCACGTCGCAAGATCCTCCGAGCGGAACAAGAAATCGGCGGCGATTCGCTTGCCACCCGGTCCATCGGGCAACATCCCCGCCGACAGCGAGTAGTAATAATCACCCTTCTTCCAGATGCACGGATCGAAAACCGTGTACTCCTGCGGCGATCCATCCTGAGGCGGAGTCGGGATCACTGCCTGACCTGACACTTTCTCCCAGTTCAGCAACAGCGGATCGCTCGACGTCGCCACCATGTTCCCGACCTGCGTCCCGTGATACATCGCGATCACCCTGTCATCCTCGACCAGCGTCGAACCGGAAAAGCAGCACTCTTCCGGGTCGGGATAGATCGCGTACGGCAGATCCCGCCAATGGATTAGATCACTACTCACGGCATGGCCCCAGTGAACTCTAGGATCCTCCGGTGGATACCCCTGATAGAACAGGTGCCATCTCCCCTGCCAGAAACATAACCCGTTGGGATCGTTGAGCGTGTTCTCAGGATTGACGTAGTGGTAGATCGGCCTGTGCGGGTCTTGCGCCTTCGCTTGACGTGAGGCGATCATGCGCCGCAGCAACGGATTATCCCGCAACTGCGCCTCCTGTTCCTCCAGTGTTTCCGCCCATGTGTAATGCGGCGTTAATGATCGGTAGCTGCTCTCACTCATGTCTCATCCTCAACGCGAACCCATTTCCAACTCGTCGGGTTAACGCGCAACAACGATAATATCCACATTGAACATAACCCTGAACGCGCTCAACCGCCGCGAGGAGACCAAAACATGACCGACACGCAGGTCGAAATGCTCGCCGAAGAACACGCCCTAGTCGGTGAAGGCCCTGTTTGGGATCCCAAGCAGAGCATTCTCTACTGGACCGACATCCGAGGCGGACGCTACTTCAAATTCGATCCTGCAACGGGCGTCAACGAGACCATTCACAACGGCATCTTCGTTGGCGGCGCGGCGGTCAACAAGAATGGCGGTCTGACATTCGGCACGTGGGAAGGCGTCATGTTGTGGCGATCCGATTCCGATTGGCAATGGCTCCACCACGAACCCGAGATGCGAGCCCAGATGCAGTTCAATGACGTCACTGCGGGGCCCGACGGGAGTTTCTATGCCGGCAGCTACTTCGAGGACGCTCCCCGCGGCGAACTCATGCGCTTCAAGCCCGACGGTTCGCACGAAATCATCGCTGACGGCCTCGGCATCAGCAACGGCATGGGATTTTCGCCCGACCTCAGCGTCTTCTACCACACCGACTCTCTCGCAGGCGAAATCTATGCCTACGACTACAACGCCGCCACGACCGAACTCTCAAATCGGCGCATGGTCGTCAAACTCGATCCCGACGAAGGCATCCCGGACGGCATGACAGTGGACGCCGACGGCAACATCTGGTCAGCGTGTTGGGGAGGTGCTCAGATAATCCAGTTCGACCCTGAAGGCACAGAGATCAGCCGAATCAAGTTCCCTGCGGTTCAGACCTCTGCCGTGATGTTCGGTGGCGACGATTTCACTGACATATATGTCACGACCGCGACGTTTGGCAGCGACGATCCTGTCACCGACGATATGCCGCCCGCGTATCGCTCAATCTCAAACCGCGGCGGCCAGCTCTACCGCGTCCGACAAGATAGCGTCCAAGGAAAACCCGAGTTCGAGACCGACTTCCACTGGTCCTGACTACCGACTCCGAATCGGGGCGTTCAATCGCCAACGGCTCGGACTGCGAGGTTTTCCCTAACCCCTCAGAGTCTCGTCAAATCTGAGGTGCGCCCGCGAGGCTGTCGGTTTGGTTTGCCCTTGGTACCGGCTTCTCAACGCTTCAGATCCGTACGGATTTTCGGCGGGCGTCGACAGGTATTGGAACGAAATCTGCCCGATCGGCATGCCCTTGTAAAGCGTCAAAGGCAACCTCGAAACGTTCGACAACTCCAGCGTCAGATTCCCGTCCCATCCCGGATCGACAAAACCAGCCGTCGAGTGAATCAACAACCCGATGCGACCGAGCGAACTCTTGCCCTCCAACCGAGCCACGATCGAATCTCCCAAAGTGACCCTTTCCAAGGTGCTTCCAAGAACGAATTCGCCGGGATGAAGAATAAACGGTTCATCGTCTTCGATGCGGACCATCTCGTTTAGGTCCGGCACCGCCTCTTTGAGATCGATATACGGCGCCGTGGAGTTTCTGAACACCAAGACTTGATCGTCCAAGTGCAGATCGACTGAGGCCGGCTGAACGTCCGACGGATCGAATGGTTCGATACAAATCCGCCCCGACTCGATCTCGTCTCTGATGCTCTTGTCGCTCAAAATCATGGCATTAACCGACGCACGCCCCACAAATCATGCTGTGGAGCGTGCAACTCAGAATTTTATATGCCTGCTCGCCTAACCTCAGTCATCATTGCTTGAACCCGAGGAAGCATCGACACAGTTCGGCTGAACGATGGCGAATTTCGCGTTGATGTTCGCCCTGATCTCAACGTCGCCGGCGTTAATCGGCGTCGTGGCCGAATCTGCGAACGAAGTCGCGAGCCGCGCTTCCGCGACCGGAGCGAACACTGGCACTGCCCCCAGACTCTCACTGGCGCTCAACAGAGTTCCGACTTCTACGCCGAAAGCCTCGGCGTACAGCTCCGCGCGATGCAAGGCGTCCTCCGCTGCCAGCATCCGTGCCTCATCAACCGTCTCTTGCGACTGATCGGCCGTGAAGGATATCGAGTCCACTCGGACTTTGTCTCCGCCTGCCTCCGCCGCAGCATCAATGACCTCGCCGAAGAAATCGCCGGAGTCGTCCTCAGATTCCATCTGGGTCAAATCAACTTCAATCCGCACCCGGTTGGTAACTCGGTAACCGGTGACAACCTGTTTGTTGCGGCGACCTGTCTGGCCGTTGCCCAGATCAATCTGCTCTTCAATCCACGACGTTTCCGGCCAGATGTTGAGCTGAGTCGTCGTAATTTCGTCGTCTGCAACCCCCTTATCCGTGACTGCGTCGATTACGGCGGTCATGGTGGTCGCGGCCGTCGACCTAGCCTCAGATACCGTATCGGCCGTGACGTCAACGCCCATCACCACGACTCCGATCGTCGCTGGCAAAGTCACCAACCCGACGCCTTGGACACTGATCCCATCTGTGCGGGGATCACAGTAAGTCACAGACTCCTCGGTAATGGCTGTCGCATGTTGCACCACCACCGTAGCCAACGGGACCGGCGTCTCGGTCGGCGGATCCTGCGCGCTGAGGTTGTAGACCGAGAAGATCGATCCAACCACAACCCCGGCAATGACCACGGCGACCGCGAAGAACCTGAAATTCGTTTTCATCTGTTTCACCTTTCGAGTGATTACTTTGGGAGTGACAAACATTCTCTCCCGACCCTAATGATTAGACGAACGAACCTAGCCATAAGTTCCAATGATCGTGAAAGTCGAACTGGATGCGTCTACCCATAAATCTTCGCCTATCTGAGACTTCAAGGCGAAGGAGTCGGCGTGGCGGTCGCTGTAGACGTAGCGGTCGGCGTGGGCGTTGGAGTGCAAGTCGGTACTGCCGACGCTGTGGGCGTCGGCGAGGCGAGTTCGTCTGACTTGCCCGGAGTCGTCGCAGTAGCCGTCGGCGCCACAACACAGGGATCGTCGATCTCGGCTTCATCCCCTTCCTCCTGCGCTTCGATTCCTTCCGCCGTCAACGCTGGCGCATCTGACATCATGGCTCCCGGTTCGGCCGACCGTTCATCGACATCCAGTTCCTTCGCCATCTCCATCGCAGGTTGCGGAGTCGGCGTCGGAGCCTCCGCGACCTCGCGTTCTACGACCACCTCGCGCTCCACTTCAACCACGCGTTCAACTTCAACCTCCTTGACAACCTCCATTTCGACGATGACGGTTTCGACTACAACAGTCTGGACTACCGTCTCGCCAGCGACTTGAACTTCTTTCTCGACTACCACCGTAACCACTGCGTCGGATGCTCGCTGTAGACCGGGGATTCCCTGGCCCTGCGGTTGCCCAGACAAGCCAAGTTCACCCGGTTCGCCAGCTTCCCCGGGCATTCCCGGTTCAATCGCGCTCTCAAGTGTCCTGGCTTCGCCCTGCACACTGATTGGTGAGTGCACATCCTCGTCAAAACGTTCAGTCGCGTAGTCGGTGATGTCGCCGATGGTTAATACCGCGACGCCGATAAGGGCCAGCGCACCTATCGCTAAGGGCACAAACACCGTAGGCCGCGCCAATCTCGTTCTGATCCCACCCATCCGCGGGTTGAGAATTCGTTCGGTCTCCGCATCCGAATAGCCGCGTTGAGCGAGAGTTTCGGCGGTCAGAGCATAAGATCTCGGAGCCTCGACGGTTGCAACGCCTCGCAACATCCGCGACGTGGCGCGTATCGCCTTGACCTCGTCCAAGTCAGCACCAACAGCGAGCAAACGATCTTCGATCAGGGCGCGTTCAGCTTCGTCGTCTGCATCGACGTACGCAGAGACGAGATCCTCAACGGGATCTGTCCTGCTGAACAGTCTTCGCAACCAATCGATCAACGCTGGTTCACCTTCAATACACTCTCGCGACGGGACGACACTTTGGGCCCTCCGTTCCCCTTACTCAAAAGACGTTCGCGAACGCGTTTTTGTTCCGTCTGCACCGTTCTCATGCCTCTGAACCCGCCAACTGCTCAGGCAGTAATCCTGGGATCGAGCGAAGACAATCGCGTACGCGCCGACGCGCCCGGTTCAAACGCGATTTGATCGTGCCGATGCTCACTCCGGTCACCGACGAAGCATCCTCGTAGCTGCCTCCTTGGACATCGACCAAAACTACGACCTCGCGATGTTCGTGGCTGAGAGCACCGACGCAGTGCTCTATCGCGTCGCGCAACTCGGAATTGATCGCCACATCGGACGGCGAAGGATTATCGCTAGGCAATCGCTCACGGAACGCCGTAGTCTCATCCTCGACGGATGACTCTTGGCGACGACTTTGACGCCGAAAGTGGTCGTACGCCTTGTTTCTGGCAATTTTCAAAAGCCACGACTTAACATTGCTTCCGCGCATGTTGGCGATGCTGCGGAACGCCGAGATGAACGTCTCTTGTGTGACATCGTCTGCCAACGCGTGTTGGCGCGTCAAACTGAGACTGAAACCGTAGACGGCGTCTTGATGGAGAGCGACCAATCGATTGAATGAGTCGACGTCTCCGGTTTTCGCCATTGCAAGGAGCAGATGTTCAGGAGTTTGCATCTAAGGTCGCGCCGGCGAACGTAAAGCCCGATGGCAATAGAATCGCTTACGTTATGACGCACCACGTTTGGTCACAGATCCGCGACGTGGCGGAGATGGTTATCATCACCGCTCTCGTCGTCATCTTCATTCGCACTGTCGCCATTACCTACACTGTAAACGGCCCCAGCATGGAGCCGACCTTGAGCGCAGACCACCGTGTCCTGGTCAATCGCCTCGGTGCTATCGGTTTCTGGGGAATATCGCTATACGGACAACCCGATTTCCTCTTCGAAGGCCCCGAACGCGGCGACATCGTCGTATTCGAACCGCAGCAAACGAGCTCCGAAAAGATCGTCAAGCGTGTAATCGGACTGCCGGGAGACAAGGTCGACATCAGAAACGGCGCAGTCATGGTCAACGACGTCGCCACTGACTACACGGACGACTTCACCGAAACCAAGAATCGCCTCGATTTTCCCGTAATAGTTCCTCCTCATGAGTATTTCGTCCTAGGTGACAACCGAGATTCTTCCAACGACTCTCGAAACTGGGGTTACGTGCCAACGAAAGACATCGTAGGCAAGGTATGGATGCTCTATTGGCCGTGGCAGTTGATTTCCACCTATTGACACAATTGCTCCCAAATCAGTCTCGTAGTTCTGTATTAGCTCTCCTTAGCTGAGACTTTCTGACCGTTTACGAAGCGGTTTTGTGGCGGAACATCAACGCCTCTGCTAGATGATGGTTCTCGATGAGTGCGGCATTTTCCATGTCAGCGATGGTTCGCGCAACCTTGAGCACTCGATGACATGAACGCGCAGACAACCTCAGATGCTTCATCGCACTATGCAACAGCGACTTGGAGTCTTCAGACATCTTGCAGGAATCCCAAACCTCTACCGGTCCCATCAAGGCGTTGGACATAACGGTGGTGCCCTTAAATCGTTCTCTTTGCATCTCTACAGCGACGGCGATGCGTTCCCTAGCGGCCTCCGAACCCTCCTCCGCGGGTGGCGTCAGCAGCTTCTCGTAGTCGACCCGCGGCACATCGACAAACATGTCGATACGGTCGACCAACGGCCCAGAAATCCTGCGTTGGTAACGTGCCACCAACATTTCGCCGCAGGTGCACGGCTGTTGAGAATCGCCGAAGTAACCGCAGGGGCACGGGTTCATGGCCCCGACCAGCATGAAACTCGCCGGAAAAGTGGAGCTTGAGCGTGCCCGGCTGATGGTCACCTTTCGGTCCTCGAGCGGTTGCCGAAGCGTCTCGAGTGTGGCATTACCGAACTCCGGTAGCTCATCCAAGAAGAGGACACCTCGATGACTCAGCGTCACCTCGCCCGGTCTTGGGATGCTACCACCGCCGATCAAACCGGCGTTCGATATCGTGTAGTGCGGCGCGCGGAATGGACGTTGCGTGATCAACGGGCTGCCTGGCGGCAACAGCCCTGTCACCGAGTAAATTGTCGTTACCTCCAAAGCCTCTTCCGACGTCATAGGCGGGAGTATCGACGGCAGACACCTTGCCAGCAATGTCTTCCCGCAACCGGGAGCGCCCATCAACACGATGTTGTGATGACCAGCGGCAGCGACCTCCAGAGCGCGTTTCGCCAGTTCCTGCCCCCTTACGTCACGGAGGTCGTAACCGGTGTGAACCGTTTGACCGCCCGCGATTTCTGGCAGATTTTCGCCGACCACCATCGGGATTTCGCCTTCTTCCCGCAAGTGGTCTACGATCTGCCTCAGAGACGCCGCAGGACGTACGTCGACGCCTGGCACCAACGACGCCTCTTTCGCATTCACTCTGGGAACGAACGCAGTCCCGTAACCTCGTTCTCTACCCGCCTGCAACATCGGCAACATGCCGTTTGTCGTCCGGAGTTTGCCGTCGAGAGACAGTTCACCCAGAAACAACGACTGACTGACTGCGTCCGGGATCTGACCGCTGCAGATTAGAATCCCGATGGCGATTGGCAGGTCGTACGACGGGCCCGTCTTTTTGATGTCGGCCGGCGCGAGGGAAACGGTGATGCGACGCATCGGAAACTCCACACCAGAATTCCTGATCGCAGCACGCACGCGTTCCTTCGATTCCTGTACCGATGAGTCCGGAAGCCCTACAATGTTGAACTTGGGCAACCCAGGTGAGATGTCGACTTCGACCTCAACGAGCTGTCCATCCACTCCACTAACTGCGCATGTGTTGGTTTTAGCAAGCATATTTGCCCTCATGTTATTTTGTGAAACGCATGTCACTTTCGACGTAACGCTTCGATTTTACACCAGTTCTATATTTCCTCAAGTCAAAGTGGCGAAAACCCATTTCTGATCGACCACGAGTTGCTCACCCAAGTCCCAGAAAATCAGGTAACCAAGAACAGAAACGACCCAAGAACAATGTCCATCCGATACGAAACCGAAGAACATGTCGCAGTTATCACCATTGCCAACGAACGCAAGGCCAACACGTTGGACAAGGAACACGCATTAGCGCTTGGTCAAGCGTGGGCGAATGCGTGGTCAGATCGCCAAATCCGCGCAATCGTCGTCACAGGAGAAGGCGATCGACACTTCTGCGGCGGGCACGATCTGTCGCTGCGCGAGGATGTGACCGAAGAGGAACACCGTTTCCTGTCACTCGAACGCATCTTTCGCCCTCCCGCCGGTTACATCAACGGCATGCAGTCAGGCATCGACGGTGGCATGGCTGATCACTTCCCGCGCATCCACAAACCCGTTGTAGCGGCCATCAACGGTTGGGCTGTCGGAGCCGGGCTTTATCTCCTCTTGGCCTCGACGGACATCCGCATCGCCGCAAAAGGCCAAGCCAACTTCCGTTTCGGTCTAATCTCCAGAGGCTGGGTTGGCGCCGGGCCGGGCGCGACCTTGCTCCTGAAGCAGATCCGATATGCCGACGCCATGAAGATTCTGCTGGCAGACCAAACCGTCGATTCTGACGAAGCTCTGAGAATCGGCTTGGTGAACGAGACAGTCCCACCTAGCCAGTTGATGGATCGCGCCCTCGAAACCGCACATCGAATCGCCCAGTTGCCGCCGTTGGCGACTATCAAGATGAAGGAGTTCGTACACCGCTTCGGCGATCTGCCAGTCGATCAGGCATGGAACGTCCAAGCCCTCATCAACTTCCTCCTGCTTCAAACCACTCAAGACGCTCAAGAGGGCCGATCTTCCTTCCTCGAACGCCGCGAGCCCAACTTCACAGGAGAATACCTAGGGCAGGAAGGCTATTACGAAGACGCATCCGAGGAGCAACGCGCCCGGTTGGAAGAGCTGAAGCGTCAAATAGACTGGTAACCAAAGGTACCTCTAAGCATGGATCGTTGGCAATACGCGAAAGATGAACATCCGGCTTACTGCACTTGCGTCAAATGTGTCGATGCAAAGGAACGGGGCGAGGCGAAGCGAACTCGCACGGCTCGCGGAGCTTTCGGCAACCTCTTTGAACGACTCGTTTCGAAGTTGAGACGCTTCTTCACCCGCCCCTAATCTCGTCGCTGTTCCATTCGCCTTAATTCAACCGGCAATCCATCGCCACCAAACCCATCCGAAAACCGCGCCCAATACTGCACACGTTGGCAACATGACGGCGATAAATGCGACCTCCAACGCGGTATCGAACTGAAGCGCCAACACGACGCTAAAAGCCACCGCCACGCACGCTCCGACGATCCCGCCTAGCAAAATATGTCGTCCGGCACCCACAAGATCGATATTAAACGCTGCCCTGCCCTGTAGAATCTCGTTGCGTAAAAACGACGTTCTCAGGCGGGAAACATGACCAATCAAAACGGCAAAGTCCTTCGAAGCGAAGCATGGTTCGGTCCCCGCGATCTCGAAGGCTTCCTCCACCGATCCGGACTCAAAAACCAAGGTTGGGACGAAGACTCCTTCGCCGGCAAACCGGTCATCGGCATCGCAAACTCTTGGAGCGAGGCCACCCACTGCAACGCGCATCTCCGCCAAATCGCTGAGCACGTCAAACGTGGCGTGATCGCAGCCGGCGGTTTCCCGCTTGAGTTCCCGACGATTTCACTGGGAGAGTTCTTCCTCGCCCCTACCTCGATGCTCTACCGCAACCTAATGGCGATGGACGTCGAAGAGATGATCCGCGGTCTACCGATCGACGGCGTCGTTCTGCTCTCCAACTGCGACAAGACCACGCCCGCAATGCTGATGGGTGCCGCATCCGCCGACCTCCCCGCAATCATCGTGACCGGCGGCCCGCAACTAAAAGGCAACTGGCGAGGCGAAGAGCTGGGATCCTGCACCGACTGCCGACGTTACTGGTCCGAACTCCGTGCTGGCACAATTACCCAAGCCGAATACGACTCGATGGAAGAAGCGATCTACCGTTCACCCGGCCACTGCATGGTCATGGGAACCGCCTCCACAATGTCCGTGATCTGCGAGGCGTTGGGCATGACACTCCCCGGGGGAGCCGCCATCCCCGGCGCCGATTCTCGTCGTCGCGTCTTCGCCGAACGCGCCGGAGCGACCGCTGTCGACCTAGTCAGAAACAACACTCGCCCGTCTCAACTCATCACGCAAGAGGCACTCGAAAATGCCGCCTTGTCGCTCTTGGCATTGGGCGGTTCCACCAATGCCATCATCCATCTGACGGCCATTGCCGGACGCGCGGGCATCGATTTCCCCCTCAGCAAGTGGGACGAACTGTCCCAACGCGTCCCTGTCATCGCGAACCTGAAGCCATCGGGCAAATACCTGATGGAAGACTTCTTCTACGCCGGCGGCGCACCCGCATTCTTCAAGAAAATACTGCACCTCCTGCACGAGGACTGCCCAAACGTCAACGGCAAAACACTAGCCGAAAACGTTGCCGACGCCGATTGCCACAACGACGAGGTAATCCTCGATCCCAACCGCGCGCTCTACCCTGACGGCGGGGTATCGATCCTTAGAGGCTCGTTGGCACCAGACGGCGCGGTCATCAAACGCTCAGCCGCATCATCCAACCTGCTCCAGCACACGGGCCGGGCAGTCGTCTTCTCAAGTCCAAGTGACCTCCACAACCGCATCGACGACCCTGATCTTGACGTCACCGAAAACGACATCTTGGTCATGCAAAACGCAGGTCCAATCGGTGGACCCGGAATGCCAGAAGCAGGCTTCCTCCCCCTACCTCGGAAAATCCTTGCCCAAGGTATACGAGACATGGTCCGCATCTCCGACGCTCGCATGAGCGGCACAGCCTTCGGAACGGTCGTCCTCCACGTCTCGCCCGAATCAGCGATCGGAGGCCCATTGGCCCTCGTCAGAAACGGCGATCTGATATCCCTCGATGCAAACGAAGGACGACTGGATCTACTAGTGGATGACGACGAGCTAACCCGAAGGCGATCCGAACTCGAAACCGCAAATCAAACCAGTTCAAACGGCAAGCCCGACAGAGGCTACATGCACGTCTACAACCGCCACGTCATGCAATCCCAACACGGTTGCGACTTCGATTTCGCCGTAGGAAATACGCCAGTGGAGACGCATGTGGAATTTGAGGGAGGGTGAGTAGCCCTGGAATGAGGCTTATCCAAACGGAAGCCGTTGATCGGCAAGATCGATCATGTCTGGTTTGAATTGAACGGCGGATCGAGATAGATCAGGTCAACCGTTTCAGATGGCCATTGGCGTTGCAAGCGCCCGTCCCGAAGACGCCTCAAGGCGTAGGCGCATCACCCGGTATCAACCCGTCCGCCTTCATCTCCGCCCAAACATCACTAGGTATCTCCTGCCCTACCAAAGCGAAGTTCTCCTCTAACTCCGCCACCGACTGCGCGCCTGGCACGACCGTTCCCACAGCCGGATGCGCCAACACGAACTGCAAAGCTGCCGCCTTCAAATCGACCTTGTGCCGCCGGCAAACCGCATCCAACCGTCGCGCCTGATCCACCAGATGCTTCGGAGCAAGCTCATAGTTGAACGTCACATCCCCATCCAAGTCTCGAGCCAAGATCCCGCTGTTGTAGGGTCCGCCAACGATGATTTTCACGTCTCGCTCAACGCATAGAGGCAAGAACTCGTCATACGCGTCGTGATCCAACAGCGTGTATCGTCCAGCCAGCAACACCGCATCGATGTCGAACGAACGAACAAACCGAGCCGGCATCTGCCACTCGTTCATCCCGCAACCAATCGCCTTGATCGTCCCCTGTTCCCGTAACTCCACCAATGTTGGGAAAGCCTCTTCCATCGCCTGCTTCTCGCCATGCGGCTGAGTATCTGGGTCATGCACCAGAACAATCTCTACATGATCGGTCTGCAACCGCACCAGACTATCCTCAATCGACCTCAAAACGTCATCCCGAGTCCAACTGTCGACAGCGTAGTGATCAGCGAAATTGTCCGGTGAATCCTCAGCCGACGTTCCACCTTCGTAAACCTCCAAGACCCTACCCACTTTTGTCGAGATCACATAGCTGTCACGGTCCAGGCTGGACAATGCGGTCCCGTACCTAACCTCGCTCCGACCCGAACCGTACAGCGGTGCCGTATCGAAGTAGTTGATCCCAATCTCATGAGCACGCCGGATTATTCGGCCCGCTTCATCGTGCGCCGTGCCACCGTACAACCCATCACCCAACACCATCCCACTCAACGGAGCGCCACCCAAGCCAAGACGCGTCACCTCAACGCCTTGATTACCAATCTCAACCTTTTCTAGCGGATCCAAATCTTTCCCCCTCGTGACTCAAGCAACCAATCCCGCAATAGCATCTCCCACCGCGGCGGTAGTCGAAGACCCACCCAAATCAGGCGTCAATATCTCACCCGTTTCCAGCGTGTTTTCCACCGCATTCCGCACCGAATCCGCCGCCGCATCCTCTCCCAAATGATCAAGCATCAACGCCGCGGTCAAAATCTGCGCCATCGGATTGGCGATACCCATTCCCGCGATATCGGGAGCGCTCCCATGCGTCGGCTCAAACATCGACGGATTCGTACGCGTCGGATCCAAATTCGCGCTAGACGCCAATCCCATCGACCCGGTAATGATCGCCCCGATATCCGTCAAAATGTCCCCAAAAAGGTTCGATGCCACCACGACATCGAAACTCTCAGGCCTTCGGATGAAATCCATGCAAGCCGCATCGATCAGCAGCGAATTGGTTTCGATGTCCGGATACTCCTCCCTGACAGCATCGAATGTCCGATCCCACAACACCATCCCATATCCCTGTGCGTTCGACTTCGTGATCGAGGTCACATGCATCTTCTTGTTCCGCTCGCGCGCCAACTCGAACGCATACCGAATCACGCGCTCACAACCCTTGCGTGTGAATACCGAAGACTGCACAGCAACCTCATCGGGGAAATCCTGATACTGAAATCCCCCGACATTGGCATACTCGCCTTCAGTATTCTCCCGAACCACAACCAAATTAACGTCGTAAGGTTTCACATCCTTCAACGGCGATTCGACCCCCGGCAACAATACCGATGGTCGAACACATGCAAACTGATCGAATGCCCTCCGGATCGGCAACAACAATCCATTCAACGTGATGTGATCCTGCAACTCCGGATGCCCGACCGCGCCGAGGAATATGGCATCGAATCCTCGCAGTTGCTCCACCCCGTCTGATGGCATCATTTTTCCGTGCTCGAAGTAATACTCCGAGCTCCAAGGAAACTCCACAAACTCCCATTCGATCCCATGCTTGCCGGCGAGTGCGTCGAGTACCTTCAACGCCTCGTCGACAACGTCCACACCGATTCCGTCGCCCTTGATTACAGCGATCTGATGCTTGGCCAACCCAAACCCTTAACCTTTCCGTACGGATTCTCAGTGATTTACACCGAGAATTTCAGTTCGACGAACGCTCCTCGATGATCTCCAGAACACCAGCGATGTCGTTCTCGCCCCAACCCTTCTCGACCATCGAGTGGAACATCTCATACGATTTCAGCGCAAGTTCGAGCGAAAGCCCCTCACTGGCGGCCAGATCGCTGATAATGCCCAGATCCTTGTCGAGGTTCCGCACCGGCGCGGCCGAATCCTCAAAATCGCGATCCGCCGTAATCGGGTAACTCCTACCCACCATCACGCTGTTGCCCCATGAAACCTCCAGCAACTCGCCCGCTGCATTGATATCAACGCCCGCAGAATTCGCCAATGCAAACGCCTCGGCAGCCGCAGCGCAGTTCACACCCACGAGAAGCTGGTTGATCAGCTTCATCGCCGTGCCAGCGCCATTTGGTCCCATCAACCGCACGTTCGCACCCATCAACTCCAGATACGGCAACGCCTTGGTGAACGCCTCTTCCGAACCGCCGCACATGATCGCCAGCGTACCCGCTTCCGCACCGGTCGGACCACCGCTGATCGGCGCATCGATGAACATCGCTCCCTTCGACTCAACCGCCTCAGCACACTTCCTAGACGTCCCGATATCCACAGTGCTGTGATCGACGACGATCTGGCCAGGCTCCAAAGCCGGAACGATCTCGCCAGTAATCACATCCAAAGACGTCTGGACACTCGGAAGACACGCCAACACCACATCAACCTTCGACACCAGATCCGCCGTCGAATCGGCGCCGGTCGCCCCACGTTCGATCATCGCCTCAATCTTCGACTGCGTCCTCGTGAAAACGATCGGCTCCGCGCCTTTGGCGAGCAAATTGTCCGCCATCCCCTGACCCATGTTGCCAAGACCGATGAATCCTACCGACATCGTTAATTGCTCCTGCAGATTGTTGAAACGAGGCGACGCACGCCGATTGTCAATTGTGCATCACGGAGAGACGCACACTGTCGCTTTAGACGGACGGGGAAAAGTATATAAGCGTCGCACACCGTCAACGCGACGAAACCCGGAAGCCCGTTGTATTCACACGCCGCAACACCGCGCATCTCATCCCAAGTTGATCGCTTTCAGGCTGTGCCTTTTTCCCAACTACGATCTGCAAAACACACGCGAAATCCGAACGGCAATTCGTCGAGAGTGTCTACAATCAGGAACGGCCGGAGGTCGCCTAGCAAGCGTAATTGGGTCGCATCTAGGCCGTACGAACCATGCGCCCCCCTCCGGCCTGTGAGATTGTCTAGTTCGCCAACCTCTAGGCTTGAGTATAAGGCAACCTCTCCTCACCCGTCAGGATCGGGCCTGACTCCATCCACTCTAGTCAAGCTGCCGCAACTTCGGATCCAACCGGTCACGCAGCCAGTCACCGAAGAAGTTCATCGACATCACCAGCAGGAAGATCGACAGACCCGGGAAGAACGACGACCACCAGACTCCATTGATCAGATACTGATATCCCTCATCCACCATCTTGCCCCAAGTCGGAATCGGGTCAGGTATCCCGACGCCAAGGAACGACAGCGTCGACTCCGTCAAGATCAACCCACCCACACGCAGAGTCGCGATCACGAGCACCGTGCTGAACGTCCCCGGCAAGATGTGCCGCATCATCAACCGCAAGTTGCTCGCACCCATGATCCGAGCCGCACTGATGTAATCAAGCGACCTGATCGTCAACACATCCGCCCTCACCTGCCGCACAAACGGTGGCCACGCAATCATCGCAATGATGATGATCACCGTCGTCTCAGTAGCCCCAATCGTCGCCCCCACCATGATCGCCACCAACAAGAACGGCAACGCGTTCCAGATGTCCACGAACCGCATCAACACCTCGTCGATCCACCCCCCGTAAAATCCGCCGAGTATCCCCATCGCTGTCCCGATGATGACTCCAGACAGCAAAGCGTACCCCGAAACTTTCAGGGAAACCCGCGCTCCGTGAATGATCCTCGACAACACGTCTCGACCCAATCCATCGCTGCCCAAGATGTAATCGGTCCTGCCAAAACCCTTCTTCGCCGCCAATTTGTACCCGATCTGCCCGGCGTCGGTCGTCATGTCGAAATCGGCTTCGTTCGGCGCAAGTTCATTCGCAGGATGAGGTTGCGCCCAAGTCGGAGCCATGAGGTTGAAATCCAACCGCTGGAAATTCGGGTCTGCCGGAGAAATCCATTCTGAGAAAAACGCCACAAAACTCACGATCACCAAAATCACGATCGGAATTATTGGCCAGCGCCGTAGAACGTACCAGATCTGAGACGGCAACGGACGTCTGACAGCGCGGAGCCCTGTCGTCGGAGCGGCGTCCAACCGTTCCGCAACTACGTCCGTAGTCACAGTTTGATCTTGCCTCTGTTCAGTTGCCACTCGTTATCCTCGTGTCAGCGGTTCCTAATCGAACCTGATCCGCGGGTCGATCAATGCGTACACGATGTCCGTCAAAAACGTCGCCACGACGTACACGACGATGAACATCAATACAGCGCCTTGCAACGTCGGGAAGTCGTTACCATGCACCGCCTCAATCGCCATCAATCCGATCCCCGGTCTCGAAAAGATGGTTTCCACAACCAACGCACCTTCGATGAAACCAGCGAACGCCAACGTAGACGCAGTCAATGGCTGTATCAGCGCATTCCTGAACGCATGCTTCCAGATCACAAACGATGTTGTTACGCCCTTCGCTCGAGCCAGCTTGACATATTCCGAATCAAGCACTTCGAGCATTGCGGACCGGGTAAGGCGCAAATAACCGGCAAGACCACCAAGAGTCATCGCCGTCACAGGCAATACCAAATATTCCATTTGCCATAACGACGGATCTTGGGTGGAATCCCCCGCCAAGCCAGCCGGCAACCAATCTAGCCATATCGCAAACACCTGGATCAGGATGATCGCGAACCAGAAAACCGGAATCGATTGACCGATCAACGCCAAAAAGCGGCCACCATAATCGGACAAGGTGGCCCGTTTCACGGCCGAAAGCACCCCCAATCCGACTCCGATCACCCCCGAGAACACCCACGCAAACGTCCCTAACTGCAAACTATGAGGAATCTTCTCGGTGATTGTCCGGGCCACCGGTAGCTTGAACGCTAAAGTCTCACCCAGATCACCTCGCAACACTCTACCTAACCACAGCAAATACTGTTCCGGATACGACCTGTCTAACGCGAGTTCCTTTCGAATCTCCGCGACCGCTTCATCGGATAACCCGTAACCCGATGTCGCGAACAGCAACAGAGGGTCACCTACCGCACGTGACAGAGAGAACACGATCGCCGTCGCGGCAACCGTGCTGAGGATCATGAAGAGGAATCTTCTTATCAGGAAACGGCGCATCGTTCCATTCGTTCAGCGTCTAATGACATCATGCGTCGGTTCATCATACTACCGACACCCATCGACTGCACAACCATCTCCCTATACATAATCCGCTCTCCACGCACCACGGAATCGCACTCGGACGAAATCCGCGCCGTGCTTGGAGAGCGGATCGTTCCGCCATCGGTAGGTCTGGATTGTGGCCATCCCTACCGATGACGTGAACTCAATTCTTGAGCCGGTTTATTGGGCCAGCTCGATGTCCCAAAGGTTGTTGATACCGCTCGCCGCAGCTCGGTCCTGTGGCCAAGATGCGATCTTGTTGCGGTTCCAGAACCAGTCTTGCGGGACTGCCACGATACCGGGCTGCAGGTTCCAGTAGTAGACGTACTGCAGGTAACGGTTCGCGAAGTCGGTCGCCTCAGCGGTGTCCGCTGCGGTCGCCATGCCTTGGTAGAGCTCCAAGATCTTCGGCGACTCAAACGCACAGCTAAATCCACCGCGCGTCAACGATGTCTGGACTAGGCCCTTGGGGAAGTGCCACGGGTTCGACTCTCGACCCTTGTCACAGGAGGTCACGAACGGGTGAACGTTCGATCGGCCAACGACTGTCGGTCGGAAGGTGACGTATGTGAACTTCAGCGAGAACGTCGACAATCCAATGTCGGCCCAGTAACCAGCGACTGCGTCAGAGACTTCACCGGTCACGGAAGCGCCACCACCAAGCTCAGGGCCAGCGTAGACGGAAACCTCGAAGCGGTGGTCGCCAAGGATGTCGGATTCCACGTTGGTCTTGCGCCAGTCTGGATTTTGCGCCTTGATCAGTTGGACCGCCTTGACGGGGTCATAGTCGTAGGTGCAAGGGCCAGTGCCAGCAGGGGCATCCGCGGTGTAGTCACCACCCGGCTCCTGTGTGCACTGCACTGTCGGGAAGTTCGGGTGCGATGAAGCAAAGTACTCAACGTCCACGATTGAACCGAGACCAGCCAACAACGACTGGTTCACTGCTTCGCGGTCGATCGCGATCGCCAAAGCTTGTCGAACCTGCCGTGCTTGCTCCATGTCGTCGTCACCGTGCAGGCCGGGGCTACCGATCCATGCATGGTCGTGCTGGAACGGACCACCACTCGCGGGAGACGGAAGCGGTTCACCAGTGAGAGCGTGAGTCGTTTCCCAGAGGTTACCTGAGAAGAAAATACCCAGCTGGACTGAACCACCGGTACCTGATTGACCCCAGTTGGAGGAGTCGACCATCAGGTTGGCTGCGTCTTTAGGCTCGAGCTGAGCTGTGTCGATCTGACCAGTGCGCAATAGCGTTGCACGGTTGGTCGGGTCACCCGCACGCACCATGATTACCGTCGGTGCTTTCGGTGAGAACAACCAGTGATCGTTATCCGCTGTCAGAACGATGCGGTCATCCGGAATCCAAGTGTCCACTAGGTAGGGACCGCTGGCGACGATGGTGTCGCGGACGAACTCTTCGCCTTCTTCCTCAAATGCTGCCTTGGAGAGAACGGGGAAGGCTTGACCGGACTGGTTGACGTAGTCGTCTTTCCAGGTACCGTCAAACGATTTGAAATCCCACTCAACTGTGTTCTCGTCGACAACGCGCCACTCGCCCCAAAGACCGGCAAAGTCACCAGCCTGACCGTGAATCGAGGTCGGGTTCGTAGCGTTGTTGGCGTCGTTCATGCTCCAAGCAACGTCTTCCGCCGTCAACATGCCGTAGCTCTTGTCTTTCGTGCGGAACTCGATGCCCTCTTGGATCGTCACGCTACCAACGGTCAAGTCATCGTTGACCGACCAGGTAGTTGCCACCCAAGGAACTTCCTCGTCACTGGGACCGCGGCGGAACAGAGTCTCCGCAACTCCCCAGTTCTTCAGTGCGTCAGATGCCTGGTTGGCGTTTCGCCCGACCTGCTGACCAATGTCAGCAGAACCGATAACGACTGCGCCTGCCTCGGTCTCGGGATCCGGTGCGCCGATCGTGCCGATCAAACTCGCGGTCGCGGTAGGCTCGGGAGCCATTACCTGGACCTCTTTGATGACCTCGACTTCGACTTCCTTCTCGACCACCACCTCTACTTCTTTCTCAACCACGACCGTCTGGACGACTGTCTCGCCAGCTACCTGGACTTCACGTTCGACGACGACCGTCTGGACCACCGTCTCGCCAGCTACCTGGACTTCCTTCTCAACGACGACCGTCTGAATCTCGGTTACCGGAACCTCGACTTCGCGTTCGACGACAACAGTCTGGACCACGGTTTCACCCGCAACCTCGACTTCGCGTTCGACGACGACCGTCTGAACCACTGTCTCGCCCTGAACCTGAACTTCGCGTTCGACGACGACCGTTTGGACCACCGTCTCGCCGCAGGCCCACGCTGCCAGCGCGGCTAAGGCTACCGCTCCAGCAAGCAAGAACTTCCTGCTATTTTTCATCTTCAATACATGACCTCCATGTATGCTTCACGCAACTTGGCGCACGCGATCGCGCGTACGACGCGAAGTCGCACCGTTGGTCTTCCAACGAACTAACGGAGAAAGTGTAAACGAATTTGCCCTTTTGTCAAAATCCGATAGCCAAAAATGGGCGTATCTTCCCAATGGATCATCCCACAATCCCGTTACAATTTCACCCACAATCCACCTTTCGCGTACCGCCCGAACCCTAAATGCCCACCAAAACCACGATCCTCTACTGGAAAGAAGTCCCAGTTCAAGTCAAGTCCGAAAAAGACCAAACCTCCGTTTCAGTCCCGCTCGACCCCCGATTCCAAGAAGCCGCCGACGCCATCGCGATGTTCGACGGATCATACGGCAGCGACGAATATCTCGACGCCTGGCAATGGGGTCCACCATCCGAATCCGACCTCGATCCCAGCGAAGCAGCGAACCAAATGGCCGCAAGAATCAATAAAGGCATGCCTCAAAACTTCGTCGCTCGCATCCGTGACCTCCAAAACGCTGGTAACCGAGATCCCAATCCAGGAGCAATCGACCACTGGGTAGAATAAACCCATGAATACGCTGACTGCTACAACTCACGAGTTGCTTCATCGCCTCGAAAACGAAGTCCTGATCTTCGACGGCGCAACCGGCACATATCTCCAGCAACACGGCTTGGAATCTGGCGGTTGCCCGGAACTCATGAACGCCGACGCTCCCGAAACTGTCCGAGATATGGCGCACGAGTATTTCGACGCAGGCTCCGACATCGTCCTCACAAACTCTTTCGGCGGCACCAAGTTCCGACTTCAGCATTACGAAGCCCAAGATCGCGTACAAGAGCTAAACAGACTCGCCGCCGAACACGCCAAATCCCAAGCCGGACCCAACCAATACGTCGCCGGGTCAGTCGGCCCCACCGGAGAGTTCATCGAACCTCTAGGTACCGTCAGCGAATCCGAGATGTACGACGCCTTCGCCGAACAAATCACCGCCCTTGAAGAAGGCGGTGCCGACGCCGTAATTATCGAAACCCAGATGGTCCTCGAAGAAGCCGCAATCGCCATCAAAGCCTCTCGCGAAAACACCGACCTCGTCGTCATGGCGACCATGGTCTTCGACAAAGGTCCGCGCGGCTTCTTCACCATGTGGGGCACGACGCCCGAAGACGCCGCCAAAGGCCTCCGCGAAGCTGGGGCCGACATCGTCGGATCAAACTGCGGAAACGGTATCGACAAGATGATCGAAATCGCCGAACAAATGCGACCGGTCGTCAACTGCCCCATCATCATCCAGTCCAACGCGGGCATCCCGACATACAAAAGCGGAGAGATCATCTACCCCGAGTCTCCCGAATACATGGCCGAGCGATATAAAAAACTCGCCGAGGTCCCCGTCCAATTGCTCGGTGGCTGTTGCGGCACCACCGCAGACCACATTCGCGCACTCAAAGAAGCTGTAAAGTAACCCTCAACTAGGAGTAAGAGCCGTTACCTATTCAAAAGGAATAACTCGCGAAAACGTCATCGCCGGGCCGCTACGAACACTCGGACGCTGCATCGAATTAACCGCGATCGATCCTCACTTCCACGACATCACCGTAGGCCTTTACCTGCGCGAACGCACCTTGACTATCCACTCGTTCGCACAGATCGAAGGCAAAGAAGGCCGCATCCGCACGATCCGAGACCGTCTCTGCCAACTGGCTGACGTCGAACCGGTTACAGACACCCACAACCAAGCCAAACTCGTCTCCCAAGAGTTCTATGACCGCCCCCTCCGCTTCGCCTTTACCGAAGCCGTGGAGCGAGACCAACCGATCCCGACCGGCCCCATCTCCGTAAACGACACCAAATCCAAACTCGTCTTCACCGTCACTCCCGAACATTCAGACGAAGAAGGTTGGACCTACCACGTAACCGCCGAAGGCGAATTCAACCGACCTCAAATGCGCGTCATGGCCGTAGTCGGCGGATACATGCGTTACGGCGAATGCGAACGCGTCGGCAAAGACCGAAACCGCTTCCGCTTCAAACACGGCGAACGCCTAGACCGCTTCGCACGCCTCCTCCTCCCCTACGCCCGAAACGTCAGCGCCGTAGACGACATGCTCGAACAAGCCGAACTAGCCGGCCAAATGACAACCCAAACCCTAGGCTTCTCCAGCAACTGAATTATTCCGGCAAATGACCCGTCACCTTGGAGATCCAACCGTCACCCCAGCGATCTAAACGTCACCCCAGCGACATAACAATCATTCCAGCGATCCAACCGTCATTCCGGCGAAGGCCGGAATCCAACAACGACAATCTCTCCCGCAACTATCTCGATAAACATAAGGAGGGCCAAATGCCATCCACCAAATACGCAGGAACCCTCACTTCCAGAGAGCGCACACTACGCGCCCTCCGTGGCGAACCCGTCGACCGACCTCCGGTCACAAATCCCACCAACGTCGCAACCGTCGAGCTGATGGACCTCGTCGACGCCCCCTTCCCTACCGCCAATCGCGACCCCGAGATGAACGCACGTCTCGCCGCAACCGGATACACCCAACTCGGTTTCGACGCCATCGCTCCCTACTTCTCCATCATCCAAGAATCCTCGGCCCTCGGATGCGAGATGCAATGGGAAGGCAAAGACAACTGGCCGACCGTCCGAATGTCCAGACCCATCTGGAAAACCGTCGACGACATAAAAATGCCCGATGGCTTCCTAGACCATCCCGACAACAGGACAATCACCGACTCGATCCGCATCCTCAAACAGGAATTTGGCGACGAGGTAGCGATCATCGGCAAGACCATGGGCCCGTGGACGCTCGCCTATCACGTCTTCGGCGTCGAGCCGTTCCTACTCGCAACCGTCGACGACCCGCCGATGATCATGGACATGCTTCACCGCCTGAAACAGTTCACGATCGAATTCGGACAAGCACAGATCGAAGCCGGCGCCGACGTCCTCACCGTCCCCGACCACGCCACGGGTGACCTCGTAAGCGGAGAATACTACAGACGCTTCCTCATGGACCTCCACCACGACCTAGTCGAAGAACTCCCCGTGCCCATCATCCTGCACATCTGCGGAGCAACCGTCGACCGCATGCCCTACATCGCCACCACCGGCATGGCAGCATTCCACTTCGACTCCAAAAACGAACCCCAAGAGTCGATAGACGCGGTAGACGGAGGCATAAACCTAGTCGGCAACATCAACAACCCCGTAACCCTCTACTCAAAATCCCCCGAAGACGTCCGAGCCGAAGTCTTCCGAAACCTGGACGCCGGCGTCCAGCTAATCGCCCCCGAGTGCGCCATCCCCCTCAAAACCAAACTAGAAAACCTCCTAGAAATCCCCAAAGCCGTAGAAGACTGGGCCGCCGAACACTGGGACTACTCCGAGAACTAGCGCTGGTTAGTTTGTTAGAACTTCGTCCAAGTACCCCTGTTCCAGTTTTGATAGACAAGCTTACATGTGCCGTGTCTTACGACTAAACCGTTTAGACCTGTGATTCGAGCTTGGGACTCGGTTTCCAACAGACAACCTTCATCAATTCACGCACGAAACCCTCTGCACCAGCGCGGTTTCGTTCGCTGATTTCGGGATGCGAGACGTTCGCGTGATATTCGTCGTCGGGCATTTCTGGATCATCTATGATTTTGTCGGCTTTGACCTCGCAACTTTTCCTTTCCAAATAGCTGACTTCCATAACCGCCCATCCTTGAAAGTCCTGGTGCGGGTCGTTTCGAGTGCGCCATTCTGCTGCTCGTATAACAACATTCATGTCATCGTTTTGCTCAGCCAAACTCACACGATCGACTGACATTTCGCCGCGTTCCCTGACATGGCTCAATAGCGTGTTAAATATCCGCCTGTAATGAAGCGCACTATTGAGACCACCGCCCTTTATGCTGTGGGCCACCTTTTCATCCGTGCTGACTTCATCGGGAATTTCCATCAGGGTACCGGTGCCCGCAGTTTTAGAGACTTAAGCAAGGTACCGAGAAACTCCTCTGAGACGTCCCCTTGTTTTTCATATTCCTGATAACTACGGATATTGAAATGCACTGCCGCAGAACCGTCTGCCCGATTGATTAGCATCACGTAGTTCTTTTCGCAATCGGTGATATCCGTCACGACATCCCTGTCGTCAGTCACGAAAGTCTTGACTTCGTGATCTTGTGGAACTTTGCCCACAATACCGAGCATATCGTGAGCACCCATCATTGCTTGCGGCGTCGGCTCAGCGCATCCGTCTTCAAATGCTTCAGAAATCGCGTCTTTCAACAACCCTCGGCTGAGCATCAGTTTCTTGGTAAATTCGTCTTCATCATCAACCTCGCGTTCCTCTGCAGGAAGTTCGGTGTATTTCGCGGCTGTCGCGCTGCCCATCAATTTAGCTGCACGATATTTGCGGATTTTTCGCAACACATCATAGAGGTTTCTTTTTGATTGGAATGTTGACACAGGTACCGCTTCATGCGACACTTGGTCATCGTTAACCAGCCAGAAATTCCTAAAGGGTTGCAATTCGTACGACGAAGTAGGGACGAGGGTATCTCGTCTGTTTACGTTGTCATATACCTTGGCTTCGATCATTTCTGGACCTCCACTGAATTCACGAATTTCGTGGCACCGTTCCACACGTCCCGAAAAGTATCGCTAATCGCCTGGCTCGTGCGAGGCAACGATTGATCCTCAAAGTGGCTGTTTACGCTTACAAGAACCAGAGTACCGTCGTGCACGCCGGGAAAAGGTTTGACGCCCAATTTCCAAGTTCGCTCGTCGGATACGAATGCCAGCTCCCAATTCCCGTCGAAACCGTCGCACCCGAGATTCCTCAATTCATCGACATTCAAATACCTATCGATCGGAAACGCATTGGGTTGAACCACAGAACTATATCTACAAGCTGCCTGCAAATTGAACCCGAATGTGTACTCTCGTTGCTCAGGTGGAGCATCTTCGATGAACATCCCGGGCACTTCCGGTGGCGCTACGTCCGTAAGATTTACGGTTAGGTGTACGTTGATGTTGGAGATCACCAACTCAGCGATTTCGGCAAGGCGGTCCAAGTCGTGTTCATCTGCCGGATAATCCTTGTCGACACTGACTCGATCTTGTTGCAAGTTGATGCTGATGCGTTCTTGCTCGATGGATAATCGTTGAGCGCCGTTGACCAACGGGCCGATCATCACGTTGCCCGTGGATTCTTGGTCAAGCCCCAAAATCAGGTTGTTCAAAGCTGGTCCCAAGAACCCAACGTTCAGGATAACGAGTGAAGCTTTTACCGGTTCTTGTATCTGTATTGGCATGTGATTGATTCTACGGATGGTTGCATGCACGAAGTTTCCAACGCTACGTAGTTTCGCAGCAATCGTATCACGTCAATCAAGGTTCAGCTGGATTACCTATCCCGGTTCTCCGGCTAAGACGCCACACCACTTGCTTCTGATACAAGCCCCACCATGTAAAATCAAGCAATCCGCTCAAAACAAATCGCACGCGCCAAAAACCGCGCCCTACAACTCCTTATCCCCATGCCAATCGTCAACGAAGGCCTCCAAAGAGAGTTCGAATGGGTCACCAGACCCGGCGAGCAGAAGCACATCGGCGAAGCCCTAGACCTCGCAGATGCAGTAATGCAGGACATCGCCTACGCGCTCATCACCGGACAACACCTCGAAGTTGACCGCCTTACCCAAGAGTGCCTCGGCAACGGCTACACCGCCAATCACATCCTTGACCACGGCCTTCTCAACGGCATGGCAATCGTCGGCGTCAAATTCCGCGACAACGTCATCTTCGTTCCCGAAGTCCTCGTCGCCGCACGCGCCATGAAAGCAGGGATGGCACACATCGAACCCATCCTCTCCGCCTCCGGTATCGAACCTATCGGCACCGTCATCATGGGCACCGTCAAGGGCGACCTCCACGACATCGGCAAAAACCTATGCATCATGATGCTCCGAGGCGCCGGATGGACCGTCCACGACCTCGGCGTAGACACCTCCCCTGAAGAGTTCGCAGACGCTGTCATGGAGCACGAAGCTCAAGTCATCGGCATGTCCGCCCTGCTAACCACCACCATGCCCAACATGGGACGAACCATCGCCTACTTCGAAGACATAGGCCTCCGAGACGAAGTCCGCTTCATGGTCGGCGGAGCACCCGTAACCCGTGAGTTCGCCGACGAAATGGGAGCCGACGGCTACGGCGAAAACGCGGTAGAGTGCGTAGAAACCGCCAGCGACCTCCTAGATCTCATCAGAGAACTCGCCGCCTAACCGCCCCACAACACCATGCCCCCCGGCCACACAAACGGCCGATCCAACGGTCACCGAATCCCCGTTGTTCCGGCGCGCCACCCCACCGACCCGTCGAAGCCCAACGTCATTCCTACGAAGCCCAACGCCATTCCGTCGAATCCCAAAGTCATTCCTACGAAGCCCAACGTCATTCCTACGAGGCCCAACGTCATTCCGGCGGAGGCCGGAACCCAAGACTCCGAAGGTGCGCAACCGGACGCGAATCCCAAAACCCCACCTCCAGTCGACGTCGAAGCCGCTCGCAAGAGCATGGCCCGAATGGCCAACATATTCCGCGAAATCGCCCTGCACGCCGAAAACCAATCCCTAGAACGCTGCCCATACAAAGACGCAAAATCCCGATGCACCGCCAAATTCGGATGCGACAACCAACACTTCACCAAAAACCCCTTCGACAAACCAGCCTGCACCGCAAAAGACGGCGACCTAAACTACCGCTCAGCCTGGCACACCGATTAAATCGCGGAGGCAGAGACCGCCCCCTTCGCAAAGCGCAAGGGGGCGCGAGCAAGCGAAGCGATGTGAGCGGGGGATGCCTGGGGAGGCGAAGGGCAGATCTTCCCAATCAACACACCCCATCCTTCCAACCCTTCAAAATCTTTAGCATCATAGTTCTATGCCCCTAATCCACAACCAAACATCCCTCCCCCTAGAACCCGACAAATCCCTCTTCGACTACGCCGACGACCTAGCCGTCCGCGTACCGACATCCTGCGGTCGAACTGGCGAGTGCCACGAATGCATCGTCGAGGTCCGACAAGGCATCGACGCCCTCTCTCCCATAACCGACTCCGAAGACTTCCTCCGCGAAAACTACCGACTCGCCTGCCAAGCTCGCGTCATCGACATCGAAGCCGACATCGAATTCAACATCCTCCGACGCCAGCCACGCATCCTAACCGAATCCATCGAAACCAACCACATCGAACTAGACCCCCTAACCGTCCGAGAAGGCGACAACATCGTATTCAAAGGCGAACCACCCCCCTTCACGAAGTGCAAGGGGGCGCGAAAGAGCGAAGCGATTTTCGCGGGGGATGCCCGCACCGTCGACCGCTACCGAGGCCGAATCCTAGGACTAGCCGCAGACATCGGCACCACAACCGTCGCCATGAACCTCGTAGACCTCGAGACCGGCGACATCCTCTACACCGCTTCCTTCGAAAACCCTCAACGCTTCGGCGGCTCCGATGTCATGCACCGCATCTCATACGACACCGGAACCTACCAAGGCGAACTTCAAGCCGTCCTGATCTCCTCCATCAACTACGAGGTAGGAGAGATGGTTCGCGCCCTCAAAATCCGTCGCCGCCACATCGTCGAACTCGTAGCCGTCGGAAACACCACCATGCGCGACCTCCTATTCGGCATCGACGTCGAACCCATCGGCCAGAAACCCTACAAATCCCACATCGAAACCGATCTCATCGAAGGCAAGCGAGACACAACCGCCCTAAACGCCAAAGCCCACGAACTCGGTATCCGCATAAACCCCAACGCCAACGTCTACGGCGGACCCCTAATCGCATCCCACATCGGCTCCGACGTCGCCGCCGACCTCCTTACCATCGCCATCGACGAACAAGACGAAACCGTCATGCTCATCGACATCGGCACAAACACCGAGATAATCGCCGGAAACCGACACCAACTCCACGCCGCATCCTGCCCAGCAGGACCAGCATTCGAAGGCGGCCAAGTAACCTACGCCATGCCCGGCTACGACGGAGCGGTAGAGCGCGTCGAGATTCCGTCCCCTTCGCGGAGCGCAAGGGGACGCGAGCGAGCGCAGCGAGATCGCAGGGGATGCCCGGAAGGGCTGGGAAATGCACCCCTCCTGACAACAATCAACAACACACCACCAATTGGCATCTGCGGCTCCGGCCTTATCGACCTCCTAGCCGAACTGAGACGCCACGACATCATGAACGAGCTCGGATCCTTCAACGACGGCTCAAACGAGTTCACCTTCCACCAAGAAAACCGCCTAACTCTCTCCAGAGCTGACATCTCCGCACTAGCCCAAGCAAAAGCCGCAAACTACTGCGGACAAAACATCGTCCTCGAAACCGTAGGCACCGACATCACCGACTACTCCCGCCTATACCTAGCCGGCGGATTCGCCAACTACATCAATATCCAAAACGCCATAGACATCGGCTTCATCCCCAACATCGAACCATCACGAATAACCAAAATCGGCAACGCCTCACTCCAAGGCGCAACAATAATGCTCACCAACGCCACCAAACGAGCCACAATCGAAAACCTAGTCCGCAAAATCACCCACATCGAACTCGAAACCAACCCAATTTTCTTCGACCACTTCGTAGAAGGCTGCCAATTCAAAACCTAACCACAACCATCGCCGCGAAAACGGGTACCCGAGGCCGGCTCTCCAGCAGACGGAACGCCCTTCCAGAGGTGAGGAAGAGAGGGGATCTCCCCTCTCCCGCTTAGCGGGAGAGGGTCAGGGTGAGGGTGACCGGGGAGGACAAAAGGGAGGGGTACCGCAAACAACCACAACCAACAACAACCATCCATAAAATCCATAATCATCCCTCTCTACTACCAGCCCAAATGCACCCCCACCAAATCCTAAACCCCATCGCCGACCTCCCACGCATCCCTCTCGCACGCAAAAACACGCCCCTCGAGGAGATGCCCCGACTCCGAGCCGCAATCGCACAGTCCATGGACGCCGACATCTCCGACGTCCCTCCCCTCTTCATCAAACGCGACGACACCACCGGCTTCGCTTTCGGCGGAAACAAAGCCCAACACATGGAGTTCCTATTCGCCCACCTCCTCGAGCGCGGCATCGACACCATCATCAACATCAACCACTACGACTCCAACAACGCCCGTCTCGCCGCCGCCGCTTCGGCAAAAACCGGCATGAAATACCACTGGATCGCCTTCGACGAACTCGACGCACCAATCCAAGGCAACATGCTCATCGCCCACCTAGCAGGTGCCCACATTCACCGAACCCCCAAATCCGAAACTCGCAACCTAGCCGAAAACCTCCTAACCCAAGAAACAAACCTAGGAAACAACCCCACAATCCTCCTAGACAACCCCTTCTCCAACATCGCAGGAACAATCGCCTACCTAGAAACCGCCAACGAAATCGACAACCAACTGACCAACTACGACACTCCCGCTAGTAGCGGCGGGTCTGTGACCCGCACGTCCCCTTTCGATGGCGAAAGGGGACGCGAGCGAGCCCAAAGACGAACGACAACAGATCGCAGGGGCATGCGGGTGGGGCCGAGGGGTAAGGTCGACTCATTCCATGACCACGAGGTCGCAACAATCTCCAACAACCCCACCGCGACAACAACCTCTCCCCTCGCCCCCTCAGCAGAAAGTGGTCAAGCGGCCCCCCCCTCCCCTTCACGAAGTGCAAGGGGACGCGAGCGAGTCCAAAGAAGTACGACAACAGATCGCAGGGGATGCCCGGAGGGGATGGGTGATGGCCCCATCCACTTCTGGGGACTATGCGGACGCTCCATCGCCGGCATCATCCTATACGCCCGAAACACCGGCAAACCCTGGACCGCAACCGCCGTAGCACAACCTCACTACACACCCGAAAACTACGAGCAAATCTACCTAGACCGCTCCGACCGAGTAGCCAACCTCCTAAACCTAGACACCCCCCTGAAACCCAACGACATCAAAACCCTAACCGGCTACACCAAAACCTACGGCGTCCCAACCGACCTAGGTATCCAAGCCATGCACCTCCTAGCCCAAACCGAATCCATCATCCTAGACCCAACCTACACCGCCAAATCAATGTCCGCCCTAATCGCCGAAATCCAAAAAGGAAACCTAGACCCCAAAACCCCCACAATCTTCATCCACTCCGGAGGCACCCCCCAAACCTTCGCCTTCGCAAACCAAATCTGGAACTCGTAACAACCCCCGTCATTCCCGCGAAAGCAGGAATCTCGAAGGCGAAACGCGCCCCGTTATTCCTGCAATTCTTGTCATTCCGAGCGCAACCGAGGAATCCCCGCTGCCATTCTACTAGAAGGGAAATTTCAATGGTGTTTGGTACAGTTCCACCATCATGGCTCAAACATTCATGTCAGTTCTGAGAGGAGAGCAAAGTTGGAAAAATTCACCCTCTATTACGACTTCGCCAAGATGCGATACTTGCAGACGTTCCAGCAGAACAGGGATTTCGATATCAAGGCGTCTGGAATGCTTGCTCTAGCGGTGACGTTGGCTGGCATTGCGGCCGTCGTCGTCAAAGACGTTCCCATGAATCCGAAAGACAGGATCGCGTGTGAAATACTGATAGCGATAATCTCTTTTCTTGCGGGATACGTTGCGGTAGTAGCGTGTTCAGTCAGGGCTCTCTCACTTAGGCCTTGGCTTTTCCCTGACGCGGCCGATCTCTCAGAGAAAATCGAAACGATGAAAAATAAAGTCGCCGTGGAATGGACCGCGGACGCGCTGCGAGACACCGACGCTCACAACATGAAAATTACATCCGAAAAAGCCAGATGGGTTAATGCAGGGCTGATCGCACTAGTCTTTCTGGTCATCCCCATCGGGTTTCTCGCAGTCCGAATCTACCTCGCGTAGACCCTTCGGCATCTCGTTGAGCGCCCTGATCTTTCTCATAGGTCTCGGTTTTTTATTCGACCGCTTCTTTGCGTCATCGCACGATGACTCATCAGTCCCATCATCTTTTTGTGTTTTGGGGCGTTGGGTTGACACAGCATCTCCTCTGGCGGGGTTATGCTGGAGAGTATAGTTCCCTTACCCCCTTACGAGGAAACATGACCTTTCAGCGAAAGCGTTTCGTGGACGACCCCGATTGGATTGAAAATCGTGATTTTGTCGTCAGCGAAGTGCAAGCAATCAAAGATGAGTGGCGACGAGTCGATGATGCCGAAATCAAGATCACCGATGTCGCAGGCCCCGACAGATTGCTGAATTTCAGGATCTCACGAGAACGGTTCGCTCACTTCGATTGCCTCGCTGACGCGTTGCTCGCCATCGATATGGAAGAGCATCAACTCAGATTCAACCAATAATCTGATGAAACACGATGTTTGGATACAGTCGGCTGAGCAGGCTGGCACTACGGTGCCGGATATGCTTGCTGCGTTCAAGAAAGTAGCTGATGACAGCACAGCCCGAATGGACGATGACATTGAAGCTGCGACTATTCGCATCTTCCTCATCATGGAAACAGCTGCGCGTGATGCATTCGGGCAGTTTCATCAAGTTGGAGTCACAGCGGTTTGAGTCCCACCGCTGCGGCGGGGAACAGTAGTAAACGCGATGACCACAAAACTGGTAATGGCAATCTGCCACTAGGAGGTGCAGAATGAACAACTTGGTAACTTGGGCAGCGTTCATAGTCGTGGCTGTGCTACTCGCTGTCGGGATCGTCACATTGGGCAATTGGATCGAGGAAAACTGGGATCAGATTGTCGCTGTTCTGATTGTCGCTATACTCATAATTGCTCTAGTGTTTTGGACTCAGAATAACAACCGTGGCGGCAGACTCTAGTCCGAATACGGATGAACAACGTGACTCGTTTGGGTAGTCAGGCAAACACTCACCCACGAAACTCACTTCAAAGCATCACCCCAACACCCCCTTCACCTTCAGCCGCTCCAACAAAACCGACATCGGCCTGTCACCCTTCTCGGAGTTGCAAGCCGCGCATAAAAGTTGCAAGTTCTCGATATGGTCCGACCCACCTCGGCTCTCAGGCACGACATGATCAATCGTGAAATTGCGGAACGGGAAGTGGACTTGGCAACCGTTGCAAACGCCCTCCTGCAATCCGTAAAGCGTGTGCTTGTGCGTGCTGTAATGCGGCAATTCACCCAAGTCAGTCCGCTTCGGGATGTCCTTCCTGTGAGTGCTCTGCACACCACCCATCAGACCCAACTGCTCCCGCGCCCGCTGTTCGACCAATCGTACCGCCATTGGTGACAGGTCAATCCCGATCCACTGACGTCCCAACCGTTCCGCCGCGATGCAAGTCGTCGCACATCCGCAGAACGGATCCAACACGATATCGCCCTCGTTAGAACTCGCCCGGATGATCCTATCTAACAGGGCTAGAGGTTTCTGTGTCGGATATCCCGTTCGTTCACTCCGAGACGCGTTCTTGATGTCGATCCACAAATTGGTTGCTGCTTGAGCTTGGTCATCGGTCAAATACCGTTTTAGGCCGGGTACGCCGTTACGCGACCAAAGCACCAACCCCGCGGCATCTAGGACCTCCAACCTTTCGTGTATGCTTTCGATGCCGGTGTAACCGGGTATCAACGTAGATTCGATGTACCGCGCATACTTGTGCGTTCGCGGGACCGCCCAGTGCCTACCGCCCGGAGTGGGATCGTAACCGCGCCACGGTTTGCCTGCCTCAACGTGACGAACACCAGATCCCGTGAGGTCTCCATTCCGATACCTCCCGTGCGCGTCTTCATGCCGGTAATAGGCGCTGACATATTCGGGATCAAGGTCTTGGGTAACGACGTTTGCGGGCGGGGCTCCATAAACCAGAATCGTGTCGGTCACCCTCCCGAAAACCGTGTCGTTGTGAGCACTTGTCCGCTTCCATTGAATCGATGCTTGGAACGCGTCGCTTCCAAAAATGCTGTCCATCATCATGCGCAGGTAAGCATCCGCGGTATCGTCGCAGTGCAAATAGACGGTACCCGATTCCTTCAACACACGCCTCATCTCCATCATCCGAGACGACATCATGATCAGATACGCCATCATTCCTCTGCCATGCGCCGCCCCCGCCGCATCAATCACCTTATACAAGCCCGGCATCACATCCGCGATCAGTCCATGTTCCTCCGCCTTCACATCATCCCAAGTCCACGTATCTTTGAACGCCGCACCAGCAGCTTTACTCCCCACCGGCGCCGCATATTCAGCTTTCGAGTTGAAAGGCGGATCAAGATAGATCAAATCCACACACCCATCATTCATCCCCCGCATCACATCCAGATTGTCCCCCTCGAAAACCGTCCGATTAGGAACATTGCAAACACCCGCTGGCTGTCTAGCCGTACTCATCCCACCAAGTTTACGACGCGCAACCCACCACCCACTACAATCCACATCCCGCGGTACCGTGTCCCCTCTCCCGCTGGGCGGGAGAGGGCTAGGGTGAGGGCCGGGGTGGTGCGGGGCCAGACGGACTCCCCCAGCCCACCCCCACCGTCATCCCCAACAACAAAATCCCAAAAATTCCAGTTCAGACAACATTTGACACACAAGCACCACAACTGTTAATATCAACAACAAGCGTTCAACCCGCTTCGCGAGGGAGACAACGCCCAGAGGATCGCCGCCGCCAAGGATCGCGACTTGGCAGCAGTTGTCGTCGATTGAAGTGACATGAAACCGCGAGACGGATCACACATGAGAAGCTTGCAAGTGCACAAAGAGCCCCGAGGCCGGAGGTTTAGAACCCCGAGGCGCAAGGCCCGATGTACAACTGCGCGCCTATCGCGACGGTGCCCGTCTAAGTCTCTTGGAGCATGGAGCAACGCGGTCACAAACCCGGTTATGGAGAAGGATGTAGCTGCAAGGTTCAGGTGCGGTGATGTACTGCTTAAGCCGCAACACGAGCCAGACGCCGGAATCGGCGTTCAAGGCCTGGACGAGGTCTTCTCTTATCCAAAACAGATCGAAACCGCGTCGTCGTGCGGGGAGATCAGAGCGCTAATGCGGGGCAAGAACCAAATGATGGCGTGCGGGATGTTTCCAATATCCGCACTCCGGGCCGTCGGTCTGGCGACGTCGGCAACGCTCGAATTATTCAATGAGTTAAGTATTTTTCGCCCGAAGGACCAAGGTCCAGACGAAAGTCAAGACCAAAGTCCGCCGGTTTTTGTACCGCGGCGAATCCTCGAAAACCCGACCCCTCGGGTTTCCCTCGCTCGCGAGGGCAATGTCCTAACGAACAAAGGGGACCCTGACGGTAAGGGCGGGTCACAGACCCGCTCACGACCGTCAACCGGGACGAAGTCCCAAACCAAAGCAACCAGATAAGCAAAACCTAGAACAACAAAAAACAAGACCGACAAGCCCGACGCTCCAAGCGCCCACGTCCGGCAACCCCGGACGTTTCAACGCGTCTAAACAAAAACCAATCCCCCAAACAACCAACAGCAAAATCCCAAAAATCCCCCCAATCCCAAAAATCCCAGTTCAGACAAGAACCTATCCTCCCCATCCTCCAAAATCCTCAGCATCCTAGTTCCACCGATTACGATAAACCGCGCTCAGCGCGAAAAATCGTGCCGAATCTCGGTCAATCACACTAGGAGCCGATTCGAATGTCAAGCGCCTTCGAAATCTACTCGGATGAATTCAACAAAATCCTCGGCAACGCGCCGGAACTGACCCTGTTGACTAGCGATCTGATCTTCGCCGAGGGCGTCTGTTGGCTGCCATCGCGTAACTACGTTATCGTCAGCGACTTCCCCAACAACCGAATCATGAAGTGGGACGAGACCTCCGGCCTCGGAATCTTCCGCCAGCCCTCCGACTGCGCAAATGGAAACACAGTTGACCAAGAAGGGCGTGTCCTCTCCTGCCTCACCCGCGGCCGAACCGTGGTCCGCCTCGAACACGATGGATCGTTAGTTCCCGTTGCCGAACGATACATGGGCGGAAAACTCACATCGCCGAACGACGTCGTCGTCAAGTCCGACGGCTCAATCTGGTTCACCGACCCTGACTACGGTTTCCTCCATCCCGAATTCGGACACGGCGACAAACCCGAACAAGACCGCAACCGAGTATTCCGAGTCGACGGCGAAACTATGGCCATCACTGTCGTCTCCGAGGACTTCGACAAACCCAACGGCATCGCCTTCTCGCCCGATGAATCCGTCGTCTACATCGGCGACACCGGCAGGACCCACGGCGAGTTCCGCAACCACCGCGTCATGCGCTTCGACGTTACCCCGGGCGGCGAATCTCTCGTCAACCCCACGGTCTTCGCCGACATAGAACCAGGCGTCCCCGACGGTTTCCGCTGCGACACCGACGGCAACCTATACGTCTCAGCCGGCGACGGAATCCAAGTCTTCAACCCACAAGGCGACCTCCTCGGCAAAATCAACACCCCAGAAGTAGCCGCCAACTGCTCCTTCGGCATGTCCGACCGACAACGCCTGTTCATCGGCGCAACGTCATCCCTATGGTCAATCGACCTAAACGCCCAAGGCGCATAACATCGGCTGTCGATCCTCGGGGGATGTGTGCAAGGTCCGTCATTCCGGCGTAGGCCGGAATCCAGAGGGGCATTGCACCCATGATCTACTGTTGATTCGATGAACCAAATCAAAGCCATCATCTTCGATTTCGACGGCCTAATCCTCGACACCGAAAGATACGAGTTCGAGGCGTGGCGCTCCATCTATAAAGCCCACGGCGTCCAACTGAACCTCTCCGACTGGATCCCCCACGTCGGCGCGGCAAACGAGCAGTTCAACGTATACGCTCACCTCTCCGAACGATCCGGCATTCCAGTTACACGCGAGGAGATGCGACCACGCCTCCTGGCTCTCATGCAGGAGATGCTCGAAGACGTGCCGCCGCTACCCGGAATCGAAGAATATTTGAGCACCGCAAAACGACTCGACATGCGCATCGGTCTCGCTTCAAACTCCAACCTAGATTGGATATTACCCAAACTCGATCACATCGGACTGACCGAGTGTTTCGACACAATCGTTTGCCGCGACGACGTGAGCGCGCCAAAGCCCGATCCCGCGGTCTATCTAACCTCGCTCCAAAACCTCGGCGTCACAGCCAAGCAAGCGTTCGCGGTAGAAGACTCGCCCACCGGCGTCCAAGCCGCGAAAAACGCCGGGCTCTTCTGCGTCGCAGTGCCCCGTCCAATGACCAAAGACCTCGACTACGATCACGCCGACATGCGCCTAGAGTCCCTCGCCGACATGCCCCTTGCAAAACTGCTCGATGCCATCCCATCCCCGTAAACCCGGTGGAATAAGGTATCGTGAACCAATCGAGCAACCCATTTACGAACCACCAAACGCCCATGTCAACTGCACCCAACAAAACTTGGCCGAACCGCAACCAATTCCGTGACGACGCCGATCTGCGTTCCGGAGCCCTGGTCATCCATCCCAGCTTCCGCGAACTTATCGGTGGCGACGATGTCGATGTCCGAAAGCACTACACCGGAACCGAATGGGCAGAAGGCCCAGCATACGTCCCGTCCCACAACGGCTCCGACGGCTTCGTCGTATTCTCCGACGTCCCCAACAACCGGATGCTCAAATACGATCCCGCGAGCGGAGAAACCACAACCTTCCGCGATCCCAGTCACTACAGCAACGGCAACACCGTGGACAACGAAGGCCGTCTCGTAACCTGTGAACACTCACGCCACGCCATCAGCCGCCTCGAACACGACGGAACCCACCACGTTTTGGTCGACAGCTTCGAAGGCAAGAAGCTCAACTCGCCAAACGATCTCGTCGTAAAATCCGACGGCTCGATCTGGTTCACCGATCCTCCCTACGGCATCCTCAGCGGACGCTACGGCAACGCCCGAGAGTCCGAACTCGACGGCAACTACGTCTACCGCCTCGAACCAGACACCGGCAACATCTCGATAATCGTCACCGAACTAGACCGCCCCAACGGCCTAGCCTTCTCCCCAGACGAATCGATCCTCTACGTAGCCGACAGCGGCGAACCACGCAACGTAGCCGCGTTCGACGTCAACTCCGACGGCAAGACGCTGACCAACTTCCGCATCTTCGCCGTAATCCGACCCGGCATCGCCGACGGCTTCCGATGTGACGTCCAAGGAAACATGTGGACCAGCGCCCACGACGGCATCCACTGCCTAACACCCGAAGGCGAACTCATCGGCAAAATCCTCATCCCAGAACAACGCACCGCCAACTGCACCTTCGGCGACGAAGACGGCATGACACTCTACATCTGCGGCGATGTTTCGCTGTATTCGGTACGGCTCAATGTCGCGGGGGCTTAGAGGGCCCGCTTCCTCATGACGCGAGTGTCGCGAGTTTCCAGCTCAAGTTACTCAGTCGTTTTTACATAAAGGGACACATGTGAACGGCTCCCGGAGTTGAACGGCGAACGGCGCCAATCAGCCCACCTTTCTAGTAGCTGCAATCCTGCTAACCGTGCCATCAAGTCCATTTCCGACGGCCACACGTATCTCAACCGCACCGGGTACTTCTCGATGCCCTTGTTCGACAACAGCATCGTCCGTATATCAACGATTTGATCCATCCTGTCGTGAACAGTCACATCCAGTTTCACCGATTCCAGGTCGAGTGGTCTCGCTGTCACGTTATTCCCCTCGGCGAACCCGTAAACATGGGGCACAAAGGCTTCGATAAGGAATATGCCACGCTCATCCAAATGTGACGCTACCGTTTCAAAGCACATGATCTGATCCTCTTGGGAGGTAAGCCCGAAAAACGTATTGGCTACAACGAAGATGAGCGAGAATGTGCCTTCAACATCCAGATTTGCGAAATCTCCGACTGAAACCGGTATCTGTCCGCCCCCGTCTTTGGAACGGAGTTTTGCAACCATTGCTTCCGAAGCGTCTATGCCATGCACTTCCACGCCCCTGACGGTCAGTGGAATCGCGATTCTTCCCGTGCCGATCCCTAGCTCTAGTGCTCGTCCCCCAGAAGCCAATTCGGCGAGCGTGTTGATACTGTCTGTAACGTCCGTAGGCCGATAAATGTCGTCATAGACATCAGCGATTCGGTCTCCGTATGTTGCAGATGTGTAGTCGTTCACTATGGCGTCCATCCCTTTCTTCACCACGGGAAAAGCCGATTCAGCGCGGTGGTACCAGTTTATGATTCCGTTCGCGCCCGATCATGCTGATTGCCCTTCGTACGAATAGAATCACTTAGGTTGCCGATTCCGTAACGCAACGCATCAAACTCGCCAAGACCCGCTCAATTTCCGCCTTGCCAAACGCCCAAACTCTCCCCCAAACCGCCACCGATTCCGACGTGGCCTGGCGTTCAATCAACGCCATCCGATTTCTTTCCATCGACGCCGTAGAGCGCGCAAACAGCGGGCACCCTGGCGCACCGATGGGCCTCGCGCCGACCGCCTACGCCCTCTGGCAACACGTTCTCAAACACGCGCCGGGCACACCAGATTGGGCGGACCGAGATCGCGTCGTCCTATCTGCAGGACACGCATCGATGCTTCTCTACTCGATGCTCCATCTGACCGGCTACGACCTCCCGATGGACGAGATCAAAGATTTCCGTCAGTGGGACAGCAAAACTCCGGGGCACCCAGAATACGGCTTGACCGCCGGCGTCGAGGCGACGACCGGCCCGCTCGGCCAAGGTCTCGCCAACGCCGTCGGCTTCGCCTTAGCTGAGAAAATCCTCGCCAACACATTCAATCGCCCCGGCCACGAGATCGTCAACCACAAGACTTTCGCGATCTGCTCCGACGGCGACATGATGGAAGGAGTGGCCGCCGAAGCCGCTTCGCTCGCCGGAACCCTCCAACTCGGCAAACTGGTAGTCATCTATGACGACAACCAGATCTCCATCGAAGGCGACACAGACAAGGCCTTTCGTGAAGACGTTGCCGCTCGCTTCGAAGCGTATGGATTCCACATCATCGATCCAGTCGACGGCAACGACATCAACGGCATCATCGACGCTTTGAACGCCGCAGATGACGTGCCCGAGAAACCAACTCTCGTAACCGTCCAATCGGTAATCGGTTACGGCAGCCCAAACCTTGCAGGTACTGGCGCAGTCCACGGGAAGGCGTTGGGCGGCGACGAGGTCGAACTCACTAGGGCACAACTTGGTTGGGAATACGAGCCCTTCGAAATCCCGACAGACGTCTACGAGCACATGCAGGCGGCGATTGAACGCGGTCAAGCATTGTCAGACGAATGGCATCGTCGATTCGACGCATACAAAGGTGAGCATCCCGAACTGGCGGAACGTTTCCTGCAAGATCTGAACGGATCGCTTCCCGAGGGCTGGGACGACCAATTGAACCGCCTCATTGCAGAGCACGATTCTCCCATCGCCACACGCGCCGTTTCGGGCGAGGCGCTGCATGCCATCACGCCTAGCCTGCCTCGACTGATCGGCGGCTCAGCCGACTTGGCAGAGTCGAACAACACCGAAGTCGAGGGCCGAGGGTCATTCTCCCCAGAGATGCTCGACGGCAGGAACCTGCACTTCGGTGTTCGAGAGCACGGCATGGGCGCCATTTCGAACGGTATGGCGTTGCACGGTGGCGTGATTCCTTACGCCGCAACCTTCCTGATCTTTTCCGATTACATGCGACCTGCCATCCGTGTCGGCGCGTTGTCCCATGCGCCGTGCATCTGGATATTCACGCACGACTCGATTGGATTGGGCGAAGACGGTCCGACGCACCAACCCATATCCCAATTGATGGGATTGCGAATGATCCCGAACCTGACTGTGATAAGGCCAGCCGATGCTTCGGAAACCTTCGAAGCGTGGAGAATCGCGGTGGAAAACCGGACTGGTCCTACAGCACTGATATTGACGCGGCAGAACTTGCCGCAATTGACGTCGATCGGCGGTCAGAGCTTCGCTCGCGGTGGTGTCCAGCGAGGGGCGTATGTGATCGCTGACGTATCGCGAGATCCTGAAGTCATCCTGATCGGCACCGGATCCGAGACGCAGTTGGCCCTCGGGGCGGCGCTCAAACTCCAAGAACAAGGCGTCGCCGCACGAGCGGTCTCGATGCCGTCTTGGGAGCTATTCCAACAGCAACCGGAAGAGTATCGGGAATCCGTGTTGCCATCCAGCATCCGCGCCCGCGTCTCCGTCGAAGCCGGCACGACGATCGGGTGGGAGCGCTTCACCGGTTTCGACGGCGCAACCATCGGCATCGATCGCTACGGCGCATCAGCCCCCGGCGACACCGTGATGGCGAACCTAGGATTCACCGTCGAAAACGTTGTTGAAACGGCACGCGACCTGATCGGGTGATTTGCCGATTCTGTTTCCTCGCTTAGACGCGCTTGGGAGAGGCAGATGGGCGGGCCGTATGTTTCGCTACTCGCGGTATCTGGAAGCTCTTGAAGAGGGCGTGGAGATTTTCGGCTAGTCATCTTTGGCAAGATTCAAGAAAGTTGAATCTTTTTCGATGCGATTAAATTTTGGGCCGCTAAGTTTTAATCTTGCCCATCGAGATTAAAGCTCCGCTGAATCTAGATTCGAAACTTTAAGATTTCGAGCGCCAAGATTTAACGGCGATCATCGCCGTGCCGCTGAGGATCGTCCCTGTTCCAAATTTGATATCGCCTACCTTATTGGGCGTGCACTCCGACGGTTTGTATCTTGTCGTTAAAACCTCTTCAGTTCGCATGGAATGTAAGGGGGCGCTCAAATGCGCGCGTGTATCATTACCGCGTAGTTGGCACGACCGTTTTTATGCCACAGAATAGCTGGGGGGTTGACCTACCGATGCGAGTAGCAGTTGGCGCCGATCACGCTGGATTCAACCTGCGAGACGCCGTTATTTCGACCATCGAGGCCGAGGGTCATCAGGTGATCGATCTTGGGGCGCAATGCTACGACGCGGAAGACGACTATCCCGACAGGGCCGCGCCCGTAGCCGAAGCGGTTACAAACGGCAAGGCAGATCGCGGGGTCATCGTGTGCGGTAGCGGCATCGGAGCCGCGATCACCGCCAATAAATACCGAGGCGTCCGAGCTTCGGTTTGCCATGACTCTTACTCAGCCGCTCAGGGCGTTGAGCATGATGACATGAACGTGCTTTGCATCGGCGGGAGAATCATCGGCGAGGCCATTGCCACTCAACTCGTCGAGGCGTTTCTATCAGCAAAAATGGGCGAGGAAGAACGCTACCACCGTCGCTTGAACAAAATCAACAACATCGAAGCCACGAACTTCGGATCAGGGTGAATCGACCGGCCAAAGATCTGAGCAAGAACGGCCCCTGAGTGAGGCAGACCATGGAAAACGGAAGAGAGAACAACATCACACGCGCTGCTGAGTTAGGTCAAGCAGTCTGGCTTGATCAGATCAGCCGCGACATGATCGACGGCGGCGAAATCCAAGAGCTGGTTGACACCGGATTGCGCGGCATCACGACCAACCCCACGATTTTTGACGGTGCGATCGCGGGCAGCGACGTTTACGATGATCGACTGGCGAAGTACGGGCGGGACGGCAGTTCGCCCGAGGCAGTATTTGAGCGCATCGCCGTCGAAGATGTCAGAGACGCGGCCGACATTCTCTTGCCTGTATATAAAGCGTTGGACTATCGCGACGGTTTCGTCTCAATCGAAGTCAACCCGCACCTAGCTCACGACACCGACCGAACTATCGCCGAGGCTCGAAGGCTGTGGTCGGCGGTTGACCGACCAAACGTGATGATCAAGGTTCCCGGCACTCCTGAAGGCGCACCTGCGATCACCACCTTGATCTCGGAGGGGATCAACGTCAATGTCACGCTCCTCTTCTCCCTAGACGCTTACAAGACTGCCGCCAACGCATATCTTGACGGCGTCTCGAGATACGTCGACGCCGGAAACGGGTCTCCGGCCAAAATAGCCTCAGTCGCATCGTTTTTCGTAAGCCGAGTAGATACTCTCGCGGACGAATCGCTGCCTGAAGGCAGTGACCTCATTGGGAAGATCGGGATCGCCAATGCCAAATTGGCGTACCGCGAATATCAGCGGATGTTCGCTCGCGACTTGAACGACAACACTCGATTCTTCTCGCTCAATACGATAGGCGCACAACCGCAGAGACCGCTGTGGGCTTCAACGAGCGTCAAAAATCCCGAATACGCGCCTACGCTCTACTTCGACAGCTTGCTCGGAACCGAAACCGTCAATACGCTACCGTTGCCGACCGTCGAAGACGTGCTCAAGACTGGCACGATTGCAGAGACGCTAACCAAAGACGTAGATGTTGCCGAAGCGCAAATGGCGCAATTGGCAGACGAAGGCGTCTCTTACGACGATGTGACCGCTCAACTCCTCGTTGAAGGCGTCGAAAAGTTCGCGGACTCGTGGGACAGCCTGATGGCTCGCATCGATGCCAAGATCTCGGCGTTGGCGAGCGTCAGCTAACCATTTTCTCTGGAGAGTCGCTTGGTTGCTAAACCTGACATCAGGAGCGACAACCGCGCTGCCGTAGCGGACATGGTCCGTCGCATCTGGCGGCGGGACTATTCCTTGTTCGCTGATCCATCCCCAGGCGGCGGAGGCGATTGGATGGGCTGGCTAGACCTGCCAGATTCATTGGACTCGGGCATCGGAATGGCGGCAGTCGAAGAGGTCGAAGCGTTGGAAGGGATTACCTCATTCAATGTATTGGGCATGGGCGGAAGCAGCCTTACACCAGAGGTGCTCCGTGCGCTGTTCCCCGACACTGAAGTTGCCCTGAATGTCTTTGACACCGTTAATCCGGTCACTGTTTCAGAGGCATTGGGTTCATTGGATTTGACGACCGCTGCGTTCGGCGTGGCTAGCAAATCTGGCACAACGGTCGAACCGTTGTCGCTCGAAGGCATTTTCCGATCGGCGATCAGTGAGTTGGGCGAAGTCGACCCATCGAGTCGATTCGTAGCGTTGACTGATCCTGGGACCCCATTGGCTAAGCGTGCCGCCGCTGGCGAGTTTGTTGCCCATGTATCCACGCCGGAGAATGTGGGCGGCCGATTTTCGGCATTGTCGGGTTTCGGCATGTTCCCGGCCTCAGTCTGCGGGATGCCAACCAGGGAATTGGCGGATAGTGCGATGGCGATGGCTATGGAGTGCCGGCGAGAAGATGACGGCAACCCGGGCATTGAACTTGGACTCTTCATGGCGAAGAACGCCTTGCGCGGGAGAGATAAAGTGACGCTCGCTTTGTCGCCGAGTCTCGAACGCTTTGGTCTGTGGTTGGAGCAGTTGTTGGCAGAGTCCACCGGCAAAAACGGACGCGGGTTGATCCCGGTGGCAGGTGAACCTGTGTTTGCGCGGAACATCTATGGGGATGACCGTCAATTCGTTTGCATCGCGCTCGAAGGGGAGGATGTCGCAGAAAACCCGGCGTATGGGGATCACCCGACTTTGCGCATCGATGTCCGGGGTTTGCCAGCTATCGCTGGGGAGTTTTTCCGATGGGAGTTCGCGACTTCCGTTGCCGCATCCGCGATCGGCGTCTACCCATTCGACCAACCAGATGTCGAGTCGGCCAAACAACTCGCTCGAAAGGCTCTGGAATCGGAAACTCAGAGCATTGGGAGTTCTGCGCCGTTGGGTGACGCTGTGGACGAAATTGTCGAAAGGTCGAGAGAAGGGGATTACGTTGCCACCGCGGCGTACCTGCCCGAAAGTGAAGAGTTGACGGGTGCCGTCTCTGAATTGCGAGAGGCGATCGGTAGACGCACAGGTGCGGCGACCACGTTTGGCTACGGGCCACGGTATCTACATTCGACTGGTCAACTCCACAAAGGCGGCCCCGACTCGCTGCAACTCCTCGCCATCTGTCAACGATCCGAAGTCGATGTAGAGGTGCCAGGACAGTCGTACACTCTCGGTGATTTGCTCTCGTCTCAGGCCGTTGGGGATGTACTGGCCTTGCGTGCAAACAGTAGACACGCATCCTTGGTAGAAATCGAGGGCGATGTGGTCGCTACGTTGAAAGCAGTCGCAGGCGGGATTAAACAGTCGTGAAGTCTTCTCTGATTGGGGAAACGTGAATCCGGAATTCATATTCAGCGCAACAGAAGTCGAACGCGGATCAGGATTGGATCGTGCCGATCCGGAGGACCGCGCATACCTCGTCAGGCTGATTGATGTACTGATCGATGCGTTGGAGGTGTCGTTCGAGAGAGGATTGCCACGTTCGGATTCATTGATTTGGCTGGACACCGACTTGGGAGAAGGGTCGATCTTTCGCGCGTTGTCGGCCGATATCCCGACGATGTTGACGTTCGAGTTCGATGTCCGAGACTATCTCGAAGCCGCGATCGAAGAGATGACCGAGGTCACTCGCAAGTTCAAACCGCATGTCTTGTTGTTGCCGGTGTTGAACGCGGCACAAGAGATGGGCCAGGTCAGCGCGCCCAGCAACGTAAGCCAGATTGCGAGGTCGATGTCGCCGATCGATAAACACATCGGGATTTACGACTTCGCCAATACTTTCGACGTTACGGTGGCATGGGATATCCGCAAGCCCAGAGGCGAATGGCCCGATCCGATGCTGCAGTCAGAGAACGCGCTGCGCATCATCTCGCTTTTTCAAGACGCCAATTTAGATCCGCGATTCTGGGTGATGAACCTGCCATCGGTTCGCGTGGTGGCTGAGACGCTGAGTGCGCGTGCACAGATCGACGACCGGAACGATGTGGCGGCGTGTTTCACGTTGGATACGATATTTCCCCTAGCGTTGGGCGAACAGATCGAGTCCGATGCTTTGCCGAACGTCGTAAAGTCTTCGACATCGACAATCGCTGAAATGCCGGGCAACGCGAAGGTTGTCATCGGTGCGGAAACCTACGCGGCTTGCTTGCGCGACCATATTCGGGGTGTTGCCGATGCGGCAACGACTGCCGAAGGGATTGCCAGCAGATTGATGACGATTTGGGAGACGCTGCGATCCGAGCGGGTTTCCGTTTAAGGAGCAAAACATGCAGATCGGAATAGTCGGACTGGGCCGCATGGGCGGCAACATGGCGCAGCGCCTCTTGCGAGACGGGCACGAAGTGTTCGGGTTCGATCTCGATGCGGGTGCCCGCGAGGCATTGGAGACCCAAGGAGGCACGGGGATTGCCACTTTGCGCGATCTCGTCGGCGCGCTCGATGCGCCGAGGACCGTTTGGGCAATGGTGCCTGCCGGGGGCATTACCGAGAAGACGATCAATGAATTGGCTGAGCACATGTCCGCGGGCGACACGTTGATCGATGGCGGTAACTCCAACTACAAAGAATCGATGCGTCGCTCCGCTTCCCTTGCAGAACTCGAAATCGACATGTTGGATAGCGGTACGAGCGGTGGCATCTGGGGACTTGAGAACGGCTACTGTCTTACGATCGGCGGCTCCAGAGCGGCATACGAACGGAACCTGCCGATTTTCAAATCGCTTGCACCGGAAGAGTCGGACGGCAACCTTTATGTCGGGCCTAGCGGATCAGGGCACTACGTGAAGATGATCCACAACGGGATTGAATATGGGATGATGCAAGCCTTCGCCGAAGGTTTGGAACTGCTCGAGGCCAAAGATGACTTCGGGTTGGATCTGGCGGCAATCTGCGAAAACTGGCGTTACGGCAGCGTCATACGTTCCTGGCTGCTCGACCTGACTGCGGAGGAGTTGAAGGAAGATCCTAGTTTGGATTCGCTATCGTCGTATGTTGACGATTCTGGCGAGGGACGTTGGACAGTCGATGCGTCAGTCGAACTGGCTGTGCCTGCCCCTGTGATCACGGCGGCTCTTCAGATGAGATTCCGATCCCGGCAAGACAATCCGATGGGCGGCCGCGCGCTCGCAGCCATGCGAAATGCTTTTGGCGGCCACAGCGTACGAAAAACCGACGGTGGCTAACAATAATCAACAATTCACGATCGTAATCTTCGGGGCGTCCGGCGATCTCTCGAGGCGAAAACTCACGCCAGCGCTTTTCCATCTCCACTCGATCGGTGCATTACCTGAGCGATGCCGGTTCATCGCGTTCGCACGGTCCGAATACGACGACCAAACATATCGAAAGCTCCTATTCGACGTTGCTTCGGACAGCTATGGGGCGGACGCGACGAAATGGGTGGAGTTCGCAAAAGAGATCAGGTACATAACGGGCTCGTCGAACGATCTGGAGTCTCTCCGACACCTTGACGAGATGATCAAATCCGACACCGCTGGTCAATTGGAGGACAACCGTCTCTACTATTTGGCTTTGTCTCCCACGCTCTACGAAGGGACGATCAGTGCGTTGAGCGAAGCCGGGATGTTGGATGAACGCCAAGGCGTCAGAAGGCTGGTAGTCGAGAAACCGTTCGGCACGGATCTCGAGTCTGCACGCATCCTCAACGAGAACATCCACGCCAGAGCAGCCGAAAATCAACTGTTCCGGATCGACCACTACCTTGGCAAAGACACGGTTCAAAACCTGATCGTTTTCCGATTTGGGAACACGATTTTCGAGCCGTTGTGGAACCGCAACTACATCGATCATGTTCAGATCTCTGTGCTCGAAGACTTAGACGTGGGAGATCGCGCCGCTTACTACGAGCATTCAGGTGTGCTGCGGGATATGTTCCAGAGCCACATTCTGCAACTGCTCGCCTTGGTGGCGATGGAGCCGCCTGCGACGAACGATGCCGATTCGCTCAGAGACGAAAAGGCGAAGGTGCTCAGTGCGACCCGCAAACCCAATCCGCAGCAGGCCGCGGAGAACTCGATCCGTGGTCAGTACAACGGTTACCGAGAACTCGACGGTGTTTCTCCCGCTTCGGCGACGGCCACGTACGCGGCATTACGGCTATACGTGGACAATTGGCGATGGCAGGGCGTACCTTTCTTTCTGAGGTCAGGTAAAGCGCTGAGGCGGAAGTACACCGAGATCGCGATCCAATTCCGTCAGCCGCCCCACCGGATTTTCGACGTCGAAGACGCGTCTGGCCTCGTGCCGAACAAGCTGCGCATCGTAGTCCAGCCCGACGAGGCGATCCATCTCACCATCGACAACAAGCGGCCGGGTCCGGAACTTCGGCCTCAAGCGCAAGAATTGAGCTACGAGTTCCCGATGGGGATGCGGGATGCGTATGAGCGATTGTTGTTGGACGCTGTGGCTGGTGATGCGTCTCTCTTTACTCGCGCAGATGAGATCGAACTGTCTTGGGCGGTGATCGATCCTTACGTCAACGCCTGGGAGACGGAGCTGGCATCGCAGCTATACCCGTATGCGCAAGGCACTTGGGGGCCAATTGCAGCCGACCAGTTCATCGCGCCGGGACGCTATTGGTCAAACCCGATCGGGTAAATCCCTATCGAGTAAATCCAAACCCGCGCTGAGCGTCACCGCGCGATCCCTTGGCACGTGGTAACTTGCATTCCAGAACGATGTGGCATGGGTTGTCATAGATGTCCGGAATCTCAACTAACGAATACAAGCTGATCAGCGCCGACCGTGTGTACGACGCCACCGGCAGAGCTGTAATCCAAAACGGTGCAGTACTGACGCAAGGGTCTGAGATCATCGCCGTTGGTCGTACTGATCACCTTCGTGCGCCTGACGGCGCGCCAGTCGAACGGATCGATTACCCCGGCGCGACTATCCTGCCGGGCATGGTGGATTGCCATACCCATAACAACGGATTTGGCGATGGCAGAAACGGCGAGGAGTTGGCGGAACTCGCCGACGAGATCCTGACCGTGAAGGCCGCTGGCAACGCGCGACGGAGTCTGTATTCTGGTGTGACTACGATCCGTGAGAACGGGCCGAAAAACGTGACGATGTTTCGATTGCGCGATGCGATCAACGAGGGATTAACGGTCGGTCCGAGAATGGTGTTGTGCGGCAGACCGGTTTCGATCATCGGTGGGCACATGGGTTATTTCGGCGGTGAGGTGACAGGCGTTGAAGGCGTGCGTGCGTTGACGAGGCAGTTGATCAAGGAAGGTGCGGACTACATCAAGATCACAGCGACCGGCGGAAGCACACCGACATCCTTTCCACTTCTGCCTTCCTTCAACGTTGATGAGTTGCGGGCGATCACCGGCGAAGCGCATAAATTCGGCAAGTTGACGGCGACGCACAGCACGTCGACGCAAGGGGTGATCAACTCGTTGGACGCTGAGGTGGACATGATCATTCACTGCGTTTACAAGGAACCGGATGGTAGAGATAACTTCAGGGTTGACATCGCGGAGAGGATCGGTGAAGGCGGGGCGTATGTCAATCCCACCCTTCAAGTCGGTCGCGCTCGGGTTTGGTCTTTGATGGAGAAGAAGATCGATTCGGGGTTATCAACAGAGGATTTGACAGCGCTAGATGAAGCAAAGCGCGAGTTGGAGACGCGATTGGAGCACAATCGACGGATGATCGAGATGGGAGTGAAGATCATCACGGGATCGGACTCATCCTGGGGCGATTACCAACTTGGCAACACGGTTTACGAAGCCGAACTGCTGGTCCATGCTGGTTATTCACACTCCGAAGGCGTGATGTCTGTGACCAAGTGGGCCGCGGAGGCGCTCGGTGTGGATGATGTCGTGGGCACGTTAGAACCTGGCAAACAGGCAGACATCTTGGTTGTGAGCGGTGATCCTACGGAGGATGTGAACGCGCTCTGGGATGTTGAAGACGTGTTTTTCCGAGGCGAAAAGGTTGATAGAGGCTCAGAAGAATCGTTGGCTGCTGTGAGACAGACGCCGTACGAGTTCTAATTGCTCCGCTAACGCAAATTCAGGAGATTGGCAATGAGCGATCGTCAGACTCAATTCACTGTTTTGAAGGCTGCCAGACTGATCGACGGCAACGGTGGCGCGGTGGCCGAACAGGCCGCGATTTTGCTCGAAGGTGACACCATCAGGCAGATCGGCACGAAGGAGACGGTGCAAGCACCTGAGGGTGCTTCCGTTTCGGAGATCGATTATGGCGATGCAACGATTCTTCCTGGGCTCGTAGATTGCCACGTTCATCTGAATGGGATCGGCGATGGTCGGGCAGGAGATGAGTTGACGCTGCTTCCAGATGAGGTGCTCACGGTGCAGTCGGCACAGAACGTTAGGAGGCATCTTTACTCGGGCGTCACGACGTTGAGGGACTGCGGCGCGAAGAACCGAACTACGTTTTTGTTGCGAGACGCGGTCGAGATGGGGATCGTGCCTTCACCGAGGTTGATATTGGCTGGTAGGCCGGTGGCAATTATCGGAGGTCACCTGAGTTACTTCGGCGTTCAGGCAACGGGGCCGACTGAGTGTCGGGCCGCGGTCAGGCAGTTGATCAAGGAGGGAGCGGATTTCATCAAAGTTACGGCGACCGGCGGAAGTACTCGGACGAGCCATGCCTGGAGGCCGTCGTTCAACGTGGACGAGTTGGTAGCGATCTGTGATGAGGCGCACAAATTCGGCAAGCATGTGGCTGCGCATTGCGCGTCTTCGGGTGGGATGGAGAACGCATTGGATGCCGGCGTGGACTCGATCATCCATGGCGTGCACAAGGATGCTGACGGATCGGACAACTATCGTCCGGATTTGGCTGACCGGATTGCGGAACAGGGAGTGTTTGTGAATCCGACGCTTGGTCAGTCGGTGTCTCGGATCAGGCAGTTGGAGGATGATCCGAGTAGGGCACGGGAGGGTGACGATTTGGGTGCGATGCGGAGAGGATCGGAGATTCGTATGGACCATGTGGCGAGAATGCGGGATGCTGGCGTGGTGATGGTTGCAGGATCGGATTCTGCTTGGGGCTTTTACGAGATGGGCGATTTCCAGACCGAAATCGAGGCGCATGGGATGGCCGGGATGTCAAATATGGAGGCGATTGTGTCGGCCACGAGCGATTCGGCGAAGTCATGCTGGGTGGACGATTCGGTAGGGACGATTGAGGTTGGCAAGCAGGCGGATGTGCTGGTTGTCGAAGGTGATCCATCGAGTGAACTTGGGGATTTGCGTCGGGTCGTCGATGTTTATTTGGCTGGTGACCGGGTTGATCGGCAGAACTTGATTTAGGTCGACGAATCAGAGTCCAAGGATGTTGCGGAGGTTTGTGTAGTACTCGGCGAAGGCTTCTTTGCCGGCTTTGGTTGATTCGATCCAGGTCCGGGGTTTGTTTTTGTGGAACTCTTTCGTGATTTGGACGTAGTTAGCCTCTTCGAGTTTTCGGAGGTGGGTTGTGAGGTTTCCACCGGTTAGGTTGAGGTTGGACTGGATGAAGCCGTAGGTTAGGCGCGGGGCTTCGGATTGGGAGACGAGGAGCGTCATGATGCGTAGACGCGTCGGTTGATGGATCGTCTCGTTGAGGACGATGTGTTCGGTGTCTGTCATTGGACGCCAGTTTTCTTCAGCCAAAGGGCTCCGGCGACGATGAGGATTAGAACCAACACAGCGGTGATGGCCGCTGCGGCATCGCCCGCGAAGTGCGCTGGAACGTAGTAAGAGGCTCCTATGCCGATCCCCAAGACCGAAATGGCGAGTCTGGAGATCAGTCCAAACAGGATGTAACCGAGGGCGATGATGCCGACGGAGACACCGGCGATGTGCTGTCCAGGTTCGGCAACGGTCCAGAGTCCGGAGAGTCCTGGGATGAGCCAAGTTGCGGCTACAACAACCATCCAGAACGCGAAGACCTTCAGGCCGGCCCGACGCGCGGTGTCAGGATCGGCGAGATTCAGCGTTGCTCGAGATCCAATGATGCTGCTGCCGGTTATCCCGATGATGACGATGACTGCCCATAGAGGAGCGCGGAACCAAGGGTATTCGTCTGCGAAGTCGGGAGCGAGGTTGGCGATGGCGAAGTCTGCAAGATATCCGACAGCGGTGAGAGCTCCCCACATGAGGAGGATAGACGCGGTCCCGGCCATGAAGAGAGCGCTTTGGGCGTTGTTCATGGTGCTGTGAATGGTGTTGAGAGAGGATTCGGGGGAGAGGTTGTTTTGGTTAGTCATGGCTTTTCTCCACGTGGTTGGGCGATGCGGTATGTTGCATTGTAATGCAAAATAGTTTGTATTGCAAACTTCAATTTCGGGTTTCACTTTGGCGCGCGTTTATGGGTGAGGAGCGTGGGCCGAGGGCGAGTGTTGCTTTTCAATCGATCCGATGTTGAATTCGGAGATGGGTTCTGGTCGGATTGTGTTTCCCATTGCGATTGAATGCGCGGGGATGCATGGTATCGGTTGATCGTCGTTGTCTAGACTTTTGTTGAAGGGTGTCAAGGATCGTTGATCTGGTCGATGATGCGAGTTGAATTTGTTGTTTACAGGGTTGATTGATCGGGCCGCGTTGAGATCTCGCGCGGTCTTGGCCTTGGCTGGTTTAGCGGGAGCGTCGTTGATGCTCGCGGTTGGGTTGAGTGGTTGCACCGGCGACGACGAGCCGACCGCGGAGCCGTTTGTGACTCGGACGCCGACTTCGGTTGCGCCGACTGAGGCTCCGGCAACAGCAACGCCGGTTCCGCCAACGAATACGCCTGCGCCTCCGACTGCGACGCCATTGCCTCCGACATCGACGCCAATGCCGCCAACGGCTACACCGGTTCCTCCGACATCGACGCCAATTCCGCCGACTGCTACACCGCTTCCTCCCACGAATACCCCGGTACCGCCGACTGCTACACCGATACCTCCGACTGCTACACCGGTCCCGCCGACGCCTACGGCTACTGTGGTGCCGGCAAGTTACAGCATCGAGTCGTTGGATTGGGATGTGCGAGGTCCTGAGGGTGACAAGATTGCGGTGAGGTTTACGCTGAAGGTTGCAAATGAGGGAGAGGCGTCTCGGGAAGGTGTGACCTTGGTATCGGCCACGGTGAATGGTCAGGACGTTGATCTGGTGGCTGAGATTCCGCCGCTGGCCGGTGGTGAGGAGACGACGCTGGTTTTCGATGTGCGGTTGGATTCGGGTCAACAGGAGTTGAAGCTGCGAGTGGATGATTCGGATTCGCTGGCGGTTCTGGATCTGCTGGTTTCGGACATTACGATAGCGCCGATTTCGTATCAGGTTTTGGCCGACAAGGTGATTGGTCTACGGGTGATGTTGACGAACAACGGGACTCTGCCATCGCGACCTGTTCAGTTGATTGCGTTGAACAACGTCGTTGCGACGGTTCAGCCGCTGGAGCCTGGGGAGTCGGAGGATGTGACGTTCAACATCGAGTTGGAGAAGGGAAGGCACACAGTTGAGGTGACGGCGTCGGCGGACGAGCGCGAGGCAAATCTGTCGAACAACGCGACGGAGTTTGACATTGAGGTCGACTTTGTGGCGCTGAACGTTCGGGCTGAAGGTGCGGGCGTGCGCGGTTTCATAAGAGGAGGAACGGCGGAAGTGGATGTTGGTTTCGCGATCAACAATCTAGGGGTGGCGAATAGTGGGCCGTTCGTGGTTGCGGTGGCGTGTCCGGATGCCGAAATAGGGACGTGTTCGGGAGAGCAGGTGATTGACAATGTGCCGCCGGGCGGATCGATCTCGGGGTCGATCGCAGCGGTTGTTCCGCAGGGGATTTCTTCGGTGGTGTTGTACGCGGGTGAATTGGAGTATGGGTATCTATGGGGGGATCAGAATGCGATCCCGGTGACGCTCGAGGTTCCGTTGCAGCCGGATATCGTACCGGTTTTTGCTGCGAGTGCGTCGTTGAACGGGTATTACCGAGATGGTGATGCGTCGGTGATTGTGGATGTTTCGTTGCGCAACGACGGTGCGGAACCCGTGCCGGGCGAGTATCCGATAGCGGTAGGGTGTTACGAGAATGGGACGGCGATCTCTGGTTGCGGCGATGTAGTGACGCTGGATCTTCGGGATGGGTATGGGCCTGCTGAAGGTTCGCTGGATATTAGGACGCCGTCGGGCGAGATCGAGTTGAGGTTGGAGGGCCCGGAGGTGGTTGGTGTGAATGAGGTGTTGTCGGCGACGGTGGATGTTTCTGTGCCGGCCAAGATTACGAATGTGGATCGGGATCTGTGGCGGTGCTTCACTGAGACGCGTCAGAGCGAAGAGTTCCCGCGTGGGAACTGTAGCGGCCGGGATGGGGAGACGATTCGGAAATGGTCAGATGCGCGACCGGTGACCGTGTGGATCAATGGGTTGTCAGCGTATTCGGAGCGGTTCCAGGATATGTTGCAGGAGATGGCGCCGGAGCTGAACTTCTCGTATCAGCTGGTGGCGGAAGAGCGTCGGGCTGATATCGCGGCGTATGTTGGGATCACGGATGAGAATGTCCGCGCATTGGGTTTCACGGATTGCGATGGTTTCTGGGGGTGCACGAATTACGAGACCAATGACGCAGGGGAGATCGTGACGGCTGAGATCGTGTTGATGCGGATCGAGGATCCGAATCTACGTCAGTTGGGCGTGATCAATGAGACGATCGAGTACGCGATGTTGCATCACCTGCTGCAGATTTTGGTGCCGATGAGCTACCGACGCGTGCCGGACTCGGTGATGAGCATCGACAAGGGGATGAGGTTCCCGGAGATGACGGAATCGGATCGGGAGCTTGTGCGGATATTGACTAGTCCACTGGTGGAGACTGGGTTTACAACGGCTGATGTCGAGGATTTGGTGGTGTTTTCGGATGAGGTGTTGGATCCGGTTGAACCTGAACAATTGACGAATTTGGACATCATCGAACTAGCGCGGTTGCGGTTGCATAGCGAGGGTTCGGCGCTCTACAACATGAATGGTGGTTGGTCCGGTGGGACGTGCATCGACAGTTTCGGGCCGTCGCAGGTCACGATAGGGCAGTTCAGTTCCCATCGTGGGTTGTACTATCGCATGACGGACGCGTCTGAGCGGTTGTATGCATTCTGGCGGTCGGAAGACGGCAGGGCGGAGTATTGGGATGGGAGCACGCGGTCTTGGCGTCGATTTGCGGCGACAGATGAACAGGAGTTGGCGGAGGAGACGGCTTGGTCTCCGCAGTATTCGGACCCGTTAGCGTTGTTGACTTCGGTGCTGTACTTCGAGGCCGATACGCTCGAGGAGTTGAACCGCGGAGAGGATGAGATCGAGTTCCGGATCGAGCGGATCAGGGGCTACGCAGCGCCGGATTGGACGGATGAGGCGTTGGTTTCGACGACGTTCAAGGTCGATTTGTCCAGTTACGAGTTGACGTCGTTCTCTATTGAGTGGGAGTTCGGGGTGCGCGGATTGGCCTGCGATGGGTATGAGGTGCAGGCGAACTTGATCGAATATGGAACGAGTCTGGTAATTCCGTCTGAGGTGCGAGGTGGTTCTCGAGTGATCGGGAACTGAGGCACTGTGTAGGTGGGCCGCGGTCGGTGTCTGGTTGATGTCACCGAATTAGGATGATCGGTATGAGGTCGCGGGTTTTTCGTTCGTTACTAGTCGGGGTTGCGGTGAGCGTTTTGGTGGGTTTGGGATACGCGGGAGTAGTAGCTGGCCAAGGGACGTCGGGCTCGATCCAAGTGGTTGATGTTGTTGTGACTAAGGTTGGGGAGGAACCGTCGGTGGTGCTGTACGAGGCGTTGGTGACGGTCAGGAATGTTGGCGATGCGGATTTCTCGGGTGCTCAGCGCGTCGAGTACCAGGTTGACGGCGGTGATAAGGAGTTGGTGTACGTGGTGAGCGGTTTGGGTCCCGGAGCGGAAAAGCAGTTCAAGTTCAGGCTGGGTCTGGTGCCTGGGGAACGGACAGTGGGGGTATTGATCGGAGATCATGCGCATGAGACCAGTGTGACGGTGTCGGCGGCGGACTTGTCTGTGAATGTGAACGCCCATCACGTGATCCGGGGCGGTTTCGTAGGGTTCGACATCGGTGTTGTCAATGATGGGGAAAGGACGGCTAAGGCGGTCGATTTGAGTGGACAATGGGATCGGTTGGAGGATGGTGAAGTGGTTGAGACGGGTGAGGTTGAGTTCGGATCGATTGAGGACGAGATTGGCAGTGGGGATAGCGTGGCGGCGTCGGTCCGGTTTGAGGTCGAACCGGGGGAGTATCGATTTGAGATTGCGGTTTCTACGGCTTCGACTGAGGCGGATTTGACGGATAACACAGCGCGAGTCGAGCGCGGTGTGGAATACGTGGAGTACGACGTAGTAGTGAAAACAATTGAGGTTGTGAAATGGCACGCCGACGGTAGAGGACTGGTAGCTCTAGGGTTTGAGGTGAGCAATGTCGGCGTGGATGACGGTGGGCAGGTTTTGGTTGGGATCGAGTGTGCGGATGAAAAGTGTTCAGCGGCGGATTTTGTCGATGCCGTTGCGGTCGGAGAGACGGGTTCGTTGATATTGGAGGTTTGGGTGCCCGTAGGGAGCGCGATGGTTGAGGTTTATGCAGGGGCGAATGAGGATGGCTTCAGATGGGGTGATGGAAACGTTGAAGAGTTAACGTTCGAGGTGGCTGAAGCGCCGGAATTGAGTTGGTCATTGTCGGCGGTGTCTGATGTCTTGGATTTGCAATACTGGAGCGACGGTTCGGCGAATGCAGTATTCGAGACGACCTTGGAGAATCAGTCGGATGCGCCAGTGATAGGGGAGATTAAGGTATCGGTGTCGTGTACGCGAGCGGGCGAATCAGTGGAGGACTGCGGGGATGAATTTGCGGTGGAGGTTGAGAGTGATGAGCAGACGAGTGTGGCCCGGCATGTCTTGAGGTTGCCGTCAGGGGAGACTGAGCTGCATTTCGCAGTCGGCGACGATGTGCTAAGCGCTGATGCCGTGGTACCGCGGCGGATATTGGGGGTGAGTCGTGAGGTTTGGGAGTGTTTCAGTGATACGTCGAACCTGAGGCGTCGGTCGGAACGCGACGAGGGAGTGGGATGCGGCGGATGGCGGAATGATTACGTTGCCAAGTGGCGAGTCGGGCAGCCGATCCGGGTTTGGACGACTGGAGAGAGCGAGTATGAAGCGATCTTCAACGAGGCGTTGGATTATCTGGGGCCGATTATGAACTTGGAGTTCCAGCAAGTCGAGTCGCGATCGGATGCTAATCTCCATGCCTATCTAGGCCTGCCTAGGACTGAACGCGCGGGTGGACTGCGGTGCAATCATGCTGCTGGTTGCACGAGTTTCGATATCGACTCTGATGGTGCGATATCGGCGGCGCGATTGGTAGTTTGGCCTCCGTTGTCGGTGTTCACTGATGCGGGTAGAAATCGGATGATTCGGAGTATCGCAGCGCACGAGTTGGTCCACGCGTTGGCCGGGATGTTGCACCGGCACGATGACCGGACGAGTTTGATGAGCTATGACGCGTTGGACTATGTGACTCTTGGTCCTGTTGACGAGGAGCTGATCAGGATCGCTTCGGATCCACTTGTCAAACCGGGTATGCGGTTTAATGAGGTTGAGGAGCTGGTGGTTTTTGATGACGAATTGGTGGATCGGATCGAGCCGGCGGATGTGACGGTCGAGGGGATACTGCGTCTGGCACATGCAAATCTGATGGATGAGGGCACGGCGAGATACGTGGTTTCCGGTGGGTGGACGGGTTGTGATTTCACGTTTGAGGATTCTCAATACTCGATCGGGGGATTGCGTCCCCGGGGTGCACGCTGGGTGCATTTCAAGAATGATGAAGTCGATCTTTACCTCATTCGGGCACGCTCGCCGGTCCAGTTGATCGAGTATTGGATGGAGGTGAATGGACGTTGGCGACCGGTACCGAGTCAGGTGACTCAACGGTTGTTGAGTTTTCGGGATTCGTTTACAAACCCGGTGACGTTACTGTCAAGCATCAATCTTTACCGTGACGGCGTCGCTTTCGAGGTTGTCTCCGAGACAGATGGCGTAATGACGTTGGAGGTTGAATTAGGAGGCGCAGATGTGCGGACTTCCTGGAGTCGGAATACGACGTTAGACGTGCGCGTAGCGGTCGATACTTCGGACTACACGATTCCGAGTTACGAGATGACGTGGGGGTTTGAACCCGAGGGTGAAGGGGTGTGTGACACGTATCGGGTCGTCGCCAACGAGGGGGAGTACGGCGAGGGCTTTGAGATCCCGGAAATTGTCCGCCGTACGTCGGTGGCGTTTAGGTTGGACGGTGACGAGTGAGTCTGGATGGCGTTATTGGATAAGGGAAGCCCATTGGGTATCGAGGTGCGCTTCGATATAGTCTCGGTCGAGTTCGTAACCTAGTCCGGGTTTGTCGGAGAGGTGGAGATGACCGTCTCGGATGTCGAGCGGTTCGGTGAGGCACGCGTTGTACGCGGGAACCGAGTGGTGGCTCATTTCGAGGCGGTAGATGTTGGGGACGTTCATTAAGACGTGAGCGCCGGATATGACGTTGAATGATCCGGAGGCGTCGTGTGGCGAGATGGGGATGTAGAAGGTTTCGGCAAGGTGGGCGATCTTCTTCATCTCGGAGATTCCGCCGGTCCAGCAGATGTCAGGCATGATGTAGTTGACGAGACCTTCGGTGAGGTAAGGGAGAAAGTCCCAGCGCGTGAATTTGCGTTCGCCGATGCATAGGTTGATGTCGGTGTTGCGTCGGAGTTGTCGGTGCGCTTCGAGGCTTTCAGGTTGCAGGGGTTCTTCGAACCACGTGAGGTTGTAGGGCATCATGCGGTTGCAGAGGTCGGTTGCCGTGGAGACGTCAAAGTTGCCGTGGGCATCGATCATAAGTTCGACGTCAGGACCCAGCGATTCGCGCAGAGCGGCCATGAGGTCTTCGGCGTGAGCGGCACCGGCCGCTGAGATTTTGCCGTCGATGTAACGCCGGTGTTTGGCGCCCATTTCGGGAGAGAACGGGTCGAGTTTCAGGGCTTGGTAACCGAGTGCGACTTGTGCTTTGGCGTCCGCGACGCAGGCGTCGATGTCGTCGGCCGGTCCGCAGTGGGAGTAGAGGGGAACCGAGTCGCGCATCGGCCCGCCGAGGAGGTCGTATACCGTGCGACCCAAGGCTTTGCCTTTGATGTCCCACAGGGCCATGTCGACGCCGCTAGCCAGGGTAGTTGCGAATCCGCGAGAGCCTAGAGTGCCGAAGCGGCGGTAGATTTGGTGCCAGATGCGATCGATGTGGTTGGGGTCTTGTCCAATGAGGCCGTCAGAGAAGTCTTGTCCCACAAGGTCGTTTTTGAGCAGGGCGTAGGTTTGAGCGATGACGATAGCTCCGCCACCGCCGACGTTGGTGGATTCGCCGTATCCGGTGATGCCTTCGTCAGTGTCGATTTCGACGAACATCCACGGGCGGGATTCTTGTGCTCGTACGACGTATGCTCGGAGATCGGTGATTTTCATGGTTGATGTTTCCCGGTGCGTTGGCGTCGGTTCGCCAAAGTGTCTGGAGGTAGTGACGGGTTCATGGTACACAGTGATATGGGCGTGTGTGAAGTATGGAATGTGTACAAGTGTTAGAGTGAGAAAGGTAATCGATGGCTCTACTGGGATTTCGCGACCGAAGGACCAGACGGTTCTTAGAGGGTGAATTCGTCCCCGGATTCCAATCCTTCGAACGTCAGGCTCGTTTTAAGTTGGAATACCTGGCGAATGCGACTTCGTTGCGAGAACTGGCTGATGTACCGAGCAATCGACTCGAGCGACTGCGGGGTGATCGCGATGGTCAATATTCGATTCGGATCAACCGACAATGGCGAATCTGTTTTCGTTGGTCGGGTGCAGGCGCTTACGATGTCGAGATCGTCGATTACCACTGAAATCGAGGCGACAGAATGATGGAAAACGGCGAAGATACATCTGAGATCAAAAACGGAATGCCTCCCGTGCATCCCGGGGAGCTCTTGATGGAAGAACTCGAGTATCTCAAAATCACACCTGCGGAATTCGCCAAGTTGTTGGCGGTACCCTTAGGGCGGGTTGAAACGATATTGTCCCGGGAGAGAGATGTCGATGCTGAGTTTGCATTGCGCTTGGAACGTTTTTTCGGCAGCGGTTCACAGATGTGGATGAACTTACAGGTCGAGTATTCTCTGAAAGTGACCAAAAGGGATTTTGGTGAGAGGATCGAGCGAGAGGTAGAGCCGCGAGTCGAGGAATCTGCTGAGGTTGTTGAGGCGGCTTGATGTCGTTGCCTTGGTGGATGGGGTGTTAAACTGCGAACGCAGTGAAAGAGAAGTGTCGCTGTTCGCGGCACAGCCTTAGCCTTGAAGGAAGTGTGAACTAGCCATGCGTTTCTGCTACGCCCATCGACGATTCACGTTGTATCCGAACTCCATCGACTCTTGGGATCTGCATCCTGATGACTACACGCCGGAGTTTTTGGATAAGGCTCGAGCCACTGGTTTCGACGCCTTAGAGTGCGGATATGAGGTACTGGCAAAGCTCGGAGACGCGAAGTCGATCTCCGAATTCGGCGAACGAGTACGTTCTCACGGATTGAAGGTGGGAGCGATTCGCGCTGGCGGAACGCTGACCGAAGCGCGGCATGGCCCTCAAAACCGAGAGAAATTGATGCGGGCCGCAGAGTACGCGGGTCACATTGGAGCCGAAGTTGTAAATGGCGCGTTGAGCGCTCCGGCGCGGTATCCGGGTCATCCTCCGGGGTCGATTCCCGGCAGCGTGAGCGGTTGGCCGAAGTCGCAAGATGCGAGTAAGGATGCGGAGACGTGGGTGTACGACGAGTTGGCGTCTGTCTTCCAAGGGGTGTGCGATGCAAACTCTGAGATCGATGTGACCGTAGAGGTTCACCAGAACTCACCTGTCGACAACTCGTGGTCAGCGGTTTATCTGAACGATCAGATTGATCGGGAGAACTTCGGAATTAATCCGGACATCGGGAACATCGTGTGGACCTATGACGTGCCGGAGGAGGACTACGACGCGGCGATAGATGCGTTGGCTCCGATTTCGAAATACTGGCACTGCAAGAACATGCACCGCGTCTATCACCCGGAGAACCAGAGGACGGTGTTCGTGCGCGTGCCGTTGCAGGATGGTGAGATTGATTACCGTTACGCGATCTCGGCGATGGCCAATGCCGGTTACAGCGGTTACATGGCGATCGAGGGGACGCAGCTGGGCGACCAGTGGCATAAGGATGGCGGCTCGCTGGAATACGCTCGGGCGATCTGGGCGGAATTCGAGGACTGAAAAGACGGTTCACCGATCCTCAATTTGATCGTTTCCGCCGATGCGAGATACCGAGAACGAAACGCCTGCACTCGATGACGAGTTGGAAGAAGAAGACGTCTTCTTCCGCGATGTTTCGGAGGATCTGGATGACGAGGAGCGCGGCTCTTACGCGATTCTGCTGATACTTGCCGTCGGTGGGTTCGCAGTCGGATTGTTTCTGGTTAGCATCACGTTATCTTCGGCGATAGCGTTACAGGACTACATCGGCGAGTTGGGTTGGGTGTTCGCCCCGTTGCCGATGCTTGTGTTCGGCCTCGGTTCGATTTGGCAGTACGAGGCAACTTGGTTGCAACGGCTCGGGGCGAGTGCATTGGGATTCGCGTTGGCGCAGTACATCATGTTGGCGATCAGTTTTGCCACGCTGGATATTTGACGGCGGTTCGTATATGCCGATGCGCGATTACGAGAAGATAAGAAGGTAGATATGGCAGAAAACTCGGTACGGGATGCGAGGATTGCGGTTGCAATCATTTCAACGGTGGGCACGCTTGCGATTATCGTGCTTTGGGGAGCGGGGACATTCACCACCTTCTTGAATCTGATGAACTTCTCGTCTTCGACCGCGGGGGAGTATGTCTTTGGGTTCATGCTGGTGCGGCTGCCGATGGTTTTGGCGATCATAGGAGGCGGAATCGCATTCGTCGATTTGAGGCATAGCAGTTGGATCTTGGGTCTCAGCGCGATCCTGTGGTTGTTGTTCACGTTGCTGTGGTGGGCGGCGGACGGTTCGAATCCCCCTACTAGCGGCGTATTCGGGACGGTGTTTCTCGGGGTGAGCGCGTACCTTTCATTCAAAGCGCATTCGGCAGAGGCTGAAATGGTGGCGCGTCAACGGATTCGAAATGCTGAGGCTAGTGATGACGAACCCGCAGAATAGTCTGTCCGGTTGCATCGACGATTGTGTTGACTAGGCTCGAGGATGTGCTGCGTCGTACTCGCGTCGGACTTGTTCGGTTGTGAGGTGCGTGTAGATCTGGGTGGTCGCGATGTTCTCGTGTCCGAGTAGTTCTTGAACGTGTCGCAAGGAAGCGCCGCCATTCAGGAGGTGGGAGGCGAAACTGTGACGGAGCATGTGGGGCGTAATATGCCGTGTGATGCCTGCGCCGACGGCGATCTTCTTGAGTTGTAGCCACAAGCCTTGTCGGGTGATGCGTGAACCCCTCGCATTCAGGATCAAGGCGTTTTCATCTTGGTACTTGCCCAGATTGGGTCGTCCGATGATCATGTAGTCAGCGATGGCGTCCATCGCGGGATCGTAGATGGGGACGATCCGTTCCTTTGAGCCTTTGCCGTAAACGCGGATTGTTGAGTTGTCAAAGCTGATGTTGTTGACGTCTAGGCCGGTGAGTTCTGAGATTCTGAGCCCGCCGGCGTAAAGGAGTTCGACAACGGCTCGGTCCCGGAGTTCCGCAGGTGTAGATGCGTTGGCGACGTAGGTTAGGAGGTCTCCCACTTCGTCCAAGGTCAACGATTTGGGTAGTGGGTTGCCGCCGCGAGGTGACTTTAGACGGCGAGTCGGAAGGTGATCGGTGATGCCTTCTTCGCGGAGGAACCGCATGAAGGAACGGAGAGATGCGATCTTCCGGGATTTGGTTGCGTTGGAGTACCCACGCGACTCTAGGTCTTGGACGTAACCGGTTACGGCTTTCTCGTCGAATCGGTTCCAGTCGATGTCGTTCGCTGTTGCGCCGAGATTTTCTCCAATGAAGGCGGTCATACCGTCGAGGTCGTTGCGATAGGCGTTGACGGTGTGTTGGGAAAGGCCCCGCTCGCCACCGAGGTGCTCTAGGAAAGCTGTGACATAGGAATCCATATCTGGAATCGTAGACAAACCCGAGGTGTGTAGAGGGTGGTAGGGATGCAATCGGTGAATAGAGCTCGGTTTATTGCGATGTTGCGGTTTCGGGAATGATGGGGTGCGCGATAGAATCGACTGCTAGCTGGCGAAGACCTTTGACGGAGATGAGATGCTAAGTGTTTGAAGGGATCAATATACCGTTCGACCCGTATATTTTCGGGGGTACGACGACTGCGTTTTCGTGGCACGGGTTCCTGACGTTTATCGCCGTAGGCACGGCAATTTGGATGTCGGGGAGGGCGGCGATCCGTGAGCGGTTGGACCAGGAGCAGGTCTACAACACGGCATTGTGGGGAGTGCTCGGCGGGATTGTCGGCGCCCGGATCGTGCATGTTTTGGATAACTGGGCGATATACGGCGATGATCCGCTGTCGATATTCGCGGTTTGGAACGGTGGGATTGGCCTTTGGGGTGGGATTCTTGGCGGTTGGATTGCGGGGTCGATCTACGCATATTTTGCAAAGGCGCCGATCGGGCGTTTCATGGATATCGCTGCGGCTCCCTTGCTGGTGGCGCAAACAATCGGACGGATCGGGGACATCATTAACGGCGAGCATTGGTCGCGTCCGTTGGAGATGTTCTGGGCGTGGTATTTCACGGATATCGATAGCCCGGCAAGAGCGGTGATCGATCAGCATCCGGACCTGTTCGGAACCGACGTCGAGCGGCCGGTTCATCCTGCCGTCGTCTACGAGATGATTACGAACATCATCATCTTGGGTGTGATCTTCTTCCTCCGCGGCAAGGTTCGCCCTGCGGGCAGTGTTTTCATGGTCTATCTGGCTTTGTATGCGACCGCGCGATTCGGGATACAGTTCGTCAGGCTGGACGATGTCAAATTCTGGGGGTTGCAAGAGGCGCATCTGATCGCGATCTTGGTTTGGCTCGTGACGATCCCATGGATCGTGTGGAAGGTTCGTTGGACCGGTGGTGGAGGCGCTCCTAAGCGTCGCATGCGTGAGGTCGCGGACGTCGACCGGGTGACAGCCGGACGATCTAGGCGGGAGCGACGCCGGGAGTTGGCAAGGTAGATCACGTAGATTTCGGAGTTCAGATACCCAACGTGAGCGCTTTGGTAGGCGACTGGTAGACTGATTGGACGTTTAGATCCTTGGGGCAATGACATCGGAGTCGAACATGGATGTGAAACACGCTGTCAAAACAGCGAAGGACTACGTCAGTCAAGTGATGTCTGACGAAGGGATCATAAACGTCGGGTTGGAAGAGGTGCGATATGACGATGAAGCCGACAAATGGTACGTCACGATTGGGTTCTCTCGGCCATGGGATCGGACCAGCGCATGGGGGATCGTAGGGCCGCCAACTGAACGCTTAGACCGGTCGTACAAAGTGGTTAGCATTCGAGATGCCGACGGTCAGATTTTGTCGTTGAAAGACCGGATTTTGGAAGCGCCGTCAACTCTGTGATTGCACGGACTGGTTATTTCGTTGACGCAAATCTTCTCGTGTTGCTAGTAGTCGGCAGGACGCAAAAAAGTCAAGTCGGCAAGCACCGCAGGTTGCAACAGTTCACCGAGAACGATTTCGACAAGCTGGTGCGAATGGTTGGTGTCGGCTCGCGAATCCTGTTGACGCCGAATACGCTGACTGAAGCGTCGAATCTCCTGGCATATGGTTCGGAGGCCCTGCGATCTCGTTACTTAGCAGGCCTAGCGTACCTGATCGGCATAGCCAAAGAAGTTGTGGTCTCAAGTAAGGACGTGACCATAATACCGGAGTTCAGGCGCCTCGGATTGACTGATTCAGTACTCATTGAAGTTGCATCCAAGGAAACTCCGTTGATCACCATCGATTTAATGCTTTATCTGGCGGTGGCGACCCGAGATCCGGATGCAGTGATCAACTTCAATCATCCTCTTGACTGAGCTACCGTTTCACAAGACCCACGTCTGCGCGAGTGGAAAACACCCAATCGCCAACCGTCAATTGCCTTGGTGGCTCGCGGCAATGTCGTGGAGTCTTAGTTCGTTGCGGCGGACGCCGCGGTAGTAGTCGGTTTTGAGGCTAACTACGGCGTCGACGATGCGGGTTGGGGGAAGACTGTCTGCCATGCCGAAACCTACTGCTCGGAATGAGCGGCCAGTATCGTCTTTGAGATTGAGGCGGACGTGGTCTTGGTTCCTGCCCATGTAATTGATGTTGGCGGTTTCGGCGTTTCGGATCAGGAAACGAGGTTCTGGGTTGCCGGACCCGAACGGGGCCATTAGGTTGACGAACTCCCACAATGAGGGGCCGAGTTGGCTGGGGCTGAGTTCGGCATCGGCTGTCTTAATGACGCGCTCGTCGGCGGTGGAACTCAGACTGGACCATGACATCTGGGTTTCGAGATGGGCCGTAACTTCGGGTATCAGGTCGGCTTCGACTGCGAAACCAGCCGCGGCTGCGTGGCCGCCAAAGCGTAGCAGTTTGTTGGCGATAGCTTCCAAGGCTTGATGGATGTCGAATCCTGGTACGCTTCGAGCGCTGGCTCTGGCGATGCCGTCGACGATCTGGTAGGCGAACGCTGGGGATGCGGCGTAGTCGGATGCGTTTCCCGCCAACGGGCCGAGAACGCCCATCGGCAAGGTTGCGTCGACTTCGATGGGCATGACGTTTTGGCCGTCACTTAGGGCGGCATCGATCTTGGGCTGGGATGCCCGCCATGCCTTTTCGGCTACACTGCGTCGTTTGCGGTTCGCGTCGTCGAGGAGGCTGGCGAGTTGCATCGCTTGGTAGATGTCGGTCGCGATTAGCAGTTGCAGGCTAGGATCTGCGGAGTCGAGCCTACCGGGGGCGTTCAGTCGAGGCGCCAATTGGAAGGTGACGAATTCGGCGTCAAACGGACCGTTGTGACGGATCTGGTTCATCACGAGTCGGGTCAGTTCGATGAGGCCGGGAGGCGCTGAGTTGTCCAGCATCTTCAAGCCTTCTCGGACGATGATGCGGTTGTCGCCTGAGAGTTCGGTCTGGTCTGCCAATGTTCCGACTGCGGCAAGGGGGATCAACTCAGGTGCGGGAGGTTGATCAGCCTCGGCAAGGAGTGCCAGTGCGAGTTTGAACGCGGTGGCGGCGCCGCAAAAATCGGCAAGTCGGGGGTCGTCGGATAGATGGCGATTGACGATTGCGGCGGCGTTGGGAAGATGGTCTCCCTGCGGAACGTGGTGGTCGGTAATGACGGTGCGGATACCCAGGACTTTATTGGCGTATTCGACTTCCTTGAAAGCGGCGATGCCGGTGTCAACGGTGATGACGACTTTGACGCCTTGTTCGTGGAAACGGTCGAGGGCTTCTAGGCCGATCCCATGGCCTTCGATCTCGCGGTGAGGAAGGTGGTACTTTGGCTCGATGCCCAGTTTCCGGAGGGTCAGGACGATGATGGCTGTGGCGGTGATGCCGTCGGCATCGAAGTCGCCAAGAATACCTATTCCTTCGTTGTTCCGGACGGCTTCGAGAATGACCTCTACGGCTTTCCCGATGCCGGGCAACACGCTAGGGGAGTGCATCGCGTCGAGGCCGTCGTTGAAGAAACAAGCGGCGTCGGCGTCAGTGCGGATGTTGCGGTTGTAGAGGAGAGACGATGCCAATGCGAGCGAGCCGCGTGGAGCTATGTTCTCCAGATCCAGATAGAAGCCTTCGGGAGGTGGCCCGGCGACTCGCCAGCGCGCATCGATGGGTTGGAGAGATGCCGGCGTTTCTTTGGTGCGTTGGGGACGTGATGACGCGGCTTTGGGCCGCGAGATCAACTGTCGAATTCCTTGAAGAGGACAGAGGCGTTGTGTCCGCCGAAGCCCAAAGAGTTGGACATCGTGACTGGAACGCGACCGCGTTTAGCCAGATTAGGGACGTAGTCGAGATCGCAGTCCGGGTCCGGGTTTTCAAGATTGATCGTTGGTGGGACCACGGATTCTGAGATTGCCATGACGCTGAATGCGGCTTCGATGCCGCCGGCGGCGCCGAGAAGATGTCCTGTCATGGACTTTGTGCTGCTCATCAGGAGGTCGTTTGCGTGGTTTCCAAATGCCTTTTTGACCGCGATGGTTTCGAATTTGTCGTTCAACGGCGTGGAAGTGCCGTGGGCATTGATGTAGGCGACCTCTTCAGGTTCGAGGCCCGATTGTTTGACGGCGATCTTCATCGCTTGGGCTGCGCCTTCGCCTTCAGGGTGCGGTTGAGTGACGTGATGCGCGTCGCTGGTTGCGCCGTATCCCGCCAGTTCGCAAAGGACGTTGGCACCGCGTTTTTCTGCGTGTTCGAGGGATTCGATGACGATGACGCCCGCGCCTTCGCCGAGTACGAAGCCATCGCGTTCGGCGTCGAATGGTCGTGACGCGCCTTGCGGGTCGTCGTTGCGCGTCGAGAGTGCTTTACAAGCGTTGAACCCGGATACGCCGATCGGGCAGATTGCCGCTTCGGTGCCGCCGGCGATGGCGACGTCAACCACTCCGCGTTTGATCATTTCGGCGGCTTCGCCGATGGAATCGGTGCCTGTCGCACAGGCGGACACGACGGAGAAGTTGGGCCCCTTTGCTCCAGTCATCATAGAGACTTGACCGCTGGCCAAGTCGCCCAACATCATCGGAATGAGGAACGGGTTGACTCTTCGGGGCCCTCGGTCGTTTAGGACTTCGAGTTGCTCTGAGATCGTGATGATGCCGCCGACGCCGCTGCCGATCAGGATTGCGACGCGGTTCGCGTCTTCGTCTTCCATCTCGATGCCGGCGTGTTCCAATGCTTCGAGGCTTGCGACACATGCGAACTGGGTGAATCGATCCATACGTCTGGCTTGACGACGACCGAGGATCGAGCCGGCTTCGAAGTCATTGATTTCGGCGGCGATGCGAGATTCGTAACCTTCAGCGTCGAATGAGCCGATATAGTCCACGCCCGACTTCCCGTTGATGAGGTTGTTCCAAGTAGTTTCGCGGTCGGAACCCAACGGCGTGACCAACCCGATTCCGGTGACGACTACTCGGTCATTCATTGGTCGATTGTTTCCCATCTCGTAGCTGTGTAAGTGGCGTCGATACGCAGAATGAAGTATATATCTGGGCTTGGAATTGCCTTTCGTGCGGATTGAAGCGCGGGCGCTTCGTAGAATCGAATCGGCGATGGTTACGGTTGAGATTGAGACGCATGGATGCAAGCTGAACACTGCTGATTCTCAGCAGTTGGCGGCCGAGTTTTTGCGCGCCGGTTTTGCGGTTCTTGGTCGGGATGACGAGGAGGTGCCGGACGTTTTCGTGTTGAACTCGTGCACTGTGACACACGTTGCCGACAAGAAGGCGAGGCAAACTATCTCGGCGGCGAAGAGGCGGTATCCGAACGCGTTGACGGTGATGACCGGTTGCTATCCGGAGAGAGCGAGGGACGAGGTTGCGAGTGCGGTCAATGTGGACTTAGTTCTCGGCAACCGGCAAAAGGCCGATCTTGTGGCGTCGGTCGCTGAGCGATTAAGCATCGAGGTTACCCCTTGTGCGGATGGCAGGGACGTGTTTCCTGCGGGAGCTTTGCTAGGTCGGACGCGGGCTTCGGTGAAGATTCAAGAAGGATGTGACCAAGTATGCGCCTACTGCATTGTGCCGAAGGTGAGGGGACGGGAGAGGAGCGTACCGGTGGAGAGGATCGTATCCTCGGTTCGCGGGTTGGAACGGACGGGATGTCGAGAGGTTGTTTTCACGGGTACGCAGCTGGGGCACTATGGATTCGATTTGGGAGATGGCGTGGATTTGAGTTTCATGTTGAAGGCCGTGTTGACGCAGACCGAGATTCCGCGTATCAGAGTTTCTTCGTTACAACCGCCGGAGATTGACGATGCGTTGCTCGATGTTTGGGTCGATGAGGGATCTGGTAGGTTGTGTCCGCATTTCCACATGCCGTTGCAGGGCGGCAGCGATGAGATTCTTCGACGGATGCGTCGGACCTATTCTTCGGACGAGTTTGTGTCCAAGGTCGAGTTGGTCCGAGAACGGATTGATGGTTGCGGGATTACGACCGACGTGATCGCGGGATTCCCAGGTGAAACGGATGGGGACCATGCAGCATCGGTTGAGGTTTTGCAGAAGGTCGGATTTTCGGATGCACATGTCTTCCCATACTCGAAACGTCCGGGGACAAGCGCGCATCATTTCGAAGAACAGATTGACGCGAAGACGAAGGCGGAGCGAGCCGGAGAGTTGCGGGAGATATCAGTTGTGAGCGCTACGCGCTTCCGAAGATCGATGTTGGGCGAAGTTCGTCCGGTGCTCTGGGAAGGACGGCGTGGCCAGTCGGGACTGACCGACAACTACATAAAGGTCAGTATGGATCGCCAAGCCTCCGGGTCGGTTGGCGATGGCTTGATTGAATCGCTCGTATTGGAACGTCTCGACGAGGATGGATCCGTTATCGTGAGGGCTCCTGTGGTTGAAGAACAGTCACAGGAGCCTCCGACCGAGGATCAATTGACGAACGGGTCGTGTTGCGACAAGATGTCGCTCGGGGTCCCTACGAAGTTGCCATCGCGGTCGCGGTCGATGTAGACGGCGGTCCGCGCCGGGTCCATGGCGAAGAACAGCGTGGATCGTTCCCGTTCCGCCCTTTCGAGCAGGCTATATTTAGCTTCGTACGCTTTCGCTTGGTGTTCGCCGAAGCCGAACTGCACGAATGGGTCGATGTGGAATTGCGAAGGGAAAAGAAGCGGCGAGACGACGAGTTTCTCCGAACCGCAGTTGATCGATACGGTGGAGTTCGCCGGCGTGACACCGCCGTGACACTCCATCACGATGCCCGGGCCGACTTCGGCTTCGATGTCGTCAACCAATGTGATGGGGACGCCGAGTTTTTGGAGCTTTTTCAGGTTCTGCCGCACCTCGCGATAGGAGTTTTGGTGGTAGCCATTGTTGCCCATTGCCGCATCCCATTCTCCGCGAGGGATGATGTACTCGGCGTTGGGACATACGGGTTCGGCGTCGCCCCTGTTGTTGTAGACGATTAATCCGCCTGCGTGGAGGAAGTGGAGACTGGGGAGAACAACTCGGTTGACGGTTTTGTGGGGCAGAGATCTTAAAAGTTGATTGTTCTTGGCTCCAAGGATCTCCCGAGTGAAAATCGGATCATTAGTGTCCAACCCGGTCCCGATGAGAGTGATGTCGTAGACGTCTGTCTCGGAAGTTGGCACGTTGACCTGAAGAGCGCAATTTGAGAATGGAACGCGATTTTGCCGATCGGTGGGGCTTTTACTGCCGGGATGCACGAATTTGATCCACTGCCGCTTTTCGACGTTATAGGCATAGGTGACGTCAAGTTTGAGAGTTCCGGTGTCGATAGCTCTGGTCTGTACTCTGGCCATTTGTTTTCTCCGTTCAAACAGATAGAGGATTGTCTTACCGATTTCTCGGTACGCTTCACCGCCGATGTGGCGAATCAGCGGATTGGTTGTCCTTCGAACCTGGGATCACGTCCCAGGTTCGTAAAAGGAACTTACGCAACTTCGCGGGTGAAGACTGGTTCGCCCGCGTGGAGCACTGGAGAGTGGTTGACAGACGAATCTGGTCTACCGTTTGCGATCTCTGCGAGTTTGATGTGGAGGGTAGCCTTCGCGAGTTGAATGCTGTGTTGCATTGCAGAGCCGTTGTCACTCAAGGCTTCCTTCGCCTTTCGGAAAGTATCACTTTTGCTAACCATGGCGGCCTCCTTTTTGGACTAACGAGGGGAATCTGTCTCGGTGTTTCGGCAAACTTGGGATCAGGCACCTACTCGTTTCGGCTATAGTTTAGGCTGAAAACGCAATTTAGTCAACCCTAATCTGATTAAAATTTTGAATTAGTTTCGTAAAACGCCATTGACGACGGATCGGAACCTTAGTTGGTTCGTCAACGCAATGATTCGTGCGTGAAAGGGAGCATTCGACTGGTCCAGGGCGAATGGCACGTCGAAAAGGACCGCTTAGCGTGGGGGGATTGGTTTCGCTAGAATTGACGAATGATGGCGCGATCTGGGATTTTAGGACTAGGAACGACTGAAATGGGCTTGACATTGCACACCATGCGCGGTGACTTAACGCAGATTGCGTCGGATGCGGCGATTGTCAATTTGTTCGATGGCGTCAAGCGTCCTGGCGGCGCTACTGGGCAGGTCGATCGTGCACTTGGCGGATTGATAGGCGATTTGATCGAAGACGGTGAGGTTACAGGGAAACGGGGCAACAACGTCTTGATCCACACACCAACCGGTCGTTACGGCGAGTTTGTTCCGAAGCGAGTGCTGGTGATGGGTTTGGGTAAAGCGGGAGATTTCGGGTATGACGATATTCGTGAGGTGTCAGCCGTGGCGGTCAACAGGTTGAAGGGGATTGCCACGACGGCAACGACGATAGTCCACGGAGGCGGGATCGGCGGCTTGGATACGGCGAAAGCATCGCAGGCGGTCGCTGAGGGGGCGTTGGTCGGATCGTATTCTTTTAACAAGTACAAAAAAACGTCGAATGATTCGGATAACCGACTAGGGCTACTGAACATTGTGGAGTTCGATGACGCGAAGATCCCCGAGGTGCGTTCCGGAGTCGCGAATGGGATCGCGGCAGGCGAGGCACAGAACTTCGCTCGGGATCTGGTGAACGAACCTGCGAACGTGTTGTCGCCGGAGGTCATGGCGGAAGCGGCGCGAGAGGTGGCGCACGAACACGGCTTCGGTTTCGAGGTGATGGATTTGGCTGAATGCCGGTCCATGGGTATGAACGCGTATGTCGGTGTGGCGCAAGGTTCTCACCGCCCGGCGCAATTTGTGCATCTGACATACGAGGGTGATCCCTCGGATGCGAGCAACAACGTCTGGTTGATCGGTAAGAGCATCACCTTCGATTCGGGTGGGTTGTCGTTGAAACCGTCGCGAGGGATGGTGACGATGAAGGGCGACATGGGAGGTGGTGCCGCGGTTTTGGGTGCGATGAAGATTGTTGGGGCGGCGAAGCCACGTATCAATGTTCACGCGGTGTTGCCTATGACGGAAAACATGCCGGGCGGTGGCGCTCAACGTCCTGGAGACGTCGTGAAGGCTATGAACGGCAAGTACATAGAGGTAGACAATACCGACGCGGAGGGTCGGTTGACGTTGGCGGATGCCCTCGGATACGCACGTGAAAACGGCGCGGCTCGGATCATTGACGTGGCAACCTTGACGGGCGCAGCGCGAGTTGCGCTGGGAACCGGGAACGCGGCGTTGTTTGGAAACGATGACGCCTTGATGAAGTCGGTGTTGGAAGCCGCTGAGACTTCTGGCGATGGAATGTGGCAGTTGCCATTAGATGAGACGTCGAAGCGATTGAACCGTTCGGACATCGCGGACGTAAAGAACAGTGGAGGTGCGCCGGCAGGATCGATCACTGCGGCACATTTCATCTCGGAATTCGCTGAGGACACGCCGTGGGTGCACATCGATATCGCCTCGGTATCTATGATTACCGGCAGTCGCGGAATGTTCCGGACCAACGGGGCGACCGGTGCCCCGACACGGACGCTAGCCCACTTGGCGGCGTCACTGGCTAGATAGATTGATCAACTCATTGAGATTGTTGCCCGTCGTCATTTTGGCGGGTGCGTTGTCGTTGGGAGCGATTGCGTGTGGATCTGTTGACGACGGATTAGAGCCGACGCCAAGAGCTAGTGGGCCTTATTCGGTCGCTACCGATTTCTTGGTCGTTACTCCGACCTCCATCGAACCGCCGGAGGGTTGGTGGAACCCGATTGGCGAGAGAGAGCTTCGACTGCTGGACAACACGTTGACGGGTATTCGGATGTGGGGCAACTGCGTTTGGTACAACGACGATCCATCGCCGTCGACGGAGAAGGCGGTGAGAGCGTCGCTGGCCGATGTGATCGGATCGCCGGTGGCGGTTGAGATCGGGATAGTCGAGAGCGCCGATCTGAGTTTGATATGCGACAGGTTTTTTGCGTCGGTCGCAACTTTCGAGATCGAGGTTTCGGAGGGACGTAGAGCAGCGCTGGCGTCTGAAATGATGATCGACCTGATGGATTCCTGCGTATCGTTTTATCGCGAACCTGATCCTGCACTGGGCTATCGGATCGCGATCACGTTTATCGATATGTTGTGGATGCTCGAACAGGATGCGCCGCGTTGGTGGCGCCGCGATTTATGGGGCGTCCGCGAGTGGTGCGATGGTGTGGTCGAGGGTGCGGTCGCGAGTTAGCAACCCGCGATTTGGCGCTTCGCCGCTCAGTTGATCAAGACTTTACGTCTCAGATCGGCATGATCGTGGTGTCGAGGGTGATTTCGGCGATGAGGATTGCGCCGACGGCTATGCTCAATCCACCTGCTGCCAAGACGACGTAACGGTTGAGATTCTGCTTTGCGGATGAGAATCTGAAGGGGAGGGCGAGTACCAGTGTTAGACCAGCCATGGAGATCATGGTGCCGATGCTGAATAGCACGATGTAGCCGATGCCGACCCACGCGGCGTCGATAGTGGGCACCAGAGCAACCATCACCGCTGCGCTTCCGGCGAGTCCATGGACGATGCCGATGACGAAGGATTTGACGCGGAAGACCGGTTTGCCAAGGATGAAGAAGCTATTGTGACTACCGCGGTCGATTTCGTGTCGTGCGGAGGGTTCGTGAGAGGCGTGGATGTGGACGTGCGGCTGCTTGACATGGCTATGTTGGTGGATGTGTAGGTTGCCCCGGAGCACGTTCCAAGCGGCGCTGACGCCGAGGTAGATGAGCATGACCGCGACACCTAGTTCAAGGTACGGAGCCACGCTTTCGTATCGATCGAGGACAACGCCTTTGACGAGAAGAATGATTGTGCCTAGGACGAGAAGCGGGAGTGAGTGTCCCGCTCCCCAGGATGCCCCGATCCAGATCGACTGCCAGAGGTTTCGCTCTTTGTCGACTATGTTGGCAACGGCCACGACGTGGTCGGCGTCGGTGGCATGTTTAAGTCCGAGGAGAAACCCGAAGGTCAAGACCGCGACAAATCCGAAGGTTATGTCCATGGTTGTCGAGTGGGGTGTGTGAATCGAACTACGAACACGGAGAATGTTGGGGAAATCTGGTGGTGCGAGTTCGAAGAATTGGGTGGCACGCCCGGAGGGATTCGAACCCCCGACCCTCTGGTTCGAAGCCAGATGCTCTGTCCCCTGAGCTACGGGCGCATGGATATCCTCGGAAAAGCAAAGTGAGTGGGGTGGACGGAGGGAGTCGAACCCTCGATCTTCAGGGCCACAACCTGACGTGTTAACCGCTACACTACGCCCACCACGGGATTGCATTCGCGAGGTTTGCGTCATTCACGATTCTAAATCAGACAACCCCCGTGTTTTTGGCACAGAGTATGCGTCGATGCCTGCCCGCGAACGAAGATGCCTTTCTTGCATTGGTATCGCGTTGCTAGAATTGCCGCATCAACTAGCGAGAGGATGCTCGAAATGAAGATCGTCGATGTAAAACCGATGATTGTTGAGAATGATCCGCCTTACATCGGTGGCAAGCACTTGGTGTTCGTCCAAGTAATCACCGACGAGGGAGTCATCGGGTTGGGAGAGCGGGTAACCGGTAGCGGGTATTCGGGAAACCCGGCGGATCTGGGTTCGATCCTCTCGTTGATGGGCGAGTTCGGACGGTACGTGCTGATCGGAGAGAATCCGTTCAACATTGAGTTGCTTTGGCAGAGGATGTACGCCGAGCGACATGACTTTCGGCACCCGAGTTTGTACGCTACGCCGGTGATCAGCGCGTTGGAGATGGCGCTGTGGGACATCGTGGGTAAGGCGACCGGCCAGCCGATCTACAACCTGCTAGGCGGGAAGTTCCACGAGAAGCTGCGAGCGTATGCGTATATGCCGCAACCGGAAGGCGGCTTCATGGCAAACCCGGAAGCGGCGGGGCCGATTGCTGAGAAGTTGCTGTCGGAAGGAAACACGGCCTGCAAGATCGACCCATTTACTCCGTTATTCCCGGGGCCGCGGGATGTCGGTTTGCCCGAAATCACGCAGGCGGCGAAGATATGGAAGGCGATCCGGGATGCCGTCGGAAATGAACTCGAAGTGGGGATAGGCACTCACGGTCAGTTGACGACGTATAGTGCGATCCGGGTTGCGGACTTTCTCGAGGAGTACCACCCGTTCTGGTTTGAAGAGCCAGTGCCGCCAGAGAACATCGAGGAGATGGCGCGGGTCGCCGCGCACACGTCGATTCCGATTGCGACGGGCGAGCGATTGGTGACCAAGTTCGAGTTCTCGAACCTGCTGGAGAAGCAGGCGGCGCAGATCATTCAGTTAGATCTTGGTCAGTGCGGCGGGATTATGGAATCGAAGAAGATCGCGGCGATTGCGGAGGCGCACTACGCGGTGATCGCCCCTCACATGTACTGCGGTCCGATAGCAGCGGCTGCGGCAATTCAGCTTGACACCTGCTCACCGAACTTCATGATCGCGGAGGCGAACCAAGGGCCGTTACACAAGATCATCTTCAAGGAACCGGTGGTGTTCGAGAACGGGTATTACATCCCGCCGACGGGACCGGGGTTGGGAGTTGAGTTGGATATGGATGTGGTTAAGGGGAGGTTGGTGGGGTGAGTTAGTTCTCGTCTTTGCCGTTGCGACGTGCCGCTTGTTCCTCTCGTTCTAGTTGTCGGCCGAGATTAACACCCTTCTCAAATTCTTCTTTGAGCCGCGCTTCGGCTTTTTCCCGCTCCTTGATCCTGTCTTTGGCTTGCTTGGCTCGGTACCATTCTCTGAGAACCATCAGTACCTCCAGTTCGATGATTGTTGCTACAGCGGCGACGAAAATCAATGGTGCAGCGCCGCTGGTGACGTTGACGATGATGTTTGCAATGTTATCGTGCGTCGAGCTTGACTCTTCGGTCCACCACAAGAGGAACACGAGCGGCGCGGTGTGGGTTACTAGGAGCAGGTAGAACCACGGACCGAAATCCACGGACACGCTCCAGATCGAAACGCGACGTTCGGAAGCATCGACGGCAATGTCGGCCAGTTGTTCTTCGCGCTCTTGTTCACGCATGAATCCATTTTATAGCACATTAGTGGAGTTCCTCCAGTCAGAATGTCACAAAATCTCGAACGTCGCCGAGAAGGGCTTAGGGTAACGACGGGATTGTCGGTTACGGAGTTACAGCGATAGCAGTTCCGAAATCACGGTTTCGAGTCTGGTGGCGAGAACTTCAACCTGCTCTGCGGCATCTCCATGCTCAACGTACCACCCTTTAATATGCCACCCTGCAGGCTTATAGACAGGCTTTGTGAATTCATCGTTCTTGAATTGATCGACCCATCGCTCAAGAACGTCACGCAACTCATTTTCGGGTGGTGCGTCGTCGCCAAAGAGCGCGGTACCAAACGTGAATTCCCTACTACCTCCCCACCCGCTTTCGACCGACGGCAAACACAACCAAGCAACTGTAATCGGCGGTCGCCGGAGCTCACATCGAATACGGATAGTGACTGAGGTAGTCCCCCAACTTAGAGTGGCGCCAGAAGCTCCTGCCGTATCCAAAAGACGTTCTGCGGCCGATCGAGAACCATCTTCGTCGAATTCACCTAAGAAGGTGTCGCGCGTCAGGTTTTGACGGGATCCAGAAGAACGGGAGGCTGTGACGTTGGCGACTCTGCCTATTACGCGTGGGACTAAAGTTTGTGAAGATTGTCCCTTGAACTGCTTGATCTCGACCGCCAGTACCTCGACGTTTGGCATTTGAGCATTGAGGAACATCACGATTCGTTCGAGTTCGTCAGGTATCTCGTCAGCCACGAAGAGCAGGCGCATTTTCCGAGCGGTCAGGTTTGTTTGGACCTTTTCCCAAAATTGGTCAGCATCCCTCTCATCGTCTGTTTCGAGTAACTCGCGAAGTCGATCACCAGGATCAACATCGTCTTCTGACGCGGTTTCTTCAAACGTTTGCCGCAGTTCTTCTGCCGTCCAGGTTTGCGGGGCGTTTGCCGCGTAGTCGAGCATTTGTCCGACGATTGTCCGACGGATTTCCGAGTTGGATCCCCGTTTGACCTCGACGAGAGTCGGCACCGCATCTTGATCGACGATTAAGTGATCAACAGACCATCGAGCACCAGATTCAGACGAGTCGGCGATGCCTTTTTCGCGAGTAATCAGAAGCCATCGACGCGGATCGCCCGGACGTATCTGTTCGCCGTCGAGCAACTCAGGATGCTCAGCGATTAGGGCCTGCAACTCGTCTTCGTTAGAGAATCTTTCCTCTAGTAGGGGGTCAAGCGATCCTGTTTCAGTCTTGTTGTAGATGCGTTCAGCCATGCCGTGTTTGCTGGACCGCTACTGGCGAAGGCGCAAGGTATTCGCTTTGCGGACCCTTTGTCCTTCGAAAGTTTCCCCCTCGAGCGGGGGAAACCCGATTGGCGTGTTGGTTACTTGAGACTGTCCAAATACTCCTGCATCATCGCATCCGTCGGCGGGTAGTATCTACCCGGTCGAACGTTCTCGGCGAGGATCTTTTCTTTGACGTAGCCTTCGACGCCTTCGTGTTCTTCGACCCAGACGACGGCTTCTTCGGCGAACCATGATGGGACTACTACGCAGCCGTCGTCATCGCCTACGATCACATCGCCGGGGCGGACTAGCGCGCCGCCGCATTGGATGTCGCAGTTCTCGTATGCGGGGTCGGCCCAGGGGCGTCCGCCGTAGGGGGAGCGCTCTTGGGCGTAGACAGCGAAGCCGTAGTCTTCGTCTTCGAGCACGCCGAGGTCACGGATTGCGCCGTCGGTGACTAGACCGTCAGCTTTGTTCATCTTGAGCTGCATGAGCTTGACGTCGCCGGCAACTGCCGCCCATTGTTTGCCCATCAGGTCGGCCACTAGGACGTCGCCAGGACCGCATCGTGCCATGGCCTGGTACTCGGGTGAGTTTTCGCCGCGCTTGGCCTCGGCGTCGAGGTCTGGTCGGGGAGGAAGGAATCGGAGAGTGCGAGCTCTGGCCGCGAGGCGTTTTCCGGGTGTGAAGTTCCGGACGCCTTCCATGAAGGGCAAGGGCACGCCAGCTACGTTGGCAACTGCGGCCCAAGTCGTGGCGACGGGCAGCTTTCGGAAGCGGTCGAGAATGTCGTCTGAGACGTCGACAGGTGCGAAGGATCGATCAGCCATGGGTATTGGAACCTTTCTGAGTTGAGCAGGTTTGCGGTTAGCGTTGATGATGATACTTCAGGGCGATCGAGCCCGTAACAAATCGGTGCACGTGCCGAAGTACTGCTCGGACGGGACGCGATTAAAGGTGTCGATTGAGTCTCACGCAACCGGATCCGCATTGCGTCAGAAAGCGTGTTGCGGTTATCGGTTTTCGCGGGATTTGATGGCGGTGATGACTTCGTCGACGTGCATGCGACCGATCGGGCCGGATGCGTAAAGCGAACCGAAGACTACGCCGCCTCGCGAGATGAGGAGCTCGGTTGGTTGCATGTAGCGGCCGTGATGGTCGGTTGTCCACCATGCGCCGATGCCTTCGAAGTCGGACTCGTTCACGTTGTAAGCGACGGGGAATGTGAGTCCGAGTTCGTCGCGCATGGCTTTAACTTCGTCCTGAGTTCCGACGGTCGCCGCGATCACTTGCGCTCCGAGGTCAGTGAGTTCGTCGAGTTTTTCTTGGTAGCTAACCAGCTGCCTCCGGCAGTAGCTTCACCATTCGCCTCGGAAGAATAGCAGGGCGACGTAACGGGATGCCGTGCCGCGGGGCAACGTCAGTTCATCGCCGTCGACGAGTTTGAGATTGATTGGCGGTAGGCGGTCGCCTTGTTGGAGTTTTTCAGGCATGGGATTGATTATCTAACTTGGCCGAGAGACGTATCTTCTTCGAGCAGGGATTGACGCTGGTCGGACGAAGTCTCGCGTGCTGAGTCGTGGCCAAGCATGTTCAGTGCAACTACCTTGGCGTCGTCGAGGGTATCGACGATGTTCTCTTCCGGGACTTGATCGATGGCGTTGAGCGCTCGCAAGTTAATTTCGGGAACGCCGCCTAGACCGGTGAGGATGCACTGCGTGTTTTCGTGGACTGCGACGTCGATCATCTGCTCGACAACGAGCGCGGCGGAGTCGTCGATATAAACGGTGTCGGAGAAGTCTAAGATAACGATCTCGTGTTCTCGTATGTCTTCGCTGATCGTCGTGATGAGGCTGCTTGAGGACGAGACGGTAAAGCTGCCACGGAGCGAAACCAATCCAACACTTGCGTCGAAGAGATCCATGTTTTTGGCCGCCCGAAAACCGGCGAAAAAGATCTGGTCGAGGATCGGTACGGATATGACGCTGTCGAGTTCGAGTCTTTCGAGTTGTTTGGCGGTTGCCATGCCGGCCGCGATGAGCCCGATCGCGACGGCAGTCACCAAATCTAGGAATACGGTGAGGAACATCGTGATCACCATCACGATTAGATGTTCTCGTTGCACGCGGTGGATTCTTGTGATGAATCGCCAGTCGATTATGTCCCAACCGACTTTTAGCAGAATGCCAGCAAGCGCGGCCAGGGGAATGTTGCCGACGTACTGACCTAGACCAAGGACGAGCGCCAAGAGGATGCCGGCCCTGATCGCGCCGGATACTGGAGTGCGACCACCGGCTCGTAGATTGACGACTGTGCCTAGAGTCGCGCCGGCACCGGGAAGACCGCCGATGAATCCTGCGATAGTGTTTCCGATGCCTTGGCCCACGAGTTCCCGGTCCGGATTGTGCCGGGTACGCGTCATGGAGTCGGCGATCAACGAAGTCAGCAGACTATCGATGGATCCAAGGAGGGCAAGGATGAGAGCGGGTTGAATGGCTTTGACAAGGAATCCGCCGGATATCGTCGGTATCTGTAACGACGGGAAGCCGGTCGGCACCTCGCCAATCACTGCAGCATCGACGAACCAAAGGATGCCCAGTAACGTTCCCGTCGTAAGTGCAGCGAGTGTGGACGGGAAATATCGATGTAGACGCTGAGGCCAAAGGACGCCGACGCCCAAGGTTGCGGCGGCGATGACTAGGGCACCGTAGTCGATGTCAGGGATGGCGTCTGGGATTGCCCGAATAGCACCGACGGGCCCACCGGACACACCGGCATGGCCCAGGAATGGCAAGATCTGCAAGATGATGATGATCACCCCGATGCCGGACATAAACCCGGAGATTACGGAGTATGGGGTGTACGCGACGAACCGACCAATCTTGAGGAGGCCGAGGAGGATCTGAATGATTCCGGCGAGAATGACGATGCTGAAGGCTTCGACTAGGTTGTCGGGTCCGGCAAGAGTGACGACAGCGGCCATGGCGACGGCCATGGGACCAGTGGGACCGGATATTTGCGACTTGGTTCCGCCAAATACTGCGGCGAAAAACCCGACCGCAATTGCGCCATAAATCCCAGCCACTGCGCCGAGGCCTGAAGCGACACCGAAAGCAAGTGCCACGGGCAGTCCTACGACGGTCGCGGTTAATCCTCCGAAAACATCGCCTTTCAGAGTCGCTAGGTCGTAATTGAACCTCAAATTGTTCGCGATTTGCTGCAAATTTCGTTTGACTGGATACCGTGTATCGTTTGGTTCGTCGAGACGGTATTTTACGTGCATTTCGTCAATCGTGTTTTCAGTCACGCACGAAAAGCCAAGATGTACCGCTCTCGATGGTGTCGAAAACGGCGCGGTTTGCGGAATCGGTGTGGTATAAAGAGAGTTGGAATGGATGACAGACTGGGGCGGCGTGCAGTCGCGATTCGTGCCGCTTAATGATTCGCAAGACAGGACGAAATGACTGATCGGATTTTGGATCGAGTTGATGATCCTGAAGACCTCAAGCAGCTAACCCTTGAGGAAACGGGACAGGTGGCTGAGGAGATTCGTGAAACCATAATCTCGGTAATCACGGAACGTGGCGGCCATTTGGCTTCAAATCTTGGTGTTGTGGAGTTGACTTTAGCGTTGCACCGGGTCTTCGAAAGCCCGAAAGACAGTCTGGTGTGGGACACGACCAACCAGATGTACACGCACAAGATGGTGACGGGTCGTCGGGATGAGTTTCAGGACATCAGACTCGCCGGAGGACTGTCGGGTTTCGGTGAGCCGATGGAGAGCGAACACGATACGCTGTGCGCGGGTCACGCGGGCACGGGACTTTCCATAGCGTTAGGAATAGCTCAGAGCGCGCAGGACCAAAATAGCGATTCGTGGACTGCCGCCGTGGTTGGTGATGGCGCGATGACATCCGGTTCAACCTTTGAAGCGCTGAACAATATTGTTCATTTGAATCCGGAACGAATGATTGTTGTCTTGAATGACAACGGGATGTCAATTTCCGAGAATATCGGTTTTTTGACCAATTGGCGGAAACGTTTAATTACTCATCCCGAATTCCAGTCAATGATCGAACGAATGAAGTCGATCTCTCAGCGTGTGCCGACTGGGGAGCTCATGTACCGGATCGTCAAACGATTCAACACTGGACTAGCTGGTTTGATCGTGCCGACGATGTTTTGGACCGAGATGGGTTTCCAGTATCTGGGCCCAATCGACGGTCACGATATAAAGGCGCTGGAGGAGACGCTTCGTCAGGGGATGGCGTCGCGCGGCGCGGTGCCGCTCGTGCATGTCGTGACACACAAGGGTCACGGCTACGAACCTGCGGAAGTGGACCCTGTGAAGTTCCATCAACCTAGTTCGCCTTTGGGCTCAGGAACTGGTGCCCCGACGTATTCCAAGGTTTTCTCTGAAACACTGACCGGGATCATGCGCGAAGACGAGAAGGTGGTCGGCATAAGTGCGGCGATGTTGGAGGGCACGGGACTCGTGGACGTTAAGAGGGAGTTCCCGAGCCGAGTGTTCGATGTCGGTATCGCTGAGCAACACGCGGTGAGCATGGCAGCCGGAATGTCGACGAAGGGGTTGAAACCGTTCGTTTCGATATATTCGACCTTCCTGCAGAGAGCCTTTGATCAGATCCTCCATGACATCTGCCTTCAGAATTTGGATGTGACGTTGATCGCGGACCGCGCTGGCATCGTTGGTGAAGACGGTAAGACGCATCACGGGGCATTCGACATCACGTACTTGAGATGCCTCCCCAATGCGATCGTGGCCGCTCCCCGCGACGAAAATCACTTGCAGCACTTGATCTACACGGCGCACCAGTATGACGGGCCGTTCGCGATCAGGATCGCTCGAGGTGAAGCGGTTGGAGTTCCCATGGATTCGGAGTTACGCGAACTGCCGATTGGGAAGGGCGAAGTGCTCATGACTGGCGACGATGTGGCCATATTTGCGCTTGGCAAGTCGAACAGCGCGGCCGTCGAAGCCGCTGATCAACTTGCGGAGTACGGAATCTCATGCTCCGTCGTCGACCCCATCTACGCGAAGCCGTTGGACGTCGAGTTGATTACTGAGGTAACGCGCAGAATTGGACGTGTTGTCACAGTGGAAGAAAACGTCCTCGCCGGTGGGTTTGGGTCAGCGATCGTCGAAGTCCTGGCGGATGCGGGAATCTCCGATGTTTCGGTTCACCGAATCGGGATGCCGGACGCCTTCGTCGAGCACGGCACGGCCGATAACCAGCGTCAAGATCTGAGTTTGGACGCCCAAGGAATAGTGGACCAGATTCTGGGCACGTATTTCCCGGATGTCGCAGCGCGGTTGCAGCGCGGGGAAGACCCTCGGCTAGCCGCAACCGCCTAACGCTTCGGGATCACAGGTAGGGTTCGACCCAGCCAAGTCCCGATTCAGTTTCGGATGCCGGAACGTATTCGGCGCCGATCCATCCGTCGTAACCGCTTTCGCTGATGTGATTCAGGAGGAACGGGTAGTTGATCTCGCCTGAACCCGGTTCGTGTCGCCCTGGGTTGTCAGCGATCTGCACGTGACCGATGACAGGTAGCAAATCGGTGAACTTAGTTGCCAGGTCGCCTTCCATGATCTGAGTGTGGTAAACGTCGAATTGGAGTCGGACATTGTCGCGGACGGTATCTTTGATGAGCCGGTTGCCGTGGCTTGAGTTGGATACGAATGTCCTAGGGACATCGCGAGTGTTGAGCGGCTCGACGAGCACGATCGCATCGATGGCGGAGGCAGCATCGGCGGCGAAACGGAGGTTGTCGACGAGCGTTTTGTCCGCTGATTCTGGATCGGATCCGACTTCAGGTATGCCTGCCAAACACGTGAGGCGTTGACATCCGAGGGTTTGGGCATATTCGATTGCGAGCCCAACGCCATCTTGAAATTCTCCGACGCGATCCGGCTGAACAGCGATGCCGCGGTCGCCGTTTGCCCAATCGCCAGCAGGGAAATCGAATAGGACTTGCTCCAGGTTGTGTTTTACGAGTTGCTCACCGATGGCATCGGCAGGATGGTCATACGGAAACAGGTACTCGACGCCTTTGAAGCCGTTACGTCGAGCGGCTTCGAAACGGTCCAAGAAATCATGCTCATTGAACATCATGGTCAGATTTGCAGCGATTTTGAGGGGCATAGGAGATCCTCTAGCTTGATTTATGTTGCGCACGTAGGGGATTGCGCGACATCTCATCTTAAGTGATGAATCACCATCGAACGATAGTTCGCAACATGCACGAAGTATTTTAGGCGTGTCGATTCGGTCGGCTTGGAGACGGAACTCGTAGGCAGGTTATTTTTGACGGAGTACCGCGGCTTGCGCGTATCCGATAATTGATCGCGTGGGAACGTCTGCAAGAGCTAAAGTGAGTTCATCTAATGAATGGCTTGTCGATGGATGAGCTCATTGTTTTCGCGGTTCTTGCAGTGGCGCTTGCGCTGTTCGTGTGGGGCAAGTGGCGCTACGATGTGGTCGCATTGCTCGCGCTGTTGGTGCTCGCAGTGGCGGGTATCGTCCCGGCTTCTGACGCATATCTCGGGTTTGGGCATCCGGCAGTAGTAACCGTTGCGGCCGTCCTGATCCTGAGCAAGGCGCTCCAAGATTCGGGTGTAGTTGACGTGGTTGCCAAGTGCTATGCCCGAATCCCGAGTATTCCGATCTTGCGGATCCTGAGTTTGTCGGGGATCACCGCGTTCGCATCGGCGTTTATGAATAACGTCGGTGCCGTCAGTCTGTTGATGCCGGTCACGATCCGGGTCGCCAAGAGGGACAGGCAATTGCCTTCGAGATACCTCTTGCCTGTGGCCTTCGCGTCGCTTCTCGGAGGCATGGTGACGCTGATCGGGACACCACCCAACATCATCATCTCGAATTTCCGGCGCGATGAAGCAGGCGTGGCGTTTCAGATGTTTGACTTCGCTCTAGTCGGCGTCGGTGTGGCGTTAGTGGGGATCGCGTTTATGGCCCTGTTTGGTCGGCGTTTAATTCCCGCCAGAAGGGCCCGCCTCGCCTTGGGAGACACACTGCACATCGAAGAGTACATGACTGAATTGAGGGTGCCCGAAGATTCGCGGTTCGTTGGAAGCCAGGTCCGCGATCTCGAGGAGCTGGCAGAGGAGGACGTAGCGATCGTAGGCATGTTGCGGCGAGGTGAAGTCTATGTCGCACCGTCAAGTTCCGAAGTGATCGATGCTGACGACATCCTCATAGTCGAGGCAGATGCAGATGACCTCAGGTTGTTTGTCGACTCATCAGGGTTCGTGCTCGTGGGATCCAGAGACATCCGGGCGGATGTCGATAAGACTTTGACCTCTGACGAAGTGTTGGTCGTAGAGGCGATCGTGATCCCCGAGAGTTCGGCTAGCGGCAAGTCGGCACGGGAATTACATCTGCACGCGACGTATGACGTGAACCTGCTGGGGATATCCCGGCGCGGAACACGACTGGCGCGTCGATTGGGCAGTATTGAGTTTCTTCCAGGAGACGTTTTGTTGCTTCAGGGGAGAACCGATTCGGTGCAGGCCGCGTTGACGAGGTTGGAATTGTTGCCTTTGGCCGAAAGAGATCTGAGTATCGGGCAAAAACGCAGACCGTTGTTCCCAGTTGCGGTGTTTGGTGCGGCAGTGTTGTTGTCGGCTTTCGGTGTGATTCCGATCCAAATCTCGTTTGTCGCCGCCGCCGCAGTCCTTCTGTTGACGCGTTTCTTGACGCTTCAACCCCTATACCGGTCGATCGATTGGCCGGTGATTGTGTTGTTGGGAGCAATGATCCCGGTAGGCGAGGCGTTGCAGACAACCGGCGGGGCGGAACGGATTGCGATCTTTATCGCTGACATGAGTGGATCACTCCCGGCTTGGACTGCTTTGGGTATCGTGCTTGTAACGACGATGCTGTTGTCGGTGATAATCAACAACGCCGCGGCTGTGGTTGTGATGGCACCGATTGGTATCGCGGTCGCGACAACGTTGGGAATGAACTCCGATCCGTTTTTGATGGCAGTCGCGATCGGTGCGTCATCGGCGTTCCTCACGCCCATCGGACATCAATCAAACACGATCGTGATGGGTCCGGGTGGGTATCACTTCAGCGATTACCTTCGGTTGGGTTTCCCGTTGTCGTTGTTGATCGTCGTTGTAGCGATTCCCCTGATATTGTGGGCTTGGCCTTTGGGCAATTAACGGTCCATCACAACTCGGTCTTGGGGATGTCCTTAGTTGGGTCTCGGAATGGAACTCGAACCACGGTTGCATCGACAATGCCGTCTGCGGGTAGTTGCACCTTGACGTTAGTGCCAATCCGCCAATGGGTCCTCGGCAATACGGCGATGGCGATATTTGAGCCAAAGTTCGGAGACCAGAACGCGCTGGTGATGAATCCGACGTCATGCCCGGTGTCTTCGTCCTTGACGAGATAAAAATCCTCGTTGTACCACGTCAGGGGCTCGCCGCCCATACGCAACCCGACCAGACGTTGTTGGACGCCTTCCCGTTTGATCTTCGCCAACGCATCCTTGCCGATGAAGTTGGCCTCTTTGTCGAGATCCACTTGCCAACCTAAACGGACCTCATACGGGTTGTTCTCGATGTCCAAGTCTTGACCATACGAGAGGATACCCGCCTCGAGACGCCGAATATGGCTGGGAGCGATGACGCCGAGGTTGAAATCTTCGCCCTGCTCGAGGATGGAGGGCCAGACATCGTCGGCATGTAGCGTCGCATCGTGAAGATAGATCTCGAAGCCGACTTCGCCCGAGAAACCGGTGCGGGAGATGGTCACCTTGTGGCCGTTGAGGTTGTCGTGGATCAAGCCGTAGTACGGGATGTTTCGGATGTGTGCTCCGAACATCTTTTCCATCAGAACGGCGGATTTGGGCCCTTGGATCTGGATGGGGGAGACGTCGATCTCGCGTATCTCGACGTTGTAATCGGCAAATGAGTTGACACCTTGAGCCCAAAGGAGAACGTCGGAATCGGAGATGCTGAACCAGAACTCGTCTTCGGCGACACGCAGAAGTACCGGGTCGTTGATGACGCCCCCGTACTGGTTGCAGAGGATGACGTAACGAGCTTGCATCGGTGGGATCAAAGAATGAACATCGCGAGTGATGAGGAGATTCACGAAGTCGGCCGCGTCGGGTCCTTTGACTTGGATCTGTCGCTCGACCGCGACGTCCCACATGCTGACGTGTTTGGTGAGGAAATCGTATTCGGCTAGCAATCCACCATCTTCTGGTTTGATGTACGAGCGGGGATGGTAGACGTGGTTGTAGACCGTGTATGCCCGGCACCCCGCGGCCTTGGACAAATGCCACCAGGGGGATTTGCGGACCCTCGTCGAGATGAGCATCCTCGCGTCGCTATTACCGCTTTGGCGTAAGTTGATGGGCCAGCTTCGTGTTTTGAGGCCGTCGATCAGGAGGGATTGCGACATTGTGCGCCTCCAGTTAAATGTGTGAGTTGTGATGGTTGGTTCAACCCGTCGGTAGGTCTTAGGTTTTGAGCTTTCCTCCTTGCGGATCGTAGAGTGGTTCTTCGCTAACCGTTGCGTTCAAAGGTTCGTCAAAGTATTTGATTTGGATTTTTGTACCGGGGGTAGCGTGGGAAATGGGGAGGTATCCATACGCGATGCCTCGTCCAACGGTGTGCCCGTAATTTGCACTGGTCACGTAACCGAGGACGTGATCGCCATCAAGGATGGGTTCCTTGCCCATGACAACCCGATCTGGGTCGTCAAGAGTGATGCAGCACAGTCTTCGTGTTACCCCCTCGGCACGGATCTTTTCGAGTGCGGCTTTGCCGATGAAGTCGGGTTTGTGCATCTTCACGGCGAAATCGATGCCAGCTTCGTAGGGGTTGTAGTCGGTGTGAATATCGTTGCCCCAAAGTCGATAGCCCTTTTCGAGGCGTAGCGATTCGAAGGCACCCGAACCGGCTGGAATAATACCGAAGGGTTGACCTGCCTCCCAAAGGAGGTCCCAAAGTCTTTGGCCAAATTCGACTGGTGCGTAGATCTCCCATCCAAGCTCACCGACGTACGAGATGCGAAGGGCCATCGCTGGTACGTCTACAACGGTGATCGGTTTCCCGGCCATGTAAGGGAAACTGGCGTTCGAGACATCATCGTCAGTAAGGGTTTCGAGGACTTCCCTTGCCTTTGGCCCCCACAGCCCGATGCAGCACAGATTGGATGAGATATCGGTGATGTTGACGTTTGCATCGGAGGGAGTGTTCGACCGGATCCATTCAAGGTCGTGCAAACCCATGCTGCCGCCGGTAACGATCATGAATTGGTCTTCGGCCAACCGCGTAACGGTCAGATCGCATTTGATCGTCCCACGGGATGTAAGCAACGCGGTGTACGTGATCGCGCCCACTGGTTTGTCGACATCATTGGCGGATAGACGTTGGAGTGTTTTGAGGGCGTCTGTTCCTGAGATTTCGAACTTGGCGAACGGTGTTAGATCAAATAGCGCGACCCGTTCTCTTGTCGCCTCGTGTTCGGCGGCGATGATCGGTGACCACTCGATCGCTTCCCAGCCTTCGCGCGATGATCCGGGGATATCCGAGTCCGCAAGTAGTTGTCGATTCGCTTCGTACCACTGGGGACGTTCCCAACCCGTATTTTCGAAGAACACAGCTCCGAGTTCCTGTTGCCTCGCAAAGAAGGGCGTAACTCGGAGATTCCTGGGGGCAGACACCTGTTGCATCGGATGGATGATGTCGTAGACCTCTCGGTACTGTTGCGCGGCTCGTGCGCGGACATAAGGCCGCGTAAGAGCGTGTGGGTGAAAGCGGTTGATATCGCACTCGTGGATATCAAACGTCGGTTCACCTTCGACGATCCATTCCGCGACCGCTTTGCCGACACCGCCAGCGTGGGTAATCCACACGGCCTGTGCGGACCAAAAGCCGCAAAGTTGAGGTGCTTCGCCGAGGATCGGGAAACCGTCCATCGTAAACGAGAAAAGGCCGTTGAACTTCTTGGCATAGCCAACGCCGTCCAAGGCAGGAATGACGTCGCCCGCGGCCTCCCTCGCCGCTTCGAAATGATCTGCAGTGAACGGCATTTCCGCAGGCGCGATTGGGGCTTCTTCGATAGAGAGGATGTCTTCCGAATCGACCATCAGCGGTTCGTGAAGATATGAGCCAACGCCAAAGGCTTCGCCGTGTTGGCGGAAATACATCGCGCGGTCTTGATGCCGGACGAATGGCATCGAGATCTCTTCATACGCCCCGGCGAGATCCTCCAACGGCTCCGTGATGCCATAGATATGCTGCATCGGCGATAGCGGGATCGGGACGCCCGCAAGTGCCCCGAGTTTGGGTGCCCAAATGCCCACCGCGGACACGACAACTTCGGTTTTGATGTCCCCGCGAGTTGTCCGAATCCCTTGGACACGGCCATTCGATATGTCGAATCCAGTTAACTCGGTATCGCCGAAGAACATGGCACCGGCGTCCAACGCCGCACGAGCCATCGCTTCGGCGGGCTTGGTAGCTGGGGTTTGGATGTCCGACGGGACGTACAGCGCGCCTAGGATTTTGGGCGATAGGAGTGGAACCAAATCGCGTGTCTCTCGAGCAGTGAGGAGGTGGGCTTCCAGTCCCCAACTCAACCCCAGTCCGGCTTTGCGTTTCAGATCGGTCAACCTCTCCGGCGTCCATGCGATTTCAAGGCTGCCTACTTGGTTGACGCACGGGTGACCGTCGAGTGCCATATTCGCCCATTCTTCGACCGTGGTTTTGGCGAACGTCGTCATCGTTTTCGACGCGTTCAGTTGAAACACGTTGCCTGGAGCATGAGTGGTCGATCCGCCGGTCTCGAAAAGTGGCCCCTGATCGACGACTACGATCTCCCGCCAACCAAGCCTTGTGAGATGGAACGCGACGCTACAACCAGCGATCCCTGCGCCGATTACCACTGCACGAGCGTGCGATGGCAACGATCTGTCGGACATTTTTGGACCCTGTCCGGTTTCAGGCGTTCGTCAACCGAATGATTCACGAGTCAAATCCAGCTCGGGTGCCAGTTTGACCGGGTATTCGAGGGCGTTGACAAGACCTCGAAACTCAGGCGAAAGACTATTCAAATGCTCTGCGACTCGCCGACGAACCGTCTCAATTGAATCGACTGGGAACCGATTTATGCCATCTGTTACCACGTTGCGGGACAGTTCTACGTATTCAGGGGTAGGGGACGATTGAGCGCAGTTTATTACAAGATCACCAGCCATGTGATCGTTTATGAAACGCCGCATCACCGTTTTTGCCCACGGCAAAGTTCGCTTGTTCGCACTGAGTTTGAAGACCGGTTTGCCGTCAAGCTCCACCAGTTTGTACACGGAATCAATGTATGGAGCATCGGCTGATGTCCCGAAGCGTGTGCCCACCCCGAAGGCATCGATAGGTGCGCCTGAGGCGATCAGATCTCGGATCGAATACTCGTCGAGACCACCACTCGCCATGATTTGCACATCCGGGTAACCCGCAGCATCAAGCAGAGACCGAGCGTCTTTAGCGAGTTGCCCGAGGTCGCCGCTGTCAAGACGGATGGCGTTAATGGATGCGCCCCGTTTTCGAGCGGCAGCAGCGACGCTGATGGCGTTCCGCACACCCTCCAAAGTGTCGTAGGTGTCGACGAGGAGCGTCGTAGAGCCGGGAAACTCATTCGCGTAAGCGTCGAAGGCGGAATATTCGTCGCCGAACGCTTGGACAAAGGAGTGGGCCATCGTGCCGAACGCCGGTATGCCGTAGAGCGCAGCGGCTTTGAGGTTGCTGGTACCAGCGAAACCAGCGATGTAACCGGTTCGTGCCGCCTTGACAGCCGACTCTTCGCTGTGGGTGCGTCTCGAACCGAAATCTACGACTGGTCTGCCCGCTGCTGCTTCGACGATGCGCGAAGCTTTCGTGGCAAAAAGGGTCGCACTCGTAACGATGTTGAGGAGCATCGTCTCGACGATCTGAGCCTCGATGATGGGCGCAGTGACTTCCAGAAGTGGTTCGTCGGCGAAAACTATGGTCCCCTCAGGGACAGCGCGCACGTCGCCAGTAAATCGCACCTTCGCCAGATACGTCAGGAAATCTTCAGACAGCGGGGTAGTCTCACGGAGAGAACCGATGTCTTCCGGCCCGAAACGGAAGTTGAGCAGGAAGTCGACCGCTTCGTCGATGCCACAGGCGACATAGTAGCTGCGATTGTCGGGATAACCACGGAAGAAGAGACTGAAGGTGGCCATGCCGTCCATGCCACGTCGCCAGAAGACTTGCGACATGGTCAACTCGTATAGGTCTAAACTGAGCTCTTTGCGGTAAGGGGGCACGACAGCAAGGCGATAGCGGAGTGTTGGTGCATACTTTAATGCTGGCAACTGGGAGCGAGGGTGAATCGGTAGGTAATCGACGGGAGAAACGGGATGTCTCAGGCTCTGGAATCAGCGTTTGCGATGGATGCGGCGAGCATCAAATTCGGGTTCGGTGTGACTACCGAACTCGGTTTCGAGATGAAGCGGTTGGGAGTGAAACGAGCAATGGTCCTGACCGATCAATCGCTGCTCGAGACTACCGCGATCACGACATCGCTTCAGTCGTTGAGGGATGAAGGGATCGAGTGCGTGGTATTCGCGGACGTGAGCGTTGAACCCACCGACGCATCGTTCGCGGATGCGATCAGCTTCGCACAACAAGGCGAGTTCGACGGGTTTGTGGCGGTCGGCGGTGGATCCGTGATGGATACTGCAAAAGCGGCGAACCTATACGACTCGCATCCGGCAGACTTTCTCGAATACGTGAATGCCCCCATCGGGAAGGGCACACCAGTGCCGGGCGCGCTGAAACCGTTGATCGCGGTGCCTACCACCGCCGGAACTGGCAGCGAGACGTCGGGCGTGGCGATTTTCGACATGAAGGAATTGCATGCCAAAACGGGCATCGCCAATCGTGCACTGAAACCGCACATGGGTCTGGTCGACCCTGAGAATACCCGATCCATGCCGAGCAACGTCGCGGCGTTCAGTGGGTTCGACGTGCTTTGTCACGGCTTGGAGTCTTATACGGCGTTGCCCTATACGAAGCGTGAGGCCCCCATAGACCCGGCGCATCGCCCCGCGTACCAAGGTTCGAACCCGATGAGCGATGTCTGGGCTGCCAAGGCGATCGAAATCGTGTCAGCGAATATCCGGCGAGCCGTCAACGACCCGGAAGACGACGAGGCACGGGCAAATATGTGTTTGGCGGCAACGGCTGCTGGCGTCGGGTTCGGTACCGCCGGTGTGCATCTGCCCCACGGGATGTCGTACCCGGTCGCCGGCAATGCTCGCGACTTTCAACCAGATGGATATCCAGACGAAAAGGCGATAATCCCCCATGGCCTGTCAGTGATTTTGAACGCTCCTGCAGTGTTCCGATACACAGCCCCTGCGAATCCTGGGAGGCACTTGGAAGCGGCGAGATTGATGGGCGCGGACGTGGAGGGAGCGGATGACGAAGATGCCGGCGAGATTTTGGCTCAGCAGATAGTCCGGCTTTTGCAGGATTTGGGGATGCCGAATGGCTTGTCAGCTGTCGGTTATGACGAATCGGATATCGACGCCTTCGTCCAAGGCACGTTACCGCAGCATCGAGTGACGAAGTTGGCACCGAGACCGACAGGGGCAGACGAACTTCGACGGCTCTTTGAGGAGTCGATGGTTCTCTGGTAAGTAGCCCCCGTTGATGGAATACGTCGTTGGGGCATCCTGAACCGGGTTCGATCGGTTCGAACCCTGCGGGTTACCGCTTAAACTCGTACCGAAGGTGTGAACCATGGTGCGAGCCGCAAACAAGACTGACGTGCTGAGCCTTTTCAGCGCGCCCGTCGCCAAGTGGTTTGCGGAACGCCATGGAACTGCGACCGAGCCGCAAGTCGAGGCATGGCCCCTCATCAAGCGCGGCGACAACGTCCTCATCCATTCGCCCACAGGATCGGGGAAAACATTGGCGGCGTTCCTCTCGGCTTTGGATGGTTTGTATTCAGATGTCGATCTGTCGAAGCAAAAGGGCGTCAGGACGCTCTATATATCGCCATTGAAGGCACTCGGGTACGACGTCGAACGCAATCTCGAAGATCCGATGAAGGGCATCGTCGCCGCCGCGAATGATATGGGTTTGAAGATGCCGGATGTGAGGGCGGACGTTCGGACGGGTGACACGCCATCGTCGGCTCGCGCTCGTATGTTGAGGAATCCGCCTCACGTCCTGATCACAACCCCGGAGTCGCTGTACCTGATACTGACGTCGCCTCGTGCGAGCGAGATGTTGCAGACGGTCGAGACGGTGATTGTCGATGAGATTCATACGTTGTGCGCCAACAAACGGGGCGTGCATCTGAGCATCACGTTGGAGAGGCTCGAGCAGATCGCACCGGGATTTCAACGCATCGGATTGTCAGCCACGCAACGCCCATTGAGCGAGGTGGCTCGATTGTTGGGTGGGCAGTCGGTGGAAACAGGCGAAGGTGAGAACGAAGGATATCGAATCGAGACCCGACCCGTCTCGATCGTGGACTGCCCAGGCTCCAAGCAAATCGAAGTCAGTGTCCACGGGATGCCGGAAGCCGTTGGCGCGGATCCTGGTTCGGTTTGGCCGAAATTGATTCCGAGGGTGTTGGACGACATCGACGACCACGACACCACGTTGGTTTTCGCGAATAGTCGTCGTCAGGCCGAAAACACTGCCGAAAGGCTAAATGCGGAGTGGATGGCGCGCGAACGCGGGGGAGAGGAAGGTGCAGCGGTTGGGAACGGTGTGATTGGATCGGGTGAAGACGAAGGCCCATTTTTGGCGCACCACGGCAGCCTCTCGGACACCTTGCGACGGGAAATCGAAAAGGAGTTGAAGGCTGGGAGATTGCCCGCTCTTGTCGGGACGAGCTCATTGGAGCTGGGTATCGACATAGGGAGCATCGATCTGGTTGTGCAGTTGCAATCACCAAAGACGGTCACTCAAGGATTGCAGCGGATCGGAAGGGCGGGACACAGCGTCGGAGCGGTCAGTACGGGGAAGATCTACGCGACGCACCCTGAGGACCTGATAGAGGCGGCAGTCGTCGCGAAGGGGGTGCAGGAAAGGCGAGTCGAAGAGGTGTCGGTGCCGCGAAATTCGCTGGACGTTTTAGCGCAACAGGTGGTAGCGTCGGTCGCCGTCCAAGATTGGGCGGTGCCTGAACTGTACCGATTGGTTCGAGGCGCGTACCCATACGAGAAGCTGAGTTACGAGAACTTCCTCGGCGTCGTCAAATTGGTTTCTGGTCACTATCCGAGAGAGCTGTTTTCTGCGTTGAAGGCACGCGTTCACTGGGATCAGACCAGGGACATTCTCGAGCAACTGCCGGGTACACGAATGATGGCGATCAGCAACGGCGGGGCTATTGTGGACAGGGGCGCATTCCCGGTCTTGTTGCCAGATCGCAAAACCAGAATCGGCGAGTTAGACGAGGAGTTTGTGCTCGAGTCAGGCGAAGGCGACGCATTCATGTTGGGCAGCCAGGTTTGGCGCGTGGCGAAGATAGAGGATGATCGATTGATTGCCGAACCTGCACCCGGCGCGGCGCCTAGGATGCCGTTTTGGCGGGGAGACTTCCCTTGGCGTCCGTTAGATCTTTCCTATGAATTGGCCAGCTTCAGATCGGCAGTGGCGGAACGGGTAAGGCCGTATATCGAAGATGAAATCGCCCCGGACGATGTGGTCGAGTGGTTGCAGACGGAGTACCTAATCGATCCCGTGGGCGCACGTCAGATCATCGACTATGTGAGACGCCAATTGAGGTGGTCTGGAGAGATTTCGTCCGAGAAAACGATCATAGTAGAGACCTTTCAGGATTCGATCGGCGACCTGCGCATAGTGGTTCATTCACCATTCGGAGGTCGGATCAACGGTCCTTGGTCAGTCGCGATATCGCGTGAATTGATCCGGAGAAAGAAGATCGAACCAGAGGTGCAGGTTTCTGACGACGGCATGTTGTTCCGGTTGCCCCAAGCTGATGATCCTGCACCCGCGGACTTCATCAGAGCGATGACCAGCGAAGACGCCAAGGAGCTGATCCTCGTGGGCATGATCGATTCTCCCCTTTTCGGTGCAGTCTTCAGGCAAAACGCATACCGAGCGTTGCTGTTACCGGGTCTGGGGCAGTTCCGACGCACACCGTTCTGGTTGCAGCGGTTGCGGTCGAAAGACCTGTTGGCTATCGCCAAATCTCTCCCTGATTTCCCCATCGTGCTCGAGACGTACCGCGACGCGCTTGAAGACTTCATGGATATGCCCGGTTTGGGGCGAATATTGGATGATGTGCAGTCCGGCGCGATCTCAATGAGGTTCGTAGAGTCGGATGTCCCGTCGCCTGTTGCGCGTGCGTTGGAGTTCAATTTCAACGCACATTTCATGTACCAGTGGGACACCCCAAAGGCCGAAAGGGGACTTCAAGCCTTAGACATCGACCGGGACGCACTGGCCTTGTTGTTCAAAAATCCTGAAGCATCGGGATTGCTCAGGCCCGAGGCGATCAACGACGTGTCAGCGCAGGCGAATCGTTCCGCAGCCGGGATGAAAGTGCGTACGGCTACCGAGCTGGCGCAACTACTGGTTGAGATCGGCGACCTGACAGACGAGGAGATTGCAGATCGGAGTGAAGATGGATGGCGAAGTTGGATTGAGCGACTGTCTTCGCAGGGCAGGGCGCAAACCGTTGAGTTCGACATCGGCGACGAAACCGAGAGGCGTTGGGTGGCCACCGAACTGGCAGAAGAGTATCGCGAGGCGGTTAAGCGGCCTTGTGATTTCGGTTCGGCGAGGCGAGTAGTCGCGAGATACCTCGCCAGGAGCGGCCCTGTCCCGTTAGCGGTAATCGAAGATCGGTACCCGATCGAACGGGATGTGTTGAACGATGTTCTCGACGAACTGATGGCCGACGCGCGTGTCGCCAGAGGTTACTTCACCGACACCGCCGAAGAGGAATGGCTCGATCTGTCGACGTTGGCCCGAATCCAAGAGCGAACGCTGGCAATTCTTCGATCTGAGGTGCGGCCGTCAGATCCGATGGACTACCAATCCGCCGTGCTCCGTCGGCATGGAATCTGCGATGCCGAAAGCCAAAGTCGTGAAGAGGCCCACCAGTCGACGTGCGATGCGTTGTCGATGTTGCAGGGCGTGCCGATCCCAGTCCACCAATGGGTACGAGACGTTCTACCTGCGAGAGTCGGCGGGTTCACTAGCGGCGTGCTGAATGACGTTGTGTCGGACGGCGAGTTTCAATGGATTTTCTGCCGTAACGACCCTAGCGCAACTACGCAACTTGCATTTGTGCGGCCAGGAGAAGCCCGAGGAGTGTTGCCATCCGGGATGTCCGACGATGCCGCAGGTGGCAGCGCCGGGATTGCCGAGAATGCCAGCGCGGTGCTTGAGTTCATTTCCGGTGAAGGCGTCGTAGATTCCGAAACGCTGCTGGCCGCGTTGGGAACCTTTGCGCCCCACGAGTTGGCGGAACTGGTAAAACGCCTCGCGTTGATGGGCCTAGTAACGGCCGATTCGTGGTCGGTAGCAATGTCGATCGCCAACTCCGTCTCGATCGCGAAACCTACAAACACGTCGGAACCATCCCTACAACTCCGATCACGCCGAATGGCCCATCGCCGATCGGTCCGGCGGCAATTCTACGAACGCCGAACACGGGCTACGGGCATATTGGTCCCTGGCGTCAACTGGTCATCGACCGGGCGATTTTCGTTCCTTGGGCCGCCAATCGACGAAGAGAAGCTATCCGAAGTTCGCGCTCTAGCATTGTTGGGCCGACACGGCGTCGTGACCAAACGAGCGATCGAGATCGACCAGCTTGGATGGGAATGGCGTCCGATATACCGAGCCCTGAGTCTCATGGAGTTGAGGGGCAAGGTGCGCAGGGGATATTTCGTTAACGGCCTGCCCGGCGTCCAATTCGCCGACAGCGAAATCGTCGACCTGATGCGCGAACCTCCGGATCAAGACGAGGTTTCGGCAGTTTCGGCTTTGGATCCCGCGTACATTTTCGACCGACGATTGGCTGCGGTATCGGCAAAACAAGGATCGAAACTTTGTGATGCCAACCGAGTCGCGAGCACCAGAATAGGCTTCTGCAATGGCCAACCGGCAATCGTCACGACTTCAAACGGAGCACGGTTCGAAGTGGGCGACGTTTCGGACGAAATCTTGGATCGAGTAACGGCGGCCATGGTGCAGCGACTAGCCGCTGCGGCGCCGGACCGACGCGTCGTGATCTCGGAATGGGACGGCGCGCCGGTTCTCTCGTCGGACGGTGCCGAGTTGCTCGCCAAAATCGGTTTCAGGCGAGACTATCCGAACATGGTTTTCGATGCATTGAGCATGGCGATCGTGCGCCACTGAAACGCCTTCGCGAAACCCGTCGTAATTCTTCATTAGCGATGACAGCGCGGCGCGCCGTTTGCTCAACAGTTCGCGCCGCGAATCGGCAGATCGATGCATCGACATTTTTATAAGTACCTGTAAGGGAAACACAAAGGGAGAACGCGAACATGATGCACACCAACCCAACTACCGAGATTGCCAGTGCAGGCAATTTCCAGTACCGCATCATCGGCGACGACCTGCAGATGCTCGAGATCCGACTGGCGCCAGGCGAAGAGATTATCGGCGAAGCAGGGGCAATGATGTACATGGAACCGGGGATCGAGTTTGAATCCAAGATGGGCAAACGGCCCGGTGGCGGAGGTGGCGGATTGCTCGGAGGTCTGATGAACGCCGGAGCTAGGATGTTGGCAGGCGAGAGCATATTCGTAACGCACTTCAAAAACGTCAGCAACCAAGGCCAGATCGTGGCATTCTCGTCAGAAGCGCCCGGCAAGATAGTGACGATCGACTTGGGCGGATTGGGAGGAACGGTCCTCGCGCAACGCGACGCATTCCTATGCGGTTCGCCGGACACTGGGATCACGGTAGCGTTCCAACGCAACTTGGGCGCCGGTTTCTTCGGCGGTGAAGGGTTCATCCTACAGAAGGTGCAAGGAAACGGTCACATCTTCATGTCGGCAGGTGGCACGATCGTCGAACGAGAACTGCGAGGAGAGCAGCTAAGGATCGACTCGGGGTGCATCGTGGCGTTCCAAGACGGCATCAACTACGACATCCAGCGAGCGGGAAACCTGAAATCGATGCTAGCAGGCGGCGAGGGTCTGTTCTTAGCGACGCTTCAAGGACACGGCAAGGTTTGGTTGCAGTCGATGCCAATCGGGCGTCTCGCGCACCACATCTACTCCAAGATGCCTAGCAGCCAATAGGCGTCGAACTCAAACGAAACGCGCTCCTTCCGATCGGCTGTCGGATGGGGCGCGTTTCGTCTTTGCATGCAGACTTCAGAACGACTTGCCGTTCACCAGCGCGTAACTTGTGCTGCGACCTCCCGCAGACCCTCTTTCGAGGACGCCCTTGCCGATGAGGTCAGTGATGTCTCGGAGCGCGGTGTCCTGCGAGCACCTTGTGATGCGTGCCCACCTCATGGTGGTCATCTTTCCGTCGAAACCGTTGACCAATCGCCTCAATATCTTGCGTTGACGGTTATTGATCTCGACGTCACGGATCTCCTCCCAGAACCTGACCCTCTCGATGGTCGCCGAAACGGTGTCGTGGGCGGATTCGATGGCGCGCCCAAGGCAGTCTAAGAACCAGACCATCCAATTGGTCACGTCCATCGAACCCTTCTGAGTCAACTCCAGAATCTGGTAATAGTCGTCCCGTTCTTTGCGGATCTGCGCTGACATGCTGTAGAAACGCTGCGAAATCCCGTCGGATCTGGCCAAGGCCAAATCCGCAATCGCTCTTGCAATCCTGCCGTTGCCGTCGTCGAATGGGTGGATCGTGACGAACCACAGATGGGCAAGAGCGGCTTTGAGGATGTTGTCCGATCTCTCGAGCGCATTGAACCACGCAAGGAATGCTTGCATATCATGTTCAAGCCGGTCTTCGCTCGGTGCTTCGAAATGCACGCGCTCGCGGCCGGGCCGGCCGGAAACGACGCGCATCGGACCTCTGCCGGGCTTGCGCCAACCACCTACCGTGATGAGTCCCGCGTTGCTCCATCGGTATGGGAACAGTCCTACGTGCCAGTTGAACAACCGCTCTTTCGTCAATGGAGCGTAGCAGTTTTCGGCGGCATCGACCATCAGATCCACAATCCCATCAACGTTGCGGTTGTCCGTAGTCGCCAACCCGCCGACATCGACGCCGAGACGTGAAGCCACGGACGACCTTACTTCGTCGACACTTAGCACCTCGCCCTCGATCTCGCTAGTTTTGACGACAGTATCGGTGAGCGCGTTGAGCTCCGCCTCGGTCTTGAGGTCGAAACCAATGGCCTCCATCCGTCCGAGCAGCAATCCCTGTAGGTACCTGATCTCAGCGAGGCGTTCAATGATCGCCTCGTCGCGCCAGACGAAGTTCGGCCAATCGGAGAGTTCGTGTATGTAAGTTACGCGAAGCATATGCGGAGATTGTATAACATAATCTCCGCTTCGCACTTTATTCACCGCAAATCTGCGGTGAAAAATGCCCTTAATCTCCGCATTCATGTCATGTCACGCAATAAACAACCCGATACAGTCTAGCCACGCTCCATCTCATCATGTAATATCCGCATCGCTTGGTGATGGCTCACTCCATCTTCCTTGAGTTGCGTGTAACGCGCTTCGTCGATGTTGCTTCGATCTAGGAAACCTCGGATGTCGTAACGCCCCGGAGTCTCCACCACCAGCTTGCCCTCGTCGATCATGAGCTCGAGCGGGTACTCCTGCTCCACCATCGGCATGTGAATGACTTTGTTCTGTCGGGCAGATTCGTACATCGCCATCATGATCTCGACGGTGTCGCGTGCGATGTGCCCGGCATTGCGATGTTCAGGTCCACCATCGAGCCAACGGACCAGCTCCTCGACCTGCTTGGCATTCATGTTTCCGCCGATCGCCTGGTCGCCCTCTTGAAGGTCGAGATCGACGCTCTTCCAACCGTTGGTGTCGGCATTGAACAGCTTCAACACCGTCTCACGGACATGGAGCATGCCCTCCGTGCCGCGGATAAAGAACTTCCCAGCGTCGCAGTCGTTGTCCCAAAGGTCAGACTGAATGAAGAACTGGAGCGGGTCGTCGAACATTGCCAATCCGATGCAAGCATCCTCGATGGGCGTGTTCCGCTCGTACTTGTCAGTCGTCCGTGTCACCGCGCCCATCACCCATCTCGGTTTCGGATCGCCTAGGATGAACTTCGCACCGTCAATCGAATGGGTCGCCCAGTTGGCCAAACCCTCTTTGACGCGTATATCGACGCGCAGAGGAATACCGATCGCACCATCCTCGACCAGCTCTTTCGCCTTGTTCCAACCCGGAGTAAAACGTCGCTGGTGGCTGATAACGAGTTTCGTGTCGTTCGCGTCGCACGCTTCGACCATCCGGTTCGCACGACCCATCCCGATCGCCATGGGCTTTTCACAGATGATCGCCTTGATCGACGGATAACCAGCAGCTTCCACGGTCAACGGATCGTGTAGCATGTGCCAGGTGCAAACGCTGACGATATCTGGTTCAGCATCGTAGGCGCACTCTTCGAGGGTGGCATAGGAACTCGGGATGCCCCAGTCATCCATGTACATCTGGCGCGCCTCCGGGATCGGATCGACGCAAGCCACGACGTCGACGTCATCGACCTGTGAATAACCCTGCATGTGGGCGTTTGCGATGCCGCCGCAACCTACGATCGCAGCTTTGTATCTACCTGTCATCTCAGAGTGCCTTTCGCTTTATCCGCGTCCGCGAGTGTCCGCTGATCTGGTCAAAATAGGATATGCGAAACTTTACCCATCGACAGCCGATACGGAACGAGCAAAGGGCGAATGATATCCAGTTCGAATAGAGCGCTGATCGTGGTAGACGTGCAGAACGACTTCGTCGACCCAAACGGTGGGCTGAGCGTCAAAGACGCGCCGACTGTGATCCCCAACATCAACGCAATGGTCGCAGCGGCTCGCGATGAAGGCCGCCTGATTGTCTACACGCAGGATTGGCATCCTGAAACGACGCCGCACTTCGCAAAGGACGGCGGTGTCTGGCCGGTCCACTGCGTAGCCGAAAGCTGGGGAGCGCATCTTTTCCCCGATCTTCTGGTTGCCGACGAAGCAGTATTCGTAAAGAAGGGAACCGGAGGCGAAGACGGATACTCAGGGTTTACGGTCCGTGATCCCGAAACCAAGGCCGAATCAGACACGGAGTTGGAAACGATCCTGAAACGCAACAGCGTTGAAGAGGTCGATGTGGTGGGGATTGCCACCGATTACTGCGTGAAAGAGACTGCGTTGGATGCTCGCCGAAGAGGTTTCAAAACGACGGTATACCGGAGTTGCATGAAAGGAGTCGATCTCCAAGCGGGGGATGCTGAGGCCGCGATTGCAGCTATGGCTGACGCCGGTGTCGAGGTGCGAGACGCGTAGGCTAGCGTCGGAAAAGCCTGAAGAACCGCTCTTGGTATTCGTCGAACACGCCCCAACGGGTCAGTTCTTCGTGGACTAACGAAGCATCGATCTCCCGGCGCTCTGCCCTCTGAAACAGATCGTCGATGCGGCGCCTGGCATCCCGTGGCACGCCGCCTTCATCATCAAACATGTTGCGTTCATTCAACTCGTCGAAGTTCGTCTTCGCGGATTCGTTCGTGAACTCGTAGATGAACTTCATCACAGAGACGTCCCACAATTCATCCACTCCCAGCAGAACGGTATGTAAGGGTTTGCCATCGGCTTCGAGTTCGTCTCGAATCTTGGCAGCCACGTCTCGAGGTTCGCCCGATACCGTCTCTGTGGTTTGGGGCTCATTCTTGTACTTGTAGAGAAGCCCGGCGGCGTCTGAACCGAAACGGTTGCTGATGTAGTCGAGATACTCGGACGCTTCTTTGCCGAATCCTTCGCTCCGCGACAGGTAGCCGGGCGTCACGATCTGCGGACGATCGGCGCGAACCATCCCGTACCGGATCACGGTGTCCTTGTGTTCGTCCTCAAAGATGCCTTCATACACAGGTTGAGAAACGACGTGATAGTGGATCACGGTTGATCCGAAAGTGGCTAGAGCGCGGCGAGGCGGTCGGATGATGCGAGTCATCGCGATGGCGCGCTCGATCTGCGGATCAAGCCGTTCTGGGCGTTGGGGACCTAACACAGAATCCTCTGACTACCGAGTGATTTGGCCGATCAGGGCAGCGGTTGGCCTTCCGTGATTTCGATGCGCTGGTTGACTGCCACGTCTTCGATCACTTGGTCGATGCCGCTGGGCCACTCGATCTTTACTCTGTCAACTCTATCCGCGTTGCCAATCCCGAATGTGAGTTCCAAACTGTTCATCGAGAGAAAAGTCGAGCTTCCGGTCAACTCTTGTACTTGCTCGCCCTTCGAGCCATCCGAATTGGTGTATTCGATGTAGACGCGAGAGCCTATACCGTCCGCATTGCTGCCCGTGTCGCCTTCTAGCATCCCACCGATCAACCGCATCGTGATCCAGTTGCGGTCGCCTCCCGCATTCATCCACAGGAAAAGCGGACCCGGCTCCCAGTTGCATTCGTCCTGTCCCACCAGTCGGCAACCATTGCTGTTCGTCCCAATCAGGTCAACGTAACCGTCGCCATTCAGGTCGCCCTTGGCGAGTCCCTTCCCGTTTTCATGGAATGCTGGACTGATGCGCTGCTCGCCTCGGTTGAATTCGGGATCGTCTGGATCCAAGACGGAGTAGTCGACGCCGAGGATGTCCAGCGCGCGTGCCTCAACCGTGATGTCTTGGAAATCGCCCTGACCATTGCCCCTCAAAAGTCGCCCGGCTCCCGGGAACAGGTGACCGCTCGGCGCCTCGCCCCTGTCCGACATCGCACCGAGCCAATAGAGGTCTTGGTCACCGTCGTTCTCGTAATCGAAGAAAACGGTGCCGAAACCAAAGTCATACGCGGCGAGCCCTGTCGGAACCTGCCATTCGTCGATGATGTTGGATGGGTTGAGAGCCATCGACGGCATCACTTCGTTCGGTGCCACATAGGTCGCGCCGGCGATGTCGTTAAAGACGCCGACCATCCCCACGCCGTCAACCTCACGGACCCCATCGTTGCGCAATAGGAAATGGAAGCAGGTCCCCCATCCGTATTGGTGACCGTAAGCGCAGTCTCCGGACGGCGTCGTCGGCGCTTCGCGGGTCAACGGGTGGTAACCAATGTTGGTGATGAAGATATCGAGGTCCAGATCGCTGTCGTAATCGCCTAATGCGAAGCCCATCCATGCGCCCATCCTGTCGATGCCCATCGCCCGGCTGACCTGCGTGAACTTGACGTCGTCCTTAGTCGAGTCGTTGCGGAAGACCTTCAATCTGCTGCCATCGTCGGCGAGCCACAGATCTGCATCGCCATCGTCATCGTGGTCGAAGAAGAGCGCGGCGAGGGTTTGACCGGTAGGTTCCCCGACATACTCGCCTGAAGCATCGATCAGATCCGGGTTGTACCCGGGCACGACTTCCCCAGTCACAGGATCAGGCCAGCCGATGTCGTCGCCAAAGGGGTCACGCATCAGTATCGGGCCATAAATCAACCCAGCTTCTTCAGTGATGTCGGTGAATGTGAGGTCGCCGTTGTTGAGATAGAGAACGTTGTAGTGGCCGTGGTGGTCGGGACGATTGAACCAGAGAAAATCCTGGTCGACACGGTTGCTGATGAAGATGTCGATCCACCCGTCGTTGTTCACATCCGAGCATCCGACGCTGAAGCCAGACCTGAGATTCGCCGCATCACCCAACGCCGAATCTGTTATCTCTTCAAAAGTTCCGTCGCCCAAATTCCTAAAGACTCGGTCTTTAATGATGGCCGGCAGTTCTGAGTAATATCGCGCGGCGCGATAGTCCAAGTTGTCGCCGATACGACCGTACGAGGCGACATAGAGATCTTGATACCCATCGTTGTCGATGTCGCAGGCGGCGACACCGGTGCTGTTCGCCACAGGCAGGTCGACGCCAGCTTCTTCGGCGACTTCGGTAAAGACATGATCGCCATCGTTGCGGAACAACCTGTTAGGCCCGCCGGTCGTGTCCGGGAGTAGTGCATCGATCTCCGCGGAGGTGACATAGAAATCCATGTCCCCGTCGCGGTCATAGTCGAAAATCGCAACACCTGGATGCCGGTTCTCAATCATCCACAGATCTTCCCCAGTCTCCGGATCAACCAGCACCAACGGAGCAATATTGGTGAACGGCATGACCGGTTCGTCCATCATCTGCTCCAACGACTCGCCCGATGATACGGAAACCGACGGCACCTGAGGGCTCGTGTCGGGTGCAACGGTAGTTGGAGCAGCCGTCGGTTCAGGCGTGGCGGTGGGTTCTTCGCTGGTGCAGGCGAATGCAAGCAGTGAAGAGCAGATCGCAATCGCCGAAACGATTGGCATGACAACCGCCTGTGGACGCCGGCAAGGCATCGAATCTAGGTCGATTTGCATCAGTTTGGATCGAGTATTCGGGTGTAGTGGCTAAGTTTTTCAGCGTAAAACATCAATCGGCGATGTAATACGAACGAACGTCCCCTCTAGGTTTGACTCAAACTGAAAAACGCGTTAGATTTGGAGGTTGCGCCTTTTCTGGCGTGAATCTTGGATGCTGCGACCAAACTTCAATGTCGCTTGCATGATCGATAGCCTTGATGGAGGATAGCAATTGAAATTGAATTTGGTTAGAGCTCGGAAGAGCTTGCTGCTTTTGCCAGTTATGGCGATTGTTGGCTTCGCCATCGCATGCGGCAGTTCCGAGCCCGAGACGATTATCCAGACCGTGGTCGTCGAGAAAGAAGTGGAAGTGAAGGTCGTGGAGACGGTCGAGGTCGAAAAAGAAGTCGTTGTTGAGAAGGAAGTCGTCCAGACCGTCGAGGTTGAAAAGGTCGTCGAAGTCGAAAAAGAAGTCGAAGTCATCAAAGAAGTCGAAGTCGTCTCTGCCGTCCCTCGCAACAAAACCGTTGTCGTCGGCACTCGTTTCGGCGGTGGCATCGCACTTCGAATGTGGAGCCCCTACGCACTCGGTGGCACCCACCAAAAAGGCGTGATCTTCTTCCATGAACCGCTTTTCTACGCAGACAGCCTGAACGGCAACAGCTATCCATGGCTTGCTGAGAGCTTCGATTACAACGCCTCGGCAACCGAGTTGACCTACAACCTGCGCGACGGCGTCTTCTAGAGCGACGGTGAAGAGTTCAACGCCGATGACGTGGCTTACACCTTCAACACCCTCGCCGAACTCGGCAGCGAAGTCAGAGGCGGCGGAGTGTTCCAGACCTTCATCAAAGAGGCCGAGATCATTGACGACCTCACGGTGAAGATCCACTTCAACTTCCCAGCACCCAGATTCCACGCCGAAGTAGTTATCTACAAAGGCGACTCCGGAACCTACATCGTTCCCGAACACGTCTGGAACGACAAGAACTGGGCCGAATACGACGGCTACAACGACGGTGCAGGACCTGTCACCACAGGCCCGTGGCGATTGTCCTACTCCGACAACTTCCGCCGCGTCCTTGACCGCGTGAAGAACTGTGAAGACTACTGGGGCTGCGCCACTGGCTTCGTCCCATTCCAAGACGTCGAGCGATACGTGCTCTACAACATCGACGACGATACGCAGTTCGCACAGGCCATGATCACGAACCAGATCGACGAGACGCACGACCTCCGAGTCGACACCGTCGAGACGATCCTTCGCGAGAACCCCAACACGACCACCTACACCGGCCGAGACCCGGACGGCGAATACGGCATGGTCTCATGGTGGCCGATCTCGTTGCACCTCAACAACCTGCAACCGCACCTCGAAAACCCCAACGTTCGCAAGGCGATCAACAAATACATCGACCGCGACCGCCTAAACGCACAGGCATACCTCAACAAAGGACGCATCAACGACTGGCCATGGCCGCAGTACGCTGGCCTGAAGCACGTCAACGAGGCGATGGAACCCTTGCGTGAAGAGTTCAACGTCGGTGAATACGACAAAGACGGCGCCGACGCTCTCATGACGGAAGCCGGTTACTCGATGAACTCGGATGGCTTCTGGGCCGACTCCGATGGCAACGTCGTCAAGTGCAACATCATCAGCTCGGCTCACTTCACGGACCTCGGTCCTGTCGTCGCCGCGTTGCTCGAACAGCACGGCATCGAATCGTCTTGGGCACAACCGCCCGACGTCTGGGCGCGTAATGGCAAGGGTGGCGACTACGAGTGCACGCTCGTTGGCCACAACGGTTCACAGTCCGGCGACATCTACCGGAGTCTGTTGATGTTCACCACCGACAGCGGCGCAAACCGATGGTCGTACTCCAACGCCGAGTTCGACGAAGTGGTAGCTTCAATGGCCGAAGAACCCGACGTCGACAAGGTGCTCGACCTCACTGAGCAGGCGCTACGCATCTGGTTGGAAGACCAACCCGACGTCCCGCTAGTTGAGTTCTTCAACCGAGTAACTCGTAACGAGTACTACTGGGAGAACTGGCCCGGCGACGCTCAGGGATACACGCCTTACATGAACGGAATCCACCCGCACACCGGGTTCCCGTACATCCTGAGCAAGCTAACCCCAACTGGCAGGGAATAGTCCTCGCTCGGGATTCCCGAAAGTAAAGTTGGTTGTGGCGCCCATCCAGCGGCGCCGCAACCAGCTCAAACCTGCTAACCCGCGCCGAGTCCTGTGGGAACGGGCCGATGTCGATACCTCGACTAAGATGCTCGTCGCGATCCGGTGTAGAGATGTGTCACTGAGATGACCGTAGATTATCTGGCAAGACGGATCGGGATGTTCGTGGCGGTGGTTTTCGTCGCCACGTCATTGAACTTCTTCATGCCCAGATTCACCGGTCAGGACCCGATCGCTACCCGACTGGAACTGCTCGCTGCCGAAGGCGTAACAACACGAGCCGAAGACTACGCGGCCCTCATCGAAACCTACAACGCCAAGTTCGGTTTAGATAAACCCTTAGTCATTCAATACCTCAACTACCTCTCCTCAGCCGTCAGATTCGATTTCGGCGAGTCCATCACAAAATACCCGACTCGCGTCGGCGAATTGATCAATCAGGCGATGCCTTGGTCAATCGGTCTATTGGTCACATCGACACTCTTGGCATTCGTCGTCGGAACCTTGGGCGGCGCGGTGCTGGCTTGGCAACACGGACCCAAAGCAGCATTCGAGCTCATCCTCCCGCCTTTCTTCCTTTTGGCTGCAGTCCCTTACTACCTGCTAGGCCTGATCCTGATCTGGCTCTTGGCATTCCAAGCCAAAATCCTACCGCTAGGCGGAGGTTACGCGCCCACGACACTACCTGATTGGAGCGATCTCGGTTTCCTATGGGAAGTGTTCAAACACTCCCTGCTTCCCGCACTATCCATCGTCCTCGCCTCAATCGGCTTCTGGGCGCTCGGCATGAGATCAATGATGATTACCATGCAGGGCGAAGACTACATGCTCCAGGCCGAGGCCAAAGGCCTCACCAAAACCCGAGCTTTCCTACGCTACGCAGTCCGCAACGCCGTCCTACCCCAAACAACCGCATTGGCACTGACCCTCCCCCACGTCGTATCCGGCGCGATCTTGGTCGAGCGAATCTTCGGCTACCCCGGCGTCGGAAGAGTCCTCTACGAAGCCATAACCGGTTTCGACTACTTCGTCATCCAAGGAGTCGTGTACATCATCGTCCTCGCAATCGCCTTTGCGATGCTCGTCATCGACGTCATATACCCGTTGCTGGATCCCAGAATCAGCTACTCATCCTCATAGGACATGGCTACCACCGCATCCACAGAACCGCTGACACCTTCAAGCAGCGCAGCATCCGACACGCTGAATCAGGCCGCCGGACTATGGCGGTACATGAAGCGAAACCCGTCAATCATCGCCGGTTTCGTTCTCCTAGCAGTCATCATCCTGTTCTGGGGATTCGGCACCCTGATGACCGCTCCCGAAGACGCCAAAGACCTCGCATTCGCACCGCCGAACAAAAGACCTTCCTTCGAAAATCCCCATCCCTGTTACTCCTCCGAAAACCCTCGCGAACTCTGCTTCGCATACGACAACGAAGAACGCCCCCACCTCCTAGGCACCGATCGCCTCGGCAAAGACATCCTAGCTTCTTTCTCACAAGGCATTCCTCAGACCGTCATGATCGGGCTGATCGCCGGATCGCTCGGAACAATCGTTGGAACGCTCCTCGCATTCGTCGCCGGATACTACGGCGGCATCCTCGACGCAGCCATCCGATTCATCGTCGACACCCTGCAAACCATCCCAGGCATCCTAATCCTGATCATCATCACAATCGCTTGGCGGGAAGTCGGAGGTGGCGAGATGACATTCATCCAACTCGCCCTCATCATCGCCATGCTCGCATGGCTCGGGCCGACCAGAGTCGTTAGATCCCAAGTCCTCGTCATGAAGCAACGCTCATACGTCGAAATGGCGCGACTCTCCGGCATGAACGGCCCCGAGGTCATCCTCAAAGAGATGATGCCCAACCTCATGCCATTCATCGTCGCCAACTTCGTCCTCGCCGTCTCATCCGCAATCCTCGCATCAATCGGACTCGAAGCCCTAGGCCTCGGCGACTTCAGCTCAAACACATTGGGCATGATGATCTACCACAACATCTGGTACGGCTCTCTGGTCAATGGATGGTGGTGGTGGTGGTCGCCGCCAATCGTCGTCATCGTGATCCTGTTTATCGGTCTCTTCATGCTCTCGCGAGGCATGGACGAGTGGGCAAACCCGCGGCTCCGCAGGCGGTTCTAGATGGCAGTCGACACACGCGCAACCGGCTCCACGGTTAATGGACAGTCGCAACGGCCTGCAATGCCTTCGACGGTCGAAGAACTTCGCAGTTGGGGCAAAGGCGATTCCTCCCTTCCTGCCATCGACGTCAAAAACCTGAAGGTCTACTACGACTCCGAAGCGGGAACCGTCAAGGCCGTTGACGACGTCAGCTTCACCCTCCAACAGGGCGAACGCCTAGCTCTTGTCGGCGAATCCGGCTGCGGCAAAACAACCCTCGGCATGGCTTTGATGAAACTCACCAAACCGCCGGGATACATCGACGGCGGCGAAATCCTCCTCGACGGCAGAGATCTCGTACCACTCAACGACGAAGAGATGCGATTGGCTCGCCTTGCCGAGATCGCATTGGTCACCCAGTCCGCGATGAACGCCCTCAACCCCGTGATGCGCATCGAAGACCAAATCTTCGACGGCCTCATCGACCACGGCATCAAAGACTCCAAGGGAAACCTCCGAAACCATGTCTACGACCTCCTGCAACGGGTCGGTCTCCGCGAAAGCGTCGGCAGGATGTATCCCCACGAACTGAGCGGCGGCATGAAACAACGCGTCGCCATCGCCACCGGCACCAGCATGAACCCTAAGGTCATCGTCGCCGACGAACCAACCAGCGCTTTAGATGTCGTAGTCCAGCGCCAAGTCATGATGACCTTGAGCCGCGTCCAACGCGACACCGGGGCAGCGGTCATCCTCATCGGCCACGACATGGGACTCGTAGCCCAGTTCGCAGACCGCATCGGCGTCATGTACGCCGGAAAACTCGTCGACATCGGAACCGTCGAACAAATCATCGAAGATCCCAAACACCCCTACACCAAGCTGCTGATCAACAGCGTCCCAGACCTCGAAGAGAAACGCGAACGACTGACCGGCATCCCTGGCATCCCGCCGCCGCTAGTCGATCTGCCGTCCGGATGCGTCTTCGCTCCCCGATGCCCGTCAGTTGAAGACCCATGCCGCGTACTCGCACCCGCAAACACCGATGTCGGAGACAATCGTCACGTCATGTGCCACCTTTTTGACCTCTATGTCACCATGGCAGGCAGCGAAGTTGGCTAACCTGCTAGAACTCGAAAACGTCACGAAAATCTTCGGTGGCGGATTCTTCAATCGCTCGAACGTCACCGTTGCGGTCGACGACGTAACATTCTCAATCTCGTCTGATCGTCCTTCCATCACCGCCGTGGCAGGGGAGAGCGGAAGCGGTAAAACCACCCTTGCGAGACTCCTCCTAGGTGTCATCAAACCCACATTCGGTAGCGTGACATACGACGGCCAAGACGTCTCAAAAATGTCCGGCAACGAACGACGAAACTTCCGCCGTGAAGTTCAACCCATCTTCCAAGACCCATTTGAGGTTTACAACCCCTTCTACAAAGCGGACCACCTACTACACGTCGCCGTCGAAAAGTTCGGCCTAGCCGGCTCACGAGACGAACGCGAGCACCTCATCCGCGAAGCCCTCGAAACCGTAGGCCTGCGCCCCGACGAGATGCTCGGACGCTACCCTCACCAACTCAGCGGCGGACAACGCCAACGAATGATGGTCGCCAGAGCCCTCCTCCTCAAACCCCGCATCATCCTTGCCGACGAACCCGTGTCGATGGTCGACGCCTCCCTGCGAGCCACAATCCTAGAATCGATCCGCACTCTCAACCGAGACCTCGGCATCTCAGTCGTCTACGTAACCCACGACCTAACCACCGCATACCAGATCTGCGACGACATCCTCGTCATGTACAAAGGCTCGGTCGTTGAGCAGGGCAGTGTAGAGCGCGTGATCCGCGAACCCAAACACCCATACACCCGACTCCTCGTCGAATCCATCCCGCAAATGAGAGCCGACAGCGGATGGGAGGAAGGCGTCGAAGAAGTCCTATCAATCGACGAATCAGGCGAAACCACCGGATGCAAATTCGCCGACCGCTGCCCGCAGGTCATGGATCGCTGCCACGCCGAACACCCAACCGCTTACCAAATCGACGCCGACCGCGTAGCAAGTTGCTACCTATACGACGAACTCCCAACCGCCAACCGCGCTCCAGTCGCGAGATAACCGATAACCATGCCCTCCGAGACAAAAACTACTTCACGCCCCAACATCGTCTACATCCAGTCCGACCAGCACAACCCCGCTGTCATCGGAGCCTACGGCGACAACATCGTCGAAACCCCAAATCTGGACCGCCTTGCATCAACCGGCGCAATCTTCACCGCCGCCTACTGCGGCTCCCCCATCTGCGTCCCATCCCGCACCGCACTCGTCACCGGACGCTACCCCCACGAAACTGAAGTCTGGACCAACGACCAGATCCTGTCATCCGCCGTCCCAACCTACGCCCACTCCCTAGGCGCCGCCGGATACGACCCCGTCCAGATCGGCAGAATGCACTACAACGGAGTCGACCAACTCCACGGCTTCTCCCGACGCTACGTCGGCGACCACAGCCCCAACTATCCCGGCAGCCCGCGTCCAGTCGACCACGGCCAACTCCACGGTACAGCCGGACCCGCCCGAGTCAGCCTTGAAGCATCCGGCAAAGGTCAGAGCGCCTACGAAATCCACGACGAATACGTCACGCAATCCGCCGTCGACTTCATCAACAACAAAGGCATCACCCGACGCTCCGGCCTCGACAACTCCCCCCTTTGCCTATCCATCGGCCTCATGCTCCCACACCAACCGTTCGTCGCCCGAGCCGCCGACTACGACAAATACGACGGCCGCGTACCGATGCCCACGATCCCCGCCGAACCCATCGAGGACTGCTATCCCTACATCCAGTGGTGGCGTGAACGAACCGGCATCCTCGAGGTCACCGACGAAGAGATCATGCGCGCTCGCATCGCCTACTGGGCGCTTTGCGACCGCACCGACCAGCTCATCGGCGAAGTCCTCGACGCCCTCGATGCCAACGACTTCATGGACAACACCATCATCATCTACTCCTCCGACCACGGAGAACAGGTCGGCGAACACGGACTCTGGTGGAAACAGACCTTCTACGAAGACTCCTCCCTCGTCCCGGCAATAGTCTCATGGCCCGGACACCTCGCAGAAGGCAAAGTCATCGACACCCCAATCGACCAGTTCGACCTAGCCGCAACAATGCTCGAAGCCGCGGGTGCTCAACCCTTGCCCCAATCCCACGGCATGAGCGTCATCGACCTCATCAACGACCCGGACAATGCGGAGTGGAAAAACGCAGTCTTCAGCGAATACTGCATGAACGACTCCGCAGTCGGCTCCGGCATGTCCGCCAACCTCGGCGGTGCAGACGTCCACGCCCGACCCGGCGGCGTCCAAAACCGCATGGTCCGATCCGGCGACTGGAAACTCAACTACTACAACGGCTTCGAACCCCAACTCTTCAACCTAGCCGAAGACCCCCAAGAACTAAACGACCGCGCCCAAGACCCAACCTGCAAAGGAATCCGAGACGAACTAACCGACCGCGTCCTAGACGGCTGGAACCCAGACCAAATAGCCCAAAGAATGCGCATCCTAAAATCCGAACAAGAGCTAATGGAAGCCTGGGCCAAAAACATCGACCCACCCGACGTCCTCAGATGGGATCTCCGTCCTGAGATGGATTATCTAGACTGATCGCCCCTTTCACGCAGCGAAGCGGACAGAAAGGGGCGCGAGTGCAACGAGCAGGGTATGCCCGCCGAGGCTGGTAACCCCAAACAACTACAACCTCAGACGTAAATCTCTAATTCGACCAGAGGCCAGTTGCAGTCTACAAAAACTCCTGCTGCCACAGTTGCAAAACCCGTAGTTTGTCATCCGTAGTACCAAATTCCAATGCAACTTTCACAGATTCTTACCCAGTAGCTCACGAATCTTCTCCTTCAAGCGCTTGCGTCTCGATTCGTAGAACTGGTCAAAGCTCACTATCGTCTCTGGCAACCCATCTAACAAGTGTTGATCGATATAGTGCCGTCGGCTTGCCTCATCCGGATACGCACTGATGAGCCATTCAGACGGTAACGCGGCGCTTTTTTCGTGATTCTGCGCCCCCTGCAACAACTGGAGGTTTGCCAATCTATCTTTCTTTTCCCTAATCTCTTCGATTTTGTTTTCAGGGACACCGGCGTTTTTGAGGCGACGCTCAGTGAATCGCGCTGATGGGAAGACGTGATCCACATGGAACTGATTCCTCATATCGACGAATGGGAACAACAAAGAAAGCAGCGCAAATGTCAACCTGTTCCCATAACGCATGTCGGCCAAATCTTCTATCTCCTCATCTTCAAACCGTAATTGTCTTCCGCGCCGCGCCATCGCTTCGCGAAGTTGAGCGACAGGAAACGCGTCAAACCCGCCGTTGTTAATTCCACGTCTCAGTTCCGTCAGCAAGGTATCCAAACCGCTCCCCCACACTCCACTTTTCAGCAGGCTTCGTATCAGCCATTCGCGTATCGTCTCCCTGTCGTGATTGAACTTGCTATGCGTCAAGAACTGATCGCCTGGATTCTTGTGGTACAAGTAGTACGCAATCGGCAACAGAGCATTGTGCGCTCTCAAATTCTGACCGTTGAACCCGAAAGTTGAAGCCAATTGAACGGTCAGAAGCATCGCTCGTTTGATGCTGTCCCAGTTTCGTTCGAACCTGTCCATGTTCGCGCGATTGAAATTGTCGACCTTGAAACCGACGCTACCAATATCGCTGAGCATCAGACCGCCCTTCAATACCAGATCCTTCGAGAACTCGAAGCCTGCTCCGATTTCGTTTAGCTGATCAACCAGACCGTGAATCTCTTGGCGAGCGTCGTGGTCCGTCCATTGAGCCACTGCTATTGATAGCAGGAGATCTGAGTGCTGGAGCGGCGTACCGCCATCATTCATTCGTGTGAAGATCTGCAGCGCCTTATCAAGCTCTTGTCCCTTCTCCTCGTAATACGCAATCATCGGTTCAGAATGGACCACTTCGTATAGGCGAAACAGAACTTCGTGTGCTTCGTCGACCTGATCTTGCGGTAGTCGTGCATTTAACCACCTAGTCATTGCAGGCCCGGCGTTGGCCATGGTTAATACATCGCCCACAGGAAACCAACATTCAGCGTTACTGGCAGATTTCATCCGCGCTTCAGTTAGGAATTCAAAGCGGTATTTCACTCCGTTTTCTTCTTCTTCGTCAGGTCGCCAAAGCAGGTCGAGGCACAGGTGTCGAGAAGGAAACGCGTCTGGATTCTTCCACCACTTGTGAGGCAATTTGCGCGCCATGCTGCCATAGAGACCTACATTCAATGCTGTCAAACGCTGCTGTCCATCCAAAACCGCTGTCACTTGACGGTTCCGTATGTCAGGTAGCGGGGGACAGTGTGGGTTATCTCGTTGGTGATAGTCCCGCACGAAATCGAAGAACTTGAACTTACCGCTGTTTTCGGGATTTACCCGCCAATATAGCAACGTTCCAAACGGGTACCCCTGCATGATGCTGTCGAAAAGCCGACATATCTGTGATGGGCGCCATACGAACTCGCGCTGAATAGCAGGAAGGACCAGTTCGTGCCGATGCATCTCCCTTAGGGTTTCTTTGATAGTCGCTCCCGTTCGATACAAGATACTTCCTCTTACTGCTTGGTCAATTTGTGGATCAATTTTCGAGGGCGGGTCGAAATGTCCGTGGTCACTCAAAACTCAATCTAAACACGAACCTCAGATGCGGTTGCTCCAGGATTAGTGCGATTTGTGCACTGAGATGGATTGTCTGGGCTGACCGGATATCAATCCAACTGCCGCAAATTAGGATCCCAACGATCCCGCATCCAGTCCCCGAGGAAATTCCCGGCCATCACCACCAAAAAGATCGCCATGCCCGGTATCGCCGACAACCACCAAGCGTCGCCGATATACTCCCGACCATTCGCAACCATCGCTCCCCAAGCCGGCGTAGGCGGCGGAATCCCCACTGCCAAGTAGCTCAACGTCGCCTCGGTCAAAATAATCCCGCCGACCCCAAGCGTCGCACTCACTACCACGATATTGATCACCCCCGGCAGAATGTGCCGAAGCAGTATCCGCGTCGACGAAGCACCAGCAACCCGCGCGAACTGCACGTAATCCGATTCCCGCAAACTCAACGTTTGCGCCCTCACCAACCTGACAGCCCCAGGCCACGAGATCAACGCCAACAACGCGATCAAGATCCTGAGATCCTGACCAAAGATGCTCACAACGATCAGTGCGAGCATGATAAACGGTAACGCCGCCCAGACATCGACGATGCGCATGATGATCTCGTCAGTGTGCCTGCCGAAATAACCAGCCAACAACCCGCACGTCGTCCCAACGGTCACACCCACCGTAATCGAAACCACCACGACCATCGCCGATATCCTCGCCCCATGAATAATCCGGCTGAGAAGATCACGACCGATGAAATCGCTGCCCAAGATGTAAAACTGACCCGACTTTCCCGTCGCCAACGGCGCTGTGTTGCGGTCCTGAAGATTGTTGACATACGGATCGTGCGGCGAAATCTGATACGCGAAAACCGCACTGACCAGCAACGCGAGAATGATCAGCGCGGGAATGATCGGCCATCGTCGCAGAATGTAAAAACCGTAGCCAATCCACCCGAGCGCAAACTGACGACGCACAGTCGTCGGTGCCGCCGCCGCATCGTGGAAGCCCTCTTGTCTCGTTTCGGTCGTCATCGCAAAGCTCTATGCGTACCTGATCCTCGGATCCAAGATCGCGTACAGAACATCCATCGTCAGCACAACCACAACGTAGAGCACGACAGTCAAGAACGTGATCGCCGAAATCAGCGGGAAATCATTCCCCTGAACCGCTTGAACCGCCACGCGCCCTAACCCGGGCCACGAGAACACCGTCTCGATCACCGTGGTCCCATTGATGAACCCGATCAGGATCAGCCCCGACAGAGTCAGCGGCGGGATAACCGCGTTCCTGAAGGCATGTTTCCAAATCACGATGTTCGATTCAACGCCCTTGGCACGCGCAAACTTCACATACTCCGATTCGAGCACCTCCAACATCGACGACCGCGTCAACCTCAGATACGCAGCCGCGGGAAGCCATCCGAGGACTATCGACGGCAAAATGTAGTTCCTGACGGCAAAACCATCGCCCCGCGTGCCCGACGGCAACCACTCAAGCTCGCCGGAAAAGATCAAGATCGCCATAATGCCGACCCAAAAAACCGGCGCAGCCTGCCCGATCAGAGCAACCCCCCGAGCGACATAGTCGAGCAACCGACCGCGTTGCACAGCAGAAACTATGCCCAGCGGCACTCCCATCAACGTCCCGAACGTCCACGCGATAACGCCCAACTGAATCGATGTCCAGAACCGTTCTTGAACGACTGTGATGACCGGCCTCTGGTGAATCAGGCTGTCACCGTATTGACCACGGAGATATCGGCCCACCCAGATGACGTACTGAAACACGACGGGCTGGTCGAGTGCAAGTTCTTTCCTGAACTTCTCCCGCGTCTCCTCAGCCAAAGCACCACCGTACTCGTCTAGATAAAGGTCCAATGGATCGCCAGATAGGCGCGAAAGGACGAAGATGACGAGGAGTGCGCCAAGGATTGCGATGATGCCGTAAAGGACGCGGCGTGCGAGGAAACTACGCATCGTGTAAACGAGAGGGTCGCATGCACCCCCGCCAACCCGTCAAACAGGTGGCGAGGATACATACTTGCGAGACGCCGATACCCAACGGCACGGCGTCTCGGTTCAATCAGCAGGGTCTACGGTACCCAATCGACTTCTTCAAGGTTGAACCAACCACATCCACCGATACACATCTGCGGCGGGATCGGCCAACGCTGAATCTTTGCTGGGTCGAACGTGTTGAAGTTTGGCTGCTCTACCACACCAACGCTGACCGAAACTTCGCGTGAGTAGTCGTAGTGTTCAATCGCGAGTTCGACGCGACGTCGCCGGTCGAGTTCTTGCGACATCTCGTCGAAGATCTCATCCCATCTCGGCATGATGCTGCCAGCACAGATCGTGCCGCCGATTTTGTGCGATACCGACTCGTTCGACTTGGGAAGGTCGACACTAAGGGCTGTAAAACTATCGCCACAGTTCCTGAACTGTATTTGGTTGAACGAGAGGTTCACCAAGTTCGGTCGGTGTTCCGAATAAGGCGAAAGGTCGAGACTCACGCTGATGTTGTGAGTCGCCAGCCATTCAGCTGCGATCGCTTCAACGATCTCTTGATTCGTACCTACTCCTGTCCAAACCGTTACTTCGAACCCGTCGCCCCAACCTGCTTCCTGCATCATCTGCTTTGCAGATTCTCGGTTGAAGTCATACGCCCAACCGTGTGCGTCCGCGTTTTGTGCCCACGTGTCGGAGTTGACGGATAGGTTTGTCAGGTAGTTCACCGTGCCCAATCCATCTAGGATCGCAGCGTTGATGCCTTCTCGGTCAATCGACGTGGCTAACGCCGTCCTGACTTTCGTAGCAGAGTCCATTGAAGCGTCGTTTCCGTACTCGCCAACCCAAGGCAACGACGTGTCATAACCTGGGCGGTCAAGCGGGGTGCCTTCTACGAAGTGCGTTTCCTGCCAATAGTTGCCGCCGAAATACAAGCCAGCCATGCTCGATCGAACCTCTTGGGCCTCAAATCCCTGTTCGACAAGACTTGGAATGTCTTTCAACGAGATGTTCGCTGCATGCGCTTGGCCAGTCTCAAGCATTGTCTTACGTACCGCCGCCTCAGGCACTGCGAGAATCTCTACGCGCGCCATCTCGGGAACACTACGCCAGTGCGCGGACTGAGCGTTCAGCACGGCGCGGTCATCGGAGGACCATGTCTCGAAAACGAACGGTCCAGTCCCGACGAAGACATCCACCATTCCTTGTGGACCGAACTCTTCAAAGACCTTTTTGCTGTGGATGCCCATGCTTTGCCAGTACGGACTCAGGGTGCGACGCAATCCGCCGACTGCCCATTGGTTGACGTGCATGCGGACCTTGCTGGGATCGATGACCTCAAACTCCTTCGCGATCGCTCGGAAGTCGCCGGCTTGGTCGTGGCGTGAGTCGGGGTTCGTGGCCGGATTGGCGTTGTTGAAGCTCCATGCGACGTCTTCGGCTGTCATCTCGCCGTAACCGTCGTGGAACTGGACGCCTCGACGAATGTCAAAGTCGACCCATGTCTGGTCGTCCGCCACCGTCCATGCCGTGGCAATTCTGGGAACCGCGTTCGCGCTGGAGTCGAGCCAGAGGAGGGTCTCATACGCCCCCATGCGGAACTTCTGGTTACCGCAACCGGGGACACACTGTTCGGGATATCCGACCGGCACACCAACACTACCTTCGGCAATGATCATCGTGCCTTGCGGATTACCCGTCACGAGTTCACCAGATGGTGCCATCGCTTCGACTTCCACGATGACGGTCTGGACCACTGGGACCTCGACTTCGACTTCTCGTTCAACGACGACCGTCTGAACCACTGTTTCGCCCGCCGTCTGGACTTCCTTCTCGACGACAACTTCGCGCTCGACGACGACGGTCTGGACAACGGTTTCACCCGCTACCTGGACTTCCTTCTCGACGACGACGGTCTGGACAACCTCGACCTCGACTTCGACCTCTTTCTCGACGACAACGGTCTGGACGACGGTCTCACCCTCGCGTTCGACGACGACCTCTTTTTCAACGACGACAGTCTGGATGACAGTCTCAGTCACGGTCTCGCCACAGGCGATAACTAAGGGCACCGCCAGCAAGACGGGCAACAGGATGAGAGCTGCCCATCGCCGTCTTCTCTCAAATATCTTCATGTTCCCCTCCTTAGAAGGATGCAACTCGACATTCCCGCCAGCGATCACGACGAATCACGACCAACAAAAACGGCAAAAACGCCGACACGTGAACGGATTTATACCACAACTTCCCCGACCGCCAACCAAAACCCCCATAAATCAAGCAAGCCCTCAAACGTCCCCTTTCGGAGCGAAAGGGGACGCGAACGAGCCCAAAACATACAAAAACAGAGATCGCAGGGGCATGCGGGCGGGGCCGAGGGGATACGAGGCGCGTGTTCACGGGCGCTCCCCATCCCCGCACTTTCGCCAATCCACATTGAGGAAACCCATTCCGGCCCCTATCATCGATTTCATGACGCACAAAAGACAACAATTGAAACGCTTCGCCCGACACATGCGAAACAATCCCACCGATCCAGAGCACATCCTCTGGCAACACCTCAAAAACAGAACCCTGCACGGTCACCGATTCATCCGCCAATACGTGATCGACAACTACATCATCGACTTCGTCTGCCCCAAGACTAAACTGGCCGTCGAGCTGGACGGCGGCCAACACGACCAACAGAGACGCGCAGACACCCTCCGCACTCAACACCTGAACCAAAACGGCTACACCGTCATCCGTTTTTGGAACGACCAAATCTCCACCAACCTTGAAGGCGTCCTCCACACCATAGCCGAAACCATAATCCAAACCAAGACAGGCGTAGACACGCACGTCCCCTTTCGGAGCGAAAGGGGACGCGAACGAGCGAAGCGAGATCGCAGAGGCATGCGGGCGGGGACGAGGGGCCAGAAGGACTAGCCCAACCAACACCTCCGTCTCCAACACCCCCAAATTTAGAAAATATTTTCCATAAAACACTTGACGCCGTCGTATCGCCTGTTATAAAAAGAACAAGTGAACCAGTTCTGCGGGCCCTACAGCCCGCACCACAGTGCTGCGCAGACGTGTGCAGACCCCCGACCCAAACGGTCACAGGGAGAAAGCGTGAGGAAATGAAGGCAACAGTCGACATAAAAGATACGGCCACAAGCCGTATCGAGTCGCGGCGTCTTTGCATCCTCTGGTGGCGTCCCTCAACGGATCGGAAGTCCGTTGCAAGACCGCGAGGGCGTGTGCCGAAGCGTGGGAGGCCCAGTTC
>JAJEAU010000020.1 GCA_022824185.1 Dehalococcoidia bacterium
CCCTCGAGGGGGATGACCGTCCAAGGGCCGGACGATGCCTCGTCTTTTCCGACACCACGTCATGTCCGTTTCGTTGGGCGGGCGATGACCACAGCGTAGCAAGGGGCACGAACCGAGCAAAGGTCGCGGAGGACCTCAATAATGAAACTCCGTGGCAGGGACGACGGTCTGGCGACGTCGCCCGCGCTGGAACTTTTTGTGGAGAAACAATAGATTTCGACCGCGCATCCCACCGATCTTTAGATCGACGGCGCGGCGAAGCTTCGCAAACAACCCGGCCCCCAAGGGTTGGCCGCCAAACGGCAAGACGTCCAACCGGACGAAGGGGAAAACCAAGAAAACACATGACAAAACCCTGAACCAAAGAAAAAAAGACCGACCAGCAAGACGATCCCCATCGCCCCGTCCGGCAACCCCGGACGTTTCAACGCGTCTTCATCAGCCAAATAGAATCTCCCGTAAAACAACCTAACCTCCCGACGTCGAATTTTGGCTACCACTCAAACACCCCATTCCCGCGCCGCGCAGCTCCGCGAAATACTCAATCGCGCCAACCACGACTACTACGTCCTGAGCCAGCCCACCCTATCCGACGCCGAATACGACAACCTCCTACAAGAACTCCATTCGCTAGAACAACAAAACCCCGACCTCAAAACCCCAGACTCTCCAACTCTCCGCGTAGGCGCGCCGCCTTCCGACCAGTTCGAACCCGTCTTCCACCCGGTACCGATGCTCAGCCTCAGCAACGTCACCAACGAAGAAACCTTCAACGCCTGGTACCAGCGAGCACTCGACTACCTCGAAATCGAATCCGCCGACCTAACGCTCGAACTCAAAATCGACGGACTCGCCGTCGCCATCACCTACACCAACGGCATCCTGACCCAAGCCGCAACCCGAGGCGACGGAACCCAAGGCGAGAACATCACCGACAACATCCGAACCATCAACGCCGTCCCTCTCACTCTCATCGGCGACGACATCCCCGGCACCATCGAACTCCGAGGCGAAGTCTTCTACCCCATCTCCGCATTCGATCGCCTCAACGAAGAGCGCGAAGCCGCCGGACTCCCTCAATACGTAAATCCCCGAAACTCCGCATCCGGCTCCCTCCGACAGCTCGACTCCACCGAGACCGCAAAACGCCCCCTCGACATGTTCTTCTACTCAGTCGGATACGCGGAGAACGGCGAGATCCCCAACTCCCAATACGAAACCCTACAATCCCTCAAACGATGGGGCTGCAAAACAAACGACTGGGCACGACGCGTCCAAACCCCCGAACAAGCCCTCGAAGCCATCCAATCCGTCGCCGAGATCCGACCAACCCTCGACTTCGGCATCGACGGCGTAGTCGTCAAGATCGATGACATCACCCTGCAAGACCGCCTCGGAGCAGTCGGACGCGACCCCCGATGGGCCACCGCCTACAAATTCCCCGCCGAGCAGGCCATCACCAACCTCCTCGAAATCCGCACCAACGTCGGCAGAACCGGTGCCATCAACCCCTACGCCGTCCTCGAACCCGTCGTAGTCGGCGGCGTAACAGTCTCACAAGCAACCCTCCACAACGAAGAAGACATCAACCGCAAAGACATCCGCGCCGGCGACCGCGTAATCGTCCAACGCGCCGGCGACGTCATCCCGCAAGTCGTCGGCCCCGCTCCCGACAACCAACGCCCACCCGACTCCCAGCCATACCGCATCGCTCCCAACTGTCCAGCTTGCGAAGAACCCGTCGTCCGCGATGAAGATATGGCTGACATCCGTTGCGTCAACTCAACCTGTCCTGCCCAATTCGAGCGCCTGCTCGAACACTTCGCATCCCGACCTGCACTAGACATAGAAGGTCTGGGAGAAAAACTATCCAAAGAACTCGCCCGACAAAACCTAGTCTCCAACATCGCCGACATCTACACTCTCCGCGACCGCATGGACGACCTCCTAGCAATGGAGCGAATGGGCGAAAAACGCGCCCAAAACCTCATCGATGCCATCGAACAATCCAAATCACAACCTCTCCCTCGCCTCATCTTCGGCCTAGGAATCATCGGAATAGGATCCGAAATCGCCGACACCCTCTCCCGAGAATTCCGCAACCTGCCAAATCTCCTAGCAGCAGACGAAGAGCAACTAACCGCCATCGAAGGCATCGGTCCCATCCTCGCCCGATCGATCCACGAGTGGGCCAACCACGAACCCAACATCGCCCTCGCAAACCGCCTCATCGAACTCGGCGTCAACACCGAGGACGACTCCCCAGAACCCGCCGCCGATCACCCCATCAAAGGCCTGACCTTCGTCATCACCGGTAAACTCGAAACCTTCTCCCGAACCGAAGCCGCCAACGCCGTCAAAGCTCTCGGAGCAAAAGCCACCGGCTCCGTATCCAAAAACACCGACTACCTGGTAGCAGGCGCCGACGCCGGCTCCAAACTCGACCGCGCCAACCGCCTAAACGTACCCGTCCTGAACGAAGACCAGTTCAAGCAGATCCTCCAAGGCCAAATCCCCGATCTCGCCGAAACAACCGAACAAGAGCCGGCTCAGCTGCTATGACGCGTAAGCCCAGTCCCTTCGAACGCTTCACACGCCTCTTCGCCGACCCGAAAGCCCGTGAACGCCAATCCGAAAGCAAACCAACTCAAAAGACCCAAAACCCCTGGATCATCCTAGCCATCGGCAACCCCGGACCCGAGTACGCCGAAACCCGTCACAACGTCGGATGGTGGGCCGCCGACATCCTCCTCAAACAACACAACGCCCGTCTCCGCGACGAAGGCCCCTCCCGCATCGCCCAACTAACCATCGAAAGCCAACCTGCCATCATCGCCTACCCCAAGACCTACGTAAACCGCTCCGGCGCAGCCGCCCGGTCCCTCCTGAACCACTTCCAAACTCAAACCACTCGCCTAATCGTCATCACCGACGACATCAACCTCGCCCCCGGCCGCATCCGCATCCGCCGATCCGGCGGCGACGGCGGCCACAACGGCCTCAAATCCATCATCCAAACCCTCAACGACACCAGCTTCCCCCGCATCCGCATAGGCATCGGCAAACCGACAGGAGCCGACGACCAGATCGACCACGTCCTAGGCACCCCCGCCAACGAAGACTTCACCGCCATCCAAACCGCCACCAAAGCCGCCGCCAAAGCCATCCCCACCATCATCACCCAAGGCGTAGAAACCGCCATGAACGAGTTCAACGGATAGAACGGGTGGTCGCCAATCCGTACTTCATCGAAGAGCAAGCCAACGGTCGACTGAGCTACTTCGGATACATCGAAGAAACCGGAAAATGGCTGAGGGTAATCCTCGAAGACGGCAAACTCTTTAATCGTTACTTTGACCGCACGAAGTTGAAGGAATGGGGAAGACCATGAAGCTGAAAATCTGCTACGACCCTGAAACCGACACCCTCGACATTGGCAATGGTCGCCCAGGGAGTGACGGACAACCCGTCGCCGAACGACTTGTGGCATTTTTCGACGAAAACGACGAGGTCGTCAGCATCACCTTGGAAAACGCATCAGAAGTGCTGGCGCCTTTTCTGAAAGACCGCATCGCCGATCGACACGCGGGCACCCCAACGTCGGCATTACGTGACGATGGCGAACCCATCTGACAACCGACGCCCCCAGTCTCAGGCACCAATCCACTCACGAACATGCGATAATCGAGTTCACAGCATCCCACAAAGTTGCAACCTTGGAACCGCGACATGGCGACGGCATCCCGTAAAACCCAATCGGAAGAAACCCCTTCGGAGTATTTCGAGCGAGTCATGCAGAAAATTACCAAGCGACAACAACGTCGCAAAGAACGACTCGCGGAGCAACGCCGAACAGCGTCGACCAGCTCTAAGAGATAGTCTCGCTCACCAACTTCCGGAACCCCGTTAAATCCGCGAAGAAGTTAGGATAGGCTCGTCGAAGCGTCTGGACAGATTTTGCGGACACCATTACGACCGCAATTCTTGGATCGTCGCGGTGCGACAGCTCCTCTTCGGCATACGTAGCCGTTGCGCGTTCAGTCTCGTGGTCTTTGAATGCCATGCCCTCAACGCGATTGTTTCGGAGATCTAAGCGCATGACAATCAATCGGTCTCTGAAACTCGGGAAATCCGTAACCAGATGAGTTGCCGATTCAAATGTCGTCAACCGTTCCAGGATGCCTGACTGCCCGGCGCACTCTTTTATCTCGGCGACGAGTGAGCTGTGATCCTCCGGGGATCCTGGGACTAAAGGCGCATGCTCTCGTTGCGCAATCACAGAACTCATCAGAGCGAAGAAACGCAGCCATGTCTCATTCCCCTGACTGGATTTAAGCTCATCGCCAATAAACGTCCCGACTGTTTCGACTGCTGTGGCCCATTGATGTTGAAGCTGAGACCTGATCTGAAGCTCAGTCTTCAGACCACGTAATTCTGGTCTGGATTCACTTGCGTAACCGTAGACCAGATGCAAACCGCGATACCCGGATCGCCTAGGATCATCGATGTAATTCTTGTAGTCGAGGCGTTCATGCCTGATTTTGCTGTCGGCAAGGCCACCTGCCAGGCGAAACGCATCGTCGGCTGAAGGCACTATCGCCCGGCACCCACCGACATCCTGCATCCTCGACAACTTCAACCAGGGCAATCGTTCCAGCTTAGATATGATAGTCGGCATCCGTTTCAATCGCTGGGCGACGATCCCGCGACGACCGACGCGCCTTCCTAGGTTTCTCCGAAACGTCCTCAATGGTCCGGCATGCACTGCTCGCCAACCGCTCACGAGTTCAAACGCCTCAATCCACTCGCTGTCGTCCTCCCCCTCGTTCGGCACATTCGCCAACACTCGACCGGCGGCATCGAGTTCCTTCGGATCGAACTTTCTAACCATGCTCATAAAAATCCAGTTAAGTTACCGACTTTTAATTGTCAACCAGATTCAATCCTCTCACTACCCATCCGACCCCACAGAACCTCCGGCAAAACTACGCTTCCATCCGCCTGCAAACCGTTCTCCAGCACGGTGATGAATGTCCGGGGCATGCCTAGCGCCGACCCGTTCAGGGTGTGCGGGAAACGCGTGCCACGGCCGTCTTTGGGCCGGTATCGGGTGTTGTTTCGCCTCGCCTGAAAATCGGTGCAGGTCGACAATGAGCTGATCTCCAACCACTCCTGAGCGCCTGGTGACCAGACCTCGATGTCATAGGTTTTCGCCGACTGGAACGCGATATCTCCGGCGCATAGCTGCAGCAACCGGGTGGTAAATCCAAGACGCCGACACAGCTCCATCGAAATCTCGATCATCTCCTGCAACGCCTGCTCCGAATCCTCAGGCTCCACGAAACGGAACATCTCGACCTTCTCGAACTGCTTCACCCTCTTCATCCCTCGGACGTCCCGACCCGCCGCCGCATGCTCTTTACGAAAACACGGCGTGTGTGCACAGTACTTCAACGGCAACTCGTCGTTGATGATGTTGCCCTGGAACATCGCATTCAACGAGACCTCAGATGTCGGAATCATCCACAACCCGGCGTCATCGTCCCGATACAGATCATCCGCGAACTTTGGCAGATTGCCCGATCCGACCAACGTCTCCTCCCTGACCAGATACGGCGGGTTAGTCTCCTCGTAACCAAACTCATCCACCAATGTGTCGATCAGCCAACCGACGAGCGCGCGGTGCAACCTAGCGCCCTGTCCCCTCAGCATGTAGAAACGGCTGCCAGAGATGTTTGCCGCTCCCTCCATGTCGATGATCCCTAGATTCTCGCCGATCTCCCAATGCGGAGTCTCCCAGTCACGAGGCGCGGGTGGATCGTCCGTCCTCACGACGACATTGCAACTCTCGTCCAAACCCTCCGGGACCTCATCTAGCGGCAGGTTCGGCAACCCGAGCATCAATTCCCGAAGTCGTCCCTCCACATTCCGCGCCTCACCCTCGAGCTCCGAAATCCGGTCGCCCGTCGCCCGCATCTGCTGGATCTCTTCATCCGTAGGCCGTCTCTTTTCCTCGCCGATCCGCCTCGAAACCTCATTCCGAAAATGCCGAGCCGAATCAGTCTCTTGGATCAACTCCCGACGGCGAACATCCAGCCCCAAGATCTCATCGACCGGCACATCATCCTCACCCCGCTTGGCAAGTCCGGCACGAACCGCGTCGGTATCGTTAACTATCCTGCGCAGATCCAACATCGCTAATAGCCCTCAAGATCTCAACTGCGGAAACAGCGTCACTTCTCGTATCGAACTCTCGCCGGTAACAAGCATCGCCAACCGATCTATCCCGATACCCAAACCGCCGGTAGGTGGCAAGCCATGCTCAACTGCCAACAAAAACGACTCGTCCAACCGATCCGCTTCGACGTCGTCGAACTCCGCTCGCAATCGTTCCTGCTCCTCGAAACGTTCGCGTTGATCCACCGGATCGTTTAACTCCGTGAACGCATTGGCGAGTTCCCGGCCCAGCACAAACGCCTCGAACCTCTCCACGACATCGTCAAACCCAGGCTTCTTCTTCGCCAGCGGCGACATCGCCAACGGATAGTCCACCAAGAATGTTGGGGCGATCAGGGTCGGCTCCACCGACGCCGAGATGACCTTGTCCAACAACTGCTGCCATGTCGAATTCGCCTCGACGTGCATCTCTCTCTCGGCCATCGCGGCCGCCAGAGAATCCCGTGTCGGACATGAGAGAAAATCGATGCCCGATGAACCAATGATCGCCTGACGCAAATCAACCCGCGGCCAAGGCGGAGCCAAGTCGATCGTCTCGCCCTCATCACCTTCCGGCACCGGCACCACAGTCGTCCCGTTCACCTGCATCGCGACATACGCCACCAAATCCTCCGTCATCCGCATCACATCGTTGTAGTCAGCGTACGCCTCGTAGCTCTCCATTGTGGTGAACTCAGGGTTGTGGTCCGCATCGATCCCCTCATTCCGGAAGATCTTGCCAACCTCGAAGACCTTGTCCAATCCACCCACGACCAGCTGCTTCAGATAAAGCTCAGTCGCAATCCGCAGATAAAGCCCACGTCCTAGAGCGTTGTGATAGGTCTCGAACGGCTCCGCAAATCCGCCTGCAGCGACCGGAACCAGAATCGGTGTCTCGACCTCGATAAATCCTCGATCCTCCATGAACCGACGAACCGCAGACGCCACCTTGGATCGTGCCTTAGCGTTGCGAGCCATACGCTCGTTCGACAGCAGATCGAGATATCGCTGCCGCACCCGCGTCTCCGCGTCTTGCAGGCCGTGCCACTTCTCCGGCAACGGTCGCATCGACTTCGAGATGATGCCGAATGAATGGGCCTCAACCGAGATCTGCCCTCGCCGAGTCCGCATCACCGGACCTGAGACCGACACGAAATCCCCGATATCCAACATTCCAAGTAGCTCGAACTCTTCGTCCAACACATCGGCCCGAGCTTGAACCTGGACCTGACCGCTCCCATCCCGCACATCGAGGAACGACATTTTGCCCATTCCACGCCGTGCCATAACTCGACCGGCAACATCCACGGCTTCAGTCCGAACATGATCGCCGCCCCCATCGCCTTCAACCGTAGCCTCGCACTCCTCAAACAGCGCGACGGCATCCGCTATCGAATGACTCCGTTCGATACGCGGCGGAAAAGGATCTACACCGAGTTCGCGAAGCTGCTCGACCTTCCGCAGACGATCAAGTTCCAACCGTGAGTACCGCGAAGCATCCTCGGTTTCAGGGGTTACCTCCAGATTTCCCGACGACTGGCTCAATTCCGACCTTTCCAAACAATCGAGCGAATGGCAACTGAATCAATCTTACAGACCGAACCCCTGCTTCCTCGCCGTCTCAAGAAACGCCACTAATCGCATCGCGCGTCGTTGAAAGACACATAATCCGATTCCGCATAATCGTAAGCAACGCACTCACAACCAGTGACCGTGCTACGGCAACACCGCGCTCGCAATGATCAAAAGGAGTGAGATACAGCAACAGGAATCCACGTAGGCAACGACACGGATTAAGGCCGACATCGTCAAGGACTCGATCCGCGCTCATCTCCATGCTCGGACCAAACGGCGCAGAAGGGATGAACGTCCTCGAACTATTCGCCGGCACCGGCGCAGTTGGTTTCGATCTCCTCGAACACGGTGCCCTTCACGTCGACTTCGTAGAAATCGATAGCCGAAGAGCAGCCGACATCAAAGCCGAAATCCAAAAACGGAACCTCGAATCCCGTGGAACCGCCTACAGATCAGACGCCACCAAGATCCTTCCCAAGCTCGCGGGCAACCGATACGACATCGTCTTCGCCGACCCGCCCTATGACATAGACCCTTGGGAACAACTGATCGACGGACTACAAGAACATCAACTCCTCAAGCCCGACGCTTGGATCATCGCCGAACACGCCACACGCAACCCCCTGCCCGACAACATATCCGGAACCACAGCGATAAATCGAAAAAGATACGGCGACTCCACGATAACCATCTACCAGATCCCAAACGCAGCATCTCGATCCACATGAGCGCAATCACAGCCATTTACCCCGGCACATTCGACCCGGTGACCAACGGGCACACCGACGTCGTACGCCGCGCCGCGGCCATTTTCGAGTCGCTTATCGTTGCCGTTTACGAAGGATCGCAAAAGAACGTGACCTTCAACGTCGAGGATCGCATCGAAATGTTCCGTGAGGCGGTCGCTGGTGCCGACAACGTAGAGGTCACTTCGTTCTCCGGCTTAACTGTCAACTTCGCGCGCTCAATCGGTGCAAAAGCGATAGTCCGTGGGCTTAGAATCACGAGTGACTACGAATACGAGAGCGCGATGGCACTCATGAATCGGCATCTCGTGCACGACATTGAGACCGTCTGCTTGTTCTCCTCGATCGAGAACCAATACGTGAGTTCCTCCAGAGTCAAAGAGATCGCCGCTCTCGGCGGGGAAATCTCCAGCCTCGTTCCAAAAAACGTTATCGAACCCACAAACGCCAAACTTGCCCCTTCCTGATGACACACCGATTTCCGAATACAACACCCGCCTAACCGCCACCCAACAAAACAAGCAACCAAACAAACAGTGCGAACGGTTCGTCGAACTCGAGCACAAGGAGAAAAAAATGGCCCTTGAAACCCGCGTCAGCTACAACTCTGAGAGTAGCGAGTTCGTTTCCGCTCAGCCGGTCATATACGAACTCCTCTCCCGCATCGCCAACTCGGTCGAAGAGAACCGAGTCCGTGCCACCGGACGCAGTCTCGTCCGATCCGACGAAACCATCGGGTTGATCGAGGAACTCAAACGAGAGCTTCCGAAGGTCACTTCGCTGTCCGACCAGATCGTCACCAAGCGCGACCAGATGCTGAGCGACGCCGAAGAGTTCATGGTCAACGCACGCGGCGACGCTATGCGCGAGGCCGAGGAACTTCGGCAACGGGCAGAGGAAGAGCGCGACATCATCCTCGCCCAAGCCCGCAAGAAGGCGATGGAGACCATTGATCAGACTTCGGTCGTCAACGCATCGAAGGAAGAGGCCAAGCGCATCATCCGGGAAGCCGATGAAGAGGCCGAAAAGCTGCTCATCCGCGCAAAGCGTGAAGCAAACACTATCGTCGAAAACTCTGAAGAGCGCTCACACCGACAGACCAACGAGACAGACGAGTACTCACGACGAATGCTGATGAGGCTCGAAGAGCGACTCTCTCAGACCCTCATGCAGGTCCGCCAAGGCATCGATATGGTCAACGACAGCATGGAAGAGCGCAAGAAGCAACACGCCCAACGGGTGACGATGCAAGCCGCGAAGTTCAACCCGCACAACTCCAGCATGAGTCGTTAGGAAAACTCCTGCACGACTTACGCTGAGCGTATTCCCCTCCCTCGGTCAAGCCGAGGGAGGGGTTTTGATTCACGTGGACCTGGCACCCTGGTCGGTTGTCAGGTCTCGCTAGATTGATCTGTCGTTATTCGTCGCTGGACGCTATCTGGTCGTAAATGCCTTGTCCGACCATTACGAGCCAGGACACTCCTACGATGCCGAAGTACATCGTGTGCCAGATCAACGGAGTCGGGCGAGCCGCCGTGACGACGTTCGCGAACGTGAACACGGTGAAGATGAGTGCGCTGAAGAACAGTCCGAAGAATATCCACGAACGCCTCGCGCTGCTACCCATGATGAATTGGATCAACGCCCACAGGAACACGATTCCGAGCAGAAGCTCGACCACGCCGGTGAAGTAAAAGGCGAAGTCACCTAAACCGGTGCCCCAGCCCATCTTGTCCAACGTCCCGGCAAACGGGTTCATATCGCCCTTGGGAGCGAATTTGATTCCGATATGCACGCCTGGAATGAGTTTTGCCAATCCGTTCGCTACCCAGAACACCATCCAAAAGATGATGGTTATGAGCTCAAGCGAACCCAATCTCGACATGACATTGTTCATCACATTCCTCCTTGTGCGATGACATTTGAACACTGGAATCATTCCAGTGAGCGCAGTTTATCACCCTTTAATCACGTCCGTTTACGGTCGTTCAAGACGAAACGACACCGCCGCACTATCGACGGCAAATGACGGACTAAATTGGGAAATTCCCCGTTGCCGGCGCTTAACGGCCCTTCCAACCACGCACTGTCACGCTCCGTACATGCTCTTCCCAACCGTTCCCATCTGGGCTGGAGCGCATCGGCACGTTCGACAACACCTCGACGTCTGCGAAGCCTGAGTGATCCATTCGGTTCAGATAGCGTGACAATAGATCGGCACCACCTACGCAACTGACCCATTCCGCCGCCGAACAACGCACTTCCTCGGGCAATTCTTCCGTCACGACCATATCTGACACCACGAATCGACCTCCGGGTTTCAATACGCGGTATATCTCGTCGAACACACGATCCTTGTCCGGCGACAACGCAATCACACAGTTCGAAATGACCAGATCGACCGAATCATCGAGTTGCGGTATTGCTTCGATTTTGCCTAGCTTGAATACCACGTTATCCACCTTGAGCTTTTTGGCGTTCTGCCGCGCTAGATCGATCATCGCGTGCGTCATGTCGATTCCGATAACCTCGCCGGTCTCGCCGACACGTTCTGCCGCCAGAAAACAGTCAATCCCGCCTCCGCTGCCTAGGTCCAACACCGTCTCACCGGCGTTTGCATCAGACAGGCCAATCGGGTTCCCGCAACCAGCCGACGCAGCCATCGCCTCGGGCGTCAAATTCGCCAACTCGTCTTGGCTGTAGAGCGCGTCGACGACGGTGTCGTTTTCGAAGCTGCAATCGGCGTCTGACAATTGATCATCATCACAGCAACCCGTCGATCCTGCGGCCACGCCTTTTTCGGCTACCCACGTGTACTTGTCGCGTACCGCCTCCTCGACTGAGCCGGCGTCGAACTCTCGACTGTCAAAGACCTGAATCGGGTTGTTCATGTTCGTCGACCTCCTCTGAACCCTACGTTAACGAGACTCGATCTCAAGCCGGGGTGAAGTTCGGTAGCGTGTAGTCTTCGCTGATTTTGGTGAACTCCACCTTGAGCGGCATTCCGATCGTCAGATTTTCCGGGTCAGGTTCAACGCCCACAATGTTGGCGGCCATTTTCGGACCCTCTTCCAGTTCGACAATCGCGGTGATATACGGAACTTCGCCTGCGAATGAAGCGTGCGGCGGAATGTGGACTATCCCGAATGTGTGGAGCGTGGCATTCCCCGACGCTTTCACCCATTCAACCTCGCCACCGGGCGTAGCCACACTGAACGCACGGGGATAGAACTGATACTCACCCGTGGCCTTGTCGCGTTGGATCCATAGTTCCCCGTTTCGTGCGCCTTCCCAGTATTGGTCGGATTCTGGCTGCGAAACTGGTTCGAGTCTTGCGGGCGCGTCGGTGGTCATGGTTTGGTTCCTTCGTTCTTTTCTCTACTGTGGTTTGATTGTTCCGGGTTCGGTTGCCGGTCTCTTGTCTACGGCGCGGCCAAAATCACTGTGCCCGTCGAAGATAGATATCCTCCGGTGCCATGCGCGATCGCCAAGTCGCAGTCATCCAACTGTCTCTCTCCGGTTTCGCCGCGCAGTTGCCGGACTGCCTCCACGACGGTGAATATTCCGTACATACCCGGGTGTGTGTATGACAACCCGCCGCCTGAAGTGTTCACTGGGAAGTCGCCACCTGGCGCGGTCCGCTGGTTCGCCACCAGGTCCGGACCTTCACCGGGGCCACAGAATCCGAGATTCTCCAATGACACCAGCACGGTGTACGTGAAGGAGTCGTAGATCATCATGAGGTCGAGGTCGGAATGGGAGACGCCGGCCATATCGAGCGCCTGCTTGCCGGTGTTGCGGCCGAACGCGCTGGTGAGATCGGGCATCTGCGAGATCATCGAGTGATCGTGACCCTCAGCGGCTCCGAGCACCTTAACTCCGCCTTTCGCGCAGTCCTTCGCACGTTCGGCAGTCGTCACCACGATTGCCGCACCCGCATCGGTAACGAGACAGCAGTCCAGCAGATGGAACGGCCACACGATCCAGCGCGACTCGTGGTAGTCGTCAAATGTTGCTGGTCGGTCGTAGAAGTACGCCTTGTCGTTCATGTTCGCCCACTTCCGCGTCGCCACCGAGATGTTTGCCATCGCCTCCCGCGTTCGGTCCTCGCCATATTGATGCATGTATCGACGTGCCGCCATCGCATAGGAAACTGGTGGGCCTATGATTCCATACGGACGCTCATACTGGTTCTGCGGCGTTCCAAGATTCGGAGGAGCAGGGGAGCGGTCATTCCGCCCCGCTTGGCCGTGCGTGATCAGTGCGACCTCGCAGTAACCCGCCTGTATCGCCGCAATCGCATGGGCGATGTGGATCACGAACGATGACCCGCCAACCGATGTGCTGTCGGTAAACCTCGGCTGTATCCCCAGATACTCCGCAACGTCCAACGTCGACCAACCCGCCGTCAACAACCCATCGACGTCCGAAAGCGACAGCCCCGCATCGTCCAGAGCGTTGATCGCTGCCTCGGCGTGATGCGCTAACGGAGACTTATCTGGCACATTCCCAATCTGATCGGATTCTGCAACGCCGACAATTGCGGATTGCCCTGACAGCGCTTTCAGTCTATTGATATTCGGCATGGTGAAGGAGTCGCTCCGTTTAGGTCTGTAGGTGTCCTCGTTGAACGCAACAAGCATTTTATGCGCTCCTACCTAAAAGTAAACTGATAGCCCCATCCTACGACGCTCCGTACTGCTCGTATATCGCCTAGAAAGATCCTTCCCCATGCCCGAAGAAAAAGGCGCACCTCCCCAAGTCCAGGTCGAATCGCTTGACGATTATCTCGAAGTGATGTCCAAGGCTGTCTTCCAAAGCGGGATGTCGTGGCAAGTCGTCAACGCTAAATGGCCTGACACCAACGACGCCTTTCATGGCTTCCAAATCGGTCGCGTTGCATCACTGACCGACGAAGAGCTAGACGAATTAGCCCAAGACAGACGCGTAATCCGCAACCGACGCAAACTCGCCGCCATCGCTTACAACGCACAGCGGATCATCGATCTCGACGCGGAACACGGCGACTTCCGCTCTTACCTCCGATTCCACGGCGACTTCTATGACGTCGCCAAAGACTTGAAGAAGCAGTTCAAATTCCTAGGCGACACTGGTTGCTACTTCTTCCTTTATGTCATCGGCGAACCTGTACCGCCGCACGACGAGTGGATGCGCGCCCGAGAACGCGCGAAACGACGCTGATAGCCGTCATTCTGGCGTTGCGTGGGGTGGACTGTTTCAACCGAGGTGTTATCTGCGGGCAACGCCACTCAGCGCGAAGCCGGCGACCAGGCAGGGCGCACGTCCCGGTCCGAGTTGTGGGTGAGCTGCACGACGCCCGTGCCGTCCGCGTTCATCACGTAGATCTCCCAGTCCCCGTCGCGGTCGGAAACGAACGCGATGCGCCGCCCGTCCGGCGACCAGGCAGGGGCCGCGTCCGCGTCCGAGTTGTGGGTGATCTGCACGACGCCGGTGCCATCCGCGTTCATCACGTAGATCTCCGTGTCCCCGTCGCGGTCTGAAAAGAACGCGATGCGCCGCCCGTCCGGCGACCAGGTTCCGGACCCTGCCGGCGACCAGGTTCCGGACCCTGCAAAGCCCGAGTTGTCGGTTAGCTGCACGACACTCCTGCCGTCCGCGTTCATCACGTAGATCTCCCTGTCCCCGTCGCGGTTCGAATTGAACGCGATTCTTCGCCCGTCCGGCGACCAGGCAGGCCGCCCGTCCCCGTCCGAGTTGTCGGTGAGCTGCACGACACCCGTGCCGTCCGCGTTCATCACGTAGATCTCATGGTCGATCTCATAGGAGTTCCCATGAGCACTGTCGCGGTTCGAACTGAATGCGATTCTTCGGCCGTCCGGCGACCAGGCAGGATCCTCGACCTGTGCAAAGTTGTCGGTGAGCTGGACGACGCCGGTGCCGTCCGCGTTCATCACATAGATCTCTTGATCCCCATCGCGGTCGGAAACGAACGCGATGCGGCCTTGGTGGTCGTTGGTGGATTGGGCGGTGGTCGGTTCGGGTGTCGGCGATGGTTCAGGTGTTGGTGTTGGTTCAGCCGTTGCAGTCGGCTCAGGTGTTGGTGTTGGGTTTGGCGCAACAGATGTGATCGTCACTTCCTTCGCAACCTCAACCAGCACTGTTGCCTGGACTTCCACGACCTTCTCCACCTCGACGATTACCTCCCTCTCCACCAGAACTGTCGCTGGGGCTTCTTTTTCCACAACCTTTTCGACCTCTACCGTCACTTCCTTTTCCACCAGCACTGTTACTGGGACTTCTTTGATCGTTTCTATCTCAACGATCTCGATGGGAGATGTGGTTGAGGTGGGAGGTTGGCTGATGGCTGGATCTGCTACTCTGTCGGATCGTCTCTCGGGGTCCTCGGGCGGCCACTGCGTGTCGTAGGGGGCTTCCAGCCATCGTTCGATGTCGGCTTTTTGGATGTTATCGGCGGATGCGATTGCGGTTTTCATATCGTCTGCCGCTTCAGCGAGATCCGCCTCGAAGCCCTCCAGCACGTCTGAGAGGTCAGAGAGTTGGGATTCGAAGCGTCCGACGGTGCGAGCGGAATCTCTGATGGCGCTTCCGATGATCGGGGTGTCAGAGGCCGATCTCAGCGCGCTTTCCAACCTCGCGACGGGCTGTCTGGCGTCGGACACGCCCTCTTCGATAGATCGAGTAGTGCTTGCAAGATCGTCTGCGGCTGATGCCGCGCCGCCGAACAGCCGATCCATCTCGTCGCCGGATACCGAGGTCAGGTTCAGGTTAGGTATTCGATTTGCGGCGTTGGAGAGTGCGGCGGCGTTGTCGCCCAAGTCGTTCAACTCGGAGTCTAAAGATCGTATGACGCTCTCCGCCTCGCCCACACCGGCGAAGGATTCTGCGATCACGTCCATTGCTGAGACGCTACCGAAGAAGGGGATGTCGGCTTCCAGATCGTCGAGTTCGTCGAAGACGTCGACGACATCGTTGGAGAGGCTTCGCACGCCTGAGACACTGTCGTCGATCGTATCCACTCTGCGCGAGATTTGGACCAGTTTGCTGGCGTCGAAGTCGCTCAGCGCCTGTCGCCAGGCGTATGATCGCAGGACATCGTCGGCGGTTCTTCGCTGTGTCACGGGTACGCCCGAGGCGGTGAATATCGCCAACTCGTCCCCGTACTCCACCAGAACGTAGACCTTTCCCTCGTGATTGTGTCGTGCGATCTCCTTGCCGATGGGCGGGCTGGAGGAGGAGAATAGTCCGAGTGCGAATGATGCGGCGATGATCACCAGCACGACGGCCGCTACGCCGCCGATCAGGAGCCAAGGGTTGCGCGACGGTTTGGTCGTCGTCTTAGGCGCGGTTGCGCCGGCTGTGGCCGTGACGTGCTGAGGCGCTGAGTCCGGGATCGGGTAGACATCTACCGCGTCGGAGCCGCGGACCTCGAAGTCGACTCTGGTGCCGACTTCGGGAGCGGTATCGCCACGCCATTCGTCAGAAGTGAAGGTGTAGCGGACACCGTCGTCTCCGAGGATGAGGTTGCTTTCGCCGCGGGCGCTCAGTACCGAGCCTTGCATGTGTCTCTTTCCTTCATGGTTTGCTGAGAGTTCCTTAACAACGCAGTCAGGCTATCACGAATCTGGGTAGTTGCTTCGGTTTCGGATGTAAGGGCGCACGTCCCTTTCGCAAAGCGTAAGGGGATGCGAACAAGCGAAGCGACGCTCGCCGTGGATGCGCGTTCACCGTAAGTGCTAAATTACCTACCAGTGCGTCCCCGACCAAAGGACCCCACCATGAAAGTACTCGTGACCCCCATGCCCGGCGGCGTCGGTCCCGGCGAACGCGATGACGTCGTTATTCGTGACCTAGAGGACACATTCCCCGACATCAACTTCGTCTGGTGCGAAACCGAGGAAGACCAGCTTATTGCCATCGAAGACGCCGATGCTTATTGCGGATGGCCCACGCGCAAGGTCTTCCTCGCCGCTAAGAACCTCAAGTGGATACACTGCGCCGGAACTGGTATCGACGGCATCATGAAGATCCCCGAACTCGTCGAGTCCGATATTCCCGTCACAAACTCGCGCGAATCCCACGTCAGCCCCATGGCGACCCACGTCTTCGCTCTCATCACCTCATTGGCGCAACGCCTGCCGGAGATGCTCCCTCAACAGATGGGCCGCGAATGGCGACCGCAAGACTACGGTTGGCGGCAGATCGAACTCGAAGGGGCAGTCCTAGGCATCTATGGCTTTGGAAACATCGGGCGACGAGTGGCGAAACGCGCCTCTGGATTCGACATGAAGGTCTATGCCGTCGACAAATTCCCCCGGCCATCCGAACACGTTGCAGAGGTCTGGGGCCTCGACAAGCTGGACGATCTCATCGCCATGTCCGACTGGTTGGTAGTCGCCTGTCCGTACACCGAAGAATCGATGAACTCCATCGATCGCCGTCGGATAGCGCTCATGAAGCCAACCGCGCACATCATCGTCATCTCCCGAGGCGGCATCGTCGACGAAACCGCGATGTGTCAAGCCATCCGCAACGGCGAGTTGGCGGGAGCCGGGCTAGATGCGATGGAACCTGAGCCGCCCGAGCCTGACAGTCTGCTTTGGGACACGCCGAATGTGATCTTCTCGCCACATGCATCGGCGTTGGTGCCGGATATGTATATCGGCAGGCGGGAAGTGTTTAAGGAGAATCTGCGGCGGTTTCTTGCAGGGGAGCGGTTTGTTTATGAGTGTGACAAGGTTGGGGGGTATTGATGCCCGCCGATTTGGCCGTTGAGAGGCGTTACGAGGCCAACGCCAGCGTCACGATCGCCCCTGCCACCGCCGTCCCCACCATCGCCACAATCACGATCAATGTGTTGAACTTGGAGTTCATATCAGACCGCAATCCGTTAACCGATTCGGTCAAGTCGCTCAGACGCGTGTCAACCTGTTCGTAAGTGCCTTCCAGCTTACTTACGCGCTCTTCTAATGAAGGATTACCTACCGCCATATTGCGATCTTACATGATTTCAGGTGCGATTGTTAACCATCCCGATGAACTACGGGCAGACCGATCCCGATATACGCCAAGTACCTGGTACTTGGGCGTCAGATGTTGAGACTCTGCCAAAGCGATTCAGGCCATGGCTAACCGCTCTCAACCTGCCTCTGAAATAAGTGGTTCGCAGCTCATTGCATCGGCGAATAATCCGTCGGTGCGAGTAGGCGGTTCTCCACATTCTTCACGATGATCCCATCTCGGTGCGATTCTTCGAAAACCTTTTGCCACTCGGGATCGGCGCGGAAACTGGCCCAAGCTTCGGCTCGCTGGTTGTGATCTTCGAAGGCGACTAGGTAGACTAGCTCGTTGCTGTTGGGACCAACATCATGCGTCCAGTAGCCGATGTTTTTGATGCCGTGCTTCTCAAAAAGCTCCATCGTGTGGTTCCTGAAGCGGTCGTTGAGATTCGGCAACTTCCCGGCGAAGCATTCGTAGATGCGTAGTTCGTAGATCATGGTGTGGTCTCCTGTGGATGGCGATTGGGTTTAGTCTCTCGATATCGTATCGCGCCGTTAAATCCAGCGACCTGCGGTCAGCTCGTCCGCGAATAATGCGACTCCGCCTCGCCTGGAAACTCTCCCTCTCCAACATCCGCCACATAGCGCTTCACTGCGTCCACGATCACTCCCGCCAGATCTCCGTAGTGCCCTGCGTGTCGCGGTCGGAACGTCGGGTCCAAGCCCAGCATGTCGTGTAGCACTTGCACCTGTCCATCGCAGTGGGGACCGGCGCCGATCCCGATCGTGGGAATGCTTAATTGCTCCGATATCTCTTTGGACAGATCTGCCGGCATCAACTCCAGAACCACTGAAAACGCGCCCGCACGTTCTACCGCCAGCGCATCTTCGATCACTCGCTGCGCGTTCTCGCCCCTGCCTTGCACACGATATCCCCCGAAGGAGTGGATCGACTGCGGGGTGAATCCCACATGGCCCATGACCGGTATCCCCGCCGATACGATCGCACTGATCGTCTTCTCGACATCCTTGCCACCCTCGAGCTTCACCGACTGTGCGCCTCCCTCCTTCATCAGCCGCACCGCATTCCGCACCGCAGTCGGGATGTCTGACTGATAGCTCCCAAACGGCATATCTGCCACCACAAACGCCCGTTTTGCCCCGCGCGTAACCGCCGCCGTAGCCCGAACCATGTCATCCACAGTCACCGGGACCGTCGAGTCGTACCCGAGCACCACATTCCCCAGACTGTCACCCACCAAGATCGAGGGAATCCCGGCCGCGTCGACCAACAGGGCTTGGTTGTAGTCGTACGCCGTAACCATCGGAATCAACTCGCCCCGAGCCTTCGCTCGTTGGAAATACCGAACAGTCAAGCGTCGCACTGGTGCACTCATAACACCATTATCCACCAACACCCGAATCCGGAAACGACTATCTAAACCATCAAACTCACCCTCACGTCGCCGGGGAAGGGTGCCGGAGCGGATGTGCGGGGCCGCCGTTACGCCGTATCGTTTTACGATTGAACCTAGTCCCAATCAGCTCATCAGGAAACCGAAAACAATGGCCAGAGACAAGTGCGTTCTCGCTTACAGCGGCGGGATGGACTCCACCATCTCCATCGTCTGGATCCGTGAAAACTACGACCTCGACGTCGTCACCCTAACCGTCGACATCGGCGGCGGGCCCGAGCTCGAAGGCGTCCGAGAACGCGCTGCATCTGCGGGAGCCATCCAATCCCTCGTGTGGGACGCCAAGGACGAGTTCGCGTCCGACTTTATTGTCCCCGGCCTCAAAGCCGGCGCAATGTACGAGGACACGTATCCTCTCTCAACCGCCTTCGGACGTCCTCTGATGGCAAAGAAGCTCGTTGAAGCGGCACGTCAAGTCGGAGCCGTTGCGGTCGCCCATGGGTGCACCGGGAAGGGCAATGACCAAGTCCGATTCGACGCTGGCATCAAGACCCTCGCAGCCCACGGCGAACCCCTACGTATCATCGCACCCGCTCGCGAATGGGAGATGACACGCGACGAAGAGAAAGAATTCGCCAACCGTGCGGGACTAGAACTCCGCGAAGTCGGCGAAGACCAGCGCGTCTACTCTATCGACCGCAACATGTGGGGTCTAGCTGTCGAAGGCGAAGACCTTGAAGACACGTGGTTCGAACCCCCGGAAGACGCTTATTCTTGGACCCAACCCGCCGATCAAACCCCCGACGCGCCCGAAGAAGTCGAGATCTCATTTGATCAAGGCACCCCGGTTGCTCTAAACGGCGAAAAGATGGGGCTCGTCAAGCTCATCGAACAACTCAACCTCCTCGCCGGATCACACGGTGTCGGGAGAGTCGACCACCTAGAAAACCGCCTCGTGGGCATCAAGTCCCGCGAGGTCTACGAAACTCCTGCCGCCATCGTCCTGTACCAGGCTCTCAAGGCACTGGAAACCTCCACCCTTTCACGCGATCAGCAGCGCATCAAGACGCAGCTCGCACCGACCTATTCCGACCTCGTATACGACGGTCGCTGGTACACGGGCCTTCGCGAGAACCTCGATGCCTTCATCGACTCCGTCATGCGGTACACCACCGGCGATGTCCGAGTGAAGCTGTACAAAGGGTCGTCCACGGTGACCGGCCGTCGTTCGCCCTACTCCCTCTACGACTTCGAACTCGCAACCTACTCAACCGAAGACCAGTTCGACCATAACGCCGCCGTCGGCTTCATCGACATCTACAGCCTCCCGGCCAGAACGCAGATGAAACGCCAAACGATGAACGAAGCGCGATAATCCCGTCCAACTCCCACCCAACTCGCTCCGAACATTACCATTCGGTGTTGTGCACCCACGCCGCGCAACAGCCACGTTAACCTCCTTAACCCTTCTACTGTTCGCGCTTCTATCCCCTTTCGTTCTAACCCAATCCGTCGAAGCCGCCACTAGGTCCTTCTCCGACGGCATTCATCAAGTCGGGACCGACATCGCTCCCGGTACCTACGTCGCCGAGAACCCCACCGGCATCTGTACTGTCCGATACACCTCGTCGGCTGATACGCAACCCCGTAATCCGACCTTTCTGACCCGTGCAATAATCACCATCACCGACCAAGACTCCGCCATCGAAACCATCAACTGCGGCGAGTGGCGGCCTCACAGCAAGACGGCACCAACAGCGGAACATTTCTCCGAAGGCACCTACGAGGTCGGTGTCGACATCGCACCGGGCATTTACACCGCATCGCAGAACGACGGCCGGTGCATCTGGTTCACGATACGGGACTTCACTCACCAACCCGACCCGAACCAATCGTTGACTTGGTGGAAAACCGGCCAACCCATCGTCCACATAACCGATGGCGACACTGGCTTCTACTCCATCCGATGCGGTAACTGGCAACTCCGAGCGGCTCCAGCACCCGAGCAACCCGTCACAGAGTTTTCCGACGGCTCCTACTTGGTAAACGTCGACATCGCACCGGGCACCTACACCACCGATGCCGGCGACACCAGATGCAACTGGTTCCGCACCGCGCCTTTCGGCGATCGCGCGCCTGACAACACCGGCGGCTATTCATCCATCGGCCACCAGACGATAACCATCCTTCCGACGGATTCCGGCTTTCACAGCCAAAACTGCGGAACGTGGCAGCTTTTCGTCGACCCCGATCCCGAAACAACCCCCGCCGAAACCATCGGTCAAGGGACCTTTGCGGTAGGTGTAGACATCCAACCGGGGGCATACGTCGCCGATGCCGTTGAAGGTCGCATATGCCGATGGTCCCACCTCAGCGGTTTCGCAGGTCGACCCGCCGACATCATCTCGTCCGGCAATGGCCTCACCCGCGGCATTACCGAAATCTCTCCCAACACTGCCGGTTTCCGATCCGTCAACTGCGGCGAATGGGTTCTCATTGAGCACGTACATCCTGACACCGCCACCACCAGCTTTGGGGATGGCGAACACATCGTAAACCTCCACATGCCTCCTGGCATCTACATGTCCCCTGGACCGGAAACCGGACGTTGCACATGGCGACGTGTGAGCGGTTTTGCCGATGCTCCCGCCGACCAGATAGCCGTCCGCAACCCTGTCGGTAAAAACATCGCCGAAATCAGCGCGTCCGATGCGATCTTCAAATCCTTCGGTTGTGGCGAGTGGACGCTTCTCGCAAAACCTGCAGATTCCAACCGCGTCACTGATTTCGGACGCGGCACTTGGGCTGTCGATGTGGAGATTGATCCGGGGACATATTCCGCCGACATTCCGCTCGGATCTGTCTGTTTCTGGAGTCGGCTGTCATCGTTCAGCGGGGAGGCAGACGCGTTCGTAACGTCCGAATCGTCGATCGGACACTCCGTGATGACGGTCCGCGACTATGACGCGGGTTTTTATTCCGACGGTTGCGGGATTTGGAACGTTGTCGCCGAATTCGCCTCGGTCTCACAGAACGATCTACTGACTACATTCGATGACGGTGTGTATATCGTGAACCGACACGTTCCCTCGGGCACTTTTATCGCCGACGGGCTAACCAATGAGACGTGCTTTTGGAGTCGGCTGACGGGATTCGACGGCGATGATTTCAATCGCATCAACGTTTACGCCAGCGCAGGCCAAGCGATCGCGACGATCTTGGTGTCGGACATCGGCTTCCGCTCCTTTGGCTGCGGTACATGGCGGGCGGTATCGCAAGTGGATGATCCTCTGGGAAATCAGGTAACCCAGATCGGTTCGACGGGTGACTCTCAAGCATCAGCATCGACCGTCGCGAATGAGGTGATGACGAGGTTTGGCGATGGCACATACCGGGTTGGTGTTGACATCGCTCCGGGCTTGTATTCGGTTTCCGATGAACAGCCATCTACGTGCAGATGGCGAAGATTGAGCGATTTCACTTGGACGGGGGGAGTGGTCGTGGAATCTCTGGCATCGGGGAGAAAAATAGTTGACATCGCCGCGGAGGATATCGGATTTGCGTCTTCGGGTTGCGGGTTGTGGGAGCTGGTCGATCTCGATGCCCTAACCGTCGCCGATCCTCTTCCCACCAGATTCAGCAGCGGAGCCCACGTCGTCGGCACTCACATCGATCCGGGCATCTATGTCGCCGTACCACGGAACGATTGGGGATGCAGATGGTCGCGAGTCTCCGGTTTCAGCGGTCAACGGATGGACGCGATAGCTTCGGGTTTTGCGGACACCCGATGGATCGTGACTATCGACGCTGATGACCTCGGATTCGTATCCCATGGTTGCGGGACTTGGCGACGCATCGAAACCACGTTGAAACTCGGTCCATTCGACACATTCGCCGACGGAAACTACACCGTCAATGCCGACGTGCTTCCGGGCACTTACATCGCCGACGTCTCTGAACAACCATTTATCGGCGGTGTGCCGACACCGATCTGCGAGTGGCGCCGAGTCGCAGGTTTCGGCCACACGGGCAGTCAAGAGATCGAACGAGGCGGCGGAAAGGGGAGAATCACGGTCACGATCGATGAAAGCGATGTCGGGTTCGTATCGTCGGGTTGCGGTGAATGGCAGAAATCCCGCTAAACCGGCAGTCTAAAGCTATAACTAAACGTCTGCAAAAAGTTGACGAATTACGAAGTTGACAGTAGTATCAAACCCTTAATCATGTTTACCGATACTTGAAGGGATTCACAAGTGTCTACAAGTTACTTGGAGACAGGATTCCGTCAACTAGCCGAGAGACAACTCCTTGAGTTGGAATCGAAGCTTAAAGAGGCCGAAGATAGTATTCGGCGACTTGACGAGGAGCGCTCCCAGATCAACGCAGAGGTCTTGGCTTTACGTTCGCTATTGGCAATCGACTCCGGGCAGCCGATCGACGAACACGTCAACTCACACCCTTACGCTGTCGATCCGAGAGACGCTGCGATAGAAGTCTTGCGCGAGCACGGCGGCAAAGATATGCATTACAAACTGCTCGCCGGCGAAGTGATGCACCGCGGCGGTAGGTTGCCATCGAAGTCGCCAGCCACCGCTCTGAACGCGATCATGAATCGCGACGACCGATTTGTGAGGCCGAATCGCCGCGGTTATTACGCGCTACGAGAGCACCATCCCGACGTCAAAGAGAATGCCGGACGCCGAAATGCGCGTGGTTGATTAAATCGTTCGACCCGTTGTTTTTGGTGATACCCCCACAAGCTGCAAAGTAGGCATCAAGTGTCAGGATATGTCGCCGTTTTAGGTTCAAATTCAACTTGGGTGAATCTGGTCTTTGTCATTGTCATCGCGTTGCTTCCCGCCTCCATCATGGCATCAACATGCGAATCTGAACCCGGCATCAAAAAAGTCACCGCAGCCGATCTTGCTACTGCCGACGCAAAGGGAGATGCCATAGCGTCAAGATGGGCGTATGCCACACGTCAAGCGTTTGAGAAGCGGATAGCGACACTGGAGGCCCAAGGCACGCGTGTCGCAAGAGATGCAACGCAGAGCGCGATAGATGCCAGACGTGGTCCTAGAGGCCGTTATGTTCCAACTCTAGCCCCGCGTCGCGAGCCACATCCGTGGCAACCAAATCCTCGCGGAGTCTTCCTGACGGCAACAGCGAGATCGGGACGCTAGGAGGCCCGTCATGAGTCCATGACACCGTGCAACCGTTGCACACCACCACCAATCCGAGCGAAGGAAATCAACATGCCCAAAGACATCGAATCCATCACGATCCAAATATCCGTTGTTGTCAATGATCGTCCAACAAAGCCTTCCGGTGACAATCTTTATCAAGCACCTGCATGGGTTGTACAGAAAGTGGCAGATGCGACGCCAAGCAGCCACTCCCCCGAAACTATTGCCAAAACCTTAATGGCGAGAGTTGAGCAGGCGATTTAACTCCAACGCTAGTACAATTTCGCGCGCGTTACGCAACGGCGCAACAAACAAAAACGCCTCGGGTGTTGCTTGCAACAACACACCGAGGCTCAGAAACGAGGTACCTACATGAGTAACTTTAACACGCGTCGCGTTCCGCGTCGTCGGATTTCAGCGTTTTTCGACGACAGTCCCGAAAACCCCACAGCCTACGACGTTCAAGGCAACCCCGCTCAATCCGAAATGGCGTTGATGGCCGGATACAAACAGACGCTCATCGACGAGTGGAAAGGCTCTGGCGGCCCACCGAGGATCGTGATGCCAATCTTCGAGTTCTACGACTAGCGGTTACCTTCCCGTGTAGTTCCCTTATTTTTGAGAAAGGTTCTCGGCGATTCTTGCGGGATCGACGCGGTCGGCCTATCGACCGAAGCGTCAACAGTGCGGGTCAACTCGTTGCTTTCGCAAGCGCCTTCGATAGGATACCAACGGCCTCGTCAATCTCGTCGGTGCTTGCGTTGAGCGGCGGCATGAACCGGAGCATGTTGGGGCGAACCGCGTTGAGCAATAGTCCGTTGTCCAAGCAGTCGGCCACGAGCGCTGCTGAAAGCTCTTCGCTCATCTCGACGCCGACCAGCATCCCCATGCCTCGCACCTCGGTAACGACTGGATGATCCTCGCGCAACGCGTTCAGCTTACCCATCAGATATTCGCCGTTTCGCATCGCTTGACCCGGCCCATCTTCATCCAATAGCGCCTTTGCACCGGCTGCGCCGGCTGCCGTGGTCAGAGCGTTGCCACCAAACGTCGAGCCGTGGTCACCGGGTTCGAGGACTGAGCAAAACTCTTTGCACGCGAATGCTCCCAGAGGAGCCCCGGAGCCTACTGCTTTGCCGAGAGTCATGACGTCAGGTTCGACACCCGCGAAGCGCTGGTAACCGAACACGGTTCCGATCCGGCCCATACCAGTTTGGACCTCGTCGAGCATGAAGAGAATGTTCTTCTCTTTGCAGAAGGCTTGTACTCGCTTGAGGTAATCGGCGTCGGGGACGTTTACGCCACCTTCGCCTTGGACCGGTTCCAATAGAACCGCGCAGGTCTTGCCTTCCTCATAGGCGTTGGCAATCGCATCAAAGTCGTTGTACGGGACATTGACGAAACCGGGCATCAATGGTGTCCAGTTGTCTTGGTAGTGCGGTTGTCCGGTGGCGGCCATCATCGCTTGCGTGCGACCGTGGAAGGAGTCGAGTGCGGTGATGATCTCGTAGGCCCCGCCTAGGTTTTTGCGTCCCCACTTCCGCGCGAGCTTGCATGCGCCTTCGTTGGCCTCGGCTCCCGAGTTGCAGAAGAATACCCGGTCGACATCTGAGTTCTCGACGATGAATTGGGCTAAAGGCAGTTGCGGCGTCGTATAGAACAGGTTCGACATCTGCATGATCGAGGCTGCCTGATTGCTGATCGCCTCGGTGACGGCCGGGTGAGAGTGTCCCATGTTCAGGACCGCCCAGCCAGCGGTGAAGTCAAGGTAGGACCTGCCGTCATTGTCAAATACTCTGGAGCCTTCGCCTCGTACCAGCACCGGCGGCATTCGCCGCACAACCTGCATGTAGTACTTGGCTTCGAGGTCCTTGTATTCCTGAGTGGTTGTCATGATTTTTCGGTCTCCAGAGTTGGGAAGGTAGCGGTCGACAACACCAATTCAATATACAACGGTGCGGAATGCTAAAAGGGGGCGTCGATGCGTTACCTCATCAATGGCGGATGTGAGGTTCCGGTCGTTCGCCTCGACGATCTCTCGGCAGCTCAACCAGCAGGTATCGGCCCAGGAGCAGGACCGCCAACAACACGATGCCGCCAAGAGCTACCCAGTTTGGGCCGGTCAAGAAAGCAACTCCGATGCCGACAACCAACGCCGCGATCGCAGAGTTCGGCCCGTCCTTCGTGATCGGCAGCGAAACGAGACCGATAACGGTCGGCAACAACCCCCAAGGTCCGAGCAACGTCACGCCAACACCCAATCCGGTCGCCAAACCTGCGCCTCCTCTGAAGCGCATGAACACGGGAAGCCAATGTCCAACCATCGCGAAAACCGCCGCTACTGGCAACAGAATGTCTGGGCAGCCGAGAACCATTCCGACAACGACGGCTACCACGCCCTTCAAGATGTCCAGCGCGAACACGATTGCGCCGTGCACTCGTCCCACCTTGCGGAACACGTTGGAGGCGCCCGGGTTGGCGGTGCCTATCGTGAAAATGTCGACACCCGCGCTGCGGGCGACCCACACGGCGAACGGGAGCGAACCTAGGAGGTACGCGATGACCGCAGTTGCGATCGTGGCGATTGGTTCGTTGGGGATCACGGCGCGGTCGAATTGTCCGAAGCTTCAGCCAGTCGCATCGAGGCGACGTCGACATACTCTTGCGAAATCTCGTAACCGACGAATGACCGTCCAGATTCGACGGCGGCGATTGCGGTCGCTCCGCTTCCCATGAAGGGATCGAGGACTGTTTCGTCGGAGTAGGTATAGAGATTGATCAACCTTTTGGGCAGTTCGACGGGAAATGGGGCTGGATGTTGTGCTCGTTTGGCCGACGTCGCAGGGAAGCTCCAAGTGCTCTTCGTGTGTTCGAGGAAATCGTCTCTTGAGATGGTTGCTTCGCTCCCATCTGGACTTTTTCTGCCGAACGGCGGTTTTTGGAAGACCAGGATGTACTCATGCGTATCGCGGAGCGTTGGGTTCGAAGGCGACATCCAACTTCCCCAAGCGGTTGAAGTTCCGCTCATCCCTTTGTTCCAGATGATCTCGCCGCGCATGAAAAACCCGATCTCGGCGGATATCTGAATGACGTAGGCGTGCAGTGGGATGTAGGGCTTCCGACCGATATTTGCGACGTTGACACAGGCGCGCCCTCCGTCGACCAGCACGCGATAGGTTTCGGCAAGGACGTTCTTGAGGAGAACCAGATATTCGTCCATTGAGAGTTCGTCGTCATAGTCTTTGCCGACGTTGTAAGGAGGCGAGGTGACCATCAGATGGACGCAGCGGTCCGGAAGGTCGCCCATGTCTTCGCTGCTTTTGCAAAGGATCGCATTCCGGGCGCGTTCAGGTAACGGATTTGACGGGAGAGGTGTCGGGTCGAGATCGGCCTCGATGCCGATTGGCATCAAGTTGCGGGAGTAGTAGGCGCTGGCGTCGTGGTTTTCACGCGTTCCTGCACCGAAGGATTTGGTCTGAGTGCCTTTTCGTCCGGTAGTCACGCTAATCGACTGGACCTTCGTTGATGATCAACCCGGCAAACCACCCGTGCAGCGCATCAGGGTTTCTTGGACTAGGAGTTCGTGGTCTAGGGATCGGAGGGCGGGGGCGTTGTTCTTGATGGTTTTTACGAAGGCGGCGAAGGTGTCTACGTAGCGGCGGCGGTCTTCGAGGTCGAGGATCGTTACGCCTTCGGAGTAGTTGTCTTTCGGTTCGGTCAGGCAGAGGCGAAGGGTTTCAGCGGGTTCGAAGGGTTCCATGATGGCGGAGCCTTGGGTGCCGTAGACCTCGAAGCGTCGAGCCATGGGGCGTGGCTCCATGGCGGCGATGTCGAGGGTCACGAGGGCGTTGGGGTACTCGAGAACAGCCAACGTATTGTCCATAAAGTCTCGCGTTTCCGATGTGGCGTTTTGGAGGTATGAGGTGACGCGTTCGGGTCGGCCCATCATCCATACGATCTGGTCGAGCATGTGACCGCCGAGATCGTAAAGAACTCCGCCACGGTGGTAGGAAAGGCCTTGACGGTCTGTGAACTGACCGCCTTCTGAGCGTTCCGTGAGCCACGTGGACATGTGGGCTCGGATCTGGAAGACGTGGCCGAGGAATCCTGAACGGATCCAGTTTGCCATGCGCTCGAAGCCGTCGTGTTTCCGAAACATGTAACCGAGTGTGACTTGGAGGTTCTGGGCTTTGGCGTCTTCGATGACGCGCATGAAGCGGTGGAAGTCGTCGCCTGCGGGTTTGTCGTAAAAGCAGTGCTTGCCCGACTGGACGATGGCTTCGGTGTGGGCCAGCGCTTCGCGATTCGCGCCCTCGGAGGCGACGGCGACGATCTCGGGGTTGTCAAGGATGTCGTCGAAGGAGTCGAGCCAAGTGGCATCGTCCCATTGTCCGGAAGATTCGCAGAAGGCGCGACGATCCGCGTCTGGTTCGAAACAGCCGACGACTTCGACATCGGGGTGTTCGAGCATGACTTGGTAGACGCCTGCGGCGTGTCCGTGTTTTGTCCCTACTTGCGCTACCTTCAAACCTTTGCCTCCAGTTTTGCGGTCTGGATGAACGATTGGATTTTCCCGTGATCTTTGATGCCGTCGGTCTCGACGCCGGATGAGACGTCTACTCCCCACGGGGTAAGTTGCCGAACGGCAGATTGGACGTTATCGGGAGCCAGACCTCCGGCGAGGAGAACTCCTTCACGGTTGGCGATCTCTTCAGCCATGCTCCAGTCGAAGGATTTGCCGGTACCGCCGGGTTGGTTCTCCTCGTATCGGTCCAGCAGCACGATGCGATTGTTGGCCAGATGATGGTCCACGATGTCGCTCAACTGTTTGCGAGTCATGTCGGGTTTGATGCGGAGTTGACGGATCACGGGTTTCCACATCGCCCGCATGTATGCTTCGTCTTCCTCGCCGTTGAGTTGCACGTAGTCGAGGTCGACCTGTTGAGCGGTCTTGTTAACCCACCGGGCGTCTTGGTTCAGAAATAGGCCGACGAGTTGAGGACCTTTCTGGCGGAGGCGCTTGACGCGGTGGTCTCTGGCTCGAATGCGATAGTTTCGGGCGACTTCTTGAGCTTCGAAAGGAGTGAGTTGTCGGCGAACGCCTTCGACTAGGCACAGACCTAGGAAATCGGCTCCTGAGTTGGCGGCGACCATTGCAGAGTCGCCGTCGCGGAGGCCGCAGATTTTGACTTTGGGTTGGTAGGTCATACGGTGATGGTGGCCATTTGCGAAATGAGGTCGGATGGGTCGCCGTCGGCGGTCATCAGGGATTCGCCAACGAGAACGGCTTTGGCACCTGCATCGGCCATTCGTTTGACGTCATCGGCGTTGCGCATGCCGCTTTCGGCAACTTTGATGACATCGTCGGGGATGCGTTTGGCCAGTCTTGGGAAGACATCGAGGGAGGTAGTCAAAGTGTTCAGGTTTCGGTTGTTCACGCCTACGATGTCGGGGTCGGTTTCGGTTAGGGCAATCTCGAGTTCGTGTTCGTCGAAGACTTCGACTAACGGTTCCATGCCTAGGCCACGCGCAGTCGAGTGGAGGTCGGCGTATTGGACGGGGTCGAGGATGGCGATGATCAGGAGAATCGTGTCGGCGCCAGCGGCTCTGGCTTGGAAAATCTGGTAGTCGTCGACGATGAAGTCTTTTTCGAGGACTGCGACGTTGTGTTGGTGGGCGATGTCGGCAGCGGTCTGTAGATCTGCGATGGTTCCTTGGAAGAAGTCTTGTTCGGTGAGAACAGAGATGGCGGTGGCACCGGCGCGGCTGTATGTTTCGGCGCGTTCGGCCGGATTGAGAGTGGTGTCCATCACGCCCGCTGAGGGGGAGGAGCGTTTCATCTCGGCGATGACGGATACTGATGGGCCGCGGTTGATCGCTTCGTCAAACGCGATCGGCGGTTGCTCGAGGTTGGCTTCTTCGGCGGCTCGGACGATTGCGGCCGGACGGGTGGCGATCTTGTCAGCGGCGATGCGTTTTTGCTTGGCCGCGACGATGCGATCGAGGATCGATTGCGAGCTGTGATTGTTGGTGGTCATCGTCGATTTTGGGCCGGTATGGGAGCGAGATGCGGGGTGAATCCAATGTTAAACAGCGAAGCGTTTCATGTGCGATAGGAGAGTTTTGGGACCGCACACCGATCATCGCCGTTCCCAGAGTTAGGCGACGCTTGGCGTTGCTTCGACGGTGCCGCGGTAGATGCCTCTGAGGGTGCCAAAGCCTAGGCTGGCGACGACGATGGCGGTGAATCCTAAGCCGAGGATCCAGAGGAGGTTGTCGACGCCGATGGCGTCAGCGGCATAGCCGTTCACGAGGTTGAGCGCGGCCATGGTTCCGCCGATGATGATGTGGCTGAAACCGGTGATGCGTCCTCGCATTTCGTCGGGTGCGATCGCCTGGACCATTGCCCCTGCGATGGCCATGAAGGCGGCTTGAGTTCCTCCCATCGCGGCTGCGCCAAGCATCGCCGAGGGCAGGTTGGTGGCGCTGGCGAGCACGATCATCGAAGCCCCGCTAAGGGCACCGGCAATCAGCATGATGATCCCACGGCTTTGCGAGTTTCGGACGCCGCTGATTGCGAATACCCCGACGAGCGCACCCGCACCTACGGCCATCATGAGGTTGTTGGCGTTCTCAGGGTCGTCGAGAACTTGCTTGGACAAGACGGGGAGGATGGTCTCGAACGACATCGTCATGGCGCAGTGGAGGGCGATGAGGATGAAGATAACTCGAAGTCGGGGGTCGGCCCATGCGAATGCTGCTGCTTCGACGATGCTCTCGATCATCCCGGTGCCTTTGGTGATGGAGCCGGAGGATCGGGTGCGGACAGCGAGGACGGCGAAGATGCTTGCGACGTAAAGGATGGCGCAGGCGAGGAATGCGGAGTTCGTGCCACCGGCGATCAGGGCGGGGGCCATGAGCGCGGGACCGACGAGGCGTGCGCCTTGAAGCGACGCTTGGTTGAGGGCGATGGCGTTGAGCAGGTGCTTGCGTGAGACGAGGTTGGGAATCAGCGCCTGCGTCGAGGTCATCTGGAAGGCTCGGAAGCTGCCGTTGACGAGGGAGAGAGCGACGAGCGTCCAGACGTCGAGCAGATCGGCGAAGGCGAGACCTGCCAGCAGGAGCACGTTGACAGTTTGGAGGGAGTAGGCGGCAATCAGGACATTGCGGCGGTCGAAGCGGTCGGCGATGTATCCGGCGAATGGCGGCATCACGAAGCGCGGAACCATGGCGGCGAAAGTGGCGACCCCAACGAAGCCTGCGGATCCAGTCAGGTCGAGGACGAGGACACCGCGGGCGATGATCAGCGCCCAGTATGCGGATTGCCCTCCAAGGCTTCCGAGCATGATCCATCGGAAGTCGCGGTATTGGAAGGCAGTTAGGTATCGGTCCCGCGTGGTTCTGGCTTTGGCGAGATTCATTAGAGAGAGAGTTTCGGCAATGTTACACGCAAGAGGCGCTGGGAGTGGAGGGAGACCGCGTTTGTGTGGTGGCTTTCGCGCCTCTGGTTTTGCCGTTTCTCGGAGCCGCGATATTGGCGATCGGCGCTCAAGGCTCGCACGCGAGATTTCAGCGCGGGTATCGTTGTTCCACGGGCGGAAAGTCGGGGAATTTGCTGTGTGGTTGGGTTTGGTACCAGTAGGCGACGGAGGCTATGTCGTCGGCCAGGGGTTGGTAGCGGCTGTTTGGTTCTGGCCACCAGCCTAAGGCTTGGATAGTTACTCGAAGGTCCTGCTCGAAGCGTATCGGGTCTTGGATGTGCCAGCGGTAGAGGCTCCATTTCGGCGGGCCGTCGGTGCCGGGGTGGTTGAGCGTGTTGCCTGCGTATGCCGTTGTGTATGTCTCGGGGAATCCGTAGCTGCCTAGGAAATAGTCTTCGGTGCCGGTGCCGCAGATCGTGGGGAAGTCTTCGTCGCCGTCCATGTAGAACTTGATTTCGCCCTCGCCGAACCAGCCGTCGGAGAGTTGAGTCCACGCTAGGAAGGTTCCCACGTATTGGCCTTGGCCTTCCACGCCGTCGAGGATGGTGTGCTCGGGGTTCGATCTGTCGGTGACGGCCCGGCGCCACTGGGCGTGGAAGTACCCCGCGTTCTCCGGGACCTCGGTCTCGGCGTAAGTGATCTGGTAGAAGAGGCGCTGGTCTTCCTGCCACTCGTTGGTGATTGTGACCTTGGCGCGCTTGCGGAACGGCATCGGCCAGTAGCAGTTGAGAGCCGAAGTCGGGTTGACGATGACGGGCAGCGAGTTGACGGGGGCGAAGAGATCGTGCCCGACGGCGAAGAAGTCTGTGAGCGGCACCTCGATCGACGGCGTCTCTTCGTCGTCCCAGTAAAAGCGCAGGACGCAGGCTCGTCCGCTACCTCGCCAGTCCCTTTGGGAGGTCATCCAGATGTGTTGGATGACGCCTGATGCTTCGACGTCCATCAGCGTGGTGGTCTCGCCCGATTTCAACCAGACATAGGGGCGGACCTTCCAGCCTTGGCCAAGGGCACGGGCTGGTGAGGAGATCGACCATTCGTCGCTGTTGGGGTCTGGGATGGCCATGCCGCCTTTGCCTTTGGCGCCGGTGGGGTTCTCGGCGGAGATGGAGCGGGTGCGTGCAGGGGTGATGAGGGGGAGGGGTGAGAGGCCTGGGTTGAGGTCAGTTAGGGGATCCATGATCGTCTAGTCTCCTTCAGCCGTAAACCGACAATTGATGGTTCATCTCGGCAACGAATGACTGTTCGCCTCAGACGTTGTTGTTGCAAGAAGTCATGCGCAGAGCGTACCATCAAGCCATCGTTCAGAAAACTCAAACTGTGGTCCCTAAGCTGAGCGATCGCTTTGGCAGATTAGGCCGTGCGATATGTCAATAGCCTTTTCAGACGACGAAATTTCTGAGTTCATCATGGAACCCAAACATCTGCCATCCAATTGGCGCACTCAGATGAATCTGCGTCCCAAGCGAGGTCACAAAGAAGGACAACTCGATCTCTCTGGCGAAAACGGCTCTCAGTTCCGAGTCATCGTTCGGCAAAGTGCCATCAACCCTTTGGATTTTTCCGTGATATTGGCGCTTAGGATTCCACAGTCCAACCGGATTTTTCGGTTGCGTCGGTACAACGGGAAAAGTCATCAACACACGAACCACATTGAAGGAAACACCTTCTATGATTTCCACATTCACACGGCTACGGCCAGGTATCAAGACATCGGAGGGCGCGAGGATTCGTTCGCCGAACCAACCGACCGTTATAGCGACCTTAACGGCGCGATAAGCTGCATGCGAACCGATGCGCATTTTGTAGCGCCCCTAGACGACCAACCTAATCTGATGTAAGGGGTTCAAACCATGACCGTTAGCGACATCCAGTTGGATTTTCAGAGGAAAGTCTCAGACAAGGTGAACATCGTCCAAGAAGGGATCGATAGATACCGGGTACTGACTCCGTTTCGGTTTGATGATGGCGACCACCTCGCAATCGTACTGAAACAACATCAAAACCGCTGGGCCTTTACGGACGAAGCGCATACATTCATGCATTTGACCTACGATATCGACGAAAGTGATTTGCATCGCGGCAATCGTCAAAAAATCATTTCAGATGCCTTGTCTGTGTTTCACGTCGAGGACATCGATGGCGAGTTGACGATGGAGGTCCCTGACCAACAATACGGCGACGCGCTCTTCGATTTCGTGCAAGCCTTACTCAAGATAACCGACGTCAACTTCTTAACCCGAGAACGAGTAAGAACCACCTTCAACGACGATTTCCAGGCCCTTTTTGCCGGACTGATCCCCGAGGAACGACGATCATTCAACTGGCACGATACATCGAGAGACCCCGAGGGCAAATACACGGTAAGTTGCCGCATCAATGGCATGCCGCGACCTGTCTTCGTGTTCGCGTTGCTCAATGACAATCAAACGAGAGACACGACGATCACTTTGCATCAATTTGAAAAATGGGAGATGCCGTTCAATTCAGTAGCCATATTCAATGACCAAGAAACGATAGATCGCAAAGTTCTGGCTCGTTTCAGCGACGTCTGTGACAAACAGTTCTCCAATCTGAACAGCAATCATGACAGGATTGAACGCTTCGTGAATGATGTCATGTTGAATCTCAACTGAACCGATACGCTATGGCCCTCGCTGGCTGTTAACTCGAAGTCGCTTGTGGTCGCGTTGGTTTCGCCATATCGGTCGAGTCTCGGCAGCTCTCTCCATTCGAAGTGATCGCACGATGCAAAAATCGTCATCGATTCGTGTTTGTTTGACGATCTTTCCAGGGGATCAGGCGCTCGATGTGACTGACTTCGTGACCCCACCAAATGTATGTCTGGTGCCTCGGATTAGATCAGGCAATTCCATTCGACAACGCTGCCGCCACTTCTTCGCCACCGACTGATCGAACTGGCGAAAAGTAACGGGCGATCGTGATGACGGGCGACATTCCTGTGAATCAGCTCAGCCAACCCACCTCCCCAAAACCAACGGATGCCTCTCCTCCTCGGCCTCCACCCATTCCCCCCAACCCGCACCGGTAACACCGACATCCAGTACCTCGAACCCAACCTCCCTCAACATCACCAGATACTCGTCCAAGCCGAAATTGCTCCAGAACATCGTGACGTCGAAGAAATCGTCCTCCACGTAGGCTTCCTCGTTGCGGCCGGTCAAGGTGCATAGCAGGTAGGCGCCGGGTTTTAGCCATCGGTGGATGCGCTCGAATAGTGCTCGGTGGTGTTCGCGGGGGAGGTGGAATATGGAGTAGAAGGCTACTGCTGCGTCGAAGGTTGCGTTGGTGAACCCCGCGGCCATGATGTCGGAGCAGATGAAGTTTGCGTCGGGGACGTTTTGGCGGGCTAGGCGGATCATTTCTTGGGAGAGGTCTACTCCGGTGACGCGGTAGCGTCGGCTCAGGGTGCGGGCGATGGGGATGCCGGCGCCGCATCCGATGTCAAGGATGGAGGCACCGTCGTCTAGGCGGGACGTCAGGGCGTGGATCTCGTTGCCGGCTTCGTGCTTGCGAGACGAGGCGTATTCGTGGGCGCAGGCGTCGTAGCTCTGGCGGACCAGTTCTCGGTAGTCGATGTTTGGGTCGTTGGCTGGTTTCATGTGAGGTTTCTGCGCCGGGTTGCAATGTTCGGCATGCCATCATGCATTCGTTGGGCGTTCGTTGGGCGTTGGTTGGGAAGGGGAGCAGGGGTTGCGGTCGCGGCGAATGTTACAATCGAGGCTTGCGACCTAAAACACCATGCCCAAGCGTACATATCAACCGAAAAAGCGCCGACGCGCCCGCGTTCACGGCTTCCGTTCTCGGATGTCGACCAAAGGCGGACGCGCCGTCCTCGCGCGCCGACGTGCTCGAGGTCGCAAACGCCTTACCGTCTGAGCTCGTCTATCCGCTTGGCCAACGCCGCTTCAACGGCACCCAAAAATGAGCAAACATGGGGCTCTCCAAGCATCGGCGACTTCGCCGTCGTGAAGAGTTCCGCAAAGTACTGAAAGACGGCAAACGCGCCCGAGATCACCTGCTTTCAATCACCGCGGTCGATTCAGACAATCCCGACGCCGAACCCCGCTACGGCTTCGCAATCCCGAAACGCGTCGGAAACGCTGTTACCCGCAACCGCATAAAGCGCCGACTCAGGGCGATTGTCAATAACACGGACCACCCCCGAGGATGGGACTTTGTCATATATGCCTATCCGACAGCCGCGGACGCGAGTTCGCAGGAACTGTCGGAATCGGTGTCCAGATTGGTAAAACGCTTGAAGAATGGAACCCGGAGACGCCGAACGAGGTGAACGCATGATCGCTAAATCTGCGTTGACCTTCTTGAGGCTCTACAAACTGGGCGTCTCTCCCTATCTACCGAGCACCTGCATCTATCAGCCCACGTGCTCCGAATACACCGCCGAAGCGATCGAGACACACGGTGCGTTCAAGGGCATGTGGATGGGAGCCAATCGGATCGCCCGGTGCAACCCGTTCAAGACGGGCGGTTGGGATCCGGTGCCTGCGATCAATGAAGAGACGCTCGCGTCCTCGGGCTCGGAGACGCAAGCGAGATGAATCCGGCACGCGGGAAGCGACACCTCCGACGCGGCGCAACGCTGTTGCTTCTAGCAATCGTCTCCGCCATCTCGCTGACCGCATGTCTCAACGACCTGACGCCGCAAGGCCGGTGGTCGTCGCCGGTTTCGGACGGCAACTATATCTACGTCGGGAACCTTGACGGTGTCCTTGTTCGTCTCGATGCTGTGAGCCATGCATTTGACGCCAACTGGATCTTCCCCTATGAACTCGACGGTGTTCGCAAGAAGCCGGTCGGACTTGGCGCCATCTATGGAGCGCCTGTCGTTCGAGACGGGACGGTATACGCCGCGGGTTACACCTGCACCGGCAGCAATTGTGCGGGCGAGGTCCTGGCGGTTTCTGCCGACAACGGTGAGATTGCTTGGAACTCGGGACGTGCGACCCTCGAAACTAAGCTGGTGGGTCAGGTCGAGCCGACTGACGGCGGACTGCTTTTGGTCGGCACAGGTCCAATTGACGGGAAACGTGAGCCTCCGGGTTACTTGATCGCCTACAGCTCCGACCCGATCGCAGGTAGACGGACTCAATGGCGCGTCCCGCTCGACGGTGAAGTCTGGGGAGATGTGGCGGTTGATGAAGCCAGCAAAACCGCTTATGTAGGCACCGGCCAGGGGACGTTGTACGCGATTGATATTTCTGAAGGCGACAACCCCGAGCGGATCAAGTGGCAATTCGAAGCCGACGGCGCGATCACGGGCAATGTGTTGTTCCACGACGGTGCGATCTACTTTGGCGACCTGGCCAGCAACTTCTACCGGGTGAATCCGAGAAGCCAATCCATCGATTGGCAGTTCTCAGCCGAAGCCTGGGTATGGGCGGAAGGGGTGCCTGATGTTGAGAAGGGGACGATCTACGTCACTACCCTCGGCGGTCACGTCTACGCGATCAACATCTCGTCCGGCGATGTGATCTGGAGCACTCGGATCGATGGCGAGATCATCGGTCGGCCGCTACTGTTTGATCGGGTGCGCAACGATTTCACGCAACGCGTCCTGGCTGTGCCTTCCGGTAATGAAGATGTTCATGTGCTTAATGTCGATGATGGTCAAGTGATCGGGACATTCCCGACGGACAGCGCCGTCAAGTCGGCACCTGTGCTGATAGACGATTTCGTCTACATCCACACGCTCGATGGGGACCTCAAGTGGTATTCGTCGAGCGATCAGGTCCTCCAAGGTTGCGTCGCGCTAAAGGACGGTGGGCGATGCGAGTAACGACGACGTCATTCCGGTGGAAACCGGAATCGACGGCAGGGCCGAAAGCGAGGGATGACTCCTAATGGAATTCCTCGGCCTCATTTGGGATCAGGGCATCATGCGCCCGATGATCAACTCGTTGGCGCTCCTGTACCACTACCTCTTCCTCAACTACGGTCTGAGCATCATCGCCTTCACGGTCTTCGTGCGGCTATTGATGATCCCACTGACGATCCGCCAGACGAACCAGATGAAGAAGCTGCAGACGTTGCAGCCCCGGATGAAGGCGATCCAAGACAAGTATCGCGACAAGAAAGACGCGGAAAGCCGCCGGGCTCAGTCGTCGGAATCGATGGCCCTATACCGTGAGGCCGGCGTAAACCCGATTGGATGCCTAGGCCCGATGGTTATCCAGATGCCGATCTGGATTGGGTTCTACCGCGCGATCATCCGAACCATGCCCACGACACCAGAGGGTATGGCGAACCTTTCGGCATCCTTCTATGCGTGGAACCCCGCGGGCGCTGATGTTCCGTTCAGCCGGTTGTTCCTCGGCATCGACCTTGCGGACACGGTTTCGCAGGTCTATCTCCCGCTCAACTTCGTGCTCCCAGTCCTCGTCGGTGCGTCGATGTTCATCACCACGAAGATGACATCTACAGTCGCCATGGACGAACGGCAACAATCTCAGCAGCGGATCATGATGTGGATGATGCCGGTGATGATCGGCGTGTTCACCTACCAGTTCCCGGCCGGTCTCGGCATCTACATATTGCTATCCAACATCGTCGGCGTATTGATCCAATACTTCGTCGGTGGAAAACAGCCAATTGAGCTGTTCGGAAAACTCTATCTCGGCACGGCAGAAACGCGAGCTCAAGCGATAGCAGCCAAAGAGGATCTCGCGATAAAACAGCTAGCCGAGAGTGAATCGGAAGAGGAGGAATCGACAGATGACGATTCGACGAGTGTTCACAGGCAAGAACGTACAAGAGGCAACCGCCGTCGCGCTCGAAACTCTCGACGCAGAGCTAGAAGACGTCGACATTAGGGTTATCAACCCGGGAAGGGCAGGCATCTTCGGCCTCGGCGGCGCGCTCGCCGAGATCGAGGTCGCGAAGCTGTCCGACGTCCTGGCCGAAGAGGCGGTCGAAGCGAACGAACGTCAGCGCCAAATGGACGAAGCCGTCGGTGTTGCCGAGGAGACCGAGGAGACACAACAGCCCTCGAGAAGTCGCCGACGACAACCGCGACGGACTCAATCTCAAGATGGCGCGGAGGACGGCGAAGAATCTCGAGACGGGCGTCGGTCCCGGCCCCGTCCGCAACAGCGCCGCAATCGCCGTGAGGCACCGGCGCGGCAACGACGCACGCCACGCTCAGAGGGCCGCCCGTCACGCCAGCCGCGGCAATCCCGACAACAGCGAGACGAAGCGCGGCAACCGGTAGTTCAGCCCCAAATCGACGAGCAGACGGGATCTGCCGCAATGGCAGAAGCCCCCGTCGCTCGGCAACAACGAACACCCAGAAGACGAGAACAAACTCCGATCGAGCCGATTCAGGACCGCGAGGAACTCGAGACCGTAACGGGTGAGATCTTGGCCTACCTCATCTCGGCGATGGGTGTAGACGTCGAAGCGTACGTCTTGGACGAACTTCGCGACGGATCTGTCGTCTTCGAGATCGAAGGCGAAGACGCCGGATTGCTCATCGGTCGCCGCGGTGAAACGCTGCGAGATTTGCAGTTCGTCGTCCGTATGCTGGTAAATCGACGGGTTGAGCAACGCGCGAACGTCATCATCGACGTGGAACGGTATCAACAACGCCGCACCCAGAAGCTCCACGCCATCGCCGAAAACGCCGCGAGGACCGCGTCACGTGGCCGTCCCAAATCCTTGGATCCGATGACACCGGAAGAGCGGCGCATCGTCCACATGGCATTGTCAGACAACCCAGACGTGGTGACCCAAAGCGAAGGGCAGGGGCACGAACGACACGTCGTCGTCAAGCCTCGCGACTGAAGACTGAACATGCCGGAGCATTCACGACAAGCGTTATCCGACTATGCGGTAGCCCACACCACAAAGCCGGACAGCATCTTCGACGACATCGCTCGAGATGCTCAGACGACGCCGTCGGCGGGCATGATGTCGGGACGCACCGTTGGTTATTTTCTGAACACTCTGGTCGCCATTACCGGCGCGCAACGTGTTCTCGAAATCGGGACCTTTGTCGGCTATAGCGCGCTCATGATGGCTACGGCACTCCCCGAGGACGGCGAGTTGATCACACTCGACGTCAGCGAAGAGTTCACGAGCATCGCACGCAAACACTGGGCTAGGCACCCGGATGGGCACAAGATCAAGCTAATCCTCGGCCCCGCGACAGAAACACTGGACACCTTGGAACCACAGTTCGACGTGGTATTCATCGATGCCGACAAGGACAACTACCCGGAGTACTACGAGAAGTCTCTCAACCTTCTGTCGCCAAAAGGCATCATCGTCGTTGACAACGTCTTCCAAGGCGGTCGAGTTCTGCAGCAAGACGTTCCGGACGACCAACGCTCAGCGTCGACGCGCGCTGTTCAGCGACTGAATGAGATTGTGCAAAACGACGAACGCGTGAACAATGTCATGATCACCGAGCGCGATGGGTTGTTGTTGATCCGTCGTCGAGACGCGCACCTCGCATAGAGGCGAACTCAGTCCGACGACAACCTGTTGTCCGCCTCCGGCACTGGCTCTCGAGTAACTAGCGAATCCTCTTCAACTCTCTGCCTCGGCGATATCTCTGTTGGTAGTAGACGTGTTCGTCGTATGTGCCGGCTTCGTAGTGTCCGCTTGAAGGATCGGGACCGGATCGCACGTTCGGTTCGGGTGGATTGGCCGCCACTACGTCCTCATCGAAGTCGACGCCGAGACCCGGTTCCTCAGGCACCGTGATGTACCCGTCAACGGTAGGCAGATGCGGTTGGATGACCTCGTATCGCTGCGGCACGTCGTCTTCAAGGCGCTCGAAGATGAGAGCGTTCGAGATGCTCGCCAATATGTGGATCGCGGCGTATTCCGCGACTGGTCCGAGCGAGCCGGAGTGCGGGGCTACATTGATGTAGTGCGCTTCGGCCAGCGCTGCGATTTTCTTGAGCTGAGTGATGCCGCCGATGCGCCCGGAGTCGGGTTGAACGACATCCACGATCTCGTCTTCGATGATCTCGCGGACACCCCAGAGATAGGAGTGTCGTTCGCCTGCCGCAATGGGAATGTCGACGCTTTCCTGAACGCGCCGCATCGCCTCGGTATTCTCAGGCGGCACGGGGTCTTCGTAGAACAGCAGGTTGTAGGGTTCGAGCCCCTTTCCGACGAGGATGGCGTCCTTGGTTGTGAACCAAGGCGGTCCGTGGGCGTCGACCATGATGTCCATCTCGTCGCCGATGGCGTGTCTGATGGCGTCGACTCTCTCGACTGTGCGGTAGACGCCGCCGGTTTTGATGCCCGTGATGCCGCGGTCTTGCATCTTGAGAGCGATTTCGGGCGTGCCGGCGTGGGCGTAAGTGCGGATTCTCTTACGGACGCGCCCGCCGAGGAGATTCCAGACGGGAGTGCCTAGCGCCTTGCCTTTGATGTCCCAAAGTGCCATATCGATGGCATTGATGGCGCCCGATCCGGGGGTGCCGGTCATGCCGTGACCCATGATTCCGACGATCATCTTCTGGTGAAGCCGCTCGATGTCGGTAGGATCATCGCCGATTATCAGCGTAGCCAAATCCTTGACAGCTGTCTCGACGACGCGCGGCCATCCAGATCCCTCACCCACGCCGTAAATCCCCGCATCGGTGTAGACCTTGACGAAGCACCAGTTGCGGCTTCCTCCGCCGCTCATCAGGAACGTCTTGACTTCTGTGATCTTCATTGCAGCTATTCCGCTCCCATCGTTTGAGGCTTTTGGCGCGGTGGGCGTTCGTGCCTACCCGCGTATCGATTACGAATGATACGCGCTAAACTACAATGCTCAAAGACGACAAATCTATCGACCAACATCGCTCCAGAGCGGGAGAGTAACCGAATGGCCGACACCACTGTATCGATCTCCGACAACGGCCCGTATTGGGTTTCCGGCAACTTCGTAGTCAACGACGGCGAAGGTAACTCTTTCCCCGTAGAGGGCGAAGCCTATCTCTGCCGCTGCGGGCAGTCTGAAGAGAAACCGTTCTGCGACGGTTCGCACAACATGGTCGGTTTCCAAGATTCTTGTAGGGCATAGTCTGATGGCCGAACCTACCAAGATCTATATCTGGAACAACGACGCCATCGAGATTCGGGGCGAATTCGACCTGAAGGATGCCGAAGGTGGCGAATTTCGGCAACATGGTCGCGTTCGGCTGTGCCGTTGCGGTTCATCCAACAAGAAACCCTACTGCGACAACTCCCACATCAGGACCGGGTTTCAAAGCCAGGTGAAAGCGACCAGCGACTGACTCTGATCATTATGGTTGGATGAATTGGATCGGATAGGCGAAGGCCTCATCGAGTTCGCGCCTGCTCCATGCCTCGATCTGATCCATCAACATCCCGATCGAGTATCGGTCGCTGGCAAAAAGCACCCCGACAAAAGGTAGGCCCAGTCTGCAGTACTCTTCCGCGAGTTCTTTCATCGAAGATTTATCTCTCGAAAGCACCACACGACCAAGTTCCGTCGCCCAATCAAAGACTTCGGGGTCCGGCGCCCCAGACATTCCGGCTTCTTGAGCCGTGATCAAATCGACTTGCGGGTATCTGAGTCTGACGCCTTCGATGATCCGCCCGTCGAAACTTTCATCCACCGCAAATCTGATCACTGCACAGGTTTACTATTCTTGGAAATCCCAAAATCGCGCGCCGGAAACTCTCCGGCTTCCCATCGCCTCCTGAAATCCCGCTCCCAAGCATCAAACGACGCATCTAAAAGGGCGATGTACTCGTCGATCCAACCACCGTCGGGACTCTCGAAATAGTCAATGACCTTTCGGATGTCGCCCGAATTCATGTGCGGATGGGCTTCACACAGGTCTTCAATCGTGTAACCCCACCGCGTGTATGAATCGATGATCACGTTGAGCGATATCCTCGACCCGTGAAACCGGATGGTCTTGCCACCCTCGGCAAACCGCATTGGAATGTGGTCGAAGACATCGTCAGGCACCGACTCCCGGGCGGCCTTAGCCAACTCCCGCCAATCCCCAGATGTCGAAACTGATTTCGTAGCCATAACTATCTCGCTGGGCGATCGTTAACAACTCAACTCTCACACAAGTTTAACGCCGATGCACGAAGCACTACGGCACCAAAACCGTTCTAGCAACGGCTCCCGCCTCCATATCCCTGAACGCCTCGTTCACCTCGGTCAATGGCCGAGTCCGTGTCACCAAATCATCCAACTTCAAACGGCCCTGCTTGTACAACTCGATCAACCACTGGAAATCGTACCGAGGCCGACCCGTCCCGGCGCTGCATCCGATAAGTGCCCGATCCAAAAACAGGTGCCGCATGGGGATCATCACTTCGCCGTCATCCGGAGCCGCGCCGACCAGCACCGCCGTCCCGCCTTCGCATGTCGCTTCTAGCGCCTGCCGTAGCGTCGCAGGTTGCCCAATCACCTCAAATGCGTAATCGACGCCTCCCCCTGTTAATCCTCGAATAGCCTCCACCGCGTCGGTTTGCGAGGCATCCACAGTATCCGTAGCCCCAACTTGAGTGGCGTACTGGAACTTGTCGGCGTTGATGTCGACCGCAATAATCCTCGATGCACCGGCCAAATACGCACCTTGGATCACGTTCAACCCGACTCCGCCACAACCCCAAACCGCAACGGTCGATCCAGTTTCAACTTTCGCCCGATTGACGACGGCACCCACTCCCGTAATCACGGCACATCCCACCAATGCCGCCTTATCCAGCGGAATCTCAGAATCCACCTTTACGACATTGTTCTCCCAAACCACCGTGTGCTCCGTAAACGTGGCCACTCCGCCAAAGTACTTCGTCTCGTTCTTCCGAAACTCCGCGGTTGGGGTGTGAGAGGTGATCGGAGAGCACAGATTCCAGCGACCTGTCGAGCAATACTTGCACTTTCCGCACATCGGCCGGATTGCAAACACTACCTTGTCGCCCTCGTCGAGCCCGTGCACCCCCGCTCCAACCTTTTCGACGATTCCCGCTCCCTCATGACCCAAAATGGTCGGCAAATCTTCAGTCTTGCGGTAGCCCGAATAAACATTGTGATCGCTGTGACAGACCCCGGTCCCTCCGATCTTCACCATGACCTCGCCAGGGCCTGGATCGCCCAATTCCAGCGTCTCCACTACTGCAGGTTGTCCTTGCTCGTAAATCACTGCAGCAAGAGTTGAGGTAGTCATGGGTCTGAACCTCCATTGCGGTCAACGCATCCCGACGAGATGCTGTGATGATAGCAGTGAGTCGCCACACCAGCCGCTCACGCCTAGAGGTCAGGTCTGATCGATCACGCCTTCAGCAACTGCCACCAACTCCTCACCCTTCAGACTCGAAACAAACACCACACCGCCATTCGTCTCAATTTCAACGCCGTTACGAACTCCGTACATAGTCCATGACCGTCGACTAGCAGGTGCGAACGGATTTCCTCGCCCGCCATGCCGCGCGATGCTGTGACCACTCTCCCAAACCTCATCGATCTCTCCCCATTCAAACTTCCGCTGCGTACCGAGCAGGCCTAGCCTGACGACGATCCCCTCGTCTGTCGCTTTTGTCTCCATCAACGTAGAGCCCAACATCACGTACACGATCCCGACCACTGCGATCGCGAAGCATACGAAAAACACCACGGCCTCACCCCCGGACACCAACGGATCATCGCCCAAGCTCCTGATACCAACCGCGGTCAAACCGCCCGATGTACCTCCAAGCATCAATCCCAAGAAAGCGAACATCCACCCCGGTGCGCGCAGATTCTCCGTGAACAGATCTCCCTGCTGTTTGCCCTCAACCATCGCTAAAACCGCCGATACTTCAGATACGCTTCCTGCGGATCCATTCCACCCAGAATCATCGTCCTGAGCTCATTCTCCGTGTTCATTACCTCATCGACCAGCTTTGCCACTTCGGACGCCGCGGCCGCAGGTATTACTACGACTCCGTCTCGATCTCCTACGAGGTAATCGCCAGTACGCGCCTCGACGTCGCCGATCGTGATCGGCTCGCCCATCGTCTGAACTTGCCACCGACCCACAATATCCGAGGGGGTCAGATACCGGCAAAAAACTGGGAACTTGATCTTCAAAATGAAGTCCGTATCGCGGTTGCCCCCATCGACGACGTAACCTTTCACGCCCCGAAACTTCAGCGTCTCGGCCGACAACTCGCCCATGTGCGCGATCGTCGAATCGTTTGGCTGGCAGACCACCACCGACCCTGGTGGCGCTGCACTCAACATCCCTGTCCACGACAGCAACGACTCGTCCTGCGTCGTTCCTTCAACCATCGCACCGCTGCAAGTCCAGACTCTGCCGACTAACGGCAAATCAGGATCAACGGGACGAATATCGTTCGGCAAAATCCCTGCGTCCAACCCCAACTCCCGCATCGCGTCGTAGACCGCGCCGGAATACGCGGTCTCCAAGATCGAAACGATCTGCTCTTCTCTCAATACATCAGACATAGGTCGTCGCCGATGGTTCAAGGCGACTGCAAATTCTATATCCCCGACACTCCCCGACAGATCTGCCCGTTCCGTTCAATCCCCTTCACCGCTGAAACGACCCGAGCGACAGCGTGTCGAGACAGATCCTCGTCCTTAACCTCATGCTCCCAAATCCTCAGCACACGCCATCCCAGCTCTCGCAATTGGACATCGTTAGAAGCATCCCGCTCGATATTTCGGCGGAACTTCGCCAACCAATATTCGTAGTTCCGAGTTGGCATTGTCGCATGTTCCGGACACCGATGCCAAAAACACCCATCCACAAAGACCGCCACCTTCTGCTTAGGAAACACAACGTCCACCTTTACGCCGCGCCGCTCAAATCTCACATACCTGTCCTTCCGAAACCGCAATCCCGCCCGATGCAACATACTCCGAAAATTGACCTCGGGCTTGGTATCTGCGCGGCGATTCCCCATCATCGAACGCCGAGTACCTTCGTCGGAAGCAGGAGGCGATTTCCGGGCGATGCGATTATCGGGCACGGATCGAGTCTACGAGAAGCGTGAAACCGACGTTGCGCGATTGGAACATCACATCAAAGTTGCACTGCGAAAGCGAAGGGTTCACGCAGGAAGGATCCGCATCACAAGCGGCTATCCAACTGAAATGCACAATCCCAACTTCCTGGGTGGGACGAAAACCACGCTGCACCGTGCGACCGCGAGCAGGAATCTGCAAGAAACTCCTTCCGTGTTATCGGGTTTTTATTGCGCGTTAACGTATTGTTAGCGTTTATTTTGTTTTTCTAGCCTCAATACAGATCCTCTAATCAGATCTGTGGGGTAATGTTGCCGCAAAAACACAGGATTGACGTTCGCCTCGGCTGTACCTTCGTCAACCAACTAACTCGATCCGGTGTTAGTGCCACGAGTTCGACCAGCATTGGTGCATTGTTCGTCGCCTTCTCGATATTGCTGTTGAATTCGGCTTTGCCAATTGTTCGCGGAGATTCAATCAATATGAATATTCGCATTTTCCCCTCAGTCGTGCTGGCAGTAATCGTCTTTGCTCTGATCCCATTAGTCACAATTGAAGCCCAGTCAAACAACGCGGCAACAGGCAAGCCAACCATCTCGGGGTCGACCTTGGTGACCGAGGTTCTTACCGCCAACACGGACGGCATATCAGACGCCGATGGTCTATCCAACGTCAGCTACGGCTACCAATGGATACGGGTGGATGTCGATGCGGCGACGGAGACCGATATTGATGGCGCTACGAACTCGACGTACACGACGGTCGGTGACGACATTGGCAAGCACATCAAGGTAAGAGTCTCGTTCTCAGACGACGCGTCCAACTCAGAGACCCTCGTCAGCGATCAATCCGAAATGATCTTCTCGGTGATCTCGTTCGAACAGGATCGATTGACGGTCATGGAAGATGAATCTGTCTACGTCGTCCTGCGCACCACAGCCGCACCCTACGACGCCGTGTCAATTCCACATCGTCTAATGCATTCCTACGGGGACGCTTCATATTTCAAGGTCATACCCAATCTGACATTCCCCGTTCCCCAGTTCGATGGTGGCCATACCGAGTGGCGGATCAATTTCAGTACCTACGACGACGACGAATACATACCCGATAAGGGGAATTTCGGCGTCGTGATACTCAAAGACGACTTCCAAAGAGACCCCACCACTACACTCCCCAAGGGATTCGTCCTCGGTGACGGCGACAACATCGACGTGCCGATCATCGTTGCCTACGTTGAAATCATCGAAGATGAACTTGACCCAGACGCCAACAACGTAGCGACCGGACAGCCGTCGATCCAAGGGGGCCTCCGAGTCGGACAGACACTGACGGCAGAGATCGGCACGGTCGCGGATGGCGACGGCGTTCCAGCAGAATCCGAATTCTCTTACCAATGGATTCTTGTGGACGGATCGACTGAAAGCGAAATCTCCAGTGCCACGACCAAGACCTACACGATCACGGCATCGGACAAAGGCAAAACACTCAAGGTAAGGATTGATTTCACCGACGATGTCGGTTATCAAGAATCCGTCACCAGTGCTGCCACAAGTGAAATCGACCCCGAAATCCCGGGCGTCCCGCAGAATCTGTCGGCCGAAGCAGGAAATGCCCAGGTCGAACTCACCTGGGAAGCATCGACTTCGGGCGGCACTCCATCTGGATTCGAGTATCGGTTCAGCGATGACGACGAAGCAACGTGGGAGGATTGGGCCGAGATCACAGGAAGCGATGCCAACACCACGACCTACACCGTCGGTTCGCTGACCAACAACACCGCGTACACCTTCCAAGTGAGGGCAACCAACAGCGGAGGTTCCAGTTCAGCATCCAACAGCGCAACGGCGACGCCGAAACTTCCCGACCCACCAGGTCTGCTTCAAAATCTCCAGATCGTTCCCGGCGACGAGCAGGTGTCGTTCAGCTGGGACCCACCGAATAGCGGCGGCGAACCAGCGAGCTACGAGTATCGTTTTAGCACCGATGGAGGGGAGAATTGGAGCGAATGGACGCCGATTCCTGGCGACGCTTCGACAAGCAATTACCTTCTCGACACGCTGACTAACAATACCGAGTATTCATTCCAGTTAAGAGGGACCAACGCCGGAGGCGGTGGGACAGCAAACTCTGCGGTCAACGCCACGCCGACACTGCCGGATCCGCCCGGCATAGTACAGAATCTGACCGGAACCGCGGGCGATACGGAAGTGACGCTGGAATGGTCGACACCCATAACGGGCGATGCACCAACCAGTTACCAATATCGCCAACAGGCCGCTGGCGATGTCGCCTACGGCGAATGGACGGACATTGCAGGGAGCGATGCCACGACGACTTCCCATACCGTCACGGGGCTCCAAAACGGGCTAGTGCACTCGTTCCAAGTTCGGGGCGTAAATCGAGGCGGAAACGGAGCAGAGGATACGGTCACCAACGTGACGCCACTTCCCCCCCTCCCTGCCACTCCATCCAACTTGACCGCAACCGCGGGCGATACGAAAGTAACGCTCAACTGGGACGCACCTACCAGCGGCGGCGATCCTAGCGAATATGCGTATCGTCAGAGCGACGACTCCGGTGCCACGTGGGGCGAGTGGACGACGATGTCGGGTAGCGGCGCGACCACTGTGAGTTTCGAAGTCACGGGATTGACCAACGGCACCACATACACGTTTGAAATCCTCGCCGCCAACCGTGCAGGCGACAGCGACGAATCGAATCAAGCCACAGCTCAACCGGTACCACCAGTACCGGGGGCACCGCAAAACCTCGCAGCGACGGCTGGCGATGCCAAGGCGACGTTGGGCTGGGATGCACCTAATACCGGTGGTCCTGTCGTTGCGTACCAGTACCGTTACAGCACGGATGGCGGTACGACTTGGATCGATTGGACGGACATTACAGGAAGCGACTCGACCACGGTCAGTTACACGGTAACGGAGTTGGCGTTCGGCGTGACGCACCGATTCGAGGTCCGAGCCACCAATCTCGGCGGCGGCGGCCCATCTTCGAACTCGGCGACCGCCAGACCAACAAAACCCGGTCTGAAAGTGGAGTTTGACCTCGAGAGCGATGACATGTCACTTGGACACGCCGGTTGGCATGAAAACCCGAAAATCGTCTTCAAATTCAATATGTCCGTCGCATCATTCCGTGGTTTCACCCGGTCGATCAAGATCACCAATGGGATGGCTCGTAGCCTTAACAAACAGACAAGCACCACAGAACCCAACGACTGGGTTTTGGAGATCCTACCGTTCTCGAAAGCCGACGTTACGGTGGAATTTGTCGAGGAGATTTCTTGTGCGAGCGGTAACAATGCCGGCGGCATCTGCTCGGAAGATGGGGATCTTTTGGTCCAGGTGCCAGCGCAACCGTTCGTGATTGAATACGAGACACGTGCCGATGTGGTCGGTGCATGGATCTCGAGCGACCCAGGAATTGACGGTGAATACAAAACTGACGATGAGATCGTTGCTACGGTGCGGTTCACGAAACAGGTCGACGTGACTGGTGGGGAACCGACGTTAGATCTTTCCCTCGACAGTGAAACTCGAACGGCGACGTGGAGCGGAGGATCTGGCACTAACGAGTTGACGTTCACGTACGACGTCGTTTCGAATGACTCCCCGGTTAGTTCCATCAGCGTCGTAGACGATACTTTGAAACTGGCCGGTGCAAAAATACGGACCCCCAAGAGGACGTCAGCGGATCTTGAATTCACCGGTTCGCCGTACATTGAGAAAGTCACGATCGATTCGGATTACAACGAAGATGGTGTCTGGACGCATGACAATCCGAGCGAAGACATAATAGTCGACGTCGAGTTCAGCGAATCGGTATATTTCGCACCGAGCAGCGGGACGCCTTCAATCACCATCGATATCGATGGCACCGAAGTGGAAGCCACGTATAAGAGCGGATTAGGCAGCGACACTCTGAGGTTCGAATACGACGTCACGTCGACCGACGGTACTGACGAAGACGGTACGATCAATGCCGTGTCCATCGTCTCGAACAGCGTTTCGGCCAATGGGGCCGGGATGAGAGATCTGTATGGAAACGATGCCGACCTAAATCACGGTGGCGGAGCAACCGTATGGGAACTCGTTCCCTCGTACGGAGAGATCGTCATCTACACCTATCGTCTCTTCACTGGGTACGAGGCAGGCGAAGTTGCCATCCACATCGAAGTCAGTCTCAGTGAACCTGTCGACAGAGTTGTCACCGTCGACTACGCAACCTCCGACGACACCGCGACGGTGGGCGCCGACTACACCAGCGTATCCGGCACCCTTACTTTCGAAAAAGGCGAGTCCAAGAAGATCGTGAGCATACCCGTTCTCGACGACTCCATCGACGAGTTGTCCGAACTCGTGAAACTGCGCCTATCCAATCCCACCGGCGCGAAGATTACCACGCGCAATGGAACCGGATGGATCATCGACGATGATTAACGTCGCTGCGTGAGTCCCTCACGCCCGACCGAAATCATCGTCGATGCGTTCGATGTCGTCTTCGCCTAGGTAATCGCCGGTCTGAACCTCGATGATTTCGAGGGGTTCTACGGAAGACGGATTCGTGATCCGATGCTTGTGTGTGCGGGGTACATGAACGGACTGTGACGGGCCAAGCATCTGGTCTTCCCCGTTGATAGTCACCTTGGCGATGCCGCGAGCGACTGTCCAGGTCTCCGCTCGATGCCGGTGCCACTGATACGACAGCCTGCACTCTGGTTTGACGCTCAACCGCTTCACTTGGAACCCAGGACCACTCGTCAAGACCTCGTATGAACCCCACGGACGATCCTCCCGCTTAGGATTCCTCGTCCGACGCACACTAGTCACATCGATCGGCTCTGGCGCAACAGTCTCTTCAGGCATTTGGGCGGCGTTTTTGTTAGTAGTAAGCTAAATCCTACGCTAATCGACGATGGCAAACGAGGAAACAGCGAAGCCCATGACGTCTCAATCTGATCGCCCAAACATCCTCTTCATACTTACAGACCAGCAGCGCCAAGATTCGATGGCATGCTATGGGAACGACTGGATCGAGACCCCCAATCTCAACACCATCGCCGATCAGTCGTTCGTGTTCGAAAACGCGTACGTTACGCAGCCCGTTTGCACACCTAGTCGCGCCTCCATAATGACCGGCCTCTATCCCCACGCCGTAGGCCTGCACCGAAACAACGTCCCTCTCCCGTCGGACTGCCCCACAATCGCCGAACGCATCAGCGAAGACTACTACTCCGCCTACTTCGGCAAATGGCATCTCGGCGACGACATGATCCAGCAACACGGCTTCGACAAATGGATCAGCGTCGAAGACTTCCACCGTGTACGAGCTACAAGACGCGAATACCGGAACGTAGAAGCCCACTACAACGATCACCTCCGCAAACACGGTGTCGAACCGCCCGGCATGAACCGCTCGTACGAGAACTGGTTCGCAACCGCAAATCTCACCGAAGAGCAGACTCAGGCCTACTTCCTCGGCGACTCCGCCGCCGACTTCATCCGATCCCACCCCGACTCCGAGCAGGGCGACCAACCCTTCATGCTCTACGTCTCGTTCTTCGAACCGCACCCGCCGTACACGGGCCCGTTGAATGACCTTTACGACCCTGAGGAAATCTCCGTCGGCCCCGCATTCCTCAAACGCCCCGACGATGGGCCACTTCTTAACCGCCTCCGCGCCGACTACTATATGGCCGGAAACCTCAATCCTCTCGGCATCGACGACTACCACGACTTAACCGCCGCAGACGGCTGGCGGCGTCTCCGCGCTCAGTACTTCGCAAACGTCACATTGGTCGACCGTCAAGTAGGCAAGATGCTCGACGCACTCAACGCCACTGGCCAACTCGACAACACCATCATCGTCTTCACCAGCGAACACGGCGAGATGGCCGGCGACCATGGAATGCTCGAGAAACGCTCCATGTACGAGGAAGCGTCGCGCGTCCCCCTCCTTATCCGCGTTCCCGGATCCGAACCAAGGCGCATCGAAGGTTCCGTTTCACTAGTAGACCTAGTCCCAACCCTGTTGGATCTCAGCGGAACATCCGCAGACGAAACTGCAGGTGCATCCCGACTTTTAGGCGATGGCTTCGCCCCAACGCCTCCCGCCGTCGACCCTTCCCGGTGGCCAATGCAAGGCAAGAGCCTAGCCCCGGTCCTAAACGGCGACGCCGATCTTTCCGACAACGAAGTCTTCGTCCAATGGAACGGCATGGGCGACCGCAACTTAGGCACCCCCGAGATCAACCGCATGGCATCCATGCACTGGCGAACCGTGATCACACCTGACCGCTGGAAACTCAACCTCTGCCCAGCAGACCAGTGCGAACTCTACGACCTGAATACGGACCCCCACGAACTAAACAACCTCTACAACCATCCCCAACACCGTGACCGCATCCGCGACATGGCCGCCCGCATCCGCATCTGGCAATCCGCAACGGTCGATGAAGTGGATCTCCCTAGAGTATGAGTTCCCCCCACTACCAACGCTCCGTCCTTGACAACGGCCTTCGCATCCTCACCGGCAGGATGACGCACACTCAGGCGGTCAGCACAATCTTCCTCGTCGGTGCCGGCTCTCGTTACGAAACCGACGAAGAAGCTGGAGTCTCCCATCTCTTCGAGCACATGCTCTTCAAGGGGACGCCTACTCGCCCCCGTCCGCGTGACATCAGCGGCGTCATCGAAAGCGTCGGCGGAATGATCAACGCATTCACCGACCGCGAATGTACCGGTTACTGGTGTCGAATGGCATCACCCCATTACCAACGCGGCATCGACGTTCTCGCCGACATCATCAAGTCGCCACTTTTTCGAGACAACGATATCGCCCAGGAAAAACACGTCGTACTTGAAGAGATCCGTGCCTCCCACGACTCCCCCGGTGCGCTCGCCGGTCTGCTCCTGGATTACGCGCTCTGGCCCGATCAGGCCCTAGGCCGTGACATCGCCGGAACTGTCGAAAGCGTCGAGGCTATCCCACGGTCCGTGATGCTCGACTACCACCGGGATCAATACGTAGGTCGCAACATAGTCGTCGCGGTTGCCGGAAACATCGAGCACGACCAAGTTGTTGACCAAATCAACGGCCTCCTCGGCGATCTCCCCGACGGCGAGCCACGTCCGATGTTCCCACACGACGACAACCTCGCAGGGCCGACCGTCTCCCACGGCAAGCGCGACCTCGAGCAGATGCACATGGCGATGGCGTTCAAAGGCGTAGACATGAACGACCCACGTCGCGCCGCTCTCCGCATCCTCACCGTAGTCCTAGGAGGTTCCATGAGCAGCCGCCTATTCGAAGAGGTCCGAGAAAAACGCGGCCTCGCTTACGGCATCGGTAGTTCCATGCACACCCTCACCGACTGCGGCGTAGTCGACATCCACACCGGAGTCGAACCACCGAGAGCCGCCGAAACCCTCCAAGTAATCGTCGACGAACTCGTCAAGATCCGAGAGGGCATTACCGCAGAGGAACTCCAGGATGCCCGCGAACTTGCAAAAGGTCGCCTAATCCTCGGCATGGAAGAGAGCAGGGCAGTAGCAAACGACCTCGCATCCCAAGAACTCCTGCGCGGTCGAATCGAATCCCTGGACGACCGTATCCAATCCCTCGACGGAGTCTCCCTCGATGGCGTCCAGTCCGTGGCCGAAGCCGTCGTCAACTCTGACAAACTCGCAATGTCCATCGTCGGGCCAACAAACGGAAGCGACGAATACGAACGCACTCTAGATTTCTAAATCCCCCAATCGACGCCTAGCCAATCCGCCCTCGGGACATTAGCATAGGCACTACCAAATCACCCCTCATCAGGAGACAACCCAAAAACATGAAAACCCGTGCATACATCTTGATTGAGACTTCCGTCGGAAGCACCAGCAACGTCGCCAGCGAACTCCGCAAGATCGACCAGATGGTCGCCGTCGACGTCGTCACCGGGCCTTTCGACGTCATCGCCGTCGTCGAAGCCGAGAACCTCGTCGATATCGGCGGCATAATCAGCACCAAGATGCATCAGGTCGGCGGTATCGTCAAAACCATCACCAGCCTCGCCGTCTCAGCCGAGTAACATCGCTCAGCCAACCCGTCAGCCAACCCATGTGGTTCGAATTCAACGATGAGGAGCTCGCCTTCCGTGAGGAGCTTCGTGAATTTCTCGACGATGAACTCCCTGATGGCTGGATAGGCCCAAACGACGAGTCCAGCGAAGAGGGGTGGGCGCTCTACCAACGCATGCGCAAAGCCTTAGCCCATCGCGGCTGGCTAACCATGACGTGGCCCAAGGAGTACGGCGGTCAAGAGGCATCGCCGATGATCAGCCTTATCTTCGCCGAGGAGATGTCCTACCGTCGCGCACCCGGCAACGACCGCTTCGGCACGCGTATGCTCGGACCCACCCTCATGCACTTCGGCACCGAAGAGCAGAAGCGGAAATACCTACCCGACATCGCCCAAGGCGGTCGTCAATGGTGCCAAGGCTACTCCGAACCAAACACCGGCTCCGACCTAGCCTCGCTCCAGACTTTCGCCGAACTTCGAGGTGACGAGTTCATCATCAACGGCTCCAAGATCTGGACCTCCCTCGCCCACCGCGCCGACATGATGTTCATGCTCGTGCGCACCGACCGCGAGGCCGAACGCCACTCCGGCATCACCTTCCTCCTAGTCGACATGAAGTCCCCCGGCGTCGAGGTCAACCCGATCATCAACATCGCCGGCGCCCATTCCTTCAACCAGGTCATGTTCGACGATGTCCACGTCCCGATCGAAAACATGGTCGGCGATCTCAACGACGGCTGGAACGTCGCAATGAACCTCCTCAACTTCGAGCGAGGGAACATCGACTACGTCTCGTGGGCACAGCGCTCATGGGAGGAGATCCGGGACTACGCCGCCACTACTCGACGCTTCGACGGCTCGCTAATGATCGACGACATGAAGGTCCGACGCCGTCTCACCGAACTCGAAACCGAGATCGAGATGTCGCGTTACATCACCTACGAGGTCGCCTGGCTCCAGACCCAAGGCTACCCACCCTCAACCGAAGCCAGCATGTGCAAAATCGCCGCAACCGAGGCCAACTGCGCAGTCCTAGACTTCGGCGTAGAACTCCTAGGAATGCCCGGTCTCATCGACGATCCGGATGAGCATGACAACCTCGCCGGCCGAATCTTCAAAATGCGAATGTACCAAACCTCCGGCCCCATCCTAGCGGGCACTAACGAAATCCAAAAAAACATCATCGCCTACCGTGGCCTCGAACTGCCTCGTCGGTAAATCCAATTTATGGACTTCGGACTAAACGAAACCCAAGAGCTAATCCGCGCCAGCGCCGCCGAATTCCTCGCCGATCGCTCACCGTCCGACTTCGTCCGCGCCATGGCATCCGACGAGCGCGGTTACACCGAAGACTTCTGGCATGAAATCGCCGAACTAGGCTGGCTAGGCCTAACCATCCCCGAAACTCACGGCGGCTCAGGCATGGACATGATCGACGTGTCCGTCCTCCTTAGCGAATGGGGAGCCGCCTTGGCACCGGGCCCCCTAATCGAATCCGCCGTAGTCTCCGCCGCTGCCATCAACAAATTCGGCTCCGACGACCAAAAACTGGAATGGCTATCTTCCATCGCCACCGGCGAAACCATCGCCGTCCCATCCCTGACCGGCATCGACGGATCAACCAATCCCAACGCCACCGGCATCCGAGCATCCGAAACAACCAGCGGCTACGTCCTATCCGGCAAAATCCGCTTCGTCCCCTACGGCAACTCTGCAGACCTCGTACTCCTTCCAGCCGAAACCGACGCCGGGACTTCCATGTTCGCCGTTCCCATCAAGACCGCCGAAGGCACCGTGAATCAGACCCCCGTCAAGATGGCCTCCGGCGCACCCGCAACCGACATCGAGTTAAACGAAGTCGTAGTCCCCTCCGCATCGACCCTCGGCAACCCCGACGGAGGCGCTGAAGTAATCAACCACATGCTCCTCCACGGCGCGGCTGCACGGGCTGTCCAGATGGTCGGGGCAGGAAACGCGGTAACCAACCGTACCATCGACTACGTCAAGGAACGCCGCCAGTTTGGACGCCCCATCGGTGCCTTCCAAGTCATCCAGCACTACATGGCCGACATGTCAACGAAGGTCAAATCCGCCCAGCACCTAGCCAACCGCGCTGCATGGGCCCTCTCGACCGACCCAGACTCTCCCCAAACCTCCCGCATCGTCAGCCAAGCCAAGTGGACAGCCAACACGCTGATGCACGACATCGTCTGGACCGCCCACCAGTCCCACGGTGCAATCGGCTTCACATGGGAACACGACCTTCACCTATACACCCGCCGCATCCTCTCATGGCGAGCCGACTACGGCGATGCTGATAGTCACTTGGAGAAGCTGGCAAATACCCTCTGACCGCTAATCGAAGGAAATCCATTGGCCAACTGCATCTTCTGCTCCATCATCGCCGGCGACATTCCCTGCACCAAAGTCTACGAAGACGAAACCACCCTCGCCTTCAACGACATCAACCCCATCGCCCGCGTACACGTCCTAGTGGTTCCCAAGACCTGCTTCGACCGCCTCCACGAATCCGACGAATCGCACACCCAGCTCTTAGGCCAACTCATGATCGCCGTCGGAAAAGTAGCCGCAATCACCGACATAACTCAATCCGGCTACCGCGTCCAATTCAATCAAGGTCGAGGTGCCGGACAAGAAGTCTTCCACCTCCACGCCCACGTCACCGGCGGAGGCCCAGTCTCGAAGTAAGCTAGACTATCCGCAACGATGGTTGGGTTGCTCGTACGTCAGATACTGCGCACGGTCATCTTCCAAGTAGTGATGACCGTGGTGATGCGGCTCGTAAGCGAAATCCTACGACGGTTGAGGCTTTGAGCTACTCCTTCGCCCTCTCCATCAAAACCGTAATGCCCATATCGAGGTATTTGTTCCGGAGATCGGGATCGTACGACCGGTAACACATGCGGGTGTCCTGCGATTCGAGCTGTTTCATCACGTGCTGAATGCAGTCGTCGTCGGTCTTGAAGGGGTGATGAGGGTGCATCTCTCGGTCGAACTCGAGGTCGGCAGGGCCCCATGAGAACATGTCGACGCCGGGCAGCGCCAGGGTGTGAATATTCTCGATCGCCCGTAGAGTCTCGATCTGCAGCATCAGCATCCCGTTGTGGTTCCACCATGCCGCATATTCCGGACGGTCATGACCTAGCTCCGCGCCCCATCGATTTCCGCCGACCCAGCTTCGTCGACCCTCAGGCGGGAAGTAGAACCACTCCAGCGCCTCACGTGCCGTCGCGACCTCTTCTACGAGCGGGATTTCGATCATCGCCGGGCCGAGGTCCGCGAGGTTTCCAACCAGGTACGCCCACTTGGTGTGTTTGATCCGGAAATGCACGGGTATGCCCACCTCATCGGCGACGTTGCAGTGATCGACCAGATCGTGCTCCGAAAACGCACTGTGCTGGCTGTCGCTCGACACAAACCCATAGTCGTCCTTGCCCAATATGTCCTCAAACTCCGACTTGCTCGCGCCCATCGGGACATTCACGCCAAGAACAATATCTCCCCGACGAATCCGCTCCTTCAAACCGGCATCGTTACCCATCGTTTTTCTCTCCTTCAGATCCAAGGAGCGCCAAATCAGCGCCCTCAACGAATACTACCGCACAAACCTCCCACGCGAAGAGCGGATTTCTTCTACTCGTTCAGGGCAGCGCGACACTCATGCTCAGAGGAACTTCGGTGTGCGGTACTACACCCGATATTGATCGATCCCTACCGTCGACACTCCATCACCTGTAGGCATAACGGCAGTCTTAGCCCTGTCAGCGCCGACGACTACGATGTGCCAACTCTCAGGGCTGTCGACCACTGGAACCTCGATCTCCAATCGCTCTTTCTCAGTGAGGTCCTCCAACCAGCGCCACATCGGGCTGATCCGAGCCTCACCCTTGAGCGGCGTGTACTGGATCATCTTCCCGAGGCTGTGGTTCGCGTGGAGATGAATGAATCCCCTAGCATCGTCCTTCGAGAAACCTTGATCGCCAACAGGCCCGGCGACATCGGGCGGCATCAGAATCAACCGCTGCCCACCGCCATGCATCCCAAGCCCACGCGTGCCGAAGATCGACCCATAGGCCAGCGTCTTCAACAGATCCTCGGCCTTGGTGTTGCCTTGGTCCTGCACGTCCAACTCGCCATTCGTGATGAACACGCTAACCGTGCTCTCGCTAGCGCGGAAGCCCTGGTTCACGTGGAACGGCTCCCACGGACTCATGTCCTCGTTCTCAGCGATGCAGTGCACAAACTTCCGCGTCGTGCCGATCGTGTCCATGTCCATCTGACCCGGATACCAATATCCGATGTTCCGCAGACACAGCGAGAACGCTCGACCAATCGTGATGTTCACCTCGTTGTCCCGACCCGGACCTAGCGCCGAACGAGCATTGATCCCGAGCTCCTTCGCTATCGGACCGTTCACCACAAGCAATGGGGCCTGTGGACTCGTCGACATCAACAGCGACGTGCCGCCGTGGGATCCCATCTGCGACAGTGCCTTCACACCCGCGATGATCACCGGCATGTGTTCCGGCTTCGCGCCGGCCATCGCGGCATTGATAGCGATCTTCTCGACCGTAGCCAACCCGAAACCGGGTGGCATATCGCAGACCAACTCGTCAGCATCCAGCCCGGTTCCTGCGATCAAGTCGTTAACGGCGTCCGCCGTCGGGGGATGCAACACGAACGAGTCGCCCCAGTCGCGCATCAACCACTGCTCGTTCATCTTTAGGATCGCATCCCAACGATCTTCACCCTCAAACCGTTGGATATCCGCTACATCATCTCTCTCGCCCCGACCATGCTGCTTATCCACGGTCAGGACATCGATGATGTCGTCTATCGCTGCCTCGGTCTGCGAAACACACTCGTCAATCGGCAAGTTCCGATAGATCCTCGGAACTATCACAAACTGCAAGTCGGGCATCCCAAGCGCACGGGAACTCGCAATCGCATCCTCCTCAAACCGACCGGACACGATGGGGATCGCAGGCTTCCCCATCTTCTCGATCTCAATCATGTCGTGGACCATCCACGACGCACAGGTCCCTCAATCAGCCGTGGCGCCGATGACGACGTCACACTCCTCTCCGGCCTGCTTGACGATCGGCGGCGGCGCAGGGTAGTTGCCGCCCGTATAGAAATTCACCTTCACATTCTTGAAGCGTTGCTGGATCATCTCCCCGGCTCGTTTCAGTGCCACATCACCGCCATGCGTTCCGCTCCAGATAAGGCCAACCGTCCGGTCGTCCAACGTCTCCGGGCGCTCATTGATCTTCGTGGTGTTCATCAGCCCACGCTGCTGGGCTACAGGGTTCAGCACTTCAAGCAGATACATTGATTATTGCTCCCGATTGCGTCTGTTATAGCGTCTCTTGGGGGAAGGTCAGGTGTTAGCTGTAGCGATGATACCGCATCGCGCACGGGTGGGTGGGGGATTCTCGGTTTGGGCGTGTTTCGATGGCCACTTGGGGGTGGCTGGTTTTTCAGCTCCTCCTCCTGCGCCCTTTTTCGGGGGGCGCAGGATTGTCCTCACCTTTTGGTGTGACTTGGAGGTTGGGGCATTGGGCTGTATGTTGCCCAGGCCCTGAGCTCGGAGGTCAGCGCTGACTTCCGGGCTCCTTCCCTCTCCTTCGCCTCTTGAGTGGAGGACGCGCCTGCCCCGCCCCGCTGGATTCCGGCCTTCGCCGGAATGACGGGGGCCGCCTGGATTCCGGCCTTCGCCGGAATGACAAGGATCGGGCATGCGCGTCCCCTCGTTTCGAGAGGTCGACCCCGGAGAGGGGTCAGATGCTGCGCAGTGCGGTGTGCGAGACCGCTAGCAACCATTTCCAGTCGCGGCACGCGTCGCCAGACCGCGTGCTTGGATTTCGGCGCGGTGCTTGGGGACACCGTTCGGAGTTCGCCGTTTTCCTTCGATTCACCCTCGCGGGCTCCTCTCGCGCTGTAGCCT
>JAJEAU010000008.1 GCA_022824185.1 Dehalococcoidia bacterium
CTACTCTTGCCCATCACAAGAGCGAGGCTACAGCGCGAGAGGAGCCCGCGAGGGTGAATCGAAGGAAAACGGCGAACTCCGAACGGTGTCCCCAAGCACCGCGCCGAAATCCAAGCACGCGGTCTGGCGACGCGTGCCGCGGCTGGTAACGGTTGCTAGCGGTCTTGCACACCGCTCTGCGCAGCATTTGACCCCTCTCCGGGGTCGACCTCTCGGCAACAGAGGACGCGCATGCCCCAACCCCGTCATTAAGGCGGCCCCTGTCATCCCGGCGAAGGCCGGAATCCAGCGGGGCAGGGCAAGCGCGTCCTCCAGTCAAGAGGCGATGGAGAGGGAAGGAGCCCGGAAGTCAGCGCTGACCTCAGGGCTCAGGGCCTGGCCAACTAACGGCGCCATGGCCCAACCTCCAAGTCACACCAAAAGGTGAGGACAATCCTGCGCCTACAAAAAAAGGGCGCAGGAGGAGGAGCTGAAAAACCAGCCACCCACAAGTGGCCAAACAAACACGCCCAAAAACCAAAAAAACTACCTCGCACGCGCACACACGCAGGCGAGCGAAAATCCCAGTTCCGACATCCCCCAGTTCCCCCGTAAGTTAAACTCCCCTCAGACTCACATCTCGACAGGAGCGACAACCCCGTGCTCGAACAATTCCACGTCCCCGAACAAGACCGCGTTTACGTCGACATCGACAAAATCAGAACCGCCACCGAAGCACTTTTCATGCGATGCGGCCTCGACGAAGATGGCGCCAAAGCCTCGACCGACGTCCTCCTCACCAACGACCTCCGAGCCGTCGAAACCCACGGCGTCTCAAACATGATGCGAAACTACGTCGCCTCCTACATGGCCGGAACCCTGAACCCAAAACCCGACCTCAAAATCGTCCGTGAAACCGCCACCACCGCTAACGTCGACGCCGACGGCGCTCTCGGCATCCACATCGGCGGCCAGATGATGCAGATGGCCATCGACAAAGCCAAAGAATACGGAACCGGCGCCGTCACCGTTTTCGACTCCGGCCACCTCGGCGGTTGCGGTTACTACGCCGCACAAGCGGCCCAGCAAGGAATGGTCGGACTTTGCATGACCGGCGGTCACGGCACCCGCGCATCCGGCGGAATGCTCCCAACCTTCGCCGCCGAATCCCGCCTCGGAACAAACCCCATAGCATGGGCCGCTCCCGCAAGAAACCAGCACCCATTCCTCTTCGACGTAGCCTGCACCCAGATCGCAAACAACAAAGTCGGCCTCGCACGCCGCATCGGCGTCCCCCTCGAACCCGGATGGATCACCGACACCGAGGGCAACCCCTTCAACGACCCAGTCCACCCGCCCGACGAATACTTCCTCCTCCCCTTCGGCGGCACACGTGAAAACGGATCCCACAAAGGCTACGGCTTCGCCGCCGTCTGCGCCATCATGTGCCAGACCCTCGCCGGCGTCGGTCTCTCAGGATCCGGCAACCAATACCAAGGCGGATACCACTTCTTCGCCGCATTCCAAATCGAAGCCTTCTGCGACCAAGAAGAATTCCTCGACAACATGGACGATGCCCTCGCCCACCTCGCATCCGCCAAACCAGCACCCGGCCACGAACGAGTCCTCTACCCCGGACTAATCGAGGGCGAAGAGACCGAGCAACGCCTAGCCGAAGGTATCCCGTACCACCGCGAAGTCATCGAATGGTACGACTCCATCGGCGCAGAACTCGGCGTCCCAATCGACCTCCCTTAACCCGCGAACAATCACAAAAACAACCCCCAAAATCAACTCCCTTTTCGCCTCGGCGAAAAGGCCCACAAACATCAACTCCCACTCCCGCTTGGCGGAAGATGGCTAGGGTGAAAGCACAAAATGCAACGAGAATACGTCAACTTCGCCAACGGCGGCGTCATGGTCACTCGCATGGCTCTAGGTCTCGGCTTCCGAGGCCAAAACGATGCCGACGAAGCCAAAAAGACCATCGCCACAGCTCTTGACGGCGGCCTCAATCTCATCGACTGCGCGAACGTCTACGGACTCGGCGACAACCGACGTTTCGCCGGAACCTCCGAACAAATCCTCGGCGAACTCCTCAAAGACCGCGGAGACCGCGACGATATCGTCATCACCTCCAAAGTCTCAAGCCCCATCGGCAAAGGCGTCAACGATCACAACACATCCCGATGGCACATCATGCGGGAAGTAGAACGATCTCTCACGCGCCTCCAGACTGACCGCATCGACGTCTACCTCATCCACCACTTCGACGAAACAGTCGGATACGAAGAACGCACCCGAGCCCTCGAAGACCTCGTTCGCGACGGCAAGATCCGATACACCGGCCTCTGCAACTACCAAGCCTGGCAAGTCGTCCAGACCCTCCGCATCCAAGACCGCATCAACGCCAACAGTCTCATAACCGTCCAAAATCCCTACAGCATGCTCAACCGAGAACTCGAGGACGAGATGTTCCCGATGGTCCGTGCCACCGGCCTTGGCATCATGGCATACAGCCCCTTGGCCGTCGGGCTTCTCTCCGGTGACTACGACCCTGACCGCATGCCCGAGTCCTCACGCTTGTGGGGCAGCCGAAGATCCCACGCATTCAACCGAGTAGTCCGAGGCGCAGCAGCAGACGTAATCCGAACCAACGCCGAAATCGCAAAACGAGTCGGCGCCACGCCTGCCCAGGTCGCCCAAGCATGGGTCCTTTCCCACCCCGAAATCACAGTCTCCATCTCCGGCGCTGACACCGTCGACCAGATGAAGGACAACCTCGGAGCCTTGGAACTCACCCTCCCCGAAGACGAACTCGCCAAGCTCAACGATGCATCCCACCGTCTCCGTTTGACGCTAGACGGCGCAGGCTTCGAGAACGACAGGTAACGCGAAAACAAACGGCAAGTTGGGCGCAATCACACCGACGCGCCCCACCTGCCAAATTCGCCCAACAGCTACACCGAATACCCCACAGAACCATCCACCCGCATCGGGATCATATTCAAATCCCGCGTCTCATACGTCCCCTTCGCCACCTCCAACAAGTCCTCATCGATCTCGATCCCGATACCCGGAGCGTCCGGCAGCAGCATGTAACCGCCCTCCCGCTTATGGTGATTGACGAACACCGCATTAGCCGGATGCTCATCACGCAGCGAATACTCCTGCGTCACAAAGTTAGGAATCGAAGCATCCACCTGAATAGCCGCCGAAGTCGTAATCGGCCCAAGGAAATTATGCGTCGCCAACGCCGAATGATAAGACTCCGCCAACGCCGCAATCTTCTTCACATGCGTAATCCCACCGCCAAGACCCATATCCGGCCGAACGTACTGCGGACCCCCACCCTCGAACATGTCGCGGAACTCCCAGATGTTATGTATCCGCTCCCCGTTCGCCACCGGTATCGCCGTCCGCTGAGCAATGCTTCCCTGCAACACCATACTGTCGATCTGTATCGGATCCTCGTAGAAAAGCGGACGGAACTGCTCAAGCTCCTGAGCCAACAGCGTCGCGTTCATCGGCGTCAACTTCCGATGGATCTCCAGAATGATGTCCACATCCTTCCCCGCGCCCTCCCGCATCGCCGCCACATTCTCCACCGTGTCCGAAATCAACCGTTCAACGGTCATGCTCTCGAACCCGTTCGGCAACGGATCAGTCTTGATCGCCGTCCAACCCTCCTCAGCCGAGAGCTTCGCCGCCACAAACAACCCATGCGCCTCTTTCCCCCGGTCATGCGGGAAGGGCAACTCCTCAGTCTGCCGAGGACCCATCAAAAGATGCAAACGGATCTTGTCGCGAGTATTCCCACCCAGCAAATCCCACACCGGCGCATCGAACCGCTTCCCCTTGATGTCCCACAATGCGATATCCACGGCACTTATTGCACCGGAAAGTGCCGAACCCCGGAACGGCCCCATCCGATACATGTACTGCCAGTGATGCTCGATCCGCGAAGGATCCTTCCCAACCAGATAATCGCCGCACTTCTTAGCGATTGCATCAGCCGCCTCCATGTAGGCCCAGCACGACGACTGACCTACTCCATAGGTCCCGTCCTCCGTCCAAATCCGGACGATATGATGCCCTCCCTGAGATCCATCGGATCCCCCAATGAGCATCGATTCCACTTTTTCGATCTTGGTCTTTTTCGCCATCGTTGTCTTCGTATCTCTCAGTCTTTTGCAGGAACATTCTCCAGGCTGTGGCGAATGTTAGCACGTTGACCATGTCCAAAATCCCCGTGTGGTAATTTGGCATGATGCATCGGGTGAAAAGCGAGGAGGAAGGGCGGCCCAAGTACTTCTACGGCTGGGTGATAGTCGCCGTGATGGCCGCCACCGGAGCCGTCAGCATGGGAATGGGTTCCCTGAACTTCGGGCTCTTCATCAAACCGATGGGCGACGACCTAGGCATCGGACGAGCCGCATTCGGATGGGCGCAGACCGCACGCATGGGCGCAAGTTCAGCCACGAGTCCGCTGATCGGTTTGCTGCTTGACCGGTTCGGGTCTCGCATCATGCTCCCAGTCGCGGCACTCGTCACAGGTTGTGCCTTAATCGGCTTGGCGTACGTGACATCCGCTTGGCACTTAGTTGTCCTGTTCATCGTCATGGGCTTGGTTGGAATGAGTGGCCCCGGGGCACTGGTCACGACGGTTCCGGTGCTCAAATGGTTCGTTCGGAACCGGGGCAAGGCGGTGGCTTTCGTTGGTCTGGGCATTCCATTCGGGGCGTTACTGTTCATCCCATTGACGCAAGTATTGATCAATGAAATCGGGTGGCGCGGTGCCTGGATAGTGCTCGCGTTGATTGGGATCTTAGTGATAGTCCCATTGGGCGCAATCTTTGTGCGGAGGCAACCTGAGGACGTGGGCATGTTACCCGACGGCGGGCCGTCGTACGAGAAATCTGAGATCAATGGCTCACACATTCGTCAGGCCGCCGATGAGGTTTCCTGGACCGTCAAAGAGGCGGTGAGGTCCACGACGTTGTGGCGATTGGTCATCGTCTTCTCGATGGTGCAGATGGCGACCGGAACAGTCGCGCTCCACCGGATCGCGGCCTTCATGGACCGAGGCATGGACCCGACCTTAATCTCGTTCGCCACAGCGTTCGATGCGGTTGCAGCCGGAGGATCGACATTTCTGTTTGGGATGCTCGTACGGTGGGTTCCGTCTAGGGTGCTGGGAGCGATTGGGTTTTCGTTTCTGGCCGTCGCGAGTGTGTTGACCATCTACGCCGTCAATCTCCCGGTGATGTTCATTTCGATGTGGGTATTCGGGATGGGCATCGGCGGGATGATGTTCCTGAACAACTTCATCTGGGCAGACTATTTTGGGAGAGAGTTTGTGGGTGGGATACGTGGGCTTGTCAACCCGATCAACCTAGTGGTGGGTGGCATAGGCGCGCCAGCAGCCGGGATCGTCTGGGACTTGACCGGTTCTTACGATCCAGCTTGGTGGGCGGGGGTCGGTCTGATGAGCGGAGCCGCCATCCTCACGTTACTGACGGGCGCACCGCGTAAGAAAGGGTAGACGCAACGGATTGCGCCGTGGTACGGTTTGGTCATCGTAGAGGAGTTTTGAGGAGATAACTATGGAGTACAACGTCATTAACGAAGACGCGCCGGAAGGGATGGAGGCTATGGAGATCGCGTCGTTGGGTTTGCGTTTCGGGGCGTTCCTGGTTGACATCGTGATTTCGGTGATTGTAGGCATTGTGGGCGGTGTGATCGCCAACGCCTTAGGCGACGACAGCAATGTCTTGGGCCTCATCATTTCGATCGGATACTGGATCGTCGTCATTTTGATGGTGGCGACTCGGGGTCAATCGCCCGGTAAGATCGCAGTTGGGATTAAGATCGTGAAGGTGGATGGTGGTTCCGTGGGTATCGGCACAGCATTGATCCGCGAGGTGATAGGCAAGTTCATCTCGGCATTGATCATCTTCATCGGCTACATCTGGATCCTCTTCGACAGCAAACGCCAAGGCCTCCACGACAAGATTGCAACCACCTACGTGGTCAAGGCATGACGAACTAAATCGCCAGCGAGTTAGATTTCGATCCCGCGTTGTGTAGCAACGGTTTCGAGGTCTTTGTCGCCTCGACCGCTGAGCAGCAGCAGGATCACGCTCAATGGGTCAAGCTCCGGTGCCCAGTCCTTTATGTGCGCCAACGCGTGGGATGGCTCCAGCGCGGGGATGATGCCTTCCGTCTGGCAGAGGAGGTCAAAACCGTCGAGCGCGCTCTCGTCGTCAATGGCCACGTACTTGGCCCGTTCGATGTCGTGGAAATAAGAGTGCTCAGGCCCCACGCCAGGATAGTCGAGCCCGGCTGATACCGAATGCGCCTCGCTGACCTGCCCCCATTCGTCCTGCAACAGATACGACATCGCACCATGCAGCACGCCAGGGCGCCCTTTGGTGATCGTCGCGGAATGCCGGTCCGTTTCGACGCCGTCGCCAGCGGCTTCTACTCCAATGAGGCCCACCGACTCGTCGTCGACGAAACCGCTGAACAGTCCAATCGCATTTGAACCACCGCCGACGCAAGCGACAGCATAATCCGGCAGTCTCCCGATCTGATCTAGACACTGAGCCCGCGCTTCCTTGCCAATCACATTCTGAAAATCCCGCACAAGCATCGGATACGGGTGGGGCCCAACAGCGCTCCCTATTAGGTAATGCGTCGTCTGCACATTCGTCACCCAGTCCCGTATCGCCTCATTGATCGCATCTTTAAGCGTCCGGCTCCCAGACAGAACGGTTTCAACCGTTGCCCCGAGAAGTTTCATCCGATAGACATTCGGTGCCTGCCGATGGATGTCCTCTTCACCCATGTAGACAATGCACTCAAGGCCCATCATGGCGCATGCGGTTGCGGTAGCCACCCCATGTTGCCCGGCACCAGTCTCGGCGATGATCCGATTCTTGCCAAGGCGTTTAGCCAAAAGGATTTGACCCATGGCGTTATTGATCTTGTGCGCACCCGTATGGGCGAGGTCTTCTCGTTTAATCCAGATCTGGGCCCCGCCGAGTTGCCGGCTGAGGTTGCTTGCGTGATAGAGCGGCGTGGGCCGACCGACGTAGTCAGTCAGAAGATTGGACAGCTCTTCCCAGAACCCATCATCCGCGCGGGCAGCACGGTATGCATCCTCAAGCTCAGCCAGCGCGGCCATCAAGGTTTCAGGGACGAACTGACCACCGTACCGACCAAACCGGCCAAGTTCATCGGGGATATCGCGTTCGATCGGCGGAGTGAGGGTCATGAGATAGATTTCGCGATTTGGGATCGGCAATCGTCTCCCCGAAAGTATATTGCGGGGGCATACTGCAGCATTTGGTCATCCCAATAATGAGATTCTGTCAGACGACACAGAGACGCGAGTTCTCTCCCAAATCTCGAGCGCCACCAAGATCGTTTTTGCTTTGTGGCCCCGCGGACAGTTGGTTGTTAGATCGCATGAATGTGACTACCCGAGGGATGTTGAGAGTCTGCTGGCTGCGACCGTCCCGAAGAATGAGATCGGGGCGTCAAGACCTACTGGCCTGCTCAGAGGCTCTTACCAGATCTGAGTTAACTGCGGTGGGCAGAGTCAGAATGTGATCTCCGTCTCTTCTTCCACCTTGCCCTCGTCGATCTCGTAACCGAATCCGGGTTCATCTGAGACTGTCAGATTCCCGTCGTTCAAGATGGGCCCGTTGTTCTTGTCAAAGTGGTACGCCAACGCTGCGTGTTTCAACAGCATCTCGACGTACGGCGTGTGTATCGGCGACTGGGATGCGGACCATGCCATGCCGACCGGAGTCACTCCCTGATGGGCGATCGTGATGACATCGTATGCGGTCGCCATTGCGGATATCTTGAGCGTCTCCGAAAGACCACCTGCCCAATTGAGGTCGGGTTGAATGATGTCGAGTGCCTCGGCGTCTAGGAATCTCTTGAATCCCCATCGGGTGTATTCGTGCTCGGCACCTGAGACGGGGATGTTGATCTTGTCCCGTATCTTCCGGTAGGAGTCGATGCGATCTGGCATGGCGACCTCCTCGATCCATCGGGGCTGGTACTCCTCGATATAAGAGGCCAATTTGACAACGTAGTTGACGTCCATCGACTGCCAGCAATCGAGCATGATGTCGATTTCCGGTCCGACGGTTTCCCTCAATGTCTTGACCATCTCGACATTTTTCATGAGGCCTTCGTGACCAGACATAGGACCGTGGCGGAAGAACCATTTCTGCGCAGTGAAACCCCGCTCTTTCGCCATGGCGGCGCGCTCGCGGACGAGTCCCATGTCGGTGACGTTATGTCCGAGCATGGAGGCGTAGGCTGGCATCGATTTCCGGCAGGGGCCGCCGATCAGCATGTAGACAGGTTGCCCGAGCCACTTGCCTTTCAGATCCCAAAGCGCGATGTCGAGCGCCGAAATCGCCATCATCGGCTCGCCATGACGCCCGTGGACCGACGTTCGATGCATGATGTCCCACAGAAACTCGGTGGCAAGAGGATCACGCCCGATCAGCAGATCTTTCAGCTGCCAAACATGCCAGTTGGTGCCGCCAAAGCCAGCCGAAGAGATTCCGCTGACACCTTCGTCGGTATCGATTTGCACGAAGGTCTGCTCGACCTTGAAGACTTTGTCGTCCACTTGCGATCCGCGGTTGCCGATTTGGTTGCGATTCTCGCGGAACTCTTCATAGATGTCAGTCGGCTGAAGAAGGCGGTCTTCGAAAAACGGGCCGTCGACCTCCATGTGGCCTGTGAGGTGGCGTAGGCGAATGTCGGTTATCTTCATGGTCGTACCCGGTTACTCCGATTGCGGTCTTGTGCGATTCTCGCGCCAGACGTTAATCGTATTCGATCAACTCTCAGGCGCCCAAGGGAACACGACCCATTCGTCTTCCACACGCCAAAACCAATCGGCGATCTCCGTCTGATTCGACCGAACATAAAGCGACGCCACTCTGACCTCATGAGCGAACGGTCTCACAAAATCAAGCACCAAATTCAACGTTTCACCTGTGTCCACGATGTCATCGACGACAAGAAGACGATCAGTCTCGAATTGGTTCGCAGCGAATGGCTCGGGACCGTCGACGAATTGAGGACCCGAGTCGAGCGGGGTGTTCTTTTCGTCGTAGTGTTGGACTCTCACCGCTTGGATTAGGCGCACGTCGAGCTTGTACGAGAGTATGGCCGCGGGTATGAGACCGCCGCGCGAGATGCCTAAGATGGCGGTGGGATTCCAGCCGCTGGCGAGGATTTCTTCGCCGAGGGAGTTGATTGCTTGAATATGGGTAGCCCAAGAGTCAAATAAAACTGTATTCAAGGGTAGGGAAGGATCGGAAGCCATCGAGATGTGATTCTAACGGGGGTGTTGCGTGCGTTGGCGGGGGCTAACGGACGGTGAGTAAATGGGGTGGTTTGTTACGAACATATTGATGATTTGATGTTATGATGTCATAATGCGTACGACCTTGACAATTGACGATGATGTTCTCGCAGTCGCGCGGTCACTGGCGGATCGGAACCGAAGCAGCCTCGGCAGTGCCGTGTCAGAACTGGCTAGGCGCGGCTTCAGAGGCAATTCGAGTGCTAGGGAAGACGGAGACAAAACCACATTTCCCGTTGCCGCCGATGCGGAGCCGATCACCAACGAGGACGTCTACCGATCCTTGGACGACTGGCCGTGAGCGTATTGCTGGACGTCAACGTCTTGATAGCTCTCGCTTGGCCCAACCATGTGCACCACTCGGCCGCTAGAGCGTGGTTTAAGGAGCATCGAGAAAATGGTTGGGCGACTTGTCCTTTGACGGAGGCAGGTTTCATCCGCGTTTCATGCAACCCTTCGGCGGTGCGACACAGCGTCACCCCGCTTGACGCGATCGCGTTGTTGGTGAGACTCACCCAGTTAGGATCCCATACATTTTGGCCGCTAGACCAATCGATCCTAGATTTACCGAAGTCAATCGGTTCGCGTCTCCAAGGGTACCGCCAGATCACCGATGCCGTATTGCTGGCCACTGCAATGCATCGAAACGGTCAGTTGGCCACTCTCGACGCAGGAATAGAAGGCTTGGTTGCAGAAAACGAACGCGCCTACTTGTGTGTTGTTCCGGTGTGAGGCGGCGAAGTTTGAGTGCCCGATGAGTGCACGGTTCGTCGTGCTATTGAGCGCGGTAAGAACTAGCTGGTATGTGACCGGGTGTCAGTTATCCGCGTCTTCACATCGGGATTTTACAAATTGTTCGACTGGCTCCGTGACGGTTTCGATCATCTTCTTGAGCGCGTCCGTCGTTGCGTCTAATAGCTCATCGTTGAACGTGGTAGCGCCTTCGAATATTGTCTCCCGGGGCCGCAGGAAGGTGTTATTGTCTTGGATTTCGCACTCCAGATGGCTCTCTAGGAGGTGTTTCAACTCACTTATCTCGCCTTCGGTGTATCCAAGAGTTTGTCGGAGGTACCGTTTGCGGGTTTCGAAGCCCACTCGCACTCTATACGACCCGTCGTTACGCGAGTTCACATGAAGTACGTAGGTAAACTGCGCATTTGCCCAAGGGAAGCGATCTCCATACCACATGCAATACCATCGCTCTGAGCTGCCGCCCATTGCGTGACGGCTTCTGCTGTCGGTTTTAAGGTGGACCGATAGTTGATCCAAAACTCTCGCTTCGACGTTGCGGACGAAATGTGTCACGTCATCATTTCGATTTCTAGTCCTACGCCTTGCGGCTTTTATCCCTGCGCCGCTAGATTCTCCGCTTCCGTTGTCATCGCTAGCTGCGTTGCAATCTGTATTGTGTATGGCTCGGTTCCCGGAACTGGAATGAGTATGTTGGATTGCAGATAAAGCGCATCACCATCTTGGTATGGCGTAATCTGAATGCACGTGATCAAGTTTTCGCCTCGTGACTTTGCGTTCATCCATAGCGCCGCCGAAGTTACTTCCGCGGCGAATCGATGACTGGCAAGGATGATGCGTTGATCGTGGTTTAGATTCTCCAAAGAGCCGGATTCCATATGATCGGTGAGTTTATCCACCGCCTCACTTCCAGATAGGCTCTCATGAGCCGCGAGCATTTGAACGATTTGTTCCTGAGTAGCCTGACGCAGGTAGCTCGCGTATTTGATAGCTTGCCAGTGAGCATCCGCACCGCTATGATCGCGCTTCAACTCGATGATCACGAGCTTGCCGTTTGGGTCAACCGCTAGCAAGTCGAGGCGTTCCTTCGTCCGGTCAAAATCGCTAAACTCCTTTGCGACGACCAAAAGGTCATCACCCAATATGTCGGAGTTGGCTACGACCCAATCTTGAATATGTCGTTCCTGCAATCCGAGATCGGCGAAATCTACTTCGCGAATCTTGTTGAGAGCTTTGCTGTTGGGATCGACTCGGAAAAGTTGTGGTTCGGCGCTCATGGATGACGATTATGCATTCACCAACGCCATCACCTTTTGCTTAAAGTTCCGAATCGTCTCAAGCACTACGCCGATCTCAGATACAAACTCTCGAGATTTCACACCTTTTTCGGCGTGAATAACGATCTGAGTGTTGCCGACTCGAGCCTGCGGCCCAAGGAGGCGCTGTAACTGGGCCTTGGCGCCCCCGACAGGAGTGTTCATCATGATGCGAGCGCGATCTTCGCTGACGCGGACCGAAGCACAATCGGCTTGTTCCGCCAATAAGCGGACACGCCCAGTCTCGAGTATCCCCTCGACACTGTCAGGGACGGGACCGTAACGATCGCGCAGTTCGTCACGTAGCCCGTCAATCTCATCTTGGCTGTTGGCCCATGATAGGCGTTGGTGGAATGACAGGCGTTGGGCGAGATCTTCGATGTATTCGGGCGGAACATTGTCATCGATGCCGAGACGAACATCGGCACGAACCATGCTCGGAGGTTGCCAATCGTCATCGCCGTTTCTGGCCGATCTGGATGCGAAACCGTTGTTTGGGCGTCCGTTCGTCGACACACCGTTTTTGGGTGATGAGATCGATGGGAACTTGCCGTCCGGGGATTCTCCCATGCGACGCTTCAACTCTTCTACGGACTGGGACAGAAGCTGGGTGTAGAGATGCAGACCGATGGCCGCAACGTGTCCGCTCTGCTCTGATCCGATCACGTTGCCCATCCCTCGTATCTCGAGATCTCGCATCGCGATCTTGAACCCTGAACCGAGTTCGGTCGCCGCGAGGATCGTGTTGAGACGGGCATCCGCCTCTTCGGTCAGAGATTTATTGGGCTGGACTAGCAGATAAGCAAATCCCTGCTTTGCACCACGTCCTACTCGGCCGCGGATGTGATGAAGCTGAGCCAAACCGAAACGATCTGCATCGTCGACGATCAAGGTATTGACGTTGGGCATGTCGATGCCCGCCTCGATGATCGTGGTGCAGACAAGGACGTCGTACTCGCCGCGCTCAAAAGCAGTTACAACTTCTTCAAGCTGACCTTCTGGCATCTGCCCATGACCAATCGTGAACGAGGCTTCTGGTACGAGGTCTCTGAGCCTCCGACTAACGCGTTCGATTCCTTTGACGCGGTTATGGAGGAAGAATACCTGCCCTCCTCGATCGAGTTCGCGCAGAATCGCTTCTCGGATGAGGTCGTCGCTCGATTCCGAGACGAAGGTTCGGACGGGGAGTCGTTCTTCGGGTGCCGTCTCCATATTGCTCATGTCGCGGATCCCCGCGATGGACATGTACAGGGTCCGGGGGATCGGCGTGGCTGAGAGGGTGAGGACATCGACTGCGGCACGAAGTCGCTTCATGTGCTCTTTGTGTCTGACACCGAACTTCTGCTCTTCGTCGATCACAACTAGGCCAAGATCTTTGAATGCGATGTCCCGTTGGATCAATCGATGGGTGCCAATGATGATGTCGATCCGCCCGTTCGAAAGTCGATCAAGGATGTCTTTTTGATCATCTCGCGAACGGAAACGAGATATTACATCGATTTCGACGGGGAAGGGCGCTAGACGTTCCTTGAAAGTGTCGTGGTGCTGTTGCGCCAATAGCGTCGTTGGCACGAGAACAGCGGCTTGACGGCCGTTCTGGACAGCCTTGAACGCGCTCCGTAACGCAATCTCGGTCTTGCCGAAGCCGACATCACCACAGATGATGCGGTCCATCGACTTTTCGCCCTCCATGTCTTCTTTGACGGCTTGGAGAGCCGTGAGTTGGTCGGGAGTCTCTTCGAACGGGAAGCTTGCCTCTAACACGTGCTGCCACGGCGTATCAGGATCGGCTTGAATTCCCTTCGCCAACATTCGAGCTGCGTAAATGCCCAGGAGTTCGTTCGCCACCATCTCGGTGGCGCGTTTTGCACGGCTTCTGGCAGAACGCCACTCTTGAGTCCCCAGCCGAGATAGTCGAGGTGCAGTCTCGCCGCCTCCTTGGTAAATCTGAATCCGGTCGATATGTTCGGTCGGCACGTAGACGCGATCGTCTTTCGCGTACTGGAGAATCAGATGCTCGCGCCCATCCGGTTCTTTCGTCTCCGTGCCGATGAACTTCGCGATCCCGTGATCCACGTGGACCACGTAAACGCCCGGTTGGAGTTGCTCGAGTTGGGGTCCGCGTCTGGCAGCCCGGCGGTGGGTACGTCTTCGTTGCTTTCTGATGCCGAATATCTCCGCATCAGTCAAAACCCGTACGGATTCGTTGTCACCGAACTCCAGAGCGAAACCTGAAGTTGCATATCCCTCAGCGATGACGACCGGCGAATCAGGTTTCTTCGACCGCGGGGACTTGCCGTCTCTACGTTCGTAGCGAGGCTTGATGCCCGCGTCTTGTGCTAGTTCATAAAGTCGGAGAGGATGACTGGTGATGGCCACGACCTCGTCGACGCCTTCTTCGATGGCACGGGTGAGGGCTAAAGCAGGATCGTCCAAAACAACATTCACAGGATCCTCGCCATCGTCCGACAAAGCCGACGGGTCGATGCGATTTGTCGGCAAATGGTGTTTGATTGGTAACGGTCGCTTGTCACCCACGTCTCGATCATCGACACCAAATGGGTCGATCTCCAGACGGTGACCAACCGTCTCGATGCGCTGCGCCAGATGCGGCCAACCGATGTGCGGCACCGGGAAATCAATGGGAACCTCAGAGCGTCGCTCCTTGACACGACGGATCTCCTCCAATCGCCGGTCGATACCCGTGGCAGCATCGGCAATCATGCGCGGTCTAAGGGCGATTACAACGCCGCCGCTGGGGAGGTAGTCGAACAACGACCCGCCGTTGAAAAACCCCGCGTAGAAGGCCAATTCGGCGTCGATCTCACCCTCGGCAACTAAGTTCAACTCGTCTGACAAACGCCGTGCCGAGAGGCGAGTGAAGTCGATGTTGTCGGTGTTTAGAGCACCGATCGAATCGCGAATCGCTTGAGAATCCACAAAATAAGGCAGTTCTTCGCGAGCCGGGATGACGCGGACAGAATCGACATCGGCGAATGATCGCTGAGTTTCGACATCGAACAATCGCATGGTGTCAACTTCGTCGTCGAAGAGTTCGATTCGGATCGGATGGTTTTCACCGACCGGGAAGATGTCGATAATGCCGCCCCGGAGCGACACGCCACCGGGTTGTTCGACGGTTGGAAGCACTTCGTAACCAGACCGTGTCAGATCCAGCATCGTCTCACCGACATCGATCCGGTCGCCCTTCCTTATCTCTCGGTTCGCGCTTTGGAATACTTCCTTTTGGATCGTCTTTTCTGCAAGCGCGTGAATCGAAGTGATCACCAAAGGTGGGCCGGCATCGGATTGGGATGAATTGCGGAGCGCATCGATTGCAACGATCCGCCGATGCGCTGTGCCGCGATCGGGTTCGTAACGCTCGAACGGGATCCCGCCGCTCTCGATGAAGTGCTGTATCGGGGAGCCATCCTCGTCGATGTCTGGTGTCCCGGTCCAGGTTGGGAGCTGATCGACGATTCGTTGCGCCGAATCTGGATTCGGCGTAATGACCAAAGTGGGCACCTGCATCCGACGCCAAATCGCCGCGATCAGGAGTGGATTCGCGGGTTCTGGGCAGATAGTCGGAATCTTCGCCCTCGGCTGGGCGAATGCCTGATCAATCGCGTCGAACTCGACCGTTCCTATCAAACGATCTGTGAGAGAAACCAAAAATGGTTGTTGTTTCGGTCGGGGCATGTGGCCACGCGCGCTAAAACCCGCAATTGGGTTGCGGGTGTTCTTGATGCCTGATTCTACCCTTCCGAGGAGGACCCAACCGACATCCTACCGATGATTTAGAGACGAAAAGCAGCCATATAATCGAACTCATGGCCCGTGTGCCCACTACTAATTCTTCTGATTCGGGCGCGGTCAAGCGTGCCGTTTTCAAGCTGGGTACAAACATCGTCACGCGCGACAATGGCGAGTTGGACGAGCAGACCATCGGCGGTCTTGTTGACCAAATCGCCAAAGCCCATGCCGACGGTTTGGAGGTGGTAATAGTGTCATCCGGCGCTGTTGGCGCAGGGATGGACACGCTGATCAACCGCAGCCCCGGATCGCGATCGCGATTGCGACGGCGCAACGTAACAGCCCGACAGGCCGCCGCCGCCGTTGGCCAAGTCGACGTGATTGCCCTTTACAAGTCGTTGTTCGGGCGGCACGGGATCGAAGTCGCCCAAACCCTGCTCTCCAGGAGCGTTTTGAACCAGCGAGAAGGATACCTGAACGTTCGAGGCACCATGGAGATGCTGTTGGAAGCTGGGATTGTGCCCATTTCAAACGAGAATGATGTTGTGGCCGTTGAGGAGATCGTGGGGGTGATTTACGGCGACAACGACCGCCTATCTGCGATGCTTGCGAACGTGCTGGAAGCCGACCTGTTGGTACTGCTTGGCGAGATGGACGGATTGCACACGTCGGACCCGCACGAGGATCCAGACGCAGAACTGATCCAAGACATCTACGAGATCTCTGATGAGATCCGAGGGTTTGCCGGCGGTCCCAGAGACGACCGAGGAAGCGGAGGCATGCGAAGTAAGTTGGAAGCGGCCGAGGTCGCGATGCTCTCAGGCGTCGACATGGTTATCGCAGATGGCCACGTCCCTAAAATCATCAGTAGGCTATTGGACGGAGAGAAAATCGGAACAAGATTCCACTCGTTGGCCCCGCCCGCGGAGAGCAAGAAACGATGGTTGCTGACGGGCGGCACTGAAGCGCAAGGTGCGGTGACGATCGACGATGGTGCGGTAATCGCATTGACCAATCAGGGCAATAGCCTCCTGCCGGTCGGCGTGACTGATGTTGAAGGCGACTTCGAACGCGGCGATATCATTGGTGTCAAATCACCGTCCGGTGCAAGCGTAGCTTGGGGCATCACCAACTACTCGGCTTCTGATGCTCGGCTGGTGATGGGAAAGAAGTCTGGCGAGCTGCCGGAAATCTTGGACAACTACTTCGGCCGTGAGATAGTTCATCGCAACAACATGGCTCTCGGCGCCAAGGTTGGCGAACCCGCGATAACCAAAGGGATGAGATAGGCATGGTATCAATCGAAACCGCACAACCCATCGACAGTGGTGTGGCTTCCAACCCTCCCTCGACGAATGGTGCCACCACCCCAGATATGCGTTCCATGGGCGAAGCCGCACGATCGGCATCTCAACAACTGGGGCGTTGCAGCGCGAATCAACGCTACACGGCGCTGCGGGTTCTTGCGTCGTCGCTCATCGAGAACACGGACCGAGTTTTGGCCGCCAACCGAGAGGATCTCGCGGTTGCGCTTTCGGATGGTTTGGACGAGCACGTCGCGGACAGGATGAAACTGAGTGCACCACTCATCGCCGACATGGCGGAAGCGGTTGTCAAAATCGCGGAAATCCCAGATCCCGTCGGCGAGGTGATCGAAGAAAGCACCGCCTACAACGGCATGGGCCTCAAGCGAGTTCGAGTGCCCTTGGGCGTCATCGGCGTAATCTACGAAAGCCGCCCCAACGTGACGATCGATATCGCCGCGCTGTGCATCAAAGCTGGCAACGCGGTGATCCTTAGGGGCGGCAAAGAAGCGATACGTACCAACTCGTCATTGGCCGCGCTTGTGAAGGAAGCGGTGACCGAAGCTGGCCTCCCGCGAGATTCAGTCCAATTTGTCGAGTCGACTGACCGGGCATTAGTAGCGGAGATGTTGGATCTGGAAGAGCATATCGACCTCTTGGTGCCGCGTGGAAGTGCCGAGTTGGTGCACATGGTGGCGGAGCGAGCAAAGATGCCAGCAGTGACAGGCGGCATTGGCGTTTGCCATACGTATGTCGACAGCTCCGCTGATCTGAGCAAAGCCGTCGACGTCGTCTTCAATGCCAAAGCCCAACGTCACACCGTCTGCAACGCCCTCGACACGCTCCTGGTTCACGAAAGTGTCGCTAAAGAAGTGTTGGATGGATTGTCCGACAAATTCGCCGACGCAGGCGTTGAAATCCGCGCCGATAATCGAGCTTGGTCATTACTTGGCCCAAAGCGCAAAACCGTAAAGGTCCTTCGAGCAAACGAAGAAGATTTCGGGACCGAGTTCTTGGCTTTGATCCTATCGGTCAAGGTTGTTCGCAGCCTCGACGAAGCGCTCGAACACATCCAACACTATGGATCCGGTCACTCCGAAGCCGTGATCGCTGAGGATCCGCAAATTGTCGAACGGTTCTTGAACGAGGTCGATGCATCGGCGGTCTTCGCCAACGCCTCGACAAGGTTCAACGATGGCGGCGAGTTTGGTCTTGGCGCCGAGGTGGCAGTCTCAACCAACAAACTGCACGCACGTGGCCCCATGGGGATACGCGAGATCATGTCCTACAAGTGGATCGTCACCGGCGATGGCCACGTTCGGACGTGATTGGTCGAAGTTTCGCATTGGTTTCGTTCGGGGTCGGGTGAACGGTAGTCGCCCAGTTTCCCGGAAACCGAATCTAGGTAGGCACATATGACGATTTACACCCTTCAACGAGAGATAAGAACGCCGCACTCGGAATCATATTTCGTCGTGGATGGCGAAGACCGAGATGTCGGCCGGCTCGATGTCCACTACCCGCAGGGAATGGTTCACGCTACTCTGATCGTGCGTGAAAATCTCACCGATGAAGATCTGCGTGACATCGTGAATCGCTTCATTCAAGAGATGAACCAGCTGGTCGGCGTTGACGGTATCGAGGTGGCAGTGCACGCATTCCAAGGGCATGAACGCGGCGTCTTCCACAACGAAGATCTAAATGATCGCCGAAACGGAAATGGGCATTCGGCTAACTGAGCGCCGTTGATTACGACCAACCCCAGTTGACCGCCAATCTATACCGCCAACCTAGCCAACCACGATGTTGAATAGGCGGCCCGGCACGTAGATCTCGCGTCGGATCTGCTTGTCTTGCGTGTGACGAACTGCGCCGGGAGACGCCAATGCGGTTGCCGCGATCTCTTTTTCGCCAGCGTCCGCAGGGACAGCGATGGTATCCCTGACACGGCCGTTGACTTGAACGACGATCTTTATGGTGTCCACGGTGAGTTTCGATTCCTGCCATTCAGGCAAGGGCTGCTGGTGAACGGAAAACTCACCTCCGTTGAGCAGCCACAACTCTTCTGCGATGTGAGGTGCCAACGGCGCAAGATGCAGGATCAACCGACGCACACTTTCGCGCCACAACTTGGGAGAAACGCCGCCGTTGTCCCAAGCTTCGTTCAGCTGATTGACGTAGGTCATCAATGAGGCGATCGAGGTGTTGTATTTGTAGACGCGCATGTCCTCGATGACACGCTTCGTGACGGTGTTGCCTGCCACATCCAAAGCGCGCTCGGCCGCGTCGTCACCGCCGCTCAGTTCTTCGGGATTGCGTAGGCACACGTCCCAAGTGCGGTGCAACCATCGGCGGATTCCGTTGATTCCGGATTCTGTCCAAATGCCGCCTTTGTCCCAAGGCCCCAAGAACATGAGGTAGCACCGAAGCGTGTCCGCTCCATACTCTTGTACCAACGGATCGGGCGCCAATGGGTTCGACCGTTTCGAGATTTTGCCGACTTCCGTCGTCAAAGTCCCGTGACTGAAGAGATGAACGTACGGCTCGTCAAAGTCAACGTAACCCATGTCCCGCAATGCTCGGTTAAAGAACCGGGAATAGAGCAAGTGCATGACGGCGTGCTCCATACCGCCGGTGTACTGGTCAACAGGTGCCCAGGAGTTCGCAAAATCGGGATCGAATGGATCCTCGTCGTTGTCTGGGCTCAAATACCGCATGTGGTACCACGACGAGTCCATGAAAGTGTCCATCGTGTCGGTCTCACGTTTCCCTGGTCCACTACACTTCGGGCAAGGAGCATTCAAAAAACCTTCATGCTCCGTGAGCGGCGAGCGCCCTGAGGGTTTGAATGCAGCATCAGCCGGCAATTCAACCGGAAGGTCTTCGTACGGCACGGGGACGGTTCCACAGTCGCCGCAGTAAATTACGGGTATCGGGGTGCCCCAATAGCGTTGGCGCGAAATCAGCCAGTCGCGCATGTGATAAGTCACCACTCGCTCGCCCCAACCGTTAGCTTCAATCGCGTCGGCTATCGCCTCCATTCCCTTTGCGCTGGGCAAGCCATCGAATTCGCCTGAGTTGACTTGAACACCGGGCGCAAGGTAGGCTTCCTCGAGTTCCTCTCCACCCCAGCCTTCCGGCGCCACAACGACGCGGATTGGAAGGTCGTACTTCTTGGCGAACTCGAAATCCCTTGCGTCGTGGGCGGGCACACCCATAACCGCGCCGGTGCCGTACGTTGCCAACACATAGTCTCCGACCAGAACTGGAACACGTTCGTTATTGATCGGGTTGATGCAGTACGCTCCCGTGGGCACACCCGTTTTTTCCCGAACCGCAGATGTGCGCTCAATCTCCGTCTCGCGAGCAGCAGCCGCAACGTATTCGTCGACGATAGGTCTCTGATCTGGTTGCGTGAGCTGCCCGACCAACGGATGCTCCGGCGCAAGAACGACGAACGTGACGCCGAAAATCGTATCGATCCGGGTGGTAAACGTCCCTATCGACTCGGTTTCGAGTCCGTATTCTGAGATATCGAACCGGATGTTGACGCCCTCAGAACGCCCGATCCAGTTCTCCTGACTGACGATTACCTTTTCCGGCCATTCGATGCCCGACATATCGAGCATCTCGTCGGCGTACTTCGTGATGGCGAAATACCACTGCGGCATGTTGCGCTTCTCAACTACCGCTTCGCAACGCTCGCATTTGCCATCCTTGACCTGTTCGTTCGCCAATGTTGTCTGGTCTTCAGGGCACCAATTAACCGCGCCATCGGAGCGGTAAGCTAGACCGTTTTCGAGAAATTTAAGGAAGAAGTACTGATTCCACTTGTAGTACTCGGGATCGCAGGTGATGATCTGGCGAGACCAATCGTATGAGTTCCCCATCAACTCGAACTGTCGCCGCATGTTCGAGATGTTGTCGTAGGTCCACAGCTTTGGGTGGACGTTGCCACGAATAGCCGCGTTTTCAGCTGGGAGACCGAACGCGTCGAATCCCTGAGGATGCAAAACGTTGTAGCCTTCCATCCTTTTGAATCGAGCGGCGGCATCTCCTCCGCTAAACGCGAACCAATGTCCGATATGAAGGTCACCCGACGGATAGGGGAACATCGACTGGACAAACCACTTTGGGCGACCGTTTTCGTCTGCGTGCCAGCGATAGATGTCGTTGTCCTGCCAGAGTCTTCGGATCCTGGGTTCAATCTCGGCAGGATCGTAGCTTTCGCGCAAAGCGTCGGCGCGTTCTACGGGTTTGGCTGAGCTATCTGCTGGGGTGTCCGAGACTTTAACCATCGACTATGCTCCGGGCTGTGACAGGCGGCGCCAATCTTGGGACACCTGAACCCAACCGATTCTAACGTAACGCCCTGCGGCGACTTGGCGCGCAAGATTTCCGGTGCGATGCCCAAGTTGCCTGGCGTCGATCACCCGAATCAGGCGAGAAACCTGGATTTATCTCTCCAATACCCAAGAAACTCTCGAAAACCCCTTGACAACATCTGACAAATGTGCGATATATAACAATAGTGACAGACGATAGTTTGACAATTTGGAGGAAACCCAAACCATGCCTAAACCTAGGTCGAAAACCCGAGAGGTAAGACGCAACATCTGGGAGTTCATTCGCGACTACCGGCGAGAAAACCTTTACGGTCCTAACTTGCGCGAGATCGCCGAAGCGGTGGGGATCAGCTCAGCTTCTAACGTGAATTATCACGTCAAACCGATGATCGAACAAGGGCTGCTCAGCGGTGACAGCAACGCGCGGTCACTCAACGTGAAGACTGGCATCCCGGTTCTCGGAACGATCGCTGCAGGCGACACGGTCGTGATGCCCGAAACCGTCGAGTGGGATCAAGTAGGAGAATTCGAGACTATCGACTTCCCCGATTGGATTGTCGGCAATGTGCGGGAACCCTTCGCGCTCGACGTCGTTGGAGAGTCGATGCTTGACGCCGGCATCATGGAAGGCGACGTGATCATCCTGGAGCAGACCAGCCGAGCCAAGCGCGGAGACATGGTGATCGCACGCATCAAGAGCTCCGAATCCCACACCGTGAAACGCTACTACCAGAACGGCCCGCTCGTCACGCTGCAACCAGAGAACAGCAGTTACGAGCCGATCGTTGCGGAAGCCGACGACATCCAGATCCAAGGCCGCGTCATCGCCGTCGTGCGACGCTACTGAACTAGGCTGACCTGCCTACTCGCCACCGTCGCCCCAGAAACCACTTGATGGCGTTCTGGGGCGATTTTGGAGCGAGTCTGGGGCGAATCTGGGGGAGTTTCGCTCCGTGGGTTGAAAACTGCGTTTGGTTTACAATCTATGTTGGTGTTACGGTATCGGCATCAACCGCCCCTAGAAACGACGAAACTCCAAGGCAACCTGAATCATGTTTGGCAGAGGCATAGGCCCGCTTGAAATATTCCTCATCGTCGTGGTTGTACTCATCATCTTCGGCGCTGGTAGGCTGCCCGAGGTGGGGCGAGGCATTGGGACCGCCATCAAAGAGTTCCGAGGAAGCATTGGGAACATCGGCGGCAACAAAGCCAATGCCGAGACGGCCGAAGACGAAAAGGCCGATCCCGATCCTGAGAAAAAGTCCGACTAACCCCCGGCATCCGCCACGCCTTTGTCGGTAGCGGACTCGCTCTTCGGCTCTCGCGTCGCAAGCTTCGTCAGCAGCAACCCGAGCTCAAAGAGAACCACCACTGGTGCCGCAACCATAGTCTGCGTCACCGGATCAACCGTCGGCGTCACGACGGCCGCGAGCACGAACGCGAACAGGATCACCCAACGCCGCTGCTTCGACAATCCTTGCGGCCGAAGGACTCCGACCTTCGCCAACAAGAACATGGCGATAGGCAGTTCAAATATCAGTCCCATCCACACCGTCAGAGTCGTAACCAAAGTCACGTAAGACGACAACCTGGGAGTCACAAGCGCGATCTCTCCCCCGAACTGCAGCAGGAAATGGATCGCAGACGGAATCACCAAATAGTAGGCGAACGCCGCTCCGGCCACGAACATAAATGTGCCGCCCGGCAGCAACAGATACAACAATCGCCGCTCATTGCCCTTCAGGCCAGGCCGGATGAAAGCGATCACCTGATACAACACGATCGGGAACGCCGCCGCAAATCCGACAAGCACCGACACCTTGGCGGTCACCGTCCAGCCCTCGGTGATGTCGAGTTGCACCAGTCGCGCGGGGTCGTCGGGCCGGACGCGCTGCAAAGCCTCGAGCGCAGGACGTTGAACAAAGTCTTGGATCGGTTTGTAGAAGGCGAACGCTAAGATCGTTGCGATCAGAATCGCCGCAACCGCGATGTAGAGCCGTTTCTTCAGCTCCGAAAAATGCGACATCAACTGAGCAGGACGGTCGTTCACGACGTAGTCTCGGTCGATTGAGAACCAGCTTGCCGCGGAGTCTCCTCCGTCGGTTCGTCCTGCGCAGTCTCCGGCGACTCCGAACCTGGAGTCGTCTTCGAATATCCACTCGGTCTGACTACCGACCGGGCAAGCGACTTGAAATCTGACGCGTCGGTCGTGATACTCCGGGCATCTTCTTGTATCTGGCCGAATTCAGCCGACAAATCCCGCACATCATCCAGGATTCCGTCCTGGTCAAGCCGTTCGCGGATACCCTCCATATCAACCGCCTCCTCCACCATCTGCGTCAACTCCTCACGCTGTCTTCGTAACTCCGTCAGATATTTCCGGGCCAAACGGGCGCCTTCGACTAGTCTCACGGGTCCAACAACCAAAAGCGCGATTAAAAACACGACGATCAGTTCGAGGCCACCGATGCCAAAGAGGTTCACGATGCTTCTTCCCGTTCGTGGATGGCGCAAGTGACGTAAACGTGCGTGTCTGCAAATGTGCACGTGCCATCTGGCAACATTGTGCGTACTGCGCACAGAGGCAACCCGACGACGTTGAGATAACAGCCGACCACACCCACTGCTGGGTTGAAATCGGCATCTTGTATCCCATACGCACCAGCGCGATCGTATGGAATCCCAGTGGCGACGTAGCAGTCGATCTCGCCGTCGGAATAGTCGCGCATCTCTACTTGCGAAACTACCGAATGTGCCAGCAGCTCCCCGCGTTGCCGCATCGGAGCGTATGTCAGAGCGACACAGGTTACGACTTCGTGTTGCCGGCCCCGCAGATCGCGAAGCATCGCCAACGCTTCAGCCCGGTCAGCGGGTTTCCCCAACGGACGATCATCAACCGCGACCGCCGTGTCGGCAGCGACAACGACTGTATTCCATGGCATCCGATTCCGCGCTGCCTCGATCGCCGTTTTCAGCTTTAACTCCGCGTTATACCTGGTCAGCCGTCTCACGTCGGGCTCGGTTTCCGAATCGATCTCGCCATCGCCGCCCGAGCCATCTTGGACCACGAAGGTCAAACCCGCAAGTTGCATGATGTCGCGTCGGCGTTTCGACCCCGACGCGAGAACGAACCGGAGATGCCGACCGAAGTCCGAATCCGGGATCGTCGATGTTTTGGATGTATGCAACTCTGACACCGGAACTGCACTGACGCTGGCTGACGGATAGAAATCTAACCTTCCAAAAGTGCAAGCGATTCGACGTGTCTCGTTTGAGGGAACATGTCTACTGGGCGGACTGATACCAGTTTAAACCCGCTCCTGCAGAGGAGATCCAAGTCTCGCGACATGGTTGTCGGGTTGCAGGAGACCATCATGATCCGCTGAGGCGACAGGACCCTGAGGGCCTCAAGCGCCTGAGGATGGCACCCGATCCTCGGCGGATCGATAATCGCACAGTCGATCTCCAGCCCCGCTTCAACCAAATCCTGAGCAGCCAACTCCGCCTTGGCCTCGATGAACTCGACGTTGTCGACATCCGCGCAGTTCACCCTAGCATCGGCAACCGCCGACGCTGACTCCTCGATCCCAATCACTCTTCCTGCAAACGGCGACAAAAGGCGGGCAAATGTCCCAACACCGCAATAAAGGTCCACCAGCGTTCCGTCGCCTTCCAAACCCAACATCGAGACGATCTCGACAACGATACTCTCGAGCTGTGCCGTATTCACCTGGAAAAACGACGATGCCGCAACCTGGAACTTCGCTCCTCGCACCTCCTCAACGTAACGTTGCCTCCCAGAGGGCACATCCTGAATCTCCGCAGGGAGCAACGGTTGCACGATCACATCACCCGTGTTCGCCCCGACCCTAACCGAGAACTGGGTCATGCGATCAAGCCGCCCCTGCAACTTCCCTAGCGTCTCGTTGATGCGGTCATCCATGATCAGACACTCGTCGATCCGAACGAACCGCCGACTGTCGGCATTCTTGAAACCAGCAACCCCGTTTTCTTCACCTCGCCCGACGGTAAACCGTGCATGGTTCCTGTATCCGAATTGAGAAGGCGAAGGCAACGTCTCGCCAACTTCAATCTCACGGAGTGTCTCGTATGGTTGCAAAGCCGCTTCTACCATTGCGCGTTTGATTTCGAGTTGGTGACCGTAATCGATGTGTTGCCATTGGCAACCGGAACACTCCCCGAAATAACGACATCTCGGTTCGACGCGGTGCTCAGACGGAGTTGCGACTTCACCGACCAGCGTAGCCACGCGATCACGGTAGACCTTGACGACTTTAGCGGACACATTCTCGCCCGGGATCGCTCCAGCAATCGTCACCGGCGCGCTATCCAACATCGACGTCGCCAGTCCACGCTCATCGAACTCCCCCGCCTTGAGCGTCAACTCATCACCGGCGTCTAATTCCAACTCAGCAGTGAGATCAGGCCCGCGATAGCGGTTTCTGCGCTTTCGTTTCGCCATATTGAAGAGCCCCGCCAATTGCACTCGCTCCTACTGCCACCTCTCGCACCAACCGCCGCCAAGGGGTCGATTCCCAATATACAACCGGCTCGTTTGATACCCTGAAAGCAATGCAAACGGCGGTTCGCCGCCTCAGTTCCCGGTCCCAAATTGGTCCAGTCTCTCCCCAAAATCACCCCGCAACCTGAGCACGGCGCGAAGAGTGGCGAGATCAACGGCGTGAAACCCCGCGTCCGCCGACGCCTGCCAGAGTGGTTCAAAGTAAAAGCGCCCGGTGGCGCAAACTATACCGACCTCAAAAAACGGTTCCGCGGTTCGGCCCTTCACACCGTCTGCGAAGAGGCTGCTTGCCCCAATATCGGCGACTGCTGGGAACGACGCACTGCCACTTTCATGATACTGGGCGACACCTGCACCCGAGCCTGCTCATACTGCAACGTCAAGACGGGTTGGCCCGGCGAGATTGCCGTCGATTGGGCCGAACCATTCAGATTGGCCCAGACCGTCAACGCCATGGACCTCAAATACACCGTCGTCACGTCAGTCGACCGCGATGACCTCCCAGATTTCGGCTCAACGATATTCGCGATGACAATCACGCAGATTCACCGCCTCGCGCCCGATTGCAAGGTTGAGGTCCTCATCCCGGATTTTGGCGGCGACCTCAACGCGCTCCGCCGCGTCGTCAACGCCAGCCCCGAAGTACTCAATCACAACATCGAGGCGCCGCGCCGCATCTTTAGCAAAGTCCGACCCAAAGGAGACTACGACCTTTCGCTCGAACTCATCCGCCGTGTCAAAGAGATCGACTCCGAAATGCCCACCAAATCAGGCATGATGGTCGGCTTGGGCGAGACCAAAGACGAGGTTTACCAGACGATGCAGGACCTCCGAGACGTCGACTGCGACCTCCTGACCATCGGCCAATACCTCCGCCCTTCAGATCGCCATCACCCCCTAATCCGCTTCTACCACCCTAGCGAGTTCAACGAGTTCGCCCGCATCGGAATGGAGATGGGATTCAAGCACGTCGCATCTGGGCCATTGGTGCGTTCCTCCTACCACGCCGACGAACAACACGAGTCAGCCATCGACGCACTGCTGGCGAAACGGTAAACACTCACTCGGCGTATCTCATTTCCTGGGAACACGCAGGAGATGATGGCGAAGCACAGAAAACCCCTGGTCGGCAGAATCGCATTAGCCGCATTCTTGCTCCTTGCTGCCCTCGGCATCGTAACGTTCATGCCGTCGGTCTCTGCCGAGAGCCACAGCCATAGCTCTGCAACCGGCTACTTCGGGTTAGACGACGATGGTCTTCCAGTCGTTGATCGCCACGGCATCATGCTGGTTTTCGATGGCGACATCGCGCCGGAAACGGTGTCCGTTTCGACTTTCGAGGTGTCGTTAAATGACGGATCTTTCGCCGAGGTTATCGAAACCCGGGTTGAGGGCAGATACGTGTTCTTGCGGCTGAAAAACGAGTTGGATTCCGATGCAACGCCGATCATCGGCATCGCCGAGGGAGAGGAAGTCGAGGATTTGGCCGGCAACTCGACCAATAAGCAGAAACTGGGCTTCGTACAGATCAAGGACGGAATCGCCCCGCGCCTGACGATGACCCTGAGCGGTGGTTCAGGACTAGGAACAGGTGATGAGGGGCCGAACCGTCTGACGAACGACACGATCGTTATCCGCATCACATCGGACGAGCCATTGCAGGGAGCCCCGAGGGTCGTAGTCGTATGCGACGATCTGAGTTGGGTGGAGCGCGAAGGGTCGCGTGAGATCGAACGCGACATCGACGACTTCGTTGCTAACCGCAACGGTCCATTCGCCCGCCGACCGCAAGAACCTAGCGGAACAACGTATACCTGCGGTTACGACACCGACGGAGACGGGCACGACGATCCTTTCGAATTAACCGAAGACATCGCAAACTCGCGCCCGGGCGAGGTTTGGGAATACACGTGGCGCAACCCCTCAGGAGCGTTGTCGGAACTCAAAGATGGAAGTTTGGCCGTCGTCGCATACGCCAGGGATCGCGCCAGATATGAACGTTTCGGTGAGACAGTCTCAAACTGGGCCGCCGCCACGTCCGAGTTCGGGCTTGACACTCAGTTCGTCCATTCATCGTCTTCCAACGTCGTGAAAATTCACCCGCCTGGCGGTTCAGTGATACGAGATGAACGCCCCTTCATCCTCCTCCGATTCCCGACAGAGACCACCGTCACTCTCAAATCGGTGACATTGGATGGACAGCAAGTCGTCGAAGAGTTCGAAACGGTTAGACACAACGAGTTCGTCTTCTGGCCTTTGAGCATGAATCAAGGCGACCATGAAGTCGATGTCGAAGCCACAGACGCTGCCTCCAACACGATCCAATTCGACTTCGCTTTCTCGACCACGCAACGCGGCGATTTCGTCCTACCTCTGGTGGCTGGTTGGAACGCTGTGTCAGTGCCAGCCGATCCAATTGACCCGGAGATTGAGAATGTCTTCACCGATCCAGCGATCGAAGCTGTAATCTCATGGAACCCGTATGATCCAGAAGAACCATGGGCGGTGTCGATCCGAGATGTGGATGCATGGGAACCGTGGCGTGACGGACGCGGGGTAACTGAAATCCAAGCTGGCACAGGTTACTGGATTAAGTCAGCCAAATTCATCGAACAGCCGATCGCGCTTTCGTCGAGCTCGCTAAACCAAGGACGACGAGGACTCGAATCAGACGATTACGATGGTGGATGTGAATCACGTCCCGGTTGGTTTTTCTTGGGCGTCACCGACGTCGATGGCGACCAAACTCAGAATCACTTCGGCAAGCCCTTAAAAAATCGCAACGTAGTGATCTCTGTTCGGGACTACTTCGGCGAACGCCTTAAACGCGCCTACACGTGGGATCCGATCGAATGGGAATACCACAAGTTGGAAAAGAACGAAGTTGTAAAAATCGGTCAAGGAATCTGGTACTACGGCGGAAGTACGGCCCTGTGTCCATGACCGTCGGTGATTCGTGAGTCAGCGGAAATCTCAGAACCCAATCGGCTTAATCCCGCAAAGGATCAACAACCGTCAAAAACGGAAAGCGGTAGAAATCGTTGTCCCGGGTGCAAATTTCGCGGATCCCGTGCTCGCGCATCAGAACCGCAGTGTGGACATCGTGCATCACATTGCCACGCAACTCAGAATGCTCGGCAAGCGTTTGATCTAGCAGTGCGAAATGACGGTCGGTGGCGACCAGAATGTTGAAGTTCGGATGAACCAAAAGATCGTCGAGAAAACGTGCGGCCTCCGTCGCGCTGTGAGGATGCGTTGAAACTCTGGGGTGCGTACTTACCCGCAGGTATTCGTAACAGACGCCTATCGGCAAGAATGTCGGTTCTTGGTTGGCCACGCGTTCCTCGATGAAACTCGTGCACGCCGCATTGAAATCCGACAGATGATCGGTCGAATACAACAGTATGTTCGTATCAATGACCAGCGGTTAATCCTCTTCCATAACACGATACAGTTCATCACGATTGGCGACATCCACCTTGATGCCCATTGGGTAGGTCTTCACTTTGAACGAGGAGTTCCGAGCTTTTCCACCGCTATTGCCATTCGCGATCACGTGCCTGATACCAGATTCCACCATCGATTTCATCGTCACTCCGCGCCGCGCCGCCTCGATCCGAAGCTGGCGCATCAGCGCTTCATCAATATTGAAAGTAGTCTTCATATGGCTAACAATATCACCGATATGGTTATATGGCTCTCCCGGCATTACCTTAGACTGAACCTCACATCCCATGTCCACCCTCTACATAGTCGCCACACCAATCGGCAACTTGGACGATTTGACCCTCCGCGCCGCGCGCATCCTGTGTGAAGTCCCTTTGGTGATCGCCGAGGACACCCGAGTAACTCGCAAAATCCTCAACCACATCCAAGCCGAACCCAAAATCGTCAGCTTCCATCGTCGGTCACTGCGGAGCGACGTATCTCGCATAGTTAACTACCTCAACGAAGGAGACGCAGCTCTCGTCTCCGACGCTGGCACTCCGGGCGTCAACGACCCCGGCCAAAAAATCGTCACCGAAGCTATCGCGCAAGGTCACAACGTCGTCCCGATCCCCGGCCCATCCTCCGTCATGGCGGCGCTATCGATCAGCGGTTTCTACGTTGACCAATTCACCTCGTACGGATTCCTACCCGCTGCTGCCGCGAAACGTCGGCGAACCCTCAACGAGATCGGCCAAAACCCAATCGCCGCCGTCTTCTTCGAAACGCCCCATCGCCTTTCAGTTGCACTCCAAGACATCCGGAACACTCTCAAAGACCGACAACTGACCATCTGCCGGGAGATGACCAAACTTCACGAAGAAATCTGGCGCGGCACCGCAGCAGAAGCTATCGAACATTTCGACAACCCGCGCGGCGAGTTCGTCATCGTCATAGCCCCGTTAGACAAATCCGACCGAAACCAGCAATCTCGTGACGGCAAATCCACCAAAAAGCAAATCCTGACCGTCGCCTCCGAATTGTCAGACCAATACAACTCGCGCCGCGACTTAGTCGAAGCAGTCGCCGCAAAAACCCAACTCCCCAAAAACCAGGTCTACGAAACCATCCATCGCAACCCATGACAGACGGATTCGAAGTCACAAAATCGCGTGCCAAGTAAAATCTAAACGAAGCGCCGCGCCGCTTTTCCAAACCTGATTATCTTGTGACAAGCATCCGCGGCCCGAAGCGAGTCCCAAGGCTTGTCAAGAAACATCCTCGTCTGCGTAGCCTGGCCCTACGTCAACAGTCAACCACATCTCGGACACATCGCCGGGATGAACGTGCCCGCAGACATCTTCGCCCGCTATCATCGCCTAGCCGGAAACCGTGTCGCCATGGTCTCCGGAAGCGATATGCACGGAACCCCCACAGCCCTCCGAGCCGTCGACGAAGGCGTAACCCCTGAGGATATCGCCTTCCGTTACCACGAAATCTGGGCAAACTGCATGGACCAGATGGGATTCTCTTACGACCTGTACACCCACACCCACACAAAGATCCACGAAGAGGTCGCACAAGACATCCTCCTAACCCTCGACAAACACGGCTACATCTACGAGGACACCCAGTCGATGCCGTTCTCGGAATCGGAGCAACGCTTCCTCTCTGATCGCTTCGTAGAGGGAATCTGCCCGGTCTGCGGTTTCGATGGAGCACGCGGCGACCAATGCGATGGTTGCGGTCGCACGCTAGACCCAACCGATCTCATCAGCATCCGAAGCATCCGCGACGGCTCTACCCCTGTATTCAAAGAAACCACCCATCTGATGATCAAACTGAGCGCGTTCCAAAAACGCCTCGAAGAGTGGGTCGAAACGAAAAACGACTGGCGACCAAACGTCCGTAATCAAACCATCGGCTTCCTAAACGAAGGCCTCCACGACCGCGCCATGACCCGCGACATCGAGTGGGGCGTACCAGTCCCAAGCGATCGCTTCGAAGGCTACGAAAAAAAGCGCATCTACGTCTGGTTCGAGGCCGTAATAGGCTACTTCTCCGCCACAAAAGCATGGGCCATTAACTCCGGCGACGAGGAACACTGGAAGGAGTTCTGGCATAACCAAGACGCCGAGTCCTACTACTTCCAAGGCAAAGACAACATCCCGTTCCACACCGTCCTATGGCCCGCAATGCTGATGGGATACGGTGACCTGAACCTCCCAACCGACGTCGTCGCCAACGAATATCTCAACCTCAAAGGCCAAGGTTTCTCAAGCAGCCGCAACTGGGCAGTATGGCTACCCGACTACTTGGAGCGATATGACGTCGATCCGCTCCGCTTCTACCTGGCGTCCATCATGCCCGAAACTTCCGACTCCGACTTCACATGGGAGGGATACTACGCGGCCAACAACAACGTCCTAGTAGCAACCCTAGGCAACTTCATCCACCGAACCCTCACAATCACAACCCGCAACTTCGACCACAAAGTCCCCGATCCCGGACAACTCAGTCCCGATGACCAATCCATCATCGACGCCTGCACCCAAACGCTCGACGATGTATCCGCTTCGATCGAAACCCGCCGATTCCGTCAAGCCCTGAACCAGGCAATGGAACTCGCCCGCATCGGTAACCGCTACCTCGATGCCGAAGAACCATGGCGCACCGTCCGATCCGACCGCGACAGAGCAGCGAAGACTCTCTGGACAGCCATAAACGTCATCGCAACCCTCAGAACAGTCTTCTACCCATTCATCCCGTTCTCATGCGACAAAGTGCACGATCTGCTAGGCTTTGACGGGGCAATCGAAAATGACGGATGGAATCGACGCGTAGTCGAACCAGGGTCATCTTTACCATCCCCAAAACCACTCTTCCGTAAGCTGGATCCCGAGATCGTCGAGCAAGAAAACGAACGCCTGCTGGAACAACAAAAAGGCGACTGAACAAGATCAACGATCACCCGACAGCATGACCACTCTCCAAACGTCAACAACGCAGGACATCTTCGCTCCCATCGAGAAAGACCTCGACCGCGTCGTCGAAGTCATCACCGAACTGAGCATCGAAGAAATCGAACGCTGCCCGGCAGGAATCGACGCCCTCGACACCATCGATGATCGCCTCGCCCATGTAATGGCAACGCCCGGCAAGAAGATGCGACCCGCCATGACGCTGCTCGCGTCCAAGCTGTGGGGCGCAACCCCCGACGACAAAGTCATCAGCATGGCAGTAGCCGTCGAACTTCTACACATCGCAGCCCTCATCCACGACGACACCGTAGACGACGCAGACGTCCGCCGCGGCAAAGCCACCGCCGGCTTCCTGTGGGGCAATAACTTCGCCGTGCTACTAGGCGACTACGTCTTCGCCACCTCCGCGAAATTCGTCTGCGCCACCGGATCGGTCCGCCTCATCTCCCGCTTCGCCGAGACCATCGCCGAACTCGCCCGAGGCGAGCTACACGAAATGGTCGGCAACTGGGTCCTCCCCGTTACAGTCGACGAATACTTCTCCCGCATCTACGACAAGACAGCATCACTCTTCTCAACATCTGCCGAAAGCGGTGCAGTCCTAGGCGGCGCCGATGATGCATCAATCACAGCGCTCCGCGACTACGGCTACAACCTCGGCATGGCATACCAAGTCCGAGACGATGTCCTCGACTATGAATCAACCACCGACGAACTTGGCAAACCCGCAAACCAAGACATCCTCGCAGGCAAACTAACGCTCCCCGCCATCTACGCTTTCGAAGACCCCGAAGGCGCCAAGGCCATCGAGAACTTCTACAACCTCCCGGACAACGAACGCGAATTGGCGCTAGGCGATCTGCTCGACTTGATCCGAACCAAAGGCGGCGTCGAACGCGCCGAAAAAACGACCGCCGACTTCATCGAAAAGGCAGTCCTGAGCCTTGAAACCGCACCCCCGTCAGCAAGCCGGGACTCGTTGACCGCCATCGCACTACGCGTCAACTCGCGATAACCTCGTCGCCACTCAAATCGGTCGAATGAAATCCATGACCGACGACCACCTATCGCCTCAAGAGATCATCCAAGAACTCAGCGCGATCTACGGCACATTCAAGCAGGAACCTAGATACAACGCCCTCGACGAACTAATCTTCACCGTCCTAACCCAACACACCTCCGACCTCAACGCCGAAAAAGCCTTCGACCGCCTCCGCCAGACCATCCCCACATGGGAAGAGGTTATGGTCACCGATCAACAGACAATCGCCGCCGCGATCTACCACGGCGGGATGTCGAACCAAAAATCGAAACGCATCAAAGACATCCTCGCCGACATCCTCCAACGACACGGCAAACTCGAGATTGAATTCCTCCGCGAATACTCCATAGAAGAAGCCCGAACATGGCTCATGGATCTGCCCGGCGTTGGTCCGAAAACCGCCGCAGTCGTCATGGCCTTCGCCCTCGGAATGCCCGCATTCCCCGTAGACACCCACATCCACCGCGTCTCCAAACGCCTCGGCCTAATCGAAGAAAAAACCACCGCCGACGCGGCACATCCGATCCTCGAATCCAAAGTCGCCCCCGATCTCCGATTCCAACTCCACATGCAACTCATCACCCACGGGCGCCAGATATGTAAGGCGCGTAGACCGCTGTGCGCGGACTGCCCGTTGTCATCGCGGTGTCCATCAAGTACGGTGTGATGCACCATCGAAACACAAGGACCAACCCATGAAAATCACCTCTATCCAAGCCACAAAAGTAAACTACCCCCGCCTCAAGCCCACAACAGTCCCCCGACCCGGCTCCGCGCGCAGCGACCTCAACGCGCAGGCTACACCCCTCCGCCGATACACAAAAGAACCCGACTTCTCCTTCGCACGAAAAATCCCCGGTGGCGACCGCGATGTTGGATGCGTCGTAACCCTCGAAGACGGCACATGGGGCTTTGGCTTCACCGATCACGGTCGCACAACCGCATCCCTCATCGACGACTACCTCGCACCAGTCATTGAGGGACGAGACATCATGTCCACCGAAACCCTCTATGACCTCATGATCCGCTCAACATCCGGTTTCGGCACCAACGCCCTAGTCGCATATGCCATCGCCGCAGTCGACCTCGCCCTCTGGGACGCCAAAGGCAAGCTCCTCGAAAAACCCGTTTACAGCCTCCTCGGCGGAAGCACCGACATCCTCAAACCTCTCTACTCCACCGGCAACGACACCGCGTGGCAGAAGGAACTCGGTTTCCAGAACTTCAAACGTTTCAGCCCGTATGGTCCGCCAGACTGCATCGAGGGCATCAACCGTCTCGAAGACGAAATAGCCGAAGCCCGCGAACTCGTCGGTCCCGACGCCGAACTCATGCTCGATTTCTGGATGGGTCTAGATGTCGAAACCGCCGTCCGAACCGCAGAACGCCTCCGACCCTACAACCTCAAGTGGCTTGAAGACGCCTTCTTACCCGAAACCCTCGACGAATACCCGCGCTTCCGTGAGCGCGTCCCGTGGCAGACAATGGCCACCGGCGAACACTGGTACGGCATCTACCCCTTCTTCCACGCCGCCAAAGACGGCCTCGTCGACATCCTCCAGCCCGACATCATCTGGTGCGGCGGCCTAACGCCCCTGATCAAAATCTGCCACGTAGCAGAATCCGCAGGTCTATCCGTAATCCCCCACGGCAGCGGAGGCACCGCTTACGGCCAACACGCCTGCTACGGCCTAACCGCAGTCCCCATGATCGAATGCAGCGGACCCGTGATGACCGAAGCCGGCGTCCCCCTCCACGAAAAAGACCGTTTGCCCGGAACCGTAGCCCCATTCGAAGGCAAACTCAAACCAAGCGACGCCCCAGGCTTCGGCCTAAACCTCAAACGGGAGTGGTTCCCGCCGTTTTTCGAGTAAGAGGAAAGCATGTTAACCAATTGTCTTTTAATGATTCTTGGGTCCTTGAATCCTTGTCGCAGTATCCGTGACTGACGAGAACGCAGGTTTATGTCCAGTGTCCGAGTCTGCGTAAAATTGCTCGGAATCCAAGGTAGAACTGCTCCCGGTGTATCTGTCGATAGGCACCGCTTTTTCGGTCGATCTCATCATGTTTGGCATAGAAGCCCATCGTCTTGGTAGCCGCACCAACGACGAGAACAACAATGCCTAGGATGAATGCGGTTTGGTTTGCGCCGCTAGCAGCAGAGCCCCATTCGCCTTCCGTGATCCCTTGTATCACATACAACAACCAAACAAGAGGCAAAGGGATCAACCATCGTTTGCTCAACCACCACACGACCACATTCCACACCGTGGTGGCGAGCAACCCGAAGACGAAACTCTCACCAAACCCCACTATCTCCTGACTGTCAGACGAGTATCCACCGTTCGCTGAAATCAGCGCCCAGACTAATACGATCATGGCCATCGTGACCGTTATCACTACGTGGGTTTTAGAGCGATTTTCGTTTTCCATATTTAAATCACTTGAGGATATTGAGGATGAGGATATTAAAACGGATGCCGGAGAGGCTCGTGCGATCGTTGCCAGCTACTTTTGGGTGCCAATTCACCACAGCAACCTTAGAAACGAACTAATCTAACTCAGCTGGTTGAGTTTTTGTCACCGCCTCCAAAGACTGAATAATCCCCCGCATATGCCCAACGCAGTAGGCAATATACTCCCGACCCGCAGGCCCATCCGTCGTCAACCGCATGATGTGGTCGTAGTCGATACAACCCTCATACCCAACGTCATACAACGCCTTGGCCACCTCATACATATTCAGATCCCCAGAATCCGGGATCACCTCCATGTAGCCCTTGTTTTCCGGGATCGTGCCGATGACGTTACGGAAATGCACATGGAATAATCGGTTCTGCTCCCCGAAGTGTTTGATCCCCTCGAAAATGTTCTGACCCGACTCGTATCTCGTCCCGACGCAGAACGTAACCCCATTCGACGGTGACGGCACCTCGCTGAAAAGTCGATCAAACGACTCGAACGAGTTGATGATCCCCGGGTATCCCTGTAGCATCGGCACCGGCGGATCATTCCCGTGCGTGGCTACCTTGACGCCGCCTTGTTCGGCGACTTCGCAGATCGCCGTGTAGTGCTTCACGTGTCGTTCCCAAAGATCCTCCTCGTCGGGAGCATCGGATGCACGCGGCGTCGCAAGCGCTTCCGTCAAATCGAACTTCAGATGCTGGTATCCGCCTCGACCCTCAACGAACTTTGGAATCCTATCAAGATTCGGATTGCTCAACCCCGATGTGTACGGCTGAACGCCCAACACCGGTATGTCAAACTCAGCACATATCTCCGCGTTTATGCAGGCGTTCCGAGTCTCCTGCTCAGCATTCGGTCCTCCCAGATACACATCGTGAAACTGACCTGACAGACAGTTCGCACGCTCAATCACCTGACCTGCCTCACCCAACTTCTCAACCACCATCGCCATCCCATCACGTGTCACTGCTCCTCCAGACTCCATATACCCCGGAACCATGTCCATCGTGATATCCACAGCATCCACCCCGATCTGCGTCAAGAATCGCAGATCCTCAGGCCGGTCCAACCAATCCGGGCTAATCCGTGTTCCGATCCTCATCATCTCAATCACCTCCCAATGTAACGATTGTGACGATATGCAACGTTGCAGATATTGATACCACACCGCACACCCTTGTGATCGCTTGTCAGTTCGCGTCACGCCCCAAAGTTAGTTGTCGCCTACGAATCGCGGCATCACCTTCGCCGCAAATGTCTCAAGGTTGTCGAGCGTCTTACCTAGCGGCATGCCCATGTGAGTGAACTCGACGAGGAGGTTATCCAAGTTGCAAACCTCATGCAGCTCCTCAATCCTCTCCACCACGTTTTCCGGGGAGCCGACTAGAAGCGTACGCGGTTCTAAGAAGTCCCAATCCAACTTCAGTTCGGGATCCAAAACCTCGTCCGGATTCGTGAAAACTTGCCGGCCGCGGAACGGATCGTTAAAGATGAAGGCCGACATGATGCCTTCTTCCGCATCGCGCCTCGCCTCCTCCATCGAAGACGCAACATACGTGGAGCGCATGACTGCTTGATCTTCACCCACGCTGAACGGTCGGCCCTCTCGTTCAGACCGAACTTCGGCGTAGAGTTCCATGCGACTTCTGATCCGACGAGGCGGCGGTTGCCAGTAACAGGCTTTTAACCCGAGTTCGGCAGCCGTCGACACCGAACGGTCCGTCGACACGGTCATCCACATCGGTGGGTGAGGTTGTTGAAACGGCCTCGGTGTCACACGCAGCTTCACCACCTCGTCCCCGTTTTGCCATGCCGGGTTAGACGGATACCGCGGATGCGAAAACCTCGTGTCCTCGGCAGGAAAGGTGTAATTCGTACCGCTATACGAAAAGAACTCGTTGGACCATATCTCCCTCACGATCTCGATCGTCTCGCGGAACAACTCGCGGTTCTCTTGATCCTTGCGCGGGTCAGCATTGACATGAAACTGCGGACCCTCATAAGGCCAGATTCCTCTCCCGAAACCAACTTCCACTCGCCCGTTGGACATGTTGTCCAAGATCGCGATGTCTTCCGCCAAACGAATCGGGTGCCACCACGGCGCGATGTTCGCCATCTGCCCGATCCGAATCTTTGATGTCCGCGCCGCGAGGTCCGCGCCGAGCAAAACCGGATTCGGTATATCCCCCACACCGTACGGCCCAAAGTGGTGTTCCCCGAGCCAAATGGCCTCGAACCCGCACTCCTCCGCCTTGATGGCCTGCGCTCTTAGGTTCTCCAACATGCCGACGGCATCGGTGGCTTCCCCTGCAGAACCCGCAACCGTCGTGAAAGCAGCGAATCTCATCTCAAAATCTCCCCGATTGGATTCATCAACATCGAACAACACCAACGCACATCGACACGCGTAGTTTTCTACCCGAAACGGACACGATGCTACGCTTGCGAACCAGACTACCAAAAGGATCCGTCGCATGCCATCAAGCCAACACCAAGGTTCAATCCAAACCGTGCTAGGTCCCATCCACCCATCGGAACTGGGCGCCACAACGACGCACGAACACATCTACATCGACTTTTCGTTCATGTTCCGTCCCGCCCAGGATTCTCCGTCCGACGAAAAAGCCGAAGCCGACATCAATCTCGAAACCTTGGGATGGATCAGACGCAACTACTACAGCAACCGCGCAAATGTGCAGTTGATGGATATCGATACGAGCATCAAGGAGCTCGCGATGTACCGAGAGATCGGAGGCGGCGGTGTCGTCGAAGCCACCACGATCGGCATCGGCCGCAACCCCGAGGCGCTGGCTCGAATCTCCAGAGAATCGGATGTCCACATCATCATGGGTGCCGGTTTCTACGTTGACATCGTCCATCCCGAAGACATGGACGACCGCAGCGTCGAGGATCTGGCGATCCAAGTCGCTTCGGAAATCACCGTTGGTGTCGACGGCACTGCCATCAAAGCCGGAATAATCGGCGAAGTCGGCTGCACCTGGCCCATGACTGCAAACGAACGCAAATCCCTCCACGCCGCCGCAATCGCACAACAAGAAACTGGAGCCGCAATCCTGATACACCCAGGCAGACATCCCGAAGCCCCAGCCGAAATCCTCGATCTCCTAGCGAGCTTCGGAGCAGACAACTCCCGAGTGATCATGGGGCACCTAGACCGCACGGTATTCGAACTCGATACGCTACGAAAGATCGCTGACTACGGCTGCTACCTCGAGTGGGACCTCTTTGGAAACGAAGGCTCATACTACCCCCTCGCCGATATCGACATGCCCAGCGACGCTCAACGTATTGACTTCATCAGAAGCATCGCCGACGCCGGTTTCATCGACAAAGTCGTCATGGGACAAGACATCGCAACCAAGCACCGCTTAATCACCTACGGCGGCCACGGTTACGGACATCTCATCGAGAACATCGTCCCCGTAATGCATCGCAAGGGCTTTTCAGAAGCCGAAACCCGAGCAATCACCATCGAAAACCCGGCCAAGATCCTAACCATCGCCTGACGACGAAAGGCCGACATCACTTCCGTTCACCACGATCAGCATCGACGTCGAATCGTCTTTTATCCTCATTGATGCCGAAAACAAACAAATCACAACCCGACATGCCCGAAAATCCGCAATCCAATCGCCCCAACATCATCCTCATCCTCGCAGACGACATGGGCTACTCCGACCTCGGCTGCTACGGCGGCGAGATCGACACCCCGAACCTCGACCGGCTAGCAGAGCAGGGCGTACGCTTCTCGCAGATGTACAACACCGCCCGATGCTGCCCTTCTCGTGCATCCCTTCTAACCGGCCTCAATCCGCACCAGACCGGCGTCGGTCACATGGTTAACACCATCGAAGGCGAGCCTTCATACCAGGGCTATCTCAACAACCGCTGCGTGACCATCGCCGAAGTCCTGCGCGACGCCGGATACCGAACCGGCATCTCAGGCAAGTGGCACTGCGGAGGCGACCCCGAACGCGCCGACGAAGGCCACCCCCAACTCCAACGCGGCTTCGAGCAACTCTTCTACTTCGAAGGCGGCAACGGTTACTTCAACCACTCCCGCTTCTTCATCGACCAAACCACCGTCGAGGCATCCGGCACCGACTACCTCACCGACATGATCACCGACCACGCAGTCCGCATGGTCGACGACGTCCAAAACGACGACCGACCCTTCTTCCTCCACGTCGCATACACATCTCCGCATTGGCCGTTGCAAGCCTTAAAAGAGAACATCGAAAACTACCGAGGCAGATACGACAACGGTTGGGATGCGACCCGAACAGCTCGCCACGAGCGGTTGAAGGCAATGGGAGTCCTCGACGACAAGTGGGACATCGCACCCCGAGACGAAACCGTCACGGCATGGAGCGACGCCCCCGACAAAGACTGGGAAGCCATGCGAATGGCCGTCTACTCCGCACAAGTCGAGCGCATGGACCAAGGCATCGGAAAGATCTGCGACGCCCTAAAAGCCAACGGCGTCGATCGCGACACCGTCGTCATATTCCTCTCAGACAACGGCGGCTGCGCCGAGTTCCTATGCGAAGACCGCGACAACTCCGGAGTCGACGAATCCCGCGTCCTCCCTCTCACCCGCGACGGACGCGAAGTCCGCGTAGGCAACTCCCCCGACATCATCCCCGGTGGCGACGACACCTACATGAGCTACGACACCCAGTGGGCGAACGTCTCTAACAGCCCCTTCCGTCGCTTCAAGCGATGGACCCACGAGGGCGGCATCGCAACACCACTCATCATCAACTGGCCCGCCGGAATCTCCGAACAAGGCCGCTCGGGCAAGATCTCCCACACACCAGTCCAGCTGATGGACCTCAACGCCCTATGCATCGACCTCGGCGAAGGCACCTACCCCACCGAGTTCCGCGGCCATCAAATCACCCCGCACGAAGGCGAGAGCTTCCGACCAGTCCTCGAAGGCGACGACAACTGGTCGAAACAACGTCCACTGGCATGGGAGCACGAAGGCAACCAAGCAGTCCGCATCGGCGACTGGAAACTAGTCCGAGAGCACAACAATCCTTGGGAGCTGTACAACCTCGAAGCCGACCGCACGGAGTTGAGCAACCTGGCCGACGCTGAAACCGACCGCGTCACCGAACTCGCCGACGCATATACCGAATGGGCACAACGCGCTGGAGCCGGAGCATGGCCACCCGGTCCCAGAGGCACCTGGTACTTCCCCGGAATGGCCGCCGACGGAATCTTCCAGATGCGCGGCCACGGCCACGTAATCCCTCGCGGCTTCACCAGAACAGCAGCCAACGCCAAAGAATGACGTAGGGGCGGGTCTGTCACCCGCCTGGGCAAGAGCCCGAGGGATGCCCACCGAGGCGGCAAAAACCCCAATAAACCACCAACCCCAGCAATCTACCGTCATTCCCCCAGCAGTCCACCGTCATACCACCAGCAGCCTACCGTCAATCCGGCAGCAGCCTACCGTCATTCCGGCGGAGGCCGGAATCCACGAAACACAACAAAACACTTCACGACAAGATTGATCAATATTTCTACTCAGGTCTTAACAGAGGAGGAAACACGCAAAGATGAACCAGTTGACGAAGAACGCCCAAAGAGTCGTCTCAAACTCAATCTTCGAATACCTCATCATCGCCCTAATCCTCCTCAGCGCCGCCGTCCTCGGCCTCAGAACCGAACCCGAAATCTCTGAGCAATACGACGGCCTCCTCACTCTAGCCAATCGCATCATCCTCGGCATCTTCATCATCGAAGCAGCCCTCAAGATGATCGCCCTTGGCCCTCGCCCGCTCGACTACTTCAAAGACGGCTGGAACATCTTCGACTTCACCGTCATCGTCTTCTCCCTCGTCCCCGCTACCGGCACCTTCGCCCTGATCGCTCGTCTCGGACGCCTCCTCCGCGTCCTCCGACTAATCTCCACAATCGAAGACCTCCGCCTAATCGTCGCCGCACTCGTCCGTTCGATCCCAAGCGTCGGACACGTCATGATGCTCATGAGCATCATCGTCTACATCTACGCCATCGTCGGCATCCAGATTTTCCAAGAGAGCCACCCCGAAAACTGGGGCAACATAGGTTTGGCCGTCCTGACACTCTTCGAAATCATCACCCTCGAAGGCTGGGTCGAAATCAACAACTCGGCGATGGAGGTACACCCATACGCTTGGATCTACTTCGTCAGCTTCGTAATCGTAGGTACCTTCGTAGTCGTAAACCTCTTCATCGCAGTCGTAATCAACAACCTCGACCGCGCCAAAGAAGACCGCCTACGCGAACTCCAACCCCCGGCATCTCGCGAGGAGCTTCTGAGAGAGTTACGTGCGACACAGGACAGTTTGAGGAGGTTGGAGACGAGGATTGGGCGGATGTGATGGGGGTATTGGGGGGGGGGCGCGTCGAACGAAGTGGAGGGTCCGGGGATGGGTATAACAATGGTCATTACGAGTCGAAGCAGAATTCGGATCAGGCAACTCAACCTGACTAATAGGTTCCTCGGGCTCATCCCCTTCGGGCGTACCGACATGTGCGAAGAAAACCCCATCAACGCGGTTCAAAGCCGGTTCGTGTTCTTCAGATGATCGGATCATTGTCGTTATCCTCGTTGACCACTCGACCTCAGCCCAACCGCCGTTCCCAACTCACGCCCCTATCTACCCGTCAACCGCGCCGTACTTCCTCGCCAACTCTTCATCGCGAGCTTTCTCGTCTGCCTTGGTGAAAATCGGATCTACGAACTCGGCGTCGTTCAGACTGACCAAAAATGCACGGTCAGTCACCGATTCACCGGTCACGTAGACTGGCCACATCGCCATATAGATGCCAGGAACCATCCCATGGAAGTAGATCAACGGGAGGCGGTTCAACATCACGTTTCGAAGTCCGACATTGTCGGGGTGGAAAGGGTCACTCCCACGGTATCGGTATCGCAATACCAAATCAGTCCCGATCTCGTTTGCATACGGTCCACGCTGCGATGCCCGAATCGACAGCGGAAGCTCCATGCCGTCAGGCGTTGCGATGCCTTGGCGGCCGACCAAGTGCACGCGTTGACCGCGAAGTTGGAGTCCACCCGCGATCCTGTCGCGTGAGACTGCGCCGCCAGCTGAAACTTGACGCCGTAGCCATTCGAACGCTACGGTTCTCAGCTCTTTGTCACGTTGCCGGTTGAAATTCACAGTTCGACCTCGTTTCGATTTGTCTGGTCAAGTGTTTGCAACGATTCACGCCCACCCCCCAAAACCCCAACCCCACGAAACACCCAACCGGTTGACATACTCGCTGATGGCGTTTAATCGGGTTATTCGAAATGTGTTGAGAGATGTCGACTGCTGAGAGATTCTGGTCTGCTGCGCATACGCTTTACGATCAAGCATTGGTTGAGTTTGAGGCGGGTGACTTGCGGCAAGCGTCCGAGAAGTTGTGGGGTGCTGTTGCTCAGGTTCTGAAGACGTTCGTCGATTGATCGAGGTGGTTGAGAGGATCTGCACCCCCACAAACCACCCCCGCACATCACCTATCCCTCACCGGCGGCGGACCCTCCTCGAAGTGATCTCCAGATCCATCCTCCGGCACAAACCCCAACTCAGCCTTCGCCCGTGAAATATCGAAAATCTTCCACTTGTTATCCGAAGTCGCGTAGTAAATCCCATACCTCAGCGTTTCCGGCGCATCAACACAAAGCCTCACGATCTGCGCAACATCCGCATGGCTCAGCCAAAGCGACAACGCAAACGGCGAAAACGAAGGATCATCCGTCGATATCACCCAACCGATCCGCAGATGTATCGACGACAGCTCATGGTAGTCGTTGTAGTAACTCCCAATCGCCTCGCCAAACGCCTTCGAAACCCCATAGAACCCATCCGGCCGGATCATCACATCCTCATCAACCAGCGGATACGCCCCAGCTTCCAACTTCTCAAACTGCCCAGACCCGACCAAGCTCCAAGGCTCATCAAGATAATTCCCGCCAGTCGCATGGTTCGACGACGCAAAGATCACGCGCTTCACACCCTCCCGACGACTCGCCTCGAAAACGTTATACGTCCCGACGAGGTTGTTCGACAAAACCGAATCCCACTCAGCATAAGCCGACCGATCCGCCGCAAGGTGCACCACCGTATGCACACCCGCAAACGCCGGCTGCATTGCTTCCAGATCGTCGAGCGATGCCACGTGAGACTCCACGCCGTCGGCCTCTCGCAGATCCAACGACGACAACTCGTAGCGGTCGCCCAACCGATCGATCAAAATACCGCCGATGAGACCAGCGCCACCCGTGATCAACACTTTCCGCTTGCCGCCATTGGCGTTCCCATTACTCTCTGCCATCGATTGCGCCTTCCGAATTCAAGGTTCTCAGCGGCGTCTCCGCCGCAACTCAATAGAAGGATAAATCGGCGTGATGGAACTTATCCCAGAGACTCAGCGTTTAGATAATAGTGAGCAACCAACCAAAGGAACAATCATGTCAATGCTACGCACGGCGATTCTCATCGCAGTCGCATCCCTCATAGCCTTCGCATTCGCCTGCAGTGGCGAACTTGAGTCTGGTTCATGGGACCAATCCGGACCGTCCGGCTCGTCCCGACCCGAAGCAGCTTTCATGAGAGACGACGTGGCGAATATGTCTACTGGCGTCATTGAAAAGGTAGTCGAACGCGAAATGGCAGTCGCAGTAGAACGCGAATTCGCGGAAGAGGCTATGGCGATGTCCGAATCGGAAGACCTCGCCGCGCCCGCCGCCATGGCGAAGGAGTTCGACGGAGCGGAGTTGGCCCAGAACGTCAACATCTCGATCCAACCAGTCAACCGAATCATCGTCCGAAACGCAGACATGGTCGTCGAATCGAGCGATCCTGGCGCAACCATCGACGCGATCAGCGCGCTCGCGGTGTCCCGCGGTGGATGGGTCGTCAACAGTAACACTTTTGAGGAAGGATCCTTCTACCAGATCACCATCCGTATCCCAGCCGAAACTCTCGACTCAACTGTCGATCAAATCACTGCGAACGTCGCAAAGGTCGTCTCTTCCCAGTCCGACAGCACCGACTTCACTGAGGAATACATCGATCTTGGCGCACGACGATCCACGGTCCAAGAAACTGTCGACGCACTTACCGCGTTGCTCAGAAACGAAAACTACGACAGTGTTCAAGAGCTACTCGAAGTGCAGCGTGAAATCACCAATTGGCAGTCGGAACTCGAGCGCATCGATGGTCGGCTCGCCTTCATCAGCGAATCCGCCGCCTACTCGCGGGTAACCGTTACCGTCAACCGCTCGCCGATCCCCATGCGCGTCGATGTCGGGGAAGACGTCCACGTCGGTATCGGCGTCGGTCGCAAGTACACCGCGCGTTTCTTCCCGCCCGAGGACTACGACAGGTACGAGATCACATGGAACTTCGGCGACGGATCATCCACCCAAACCGTTCACAACGGCCTCCGTACCCAAGGCGAAGATGGACTGCTCAGCGTCCCCGTACAGCACACATTCAGGTCTGACAACCTCGCCCCTCACGTGGTAACCGCGAAGGTAAGAGCGTTTTCGGATCGCGGGCTCGCTGAAGGCGAAGACCAACTATGGGCGAACGTTTCCGAGCTTCCTCGCTTGGACGCCTTTGTTACCGCGTCGGAATGGGACGTCGAGGCAGGTCAATCGGTCACGCTGACCGCTTCGTTCAACCACCCCGAAACACTGCGCGACGTCGAATACTCCTGGGACTTCCGGGACGGCTCACCTGTAATTGAGGGCACCGTGGCGCAGGGCGATACCGGCATCGAAACCGAGCATGTGTTCGATCGCCACCGACCAGAGTCGTATCAGATCGTCTTCGAGATTCGTGGCGACAGCGACGCTGGCGAGGTGGAAGAAACCCACACTGCCCATGTCTACGTTTACCCAGGACCAGAGATCGAATCGTCAGAGTTCAATCCCGGAAACGCGGCGACCAGCGCCGTGAACGTCTTGATTGGCGTTGCTAGCTTCGCCGGGAATGCGGGCATTTGGATCGCAATTACCTCACCGATCTGGCTCATTCTCGGTGCCATCGCATTCTTCGGAATTCGTTTCATAATTCGACGCCAACGGAGAACCGCACGCGTCGTCTTCGTCCCGACCCAGCAAAACGGCGATCAGGAATCCCAAGCAGAAGAGACAACTCCCGCCTAATCGCCCGGCGCGTCGCTGCATCGCAGACCGGAAACCCCGAAGGGCTCGGAACCACCAAATTCCGAGCCCTTCGTTTTGTCCCGCCCCATATGTCATCTACAAACCCGAAAATTCCCCAAAAAACTCGGGAACAAAATCCCGATAACCGTCGTCTGTTCTTCAGTGACCCAAATACAACGTCACGGAGAACAAGAAATGAAAACCGAAATCCAGCGAACCAAATCCAACCCCATCCTCCTAGTCGCACTCACCATCATCGGAGTGATCGTCGCCACAACCATCGCCTGCGGAAGCGAGCCTGAGATTGTCGTAACCGGTGACAAGGTCGTTCAGACCGTCGCCGTCGAGCGCGAAGTCAACCGCGCCGGCGAACCGGGCGAACCCGGTAGGCCAGGCGACCCCAGACAACAAGCCCGCCCAGCAGCGACAGCCCAACCGGCTACCGAAGCCGCCCCGGTAACGATACCGCCCCTCGCCGGTGACCCGCCCATGGCAATGGAAGAGGAAAAGATCGTTGAAGTCGCCAAAGAACTCGTCGTAACGGTCGTCGTCGAAAAAGAGGTCCAAGTTGCTGGCGAGACAGCGATCCAGTCCGTCGTCGTCGAAGCCGAATCCGTCTCCGAACACCCCGCACCGAGGCCAACTGCCAGACCCGCTGAAATGGCAGCAGCAGGCGCGAGTTCGCCACGACCCACCCCCGTAGTCAAAACCTCGCCACCGAGCCAACCATCCCAACCGGGCGCGACCAGCTTCCAGAACACCGTCCGCTCGAACTTCGCCCTCACAGCAGAGGACGACACCTCCACATTTAGCCTCGATACCGACCGGACGTCGTTCCAACTCGCTCTGAATTGGGCTCTTTCCGGTTACGAGGTCGACCCGACGTCGGTTCGTGCTGAAGAATGGATCAACGCCTTCAACTACGGCTACGAAAAGCCACGCCACGATGATTCATTCAACATCACGACCGACGTCATCGAGCACCCCCTCGACAATGGCCTCCACCTCGCACGCATCGCTTTCCAAGCGCCGGAAATCTTGGCCGATCTCCCCCTCAACGTTACCCTCGTACTCGACGGCTCAGGCTCCATGGCCGACGGCAACCGCGTCGCCATCGCCAGAGACGCCGCTAATGCCATCCGCAACAGCCTTGGTCGCGACGACCGCATCGCAGTCGTCCACTTCGACAGAAACGTCAAGGGTCACCTCACAGTCGAAGACGAGAACCCAGATTCCAGACGCGTCCGCGACTCAATCCGAGAACTGCGCCCCGGCGGCTCCACAAACGTCCAAGCCGGCCTCAACCTCGGAGTCGAACTCGCAGACGACATGCGCCGTCGCCGCCCCAACGCCTTCAACTACATCATCCTGATGTCCGACGGCGTAGCAAACGTCGACGCAACAAACCCCTTCGCGATCCTCGAGTCTGCGACGGACCACTACCCAGACAACCCGCTCCGTCTCATCACCATTGGCGTCGGCATCACCAACTACAACGACGTCCTGCTCGAGCAACTAGCCCAACACGGCAACGGATGGTACCGCTACCTCAGCACGCCCGAAGAAGGACAATCCCTCTTCAGTCGCGAAAACTGGCTTGCCTTATCCGTCCCGTTCGCCGACCAGACCCGAGCCCAAGTCGTATGGGACGACCAACTGGTCCAAAGCTGGAGAATGATCGGATACGAGAACCGTGTCACGTCCGACGAGTCCTTCACCCGAGCCGAGAAGAAGTTCGCCGAACTCCCAGCCGGTGCCGCAACAACCGTCTTCTTCGAACTCGAACTCGCCGACCGCTACACCCTCGACCACTCCGACCGACCGCTCGGTGACGTCGAAATCCGATGGGTAACGCCAAGAACTGGCGACTCGAACCGTCAACACGCAGAGATCGACAGCGTTCTCTCGCACAGCGACGCAACGACCGAATTCGGTGCCATCGTAGCGCTAACCGCCGACCGCTACAGCGGCCTCAACGACTACCGCGGCGAACACCCCAGCGACGTGCACACCGACCTCACCCACCTCTACTCGCAACTCCGTTCGGTTGGCTCGCCCATCGCAGGCAGCCACGCCTACCAAGACTTCGAATTCGTCTTGAATTCACTCGTAGGCAGCCTGCAACCAGCGCCAAGGACCGGTTACAGCAGGTAGACAGCGCCTCCCTCATGCCCAACATTGGGCAACCAACGCAGACGCCCTCGTCCCATAGCGCGAGGGCGTCTGTGTCATCAACGGATGTCTGACGCGTAGAATCCGCTACGTGTCAACACTCGAGAACACCTCACGCGCCAGCGATTTCGTCGATGACATCATCAACTTCGACGACTTCGGAACCAAAACGGAAATCGTCGAAACCTCGCCAGACGACGACACGCCCCCGCTCCGCTACTTCATCAACGAATTCTGGACACCCGCCCAACGCGCCGGCCACGCCCTCCACGAAATAAGCTACCGCGCCTGCTTCAAACCCCAACTACCAGAATTCTTCATCGAACGCCTCACCCAACCCGCCGACACCGTCTACGACCCCTTCATGGGCCGAGGCACAACACCAATCCAAGCTGCCCTCATGGGCAGAACACCCATCGGTAACGACGCCAACCCAATCGCTCTAATGTTCACGCGCCCGCGCCTAAACACCCCCGATCAAACCGAAGTCGAAACCCGCCTGGACGAAATCGATTGGCATGCAGCGCAACCAACCGAAAAAGACCGATCCTTCTCCGTCTTCTACCATCAATCAACCCTCCAACAGATCGTCTCCCTCCGCACCTGGCTCCAACATCGCGAACGAACAGGCACCTTCGATCACGTCGACGACTGGATCCGTCTCGTCGCCATCAGCCGCCTCACCGGACACTCCCCCGGCTTCTTCTCTGTCTACACACTCCCACCGAACCAGGCTGCTCCCATCGAAAGCCAACGACGCATCAACAGACGCCGCGGACAAATCCCTCCCAAACGCGACGTCAAAGCCCTGATCCTCAGAAAGAGCAAATCCCTGCTCCGTCAGGGCGGACTGATGCACCCGGAACCCAAACTCACCACCACCGACGCACGCGCAACCACTTGCCTCGACGACAACTCCATCGATCTCGTCGTCACTTCGCCCCCGTTTCTGGACACCGTCAACTATCTAACCGACAACCACGTCCGCGCCTGGTTCGCCGGAATCCACTTGGACGACCAGACAATTGAGACCACGCCAAATCCCCGAACCTGGCAATCCTTCACCGCCCAAACCCTCCGAGAGCTCTGCCGCATCGCCAAACCAGGCGGCACCATCTGCTACGAAGTAGGCGAAGTCCGAAACGCCACCATCAACCTCGAGAACTTCGTCCACGCCGCTATCAACGACGCCAAGCTACCCGTCAAAATAATCGGCGTCCTTGTAAACCAGCAAGAGTTCAGCAAAACCGCCAACGTATGGGGAGTTGCCAATAATCGCGATGGCACCAACACTAACCGAGTGGTCATGATGACCGTGTTGCGTTAACGCCTTGTAGGGGTTGCTTCGTCTTAAAACGGCAAACTCGTCGAAAAGTCCGGTATCCCTTCCCAGCGACCGCCGCCAGCCGCGCGTTGAACCGCTATCGTCTTGATCACGTCAGGGTTCGTCAACCCATGGGGCGCCCGACCCGTCAGCGCGAAACTCACGTTCTCGGCCTGCTTCTGACCGCATTCCTCCAAGAAGGTCGGCGAGTAGCCGGCGAGGTGCGGTGTTACGTAACAGTTGTCGAGGCCCAATATCGGGTCTTCCGCAGAGACCGGTTCCACTTCCGTCACATCGATCCCGGCAAACGCGATCTGACCGTCTCGCAACGCGGCGTGAAGCGCAACCTGGTCCACGATCTTACCGCGGGCGCAGTTGAGCAGTATCGCAGTCGACTTCATCTTCGACAGCGTTTCGGCGTTGATGATGTGGTCGGTTGCAGCAGTGTGCGGCGAGTGGATCGAGATTATGTCCGACTCCGCCAACAACTCGTCAAGCTCCACCAGCTGCACTCCGTAAAGGTCGGCCTGTGACTGGTAACCGTACGGATCGAACGCGATGATTCTCTTCGGACCGAAACCCCGCACTCGCTGCGCGAAAGCCCTCCCGATGTTGCCGAATCCGAGGATGCCGACCGTCTTGCCACCGATGCGATCTACCGTCTCTTGGAATTCACGCATCAACGCAGGGTCGTCCGACCATTTGCCGTCACGGCTCGCTTGCACAGTCTCAGGGATCCGGCGAAGTATCGCCAGCAGCATCGCCATCGCATGGTCCGCGACCTCGACGGTGTTCACGCCCGGCACGTTGCACGCCAACACGCCCAGATCAGTAGCGGCATCGAGGTCGATCGAGTCGACGCCCACTCCCATCCTGCTCACGACCTTCAACTTCGGACACGCCTCCATGACATCCCGGCCCGTCAACGGCCACGTCGCAACCAGCGCACCGTCGGCATCCTTTAGCGCCTCCACGTATGGCTCATGTTCGGTAAAGGGATCCAAGATCTCGACCTCGATATCACCCGCCGACTCGATGATGCCCTTGACATCCACAAAGGTCTCGCACGTTACCACAACTCGCAGTGTCATCTATCCTTGCCTCGCTAGGTCGGTTCGTTGCCCTCGCGACCGCCCAATCTCAGCGGTTCGCAACTATCAACCATAACCGCGTTTTGTCAACGTCGGCCTCATTTCGCCCACATCAGCCGATCTGCCAATGACATGCCGTAGCACGTGACGCACCTAATCATCCGCCATAATCGGCAGAGAAGGTAAAGGAGAGCCTTAAGGCAGATGAAGTCCGTTGATTTAACATCTTCCCGGTTCGCATCAGCTTGCTGGTCATCGCCATCCTGATCGCCCTGATATGCTTCGGCGTGATCGCGCTGTGATGGCTCGCGATCGCTGAAACGGTCGCAAAATCTTCCAGTGAACTCTCGTTGATAACCGGCGCAATGATCGGCATCTTGGCCGCCAGTTTCACTGGCCTCGTCGGATTGGGCACCTCCCTCGCCTAGTCCATCCCGTCCGGCGACGGCTAAACCGAGTCGCATACGGTTCGTGATCCGTTGGCTTGAGGCCCCTCAGGCGCCCCAAGTCCGGCCCAATACCTTCTTGAACGCTTCCACGAACCCGTCCAACTCTTCGTAACCGTGCGCCGCCGAAACATTCCCGGCACACTTGCTCGACAGCAGATAACCCTCGTTCATCATCCCTAGGAAGACCATCTCCAACAACTCGTTATCGTTCGTCGTATACGATCGATAGTCCCGAACCTCCTCCGTCGTCGCCTGTATCCCGAAGAGCGATGCTGCGCCAGTCACTCCCATCGGTGCCTCAAGCTCCGCTATCGCATCCCGCAACTTCCCGCGCAGATACTCGCCCTTCTCCTCCAGCTCCTCGTAAACATCCACGCTCAACTCCCGCAGCGTCGCAACTCCCGCCGCGGCAGTCATCGGGTTGCCGTTGAACGTTCCCGCGTGGGCCACCCTCGGACCTCCCTCAGCGTCCGGGTCCCACATCGACATGATGTCTTCGCGGCCTCCGAAAGCGCCCACCGGCAGTCCGCCTCCAATCACTTTCCCGAAACAAGTCAAGTCGGGCGTGACGCCGAAATATTCCTGTGCACCGCCACGCGACGCCCGAAATGCGATCACCTCATCAAAGATCAGCAGAATGCCTAGCTCCGACGTAACCCGCCGGATCCCGTCGAGAAACTCAGGATCGGCCGGCACCATCCCGCACTGACCATTGATCGGCTCGACAATCACGGCCGCCAACTCATCGGCATTCTCCCGAATGATCCGTTCAGCATTCGCCAGATCGTTGTACGGCATGATCACAATCTCGTCAGCCGACCGGGGCGTCATACCATCCGTCATCAACACCGACATCGGCGTCTCCGCATCGCCCGCGACCGCGGTGTCCGGCATCACGCTGATCTGCACCGCGTCGTGATTCCCGTGATACGCTCCCTCGCACTTCGCAAGCATCGTCTTCCCAGAATATGCACGCGCTGCCCGGATCGCATTCAACGTCGCCTCAGTCCCCGAATTCACAAATCGCACCTTGTCCAAGGACGGCACACGCTCGCACATCAACTCTCCCCACTCGATCACCAACGGCGTTGGCGCCGGATATGAAATCCCACGCTCTAACTGTTCGCTCAGCGCTTCAATCACTTTAGGATGACGATGCCCCAATATCAACGTCGTCATGTTATTGATGAAATCCACTCGTTCATTCCCATCGACATCCACAATCTTCGAACCCTCAGCCCCAGAAACATAAATCGGAAACGGCCCCCAAAAAATCGAGTTTCGAGTATCCCCACCTGGCAACCACCGCTTAGCTTCCTCATGCTTAGCCCCAGACCCCGCGTTCGAAGCCACATAGCGCGCCCTTTCGGCGCGAACCGATTCAGAGATTCCTTGCTTTGCCATGCGCGTATATTAACCCAACCCGGTACCGACTTCGCCGGATTGACGTAGCGGGTAATTGGCTATCACCACACGTCACCGGTTCCTCCCGACTTCGTAGAATCAATCATCGAAGTCCCGGCATAATCGACCTAATCCCAAAACATGACTACTGAACCCGAAGACATCCCACCTGAACAAGAACCGCACTCCCGGGCGATGGTCGTTTTCGCGCATCCCGACGACGCCGACTGGGGATGCTCAGGCACCGTCGCCAAGTGGACCCGGCTAGGATGGGAAGTGGTTTACGTGATGTGCACCGATGGCTCGAAAGGAACCGAGGACCGATCTATCACCGCAACCGAACTCAGCCAAATCCGTAAACAGGAACAGACAGACGCAGGACGCGTCCTCGGCCTGAAATCCATCGAATTTCTCGACTTCCCCGACGGGTACCTTGAACCAACCATCGACCTCCGACGCGAAATCGTCCGCGTCATCCGAAAGCACCGTCCCCACATCCTCATCACCACGAATCCGACCCGCGACCTGTCACACTCCAACTACATCGGGCACCCCGACCACTTCGCCGCCGGCGAAGCAGCCCTGTCCGCTGTATTCCCGTCCGCGCGCGACCATCTTTGGGATGAGAGCCTATTGGCTCAAGGACTCGACGCGTGGAAAGTCCACGAAGTATGGGTCATGATGTTCGGTGGAGACAGCGAGCATTGGAACCCCCTCGAAGAAGAAGACGTCGAAAAAGCGATCGGCGCGATCAAATGCCACGTCTCGCAACTCGACCGACCGGACCAGGTCGACGGCTGGATGCGAAGATGGCGGTCTGAAAACGGCAAAAAAGCCGACACCGCGTATGCCGAGGGGTTCAAACGCTTCCAACTGGTCCCCGGTTTCAGCCCCGACGACGACGACGATTCGGATGATGACTAATCGGATGTCTGATAAACACCAGATCGACCCAGTGCCCCCGGCGTCTGAAAGCAACAAGGCGCGTCAAATCCGCTCGCGTCGTAACATCACGCACCCCATCACGTTCAAGGACGAAACCTTAGAAGAAAACTACAACCGCAAACGTGACATCAAGAAAAAAGACCGCAAATCTGAATTGCGTCGGCTACATTGATCGCGCAAGGTAATCAGAACCCGTAAATCTGAACTGCATTTCCCCCGAGCAACAATCGCCGCTCATCATCTGACAACCAATCAAATCCGTCTCTGACCAACCTCAACTCGTCCGCCAGGGATAGCCAACCGTTTTTCTCCCTCAGGTAACCGGGGTATCCAGTACCCCAAATACACCTCGCGATCCCAAACGCCTCGATCGCCATCTTTACAACGTCGTGCATATCCGCGAACGGAAACTCTAGATCCGACCTGTTGTGAACATCGGAGATCATCATCACCACGTTACTAGTACGCGCCAACTCCAACACCGGAAGATAGGCAGCCCAACCATCCGACGCCATCCCAGGCTCCGGGTACATCATGTGATCGATCACCCAAGTGATTCCCTCGTACCTCGAAACCACCCCCGCCATCTGGCTAACATTGCCAACCCGGTTGTGGATTTTCAAGATCCCCTCACGTTGCTCAACAGCCTCAAACATCTTCCTATTTCGACCAACGTCCAGCACGACGTCATCAGGGTAGTAGTCCGGGTGGAAACGGAATCCTGACACTCCAAACTCATCCATCCACCGAGCAGCCACCGCCGCGTTTCCCATATCCATCGGATCGATCAACCCAATCGACCGGAACCTGCCACGATCTTTGTTGGCAGACTCCGCGACATAGGTGTTGTCCCACGTCGATCCGCTCGACTGCACCAAGACCGCCGCATCGACCACATTCGCCTCCATGTCTTCAACCAACAACTCCGTCGGTCCCGGCTCTTCGGTTACCGCAGTCCAAGTCGGCGCCGTAGGGCCAACCGGAGCAATCGGTGGCAACTCCCAAACATGCACATGGCAATCAACGATCAAATCGCGCTCACTCATCTCGATACCTGTAGTTCCTCCTCGGACTAACGCCCAAGCACTGCACCAACCAAATCCGGTCGCCCGACAATGAATTCTCGCACTGACATTGCCCGCCGGCCAGGTGCCTGAATAGTAACCAACCGAACCGATCTACCGTCACCCGCCCGAACGAACACACCCCCTGCGTCCGAAACAAAAACTTCTCCCGCCTCGAAACCTGAGAGATCCTCATCGTTTTTCGGCAACTCGATGTCCACGATCTTCAAATCTCCGCCACCCCACGAGGTAGATGTCCCGGGCCAAGGATGAAAAGCCCGAGTCATCCTCACGATTTCGGACGCGCTGCGTCTCCAATCGATGATCCCGTCCTCTTTCTTAATCAACGGAGTAACCGTTGCCAACGCGTCGTCTTGAGGTTGCGGCGTCAACTCACCGGATGTCCATCGCTGCAACACCCCGGGCAACATCTCCGCGCCTAACTCAAACAGCCTCACAGTCAACTCGTCGCATCGAGATTGATCAGTGATCTCAACTTCGTCCGATTGCGCCAAGATCGGCCCCGTGTCCATCCCTTCGTCCAACAACATTGTCGTCACCCCAGTGGTCTGGTTTCCCTCCAAGATTGCCGTTGCGACCGGACTGGGTCCGCGATGCCGAGGCAGTAGCGACGGGTGCAGATTCACCACGCCGAAACGCGGGATTGCCAACAGTTCAGAAGGAATGAACCTCCCATACGCCACCACTACGAATACATCAGCCGCGGCTGCGTCGATAGCCTCGATTTCGTCCCGTCCCAATCGCTCGGGCGTGATGACCGGAAGCCCGGATTCTTCCGCGAATCTCGCCACGGGCGTCGGCGTTGCCATCAGGCCACGACCGACTCGACGAGCGGGTCGGGTACACACCAACGGCACGTCCCAGCCACAGCCCAAAAGAGCGCGAATCGACGCAATTGCGAAGTCAGGTGTCCCGAAAAATACCGCTCTCATCCTGCTACGTTTCCGTCCCAATAAGACATCGCGTCCATTGATGATCGCGACGCTCGTCTTAGAAATCGCACTTGATGCTACCACGCTAGGCTTGAGGGCGATTGAGGGCGTTTTTCGCAGTTGACAGACTGAACGCCCTAGCTTTTCGGCACGATGCCGAGACGAGAAATTTAGGTTCAAAAAAGTCTGAATCTGCGGCGTTTAGCCGTTGCCAGATCCGTCAAGACTGGATATGTTAGATAACGTTAACTCAATTTTCGGGCTCCGAGGAGGCGGCCTGAGAGGCGAACAAGAGCCCGTGCGCGAAGCTGTGCCGAACACCTTTGCGCTTTGTCGATTCCGTACTCGGTGATGAAAGGATGATCTGTGCCTGTTGCCGTTTCAGACAACGACCATGTCAACTTGCAAAAAAACTGGGAGAGTGTTCTTGGTCTGATCGAAATCCAAATCGGCAACCGTGCCGATTTCGATGCGTACCTCGTAGACACAAAAGCCAAATCGATGCAGGACGGTGTCCTGACCGTCACGGCTAAGAGCGGTTTCGTAGCCGCTTGGATCAATCAAAAGATCAAGTCCAGCTTGGATCGACTCGCGACCCATGTTTTCGGTTTCGAAGTGAAGATCGAAATCGAAACCATGGCCTACGTCAGCAGCGACGTACTGGTCCGCGAAGGGCTCGCCGGGGATTACTCCGAGTGGGCCGATGTCCATCTAAACCGGCAGAAAACGGCTTTGGCACGCGACAACGCTGCAAGATACCCAGCGATGCGCGACCGCACGTTCGATAGTTTCTTGCGTTCCGAATGCAACGCAAAGGCGATGGACGCAGCGTTGAAGGTGGTTGAGGGACCGGGAACTGCATTCAACCCACTGACGATCACGGCAGAAACCGGTCAGGGCAAAACCCATCTGATTAACGCGATCGCCAACCGGTTGCGTGAGAACGGCGAGAACGTCGTGTACCTCAACGGCGAAGAGTTCGTAAACCAATTCGTCAACGAAACCCGCCGAGGCACCGTCGGTTCATTGCGGGATCGTTATCGCGGCGCTGATGCCCTGTTGGTCGACGGGATCGAACGTCTTGCCGGAAGAACGGGCACATTGACGTTCTTCCTCAACCTCGTCGAATATCTGATGTCAAACCAGAAGCAACTCGTCGTCACATTCAATTCCGCCTATGCGATGGAACGACTTGGTGAAGAAATCACATCACGCCTTTCTGGCGGGTTGGAGATTGCGATCGATCCGCCTGATCGAGAACTGAAGCGTTCGGTTTGGCTACGACGGATTTCCGAACGCAAACTGCCCGTTGACGCTGGCATCATCGAAGATTTGATCGACCGTCCAGCCCGAACCGTTCGTGAAATCTTGGGCGGTTTCGCACGCGTAGAGGCGAATTACAGCTTAGGACACGCCGCCCAATCAACCGCAGCGCCAGCCATAACTCGCGCATTTGTCGATGACGCATTACGTGACAGACTCGCCGCGCCTTCGCCGCTGCTGTTGTCACCCGAAACTGTCCTCGACGCGGTGGCAACGGTTTTTGAAATCAACTCATCAGATCTCCGTAAACCCGGCAGGGGCAGTCGATCTGTAAACTCAGCTCGCGACTTAGCGATTTACGTGATCCGCAACAAATGCGGGCTCACCACCAGCGAAACTGGGAATCTGATGGGGGGAAGGCCCCACTCAACCATCTTGGCGTCGTTAAACCGTTACTCCGAACGACGAAAATCCGACCAGCAACTTGCTGAAGCGGAACGTCGTGTTGAACGACTGCTCAACTAGCGCAAACCAGGCGTCGGACATTCTGCGGGTCTACGGTGATCGGAAATACCGTTTCCTGTACCAACGCAGTTCGTCGATGCTCTCTAAAACATCGTCAAGAGCACGATGCGACTTCCCCTTCGACGGCGGATCGCCATCATCCGGATGCCAGCGTGCAACCAACTCCTTAATCGTGCTCACATCCACGATCCTGTAATGCAGATATGCCTCCAGCTTAGGCATCTCACGTTTCAAAAAAAGACGATCGACCCAGATCGAATTGCCACATAGCGGCGCTTCCCATTTGCCGACCCACCGCTTCACAAAATCCAAAGTTCGGCGTTCAGCCTCGTTGATCCCGATCTTGGAAGCCCGGACTTTGTCCATCAGTCCTGACTCGGTATGTTGCCGCTCAGACCATGAGTGGATGTTGTTCAAGTCTTCCACCGAACGGTTGATCGCGATTTCCGGCCCTTCGGCCAAAACCTCGAGGTTCGCGTCCGTAATTACGGTAGCGATTTCGATGATGACGTGCTCCTCCTCCAAACCGGTCATCTCTAGGTCTAACCAGACCATGCGGCCTTCGCCTTTTTTCTGTGTCGCCATCGTTTTTGAGGATACCAGCGCGGCGTATACCGAACCGCGGTTTAAGTCTGCGAATATTGTTTAACGACCCACAAGTCGTAATCAACGCAACTTGAAATGCCTCTAGACGGCAACACCGAAAACAACAGGGAATGAAACGATGACCTTCTGCGACGACATCGAAGCCCGTTCAACCTTGCAGCGCGAAGCGATGATGCGCCACCCATTCGTGTTGGGAATCGGCGATGGTTCCCTTTCCGACGAACGCTTCAAACACTTCATGACCCAAGATTACCTTTACCTCATCGACTACGCCCGCGTGCTCGCAATGGGAACCGTCAAAGCGCCCGATCTGCCCACGATGAGCTGGTTCGCTGGTGCCGTCGACTACATCCTCAACACCGAGATGGACCTCCACCGTTCATACTGCGCTGGCATCGGAATCTCGCCCTCGGAACTGGAGGCCACCGTCCACGCCCCGACAACCTACTCCTACACCAGTTTTCTCCTCCGCGTAGTTCAAATCGGCAGTTTCGGCGAACTTATCGCCGCACTCGTCCCATGCATCTGGGGATACTGGCAAGTAGGGAAGATGCTTGACGACGCCGGACCACCGAAGAGCGCCCCTCAATACGCCGAATGGATCCGGACCTACGCTAGCGAAGAATCCAAAACAGTCGCGCTCGAGGCCCGGGAATTCTGTGACCGCGCCGCCCAAGACGCCGCCCCATCCGAAATCGCCGCGATGAGCGAAGCCTACATCACATGCACCCGTTACGAAGTCGCCTTCTGGCAAATGGCATGGGACCTCGAAGAATGGCCAGCCTAACCTCAGGCGACTAATGTTGACGCCCCGAACCGACTCGCTATAATTTGATCACTACGTCTCCGAGCGGGAGTAACTCAGTGGTAGAGTATCTGCTTCCCAAGCAGAAGGTCGCGGGTTCGAATCCCGTCTCCCGCTCCATCTGACTCCTCGGGGCGTCTCCGCTACCTGTCCTGCACCGATCCGTCGAACCCAATCGGTGTGTCTAGCACCTTGGGATCTTCGCCGATCGTCGTCAGTGCATCCTCGTTCAGCTCAATCCCCAAGCCCGGACCTTCTGGCACCGTTAGGTAGCCATCGATCAACTCCAACGGCTCTACGAGCAACTCGGATTTTGGCGGCTCTGACTCGCCCGTGTATTCCTGTAACGCGAAGTTCGGAATGCAAGCATCCAACTGAACACAAGCTGCGGTCGATACGGGCGACAACGGATTGTGCGGAATCACCTTCACATGCTGTGCTTCTGCCATCGCTGAAACCTTCTTGCTCCCGCTGAGGCCCCCGCATAGACACAGATCGGGCCTCACGTAGGCGGAGCCTCCGTTCTCAAGCAACTGCTGATACTCGAAGATCGTCGTGAATCTCTCACCCGTCGCGATTGGGATGTTGCACTGTGCTTGCACTTCGGCCATGCGCGCCGGGCTGTCAGGCAGCATCGGATCTTCATAGAAAAACGGGTTGAACTGTTCCAACCGACGGCCCAACCAGATCGACTCTGCAGGATTCATCTGCCGATGAATCTCCACGCAGATATCGACATCGGAACCAACCGCATCCTTCACCATGCCCACACGTTCGACCGCCTCATCAGCCCACTCCGTATAGGACTTGTGCAGATAGTAATCGTTCGGAAACGGCGTGAACCGCACCGCGGTGAACCCTTCCTGCTTGGCGCGCAACGCATCTTCCGCCAACTCCTCGCCAGTAGCACCGCCGACATGAATGTAACACCGAACTCGATCCCGAGTCTTCCCTCCCATCAGGTCATAGATCGGCACCCCTAAGCGCTTGCCTTTCATGTCCCATAACGCGATATCGATCGCACTCAACGCTCCCTGAACCACCGATCCCATGAAGTGCGACGAACGGTACAACCACTGGTAATGATGCTCAATCAGATTCGGATCCTTGCCCACCAGATAATCGCTCATCACCTCGATCATCGTCTTGGTAGGGCGCTGCCACCCGTGGACGCCGCCCTCGCCAATCCCGACGAACCCATCTTCGGAGTGAATCTTGATCAGCAGCCACCTGCTCCACAAAAACGTCTCAACCTTCTCGATCTTCGTCATCAGCAATTCCTCTCGCGATTTCCTCCGGGTACCAGATAAAGCCACCGATACCAGTCGCGGCACCAGCGATAGCAGTTTATCGGAAACGAACGGGCCGAATCATCTATTCTTTCAAATCGTCGGAAACAGGAAATTCAACAACCAAGGATCTTAGGCGTGCGCATCTTCATCACAGGAGTCACTGGACGCATCGGGGCAAACGTCGCGAAACGGTTCGTCGACCTCGGGCACGAAGTAACTGGCTTCGTGGTACCCGGCGACCCCCAATCCGGAAAGGTAACGCAAATCGGTGCCGACATCATAGAGGGTGATCTTGCCACCCTCAGCGACGTCCAATCCGCCGCCGAAGGCGCAGAGGCCATTTTCCACCTCGGAGCAGCATTCCAAGCCGGCGGCCCTTTCACGCCAGAGCAGTACTTTGACATCAACGTCAAAGGCACCTTCAACATTCTCGAAGCCGCGCAGGCAAACAGCCATATTCAACACGTATTCCATACCAGCACCGACGGCACCATGGAGAAGTACCCTCCTGAGGGCATCGAGGAACCAATCCGCGAAGACTCTCTACCCCTTGCCGCAACCGGATGGTACGGCTACACCAAGGTCCTCACCGAACACCTGGTGGACCGTTACGTCAGGGCTGAATCACTGCCCGTAACCGTCTTCCGTTTCGCTAACGCCTGGGGTGCTGGCGAAGCTCTCAACTTCCCTCAGTTCCACATGCGCACATTCATGGACCAGCTCGAAGGCTCTACCGAACCAGCCGGACGAGATGCGTACGAACTCATGTCCAAAGCCTACGACGGCGATCCCCATCTCATCATCGCCGCCGACAAGAATGGCCGCCCTTGGAAAAAACACTTCGTCGAAGTCCGTGACATCATCCACGCCTTTGAAAACGCCCTAGCCAATCCCGCTACATTCGGCCAGACCTACCAACTCGCATCAGGCGAACCATTCCGATGGGAAGTCATGATTCCCTATCTCGCCGAACAGCTAAACGCCCCCTATACCAAGGTCAACCTTCCGATCACTCCTACTTACTACGAGTACGACCTCACAGCAGCCAAACGCGACTTCAACTACGATCCGCCACTCTCGCTAGTCGACGTTGTCGACGAAGCGATCGCCCACCGCAACAAAGGCAGTGGTGCAATCATCCCAACTACGGTTTGAACCGCTGCATCGCGTAGTACACACCAAAACCAAAGCCGATCATCCCGGGGAGGTGCACCACGATCCCCGGACCGATCAGCCATTCGGTGAATATACCGGCCATTACCTCGATCGCCATGATCTGCGATAGGTAAAACAGCAAGCCCAAACAAGCCGCCATGATCCGCAGACTCGTCGAGTATTTCCTCCCGGCGACCAGCTGCATGGCGTACGTGACGCCCATCACGCCCAAAAACTCCGCGACGCCAACCACGATCAACCAGATACTCGAATTCACGCCCTCCAAGATATCGAGCGACCAAAGCGCAGCCAACGTAATCGCCGACGCGACACCAATCCCGAACGCCGCCAATCCCGCCAACACTCCGACCCGAATCAAATCGTTCTGCGAAACCTTGAACATCACCGGCCCGCCGATGGATGCGCAATCCGGACATTTTGAACCAACCGGCGCGTAAACCATGCAACGCGGGCAGATTGCATCGCCACATTGACCGCAATGCAAGTTCGTCTCCACGTCCGAGTGCCTAGGGCAGGTCGTCATGCGGAGTTCTAAATCGTTAGCGCTCTGGCTCATATCCTGTAGTTCAAGCTAGCTTTTGGCGTCAGGCCGACCATGAACCCATTCATCACGCGACGCTATGTCGCGATCGAAAACCATTCGGTTCCAAATCAGCCTCATCCTCGTCAACTCTTCATAACTTAACAACGATTTTTCGAATCCACCGGATGTAACCCGTCTGATTATCGTGATTGCGGCGAAACCGACGCCGTACACCGCAACCCATTCGCCGTACCCGGCCCAAAGCGCCCAAATCGGGAGCAAAAGCGTCGCCAACAACCAACTGATCGATGAGTCGCGCCAGGGAGTCAACGTAAACAATACCCCCGGAATCGTCGCCCAAAGCACGAACAACGGGAAACCAAAACCGATCAAAGAACCCAATCCTGCCGCAATGCCGCGCCCACCTGAGAACTTCAAAAACACAGGCCAGTTATGTCCGCATAACCCGGCCAGCCCTGCAGCAGCCTGAGTTGCAGTACCCAGATCCAGCAGGGAAGCGCCAGCAACGTACACCGGCAAAAAACCCTTCACGAACACATCGTAAAGCGCTATCGGCACGACCCACTTTTTGCCGACATGTACCGAAACGTTCGACGCACCAACATTCCCACTGCCGTATTCCCTCACGTCGATCCCCGCTACCCACTTCCCGACCAAATAGGCAGTAGGTACCGAACCTACCAAATACGCGCCAAGTACCAACGCGATGCTGAGCACGAAATCTGGCATCTATCAGACCTTCAGAGCAGAGATTCGTCCAACCTGTATCCAATCCCATCCACACCATGCATCTTAACCGCCCGTTCGTACAACGAACGCACCGTCCCCGGCGGAGGCCCGTTCATTCCGGGCACGATCTCGTTAACCGTCCCGTTGGCGTGATAATCCGAACCGCCAGACTTGACCAATCCATACCGATCCGCGTACGCCGAATATCGATCGATCATGTCGCTTCCGTACTTCTCGGCGTACACCTCGATCCCCGCCAAACCACATGGGACTAGGACCTCTAATGCCTCCTCGATGTCTCTCACCGTCCGAGGATGTGCAATCGTCGAGACGCCGCCGGCGCCATGCACCAACTCCAGAGCGCGCGTTCCTTCAAGTTTCCGCCTCGAAACATACCCCGGTTTGCCAGGCGTCAGGTATCGCGAAAAAGCATCCGAGACAGTCTCAACGTAACCGCGAGCGACCATCGCCCGTGCGATATGGGGCCGCCCGATCGCATCATCTGCGTTCGCTACGACCTCACCCCAATCCAGCGGCAATCCGATCTCTGCCAAACGCTCGACTATCTCTTCTGCCTTCGTCTCCCGGTCCTCACGCAACAAGGCCAACTCAGCTTGCAAAGCCGCATTCCGGCGATCGACAAAATGACAGACCAGATGTAGCTCGCTCTCTCCAATCTCCGAGCTCAACTCGATGCCGGGGATAAATGAAATCTCCGGATACCGTTCACTAGCAGTCTCCGCCTCATCCAATCCCGACGTCGTGTCATGGTCTGTGACCGCAAAAAAGCGCAGCGAAGTTCCGCTCACGAATTCCACGATCTCCGTCGGTGATAAAACACCATCCGAAGCGTTGGTGTGCAGGTGCAGATCCTCTCGGATTTCCCACGGAGGCGCTGTCCCTAGAGCCGCGCCCGGGTCATGCCGCGCCCCAGTGTTTCTGGCAATCATCGAGTTGGAATCTCACGCCCGGCAAGTTCGGATCGCAACACCCTTACGGCGCAACGACCTAGCTGGCCACCGATTCTGAGCGCGATTCCCTGATCACGATTACTTTGATCAATCCGGGATACTGCAACCGTTGCTCGATCGCCTTCGCGATGTCGTTCGACAACGTGCTGGCCTCAGCATCGGTTACCTTTTGCGGGTCGACCAACACCCGAACTTCGCGCCCTGCTTGGATCGCAAACACTCGCCGAACGCCGTCGAAACCACGAGCAACATTTTCGAGCTCGTTCAGACGCTTCAGGTAATTCTCGTTGGTGTCGTTCCTCGCACCCGGTCGGGCCGCACTTATCGCATCCGCTGCCGCAACAATGAACGAGATTGGTGTGGTCATCTCGCGGTCGTGGTGTTCGCGTATCGGCAAAACGATGTTGTCTCGCAAACCGTATTGGGCCGCAACGTCAGCACCGATCTCGGCATGGGGTCCTTCGACCTCATGCGTCAGAGCTTTTCCTATGTCGTGAAGGAAACCAGCAGTCTTCGCAACTTGCGCGTTGGCACCGATCTGAGATGCCAGCATGCCTGAAAAGTGACCGACCTCGATGCAGTGCTGAAGCACGTTCTCGCCGTACGAGTAACGATACTTCAACCGTCCCATCAGCTTGGTCAGTTCAGTGTGCAATCCTCTTACCCCGACATCCAACACCGCATCTTCCCCGGCTTTGCGCACCGTAACGTCTACTTCACGCTGGGCTTTGCGTACAGCTTCCTCAATCCGCGCTGGTTGGATACGACCATCCTTGATCAACCTGACCAATGCGACCCGCGCAACCTCTCGCCTGATCGGATCGAAACAGGAGATCGCAACCGTATCCGGTGTGTCATCCACCAACAAGTCGACTCCCGTTGTCGCCTCGATTGCGCGAATGTTACGCCCCTCACGGCCGATCAATCGCCCCTTCACATCCTCGGAAGGAATCGGAATGCTCGTTACCGATGCTTCACCGACCACGTCCGACGCAAATCGCTGCATCGACGCCGCCAGGATCTCCTTCGCCCGTTCATCGGCCTCGTCTTGGTATTGAATCTCGGCCTCACGGAAACGACGTTTGAATTCATACTCGTTTTCTTCTTCGGCGCGTTTCAACAAGATGTCTTGAGCAGCGTCCCTGGACATGCCGGAAATCCGCTCTAATTCGGTCGCCGAGCGTTCCTTCAACGCCTCGTCCTCGAGCTTGAGGCGCTCCTCTAATTCCTTCAACTCCGTTTGCTGTGTACGAAGTTCCTCCGCCGACCTGTCAATCCGACGCTGTATGCGCTGTAAATCGCGTCGTTCTCGTCGGGCCTGTCTCGCCGAATTGGTTCTTTCTGTTTCGATCTCCTTTCTGAATTCTTCCGCTCGATTTTGTGATTCTTGGAGAATCTCGTTGCTTCGTGTCCGCGCCTGTTCAATTTGTTGCGTAAGTGCATCCTCGGTCGCCCTGATGGCCCTCGAATTGAGGCGTGCATTGCCCCAGTATCCGATCGCCACGCCGGCTATCAGAAACACCAACGCAGACATGCTTGCGAGGCCGGCTACTAAGGCAGGATTCATGGATTGACTCCTCTTTGTAGCCGCAGTTTCCTGCGTCTGAACCGCGTCGGAGCATTTCCACGCGAACCGCCACTTCGGCCTGAATCGCCGCTAACTAGGTGCTTTGGAGCTTCGGAAAACGCCGAAGCTTGCCGGATTGGCTCTAATGTCCGTGTGAAACGGGTTGTTTACTCAACGCGATCCACTTCATTGCTTCTGGTTAAATCTTACGAACCACAGTCGATTTACGCAACACATTAACCAAGCCGCGTCTCAGTTTGAATTCGCGCAGATGGCATCCATTGCACGAGCAAACCGCGCCGAAGGGCGCGCATTAATCGACGAAACGCGCCTATTGGGAACTTTCTGGGGAGTCGCCATCCTCGCCTTCGGCCTCGCCAACGGCTTCGCCTTCTTCGCCCTCGATGGCTTCTTCGTCAACCAAGTCTTCTTCAATGACGCGCGGCGGTTGTATCCAAGCAACCCGTTCATCCGGATCACTCGTCAACTCCACATCGGGCGGCAACGGCAAATCTGACGCCAACACAGCGGCATCGAACGAATCCAGTCCTGAACAATCTGCCAGTAGTTCGTTCGGTATATCGTCAGGACGAGCTGACAACAACACCTCGTAAACTCCCTGTGTAACGAAACCTGCTCCGCCACGCGTGCCCGGTGCTTCTTCCTGGTTGATGAGCACCACAGGTACTGGAGCCTCCACCGCCTGAGTAGGGTCGACTCGCAGAAAATCCACATGCAAAACCGCACCCGACACGGGATGCGTTGCTACATCTCGAACCAACGTGAAATCCTGATTCTCGCCATCGGTTTCGACCGTCACCAACGAAGTCCTGCCTGCCTCGCGAACGACACTCACAAGGTGCCTTAGCTCAGCCTGCAACGACGACGGCGCATCGTTCAACCCATAAACGTGGATCGGGACAATTCCCTTAGCTCTAAGGGCGCGATTCTTTTTGCCCATCGCGGTTCGGGTCTCGGCGTGAAGCACCAAATCGGCCATTTTCGATCTGCTCCCCCTAAGCGGGTCAGGTAGTTACGGTTTTCGTCTCGTCGACGACTGCGCGCCAAGACAACCAATTTGGCAACGGCGCGCAATCACATTTACAACAACCTCCGATTCTACCCTCCGCATTCATACTTTCCAACTCAACCGCCCCTTACGCTTACCTCAACTGGACGTGTGTATACTGAGTTCAACCAACTCCAACGGTCAAGTCGTCATTTAAACCGTTCTTTGGCGAATATCAACGACGGACAACCAACTCCGTCGAATCGTCGGCCATGCTGATACCTATGAAAGTGGACTATGCTGTCCGAATGCTCGTATTCCTCGCGATGCAATCGGACGGAGAGTACACGTCCACTTCCCATATCGCCAAACAGCAACACATCCCCGAACCCTTTCTCCTGCGCATCTCCGCGGACCTTTCACGGTCTGGCCTCATCGATTCTCGCCGAGGTCCTGGCGGGGGAGTGCGGTTAGCACTATCACCATCCGAAATCACAGTTGGAACCGTGGTGGCATCCGTCGACCATAGTTTTTCTGCCATGGACTGCCTGACAGAGCCTGACGCATGCCTCATATCTGGCGCTTGCTCTCAACGAGAATTGTGGCGCGACGTTGAGAAGATGCTCCTGCGATATCTGTTCCAGATCAAAATCGAAGATCTTGTCACCAAACAACACACACTCGAGGGTGCCCAAGAACTCAGCCTGCAACTCAGTCAGAACTGAACTGCCATCCGAGTTAGCGTGTTAGTTCAATCACCTTCATTGGGATAGAATCAATAACAGGCGCAAATCCGCGCCCAAAAAGGCCGAAATCGACAGAACAGTACCCATGCAGAGCACAAACGGATCCGTAAACGGTCGCCAAAACGGTAGCGCAGTTACCGCCGCACCAGCCCTAACACCCGCGCAAGTCCAGCGATATTCCCGACACCTCATCATGCCCAACGTCGGCAGCGCAGGGCAACGCGCGCTCGTCGGCGCCAAAGTGCTCGTCATTGGGGCCGGCGGTCTCGGCTCCCCTGTCTCGCTTTATCTCGCACTCGCGGGGGTCGGCACGATCGGCATCGTAGACTTCGACACCGTCGATGTCACAAACCTCCAACGCCAGATTCTCCACACCGACGCCGATGTTGGTCGCCGTAAGGTCGAATCCGCAAAAGAAACACTCGAAGCGCATAACCCCGACGTCAACGTGATCGTCCACGAAGAGCCCATCAACGCCGACAACGCAATGGACATCATCCCCAACTACGACATCGTCGTAAACGGGGCCGACAACTTTGCTACCAGGTACCTCGTCAACGACGCCGCTTTCCTCGCTGGCAAACCCCTAGTCGATGGCGCAATTCTCGTTTTCGATGGGCAAGCTACAACCTATATCCCTGGACAAGGCTGCTACCGCTGCCTGTTCCCGGATCCGCCGCCACCTGGAGAGGTCCCCAACTGCGCCGAAGCTGGCGTTATCGGCGCACTACCTGGCCTCGTCGGTTCCATCCAAGCCCTCGAGACCATCAAGATTGCCATGGACATCGGCGAGACACTGTCTGGTCGAATGCTCATCATCGACGCGCTGACGATGGAGTTCCGCGAAATCAAAGTCCGCCGAAACCCCGACTGCAAGCTCTGCGGCGACAACCCCGAAGTCACCCAACTCATCGACTACGAGATCTTCTGCGGCATCGCACCCCCGCAGGCAGTCGCCTGAATCCACCGTGATCCGTCCACGTCATTCCGGCGAATGCCGGGATCCACACACGCACCGTCGTTCCGGCGCAGGCCGGATTCCACACACGCACCGTCATTCCGGCGCAGGCCGGAATCCATGGGTCGGGCGGTAACCCATGCAACTAGCGGAACGCGGCTCCGTGGCCCTCGATGTCACCCACGAGATCGGCAACACGCCGGTCGTCGACATCTCCAAGTTCAGCCCTAAACCCGAAGTCCGCTTACTCGCAAAACTCGAATCCGAAAACCCCACCGGAAGCGTCAAAGATCGCGTCGCACTCTCCCTAATCGACCAAGCCGAAAAAGACGGACTTCTAAACCGCGACAACGGCGGCGTAATCCTAGAACCCACTAGCGGGAACACCGGCATCGGCCTGGCCATGATCGGACGTCTACGCGGCTACGGCGTCAAAGTCGTCATGCCCGAAAGCGTCAGCGCCGAACGCGTCCAACTGCTCGAAGGCTTCGGCGCCGAGATCATATTCTCCGCACCAGAAAAAGGCACCAACGAGTCCATCAACGTCGCGAAAGAACTCGCGAACGAAAACCCCTCGTGGTTCATGCCATATCAATACGGCAACCGCGCAAACCCTAACGCCCACTACAAATCCACCGGCCCCGAAATCGCACGCGACGTCCCCGACATCGACATGTTCGTCGCAGGCCTAGGCACCGGCGGCACCCTCATGGGCGTCGGACGCGCCCTACGAGAACACAACCCTGACGTCAAAATCGTCGCAGCGGCGCCCCATCCCGACGACAAAGTCCAAGGTCTACGCTCCATCGAACACGGATTCATACCACCTGTTCTCGACCTCGACGCACTCGACGCCCGAATCATGGTCGAAGCCGAAGAGTCATTCTTCTGGACCAAAAAGCTACTGACCGAAGCCGGCATCTTCGTAGGCGTCTCCTCAGGCGCAGTCCTCGCCAGCGCTATCAGAGCCGCGAATCGACTCGAATCCGGAAATATCGTCATGCTCTTCGCCGACGGCGGATGGAAATACCTCTCAACAGGCATCTACACCCGCGACTGGTCCGACATCCAAAACGAGGTCGAAGGCCAAACATGGTGGTAAAAACTCCCCCAACCTCCGCGACTGAACTCTGCTTCTCTACCGCAACCGACATCGCGGCATGGATCCGAGACGGCCAAATCTCCGCAAGAGATGTCATGGCGGCCCACCTGAACCAAATCGAGCGCATCAACCCCAAAGTCAACGCCATCGTCACACTCCTTGATGGCGACGACCTCTTGGCTCAAGCATCAAAGGCGGACGACCACCAATCGAAGAATGGCACGAAGGGCCCTCTGCACGGTCTCCCCATCGGCATCAAAGACCTTCAACCCACCGCAGGTATCCGAACAACCTTCGGCTCACCGATATTCAAAGACTTCATACCCACCGAAGACTCACTAACCGTCCAGCGATACAAACAGGCTGGCGCAATCGTCATCGGCAAGACCAACACCCCAGAATTCGGCGCCGGATCCCAGACCTTCAACGAAGTCTTCGGCACCACACTCAACCCCTACGACCTCACCAAGACCTGCGGAGGCAGCAGCGGCGGAGCATCCGTAGCCCTCGCATGCGGAATGATGCCCATCGCCCAAGGCTCCGACTTCGGCGGTTCGCTCCGCAACCCCGCAGCATGGTCCAACGTCGTCGGAATGCGAAACAGCATCGGCACAGTCCCGACCTATCCCGCACCCCTCGGCTACACCTCCGAATCTGTCACCGGCGGCATGGCGCGCACCGTAGCCGACGTCGCCCTTCAATTAACCGCCCTTGCCGGACCCGACCCCCGCGTCCCTGCATCACTGATGCAAACCGCATCGATCTTCGCACAACCCCTCGATCGAGACTTCACCGGCACCCGCATCGCATGGAGCCGAACCGTCGGCGGTTCTCCCATCGATCCCATCATCACCCAAACCCTAGACTCCCAACGCCAGATATTCGAAGACCTCGGCTGCACCATCGAAGACGCCGAACCACCGCTCGAAGACGCGATGGATATCTTCCACACCCTCCGAGCCGCAATCTTCGCACACCAGCACGAAGCCAACATCCGAGACCACCGAGACCTCGTCAAGCAGACCATCATCTGGAACGCTGAAGAGGGCATGAAACTCACCGCCCTCGAAGTCAAAAAAGCCGAAGAAGCCCGATCAGCACTTTACGGCCGAATGGCAGACTTCCTGTCCAACTACGACTACCTCATCCTCCCCGTAACCTCCGTCCCACCATTCCCGGCCGACCAGGAATACCCGACCGAAGTAGCAGGTAAACCCCTCACCAACTACCTCGAGTGGATGGCCCCCTGCTCATCGATCACAGTCACCGGCCTCCCAGCAATCTCAGTCCCCGCAGGCTTCGACTCCAACGGCCTCCCGGCGGGCCTCCAAATCGTAGGCAAACAAAGAGCCGACTTCACCGTCCTCCAACTAGCCCACGCCTACGAAAATCAAACCCAACACTGGCGCACGCGACCAGTAATCCTCGATCCGCAGTTGACTACTTAGCGGGATAGGCATTCCTAACCCGCCGCCATAACTCCTACTTCCACGGCCGTGGCCGTTGTTCGCGGTTCCGGAACGGGCTCACCATGCTCCTGAAGGCTCTCGATGTGAAATCCAATGGCCTCCCGGATCTCCTCCAAGGTTTGTTCCTCCGTATCACCTGTAGCTACACACCCCGGCAAATCCGGCACGTAAGCAGCGAAGTTCGAAGACGCTTTTTCGATGACGACGGTATATTTCACGGCACTCATCCTTTGAGTCCAGACTGCTTCAATATGCTGTTCCACGTACCAGGTGGCAAATCGTCTCGAGGTTTGCCAGGAACGGTAACGGTCCCCGGTTTCACCGGGTGCCGGTATTGGCGATGACTTCCTCTTGTCCTAACCATACGCCAACCGTCACGCTCGATAAGCCGAATTGCATCCCTAACCTTAGGCATCGCTCAGACTTTCTCTCAACCGGTTTCAGTTCTGGGAGAACCGAAAAACTAATTTCGCAACCGTCACATCCCCGCATACGCCTCGCGTATCTTAATCCGATTTGACCAATCTCAGCAACCAGCAATGGCAAAGCACGATCAACCATGCGCTTTCGTGAACTTCACCTAACCTCCCCCCAATACGCCTTCACTCCCACCCCCAAAACCGTAGTCAAATGCGCATACAAATAACCAACCCCCAACTCCCGATACCGCACCGCCGCACCCGCATCCCCCGCGCTCCCCGAAACCTTACCCGCCGCCGCAATCACACCAAATACACGCTCCATCGCCTCCCGAACAACCGGATGATCCGACCGACCCGGATACCCCAATGACTGCGACAGATCCGACGGCCCGACAAAAAACACATCAACACCCTCAACCCCCACAATCTCATCGATATTCTCTACCGCCTCCGCATCTTCGATCTGCAAGCAAACCAACGTCTCCCGGTTCGAGACCTCAGCATATTCCGACATCGACATCCCCTGGCCATACGAAGACGACCTCACTCCCGCTGCCAGGCTCCGTTCTCCCAGCGGGTGATATTTCACCGCCTCAACCGCCCGACGCGCATCCTCCGCCGTCCTGACATGCGGCACTTGGACACCCATCACACCCCGATCCATGACCTGCCCGATCGCCTCAAACGAATTCACCGACGGCCTAGCGATTGCAGTAACCCCAACAGCCTCGGCCGCCATCGCCATCAACTCCACGCTCTCAACCGATATCGATCCGTGCTCACAGTCGATCAATACCCAGTCAAACCCCATCCGGCCCACAACATCCACCACGTGCGGCGACGGAAACATCACCGAAACGCCAAACGCGGGATCACCGGACATCAACTTCCGCTTCATCTCATTTCGCATCGATTCCTACCCTCCTAGAGCTAATCCCCCGAAATGCTAACCCCAACATCACCGATCCGACCGCATAATACGACTAGCCAAACGACCACCCCAATCCATCCCCGGAGCCCGTCATGTCCGAAACCATGGATCCCCTCGGCCTAGCCGAAAGAAGCAGCCCAACCGTCGGCAGCGCACATCTAACGAACCCCGATCCCGTGGTCGCCGGAGAATTCGGAACATGGCAGCTCGTATTCACCGTTGGACCCGACGGAATCGATACAGGCGGCATCGTACGCATCGGAACCGACTCCGACACCGATTGGGGCCTCCCACAACTCCACGATCCCACCGCGGCCGAATATCTGACGGTTGCTCCGCCTCCCGACGCCGAACTCGCGACCCAAGTCCCGGATCTCGTGACCGTCCTCGTCGTCAACACTGGCCGGTCTCTCAATGAGGGCGAGCAATTTACCGTCACTTACGGCGATCAGTCTCGAGGCGGGCCCGGGTCTCGCAGCCAAACCTTCATCGAACCACGACGTTACTTCTGGATCGAAGTAGACACTGATGGCTCAGGGGACTTCGTTCCAATCAAAACTCTGCCGGAACTCCCAATCATCGGCGGCGACGCTATCCGACTGGTAGCCATCGCACCTTCGAACGCGGTCGCTGGCGAAGATTTCCGAATCAACATAAAGGCCGAGGATCGGTGGGGCAACCCCGCAAATCAGTACCGCGGAACCGTCGCAATATCCGGTGCCGGCATCGGCCTTGACACCGACGAGGTCACATTCGACGAATCCTCCAACGGCGTCATCTGGATCGACGGATGCCGAATCACCGAACCCGGCGAACATCGGCTGACTGTGCGTGACGACGACAACGGGCACACATCGGAGAGCAACCCAATCGTCGCAACCGAAGATGCACCCGATTACCGCCTGTACTGGGGTGACCCGCACGGTGGTCAGGTCGTCGACGCCTATAAAATAGCCGACTTTTTCAAGTACGCCCGGGATGTCGCAGGTATCCACTTCGCCGGATTCCAGCGCAACGACCCCGCCATCACCAACGACGCGTACGACGTTCAACAGCAGGCGGAACGGGACCATTACACCCCTGGCAGATTCGTCCCTCTTCCCGGATACGAATGGTCCGCAACCACCCCGTTGGGAGGCCACCACAACGTCTACTTCCGACGGTTCAACCAACAGCTTCGACGTTCGGCGCACGCTGCCCATCTCGATCAGTCTGACGTCGACACCGATCTCCCTCACGTCCGGGAGATGCACGCCGAGTTCCGGTATCACGACATCGTCGTTACTCCCCACGTGGGTGGCATCGCTGCAGACCTTGAGTATCACGAACCGCAGATCGAACCCGCCCTTGAAATCACGTCGACCCACGGTCAGTTCGAGTGGTTTCTCAAAGAATCCCTCGAGCGCAAGTACAAGATGGGATTTGTCGGCGGGAGCGATTGCTACACCGGTCGCCCCGGCGACGATCAACCCGGTTTCCAACTCCGCCGCTACCAAAAAGCCGGTTTGACCGGCATCTACGCCGAAGAACTCACCCTCGATGGCATCCTGAACGCCATGAAGGCCCGTCGAGTCTACGCAACCTCCGGCGTCCGCATCGTCGCAGTCGTATCCGCCGACGGACACATGATGGGATCCGAATACTCAACTCCCGATCATCCCGAAATCTCCGTCAAAATCCTTGCAGACGGTCCGCTCGAACGTGTTGAACTTTTCCGCGGCCTCGACCTCATCCACTCCGAAGAACTCTCCCCCGGCACGATCGCCGATCGTATCCGGGTTACTTGGGAAGGTGCCAGCAGGGAAACCAGCTACTCGGGCGTCGTCTGGGAAGGCGGCGTCAACGTCACCGACGGCACGATCACAAACGTCGAAAAAGTTCGGTTCGACAGTCCTCGATCTCACCTGACAGCCTCCACCGATGCAGCCGTCGCATGGAAATCATGGACATGTGGATACCGAAGCGGTCTCCTCCTTGACATCGACGGCAGTCCTGACACCGCAATCGAACTCGCCCTGACTAGCGAAGTAATCGCCAGCTCGCAATACAGTGACCACGGAAGAGACGGCGCTCGACGCATCACCTTCGCCACCGCCGACCGCCTGCATCTGCCGACAACCCTCGGCTCCTTGGCCGACGGCCCGAAAATCGTAGACCTAGGCCAACTAGACCGCAAGGCAACAATCGAACAAGCCCCCCAACCAGGCCCTACCCGGACCGAGTTCACAATCACCGACAAAAACCCGACACCCGGAATAAACCCCTACTGGGTCCGAGTAACCCAAACCAACCAAGAAAAAGCCTGGACCAGCCCCGTCTTCGTCGACCACATAGCCCCAATCTAACCCCCCTCTCCCCGCCACAAACCACGTCATTCCGGCGACACAACCCACGTCATTCCGGCGAAGGCCGGAACCCAAGGGCGCACGCACCGAAACGAAGCCCGCCCCATCCTCCCGCTCCCCTGCGCGAAACCGGCAGGCGGGCAAACCGTCCCCTTTCGAGGCGAAAGGGGACGCGCAAGAGCGAAGCGAGAGCGCAGGGGCATGCGGGCGGGGACGAGGGGCCAGAAGGACTCAACAGCACGTTCCGGTAGTCCAACCCCCTCCCCCTAGCCCACTCCCCCCGTCACCCAAAACAACAAAATCCCAAAAATCCCCCCAATCCCAAAAATCCCAGTTCAGACAACAACTTGACACACACGCACCACAACTGTTAATATCAACAACAAGCGTTCAACCCGCTTCGCGAGGGAAACAACGCCCAGAGGATCGCCGCAGCCAAGGATCGCGACTTGGCAGCAGTTGTCGTCGATTGAAGTGACATGAAACCGCGAGACGGATCACACATGAGAAGCATGCAAGTGCACAAAGAGCCCCGAGGCCGGAGGTGTAGAACCCCGAGGCGCAAGGCCCGATGTCTAACTGCGCGCCGATCGCGACGGTGCCCGTCTAAGTCTCTTGGAGCATGGAGCGACGCGGTCACAAACCCGGTTATGGAGAAGGATGTAGCTGCAAGGTTCAGGCGCGGCGATATACTGCTTAAGCCGCAACACGAGCCAGATGGACGAACCCTACCTTTGTTCGCGAGACAGAAGGTGCAAGCGGGAGCGAAGCTGCCGCACGGGTTCGACACCATTCAAGGCCTGGACGAGGTCTTCTCTTATCCAAAACAGATCAGAACCGCTTCGTCGTGCGGGGAGATCAGAGCGCTAATGCGGGGCAAGAACCAAATGATGGCGTGCGGGATGTTTCCAATATCCGCACTCCGGGCCGCCGGTCTGGCGACGTCGGCAACGCTCGACTTTTTCAATGAGTTAAGTATTTTTCGCCCGAAGGACGATGGTCAAGACGACAGTCGAGACCAAAGTCCACCGGTTTTTGTACCGCGGCGAATCCTCGAAAACCCGACCCCTCGGGTTTCCCTCGCTCGCGAGGGAAATGTCCTACCGGACAAAGGGGACCCTGACGGTAAGGGCGGGTCACAGACCCGCCCACGACCGTCAACCGGGACAAAGTCCCAAACCAAAGCAATCAAATAAGAAAAACCAAAAAAGCAAAAACAAGACCGACCCTCCCGACGCCCCAAGGCGCCCACGTCCGGCAACCCCGGACGTTTCAACGCGTCTCGAACAAAAGAAAAGCCGCAGCGCGGCCCCGAAATTAAACTTCCCACATACCAAAAACCCGAAAATCACCGGATCAATATATGCCCGACCTTTCAAACGTCAGAGCACTCACATGGGATGTAGGAGGAACCGTCTTCGACTGGCGAGGAACCATCGAAGACGAAGCCCGGCGCATCGCCGCAGAGCAAGAAGCCGATCTGGACATCCAACAATTCGCCACCGACTGGCGAGTCTGGTCTTTCGACATGCTCGCAAGGGTCAACAGAGGCGAACTACCCTGGACAAACCTCGATCACATCCATCGCCTGATCCTCGACAAAGTCCTAGAAAAACACACCGCCATATCCCTCTCAACCGCAGAGCGCGACGACCTCACCGAAATCTGGCACCGCCTACGAGCTTGGCCTGGCGCAGCCGACGCCATCCACCGCTTAAAGTCCCGATACACAATGATCGTCCTAACCGTCCTCAGCTACTCCATCGCCGTCGACTGCTCAAAACACAACGGCATCAACTGGGACGGAATCCTCTCTTGCGAGTTCCTCGGAGCCTACAAAGGTCCGCCCAACGCCTACAACAGAGCCACCCGACTCCTCCGTCTCCAACCCTCCGAAGCCATGATGACCGCCGCCCACTTGGTAGACCTCAAGAACGCCCAAGCCACCGGAATGCGCGCCGCATACATCCACCGCGAAGGCGAATCAAACGTCACGCCAGGCTTCTCCGACATCGCCACCGCCACCGCCGATCCCGACATCGACATAGTAGCCTCCGACTTCCCCGACCTCGCCAACAAACTCCTCGCCTGATCCCCGCAACACAACCATTACACTTCACTCAGACCACGATCAACCGCAAATAAAGATCAACCACATGAAAATCGCAACACGGGAAACCCTCTACTACGAACACTCCCCAGCAAACCCCGTCACCCTCCACGTCAAACCCGGCGAATGGTTCGAAGTCCAGACGCAGATGAACCGCGGCCCCGACGCCGAACTCGTCCCGGACGACATCCGAGAGCTCTACAACACTTACCGTTCCGACTCCCAACCGACGGATCGGGGTAATGCGTCATCAGGCTGCACCTATGTCGACGGCGCCGAACCGGGACAAATGCTCACCGTCCACATCGGCGAGATCAAGACTCACCCCGTCGGTTGGACACGATATGGCGGATCCACAGGCGCGATGCCCGGGTATCTAGGCCCGTCGAACATCGGCCCGCAATTCCGAATCTGCCGCATCGATGTCGAGAAAGGCGAGATCATCTGGAACGACAAGCTCTCCTTCCCCGTCGAACCCATGCTCGGCGTCGTCGGCGTAGCGCCCGAGCGCGAGGCCCGACACAACGGATGGGCAGGTCAGTGGGGCGGCAACTTCGACATCCAGGAGGTGACGACTGGTGCCAAGCTGCACCTCCCGGTCTATCATCCCGGGGCGCTTTTGCATGTCGGGGACATGCACGCTCGTCAAGGCGACGGCGAGATCTGCGGCGGCGGTGGCATCGAGACTGGCGGTTCCGTAATGATGAAGGTCGAGCTCTCGCCGAAACCAGAAGGCATGTCTTGGCCGCGCATCGAGAACGACACCCACATCATGACCACCGGCATCGAGAAGCCTGCCGAAGACGCCTTCCGAATAGCTCTATCAGAGATGATCGTCTGGCTCGAAGCAGACTACGGGATGACACAGGGCGAGGCCTTCATCTTCTTGGCCCAGTGCTTGGAAGCGCGCGTGACGCAGTTCGTGAACCCGACCTACTCGTATGTCTGCAAAGTCAACCGCAAGTACCTCGCCTAACCGGAAAACGTCATGCCCATCACCAAATACTCGGACGGCGACAAGGAGACCTTCCGAGCCCTGATGCTCGATGGCGTTCGCCGAAACAAGGCCGCAAACCCCGACTACAGAGTCGTAGACATCGGCGGTCGGTTTAATCCGTGGGCCGACGAACTCGTCGACGTCTATGTGGATGTCTTCCCGTTCGAAACTGACAAAAAACTCTACGTCGGCGATGTCAACAGTGAAGACATCTGGCGCCAGCTCGAAGCCGATGGGCCGTTCGACTTCGTCATCATCTCCCACGTCCTTGAAGATATTCGAGACTGCATCACCCCTCTAAACTGGTTGCCACGCGTGGCCAAGTCAGGATTCTTGGGTCTGCCGGTCAAGCACCGAGAGCTGAGCCATTGGGGCTTCCCGTATTGGATGGGGCAGTCGCATCACCACTGGATTTTCGATGTAAAAAACGACACCGACAGTGAGTTGATCCTCCTGACTGTTCCTAAGTGGCACTGCTTGAACTACTTCAACCCCAACATTCCAGATCTCGAACCCATTAACGACGACGCGCCGGATCTTGGCCCTAGGAAATTGGACTGGTTCGACCCGGAGAAGGGCGGTCATGATCTGGAGCTCGGGGTGATCTGGCAGAATTCCATTCCGTTTTGGACGCCGAACTACATGATGCGTCCCGAAGACCAGATCGAGTTATTCAGGACCGTGTTCGCGGACGGGAGCACCTTCCATCCACCAGAGCCACGAATCGCGCAGCATTCGGATGGGCATGGGCATTGAAACCACAGCGCGTATCCGATCACTGAAGAGGCGACTCGCCGATGGCGTCTGAATCCTCATTCTGGGGCTTGGCCATGGACGCGAACGATGTCGAGTCGTTGGCCGGTTTTTGGTGCGACGCCGCCGGTTACCAACTGGCTGAATCCCACTTTCCGTATGTGGCAGTTCTCAGGTCTGACGATCCGGCACAGCCTCGGATGATTATCCTTCAAGTGCCTGAGGCCAAGACATCCAAGAACCGCGTCCACATCGAGTTCAAAGCTGACGATCTCAAATCGGAATCTGAGCGGATGATCAACTTTGGCGCGACACTAGTTGCGGAACGCGAACTCGGCGACACGCAATGGATCGTCATGCAAGATCCGGAAGGCAATGAGTTTTGCCTTGTCAAACCACATAACGAACACTGAGCAACAGATGTCATCACCAGAGCTAAACCGAACCAAATCTCGCCAACTGATGGAACGAGCCCACCGCGTAGTCGCCGGTGGCATCTCATCGCAGATCAGACTCAACGAACCTGGAGGCGAACCTCTCTTCTTCGACCGATCCGAAGGCGCCCTTATGTGGGACGCCGACGGCAACGAATATGTCGATTACATCCAAGGGATGGGGCCCAACATCTTCGGCCACGCACCGGAGTTTGTTTCCCAGCAGGTGTCTAAAGACATGCGGATGGGTTATGTTCTCGCCGCGCAGTTTGAACGCGAGCTGGAAGTTGCTGAGATGGCGGCGGATGCGATTCCGATCGAGGATTGCACCGTCCGTTTTGCCGGATCGGGCACTGAGATTGTTCAACTTGCGCTGCGGTTGGCCCGTGGTTACACGGGCAGGTCGAAGTTCATCCGCTTCGAGGGGCACTATCACGGTTGGATGGACAGCGTGAACTACTCGGTGCATCCTCCCGTCGATGAGGCCGGGGATGTGGACTCGCCGAACGCAGTAGGTGAATCGGCGGGGATGGATCCCGGGACTCTTTCGCAGTCGATCCCTTGTCAGTGGAATGATGTCGAACGGTTGGAGGCTGCGTTTGATCGAAACCCTGGGGAAATCGCGGCCGTCATCATGGAGCCCATCAACGCCAATACGTACTGCATCATGCCAGAGCCGGGTTATCTCGAGGCGGCTAAGGAGATCGCTCACCGAAACGGGGCGCTGATCATTTTCGACGAGGTAATCACCGGTTTTCGAGTGGCGTATGGCGGAGCGCAGGAACTTCTCGGCATCACGCCTGACCTTGCGACGTATGCCAAATCGATCGCGGCGGGGTTCCCAATCGCGATGCTCGCGGGCCGACGAGACATCATGGACGTGCTCGGGAGCGGCGAGGTCTATCACGGTGGCAGCTTCAACTCCAATGTGATGTCGATAGCAGCGGCGCATGCCACTCTGACCCATCTGAAATCTGAGGGCGACGCGTTTTACGCAGACCTGAATCGCCGTGGTCAACAACTGATCGACGGTCTGCGACGAGTTGGCATGGAGACCGAGACTGACATTCACGTCCAAGGTCTCGGAAGCGTTTTTGGAATCGCATTCAATCGCAGTGGCGACACCATCAGGAATTACCGGGACTACGCCATCAAGTGCGACGGCGGTCGGTACACCCAGTTCGCCTCCGAGATGATGGCCGAAGGAATCCGTCTTTCGTCCAACGGACGTGTGCATATGTCGTCTGCCCACTCCGAAGAGCACATCGATCGGACCATCAAGGCTGCGGGCAGGGCACTATCGCGCATGTGAGGTCATCGCTCGATATTGACCGCGTTTCGCATCGAGCGATATTGTTTCTTCTTTCTTGACTTTGCCAAAATCATCAACACGCATCACAGGAGGTGCAGTGTTGTGAGGGGATCGGAGTGATGCTAGACGAACTGATGATTTTGGAGAAGGACGCTTCATGCAAGCAGAGTTCAAGTGGGGCTCGAGATCCAATGTGGCGGCGCACACAAAACCTGTCCGACGGGCACGTAACCGCCGCTCCGGGACCGGGCTATTCGCAGCCGCTCTCTGCGATAGCTATGACGAGTCTTCAGATGTCGAAGAGATGTGCGACGACATCAAGGCACAACTCAAGGGCGAGACCCCGGACCTCGCGGTAGTCTTCGCGTCGAGACCCAATTACTCTCATTTCGAGAACATCCTGCCCACACTCCATGACCAACTCGGCCCCAACGTACTGATTGGCTGCTCTGGCTCGGGAGTCATTGGTGCCGGTCTCGAATTAGAGACTGGGCCCGGTCTCAGTGTCCTTGCTGCAACTTGCGACACCGACGATATCCACCCCTTCGCGTTCACCGACAAGCAGGCTTGCGGAAAAGACGCCACACCCGAGTCTTTGGCCGATGCCATCGGTGTCAATCCCGAGGAGTATGAAGACGGGTTGATGCTCGTGTTCGTAGATCCTCTTACCGTCTCGACCGAGTATGCGCTCTCGATGCTCGACTCTGCGTTCCCGACGGTGATGAAGGTAGGGGCGCTTGTGAGCGGTGGTCACGAATACGGCGAAAACCGGATGTTCTTCGGCGAGGATGTGCGACACCACGGGGCCGTCGGCCTCCTCATGAAACGGGACTTCGCGGCAGATGCGATCATCTCAGGTAGCGAAATTCCAGTTGGTGAGAGCATGGTGATTACCAAAGCCATTCGGAACGAGATTCATCGACTTGACGATCACACACCTCTCAAGATGCTCGAAGACGTCTTTGTCAATGCCGATCCGCTCCACCAGCTTCATATGACGAAAACGCTGGTCGTCGGTTTGGAATCCGGCGACGTGTCGATGGATCCCGACTATGTGATGCGGAACATCATGAGCATGGACCAAGAATCCGGCGCCATGATGATCGGCGACCTAGTTGAAGAAGGGCAATCGCTCCGGTTCCACATTCGGGATGGCGACCTCGCATCTCAGCGCCTCAAGCAGAACATCAGCAAACGCGCGAGCCACGTTCGAGACCACGGACAACGCATCGACGCGCTGCTCTGTTTCAATTCGGTCGCCCGAGGTACCCGCATGTTCGAAGAGGCTCACCATGATGCCGAGGTCATTGCGGAGCACTTCGGCAACATACCGATCGCTGGGTTCTTCTCAAACGGCGAGATCGCGTCCAAACGCGGGGGCTTTTCGTTGCTTGGCGAGGAGGAGTTCTCGACCCGAGTGATGGGATATTCGGACACGTTGGTGACGATCCGCGATTTAGGCCGCGAGTCAATCGGCGGATCATAAACGCGGCGGCAACTGACCCCTTCGTTCGTCCGACATCACTCAAATCTCGTCCAGCGGTTGTAGGACGCTGACGTTTCTAGAGACCTTTCTCAATGAACCGTTCACCGCGGTTGGGTCGTTGTAGGCCTGCTCATCGGTGCCAGCAGCGATGACATAGTTGGCGAAGGTGCCGAGTAACCCCAACATCACATCCCTCCGATATGCGTGGTACGGGTAACTGGCGGCGATCTCATTCCCTAAATCGTCGTGGTAACCCGCGATGAGATCGTCGAAATGTTCTTGTGTAGTGCTGGGATCAAGTGTGGTTGACAGGAACTTGGCGACATCGCTTGTGGCCCCGCAATAGACGGTCTCCTGCCAATCGATTAACACAGGATCGATCTTCGATTCGCACCTGCGGAACATGAAGTTCGCCGTGTGCAGATCCCCGTGCGTCAAAGTCGGTGGCCGGGCATCGAGTTGATCTAAGACCGCTATCAAGTGTTCGTTGAGATAATCGGCCACCTCGTTTACGACCGTTTCGTCACATGGATGCAGGCGAGGAGTATTCGCCAATGTTTCCCACTTCGATGCAAAAAGGTCAGTGTCATCGTTGAAGATGTCGGCACGTCGGCCGTTTCGGATCCACCAGGCGGAACCGATGCTTGGGTCGCACCAATATCGCCGATGGATTCTGGCCAGATCACTCAGCACGTTCCGAACCAAACCGAGTTCAAACTCATGCCGACGAGGCAGATCGCCCAAATCCTCCATCAACAACGCAGCCAGTTTCGACTGTGGTTCGGTAACTGATGCATAGATGATCGGTTGAAATCCGCCTTGCATATCGCGCAGCAGATCGTAGACCTCGGCCTCACGCGCGTACGCATTCGTTGCTGCTTCCCTGCGTCGGTCCACGATTAATTTGGCAGGGATCTTGACGACAGCCGTATCGGGGGCGCGCTCATCACCTTCGATCGAGATTCGGAAAACCTGAGCCATCACTGGATTGCCACCGGCCAGTTCAGAGTACGACGCCACACGAGCACCGCCATAACCGGCCAAATCAAGCAAAGCATCACCGACATCGCTTGGATCCCCGTTTTGGCAGGCACGATCGATGTCAATCTCAGAGGTTCGAATGGGCATATCGAGACGATCCTAATTTCCACGCTGCGGGTGCGGACTAAACGGCATTAACCGGATTGGCTTTAACATCACCCTCAGACATTCAATGTGGAGGTCCCGATTCATGTCTAGGTTCGAAGGTAAAGCGGCTCTCATCACCGGTGGGGCATTGGGCATCGGCGGAGCGACTGCGCGTCGCTTGGCGTCGGATGGCGCGATGGTCATGATCGCCGACATCAACGACGAAGCCGCAGCCGCAAACGTCGAGCGGATCACGGAAAGCGGAGGCACAGCGGCCTCTTGTCATATCGACGTGGCATCCTCCGCAGACTGCAAACGGATGGTGGACGAGACCGTCGAGACCTTCGGACGTTTAGACATCTTGGTCCAGAACGCATTCAGCGTCATAGCAGGGGAGTCGCGCATTCATGGCGATGCCATCAGCGTTGAAGAAGAAGATTGGGACTACGGGATTGACGTTCTGGTGAAAGCCCTTTACTTGGGTGCCAAACATTCGATCCCGCACATGCGGGAAGTGGGTGGTGGTTCGATCATCAACTTGGCGTCTGTCCACTCTTTGCTCCAAGAGACGGGGATGCTGGTCTACGAAACCGGGAAAGCCGCTGTGGTCGGACTGACAAGACAGTTGGCTGTCGAGTACGGGCCAGACGGTATCCGCGCCAATGCGATCGGCCCAGGTCACATCGTCGGTGAAGGCTTAGCTGAAATGTGGGCCGAAAACCCTACGGGCCACGCTTTCTTTGCCGACCAATACCCCCTGCGTCGGACCGGAAAGCCGGAGGAAATCGCGGCGGGAATCGCGTTCCTTTGTTCCGATGACGCTTCCTTCATAACCGGTCACACGTTGATGATCGACGGTGGCCTGACGGTACAGCTACAAGAGAAGTTTGGACTTAGGCAGGCGCGCTACGCTCTGGAGCATCCCGATGACAACTTCACGTTTGGAGCGTTGGATTAAGCGTTCTCCACGATGCCTTTGAAAGCGATCTCGCTCAACGGTTTGCGGTCGTTCGGCGATTCACGTTCTTGCAGATCACTTGGCAACGCCTCCCGAGGTCCGAGCCTTCCTGCTGCGAATCCGCAGATCGGGGTATAGAACTCGTCGGATACGCCTAGCTTCTCGTTGACCTCATCGAGATTGATTCCGCCCATTGCGTGGGTGTAGATACCCATCGTTCGGGCTTGCAACGCCAGCGACATCCAAGCCGCGCCCGTGTCGAACTGAGCTGTGCGGGGGCGTCGACCTTCTGGCGATTTCGTGCGCGCGAAGATGAATCCGATCAACGGGGCTTTGGTAGCCCAGATCTGGTTGCCGGGCAGCAATATCGAATCGAATACCTCACGATCAGGTCCGTCGGTCTCGTAGACAAAGAGCCACGGTTGCATGTTGTTCGACGATGGTGACCACCTCGCGCCTTCGAAGAGTGATGCAACTTCATCGTCTGTCAATGGTTCATCCGAGAATGATCTCGGCGACCAACGATCGATGAACAGCGGGTCGACGCTAGCCGAAGGGGTGCGAGGGTTTGTAGGTTCCGTCAATTGAATGCTCCTATCCTTGAGAATCCCTGTTGATCGAGATGTCGCCGAATGATTCTATGTGGCGCCATCAAACAGATTCGGCGGATTGACGCAACTGCGTGGAAGAGATCGGGTCTGAAAACATCGCTTCCGGGATCTCCGTGAACAGCGACTCGAGGCCCTTGGGTATTGGAAGGTCGTGAAAGGTCATGAAATCCCCATCCTCATCGTGGCGCCCACCGATGACAAATCCCGACCCCAGCGCCTTCAACTCCCCCAAGACCACCCGAGTCGTCGGCTCACCCGTCGTGCCTTGGTAGAAACGATCGTCGAAGAGCCTGATCGCTGTGTCGTAGCCGATCGCGAACGTGGTCCCTGGCATCAGTCGCGCCTTTTCCACAAACGTCGCGGCTTTGGTGATGACGACGACGTCGTCCTTGTGATCGAACTGTTCCAACCGGGTTTCGATTTCCGAAGAGGCGATTTCCGGCTTCTCGACGTTCAGAATGGATATCTCGAAACATCGGGAAAGTCGTTTGCCCGTAACTTCCCATCCCGCGGTCAACAGTGCACGGTGAGCACGATGTAACGGTCGGAAAGAACCGGCGAGCATCAAAGCCTCGGTTGGCGGTTCCTCGGACCAACCGTGGTGAGGGCGAAACACCATCAAAGGCATCTGCCCATCTATCACCTTTTCAATGGGCGAAGCGTTCGACAACCTCGCCCTCCATCAGATCGAGATCCAACCTATCTTCGATCCCGCAAGCTTCCGCCAACGAGTTCAGGATGATCGCGGCGCATAGCCCCTCTTCTCCGGCGCGTTGGCGCTTGCCTTTTTTGAACACGATCGAACGAGTGAAGCCGCCCGTTACACCGTGCCATGCGATATGGGCACGGTTCTCGCCGCGTCGAACGCGATCAGTCGCAATTGCTGCAGTGCATGACACACCGACGACCATGTTTGGGCTGTCAACATCGGTTTCGTTCAGTTGAACAGCCTTTTCGTATGCTCGTCGAGCCATGATCTCGGCTTCTTGGCGAGAGACGTGTTGGTCGGCCACGACGCCTACGTACTTGTCTAACGCGGCACGTGAGTACGGCACTTGCGCATCGATGACGGTCCTCGACGCGCCGCCTATCGCGAATAATGCGGATATCGCACTGGTGCCTGCCCCGGTGATAACCAGACACGCCTTTGTCGGCGTGTCGTGGATCTTCTGCACTAGCGAGGTGATGTTCCTGTCGGTCACGCCGCTAGCAGTCCCCCATCGATTCCCACCATCTGACCCGTGACGTAGGACGAGTAGTCGGAGAGCAACCATGCGACTAGCTGCCCGACCTCTTCTGGTTTCCCGTATCTGGCCAACGGGACGGCCGATTCAATTTGCTGTCGAATTTCTTCTTCACCGCGATCTACGGACCGCATCATATCTGTGTCGATCGGTCCGGGGCAGATCCCGTTTATCCGAATGCCCATCCTTGCGTAGTCCAGCGCAGCGGCTTTGGTGAGGCCGGTGACCGCATGTTTAGTCGCGGTGTATGCGGGTCGTTTGATGTCTGCCCTTAGCCCGTTCCGCGATGAATCGTTGACGATCGAACCTTTGACCCCGAGACGGAGCATTGCCTCGACCTCGGATTTCATGCACAGCCAGACGCCCCGGACGTTCACCTCCCATGATCTTGTCAAGACGTCGTCATCCATCTCGTGAATCCGGCCGGAATCCAAGAGGACCCCTGCATTGTTGAAGGCTCCGTCGATGGAACCGAACGTTTTGACAGCGTGTTCGACCATCGCGGTGACATCAGATGGGTCGGTGACGTCAGCCCGAATGTGGGTAGCGCTTCCGCCGTCGGCTCGGATGGATTCCGCTACCTCGGCGCAAAGCTCGGTTCTTCGCGCCGCGATGACTACGTTTGCCCCGTGTTTTGCGACCACTTCCGCAGTTGCGCGACCGATCCCCGAGCTTGCACCCGTGACAAGCACTGTCTTTCCGTTCAGCATCGAGGCGAAGTCTCCCACAGATTCATGATTCTGCACTCTCAACGAACAGCCGCTGGTGAGTTCAATTCGGTTCAATCAGATTTGACAAACCCAGTACGTGATGCTAAATTTACCCGCGTATTGTAAGCCGCAAGGCGTGAAGGTTGCTGTATACTCTCCGAAGTTGCAGGCGTCCATAACGTGTGTGTGGCACTGTGAAATACCGGTTTGGGTATGATGCGGCTGATCCGTATCGGAGAACCCCCCTAGCCGGCACAATACAGGAGGTTCATGAATGAAACTAAGCTATCTACTCAAGCGGTGGGGATTCCTGCCCTTGATGGTGGCCGTTGCGGCAACCGCGTTTGGTTTGGCCTGCGGTAGTTCTGAAGAGCCCGCGACCCCATTGCCTGCGGCAACCGCTGCTCCCGCGGCGAAAGCTGCCCCGGCCGCGAAAGCCGCTCCCGCAGCGACTGCTGCTCCGGCTGCGAAAGCTGCCGCCGCAGCGACTGCCGCTCCTGCCATGAAGGGTGAAGCAGCCGCCGAGGCCGCCCCGGCAGCCACCGCTCGACCGGCCGAAAAAGCCGCCGAAGCCATGGCTCCTGAGGCTATGGAAGAGGAGCGCGAGGTTATCTTCGCAACTCGAAGCGTAGGTGCCGTGATCGGTTTGCCTACGGTCGGACCTTACTCTGGTACACCGACGCACGGCGGCGGGGTTGAAGAGTACTTCTTCGTTTTCGAGAACGGTGACCCAATGACCCCCGAACTCGTCGAGTCCTGGGACATTGATCCTGCCGGAACTCGTGTCCGCATGACCATGCGACAAGGTTCTGACGGATCGGGAATTCCGTTCAACTCACCGATTGGATTTGAAGATCAAGACTTCGGCATCGTCAACGCTGACGAAGTGGTCCGATACTTCAACGAGTCGAACGCCACCACCAACCCAGACACCACCTACGGCAACTCCGGCGACCTCGCAGCCATCTTCTTGGAAGCGATTAAGGTTGACGACTGGACGGTCGAAATTGGACTGGTATCACCGGTCTACTTCTGCCTGCCCATCTCACAGTTCGGCTGCTTGAGCGCAGCACGCGGACTCTACTACCTGAGTCACCAAGACTCGATGGGAGTTGAGTGGGCACGCGAGCACCACGTAGGTACTGGCGCGTTCGTCCAAGGACATTGTGTTCCTGGTGACCGATGCGAGACCGTGGCCGTGGACGACCACTGGCGCGTAACGCCCGGCATCGACAAGTACACCCAGATCCAGGTTGCTGAGAACAACACTCGCATCGCCATGCTACGCAACGGCGAAGCTGACTTGGCATTGCTGGACTTCAAACTCGTCCCTGGCGTCGTTCAGGAAGGCTACCGCTTCCTAGAGACCATGCCCGGCGGTTTCGTTGGTCAATCGATCATGTACCCCGGTCTTCTCTGGGAGCACTCGCACGCCCGAACTGGCGAACCGCTAGAGCCTTGGAACTGTGAAAACCGCAGCGACGCCGCAATCGACAACGCTTGCGGCTCCGGCCCCAACGAGGGTCCCTACACCGAGGACTTCCCTTGGATCGGTAACCCTTGGGGAACCGAGGACGCTCCTTGCACGGACGGTGACGCACCTGGTCGCGAGCGATGCGGAAACGCACCGTACGCTGACACCGACAACCCTGAGGGGATGGACGACATGGAACAGGCTCGCCTGGTCCGCCTCGCCCAGTCGATCGCGATCGACCGTAACGAGATCAACAGCGTATTCCTTGACAACAAGGGCGCAGGCATCTACTCCGAGTACATGGGACCGCACTTCCCTGGCTGGGACCCCAATCGATCAACCGGTTGCTGGGACTGGCTAGGAAACCGGATCGACTGCCCGGCCGAGGCCGCTGGCACTCTGTTCGAGGATGGTGTCCCGTGGGTCTTGCCGGATGGCGATCTAGAGCTCGCAGATGCTTTGCTAGCCGCAGCTGGCTACCCGCTGGTTGATGGCAAGCGCCAAGGCATCGAGAGTATGGTTCTCCAGGCTTACGTCGCCGAAATCGGTGAAGTCAGCCTTGAAATTGCCGACTACATCACGTCGCAATGGGAACAGCTCGGTATCGAAATCGAGCAGTTGATCGAAGACTACGGCGGAGTCATCTCGCAGAGGATGCGACGCCGTGTGCAGTACCTGCCAGTCTTCAAGAACGGCGACGTTCACTCGAACGTCTACCCGCTTGACTGGCCGTTGCCCACAGTCGACACCTCGTCCAGCCGACCTGGTTGGGGCGTAGGCTTCGAATCTCAGCCAGGCGCCAAGTGGCTGTTCGAGATCCTCGGCGAGCAGGACAAAGCAGTGCGTGAGCAGAAGCACCTCGAGTGGGTCGACTGGTCAATGTACTGGGTCCAGTACGCCGGTGTTGTCGAAGTGCCCAAGGGCCTAGTTGCCGGACCGAGAATTGCTTCTTGGAACGGTCGACAGCAGCACTACAGCAACTGGTCGAGCAACCCTGAGTTCATCGTTCTCAGGTAAGCAGGCTCAACCTAGTAGAACTAGTGGCACGGAGCCCGTGCAATACTCGGGCTCCGTCCGCAAAGATGGTGGTGGTGCGTGATGCCATCGGCAGCACGCACCGCGCCATCGTCTCGCACGGCGCCGAACAACAAGCCTTCGGGTTGCGACGCGGTTGGGAATACCCGAACGCCGTTTCTCACCAAAAGGCGACTGCGTCCTTAAACTGGCCCGACGCCCCTAAGTAAACATAAACATCCGAAGGATCGTTTCGATTTAGCCCCAGGAGTATGCAATGTTTCGATTCTTGGCAGGACGCATATTTACCTCACTGATTTCGGTGTTTGGTGCTACTCTCGCGATCTTCATCTTGGTGCACGTAAATCCGAAGGATCCTAGGGAGATATTCGTTCCTCAGAGTGGCTACGGTCTCACTCGAGAGAGTTGGAATCGACTGGGCGACCGTCTGGGGTTTGATAAGCCAGCCCCGGTTCAATATGTGGAATGGTTGAGCCGCGTTTTCAGGCTGGATTTTGGTGTTTCACTGGGACTTCAGATCGACGTTTGGGACATCATCAAGGGCAAATTGGGTGCAACTGTCCAGTTGGGCGTGGGAGGATGGTTGATTGCTGTTCTGATGGGCATCCCCACAGGAGTTGTGGCGGCTGTGTGGCGGGGTGGTGTGTTTGACTACATAGCTAGATTCGTCGCGCTGGTCGGTCAAGCCGCCCCCGCATTCGTGACAGCCATCGTGATGATTTGGTTGTTCTCAGTGACGTTGAATGAAATTCCGGAGGATAGTGTATTTGGGTTCTTGGGGATTTTTGGTATGCCTGCTGGAGGTCGAACCCCCGACGAATTCCGTTGGAAAGAATATGTTTTGCCGTGTGTCGCGTTAGGTTGGGGCTCGGCTGCGGGTCTGATGCGCCTCACGAGGTCGTCGATGTTGGAGATCCTAGACTCCGAATTCGTAAAGATGGCGAGAGCGAAGGGCGTAGGCAATACCACGGTTATCTTCAAGCACGCGTTGCGTAATGCTCTGATCGCACCAATCACCTCAATGTTGCTCCTGTTCGCTGGATTCTTGAATGGTGCATTGGTTATCGAAATCGTCTTTTCATGGCCCGGGATCGGACAGATTGCACTGCAACAAGCTGTGCAAAACAACGATTTCCCATTGTTGCTCGGTACCGTAGTCATCTTCCTGATGTATTTCTTGGTGTTTGCTACTGTCGCAGACATCCTCTACACAGTGATCGACCCGCGAGTTCGATTGCGATAACGAGAGGACGTTTGGGCAAATAGCTTCACACGAAAAGGCAGCAACCCATGACAACAGAAGTCGATACCGCGCAAAACACGACCGAGGCAGATCAGGTTGATCGCGAACAAGCGCTGAATTACGGACGCACCTCAAACCCGTTCGTTTTGGCGTGGTACTACCTGCGTCGATACCCGATTATTCCAGTGATCGTTCTCGCAGGCCTTTTGCTCGCTGCGATTATCGGCCCCTACGCCGCTCCCTTTCCTAGAGACAAGGGATACTCGCATGACCGGAACCTCGGTTTGTGGCAACAGTCCAGAGCGTCGTATATCCCCCTTGGCGGGACCACCATCGCAGAGTTGAGTTATCAGCAATGCGATCTCATTGATCCTAGCGCGGGAAGGGATTCAGAAAATATCACTCAGTGCGGCAAGCTGCATATATTGGGAGCCGACCACGCGGGAAGAGATATATTCAGCAGGCTATTGCACGGTTCTCGGATTTCTATCGCTGTCGTGACTTTTTCACTCACTTCCGGGATGATACTAGGGACCGCCGTCGCGCTGTTCAGCGGTTACTATGGCGGTATATTCGATGAGATTGTGACTCGTTTTGTCGATATATGGAACGCCCTGCCGTTCTTGATGGTGGCAATCGTGGTTACCCAGTTGTTTGGGGCAAAGGTCAACGTATTGTTCTGGAAGGTCGATATGTTGTTATTTGTTCTGATGCTGGTGGCATGGGTCGGATTTGTACGTGTCATACGTGCGCAAGTGTTCGTGTTGCGGGAGCTGGATTACGTGGCTGCCGCCCGAGTGGCGGGAGCGTCTGACATACGCATCATTTGGCGGCATCTCGTGCCCGGGATCATGAACACGGTTATCGTAGTCGCCAGCTTGAACACAAGCGGTTTGATTCTTGCCGAGTCGACCTTGAGTTTCGTGGGCGCGGGAATTCAACCGCCGACGCCAGCTTGGGGTGTGATGACTAATCAAGGCCGAGACTATATCCTGGAGGCACCGCATATCACGTTGGTGCCTGGAACTGCCATCTTCCTCGTAGTACTCTCCATGAACTTCTTTGGCGACTGGTTGCGTGATCGTCTCGACCCGCGACTACGCCAAGTTGCATAAAACGCAATAAGGAGGTGCAGATGAAAAGCAAGGCACTTGCACTCTTAATTGGCGTCTGGGCGTTATCGACCGTGACGGCCGCGGCAGTCGCGTGTGGGGAATCTACGTCCCAGTTTGAGACCATCCAAACATTCGAAGCCGAGCAAAGAGTAGTCAACGCGACAGCTACAGCTGCGGCAGTCATCGCTGAAGGCGGTGACCCTGACGCTGGAATTCAGGTTGGGGAGAACACCATCGCCGCACAAATTCAGGCCACGGCGCAAGCCAGAGCCACGGCGGACGCGGAGACTGGTAGCGAGACCGGAGGAAGAGCAGTCGGAACGGATGCAGGATCAGAACAGGCGCAAGTCACTGGGTCCGAGGACGAGGAAACTGAAATCGAGATTCCAGAAGGGCCAGCCCTCGAAGGCGAAGCAACTGTCATCATGGCTGATACTGCGTTTTTCGATCCAGAAGTAATCAAGGTTAAAGTCGGCACCACGGTCACTTGGGAAAACCCTCGTAGCAGCGCCTCAAGCGCGACCAGTTTCGAAGGCGAAGCAGAACAATGGGACACCGGAGATCTTTGGCTGTCTTCATTCAACCCTGAAGTCGGAAGCGGCTCGCACACCTTCGAAGTCGTCGGATGTCACCGTTACCGCTCAGAGTTTTCGGGAGACACCGCAACCGGCGCCGTGTGCGTCGTGGAGTAGTCCCTCCCCTTCCATCTAAGGTCCCCTACGCCCCCTCATGCTACGTGTGAGGGGGTGGTTCTTTTTATCGGACTGCTTGGGGGACCAATTGGGGGACTACTCGGGTGACTGCTTGGGAGACTAACCGCCGCCGACGGGACGGACGATTTCTAGGGTGTCGCCGTCAACGATCTCGACGCTGTCGAAATCGTCTTTAGACACCACGTTCCCGTTGTGAGCGACAGCTATTCTACGCCCGACAAGCCCTTTTTCCTCGAGATACGCCATCAAGGTAACCGGTTCTGGCAACTCGAGTGCCCGACCGTTGATTGTGACTTGAATCGGCAATTGATCGACCCTCGATTGGGGTGTCTGCCGTCAGCGGTGCCGACGACTCACGGGTCATGCAGCCTCGGCTTCGGTAACGAATACGCCGTCTGTGTCTATCGGGTTGCCGTGAGCATCCACGACGACGGGCTGCGCTCCGTTTGCGATAGTGTCTTTCGTGACGATGCACTTCGACGCGTCTGGACAGGAGGGGAGAGCATACATCGTATCCATCAACACATCCTCAACGATCGCCCGGAGACCTCGCGCACCCATGCCGCGTGCTTGGGCGTATTCAGCTATCGCCACCAACGCGTCTTCGTTGAACTCAAGAGCTACTTCGTCTAATCCCAGCAGCTTCTCATACTGCGACACGATCGAGTTCTTAGGCTCGACCAACACCTTCACCAACTGGTCAAGCGACAGATCCGACAATCCCACGACCACCGGTATTCGGCCGATGAACTCCGGTATGAAACCGTAGTTGCGCAGGTCTTCAGGAGTGACGTCGGTGAGGTCACGACCGTCCCCGTTTTGCCTATGTGGCAACGACGCGTACGCGTCGACAATGGCGTTAGTCCTGAATCCGAACCCGCTGCCTTCCCTGGTCCGTCTCTCACGCTTGCGGATCATCTGGTCGATCCCATCGAACGCGCCGCCCAGGATGAACAGGATGTTCTCGGTGTTGATCTGGATGAATTCTTGATGTGGGTGCTTCCGTCCGCCATGAGGTGGAACATTGACGACGTTGCCCTCGAGGATCTTCAGCAGAGCTTGCTGAACACCCTCACCCGAGACGTCCCGCGTGATTGAAGGATTGACGTCCTTGCGAGCGATCTTATCGATCTCGTCGATGTAGATTATCCCGCGCTCTGCTCTGGCAACATCGCCTCCTGCGGCCTGTAGCAACCGCAAAAGGATGTTCTCCACGTCTTCGCCTACGTAACCCGCCTCTGTGATCGACGTGGCGTCCACAATGGCAAATGGGACTTTCAGTATCTGCGCCAGTATCTGAGCCAGATAAGTCTTCCCGCAACCGGGAGGGCCCACAAGCATGATGTTGGTTTTCTGCAGCTCGATGTCGTCTTCCGAGCCGTTCTGCTGGCTGGCCAACAACCGTTTGTAGTGGTTGTAAACGCCGACGCTCAGAACTTTCTTCGCCTGCTCCTGACCGATGACGTATTGCTGGAGTTGATCGTAGACGTCTACCGGCTTAGTGGGGTAAACGTTGGTGGGACGAGCCTCCGTCGTTTCCGACCGGGGCGCTTGGGTGGCTTGGCGGATGATGCCTCGGCATCGTTCAACACATTCGTCGCAGATGAAGATGCTGTTCGGGCCGGCGATCAGCATGCGAATCTCTTGCTGCTGCTTCTTGCAGAACGAGCACCGTTTCTGGACGCGTCCCCGCTGGATAGAATTTCTATCGCCGCTACCGTTCATTCAATCAATCCGTTTTCGATCGGCCAGTTCCCTTGAATTCGATATCCCTGCTGTCATCAGATTACGCAGCACCAGCTTGCAATATTCTAGCGTCTCTCGGGTTTGCGTTGGAGGCATGGACCTGGTCAACCAACCCGTATTCCACCGCCTGCTCCGAGGTCATCCAGAAGTCTCGGTCACTGTCGCGCGCCACCTGCTCGTAAGGCTGCCCGGTATGATCCGCGATGATTTGGCGAAGCCTGTCTTGGATTCGGAGTGTTTCCCTAGCGTGGATTTCGATGTCTGATGCCTGGCCCTGCATTCCGCTCCAAGGCTGGTGCATCATGATCGTCGAGTTCGGCAGGGCGTACCTCTTGCCATGTGCTCCGGCGGCGAGGAGTACCGTTCCAAAGCTCGCGCACAGGCCGACCGAAATGGTCGACACTTCGCAAGTCACGAGCTGCATCGTGTCGTAAATCGCCATTCCGTCGTAGACTGATCCGCCCGGCGAGTTGATGTACATATTGATGTCGCGTTCCGGGTCGTCCGCGGCAAGGTAAAGCAGTTGAGCTACGATCGTGTTCGCCACTTGAGACGTGATCGGCGTGCCCAAGAAGATGATCCGTTCCTTCAGCAATAGCGAGTAGATGTCGTACGCACGCTCGCCTCTCGCCCCGGTCTCAATCACCATGGGGATCAGGTTTTGCGGTGTCTCAAGTTGTGCCATGTTCGAGGGTCTCCATTTTGGTGTTGGTTCGGGTTTGGTGGGATTACGTGCGACGAATTTGGCTATCCTGCTGCCACTGCTGGCGCGGCATCTTCGGACTGGCCGCGAGCCATTTTGAGGACCTGTTCAATCGTCCGTCGACGCTTCAAGAAGCCGATCACCGATTGCCGGGTCTCGTCGTTGTCTTCCAGCCTCTGTTCTTCGGAGGGGGCGTTTTCATTTGCGAATTCGATCTCTTTGGTTACGTCGTCGTCGGAGATGTCCGGGTCCACAGCTTCGACCAAGCTCTGGACAACCAGAGAGTTCTTGATCTCGCGTTCCGCTATCTCTTTGGCTTCGTTCAAGTCGTCTTCCGACAAATCTTCAACGTTGAACTGTTGGCCGGTCCGCGCCGCAACTGAACGTCGCTGCTGAACATATCGTTCGAGGACGTGCTGACTTTCGTGATCGACGATGATCGGGGATATCGTGAACTCGCTGCTTTCGACCATGTCAGTCATCAACCGCTGCTGAATCCCGTTTAGGAACGTCTGCTCTGCGCGTTCCTCGAGCTGGTTGCGAATGTGCGTCGTCAACTGCTCGACCGTTTCCACTTCTGGCAACCCGACCGACGATGCCAATGCGTCGTCGAGCGGAGGCAGTACCTCCTCTTGCACTTCCTTCACATGAGCGGTAACGTGCACCGTCTTGCCCGCAAACTGAGGCGATTCGTTGTCCTCAGAGACTTCGAACGAGAACTCCTTGTCGTCGCCGACGGACATCCCGATGATCCCTTGGTGTAGCCCAACGAATACCTCGCCGTAAGTCTCCAGGTCCAGATTGAGCTGGAATTGACGATCCTCAAAGTCCCACACCAAGTCGTCATCCGCCGTCACCTTGATATCTAACGTGACGATATCGCTCTCTTCGGCTGCCCTTTCGGCGGTAAGCGAATAAGCCTGCGACCTACGCAACTGCATCACCAATGCATCAACCGCTTCGTCGTCCACCTCGTCCGGCTGCTCGTCGTAGCGAAGCGACTGATAATCGCCTAACACCACCTCAGGCTTCGTCGGCACTGTCGCGACGATGGTCACGGTGGGTTCCGTCTGTTCGACGTTGTCAACCCGTGGCGGTGCGAAAGGAACTATCTCCTGTTCGCTGACGGCCTCACCTACGGCTTCCGGCACCAGAGACTCCATCGCCTCTTCAACCAGGTAATCCTTGCCCACAAAGTTCTGCAATATGGCTCTTGGAGCCTTGCCTTTGCGGAAGCCAGGGATGTCGACTCGCTGGGCAACCCGTCTGACGGCCGCATTGATGTGGCGACCGACTCGTTCGGGATCAACCTCCAACCGGAGTACAATCTCGCCATTGTCCGAGGATTCTCGTGATACGTTCAATCCCTAACTCTTTCGTGTCGTCACGGCCAATTTCATCCGGATTGCAGGGCGCGCGAAAAGCTCATGTTTCGCCCTGATTCGAGGCGTTACGATTAATTCAATCTTAACTTACCGCCTGTTTCGTCCCGTTCAGGCGACGATCGAGAAGTCGGTGGCAACTTCGAATCTGCGCATCGATCACTCTTCGATGTCAAGCGCGATGTGCAACTCTTCCAACTGGTCGTCGGCGATCGGCGAGGGCGCGTCGAACAGCGGATCCCAGGCCGATTGAGTCTTGGGAAACGCGATCACTTCCCTGATGTTCGATTGTCCGGCGAGCATCGCCGTGATGCGATCCAACCCGAGCCCCATCCCGCCATGGGGCGGCGCTCCGTAACGGAAAGCCTTGAGCAGATGCCCAAACCTGTCTTCGATCTCGTGGTCCGGATATCCGATTACATTGAACACTTTCATCTGCACGTCGGGATCGTGTATACGTATACTTCCGCTTCCTAACTCCACACCGTTGCAGGTCAAATCGAACAGATCGGCGTAAACCTTGCCCGGATCACTCTCGATGAACGGTATGTGCTCCTGCTTCGGTGCCGAAAAGACATGGTGAGCCGGCGTCCAAGACTGGGTATCCTCACCCCACTCGAATAGCGGGAAGTCATACACCCATGCAAACGTGAAGTCATCCGGATCGATCAACTCCAACCGCTCTGCCATTTCGGTTCGCAATGCTGACAACGCGTTGTTGGCCACCGTCTGCGTCCCGGCAACTATCAACACTAGATCCCCAGGAGACGCTCCAGTCGCGTTGGCTATCTCCCTGACGATTTCCACGGACATGTAGTTTTTCAACGGCGATCGAATATGCGTATCCTCGATCTCAGCGATCGAACCTGCCGATTCGTCGATGGCGATGTACACCAGACCTTGAGCCCCAGCCGCACAAGCCACATCAATCAATCCATCCGTCTGACGTCGTGTGTAACAAGCACACCCCGGCGCAGCAAACGCCCGGATGACACCGCCGGAACCGGCGACCGCTTGAAACACCCGCGCCTCTGATCTCGCAGCAATCTCAGTGATCGTGCTCATCTCGAGGCCGAACCGAGTATCCGGTTTGTCCGAACCGTAGCGTTCAATGGCCTCGTCGTATGAGAGCCTCGCGAACGGCGTCCCCAGCTTGGCATCCGGCCGCGTCTCCCTCACGATCCGCGCGTAGAGTCCTTCGACCAAATCCATCACATCCTGTTGATGCACGAAGCTCATCTCGAGGTCGAGTTGCGTGTGTTCAGGTTGCCGATCTGCCCGCAAATCCTCGTCGCGGAAACATCGCGCGATCTGGAAATATCGCTCCACGCCGCACACCATCAACATCTGCTTCATCTGCTGAGGAGATTGCGGCAACGCGTAAAACGTCCCCGGCCGCACGCGAGAAGGCACAACGTAGTCGCGAGCGCCCTCCGGCGTCGACTTGATTAGGATCGGCGTCTCGACCTGTGTAAACCCGTTCTCAGTCAGATGGTCCCAAATCAGGTGCGTCACCCGATGTCGAAGCTGCAATCGACCCAACATCTCAGGACGACGAATATCGATAAATCGGTTGGCGATCCGCGTCGATTCGTCGGCATCGGTTTCGTCCTCCACTTCGAACGGCGGCGTCAACGAGCGATTCAACACCTGAGAATCGCTGACTATCAACTCGACTTCGCCAGTATCCAAGTTCGGGTTTGCGGCTCCGGGCAACCTCGCCCGGATCTTGCCCGTCGCCTGAATCACCCACTCGCTGCGCATCCCTTCCGCCAAACTGTGAGCTTCGGGTGCGACCTCAGGATTGAACACAACCTGCAACAACCCTGTGCGATCCCTAAGGTCTACGAAAATCAGATTCCCGTGGTCCCGCCGTCGGTGAACCCAACCCGCAACACTCATCTCCTTGCCGATGTCTGATGCCCGCGGCGCGCCGCAATCCGTGTCCTTGTACATGTGAATTCCTACTGTGTTGTCATGTGTTCGTCGTGCGCGACAACCTGAACGATCAAATCAGATCGGCAGCCCGACTGATCTGCGATGCTGTCGCGACGTTGGCAGATTTCGTCTGGACAGGCAAATCGAGATCGAAAGTCCCTCTATTCCTGGCCAGACCGTCGATTATCGGCATATCGCCACAGACCGGTCAGGAGAGCTGATGCCCCTACCACTTTCAAGAAGTCACCCGGCAGGTAAACGTACATCGCGTCCAACAGCAGCCTCTCTTCGGCTGGCCATGAGAAATCACCCAACGCCAACCAGACCAAAGCCGGTAGATACACCGAAATCCCAGCCAAAACGTTGGCCCAAAGCGAATTCGCCCGGCCGAACCCGTATTGGCTCAGCGCGCCGGCAATCGCAGCAGCGAGCACAAATCCGATTAGGTAGCCGCCGGTCACTCCCGTGATGTAGATCCACGCTTCCGCTGGCGACGTGAATCCCCAAGGTTGGTTGGCGAACGCCAAGAAGCCCATCATCCCAATCAGCAGGTAAACGATTACCGTTCCCACTCCCCACCGGAAGCCCATCACACCTGCCGCTGTCAAAATGGCGAATGTCTGCAACGTCACCGGTGTCGGGTTGCCAGGCAGATAGAACCTAATCTTGCTGCAGATGACGATCAATGCGATCAAAGCGACCACCGCGCCGATGCGATGAATCAGCTTTGCATTCGGAAACAGCCAATCAAACAGCGATTGGCCGGCGGCGATGGGGAGCGACCGTTTGGCTTCTACTGGCCGCGCGATTGACGGTGTGTTCATCCCGTCTATTATCTAACTTCCCGCGATTTGGCGGGATCAAAATCCTCAGTCGTCAAGCGGAAGGCTGTGGGTCCGTTTCTTGACCCCCAGAGATACGAACGTCTCCGTCCTTTGCACGCCCGGAGTCTTGCCAACATGATCGCGGATGAATTCGCCGAGTTTCTCGGCGTTGGGGAGCGTAGCCCACGCAAACACGTCATAGGTGCCGGTCGTGATGCTGACCAACGTGGTGTACTTGAATTCCGCCATCCGCTGCGCAACCTCCTCCAACATGTCGGGTTCTACCTGCATCCCAATCAGGACTTCCGACTGGTACCCCGCTTTGTGAGGATCCTGGACCATCGCGATCTCGATCGTCTTGTCGGTCGTGAGTTTCTTCAACCGACGACGCACCGTCCCTTCGCTAACCTTCACCTTCTTCGCTATCTTCGAGTTAGCCAACCGGCCATCCTCGGTTAGCGCCGCGATTATCTGACGATCGATTGCGTCCATCCAGCAGTTGCTCCTCTTCTAGTCGACACTCGGTCCTTTGTCCGTATATTCGGCATGCGGCAATCACTCGCCGAAATCGTTGAGTCGTGATTTGGCCCCGAAGTGACGAATATCGAAGGAATGTTTTCGCCCAGCTACGAGATTGCACCGCAAATTTTAATTCTATAGAGCGAAACCGCAAAAATCCACTCGTCCCAAAGCGCGCCGTGAAATCGCGCCTACCCCGATCTCGTTTTACAAGGAAGTTCGTTACTTTCGTAACGATTGCATTACAATTCTAACTGCGAGGTGCCCATTTTCATTGTCCCGCGCCGTTTGCCCCAATTTGGGGCGTAGAGCAGGACCTCCGAACGACCATCACCTACCGCACGGACAAACCCACGGAGATTGCTAAACATGATCAACGAGCAAGATGCCGCGATAGTCTCGTTCACGCCGGCCGCTTTGGACAAGCTGGCCGAGGTGATGGCTGAACAAGACGCTACGAACTCATATCTGCGCATATCGGCATCTGCGACCCCTCAAGGCGGCGTCGAATACGCTTTCGGCCTTGAGGACGAACCCGGAACCGATGACACCTCGCTCGAAGATGGCGCGGTCAAGGCTCTCGTGGACGAACAAAGCATCCCGTTGATCTCCGGATCTAGCATCGATTATGTCGAAGGCTTCCAACGCTCCGGCTTCGTGATTTCCAACCCCAATTTCGCTGGCGGTTGCGCTTGTGGTGGCGGTGGATGCGGATGTGGCGGTTAGAATAATCCCTGACCCGCAAAGCACATCTACTTAGCGGGAAACGACCTAAACCATCGCCTTGCCACCAACTGGAGCACTCAAAAGGTGACCTACATAATCTCCAAAGGTTGCGTCGACGTCATGGACGGATCATGCGTTGACGTTTGCCCCGTCGACTGCATCTACTCCAAACCCGGCGACAACATGCTCTTCATCAACCCCGATGAATGCATCGACTGCGCCGCTTGCGAACCGGTTTGCCCGGAGAACGCAATCTTCCCGGAAGATCAAGTCCCCGAGGACGAATTCGAATACATCGCCCTCAACTACGACTACGACTACGACAGCTCCGAACCGGGCGTCAACACCTAGACAGACCTAGCCGGTCAGTTCAACCGCAGTCAAATCCAGGGAACTCGACCTCAAAGTCGCGCCTTGCTTCGGCGCGTTGAGCGTTACCCGATCGCCTGCAACGCCTCAGGTAACGGCATCCGGATTGTCGTGAATATCGGCGTCTCTGACTCCGTGTACTGTGCCCCCGGCACTTCACGCAGATCCATCACCAGCGACACGAACTCTGAAGGATCGTCGGTCTCAAACGCGACTACGAACTCCGGGTCGTCGATACCAAATGAATAGGTCGTGTTGATCGTCACCCCCGGATAGCCGTGCCCGATGCGGAAGTGATCGTTCATCATCCCTTGGCGCTCCTCCATCGACAAACCGTACCAAGGCCGCGTCTTCGTCATGGGGTAAACGATGAAATATCGTTTGTCTTTCCGCTCGACGTCCGGGTTTCCGCCGCCATGCTTATACCTAGTCTGCCTACGAAGCGAGAGATATGAATGCGGCTGGTCAAAGTGCGCCATCGCTTCACTGCGGTTCAACGCCGCCGCCGTTGAGTGGAATGTCTCCACACTCGGTGCGCTCTGAAACAGCAACAGATCAACATCGGCCCGTGTCCCTACCGCGCTGAAACTCGATAGGGGCGATCCCGTTTCTGCTGCCGCGGCTTCGACTGTCGCAACCAAATCTTCGCGAATCTGCGACTTCCTATCCGGGTCCAACAACCGCCAAGACGCTCGCGCCTTGAAGAAGGAGAACTTTACGTAGTCACCGTATTCGATGTTGGGCATGGTCTATGGAAGGAGGTAGGGCGGATGCAGGAAGATGTCAAGAAATCGATCACGCCCTCTCGTCGATCAACACTCAAAGTATAGAAACCGCCTCGCATCGTCGCCGATCCACGCTCTTCGTAGACTTGAAACCGTATCGGGTTCGACGGTAGCCGGCAATCCCGAGACACAGTCAAACCAAAGGACTTCCTATGCCAACGTTGGCCCTCGTCTCCGTCATACACGACGACGATCCGCTAAGGACCATGTTCGACTTCGCCATCGAGCACGACTTCAAAGCAGTCGAGCTTCACGGCAAATTCCACAATGCCGAATCGCTAACCGAAGCCGAAATCGCGTACCTCCGACGCGTATCCGAATCCAACGGAATCGGCTTAACTCTTCACTATCATCACGACGCACTGCCCGGATCCCATCGTCGCAGCGTGTGGGATAGCCTCCTCGAGAGTTTCACCCGCAACCTCGAGATGCTAGGCAGCTTGGGTGGGAAAGTAATTGTGCTTCACCCCGGAAAGATTGATGTGCCTACACTCGATCGACCGGAAGACGGGTCCGAATTGATCAGACGCGAAGCCGTCAGAAACTTGAAACGCTTCGTGCGAACTGTGGCGCCTACCGCCGAACGCCTCGGCATCACGATCTGCATCGAAAATCTCAAACACGATCCTGGATTTGTCCTCACGTCGTACGAAGACCTCGCATCGGTAATCGACGATGCCAAATGCGATTACGTTGGCGCAGTCCTCGACGTAGGCCATTGCATCATTGGCGACGGCCTGCCAGAAGCCATCGAAATCCTCGGCGACCGCATCAAACATCTACATCTCAACGACGCGATCGACGGTATCGAACACAAGGAAATCGGCATCGGCACCCTCGATCTCGACGAAATGGCCCCGTTGATGTCCGATGAAATGAACATCGAGTTCGCGACACTCGAAATCGGCGCCCGCGATCCCGACTCCGATGGGATCATCCTCCGAAGCCGCGAAGTGCTCAAATCACACTACGGTGAGTCCGTGATTTAATGCCCTTCGTCATCCCGGGCTTTGATCCGTCCGCCACTCCGGGACGAGCACCAATCGGCGTTCACGGCCTTAAGCCAATCGTCATTCCGGGCCTATTGCCCCGTCATTCCGGCGAAGGCCGGAATCCAGAGGATTTGGGAAGGGCACCAGCTAAACCGCGCACTCACCCTCGCCGCGTTCCAGCTTGTAGACCACGGTCTTGCCCCAGTCCATGTACGTGTTGATGTGCTCGCGGTCTAGCGGACCGGCTTCGGCCTTCCATGGGCTGAACATATCCTCGTATGGCTGCGTGCCGACGCGGTCTACGAATGCATTGAACTCTTCGCCATCGTTGCGGTTCGCTTTGTAGTGATCCAGGATCATCTCCAATGCTTCTGGGGCACGTTTGGCAGGGACCCGAGCGCGGACTCGATTGCCTACGCGCACCGGACCATCGGTCGATTCACCGGCGATGAACAGCTCGTATGCAGGAACCTGACCACCCTCGCCTTTCAACACCGCACCGTGGAAACCGATGTTCGCCACGTGGTGCTGACCGCACGAGTTCGGGCAGCCACTCGCCTTGATGTGGATATTCGATACCCCAGGATCCGAAAGGTCCATCGTGTCCAGCTTCTCACCTAGAGCCTTGTTCAAGCCCATCGACGAGGTGATGCCAAGTTTGCAAGAGTCGGTGCCCGGGCAAGTAACGATATCGCGGATCGTCTCGCGTCCGCTGGCCGCCATGCCGATCTCTTTCAGCGCAAGGTAGATGTCGTACAACGACTCGGTCCGCACCCAGCGATAAACCAAGTTCTGCTGCTGATCGATGCGAACACGTCCGCCGGCAAACTCTCTCGAGATATCCGCCAACGGCTTCCACTGATCGGCGTAAATATCACCACGCTCGATGCGAACGAAGACGACGTTGAAGCCCGCCTGCCGTTGCTCTTCGACAGACGTTGCCTTCCAATGGTCGTACTCCGCGTCGCCAACCGGCTCAGGCGTCGCATCGTCGGGCACGCCTGGCGCATCCGCTTCCTCATCCTCGATGAACAGCAGAGTCTCTAGATCGATCTCTTTGTTCGCCCAGTCGCCTTTGAGTTCCTCTTCGACCATCTCGCGGAACTTCTCGATGCCCAAGCGCTTGATCGTGTACTTGATCCGAGCCCGCATCAAGTTCTTACGCTCTTCGTCTTGCCTGTTGAAGATCCTCAGAGCGGCTTCGGCGTGGCGGATGTAGTCTTCGACGGGCACGAATTCGCTCAACGTCTCCGCCATCTGCGGCATGATCGATAACCCGCCACCGACCACGATCTTGAATCCCTGCTTCCCATCGCGTTCTCTCGCGATGAAGCCCATGTCGTGGAACGGCGTCATCGCCTCGTCGGTCTCGGAACCCGAAAACGCCGTCTTCGACTTCCTCGGCATGTTCTGCGTCGTTGGGTGACGCAGAAAATACCGCGCGTACGCCGCCGCATACGGACTGACGTCGAACACCTCGTCTTTCGAAACACCAGCCGTCGGGTGAGCCACAACGTTCCGAACCGTGTTCCCACACGCTTCGCGAGTGCTAAGCCCGACATCCCCGATGTCACGCATCAACTGCGGGCAATCGTCCAACGGGACATGGTGGATCTGCACATTCTCACGCGTCGTCAGATGCCCTTTCTTCAACGGGGCATACTTTTCACAAACCTCTCCCAGCACCTCGAGTTGCCCGGCGGTCAACCCGCCAAACGGGGCTTTGATCCTGACCATCTGCCGATCCGGTTGCCGTTGCCCATATACGCCCTGTCGCAGCCGAAAGCGCATGAACGCGGTTTCTTCGAACTCGCCCGCCCGAAAACGTTCCTTCTGCGCCTCGAAATCTGCAATCTCCTCACCGCTAACCAGCAACACCCGAGCACCTTCTTCGTCGGGCGCCCATTCTGTCTGTTTCGTATCTACGCTCGTTGTCACGATATGTCCGCTCACGTGTACAGCTAACCCTCGGCGCCGAATTCGCGCCGAATAGTCGTAATCATACACTCAGCGTCGAGAATCGACCTCATCGTTTCCTATCCAGAATCCTTTCACCTGCCCCGTCTTCCCCGTTCGGTAAACTCATTGAGGAACCAACCCGAGAATCTTGCGAAGAGAATCGAAACGCCTATGACCGCCTCAAACTTCGACGGCATTCACTTCATGATGCCGACCCCGTTCGCCTCCGACGGCTCAGTCGACACTGGCCCGATCCAGCGTCTCGTCGAGGCGGCAGCAAACGCCGGATGCACAGGAGTCGTTACTCTCGGCGTCATGGGCGAAGCGCACCGCCTTTCAGACCACGAGCGAGCACCCATCATCGACAGCGTCGTGAACGCTTGCGAAGAGCGATTGACCGTTACCGTCGGAGTCAGCGGCCAAAGCGGCACACAAGCAGCGGAACGTGTCCGAGAAGCTCAAGACCTCGGTGCCTCTGCCGTCATGGCATCGCCACCATCCCTCGCCAAACCGAACGAAACTGCCGTCTACAGCTATTACCGATCAATCGACGCAGCAACCGAGATCCCCATCGTAGTCCAAGACCTCCCCGAACAAACCGGCGTCCACATGTCCCCCGAGTTCATCGCCAGGCTGAACTCGGAACTCGAAAACGCCCAACTCCTGAAACTCGAAGATCCGCCAACTCCCCCCAAAGTAACAACCGTCCTCAGCGCCACGAGCGGCCGTATGGGCATTTTCGGAGGCCTAGGCGGTGCATTCCTTTTCGAAGAACTTCAACGCGGCGCCGTCGGAACAATGACCGGCTTCGCCTACCCCGAAGCCCTCGTGAAAATTCACGCCCAGTTCACATCCGGCGATATCGAAGGCGCACGCCAAACCTTCTACGGCTGGCTCCCGCTGATCCGATATGAAAACACAGCAGGACTTGGCCTATCAATCCGCAAACACATCATGACCAAACGGGGACTGCTCGACTCCCCCGCGGTCAGATCGCCTTCCCCGGCCATTGATGCCCACGGTGTCGAAGAACTGGAAGACATACTCGAAGCCATGGCACCTTTCATCGAAACCGAACTCTCTGAGACTTCCGCCGCTGAATGAATCACTACCGCCTCGTCACAACTACGCAACAATCACCGTTAACATAGGCACCAAGCGAGCATCGGTTCGTAATTCTTTACACGAACCGCACTAATCACGCTTCAATCCCTTCAATGGCGGATCCAACGCAAAACGACGCCCCCGGTAACGGTCCCCGCACCATTTACTGCATGCACTGCGGTACCTCGGCGTCCGAAAACGACTACGCATGCACCCGTTGCGGTGAGCGCGTCTACATTCCCGACCCTGCGCGTGTTCCGCCGTTGGGGTTCACCAGCTGTATGCACTGCGCCACAGTAAACGAAGCCCACGCTTCTTACTGCGCAAGTTGCGCTGCCGAAATCGACCAGAACGCTCGGATATCCCCGGATGGCGCGGCAAATGATCGAGAATACGCCGGCTCTCGACTAGGCTCGAACGCCGACTCAGACCGATCTTCAAAACAACGAGGCGGGGGTTACCGCATCGGAAGCGGGACCTTCAACCCCGACCAGTGGGGCATCCCGAGAAGAAATCGAGCCAGCACACCACGAGACGAAGAGAACACAACCCCTCAAGAGATCCAACGTTGGAACTGGTCCGCTTTTATCCTCGGACCAATCTGGGGCGTCATGCATGGTCTGTGGTGGACCATGCTAGGTTTCCTGCCCTTTCTTCCGCTACCGCCGACACTGCGCTCGATCGGATTCATCGTCCTCTTCGGAGTGATGGTGATCCTAGGACTAAAAGGCAACGAGATGGCGTGGCGATCCCGACAATGGGAGAGCGCGGAGAAATTCCTAGCGGTTCAACAGCGATGGGCGACCTGGAGCATTATCTTCGGCATCGGCGCATTCGTCGCCATCATTCTGTTCCTACTCGGGCAGGGCTAAATAGGCCATCGGGTCCACCTGCAGCTCGGTTTGTCCCCGGGCCGCGAAGTAGGCCAAGCACCGACTCCTCAGAGCACGGCGATAACCCAGATCCAAGAATGACGGCGTCGACATGATGATCGCGTCCTCCGCATTGTCGTGATAGTACCGGTGACGGACACCCACTTCTCCGAATCCATACTTCCGATACAACGAACGCGCCACCCAATTTGACTTCCTGACTTCTAACGTCGCGTTCGAAGCCCCGATCTTCAGAGCTTCCGCGAACGTCGCCAACAGCAACAACTCACCGATTCCCCTCCCTCGCCTTGTAGGGCGCGTAGCGATCACGACGATATGCGCCTGATCCACAGCCGTCCACAACCCAACCAACCCCGCTACTTGGCTCAACGATCGCTCCGGTTCAAAACTCCCGATCGATGTCGACAATATCGACCGCAATCTTCTTGCAATCCCGCCTGTTCCGTTGGTCGTCTCATCTTCATCCTCCCCATTTTCCGTAACCCCGCGAGTCGCAACGATATACGTCGTGTTCTTCCGTTTCATGTCGCGTGCCGCTGACGATTTCGGCGCTGTTTGGCCAAACGATTCTCGCACGACGTGATCAATCGCCAACGCATCCGATTGAGTCGCATATCGTGCTCGATACGGATTGACCAAGCCGTTGCCATTGCCATTTTGATCCTTCAGATCATCGGGGCCAATTGTGATCGAGCCAGTCGCCATCGTGTCGGGAAACAGAATCCAGTTGAATCGCGCAGTTTAGACCGAGAGGCAACACGATCCAACTCTCCGCAACTTAAGACTCTAGCGCAATTCCAAACCAACGACTCCAGTGCAGTCACCGTACATATCTCGATTCGAAGAGTTGCGTGTTCGTACGGAGCGCAACATCCCTGATTTTCCCGATCCTGAGCATCGCTCGGCCCTTCGAGGCGTACAATCAAAAAGTTATGAGTTTCTTACTCAGCCTGTGGACGCGACTGTCGATGCCCTCAGTCGCTTCAACCACCGCGCCCGCCGCCGCAAGTACGACAACTACCGACCAAGATGCATCCGGTGGTAGCTTTCGCATCCTCATGCGCATCGTACGCATGGCATTCGACTACCCAGCCCTTCTAGCCGTCGGCCTAGTCTTCATCATCGGTGCATCCGTTTTCCAACTCTTTATCCCCCTCCTCATCGGCGAAGGGGTCACCACCGTTGAGAAAATCTTCACAGACGCCAACGCCGATGAGAACGCACTGCGACAAGCCCTGATCTGGACCGCTCTCGGACTCCTCGGTTCGGCAGTCCTTCGTGGCCTGTTCACTTTCGGCCACATGTACATCAGCGAAAACATCGCCCAGCGCCTCGGATATCGACTGAGGATGCTCTACTACGAAAAGCTCCAACGCCTCAGCTTCGCCTACCACGACCGCGTACACACCGGCGACCTCCTGACCCGCGGGCTACTCGACATCGAGGGAATACGCGCCTTCGCAAGCCGAGGGCTTCTACGAGTCGTTTATCTTGCCATCTTCGTCGGCACCGGCACTTTCCTCATGATGCTAGTCGACTGGGAACTCGCCCTCATCAGTCTCAGCTTCGTCCCTATCGCCGCGTGGCGTTCCATCGTCGCTCGTCTACAGACCTCCCGCGGATGGCGCCTCTATCAGGAAGAGATGGGTCGCCTCACCAAAATCATGGACGAGAACCTCAAAGGCATTCGGGTTGTTCGCTCATTCTCCGCCGAACCCTACGAGATGGACAAATACGACAAATCTTCCGACGAGGCATTCAACAGAGCCTTCCACCTCGTCGGCGTCCGATCCAAAAACCTCTCCATCATCACTTTCGCATTCCTCGGTGTCATGTCTGTCGTCCTCCTAGTTGGTGGACTAAAAGTCCTCGACGATAACGACCCCTTCTCCCTCGGACAACTCGCCCAGTTCCTCGCATTCATGTCCATCATGCAGAACCCAGTCCGGCAACTCGGGATGGTCGTCGCAGGTTGGGCGCAAGGCGCGACTTCCGGTAAGCGACTCTTCGAAGTCCTTGACCAAATCCCGGAAATCGACGACAAACCCGGCGCAAAAGACCTCGTCCTGACCGACGGCGCGCTTCGCTTCGAACATGTCGACTTCGCATACATGGATGAATACGGCGACGAGCAGGTCCTCACCGATGTCTCGTTCGAAGCTCGACCCGGTCACACGATCGGCATCGTTGGCCCACCAGGATCCGGCAAATCCACACTCGCACACCTCATCCCGCGTTTCTACGACCCCATCGCCGGACGCATCCTCATCGACGACCAAGACATCTCCGAAGTGACACTCGCTTCCTTGCGTCGAACCGTAGGAGTCGTCGAGCAAGACACCTTCCTTTTCACCACATCCATCGACAACAACGTCGCATACGGCGACCCGTGGGCCGAACACCGCAACATCGAAAGTGCAACTTCTCACGCCCAGATGAACGAATACGTCGAACGCCTCCCGAGCGGCTACGGAACCCTCGTCGGAGAACGCGGTGTATCACTCTCCGGCGGACAACGCCAACGCTTGTCCATCGCTCGCAGCATCATGCTCCACCCGCAGGTCATCGTATTCGACGACTCCACAGCCGCCATCGACGCCGCCACCGAGCAACGAATCCGTGCCGCACTCCAAGAGGTCACCTCCGACCGCGCTACCATCATCATCTCCCACCGCCTAAGCTCCCTCATGCACGCCAACGAAATCCTATTCCTCGAAGGCGGAAAGATCGTTGAGCGAGGCACACACGCTGAACTCCTTGAACGCGGCGGGAAATACCGTGACCTCTACGAACTCCAGATCCGACCTGAAGACGACATCAACGTCAGAGGGAGCGCCTAGCCATGGCAACCACTGACGCAACAAAAGGTCGCCCGGACGACAACAAATCGCAGCGACCTCACTGGGTCGACGACAACCGCGCGAACCAAGAGGATCTCGACCAGCAGATCTTCAGCGCTGGCTACAACGGCGACGTCATTCGCCGGTTCATCGGATTTGTCAGCCCGTACCGAAACGTCCTGATCGTCGGCGTCATCGCCGTAATCATCTTCGCCCTCTCCGTCCTAGCTCTACCGTGGATCGTCCGCACCACCGTCAACGACGTCCTGGACATCACACAACGGGATACCGGCGATGCCCGCGACGTCCTCTTCATCATGGTCGGTTTGTTCTTCGGTGCCGTCGTCATCCACGTAATCGTCGGATACCTCCAAAACATCATCGTCGGACGCATCGCGGAACACATCCTCATAGACCTCCGACGAGCAATGTACGAACACCTCCAGCGCGTCTCCATGTCCTTCATGGACAAGACAGAGGTCGGACGCATGATGTCCCGGCTGCAAGGTGACGTCGCAGCATTGCAGGAGTTCCTCGAAACCGCCGTCGTGAGCATCGGCGACTTCCTTCTCCTATTTGGCATCGTCATCGCCATGCTCATCATGGACTGGCGACTTGCACTCCTGACCTTCGCCGTCGTTTCCACTCTCGCAATCGCACGCGCCATCTGGCTGCCCATCGCACGACGGGCCTTCCTCTACTCCCGCCAGACAGCCTCGATCACTAGCGGTGCACTCGCCGAGAACATCAACGGCGTCAGAGTAGTGCAGGGCATGAGCCGGGAACACGTAAACCTCGACCTGTTCCAAGAAAAAGCCGACGAACAGTTGTGGGCTTCGAAACGCGCCGCCAAGATCGGACTGATGATGATCGCGATGGTCGACACCCTCTCGGGCACTGCAATGGCCATCATCATCGTCGTCGGAGGTTCCATGGTCATGGGCAACTCCCTCGAAATCGGATCCATGATCGCATTCATCCTCTACGTCCAGCTCTTCTTCGACCCCATCCGATCAATCACCATGCACTACGCCGTATTCCAACGCGCTATGGCATCCGGCGAACGCATCTTCGAAGTCCTTGACGTCCCGGTCGACATCCAAGACAAACCCGAGGCCAAACCCCTCGTCGACAACGACGGCTCGGTCGAATTCAAAAACGTGACCTTCGGCTACCTCGAAAACGAACCGATCCTCAAGAACATCAACTTCCGCGTCGAACCCGGCGAAACAATCGCCCTGGTCGGACCAACCGGCTCCGGCAAGACCAGCATCACATCCCTACTCCACCGCTTCTACGACATCTGGGAAGGCGAAATCCTCATCTCTGGCCAAGACGTCCGCGACGTCCAACTCAGCAGCATGGGAGACAACATCGGCATGGTCCTCCAAGAGCCATACCTATTCTCCAGCACAATCTTCGAAAACATCCGCTACAACAAATTCGACGCCACCCGAGAGGATGTCGTCGCGGCCGCACGCGCCGTAGGTGCCCACGAGTTCATCATGCGCCTACCCAACGGCTACGACACCGAACTCGAACAGCGCGGCGGAAACCTCTCCCTCGGACAACGCCAACTCATCTCCTTCGCCAGAGCCATCGTCGCCGACACCAAGATCCTCATCCTCGACGAAGCAACCGCGTCCATCGACAGCTACACCGAACTCCTCATCCAACAAGCCCTTGCACGCCTCCTCGAAGGCCGCACCGGCATCGTCATCGCACACCGCCTCGCAACCATCCGAGGCGCAGACCGCATCATCGTCCTCCAAAACGGCGAAATCATCGAAACCGGCAACCACGACGAACTAATCGCCCACGGTGGCCTATACGCCCGCCTCTACTCCATGAACTACGCCTCATTCGACGACATCCCAGATGAACTAATCGCCGAAGCAATGGAATACTCCCGAACCGAGGCTACCTAACTCAAGTCATTCCGGAATTAGGGTGGTGTATGTGGCATTGGCAAAGCCTTAATAATGCCGGTTGTCATTGACAATTGCCATGTAATTGGTTTAATCTAACTTCCCTGTGAGTAGTCTGAGTGGCGAATCCGTGTGTAACAGCTGATGGCTGACTCGGCGCAACGTTTGCCACACGATCTTCTAAGTTACAGTGACGAAAGAGTGTCTGACATCGACGCGATCCAAACGGAAGAAAAAGCGATCTCGGTGGAATCGGGCGGTTTTGCCGATATATCGCAACGCGAGAAATGTTGGAACAAGCTGACCGAGGTGGCGATTCCGTACGCTGCGCTATTGCAGTCCGTGCACAAATCAAGCAAAATTCTTATCACACCCCTTATCGTCGGGTTGGCAGTTTTCGGATGCACCGCTTCAAACCCTTCTCCGACGGTCGACGTGCCATCGACTGTCTGAGCTATTGTCTCAGCGTCGCTTCCGGCTACGGCCACGCCTATCGACGCGGCGGCAACGGCTGAGGCGGTCGCACTCTCGATTCCCACATCCACCCCAGCTCCCACGACGACGCCGGCTCCGATACTGACGCCCGTTGCGACCGCGACTCCCCCGCCCTCGGTCACACCCGTGGGCGTGGAAGCCCCGGCTGTCCGGCGTGACGCCGAAACGCACGACCGACTGCTGTGACGAGTCCGACTCTATCAGTGAACGATTGACGGACGCTCCGCCGTCTGACATAATCCGAAAAAGAAGCCCGGCGCTGGAACGCCGGGCAGTTATCAACCCCAAACCTTAAGGAGCTTGACGTGAGTAAGCATACCATCAACATCTCCGTGACGTTCGCCCGTCACGGACCGAACGCACCAGACCATCGCGCCAGAATCCGCCGCCGAATCCGTGAGATTCGCGCAGAGAGAGCGAAATGGGCTGCGGAGGAGGGCAAGCGATGAGAGAGCCCGAACAGAAGCGTCTGACGTTCGACGACGAAGAAGTTCAAATCGTCACCGGCGGGCTTGCCGTCGACGTGTGGTTGCCTGGACCGCACGAGAAGGGCTTCCATATCTTCCCCCGTCCGAGAGAGTTTTTCGTCATCAACGGAGGACACGATCCCGCTCCGAACACCACTTATGGCGGCGGACTGCTGCTGACTGTGAAAACCGGAAATGCATTAGCGCGTGACTGGGTTCAGGCCACGGGCGAAGGCGACACGGTCTACTGTCGATACTTCCCGGAGCGGAGCGCTTGGCTGATCGCCAAACTGTCTTGATCGCCATTCACCGCGCATCTTCCAGCGCCGGTCGGAAGACGACGTGAGATAATCCAAAAAGAAAGAAGCCCGGCGCTGGAAACTATATAGACGGCTACTCGCGGAGAGACAACGCGAGGCTGATACCATCGAAGTAGCGGACAAGTCGCTTATACCAGCGCAAGAGGCGCTTTCTTGCGACCTGTCCGCCCAGTCCGGCGTGCTTGCGGAGCGGGGTATGTCGGTACCGACCCGTCGTCCGCTTGCACGCCTCATGCTAACTCGCCGGAGTTCGTCGCGTTCGATTGACGGGCGCTCCGGCAGACGGAAGGAGAACACAAGATGCCGAGGTTGTATCACTCAGATAGGGTCAGAGCCAAGGAACAACTCGATGATGCGCAGGCGAAGCTGGACGCGGCGCCGAACGACCCGCAACTGGTGCAGTCGTATGCGCTGCTGGTGGCGGCTGTTGCTTTGGTTGATATCGCCGACGAGCTCCGCAATTCACAAGCGATATAACCGCCACGCCGTCATGGGAGCGATTGACGCGCGACGCTCCGCACCCTAGAATCCTAAAGAGAAGCCCGGCGCGCTAACGCCGGGCTATGAAGTCACACCAAGAGGAAAGGAGATGGTTTTGACTTCAACTAAGCAGGTTAACATAACCGTCCGCTTCGACCGGCACGGTCCGAACGCGCAACACTACCGCGAACGGCTCCTGCAGCGCACCGCAGAGATACGGGCGGAGCGGACGCCGAGCGGAGCGAAGCCATGAAATCGCGTACGTGATGGAGCCTGCTTGGTTGACAATCTCGGGGCTGGCACTTGACATCCTCGGTTTCGCCGGTTTCATCGTGTTCGGTCCGCCGCAAGAACTCCACAGCTACAGGGGCGGCGCGCTTTGGGTTTGGGGCGGCAAGGATCCCTGGATAGATCGCATGGTGCCGCCGAAATACCAGCGAATAATCAGATGGGCATCGGCGCTCACGATATTCGCAGGCTTCGCCCTTCAAATAGCAGGCACCGTCTTGGGCTTGATTGACGGGCGCTCCGCCGTTTGAGATAATCCGTAGGAGATGCCCGGCGCTGGAGCGTCGGGCGGTGGTTTACCAATTTCATAGGAGGATTCAATTTTGGCGAAATATAGACGTTCCCGTTCTCGCGGCTCGGTGCTTCCGTTGTCCGTCCGATTCTCCGCACGTTTTCGATTGGGCACGGCGTCGCGTCGCGCCCGCGGCTACCGGCCCCGTCGACGACGCTCCGGCCGTATGAGATAATCCGTAAGAGAAGCTTGGCGCAGAAACGCTGGGCGATGTCGTTCCTATCGAGGAGGATGCCATGTCGGAGCCCGTTCAGTTCCACGAGAGCGAGTTCGTGAACATCTTGAAAAAAGCGCTCGATGCGTACCACGAGTTGACCGAGGGGCAGGAAGGCTACGAACCCATCGAAGGCACGGGCGAAGACTTGACTCTGATGTTGAAGCTGAACCGGACGAAAAACGGCGGTGTCAGATTGAGCTTCATGAGCGTCCGGGATTTCCTCTCCACTGTCAGCCCCGGGCAATTGATGAGGCCGGATGCTCTGGACGACTTCGACAAGCCCACCATTCCGCACGTGGACGTTACGATGGAGCCGGAGAACTAGCGGACGGATGCGCCGGTGGTAGCCTAGAAATCGGGCGGGCTCAGCCGCGAACCATCGGGTTTGCACTAGGCCGCTGAGCTCCGCCCATGCTCCAATTGTAACTGTTGACTCTTTGAAACAGTTGGATTCTCCGTCCGCCTCGCCGCTGGACACACTTCGCTTGCCGGACGCACCAACTCCAGGGACGCAGGGTGTGTCAACTATCTAATCGCCAATCTGGGCGGTACCGGCATCAACAGATTGACACTCCTCTATCGACTTAATCTGAGAGACAATGAGATCGTTCACATCCCTGACAGGTACTTCAGAGATCTGAACGCCCGCCCGGTTCAGCCCTTGTGGTATTTGTATCTGTCCAACAACCGTCTGACATCGATCACACCGGCGATGTTCGAGGGTCATGAAGAAACCCTGCGGTTTCTCCACATAGACGGAAACCCGGTTCAAGAATTGATAGGGGAAGAAGACTTCTCCGATTTCACATTCGCCCGATTATGGAGCTTCCCGACTGCGGATGATGTGGGTTCCTGCGACTCCGACTCCGGCGCCAGCTAGTATGGCCCGTATTCTCCGCATCGAGCCCGGGATCCGCGGCGTGACGGTGAGAACCGAGGACGTGGTGCGTTTGGGCGTGGATGTCTACGGAGTGCAGGACATTTTGGACAATTCACTCGCGGACGGCAAGACTTTCGATTGGGACGATGGTGGTTCTGGGAGTTCGATCGAGGGCACTGGCAGAGTGGTCGTATATACCGCGCCGTCATCGCAGGGCACATACAAGGTGACGGTCGTAGCCGCCCCAGTCGACTGCCGCGGCACCGAAGAGCAGTGCATGGCAGAGTTCGAGGTCCGGGTGCGGCGTTCGGTGCCGCCACCACCGACACCTGCCACAGCACCAGTTAACCCCGAAGGCGAGATACCGACGGTGCTGACTGACTCCGATGGCGAGCAGTATGAGGTCTTCACCCCAGTCGAAGGCGGAAGTTTCCAAGGCGAATCTTTTTCAATCACCGCTGGGGCTGGTGCAGTTCCGGACGGCGAGGTCGTGGGACTTCGTATGAGCGAAACCGGTCCGGCATCGAACGTTGGCATGACCGCGCACCGCTACATGCTGGTGGGGAACAGCTACGCGGTGTCGACGGTCGACCCGACGGGCGCGGCGGTGACTTCGTACCGGTTGAACGCGCCGCTAGAGGTGTGCGTACCATTGCCCGAGATGGCGCGCTCGAACATTTCTGATGTGGCGCTGGTGGTGACGAACGCCGACGGATCGTTGACGGTTCTATCGGCATCGGTGCGTCTCAGCGCATCGTCAACATCTGTGTGTGGCACCTTGAGCAGTGTTCCCGCGACGTTGGCAGTAGGCACTGCGGGGGCACCGTCCGCGTTGCCGAATGCGGCTCTGTTGCCCACGCCCGAGGCTCCCGACACCGGCGGCACAGCACCGAGATCGTCAAGCGCATTGCTGTGGTTGATGCTGATCGCAATCGGAGCGCTCGCGCTAGGTGTGCTCATGCTTGACGGTCGACCTTCACCTGATCCTCCTAAAGGAAGTAGTGGAAAATGAGTAAAGGCCGGACCCCACATCCAGCGCGCCCACGCCCTGAAACACCCGCGTGATACCGTATCGTTGCAAACCTATCAGGAGCTACCAAATGCCCAAATACGTCCTCTTACGAAAAATCGGATCTGACGTCTCTGTCACCGCAGACCGACACGAAGAATCCAGTCGTCATCTGAACCTATACAAGAACGGCGAACTCGTCGGCAAGTTCGAAACTAGCAACTACTCCGGTTGGTATGTTGACCAAGAAGAAGACGCCCCAGTAGCATCGCCGGCCGCGTTCGAGTCGCGCTGATCACTTGATCGGGTCAGTGCGCGGTGACTAACTGGGCACCGAACACTCAGAGCCCACCCAGAAAACCTCTACTTGCTCACCAAATCAACGCCCCCTGCCCTCCGCGCATCCCATCATCCCCCACATGCCCCATACCCGCCGACGTCGCTCTCCGACCCTGCGGCGTCCGCAAAATAAAGCCGATCTTCAGCAAAAACGGCTCCACAACATCCTCTAGCGTCTGCACCTCCTCATTCGCCGACGCCGCCAACGCATTGATCCCTGCCGGCCCGCCGCCATACTGCCGACACAACGTCTCCAGATACAACCTATCCAACCTATCCAAACCCAACTCATCGACACCCTCAACCCGTAACGCCTCTGCTGCGACCTCTGCATCAATCGTCCCATCCCCTCGAACCTGCGCAAAATCCCGCACCCGCCGCAACAGATTATTCGCTATCCGCGGCGTCCCCCGAGACCGCTTTGCAATCACAACCGCACCATCCTCATCAATCGGCACCGACAAAATCATCGCCGACCTCGTCACCACCTGCTTGATCTCATCATCCGAGTAGTAGTCCAAGTGATAAGTCAGCGCGAACCGCTCCCGCAACGGCGGACTCAACATCCCCGCACGCGTCGTAGAACCGATCAGCGTGAACTTCTGCAACGGCAGGTTGATCGTCTTCGCAAACGCTCCCGTACCCGTGATGAAGTCCACCCGAAAGTCCTCCATCGCCGAGTAAAGATACTCCTCAACCGCGTACGAGAGTCGATGTATCTCATCTATGAACAACACGTCGCCATGTTTCTGGTTCGACAGTATCCCCACAACATCCGCCGGCCGCTCCAACGCCGGACCCGACGTATGGACTAACGTCGTATCCATCTCCCTCGCGATGATCTGAGATATCGTCGTCTTCCCCAACCCTGGCGGCCCATGGAACAGCGCATGATCCAACGTATCCCCCCGGTGCTTCGCAGCCTCAACCGCGATCTGAATGCTGTTCACAACATCGCGCTGACCGATGTAATCCGAAAACTGACGTGGACGAAGGTCATTCATCCCCAACGAACTAGCGTTCCGAGCCGCCCGTTCTGCAAGAGCGTCCGCCGACCGGTCTTCGGCACCAGGGTCTAGAGAATCCGACCCCGTGAAAACTCGCTCTCTAGCGGACTCGCTCATATCCGTTCAAACTCAACGTGTCGCCGGGGCCGCGCCGCTCGCACGGAAAACAACCCTCAGCAACTCCTGAGCATCGCCACCCAACTCGGGCCTCAATCTCAACGCCTCGTCAACCATCGAGACTGCGTCGGTATTCCGATAACCAAGATTCACCAACACCGCCACAACGTCAGAACGAGTATCCGGCCCTCTCTGACGTTGCGAACCGGTCTCGATTGGACGATTCGCGGCATCCATCACCTTCCCCTTCAGCGTCGCAACGATCTTCTGAGCACCTCGCTGACCGATCCCCGGCATCAACGTCAACGTCACCAGATCCTCGGTCTCGATCGCATACGCCAACGTCGGCACCGGCATCGTCAGAGCCGTCGCCGCCCGCGTCGGACCTATCCCTTCAACCTGCACGAACTGCTCGAAAAATTCCCGATCCCGCGCACTCTCGAAACCCACAAGAACCGGCAGGGGCTGACGCTCCGAAACTGAGTAAAACGTGTGCAACGTGATCGTTTCCCCTTCTTGGGGCTGTAACGAGTCGTGAACAAACGCCGGCAGTATCACCGAATAACCGACGCCCGAAGCCGTCAACACAACCACCCTCGGCGGATTGTCCTGCACCTGCAACACCCGCCCTTCCAGGTAAGAAATCATCTCAAGCCACCTTCTCGCTAATGGCCGGAGACCCGGTCACGTGGATATGACAAATCGCAATCCCGACCGCGTCCGCAACATCCTCCTTCGAAATCTCCTCAGCCAATCCCAAACGCATCGACACCGCACGCTTCATCTGAGCCTTGTCAGCGCGCCCACTCCCCGCCACGATACTTTTCACCCGTGTCGGCTGATAGTGATGCACGGGCAGCCCCCTACTCCCGGCCGCCAATATCGCAACACCCCTCGCATGACCCATGATGATCGCCGTCTTCAGATTCCGATACCTCGAATGCAGATCCTCTATCGCCACCTCATCCGGCGCAAATTCATCAATCACCTCACCCAGAGTCTGATTGATCACCCGCAACCGCTCTTCCAACCTCTCACTCGCCTTCGTCCTCACCAAACCACCCTCCAACAACTCCACATTCCCACGCCAATCCGAAGACACGACCGCATAACCAGTCGTGGTCAAAGCCGGATCAATCCCCAAAATCCGTCGAGTGCCTTCCATACCATCCAATCAAAAAACCAAAACCGCGCTAAGCAGATTCTACCCTGCATAACTATCTGGACGGAGGTGAACGGGAATCGGATAGTTCCCTTCTCCCCGCCGGGGGAGAGGGTCAGGGCGAGGGGGAAAGGGCTGCCAAAGGGCGGTATACGGCAATTCACCCATAATCCTTATCCTTGAGTCCCATACCCCCTCACACACTTCGTGCCCACCATGAAAACACGACTAACCCTATCCTTCGACCCCGACGTTGTCACGATGGCGAAAGGTTACACCCAATCTCGCGGAGTGTCGCTCTCAGCCCTCGTCGAGCAGTACCTCGACAAACAAACTCGCTTGGGCGAGGAGTCGATCGCCTCCCACTGGCGCGGAAAATTCGAACCGGCAAAAAAACACGGCGATCCGCGCTACGACTTCTTAGCCAAAAAGTACCTCGATTAGTTCCCGTTATCCCCGCAGAGATTTTCAACCACACTCCCATCTAAAATCACACCAACAACCCGCGCCCAGTACCCAATCCCACCATGCAACCCTTCTACAACGAACAACAACAACTCCTAGCCTCAACCGTCCGCGAATTCGCCGAAAACGACCTCGCACCCCTTGCCGACGAAGTCGACACCAATGAACAATTCCCCAAGACTCAGTTCGACGCCCTAGCCGAACTGGGCATGACCGGCCTACTCATCCCTCCCGAACTCGGCGGCGCCGGCATGGGATACCGCGACTTTATGGTCGTCCTCGAAGAGATCGGGGCAGTCTGCGGCTCCACGAGCACCGTCCTGATCACCCACACATCGCTCGGCTCCGAGACCATCAACCGCTTCGGAAACGAAGACCAGCGCGCACAGTTCCTGCCTGATCTCGCAGCAGGGCAGAAGATCGCCGCATTCGCCCTCTCAGAACCTCAAACCGGATCCGACGCTCTAGGACTCCAAACAACCATCGCCGAAGACGGCGAGTCCTACATCCTCAATGGAACAAAACTCTTCATCACCAACGCATCCGTCGCCGACACCTTTGCCGTGTTCGTCACCGCCGATCGTTCCGCCGGATATCGAGGTATCTCCTGCATCGTCGTCGAGCGTGACACCCCAGGCTTCGAGATCAACGAACAGCACGGGAAAATGGGTATGAGAGGCTCAGGAACCGCCGAGCTCGTATTCTCCGATTGCCGAGTCCCGAAGTCAAACCTCTTGGGTAACGTCGGAGACGGATACACCATCGCCCTCAAAATCCTCGACTCCTCCCGCATAACCGTCGCCGCCCAGTGCCTTGGCCTAGCCAAAGGCGCCCTCGACCAAGCCCTCGCATACGCCAAACAGCGAGAAGCCTTCGGACGCCCCATCGCCACCAAACAGGCCATCCAGTTCATGCTCGCCGACATGGACACGGAACTCGACGCCGCACGCCTGATGGTCTACCGAGCCGCATCCCTATACGACGACGGCCTACCATACGGCACCGAATCCGCCAAAGCAAAACTCTACGCCTCCGAAGTCGCAAACCGAAACGTAGACAAAGCCGTCCAGATCCACGGAGGCATCGGCTACTTCAAACCAACCCCAGTAGAGCGAATGTACCGCGACCAACGAGTAACCGAAATCTACGAAGGCACCTCCGAAATCCAACGCCTAGTAATCTCCCGAGCCCTAATCGGCGACATCTAAATCAATAAAACTCCCTCTAGGCGAAAACCGAGATTCCCCCCTCCGTCTCATCGGGTGGGGTGGCGAAAAGTTGCGATGTCACGGCGAGGATCTGAGAGCCAGGCGCAAATGAGTTCGGGTAGACTGAAGAAATGGTAGGGTACGTTCAAGCGGAGTTTACCCATTCGCAGGATCGAGATGCTAGGAGGAGGGTGTGAGATGAGAATGTTGCTGGTGGTTGTGGCTGTTATGGCGTTGATTTGGGGTAGTGCTGTGCCCGCGGTGATGGTTGGTGGGGAGATTGTCGAGGCGGAGGTTGCATTGCCAAGTAGGACCGTCTCGCCAATGAACAAAGATGCGGAGGATGACGACGACATCGATGCCGAGACTGATGACGACGGGTATGATACGCCGCCGACGGATTACGATGGTATCGACACGCCGTTTACCGACAATGACGGGGTAGCGACGCCCTATACCGACTACGACGGTTTCAATACTCCGTTTTCTCAGGTAGGGACGATCGATGCGTTTGACACAGATTACGATGGTGTGGCGACGCCCTATACCGACGGTGACATAGTTTCCACGCCGTTCACTGACAACGACGGTTTCGACACGCCGATCACGGATTATGACGGAGTGGACACTCCAGCGACGGACGGTGATGGCGTTGCGACCCCGTATACGGACTACGACGGAGTGAATACGCCGGCTACGGATGGTGACGGTGTTGTACCTCCGTATACGGACTACGACGGTACGGACAGCGACGGATACTCTACTCCGGCAACGGATTACGACGGGGTGGCTACGGAATTGACCGGAACGGGCAGCTTTTTGTCGATGTTCACGGATTCCTTCGGGATCGACTCCCAGAATACGACCGACGGCGACGGCATTTTCACTCCTTACACCGATTACGACGGAGTCGAAACCCCGCTGACAGATAGGGATGGGATCAACACTCCGTATACCGACAACGACGGCACGGATTCCGATGGCATCGACACGCCGACGCCGACGGACAACGACGGCACGGATTCCGATGGCATCGACACGCCGACGCCGACGGACAACGACGGCACGGATTCGGACGGCATCGACACGCCGACGCCGACGGACAACGGCGGCAAGGATTCGGAAGGAATCGACACGCCGACGCCGACGGACAACGACGGCACGGATTCGGACGGAATCGACACGCCGACGCCGACGGACAACGACGGCAAGGATTCCGAATGTAACGACACGACGACTCCTAAGTACAACGAAGGCACGGATTCCGATGGCATCGACACGCCGACGCCGACCGACAACGACGGCACGGATTCCGATGGCGTCGACACGCCGACGCCGACGGACAACGGCGGCATGGATTCGGACGGCATCGACACGCCGACGCCGACGGACAACGACGGCACGGATTCGGACGGTATCGACACGCCGACGCCGCAGACTGGCGACTCCGATGATAGTGACGAGGTCAGTTCGTAGTGTCTGTTGCCAGTTTGGAGCGTCCTGTGATACGACCTCTGGTCGATTTTCCCGTTGATCCAGGTTTGGATGAACTGCCGAAATTATTCGCCGCTGATTGGGTATGGGGCGAGTATCAATCCCGTTACGGGGAGCAGGAGTGCGCTCCTCAGACGTTGCGGTTTCGTCAGTTCAGTCACAGCTCTGGTCGAGTGGCGATGGCAAGTTATCTGATGGAATACGGTCGCGAGACCTATTTGCCATCGGAACATTTGACCGTCAAGACTGAGCGGGGCGTGGGTACTGAACTGTATCGGTACCCGGAGGATGATCGACTTCCCGCGTTGGCGGATGTGGCGGATCCGGAGATGGCGGTGAGGTTGGTGAATAGACACGTTTTGGCGATGCGTCCAAGGCGGGTACGTGTTCAACTGATCAGGTATCGTCCGAGGAGTCGGGCAGTGTTTCGGCATAGCGCAGGGCGGGTTAAGCTCTACGCGCGTGTGGTAAGACCGCATGTGGTTGCCAGGGTGTTGGCGGCGAACGAGTTGATGGTTGATTCTGGTTTTGTACTTCCGCGGATGGTGGGTTGCTGGGAGGAAGGTGGCGTTTTGTGGTTCTCGGAGGTGCCCGGTAAAAACATGCGTCGTCAAGTGATGAAGGGTCGGGTGCCGGACATAGGGCCGATGCTGGAAGGCTTGGAGACGATATGGTCGAAACCGATGGTGCCTAGTAAGGGGCAAGCGTTTGATCTTTCGCGGGCATACCGCACTGCTCGACGAATGTTCAGGAGCAAAACTGAACAGGAAGATGAAGCACGTAGGGAGTTGGATCGATCGATCGAGGTATTTGATCCGTTTGTCCGTTCTTGGCGACCTACGCATATTGCGCACAACGATTTTTATGACGATCAGATGATTGAGCTGCCGGATGGTCGGATTGCGATGGTTGATTTCGAAGAGGTGGGGCCAGGGGATCCGTTACTGGATGTTGGAAACTGTTTAGGGCACTTGAAATGGGCTTCCAAATTCGGCCGGGGAAGGAAAAATGCGAGCGAGGAGTTTTACGAGGTTTTGAAGTCGGGAGCTCTGCGTCGGTTTGGTTGGGACGCTGAGGAGTTGGCGTTGAGAGAAGCGGTGTGTTTGTTCAGGACTTGCACGAACGTCATTCGTCGTCCGAGGTTGGAGTGGCGTCGGAATTTGATCGACGGGTTTTCGCTGGTGAATGAAACGCTGGCGCAATCGGTATAGGTGACGAGGTTTCCGTTGTGTAGCGTCGTTGGTTGGTGGTGCGGCGATATAATTTGTTTGTTAACACCCACCAACAGTGTTAACGCTATTGAATTGAGAACACTGATCGGCGCCATCGCTTAGACGGTAGACGCTCGAAGGGGACTGGAATGCCTACGACCGCCGTGCTCGGTGGTTTATGGGGTGACGAGGGCAAGGGGAAGATCATCGACTTCCTGGCCGCGGATGCCTCGGTTGTGGTGAGATTTTCCGGCGGTAACAACGCCGGCCACACCGTCGTAAACGACTACGGGAAGCTAGTGTTTCACCTCATCCCTTGTGGCATCTGCTACGAGGGGACGATCAACGTAATTGGGAACGGCGTAGTTGTCGCTCCGGACGCGTTGATCGAAGAGATCGCGATGGTGAAGGAGCATGGGTTGCCCGGCCAGATCGCGATTTCAGATCGAGCGCACTTGATAATGCCCTATCACGTTGCGTTGGACAAGTTGGAGGAGCAGCGGCGCGGCTCGAGCGCGATCGGAACCACGGGGCGAGGAATAGGGCCAGCGTATGTCGACAAGGTTGCGCGGATGGGAGTTCGCGTCGGTGAGTTGCTGGATGTCGAAGCTTTGACGATCGATCTGCCGCCGATCATCGAATTCAAGAATGAGATTATCACCAAAGTATACGGCGGCGAACCGATAGATGTCGACGACATCTTGGAGCAGGCGAAGTACTGGGCGGATGAGATTGGGCCGTATGTCAAGCCGGCGGACGAGATACTGACCAATGCGTTGGCGTCAGGCGAAAACGTGATCATGGAGGGGGCACAAGGGGCACTGCTGGACATCGATCACGGGACCTATCCATATGTGACGTCGTCGAGTCCCACAATCGGTGGCGCGTTGACTGGCACAGGGATTGGCCCGAGTTCGTTTTCGCGCATCATAGGAGTGTTCAAGGCATATGCCACACGGGTAGGTGCGGGTCCGTTTCCCACGGAGATACACGGTGACGAAGGAGACCGGATCCGGGAGATGGCCGGTGAGTTCGGTGCAACGACGGGCCGTGCAAGGCGCGTTGGTTGGTTTGATGCAGTAGCGGCGCGATATACGACGCGGGTGAACGGATTTGATTCGATGGTCTTGACGCGTCTGGACACGTTGGACAACTGGGAGAGGATCAAGATTTGCACTTCGTATTCGCTGGACGGCGAGATCATCGAGGATTTCCCGATCGAGCGGGGACGCTTGGCGCGTTGTGAGCCGATCTACGAGGAGCTGCCCGGGTGGACGGAGTCAACGTCCCGAGTGAAGGAGTGGGACGATCTTTGCGATGGTGCGCAGCGATACGTGCGCAGGTTGGAGGAGCTGTTGGGCATTCCGGCGTCGGAGATCTCGACGGGTCCGCACCGCGACGACACGTTAGTCGTTAACGGGACCCGTACTTAAGAGCTTGACGACGCTCTCAGCGAGTTTTGCGGGGTGGTGCCGCGTGGGATCCGCGGGATCGAAGAGTTCGTCGACCACAACTCGATCGACCGATTCGAACAAGGTTTTGTCGATGGCGACTCGGTTCGCGACGGGTGTGATCACGTCCGGATATTCATTGACGACGATTGCGTCGACTTTTCGTTCGGCTAGATGGGCCGAGTTCGGTGCTGCAAGGAGGTTGTTGATCGCCTTGGGGAAGTCTGAGGCGTGGAACCCCTCGGTTTCGCCATCTCTGGTGATCAGGTTGCAGACTTGGACGATCCTGGCTCTGGATTTTCGCAAGGCTTCGATGACGCCATCGGGGAGAAGATTCGGCAATACGCTGGTGTAGAGGTCACCGGGACCCAAGACGATCAAGTCTGCCGAATTGATCGCATCTAAGGCGTCGGGGTTGGCAGAGACGGGCGGGTCCAGATAGACGTCGGCGATTTTCGCATTGGAGGAGGTCTGTTTCGGGATATTGGATTCGCCTCGTATTACGCTTCCGTCCGTCAGTTTGGCGCACAGCGTAGAACAGTCTTCGCTGACGGGCAAGACGCGACCGTTCAAGGAAAGGGCATTCGACAACTGAGTGATCGCCGCGGTCAAGCTTCCGAATCTCTGCATGGCAACTAGCAGAAGGAGATTGCCGAAAGCGTCGTTTTCGAAATCCGAAGCGGCCTCGAATCTGAACTCCAGAAGATCTTGCAGATCAGTTCGGCTAGGCCGATCAGGGATGAGCGCTGCGATGCACCTTCGGATATCGCCCAGAGCAGGAATTCCGAATTCTCGACGTAGTCTGCCCGACGATCCGCCGTCATCGAAGGTTGTGACAATGGCGGCGATGTCATAGCGGCGCGCATAACGATTAAGGCCGGAAAGTAAAACGGGAGATCCGGTACCGCCGCCGATGGTGACTACCTTTTTGCGCCCAGATGTTTGAGCCTGCATTTTTAGGTCAACGTGAGGGACAAATCTGATGTCCGCTTAGGAAACAGAGTTTCCAAAAGGTGTCTATCCGATTTGGAATTCGTGTTGGCGTCGATATGTGCCAGTACGGTTTCGGTCACAGACCGCATCCCGAATAGAACGGGCAAGAAAGTGTTGGTGGTGAATCTTCCCGTCGCGTCATGCCAACCGCCGGAACTGGTCGCACGGTGGACCGCATTTTGAGATGTGACTTCGGTGATGACACCGTCGTCTACTGAGATTGAAACTAAGTCGTTATCGATCCGAAGGTTAACTGCACCAGAAAATCTCCTATGCAGCGAAGCTTCCAGCTTTTGTTCGAGAACTGGTGATATCTCTTGAAGAAACTTGGTTATATCAGGGACGCGGACGTACCAGGCGTATTGGCGTTCGGGTTGGTCGCCGAGCGCACCGTCGTCGAACATATAGATGGGGTGATCGGGTTGCATGTCTTGGCGAATGCGTTTGATTTCGCGCTCTGGATTGGGGTCTTTGTCGCTGGCGATTTGCGCTAATTCGCGGATTTCGCAGAGCAGCGATCTTGTAGCTTCGCGCCAGTATTTCGGTTCGGTCATTTCGACGCGGAGCATGACACCTTCGTCGATTGGAACGACCATCGCGTACATCAGCACGCCAACGGGTTCGCCCAGGGTTTCACCATCGGATTGGCATAGGACGCTAGTTTGGTGGCAGACTGCGCTCCGTTCGGTGCGGTTGAATGTGAGGTGGCGGACTTCGTCTTCTCGAAAAACTGGCGAAACAAGGGAGCGTTGGGCCGAATCGTTGAGGATGCGCGTGATGTACGGGATGTCATCGTCGATTGCATCACGGAGGCGAAAGGGCCGTTTTTCGTCTTTGCCCCAACTTGGGAATGACTGGATCGGGGCGTATCTTCCGCCTACATTTGCGATGGCGTATTCATATCCGAATTGGCGATAGTAAGTCGGGATGCCGTCGATGATCTGCGCGAGGTGACCGCGTTCATCTCCCCAACGATGCATAATCTCGAACTGTTTGCGGATGAGGCCGCGATTGCGATACTCGGATGCTGAGCCTACGATCTCAGGGCGCCCAATTTCGAACTCGATGCCATCGTAGCTGAGAGTTTGCGACATGTAGGTCGTTGTCGATGCGATGCGATTTTTCGGGACGTCCTCCACGATCATCACGTCGTCAGTGTTCAAAGTCGGATGCGGTTTTGTAAGGAGATCGCGCATCCATTCAGCGATCCAATAGGCTTCGGTGCCGGACGGTTCGTCTTTGAAGACTTCGGAGCAGAATTCCGCGAGTCGATCAACGTCGGCGGAGGTGGCCGATCTGATCACCAACCCGTCGCCAAGGTCCACCGGCAGGTTAGTTGTGGCGGCGGTATCAGATGGAGAGGTCAACCGTTGGGGAGGTCGATCCGGTATTGGTCCATGATCGGGTCGAATTGAGCGGCGAAAGCCGCCATCTCGTTTTCGTCGGCTTGCATCGGGTGACGCGCTGGACCGACATTGAACCCAGATCTGTTCATCGCGTAGCGGACCGGTATCGGATTGGTAATGAAGAAGAGGGCGTTGAAGATCGGGAGCAAGCGCAGGTGTTCGCCTGCGGCACGCTCGATATCGCCTTCAAGGACTGCACCGATGAGACCTTTGACTTGGTTGCCGATGATGTTGCTGGCGACACTGACGACGCCGTACCCGCCGGTAGAAACGATGGAGAAGGTCTCGTTGTCGTTTCCGGACCAGACGTTGAAGCCGTCGGGGGCGCCCTTGATCACGTATGCGATCTGATCGGCATCGCTGCTCGCCTCTTTGACGCCGACGATGTTGGGGACTTCGGCTAGTTTGAGAGTAGTCGCCGCGGTCATGTTCAGAGCGGTCCTGCTGGGGACGTTGTAGAGGATGCCCGGTATCGACACGGCTTCGGCAATGGCGATGAAGTGTTTGACGAGACCGCCCATGGTGGGTTTGTTGTATGCAGGGACGGTCATTAGGATGGCGTCGACGCCCGCTGCTTCCGCTTCTTTTGAGAGTTCGATCGAGCGGTAGGTGTTGTTGTCCGTTGTTCCAGCGACGACTGCGCCTGAGTCGCCGATGGCGTCTTTGACTTCGGTGAAGAGCTTGAGGCGCTCTTCGTCGGACATTGCTGGGGCTTCGCCGGTGGTTCCGCCGATCACCAAACCGTCTGACCCGCTGGCCAAGAGAGATTTTGCGAGTTTTCTGGCTTGGGGATAGTTGACTTGCCCGTCTTCGGTGAACGGGGTCACCATCGCTGTTAGAACGCGTCCGATGTCTGCCATTTCAAGCTCCTATTCGCACCGAATATTACATCACGCTTCAACATCAGCGTGGGATCAATGGGAACGGTGCGTACACGTTAGGTTTCGCGTGTTATGCCGCTGCGGAGACGCGTGGACGCACCCGGTTCCGTTTGACACACTCGTCCATGATTTGCAGGGCATTCAAGGCGGCGCCTTTGCGGAGATTGTCGGCGGCTAGCCAAAATACGATTCCGTTTTCGTGGGCGATGTCGCGTCGGACGCGACCGACCATGACTTGGTCTTCGCCGGCGGAGTTTGAGGGCATCGGGTAGAGCGAATCTTGAGGATTGTCCATGAGAGTGATGCCGGGGAATTCAGAGATCGCGACGCGTGCGTCATTTACGGAGATTGGGGCGTCGAACTCGACGGTGACCGATTCGCAGTGCGAGATTTCGACGGGGACGCGTACGCAGGTTGCGGCGAGAGGCAAGTCGTTGTCGCCCAAGATCTTACGCGACTCGTTGAGCATCTTCATCTCTTCCTTGGTATATCCCTCGTCGACGAAGTCGTCTACCTGAGGCAATAGGTTGAAGGCGATGCGGTGTGGGTATTGTGTTGGGGGAGGCAGATCGTTGTCGGCAAGCATGTTCCTCGATTGGTTGAGTAGCTCCGTTCTAGCGGCCGCGCCTGTGCCGGTTACTGATTGGTAGGTGGAAACGGTTACGCTCGTGATTTCAGCGAGACCTCTCAGTGCGGCAAGGGCCATCACCAACGGTGTGGTGGTGCAGTTCGGGATAGAGATAATGCCGGAGTGCCATTCGACATCGGCGCCGTTAACTTCGGGAACGACAAGAGGGACATCGGGTTCCATGCGATATGCGGAGCCGTCGTCGATGACCAGCACACCGCGTTTCACCGCTTCGGGTGCGAGGGCCAGGCTGACCTCCGATGAGGCGGATATGAAGGCCACGTCGACACCGTCGAGAGACTCAGGAGTTGCTTCCTGAACCGTAAGCATCTGTCCGGCGTATTCAAGTTGCTTACCGTGAGAACGCTTGGAAGCGAGGAGCCGAAGTTTGTCGGCAGGGTGGGCACGTTCGGCCAAGAGTTCGAGTGCGACAGCACCCACGGCTCCCGTTGCGCCCACGATAGCGATCTCTAGATCGGACGGCTGCAAGGCGTTGTCGTCGATGATGGAGTTCAATCCAGCTTCTGGAATTGGTACGGTTTCGATTTTCATTTCTCGAGCGTTGGGTTTACTTGGTTAGGCCGAGGACATTATCCAAACCGACGATCATTGAGTTTTCGTTCACGACTCTACGGACGGCGAGCATCACGCCTGGCATGAAGCTGTCGCGACTTATGGAGTCGTGGAGGAGGGTCAGTGTTTGGCCCAAAGCGCCGAACACGACTTCGTGGCGAGCGACGCGTCCGGGCATCCTCGCGCTGTGGACGTTGATGCCGCCGGTTGAACCGCCTCGAGTACCTTTTAGGAGTTCGGTTTCGACGATGTTCTGGTCGAAGTCTTCGCCCTTGCCTTCGAGCATTGCTTGGACGATCGACAGGGCTGTGCCGGACGGTGCATCGATCTTCATCTCGTGGTGACTCTCGATCAAGTCGGCGTAGTCGAAGTACTCCGACGCGATGCGTGCGAGATGAATGAGGACGACGCAGCCGAGAGCGAAGTTCGACGCTGAGATTACGCCGACGCCTGCGGCGGATGCTCGATCGCTTAAGGCAGCGATTTCATCAGGGGTGATACCGGTCGATCCGGAGACGCATCTGACGCCATGCTCGATGCATGTCGTCATTGCCGACTTTCCGCCTTCGGCGTTGGTGAAGTCGACAACCACGTCGGGTTTTGCGACCTCGAAGAGAGATGCGAGATCAGATGCCAGAGGTAGCTCGGCGCCGGTAAGCGTCTTCACCGTCTTGGCGTTTCCCGCATTGATGTCTGCTCCACCAACCGGCTTGATGCCGGGTTCTTGGTCGACCGCATTCAGAACGGTATCGCCCATACGGCCCAAAACCCCATTTACGGCGACGGTAATCTCTGGCATCTCAACCTCGAATGATTCCTCCGGTCGTCAATTGCAATCAGCTTCAGATTTCGATCAGCAAGGCTGATGGTTACTCACCACCACGCCCGCGACCGCCGATGATTCGGCGTCGGGGTCGGCGTGGCGCCCCACCGTCATCGAAATCTTGTCGACGGTTGTTACGACGTGGGCCGCGATCGTATCCGTCGTCGTTGTTCCCGCGGTCGTAACGCCGTCCGCCGCCGCGATCACCTCGATCATCGCGATCGTTGCCGCGTCCGCCACGGTCGTTGTTGCGTCCACCTCGGTCGAAGCCGCGTCCGCCGCGGTCGCCACGGTCGAAACCGCGTCCGCCACGGTCGTTGCCACGTCCGCCTCGGTCGAAGCCTCGTCCGCCGCGGTCATTTCCGCGTCCGCCACGATTTCCGGGCCTGCGGCGGCCGACTGCCTCTTCAAGTGCGCGGTCGTGGTCGCCGTCGTAGTTGGCTTTGTCGATGATGGCTCGTGCCGACAGATCGACGCGGCCAGACGGGTCAACGTTTACGACCATGACTTCGAGTTCATCGCCTTCGGAGGCAACGGATTCGACGTCTGGCACACGATTTTCGGAGAGTTCACTGATGTGGACCATGCCGTCTTTGCCAGGGATCAGGTTGACGAAGCAACCAAAGTCCATGATCTTGACGACTTTTCCTTTGTAGGTTTCGCCGACTTCGATGTCCTTGGTCATCGTGCGGATGTTGTTAATCGCGCCGTCGACCTTTTCTTTTTCGCTTCCACCGATCGTGACGCTGCCGTCATCCTCGATGTTTATGCTGACTTCGAACTCTTCTTGGAGGCCGCGTACGTTTGCGCCGCCTGGGCCGATGACCATGCCGATCTTGTCTTTCGGCACCATGATGGTGGTCATGCGGGGGGCACCGTCGCGGAGTTCCTCGCGCGGATCGGAGATCGTCTCCTCCATGTGGTCGAGGATCGCAAGTCTAGCTAGGCGTGCTTGTTCCAGGGCCTCAGACATGATTTCGTAGGTGATGCCCTTGACCTTGATATCCATCTGGAGCGCGGTTATGCCATCGCGTGTGCCCGCGACTTTGAAGTCCATGTCTCCAGCGTGGTCTTCGGCACCTTGGATGTCGGTTAGGACTTTGGCGACGCCGTTTTCACCTGTGATGAGCCCCATCGCGATGCCGGCTACCGGTGCGGAGATCGGGACTCCGCCGTCCATCATCGCCAATGTTCCAGCGCAGACGCTGGCCATGGAACTTGAGCCGTTGGATGCCATGACCTCAGAGACGAGACGGAGGGAGTATGGGAAATCCTCTTCCGACGGTACGACGGGGCGAAGAGCACGTTCGGCCAGCATTCCGTGTCCGACTTCTCGCCTTCCCGTAAAACCGAAACGACCGGCTTCGCCTGTCGAATAAGGCGGGAAGTTGTAGTGGTGCATGAAGCGCTTGGTGGTGATGGGCGAAAGGTTGTCTAGCTTTTGGGCGTCGGCAGCGGATGCCAACGTCAAGACGCCAAGGACCTGGGTTTCGCCACGTCGGAAAATGCTGGAACCGTGAACCCGAGGCAGATAGCCGACCATCGATTCGAGATCCCGCAGATCCTCGAGGTCTCGGCCGTCTGGCCGTCGATCTTCTTGGAGGATGCCTTCGCGGACGGCTTCTTTCTCAAGTGAGTAGAGTTCCGTTTGGACGTGGAGCGCATCGAATGCGTCGTCGCCAGAAGTTAATTCCGCCTTTGCTTCGGACATGATCTTGCCGACGGCTTCTTTATCACCGTCGAGTTTCAGGGCGTCTTTGATCGCATCGCCGACGCGCGCGCGCGTGGCTGCCTTGGCTTCGAGTTCTTCCTCGCTGGGTTCAGGGGCATCCCACTTCTCTTTACCGATCTCCTCTTGGATTTCACGGATGTGGGAAACGATTTCGCCGTTGACTTCCTGGGCGAGTTTGAGGGCCTCGAGGATTACTTCCTCCGAGACGAAGTTCGCTCCGGCCTCGACCATCATTATTGCGTCGGCGGTGCCGGCGACGGTCAACTCCAGTGCACTGACTTCGAGCTCTTCGTAGGTCGGGTTGACGATGAGTTCGCCGTCGATGAAGCCGATGTTGCACGCTCCGACTGGGTAGTCGAACGGGATATCGGAGATGGCGAGAGCTGCGGAAGCGCCAATGATGCCGAGGGGGGCATGCGGGTTGACTTCGTCAGCCGAGAGGATCGTAACGATCAGTTGGGTTTCGTTGTGGTACGACTTGGGGAATAGTGGGCGTAGTGGTCGGTCGCAGAGCCTTGCAGCCAAGATGGCCTCGGATCCCGGTCTGCCTTCGCGTTTGAAGAACCCTCCGGGCATTTTTCCGACGGCGTACGCCTTTTCGGCGACGTCTACGGTTAGCGGCAGAAAATCGACGCCTTGACGTGGATTTTTGTCAGCGGTTGCGGTTGCGAGCAGAACCACGTCACCGTAGCGCAACGTGACAGCGCCGCCGGCTTGGTCTGCTAGTCGTCCGGTTTCGAACGACATCGTTCGTCCACCGACTTCTATATCAAATGTTCGGATCATTTTGGCTTTCTCTGTTTCTTTCTTTGAGCGCAACGTTGGCACTCGATTTGGTGCGTCAAAACTGACGCGTGTCATTGAGACGGGTTACAGGATTGGGGACGATTACGGCGCGTGTTGCCGCCGAATCGGTTTCGTTCAGTGAATAACGACGCATTTGCCGTTGGGTGGGAAGCCGCTTGCTCGCGCATATCCGAACCGATAGTTGGGATTGACGGTGAGTACTGCGAGTCTCGTTCTTGGCGCATTGAACGGTAAACCGTGCATGCGACGAACGGGAACCGGCAACTCAGCCTCTAAGGCCGAGAGCTTGGATCAAGGTTCGGTATCTGCCGACGTCTTCCTTGGCGAGGTAGCGGAGCAATCGCCGACGTTTGCCGACGATCATCTGCAAACCGCGTCGCCCTGCGGCGTCGTGTTTGTGGATCCTGAAGTGTTCGGTCAATTCACGGATTCGTTCCGTGAGGATTGCGATCTGGACCTCGGTGGAACCGGTGTCCTTTTCATGTTTGCGAAACTTCTCGATCGTCTGAGTCTTGATTTGGGCTTCCAATCTTTTCTCTTTCGTGCCAGCGCTGATCGCGAGTTTGGATTCTTAGACGATCTTCCCTAGCTCCGCCCTGCCAGCGCTTACTTAACTGTGTGTTCCTTATTTCTGCTAACTCGTTTAGCTCAAACCTCTAGGATACCATCTGCTGTCTTGGAATCTTGATTCCCACAACGGATTCGGCGAGTAAAGAGTTGTCAATCGAGGCATGCACCGCGTTGTGCAGTTGGTCGAAATACGCCCAAAGAAGCAGATTCATGTAGCGCGCGAGATGCGTTATTTCGTATAACATGCACCTATCGTGGCGAGGATCGTTCGTCTTTGCGGTGAATAAGGCTTGATGGTTGCAAGAGCTGTCTTGACACGCGCGCTTGAGCAGGCATAAGATTATTCATGATGCATCGAAGGGGGTCCACGGCTGAGTGCGGCTGAATCCCGTGCTTCGATGTTCGCATCGTGGTTTGAGGTTCAGGAAGTTCCGAACGCCGACGACCACGGTAAATGTTGCTTAACGGCAAACAAGTAATCTGAAACATCAGATTGGAGGACGGGTCCTGCATGTAAAGCTTCGCGGATCCCGATGGACACAATGCAAGACTTCATACAAGAAAATCGATTCGTTTCGGCCCTGGCCGCGGTGGTGGCTATCACACTCATCATCGCGATCATCGGCACAACCGTCGGTGGACCGCAGGGTGAACCCGGACTTCCGGGTGCTCCCGGTGCGCCGGGTAACCCAGGTGAGTCAGGCGCTCCGGGCGAGCCGGGTGCCCCGGGTGAGCCGGGTGCTCCGGGCGAGCCGGGTGCTCCAGGTGAGCCGGGCGAGCCGGGCATAGCTGGTGACCCAGGTGCTCCGGGCGCTCCAGGTGAGCCAGGTGCTCCAGGTGAGCCGGGTGCTCCAGGCAAGCCAGGCCTCCAAGGCCCGCAAGGTATTCCAGGTCTAGCCGGTGTGCCGGGCCCGCCAGGCAACCCTGGCCCGCAAGGCGCGTCGGGTCCGCAAGGTGAACCCGGAGACCCGGGTCCTCCAGGCGCTCCTGGCCCTCCGGGCTCTGACAATGCCGCCGACATCCAGGCGCTCGACACGACGTTCGCCATCCCGACGGTCATCTACGTCGCAGCTGGCACGCCAGTCGACATCATCGGTTCGGGCTTCAGGTCAGGCGAAGCGGTTTCATTGACCGTTTCCGGTGCCACGGTAGACGACTCGATCGGCAGTGCGACTGCTAACTCCAGCGGTGCGTTCTCGGTGCGTGTCACCCTCGACTCCGGCACCTACGGCGCTGGCAGCGTGAGCTCCTTGGTAGCGACCGGTGATGCCGGTTCACGAGCAACCACCTCGCTGGTTATCGTCAACGCCAAGGGCGACCAACCCGGTCAATAGGATCATTTGAGAGGTGGAACCGACGGCAACGTCGGCTCCACCCTCAATATCCGTCCCCAACTAAAGCACTTTAGAGGTTTAAGGCCTCTAAAGTGCTTTTGCGTGTCTGGAATCATTTGCGGGACTGTGCGGTTTAATGATGCCCCGTGCCGCGTGAAATCAGGGGTGATGCTGTTCCCTAGATCGTCCGGTTAGCGATCGCCGGTTTCTCATACCGTGACCGTGGATCGACTTCGGCGCCTCTCACTCCGAGTGACGCCGCCACCTAGGACCGAAGTTGGGTAGCGTTCGAGGCAGCCGATTTGATCCTTGGACTAAGTTTGTGGTCTTTAGCGAGCACATTGGATTGCCGACCATTGACACATCTCGATGGAGGTTTGCGCTGCCTCGACCGTCGACGGACGGGTAGGGACAAGGAGAACATGTCACTCTGGCATGAAAACCGCCCCCTCCCCAGTCTGCAATCGTCAGCCGCCTGTTGCGTTGGCGTTCCAGATGGTTAGGCTTCGGCGTTTTCTTGGAGAAGGTTCGTATCGCTGAGGAGTTGCCCCATAAGGTTGCCGAAAGTCAAGATTCCTGCAACCTTGCCTTCCTCATCCAACATAACGGCGGTCTCGTCCATCCGGTCGCTGAACTCGTCGAACAGTGTAGCAACGTGCTGGGTTACGGGAACTGGGAAGGTTGAATGGCTAATCCACTCTCGACACACAGGCGAGGCCACGCCGTTCTCTCGCAAGCCCTGCAAAGCGTCTGCCCGATCGATTGTGCCCAAGACTTCGTCAACGGTTTTGTCGTAGACGACTACATCGTCGAGATCCAATTGGTCCATCATGTCCACTACGTCGTCCAAACGAGTGTCCGCGTGGACCGCGACCGTCTCGGAGATTGGCAGCATCACGTCGTCGGCCCTCAGGTCTTTCGATGAAAGGTTGTGTAGGACATTCAAGACGTTTTCTACCGGCTCGTCGGTTGCGTCACCAGTGTTTTCGACGTCGTTCATGTAGTTGGCGACTCGGTTCAGTCGGAGGCGTCTGCCGATGAATCTGGCGGGCCATATGATCGGCGCCAACCAAATTTTGACGTCCTCGTAACATGCCCCAGCCATCCTGTTTAATGCCATGCGGTAGGTGATTACGCCGATCAACACCGCTACGGCGACCACGAGCGGCAAGAGTAGGACATTGGACGGATCATAGACAGATTCGGCGGCGTGGTACGCCGAGATTACGATGCCGATGAACGATGCGCTTCGAAACGTGGTGACCACGATTCTCGTTGCTCGGTAGTCGCCGGCGCTTCCCGGGTTCAAGTCGTCAGACGACTCTGTGGATGCCATGCCTAACATCGCGGCAAGACCATGCGGCTGCAGGACGCTAAGGGCCAGAGTCATTAGACCGTAGACGAGGGCCGAACCGACTAAAACGGCCCAAGGGAGCCATTCAACTACCATCGACACGCCCTCCAGACCAGACTAGATGTGAGCAACTTAAGCTGCCTAAAGGATCGTCCGCATCTTTCATTTCAAATCCTGCCCTTGTAGATTGCACCGTGCTTCGCGCCCGGTGCGCCAAATCGTGTGGTTATCAACTCTCAAATCGATATCGATGCCATCTTTTGCGCCCTCGCAGGGACACCCAAAACCAATTCGCCGTCTTTTACGTCTTTGGTCACGACTGCGCCGGCACCTGTGCTGGCACCGATGCCAAGCCGCAATGGGGCGATCAGAACACAACCGGCACCAATCGACACGCCGTCTTCGATCACCGTCTTCTGAACCTGATGCCCATCGAAGTTCGCGGTAACGGAACCAGCTCCGACGTTCACCTCGTTTCCCAGGACAGCGTCGCCGACAAATGAAAAGTGGCCGACTTTGGATCCTTCTCCAACAAGACTCGCCTTGACCTCCGCTTGCGTTCCGATATACGCATCCACGCCGATTTCAGATCCTGCCCTTACTCGGCAGAAAGGTCCGACCTTGGCTTTGGCCGCAACGTGCGATGCTTCGACGATGGCGTTTGGGCCAATCTCCGCGCCGCCGAAAATGACGCTGTTACGGATCTCCGACCGACTCTTGATGAAGGCACCCGGTTTTACGTCTGAATGTTCGGTTACGGTCGAGAATGGTTGAACGGTGGCATCGGAACCTATCAAAGAGTCCTCGATGATGGCGTTGGGGCCGATTCGAGCGCCACGCCCGATGTGTGATTTGCCAGAGATCTGAGATCCTGCACCGATCCACGCTCCGGGTTCGATCAACGAATGGGCGTCCACATAAGCGGCATAGGGATCTTGAAACTCCACACCACGCGCTGCGGCCTCGGTGACTACGGCATCAACAACACGCGCCTCACTGCAGCGACACGGTCTGTCGCTCGTACTTTCGCCAGGTTCTTCGCTTTCTGAAAGCATACGCAGATGCGCAACGGTGTCCGCAAATTGGATGCATGCGCCGTGTTTGATTAGACGATGCCGCGGACGATGGACGTAATCTTAACATCGCGCATCACGGGGACTGCAATAGCAGGCCGAGCACAGTTCAGGACTTCGTCGAAGGATCCTCGGTATCCGATCCGGTGTCGCCCCTGAATACCCGCCGCCAACGGCTGCTGAAGGTTGAACGCCATGTATTCAACTCTGAACTGACCGCCTCGCGGAATTGCGGACCGTATTCGCCGATGTGTCTATACCGCCGTCGGCGTTGACGCGCGAGCACCCGAGGGTTGCGACGTCTAAGCTGCCCAATCTCTGAGATCAACACTTGCCTCAAAGCTCGTGCGGCGCCGACAGGATTTCGATTTGCGCCGCCTTCTGGCTCCGCGATCAGTCGATCGGCGATGCCCATGTGGTAAGCATCGGAAGAGGTTATCCGAAGGGAGCGAGCAACTTCTGGCGCTCGCGTCCGATCGCGCAGCTCGGTGGCTGCCCCAGCTTCGGGAGATATGGGGGTGTATATCGTGTTCTCCAACATCAGGAGGCGGTCGGCAATGCTAAAAGCTAACGCGGCTTCAGATCCGCCCTCCCCGATGACGACGGAGACGACAGGGGTTTCAATCCCCAACATGACGTCGATCATTTCCGCGATTTCGCTGGCCAAACCGTTGAGTTCTTCGGTGACGCCAAGTTTGGGCCCTGGTGTGTCTACGAAAACGACCAATGGGAAACCGAAGTCGCCTGCCATCCTCGCTGCTCTTTGGGCTTTGTTGAAGCCATCGACGCCGATGCCGCCGCGATCCAAATCGGCGTAACCGAAATGTTCGGTAAACGATGCCGTGGATGCATCTTCGTCGCTCCCCTCCGCCGTGTCCCCGTCTATCAACCGTTCCTGAGCGACGACCATCACGGGGTAGATACCCAGATAGCCCATGCCAATCTTCACGCCTTCATCATCTGCCTTGAAACGGTCACCATGCAACTCAACGAAGTTGCGGAACACTGTTGGGATGAAATGGGACGCTCTGGGGCGGTCGGCTCGCCTGCTCAGGCGCACCGATTCCCATGCGTCGTGACGCGTAGGCCGGTAGCGGATTGAACGACGCCGCGTTTGCACGTCGTCCTTAACGCCTTTGTCGAATAGACCCAAGAGGGTGGCGAGTTGATCACGCTGGTGTTGCCTGCCTACAACCATGTCGAGGTGCCCGTGTGCCAGCATCGCCTCTGCATTGGCGTCGTCACCGACGTCGTGAGATTCTTCGATCTCGCGGAGTGTGCCCAACGACGCAAACGCTATATGCGCTCCCGGTTCACCGATGCGTATATCGGCCATTGAAGCGAAACTTGACAGAATCTGGCCTGAGGACGGGTTCGCCAAAACTGTGATCAACGGTAACCCGCGCTCATTGAGCGTTTTGCATGCCGCGACTGTCTTCGCCATCTGCGTCAACGATAGGACGCCCTCCTGCAACCTTGCGCCACCACTGGTGGTAAACGCGACTACTGGGAGTCGCTGCTTGGCGGCATCTTCAAACATCCTCGCCACTTTTTCTCCAACCACCAACCCCATGCTGCCGCCCAAGAAACCGAAATCTATAGCGATGATGGCGCAACGGGAACCACCGATCTCGCCAAATCCCGTAACTGCCGCTTCTGAAAGGCCGGTGCGTTCTTGATCATTGAGTACGCGCACTTGGTATGAAACGCGGGGAGAAAAGACCAACGGGTCGATGGACGTGATCCAACGATGCGTCTCGACGAAGGTTTCAGGATCGACCAAAGCGTCGATCCGCTCTCGAGCAGGAATGTTGTAATGGAATCCGCAACTAGGGCAGACGCGGAAGCGTTGAAATTCTTTTGAACCGTTGAGGTTCGTGCCGCAGACTAAGCAGTTGGTCAGTTGGCCCTGAAGGTCTACGGGAGATTGTTCCCCAACCTCCAAAACGTCAGCATCGTCTGAATCATCGCCGAATTCTGGGTATAGGGGTTTGATCGTCACAGATAAATAGTTGATCCGCCGAGGGAGCCAAAGTACTCAGGTCAATACCCAGCATTTTATAGCCGCGATGTTAAAACCGCCTCAGCGGTCACTTAAAAAGGTGAGGCGTCGACAGGTGTGCAGCACCAAGGAGCGCTAAAGGGACTTTAGAGATTTGCGATGACTTGTCGGGGTTTCCCAGGTTCTCCCGGACCGACGATGCCAGCCTCTTCCAGTTCGTCCATCAATCGCGCCGCACGAGGATATCCGATTCGGAGGCGACGCTGGAGCAGTGATGTCGAAAGCGTCTTTTGGCTTTTTGCCATCGTGGATGCCTGAATGAAGAGGGCATCCTCGTTGTCGCCTGACACGCCAGGCATCGAAAAGTCGGCGTCATCGTCGGCATCGTCGACATTGAGTTGGGGCAATGGCGGTGCGCCAACTTCTTTCCAAAAATCGACGATCGTCTCGATCTCTTCTTCCGCCAAGAATGCTCCTTGCACACGGACGGGTTGACTAAGGTCGATCGGCTTGTAGAGCATGTCGCCCTTGCCGAGGAGGCGATCGGCCCCAGTGGCGTCTAAGATGGTCCGGCTGTCGACTTGTGATCCGACGGCGAAGCTGATACGCGATGGGAAGTTGGCTTTGATCAACCCGGTCACGACATCAACAGAAGGCCGTTGAGTGGCGACGACAAGGTGCACGCCAGTGGCTCGTCCTAGCTGTGCCAGTCTCACGAGTAGCTGTTCCACCTCGTTGGATGCCGTGAGCATTAGGTCTGCCAACTCGTCGACGAGAATCAGCAAGTACGGCATTTTAACCGTGTTCTTTTCGTTGTAGGTGCTTATGTTCTTCACGCCGGCTGCTTCGAGCGTTGAGAAGCGGTCCATCATCTCCTTCACGAGTGCCTTCAGCGCTTTGACGGCGAGTTCGGGTTCGACGATGACTGGAGTGTAGAGATGCGGGATTCCCTGATACGGCGTCAGTTCCACGCGCTTGGGATCGATCATCACCATCCTGAGTTGGACGGGTGTACGCGTCATCAGGAGACCGGTGACGATGGTGTTCATACACACGCTCTTGCCCGAACCGGTAGCTCCGGCGACTAGAGTGTGGGGCATCTTCGAGAAGTCGGCCATCACCGGGTTTCCGCCGCTTCCCATCCCAAGTGGAACGGGCAATGCAGCGTCCGGAACAAACTCGGCCCATTCCTGTGAATCCATCACGGTGCGGAGGTTGACTGGCGTGGGTCGAGCATTGGGAACTTCGATGCCGACGACTGAGGATCCTGGGACAACCGATTCGAAGCGAATGTTAGGCGATGAAAGAGCCAGAGCTATGTCTTTTTCGCGGTTGAGGATGGTGTCGACGCGTACGCGTTGCCGCGGAGCGTTTGAACGTGTGTTGTTTCCCTTCCATCCGGGCTTCAGACCATACATCGTGACAGTCGGGCCGACCCTTACCTGGTCTACAGTCACGGCGATGCTGTGATCAGCGAGGGTTTCCTCAATGAGGTCACTGGTGGCCTTGATCTCAGTGGTCGCCACGCCGCCCTTGGGTGGTATCGTCAAGAATTCAGTTGGCGGCAGGTGCCATGGAAACGTCTGCAGGGCGGCTTCGACCATAGCTCCCGAGGTAATCTGCTCCAGCACCTCTTCGGCTTCCTGACTGACAGTTTCGTCGACATCCTCGAAGTTCGATTCGGTTTCGAATTCGGGTACGACGTCGTCGCTGATCTCAGTTGTTTCGCCTAACGCGCCGCCGACTTCGATAAAATCGTCGAGATCTTCTGTTTCTTCATCGGAAGTAATGAATGGTGCAACAGAACCTACTGTCTGCCACTCTTCATCGTCATTCGATGTGGTAGCGCCGACCTCCCTGTCATCCTCTTCGACAACAACTGTGTTTCCCATGATGACTACGTCGTCATCGGCTACTACCGCTTCGGATTGAGTAGCCGATTCACTGGTGTGCGGTTCAAAATCGTGGTCTCGACGGCGGGATTTCGCGTAGTCGTACAGATTGCTCGGCACGAAATCATCGCGCGGCGCGGGAGATTTAGGGTCTGAAGTCTTGCGGGATTTCGCTATGGTGGCTGACGCATCGCCCACTACGACGAACAAGCTGGCGGTTGCGGATAATATGACCATCAGTCCAATCCAAGCTGTCTTGAACCCGATGGCGAATACCTTGGGGAACTGAAGCGCTGCACCGACTGTGAAAATCGCCCCGGCGCGCACCCAAGCCAATGCCTGTTGCCAAACTACCAGGTCGTAGCGATGCCAGTCCCATGGTTCGCGGGCGAGAATCTCGCCGAAACGTCCACCCATGGTGGCTCCCGACGCAGCTCCGAGAGGTGCATCGAAGATGCCCAAAACGGTCGATCCCCCGACGACGACGATTATCGAGGAGATTGTCTCGCGGTATCGGCCGATGATCCAGCGCGTACGCGTAATCAGGAGATAGACAAAAAGAACGCTCCACAGTCCCAACGGCAGCGCGCCGTAGCCCACGTTTGCCATGATTTCATCGCGAAACAGGAACGATGCGATTCCAGCTGTGATGAATAGAACAAAGAAGACTGCGTGACGAATTAGTGATTTGTGGGTGATTGTTCCGTCAAGGCGGCTCGATTCGTTGGATTTGGTCGGTTTGGGATTTTCCGAGTGCTTCTCTCCGTCTTCACGGTCGGTCGACCGCGCTTGAGATTCTTCTTCAAGCCCGGTTTTGTCAGTCAGTGCGTCCAGGTTCAAGCTCAATTTCGGTCACCAAGATCAACGGCCTTCGCTTGGTTCTGCGATAGAAAAAACGACCCAAGCAGGCCCGTACTAATCGGTCCATCTCATTCCAATCTACGAGATCGGACAACACTGGTTCAATAGCTTGGGATAACGCTTGCGAGGCATCTCGGATCAGTCTGGCTTCATCTGACGTATCTATGAAACCAGAGGTGGCGATTCGCGGGCTGCCGACAAGGAAACCGTCCTCACGTGCCATGGCCACCATGACGACGCCGTCGCTGGCCAAAGACTTGCGTTCCTCCATGACGCTGGAATCGATGTCCCATTCGCCTTGGCCTTGGATGAGGATGTATCCAGCAGGCACACGGTCGATTACCGAGACGCCTTCGACGTCAAGTTCAAGGACATCGCCGTCGAGGATGAGATTCACGTTTTCTTCAGCGACGCCCATGTCGATCGCTATTTCGCGGTGCGCCTTCAACATGCGATACTCACCGTGGACTGGGGTGAAGTGTTCGGGCCTGAGTATGCTGAACATCGTCTTCAGTTCGTCCTGTTTGGCGTGACCTGAGACGTGGACGGGGCGGGACCTTGCGGTTACGACGCGGACGTTTCTACGTGCGAGGTTGTTTAACACCTCGTTTACCGCGATCTCGTTACCCGGGATGGTTCTGGCGGACAGGATTAGGGTGTCTTCTTCGACCAGTTTGATATCGCGGTGGTCGCCGCGCGCCATACGGGAGATTCCAGCTTCGAACTCGCCCTGGCTACCTGTGGTCATGATGATGACCTCATCGTCGGGTAGGCTATTGGCCTCAGCGACGGAGACGTTGATGCCGTCTGGGATGTGGAGGTGGCCCACCTCTTGCGCGAGCTTGGTGCTTTCGATCATGCTACGGCCAATGATGGCGACTCTTCGTCCGAGTTCATAGGCTGCGTCGACGACCATCTGAACTCTTGCGACCTGCGTGGAGAAACTGGCGATGATCACGCGGCCGCGGGCTTCGGCGATTACGCGGTAGAGCGCCTCGGCGGCGATGCGATCGGACGCCGCTGCACCGTCGTCTTGAGCGTTGGTGGAATCTGACAGAAGCAAGCGGACGCCGCGCTGCCCGATTTCGCTCAGAGCTTGATAGTCGGTAGGCAAACCGAGCATCGGTTCGTTGTCGAATTTGAAGTCGCCAGTGTGGAGGATTCCTCCTTGCGGGGTGTCGAGGTAGATGCTGCAAGAGTCGGGGATGCTGTGGCAGACGCTAATCCATTGCACACCGAACTCGCCAAAGCGATAGTCGCGTTCTAGTCTGACGGTGTTGACCTGAACATTTGCAAGATCCCGCCCACCGGATTTTTTGAGTTCTCGTCGGATCATCTCTGCGGCGAAACGAGGCGCGTAGATCGGCGCCTTGACGATTCGCATCAGGTGCGGTATCCCGCCGATGTGGTCCAAGTGGCCGTGGGTGATGAGGACGGCTTTGACACGGTCGCGATTCTGGCGGATGTACTCCATGTTCGGGATGACACGCTCAATCCCGGGAGTACTGTATTCGGGGAATTGAACACCGCAGTCGATAATCAACAGGTCATCGTCGGTTTCGATGACCATCATGTTCATGCCGACTTCGCCGAGTCCACCTAGTGGAATGACCCGTACCGCAGAATCGCCGTATTCAAAATCGTTATCTACCATGTTTCATCCTTGGGAGTTCTTCGGAGAGGATCGAGATTAGAAGAATGAGAACTGCCGGTCATCGACTTCTACGGATTCAGTTTCGTTCTCGGACGCTTCCTGTGCCTCTTCGATGGCACGTTGGCGTTTCAGTTCGGCCTGGACTTCTTCGTCTGATTGTGGCCGTTCGAAAAGATTGACAGCGGGTTGGGTAGAGGAGTCTGGCTCCTCGGTTGCGGCGACCGCGACTATTTCAGCCTCTTCGACGATCTGTGTTTGCGGCGAGAGTGCTGGTGGCATTGGCTCTGGTTCGGGTTCGGCTGTTGAAGGTGGTGCGGGTTGGGAAACTTCCCGCCGGAAACGGATGCCTTCGAGTATGGCGTCTCGCAGATTGTGAATGCTCTCACGGAGCATGCGCGCGTGTTCAGGGTTGCGGAGGCCGGATGATGGATGCAGTAGCGGCATCAACACTCGGTTGTCGTAACGGAATATCTTGCCGTTGCTTGCGGTGATCCGGAGGTCAGGCATAAACCAACCAAGAGCGTGACGGCCGAGCGGCACGATTACGAGCGGATCGATGATGTCGATCTGTCGCCGGAGGTAGTTGGAGCACTCGTTGACCTCGGCGCGTTCGGGATCGCGGTTGTTGGGCGGTCGGCATTTGACGATGTTGGCGATGTAGACGTCCTCGCGGCGCATCGGGAGGGATTCGATCAACTCGTCGAGGAATCTCCCGGCTCTTCCAACGAATGGGCGCCCGGTTCTGTCTTCTTCAGCGCCGGGGCCTTCGCCGACGAACATGATCTCGGCGGTTGGGGATCCTTCGCCCGGTACGGTGTTGGTGCGGGTTTGTGCCAGTGGGCACTTTTGGCAGGCGGCGACTTCAGCGACGATGGCGGCGAGTTGATCGGATGCGGCGGCGTGCTTGGGTGTTTCATCTGCCATTTCGGAATCCAAGGCTACCACCGCATGGCTTTTGATTCCCGAACAAAAGATAGAGCGGCGAAGGTTGTCGATGCCTGCGCCGCTCCGATTATCGTCTTTGGGAACACGCGACTTTGGTGTCGCGTTGTTGACGGGTTTGGGTTATCCGGTGAAGGATTAACCGGTGACGCCTTTGCCTTCAAGGTAGTCGACCGCATTTTGGACGGTCTCGATGGTCTCAGCGTCGTCGTCGGAGATTTCAACCTGGTTGTCGTCGGTGCTGAACTCTTCTTCGAAAGCCATGATGAGTTCAACCACGTCCAACGAGTCAGCATCGAGATCCTCGGTGAATGACGATTCCGGGGTGATGTCGGCCTCGTCCACGCTCAACTTTTCGGCGGTTATCGTCCGCACTCGATCCAAAATTGTTGACATCGTCGTTCGCTTCCCCGAGCTTGATTGTTCGCGCGTTTTCCGTTGCGTCATTTGTTGGAGACGCGAGTTCAATTATATACCTGACTGCCGTCGCTACTTTCGGCCTGTGTCGCGTGCCATGGCGCCCAGAATACCGTTGACATAGCGACCGCTGCCTTCGGTGTCGAAAGTCTGGGCGAGTTTGACGGCCTCGCTGATGATGACGGCTGTGCGGGTTTGCGGAAACAGTTCCATCTCGACGATGGCGATGCGGAGGATGTTGCGTAAAACGGGGAGGATGTCGGCCATGGTTGATCGCCGCGAGTAACGGTCGAGACGGCGGTCTATTTCGGCTCGGCGTTTCTCAGTTTCGGATGTTAGGGAGAACGCGAATTGGCGGAGTTTTTTGCTGAGGCGAATTTCGTTGGCGATCCATTCGAGACATTGCAACGCTGGGCGGTTGGTGAGGTCGGACTCGTAAAGGGCGAGGATCGCGGTGGCACGGGCGCCGGTTTTGTCGCGAGGGATGGCGGCGAAATCGGGGGTTTCGGCGTCGATGATGGCGGCGCTAGAAGACCAAGACTGTGCGCGTTCGGATGCGACGGCGGATAGCCATGGGGTGTCCTGTGCGGATCGGGGCGGTTGCGTGGTCATTTGCTCCGCCTCCCTAGCCGGTGAACGGTTAGGCTTTTGGCCGAGGGTCAGGCCGCGACGGCGTATTCGCAGGCGGTGTCGTACTCGGCGATGTTGACGACTTTTGCGCGACGCTCGATGCGACGTATCATGCCGCTGAGGATCTTGCCGTTTCCGAGTTCGACGAACTCGTTGACGCCGTTGGCGAGCATGTGTTGAACGCCGTTGCTCCACTGGACGCAGGAGGTAAGCTGGCGGCGGAGTTCGCTCTTGACTTCTTCGGCGGTTCGAAGAGGTTTGGCGTCGACGTTTCCGATCACCGGAACCAGTGGGTCGTTGAACTGGACGGACTCGATGGCTTCGTTGAGGCCGGCCTGCGCTGGTGACATGAGGCCGGAGTGGAATGCTCCGCCTACGCTCAGCGGGATGGCTTTCTTGGCGCCACGGGCAGATGCCATGTCGAGGGCGACCGCTAGCCCACGGTGTTCGCCTGCGATGATGATCTGCTCGGGGGTGTTGACAGTGGAGATTTCGATTCCCGCTTCTCGGCAGATTTCGGCGGCTGTTACCTCGTCGATACCGATAAGGGCGGCCATGCCGCCTGGGCGCTCGTCACATGCGAGTTGCATGAGTCGACCTCGCTCGCAAACGAGTTTGACGGCGTCGGATACAGAGAGGACACCGGCGATGACGAGGGCGGAGTATTCACCGAGGCTGTGACCGGCGGTCATGTCGGGGATGGCGACGGAGTCGGCTGCTTCCTCTAAGGCGTGCCATGCGGCGATGGATGTGGTGAGGATTGCGGGTTGGGCGTTCTCGGTGCGGGTAAGGTCTTCGGCGGGACCTTCGAACATGACATCGCTGAGTTTGCGACCGAGGGTTTCGTCGACTTCTTCGAAGACGTTTCGAGCGGCCCTTGAGTTTAGGAATAGGTCCTTGCCCATTCCGACTGCTTGTGATCCCTGTCCGGGGAATACGTAGGCGGTGGATTTTGACTCTGTTGCGGTGGCAGTCATCTTGGTCTCCGATATGGATGCCCGACTTGGGGATCTAGAAAACCGAATCTCGTGAATGATTCACGTAGTGTGCGGGATATAGTTTACCCGTTTTCTTCTTCGATGGGGTAAACCTCGGCGAGGGGCCATTTTCCTTTGACGATACGGCCCTTGTAGTAGCCGCATTCGCGGCATACGCGGTGCGGTGGGATGCGGATGTTGCATTGTGTGCAGCGCACAAGAGTGGGTAGGCCGATGGCGTGATGAGCGGCTCGGTTGCCTTTGCGTGCTCGGGTGTGTTTTTTCTTGGGAAGCGGGGGCATGTCACCTACCACGATGGGGTTATTGGGAGGGGGATTATTGGATGAGATTCAGTGCTGGTGACCTGTCTGCGCTGCAGCGGCAGATTTTGTTATTGAGGTCGGCGGAGCATCCGGAGCACAGTCCTTTGCAGTCTGTGTTGCACAAGGGGTTCATGGGCATCGCTGCGCTGAGTGCCTGCCAGAGTGCGGTGGATATGTCCAGCGTGTTTGTTGAATCTATGGTCAACGCCTCGTCAATTTCGTCTGTTCCGAATTCGTCGAACCAGTTGCGATGACTTTGCATCAGGTCGGCGTTGATGGGGCGGAATTCTTCGGTGAAGTTGATGCTGATTGGTATGTCAGTATCGACTAGGCACCGAGAGCATTCGGCGTCAGCGACGGCTTTTACTTTCAGGTCGGCGAAGACGGTTCTATCGGTGCGCATCAATTTGCCTCGAGCCTCGACCTCCCGGTAGAGGAGGTCCTCGATCTCAATGGTCTCGTCGGCGAAGTGGAATTTGATCTCATCTCCTACCGAACCGGTCAGCAGGGCCGATACGTTGAAGAGCATGATTTCGGGATCCACAAACGGGCTGAGACGCGGCAAAGGCGCGCAACAGAGTAATGGTAATTTGAGGTGGTGATTCTTGTCAATTTGGGTGGTGGCTGGCACTGCGATTGGGGGAGGGGAATTGGGTTTGAGGGTTGGCGCGTTTAAAAGGCCACATGGGGTGGCTGGGATGTTTTTGGTTTGTTTTTCGGTTATTTGGGCATGTGGTTGGTTTTCGGGCCTTGCCCTTCATTGAGCTCGGAGGTCAGCGCTGACTTCCGAGCTCCTTCCCTCTCCATCGCCTCTTCGGATTGAAGAGGTCGACCCCGGAGAGGGGTCAGTTGCTGCGCAAAGCGGTGTGCGAGACCGCTAGCTCCCGATACCAGCCGCGGCACGCGTTGCCAGACCGCGTGCATGGAGTTCGGCACGGCGATGGGCATCGCCGTTCGGAACACGCCGGTTTCCTTCGATTCACCCTCGCGGGATCCTCTCGCTCTGTAGCCTCCCTCTTGTGATGGGCAAGAGTAGACGTCCGGTGGCTCCACGTGCGGTCTCCCGGCCCTTGGCAGCATCCTCTGCTCGACGGCGGTTGAA